>LSBP01000005.1 GCA_001577635.1 Halomonadaceae bacterium T82-2 | reverse complement strand
GAAGCTGGCACGCATCGCCTTTTCACTGATGAAGCATGAGACGGGATATCGCCCTCCAAGCCCCATCAAGGCTTGACGGGCAACATAGAATCTCCCACAAAAGGGCCGGTTCTCCGGTGCAATCGGGCACCACCTTGTGGGAGGGGATTCATCCCCGACGACGGGTCCGGTGGCAGGTGCATCGCGACTGAAGTCGCTCCCACAAAAGGGCCGGTTCTCCGGTGCAAGCGGGCGCCACCTTGTGGGAGGGGGTTCATCCCCGACGGCGGGGTCCGGTGGCAGGTGCATCGCGACTGAAGTCGCTCCCACAAAAGGGCCGATTCTCCGGTGCAATCGGGCACCACCTTGTGGGAGGGGATTCATCCCCGACGGCGGGTCCGGTGGCGGGTGCATCGCGACTGAAGCCACTCCCACAAAAGGCCGGTTCTCCGGTGCAATCGGTCACCACCTTGTGGGAGGGGATTCATCCCCGACGGCGGGGTCCGGTGGCGGGGCCATAGCGACTGAAGTTGCGCCCACGGCTAGGCTCCGGATGATTCTACCGGGAGATCACAACTGGCTGCGATAGGCTCACGGACGACGCCGGGCGGCTTTATTGCGACCAGACGCTTCCTCTACAATCAGGATTCCTTCCCTTTTCGGCGGGCCCGCGGCGTATGCTGGCATTTCTTCAAGGTCTGGCCTACGGGCTGTTCGTGACCTGTCTACCCTGGTTTCTGATCGGCATGGTCGAGCCGCGCCTGGCGCTGGCGGAGCCCCATCCCAACCGCCTGCAGGTGATCCTGCGCTACTGGCTGCTGGTGCCGTTCATCGCCTTTCTGATCTGGCTGACCTCGCTGTGGGGCGGCTTCGGCCCGTCGCTGCTCGGCTGGCTGGCCGGGCTGGGGGCGATCGCCGTCGAGCTGCCGCTGGAGCGCCGCTGGCGCGGCTGGCTGGCTCGCCGCCGGGAGCGCCGGCGGGCAGCGCGGGAGGCGGCCGAGGCGGCGAATCGGCGCGCCGAGCAGGCCCGCCAGGCCCACGAGAAGGGCGTGCAGACCCTCGACCCCGACCACCCGCCGTCCGATGCCGACGACCTGGTGCTGGCACTGGCCGACGCCAAGCGGCAGCTGCAGACCGCCGGCCGCGACGACTTCGCCGTTCAGGCCGACCGGCTCTACAGCCGCTACCGGCATGTGCTGGACGTGCTGGGCGAGCGTTTCGCCGTCGAGGAGCTGACTTTCCAGCGTGCCCGCTCGCTGATCCGCGAGGTGTCGCTGGGCGCGGTGGACAACCTGACCGCCATGGCCTCCCAGGCGCGGGGCGTGTCCGAGGTCGACGGCGAGTTCGTGCGGCGGCGCCTGAGCGAGGAGAGCGTGCACTTGACGGTGGCCGAGCGGCTGGCCCTGAAGCGCCGCCTGGAGCTGCTCGAGCAGACCGAGCGTCATCTGCGTGAACTGGCCGCCCGCAACGAGTCGGCGCTGACTGCACTGGACGATGCCGCCGTGGCGCTGGCGCGCGTGGAGACGCAGCGCCCGCAGGCCTCGGTGGCCGCCGACCGGGCGCTGAACGAGCTGCGCCGCTTCGCCGCCGGGGCGGCGCGTTACGGACGCGGTGCGCAATGACGCCGTGCCCCCGTTCCCTGTTCCCTCGTGAAGGAGTTTCGCCATGACCGATGCGCGTCAGCCCGATGACCGTCCGCTGGCCCTGCCCGCGATCGAGACGCTGGAAAGTCGCTTCGCCCCCGATGAGGCCGCGGGGGCCGACGACCGACTGGCCGCCGAGGCCGAGGCCTTCGTCGCGGCGCTGATGACCCCGGAAAGCGGTGCGGCGGGCCAGCGCGAGGCGATCGACGCCCTGGGGCTCGAGCTGCAGCGCCAGGCGGCGCACCAGAGCGAGATGCTCAAGACGCCGCTGCGCCGGCTGGCCCATCAGGGCGACGAGGGCGGCCCGGTGGCCGCGTCGCTGCTGCAGTTGCGCGAGCGCATGACGGCGCTGGATCCGCAGCACCATTCGCTGGGCGGCGGGCGCTGGGACAAGCTGATGGCGCGGCTGCCCGGCGTGGGCAGCCGGCTGACCCGCTACTTCCAGAAGTTCGAGAACGCCCAGCAGGCGCTCGACGCCATCATCCACGACCTGGAGGGCGGGCGCGACATGCTGCGGCGCGACAACCTGACCCTCTCCGACGACCAGACGGCGCTGCGCGAGACCCTCGGGCAGCTCGACCAACAGGTCGCGCTGGGGCGGCTGATCGACGAACGCCTCGAGCGGCGAAGCCTGGCGCTGGACGAGGCCGACCCGCAGCGGGCCTTCATCGAGGAGGAGCTGCTGTTTCCGCTGCGCCAGCGGCTGGTCGACCTGCAGCAGCAGCGCGCGGTGAGCCAGCAGGGGGTGCTGGCGCTGGAGGTGGTGATCCGCAACAACCGCGAGCTGATGCGCGGCGTCGACCGGGCCATCAATGTCACCGTCGCCGCCCTCAACGTGGCGGTCACCGTGGCGCTGGCGCTGGCCAACCAGCGCCTGGTGCTGGACCGCGTCGAGGCGCTCAACAGCGCCACCTCGTCGATGATAGCCGGCACCGCCCGGGCGCTGCGCAGCCAGGGCGTGGAGATCCAGACCCGCGCCTCGTCGGCGATGCTCGACCAGCAGGCGCTGACGGAGGCCTTCAGCGACGTGATGGCGGCGCTCGACGATGTCGCCCGCTACCGGCGCGAGGCGCTGCCGCGGCTCGATACGCAGATCGATCGGCTCGAGGCCCTGGCGCAGCAGGGGGATGCGGCCATCGCCCGCCACGAGCAGGGCAATCGGCAGTCGCCCGATGCGACGATATAGGCTCGCCGGCCTTGAATAAGCTTCACGTTATGCCTGGCGAGTCAGGCATAACGCTTTTCGAATAACTGGAAACTATTTCAAACTATCGCTTAAATGCCTTTCATAACAGCAAGTTGCGTCGAGTTGTTCGATTAGACTTTTTTCTATATTCTGGCCGGCACATCCCATGACCGACCGGATACCGAGCATGACCGACGCCAAGAAGCAAGCGGCGCTTGACTATCACGCCCAACCGATCCCCGGAAAGCTGTCCGTCGAGATCACCAAGCCGACCGACTCCGCCAAGCACCTCGCCATGGCCTACAGCCCGGGCGTGGCGGAGCCGTGCCGCGAAATCGCCAGGGACCCCGAGAACGCCTACCGCTACACCGGCAAGGGCAACCTGGTGGCGGTCATCTCCGACGGCAGCGCGATTCTCGGCCTGGGCAATCTGGGGCCGCTGGCCAGCAAGCCGGTCATGGAGGGCAAGGGGGTGCTGTTCAAGCGCTTCGCCGGCATCAACTCGGTGGACATCGAGGTCGACGCCGAGAGCCCGCAGGCGTTCATCGACACCGTGACGCGCATCGCCGACACCTGGGGCGGCATCAACCTCGAGGACATCAAGGCGCCGGAATGCTTCGAGATCGAGCGCGCGCTGATCGAGCAGTGCAACATCCCGGTGTTCCACGACGACCAGCACGGCACCGCCATCGTCACCGCGGCGGGCATGCTCAATGCGCTGGACATCGCCGGCAAGTCGCTGGAGGAGGCGCGGATCGTCTGCCTGGGCGCCGGCTCGGCGGCCATCGCCTGCATGAAGCTGCTGGTCTCCTGCGGGGCGAAGGCCGAGAACATCTTCATGCTCGACCGCAAGGGCGTAATCCACAGCGGCCGTGACGATCTCAACCAGTACAAGGCGATGTTCGCCACCGAGACCGACAAGCGCACCCTGGACGAGGCGATCGACGGCGCCGACGTGTTCGTCGGCCTGTCCGGCCCCAACCTGCTCTCGCCCGATCAGCTGCGCCGGATGGCCGCCAATCCGGTGGTCTTCGCCTGCTCCAACCCCGATCCGGAGATCCATCCGGAGGTCGCCCATGAGACCCGCGACGACGTGATCATGGCCACCGGGCGTTCCGACTATCCCAACCAGGTCAACAACGTGCTGGGCTTCCCGTTCATCTTCCGCGGGGCGCTGGATGTTCGCGCGACCTGCATCAACGAGGCGATGAAGATCGCCGCGGTGAACGCCATCAAGGATCTGGCGCGCGAGCCGGTGCCGCAGGCGGTGCTCGACGCCTACGAGGTGGAGTCGCTGTCGTTCGGACGCGGTTACATCATCCCCACGCCGCTGGATGCGCGGCTGCTCGACCGGGTCTCCTCGGCGGTCGCCCAGGCGGCGGTGGATACCGGCGTGGCGCGGCGCTCCTACCCGGCGCACTATCCGCTGGAGAGCGTGGCCGACGTCTACGGCTGATCCCGCCGCGGCGCCTCGCCTGCCCCCTCCGACAGCCGGCCCTGTGCCGGCTGTCGGCGTTTCTACCAGCGGTAGAGCAGCGAGGCCGCGGTGGTCAGGTCGGTGTCGGAGGCACTGGCCTCGGGCGGGTTGGAGTTGTTCTTGATCTCGTGGGAGAGGCGCAGGGCCAGGTGGGCATTGAGCTGGGCGGTGATCGCCGAGAACACCCGCGTGGTGACGTTGGCGTCGGTGCCCTCGACGGAGAGTTCCTGCTGGAAGTTCGAGCCTTCGCTGAACTGCCACTGGTAGTCCAGTGCGCCGTAGCCCACGGCCAGGTCCTTGTCGGCGCCGTTTGCCAGTGCGTCGTGGCGGTAGCCGGGACCGGCCTCGAGCGACAGCGTGTGGGTCGGCCCCGCGAGCAGCTGCCGGCCGTAGCCGATGATGGTGGTGAACTGGTAGTCGTAGCCGCTGAAGCGGTCCTTTTCCCAGCGCGTGAAGCCGAACAGGTAGTGCGGGCCGTCGAGATCGTAGCGTTCACGGCCGGCCGCCAGGTACTGCTCGGCGCTGGCATTGCCGTTCTCCTTCACCTGGCGGGTCTCGCCGCGCAGGGTGTGGGTCAGCGTGCCGGTGATCCAGGTCAGCCGCCCCTTGGCGATCAGCGTCTCGCTGTCGGTGTTGCCGGAGAGATTGGTGTAGCCCAGCTCGGCCTGACCGCTGAAGTCGGGCGCATCGTCACCGGGCCGGGGCGGTGCGTAGAACAGCGATTCCTTCGCCAGTGCCGGCGGTATCGCCACCAGTAGTGCCAGCCCCACGCCCGGGAGCGCTGTGCGCCACAAGCGGGTTCGCCACGACATGTCGGGGCTCCTGTAGTTGCGACTGTGCCGCGGCGGCGTGAGTCACGCCGCCGCGGTGGAGAGGGGCAGGGCCCGGGCGGGCCCGCGACCCGCGTGTCAGAAGATGGCTTCGTAGGTACCGGTGCCCTGGGCGCCGCTGCTGTCTTCCAGCTGCTGGTCGATGCGACGCGGCGCGAAGTCGGGCAGGTTGTCCTTGCGGAAGAGTTCCTCGATGCCGCCGGGCTGGTCGTCATGCAGGCGCTGGCCGGTCTGCGGATCGATGCGGGCGGTGACGATGTCGTCGGGGCGCTCCGGCACGGTTTCCGGGGTGCCCTCGAGCGCCGGGCGCATGAACGCCTTCCAGATCGGCAGGGCGGCCTGGGAGCCGTACTCGCCGGTGCTGGAGTTGTCGTCCTTGCCGACCCACACGGTGGCCACCACCTGCATGTTGAAGCCCGAGAACCAGGCATCGCGCTGGTCGTTGGTGGTGCCGGTCTTGCCGACGATGTCGCTGCGGTCGAGGTCCAGGGCGCCGCGGCCGGTGCCCTTCTCGATCACGTCGCGCATGATGTCGCGCAGGATGTACAGCGCATCGGGGTCGACCACCCGCGGGGCGAGCGGATAGGTCTTGCCGTCGATCTGCGTCTGGGTGGCATCCTCGGCGCAGTCGCGGCAGGCCACCTGCGGGGTGGTCTCGAGAATCGGCTGGTCGGCGTCGGTCTTGTCGACGCGCTGGATGTACCAGGGCGAGACATTGAAGCCGCCGTTGGCGAGAATCGCGTAGGCGTTGGCCACCTCCAGCGGAGTCAGCGAGGCGCTGCCCAGCGCCAGCGACAGCCCCTGGGGCAGGCGCGCCTTGTCGAAGCCGAAGTTCTCGAGGAAGGTCAGGGCCTTCTCCAGGCCCAGCGACTGCAGGATGCGGATGGTCACCAGGTTGCGCGACTGGTACAGGCCGACGCGCAGCCGGGTCGGCCCGAGGAACTCGCCCTCGGCGTTCTCGGGCCGCCAGTCGTCGCCGCTGAACTGCTGCATGACCACCGGGGCGTCGTTGATGATGGTGGCGGCGGTCATGCCGCCCTCCTGGAGGGCGGCCAGGTAGACGAACGGCTTGAAGTTGGAACCCACCTGGCGCTGGGCCTGGGTCGCGCGGTTGAACTTGCTGGCGTTGAAGCTGAAGCCGCCCTGCAGGGCGCGGATGGCCCCGGTCTGCGGGTCGAGCACCACGATCGCCGCCTCGGCGCCGGGCTGCTGGGCCAGCCGCCAGTCGCCGCCGTCGGTCTGCATGATGCGCACCAGGGCGCCGCGCTTGGCGATTTCGCCGGCACTGGCGGGCACGTCGCCGCGCCACTTGGGGCTGTGGTATTCGCGCGCCCACTTCAGGCCGTCCCAGGGCAGGGTCCTGACCGTGCCGTCGCGGGTCAGCACGCGCATCTCGCGGTCCTCGCTGGCGACCACGATGGCCGGCTTCAGCGGGCCGTAGGCGGGCGTGCGCTCGAGCACCTTCAGCCAGTTGCTGACGTCGCCGTCCACGCCCTCGACCCGGGCCTGGCTGCTCTGGGCCGCCTGGCGGGCGGTCTTCCTGACCTCGGGGGAGGCCGCGAGCTCCTCCTCGAGCCCGCTCTTCTGGGTCTGGTCCTGGGCCTCGACGAGGCTGGGCGGGATGTCGGTCTGCTCGGGACCGCGCCAGCCGTGGCGGCGGTCATAGGCGATCAGCCCCTCGATCAGCGCCTGGCGGGCGTCCTGCTGCAGCGGGCCGTCGAGGGTGGTGGTGACAGTGTAGCCGCCGGAGTAGGCGTCCTCCTTGCCGAAGTGGTTGACCGCGAACTGGCGCGCCATCTCGGCGACATAGGGCGCCTGGACATCGACCTGGGTGTCATGCTGGCGTGCGCTGATCGGCTCCTTCACCGCCTGCTGGTAGGCGGACGGGTCGATGTAGCCCAGCTCGCGCATGCGATAGAGGATCCAGTTGCGGCGGATCAGCGAGCGCTCGGGGTTGGTCAACGGGTTGAGCGCGGAGGGCGCCTTGGGCAGCCCGGCGATCATCGCCTTCTCGGCCAGGGTGAGCTCGTCGAGCGGCTTGTCGTAGTAGGTCTTGGCGGCGGCGGCGATGCCGTAGGCGCCGTTGCCCAGATAGATCTTGTTGACGTAGAGCTCGAAGATCTGGTCCTTCGAGAGGATCTGCTCCATCTGCAGCGACAGCAGGATCTCGCGGATCTTGCGGGTGAAGGTGCGGTCGAGCGTCAGCAGGTAGTTGCGCGCCACCTGCATGGTGATGGTGCTGCCGCCGGACTGGATGGTGCCGCCGTGGGTGACGAGCTCCAGGGCGGCGCGGACGAGCCCCTTGGGATCGACGCCGGGGTGCTCGAAGAAGCTGGCGTCCTCGGCGGCCAGGAAGGCCTCGACCATGTCCTGGGGGATGGCGCTGTAGTCGACCGGGCGGCGGCGCTGCTCGCCGAATTCGCCGATCAGCTGGTGGTCCCGGGTGACGACGCGCAGCGGTGTCTGAAGCTCGTAGCCCTGCAGCTGGTGGACGTCGGGCAGGCCGGGCGCGAAGTAGAGCGCCGCGCCGATCACGGCGAGGAGGCTGGCGGCGCCGAGTGACACGAAGAACCACAGGGTCGAGGTCAGCAGGCGTTTGAGAAGCTTCATGAAAGGGCGATATCCATGGTGTACGGGTGGCGGTCGGCCGCGATGCGCGCGTTCAATCCCTTGAGCAGCGCATTATAGGAATCCGGCGAACGACCGGCCAGCGTTGAAGGGCGACCCCGCGAGCCGTGTGTAAATGGCCTGTATATCAGGTAGTCTCGTGGCCTCGGGCGAGACGCCTGATACTGCAGCATGACAACCATAATCACCGCATCGCGCAGAGGACCATCATTGTTCGGGTTGAGCCAGTCCGGCAAGGGGCTGATCGGTATCGATATCACCTCGGCCACGGTGAAGTTGCTCGAGCTCCGGCCGGGCCGCCAGCACTTCCGTGTCGACAGCTATGCCGTGCGCCCGCTCGCCGAAGGCGCGGTGGTCGAGCGCCGTATCCGCCGCATGGAGGATGTCGTCGAGGCGATCAAGCGCGCCGTCGATCATGCCCAGCCCCATTCGCGGCGGGTCGCGGTGGCGGTGCCCGCCAGCGCGGCCATCACCAAGACCCTGACCCTGCCGGCCTCGTTGAGCGACGACGAGATCGAGGCCCGCATTCAGCTGGAATCGGACAAGCACATTCCGTTTCCGTTCAATGAGGTGGCCTTCGATTTCCAGCGGCTGGGGCTGAACGAGCGGTTCGGCGACCAGCAGGACGTGCTGCTGGTGGCCTGTCGTCAGCAGGATGTCGGCCAGCTGACCGAGGCGGTGATGCAGGCGGGACTGGAGCCGGCGGCGGTGGACGTCGAGACCTTCGCCATGGAGCGCGCCTTCGGCGAGCTGCGCCACCAGCTGCCGGCGGTGGACGAGGAGCCCGCCGTGGCCCTGGTGGACATCGGCGCCAACATGAACGCCTTTCACGTGCTGCGCGGCGACCGCATCATCTTCAGCCGGGACACGGTGTTCGGCGGGCGTCAGCTGACCGAGGCGATTCGCGGCCGCTACGGGCTGAGCTTCGAGGAGGCGGGGCTGGCCAAGAAGCGCGGCGGGCTGCCCGAGGATTATCAGGGCGAGGTGCTGACGCCCTTCATCGAGACGCTGATCCAGCAGATCGGCCGCTCGCTGCAGCTCTACTATACCGCGGGCCGGCACCCGGCCGTGAGCCGGCTGATCCTGGCCGGCGGCTCGAGCGTGATTCCCGGGCTGCGCGAGCGTCTGGCCGAAGACAGCGGCCTGACCATCGAGGTCGCCAACCCCTTCGCGCGGATGGCGATCCATTCGCGCATCGACATTCAAGCCCTGGCCAGCGACGCGCCGGCGATGCTCACCGCCTGCGGGCTGGCGATGAGGGCCGGGACATGAGCATCGAGATCAACCTGCTGCCGTGGCGCGAGGCGCGCCGCGAGCGTCGCAATCGGCGCTTTCTGGTGATTCTCGGGCTGGTCACGCTGCTGGCCGTCGCCGGCGCCTGGGGCGTGGCCACGCTCTACCAGCAGCGTCTCGACAGCCAGCAGCGGCGCAACGACTACATCCAGGCGCAGTCCCGTCGGCTCGATCAGGATATCTCGACCCTGAGTGACTTTCGCAAGACGCGCGAGCAGATGCTGACCCAGATCGACCTGATTCGCCAGCTGCAGTTCAGCCGGCCGCAGACGGTGCGGGTCTTCAACCAGCTTGCCGCCAGCCTGCAGGACGGCGTCTACTACACCCGGCTCGAGCGCGAGGGCGACATGCTGCGCCTGGGCGGCAGGGCGCGCACCAACCGGCAGGTGTCCGCGCAGATGCGTGCGCTCGAGGCGAGGCCGGTCTTCGGCGTGCCGACGCTTTCGGAAGTGCAGGCCGACGAGGGCGGCTGGCGGGCGTTCAGCCTGAGCGTGGACGAGCGGCTCGTGGACAAGCGTCCGGCGTCCCGGAGCGCGGGCAAGCAGGAGGCATCCCCATGAGGCTGGCGGCGGAGTGGCGGCGGCTGCGCGAGGTGGACTGGCGCGAGCTGGACCTGCGCGAGGCGGGCAACTGGCCGGTATCGCTGCAGGTGTTGACCTGCCTGCTGGTGGGGCTGGTGCTGTTCTGGCTGGGCTATCATTTCGTGGCCGCGCCGCGGCTGGACCGCCTCGAGCAGGCCCGGCAGCAGGAGCATGCCCTGCTCGAGCAGTACGAGACCAAGGCCTATCAGGCGGCCAACCTGCCCGCCATGCGCAGCCAGATGCAGACCCTGGAAACACGCATGGACACGCTGCTGAAGATGCTGCCCACCGGCGCCGAGGTGCCGTCGCTGCTCGACGACATCAGCGACACGGCCCGGCAGCACCACCTGACCATCGACGTCATCCGCCTGCAGGCGCCGGTCGAGAAGGCCTACTACATCGAACAGCCGTTCTCCATCCAGGTGGAGGGCGACTACCATCGCATCGCCGCCTTCCTGTCCGGTGTCGCCGCCCTGCCGCGCATCGTCACGCTGCACGACTTCACCCTGACCCCGGTGGACGACCAGGGCACTCTCAAGCTCTCGATGCTGGCCAAGACCTACAACCACCGGGCGCAGACGGCGGCCGGGGATACGGCCGACACGGCGGAGGGCGGCTCATGACGATGTGGCGCCTCCTGTTGTCGGGTGTGCTGCTGGTCGTGCTGGCCGGCTGCGGCGACGCCCGACTCGACGCCCTGGACGCCAAGCTGGCCACGCTGCGCGACCGCCCCAGTGGCAAGCTGCCGGCATTGCCCGACACCCCGGCGTATCGTCCGGTGGCCTATGAGCAGGCGGATGCCCGCAGCCCGTTCCGTCCCGAACGGCCGGATACCCGCAGCGCCGCCTCCGGCAGCGGCGACCTGACGCCGGACCTGTCGCGGCCCAAGGAGGCGCTGGAGCGCTTTCCCCTGGATGCCCTGACCCTGGTCGGCACCCTGTCGATCGGCGACCGCCACGTCGCCCTGGTGCGCGACCCCGCCGGCGAGGTGCATTCGCTGGGCGTGGGCGCGCATCTGGGCACGGACTTCGGGCGCATCGTGGCGATCGACGCCGGCCGGGTGCGACTGGTGGAGCTGGTGTCCGACGGCGGGCAGGGCTGGGACGAGCGCTGGCAGACACTGTCGCTGGGCGGCGGCGACACGAACCACGACGACACGGCGTCGCCCCGGAGCGGGGCGGCGTCGCGAGGTGACGAGAGGATCCCATGAAGGCTTTGATTCGCGGACTGCTGAGCGCCGCTCTCGTGCTGCTGGCCCTGCCGGTCATGGCGGCGTCGACGCTCACCGACCTGTCGTTCGAGCAGCGCAGCGACGGCCAGCTCGACGTGCGGCTGCACTTCGACGACCAGGTGCCCGAGGTGCGCGGCTATCGGGTCGGCTCGCCGCCGCGTCTGGCCATCGATCTGATGGACACCGTCAGCCGGCTCGATCGGCGGCGCTTCGATCTGGGCATGGCAGGGGTCGATCATGTCGTCGCCCTGTCGGCGGGCGAGCGCACGCGGCTGGTCTTCAATCTCGATCAGCCGCTGCCCTACGCCACCCACGAACAGGGCAGGACGCTGGTGCTGACGCTGGGCAAGGACGCGGCGCGGCGAGCCGGGAGTGGTGCGTCCGGGGCGGACCGGCATGCGTCGGCCTCCGGGGCGCCGACGATCGACAATATCGACTTCCGGCGCGGCGAGGATGGGGCCGGCCGCCTGGTGGTGAGTTTCGACCGTGCCGGGGTGGCGACCGATGTCAGCGAGCAGAACGGCCGTATCATCGCGAAGCTGGGCCGTGTCGATCTGCCCGCCGAGTGGAACCAGGTGCTTGATGTCGGTGATTTCGGCACGCCGATGCAGCGCGTGGTGCCGGCCAGTGACGGCGACGGCACCCGACTGAGCATCGAGACGCGCGGGGACTACGCCATGCTGTCGACCCAGAGCGGCCGGCAGCTGACCATCGAGGCGCGGCCGGTCAACCAGGCGGCGCAGCGCGAGCAGCAGAAGCAGAAATTCCCCTACACCGGCAAGAAGATCACGCTCAACTTCCAGGACATCAAGGTGCGTGAGGTGCTGTCGATCATCGGCGAGTACACCGGGCTCAACGTGGTGGCCAGCGACAGCGTGCAGGGCAGTGTCACGCTCAACCTGCAGGACGTGCCCTGGGACCAGGCGCTGGATCTGGTGCTCAAGAGCCACGGCCTGGACAGCCGGCGCGTAGGCAACGTGCTGATGGTGGCGCCGGCCGACGAGCTGGCGGCCATGGAGCGTCAGGAGCTCGAGGCGCGCCAGCAGCAGCAGGAGCTGGCGCCGCTGACCACCGCCTACATTCCGGTGCGCTATGCCAAGGCCGCGCAGCTGGCCACGCTGCTGCGCGGCGACAACGGCCTGGGCCTGCTCTCGGAGCGGGGCCGGATCAGTGTCGACGAGCGCACCAATACCCTGATCGTCCAGGAGACTGCCGAGCAGATCGAGCAGATCCGCGACACCATCAATCAGCTGGATATCCCGGTGCGCCAGGTGCAGATCGAGGCACGCATCGTCATCGCCCGCGACAAGGCGGCCCGGGAGCTGGGGGTCAACTGGGGCGTGACCTCCAACAATCAGCCGTCCGGCACCGGCAACAATGTGGTCAACACCGCCTCGACCGGCACGGGGCGTGCCTATGGCGGCCTGGCCGTGGACCTGGGCAGCGCGGCCAATCCCGGTTCGTCGTTCAACTTCGGCTACCTGTCCGGCGACGTGCTGCTGGACCTGGAGCTGCGGGCCCTGGAGAGCGAGGGCAAGAGCCAGACCATCTCTCAGCCCAAGGTGATCACCGCCAACCAGCAGCCGGCGATGATCAAGCAGGGTCAGGAGATCCCCTATCAGGAAGCCACCTCGAGCGGGGCGACCAACGTCGAGTTCAAGGAGGCGGTGCTGTCGCTGGAGGTGACGCCGCAGATCACCCCCGATGATCGGATCATCATGGATCTGACCATCAACAACGACGATGTGGCCAACACCCAGTTCAACGGCGCACCGGCCATCGACACCAATCAGATCCAGACCCAGGTGCTGGTCAACAACGGCGAAACGGTGGTGCTGGGCGGCATTCTCACCACCGAACAGCTGCACAATCTCTACAAGACCCCCCTGCTCGGTGACCTGCCGGTGCTCGGCAAGCTGTTCCGCTATACCGAACAGAGCAATGAAAAGGTAGAATTGCTGATCTTCATCACCCCGAAGATCATCGAGGACAATCTGGCGATTCGCTGATGCAGGGTTTTCCCAATCTCTTTCTGGTCGGCCCCATGGGGGCCGGCAAAAGCACCATCGGCCGCCTTCTGGCGTCCGAGTTGCAGCGCGATTTCTACGACAGCGACCATGAAATACAGGCTCGCTGTGGCGCGGATATCCCCTGGATCTTCGATATCGAGGGCGAGGCCGGCTTTCGCGAACGCGAGGTGCAGATGATCGACGAGCTCACCGGGCTCGACGGCATTGTGCTGGCCACCGGTGGCGGCGCGGTCATGAACGAGGCCAACCGCCGGGCGCTGCGCGAGCGCGGCACCGTGATCTATCTGCAGACCAGCGTCGATCAGCAGCTCAAGCGCACCGCCAAGGACCGCAACCGGCCACTGCTGCGCAACAAGGACCCGCGGGCGGTGCTCGCCGAGCTGTTCGAGCGCCGCGATCCGCTGTATCGCGCCACCGCCGATCTGGTCATCCGCACCGACCGGCGCGGGCCGCGTTCGGTGGTCAATGAAATCCTCAAGCGCGTCGAGCGCCTCGTCGACCCGCTGCAGACCAAGGTGTGACTCCATGAGCCAAGACGGCGACTCCCGCGTGCGGACCCTGAACGTCGAGCTCGGCGAGCGGCGCTACCCGATCCACATCGGCGCCGGCCTGCTCGGTGAGCCGGGGCGGTTGTGCCCGCATCTGGCCGGCCGGCAGGTGATGATCGTCACCAACGAGACGGTCGCGCCGCTGTATCTCGAGACGCTCAAGCGCGGGCTCGACGCCGACCTCGAGGTCCGCGAGGTGGTGCTGCCCGATGGCGAGGCGACCAAGACCCTGGCCAGCGTGGAGCGCATCTGGGATGCCCTGCTGGCCGCCGGCTTCAATCGGCGCTGCACGCTGGTCGCGCTGGGTGGCGGGGTCATCGGCGACATGACCGGCTTCGCCGCCGCCTGCTACCAGCGCGGCGTGGCGTTCATCCAGGTGCCGACCACGCTGCTCTCCCAGGTCGACTCCTCGGTGGGCGGCAAGACCGGTGTCAATCACCCGCGCGGCAAGAACATGATCGGTGCCTTCTGGCAGCCGCGGGCGGTGCTGATCGACACTGCAACGCTGCGTACGCTGCCCGGGCGCGAGCTCTCGGCGGGGCTGGCCGAGGTGATCAAGTACGGGCTGATCCGCGATCGCGACTTCCTCGGCTGGCTCGAGGCGCAAATGCCGGCGCTGCGCGGGCTGGACGACACGGCCCTCGGCGAGGCGATCCGCCGCAGCTGTGCGATCAAGGCCGAGGTAGTGGCCGAGGACGAGACCGAGCAGGGCGTGCGCGCGCTGCTCAATCTGGGCCACACCTTCGGCCATGCCATCGAGGCGCACCAGGGCTACGGCGTCTGGCTGCACGGCGAGGCGGTGGGTGCCGGCATGGCCATGGCCGCCGCGCTGTCTCACCGGCTGGGCTGGCTCGAGGCGGACGACGTGGCGCGTGTCGAGGCCGTGCTCGACGCGGCCGGGCTGCCCGTGGCGGCGCCGGCGGCCATGGATGCCGAGGCGTTCATCGTCCGCATGCGCCTCGACAAGAAGAATCTCGACGATCGCATTCGCCTGGTGCTGCTGCAGGCATTGGGCGATGCCTGTCTGCACGATGCGACCCCGCCGGCCGAACTGGCCGCCTTCATCGACGCCTATCCGCGTGCCTGACTCGCACCGGCCCGGCGGCACCGCAAGCCCGCTCCTGGAGCGGGTTTTTTTGTGCCTGTCGGTCGGGGGGTTCTGTCAGCATTCGCATGACTCATGCAGGATTGGCATGGGGAAGATTGTCGACAGAACGGCTGGCAGCGAGGCGCGCCAGAGTTTTCGGGATTCGATTCTAAGCCTTTGACAGGGCTGGGGTTTTTTCGAAGCTGTGCGCTAAGGTCGCGTTTTTTCGGCGGTTTATGGGTGCGGAATGTCGGTGCGAGAATTGCGCCGGCAGGCGAGAGTGGCTATTCTGGTCGGCCTTTTCACGTCAGAAAGCGGCCCGTTTAGCGGGCCAAATAACAAGAAAATAACTTTTAAAAATATCATGCTTTCTGGATGGACACAAGATCTGGATTACTGCGAGGCACGCCCATGATGAGAGGTCTCCACCAGCCTGGCGAATTCCGCGACAACTGTGGCTTCGGCCTGATTGCGCACATGGAGGGCCAGGCCAGCCACGACCTGCTGAAAACCGCCATCGAATCGTTGACGTGCATGACGCACCGCGGCGGCATCGCCGCCGATGGCAAGACCGGTGACGGCTGCGGCCTGCTGTTCAAGATGCCGGTCGACTTCATGCGCGCCCTGGCGCGGGATTCGCTGGGCGTCGAACTCGGTGCGCGCTTCGCCGTGGGCTGCGTCTTCCTGCCCGACGATGATGACCGCGAGATGCATGCTCGCGAGGTGCTGGAAGCCGAGCTCGGCAAGCGCCACGTCCGTGTGCGCGGCTGGCGCGACGTGCCGGTCGACCCCGAGGTCTGCGGCCCGATGGCGCGGGAGTGCCTGCCGCGCATCCGCCAGATCTTCGTCGAGCCCAGCGACGACCGCCTCGACCAGGCGTTCAACGTCGACCTGTTCATGGCCCGCCGTCTGGCCGAGGAAGCCCTGCGCGGCGAGGAAGACTTCTACGTCTGCTCGCTGTCGTCGAAGGTGGTGTCCTACAAGGGCCTGATGATGCCCGTGGACCTGCCGACCTTCTATCACGACCTCGGCGACGAGCGCCTGGAGACCTCGATCTGCGTCTTCCACCAGCGCTTCTCCACCAACACCGCGCCGCGCTGGCCGCTGGCCCAGCCGTTCCGCTTCCTCGCCCACAACGGCGAGATCAACACCATCGAGGCCAACCGCGGCTGGGCTAACTCGCGCAAGGAAAATTTCGTCAGCGAGCTGCTGCCCGACCTCACCGAGCTCGACGAGATCGTCAACACCGTGGGGTCCGATTCCTCGAGCATGGACAACATGCTCGAGGTGCTGCTCACCGGCGGCATGGACCTCTACAACGCCATCCGCATGATGGTGCCGCCGGCCTGGCAGAACGTCGAGACCATGGACGGCGAGCTGCGTGCCTTCTATGAATACAACTCCATGCACATGGAGCCGTGGGACGGCCCGGCGGGCCTGGTGATGACCGACGGCCGCCACGCGGTGTGCATGCTCGACCGTAACGGCCTGCGTCCGGCGCGCTGGGTGATCACCGACAATGGCTACATCACGCTGTCCTCCGAGATCGGCGTGCATGACTATGCCCCGGAGAGCGTCGTCGCCAAGGGCCGCGTGGGCCCCGGCCAGGTGCTCGGCATCGACACCGAGACCGGCGAGGTGCTGCATACACCCGACGTCGACAACCGCCTCAAGTCGGCCTATCCCTACAAGCGCTGGCTCAAGGAGCATGCCCACTACCTGGAGTCCGCGCTCACCGAGCTGGCGCGCTTCCAGCCCTTCGATCGCGACGTCCTGAACGTCCATCAGAAGATGTTCCAGGTCACCTTCGAGGAGCGTGACCAGCTGCTGCGCCCGCTCGCCGAGAGTGGCCAGGAGGCGGTCGGGTCGATGGGCGACGACACGCCGATGGCGGTGCTGTCGCGCCAGAGCCGGTTGCTCACCGACCACTTCCGGCAGAAGTTCGCCCAGGTCACCAACCCGCCGATCGACCCGCTGCGCGAGGCGATCGTGATGTCGCTGGAGACCTGCATCGGCGCCGAGCTCAACGTCTTCGAGGCGACGCCCGAGCACGCCAACCGCATCATCCTGACCACGCCGGTCCTCTCGCCGCGCAAGTTCACCGCGCTGGTGACCCAGGAGGACCCGGCCTTCCGCAGCCAGACGCTGGCGCTGTCCTACGACCCCGAGCGGGCGACCCTCAAGCAGGCGCTGCTGGCGCTGTGCGAACAGGCCGAGCAGGCGGCGCGCGAGGGTGTCGTGCTGCTGGTGCTCTCCGACGCCGAGCTGGAGAAGGGCAGGCTGCCGATCCACGCGGCGCTGGCCACCGGGGCGGTACACCATCATCTCGGTCGTCTGGCGCTGCGCCCGCGGGTCAACCTGGTCGTCGAGACCGGCTACGCCCGCGACGCCCACCAGATGGCGGTGCTGTTCGGGGTCGGCGCCACGGCGATCTACCCCTACCTGGCCTACCAGGTGATGGCCGACATGCACCGCAGCGGCGAGCTCACCGGCAACCCGGCGGACACCCGCGAGAACTACCGCAAGGGGCTGCAGAAGGGGCTCTACAAGATCCTCTCCAAGATGGGGATCTCGACGCTGGCCTCGTATCGCGGCTCGCAGCTGTTCGAGGCGGTGGGGCTGTCCTCCGAGATCATGGACCTGTGCTTCCCGGGCATGATGTCGCGCATCGAGGGTACCGGCTTCGCCGAGCTGCAGCTCCAGCAGGAGATGCTGGCCCGCGACGCCTGGATTCCGCGCAAGGGCATCCATCAGGGCGGGCTGGTCAAGTACGTCCACAATCACGAGTACCACGCCTACAACCCGGACATCGTCAAGGCACTGCAGGAGGCGGTTCAGCAGGGCGACTACGCCAAGTGGAAGACGTTCGCGGCGCTGGTCAACGAGCGCCCGGTGGCGACCATCCGCGATCTCCTGACCCTCAAGCCGGCCCCCGAGCCGCTGCCGCTCGACGACATCGAGCCGGTCGAGGACCTGCTGCCGCGCTTCGACAGCGCCGGCATGAGTCTCGGCGCGCTGAGTCCGGAGGCCCACGAGGCGCTGGCCCAGGCGATGAACGAGACCGGCGGGCGCTCCAACTCCGGCGAGGGCGGCGAGGATCCGGCGCGCTACGGCACCATCCGCTCCTCCAAGATCAAGCAGATCGCCTCCGGGCGCTTTGGCGTCACGCCGGCCTATCTGGTCAACGCCGAGGTGCTGCAGATCAAGGTCGCCCAGGGCGCCAAGCCCGGCGAGGGCGGCCAGCTGCCCGGCGGCAAGGTCAACGAGCTGATCGCCCGGCTGCGCTACTCGGTGCCCGGCGTGACGCTGATCTCGCCGCCGCCGCACCACGACATCTACTCGATCGAGGACCTGGCGCAGCTGATCTTCGATCTCAAGCAGGTCAACCCGGACGCCCAGGTGTCGGTGAAGCTGGTCTCCGAGCCGGGCATCGGCACCATCGCCACCGGCGTGGCCAAGGCCTACGCCGACCTGATCACCGTCTCCGGCTATGACGGCGGCACCGCGGCCAGTCCGCTGACCTCGATCAAGCATGCCGGCTCGCCCTGGGAGCTGGGCCTGCCCGAGGTGCATCAGGCGCTGCGCATCAACGGCCTGCGCGACAAGATTCGCCTGCAGACCGACGGCGGCCTGAAGACCGGCCTCGACGTGATCAAGGCGGCGATCCTCGGCGCCGAGAGCTTCGGCTTCGGCACCGCACCGATGGTCGCGCTGGGCTGCAAGTACCTGCGCATCTGTCACCTCAACAACTGCGCGACCGGTGTTGCTACCCAGCACCAGTATCTGCGTGACGAGCACTTCCGCGGTACCGTCGACATGGTCAAGCACTACTTCCGCTTCATCGCCGAGGAAGTGCGCGAGCTGATGGCCATGCTGGGCGTGAGTCGGCTCACCGACCTGATCGGCCGCACCGACCTGCTCGAGATCCTCGAGGGCGAGACCGCCGCGCAGCGCAAGCTCGACCTGACGCCGCTGCTGACCAACGACTTCGTGCCCGCCGAGGCGCCGCAGTTCTGTCAGGTCAGCCGCAACGTGCCGCACGATCCGGGCGCCAAGAACCAGGAGGTGCTGGAGACCCTGATGCCGGCGATCGAGTCGCGCTCCGGCGGCGAGTTCGAGTTCACCATCACCAACTGCGACCGCAGCGTGGGCGCCCGCGCCTCGGGCGAGATCGCCCGGCGCTACGGCGAGGCCGGCCTCGAGGAGGCGCCGGTCGTCGCCCGCTTCACCGGCGTGGCGGGACAGAGCTTCGGGGTGTGGAACGCCCGCGGCCTGCACCTCTACCTGGAGGGGGATGCCAACGACTATGTCGGCAAGGGCATGAACGGCGGCAAGGTGGTGATCGTTCCGCCCCGCGCCAGCCGCTTCAAGTCCCACGAGACGGCGATCATCGGCAACACCTGCCTGTACGGCGCCACCGGCGGCAAGCTGTTCGCCGCGGGCACCGCGGGCGAACGCCTCGCGGTGCGCAACTCCGGCGTGCATGCCGTGGTCGAGGGGGCCGGCGATCACTGCTGCGAGTACATGACCGGCGGCCTGGTCGCCGTGCTCGGCGAGACCGGGGTCAACTTCGGTGCGGGCATGACCGGCGGCTTCGCCTACGTGCTCGACCAGGACCGCACCTTCGTCGACAAGTACAACCATGAGCTGGTGGAGATTCACCGCATCAATACCGAAGCCATGGAGGCCTACCGGCGCCACCTGCGCGAGGTGATCGAGGAGTATGTCGCCGAGACCGGCTCCGCCCGCGGTCGCGAGATTCTCGACGACTTCTCCGAGTTCATCCGCCATTTCTGGCTGGTCAAGCCCAAGGCGGCAAGCCTCAACGGCCTGCTCGCCGAATCCCGCCGGCGGCCCGAGTAGCGTGAGCTGCTCCATCGAATAGGAGAGGAGAGACGACCATGGCAAACCGTCTGAACAACGACTTCCAGTTCATCGATGTCGGCCGTCAGGATCCGCAGAAGAAGGACGCGCGCAAGCGCGCCCGGGAATTCGCCGAGATCTACGACCCGTTCAAGCCCGGCGAGGCGGCCAGTCAGGCACATCGCTGCCTGCACTGCGGCAACCCCTACTGCGAGTGGAAGTGCCCGGTCCACAACTACATCCCCAACTGGCTGAAGCTGGTCAGCGAGGGCAACATCCTCGAGGCCGCCGAGCTCTCGCACCAGACCAACACCCTGCCCGAGGTGTGCGGCCGGGTGTGCCCGCAGGACCGCCTGTGCGAGGGCGACTGCACCCTCAACGACGGCTTCGGCGCGGTGACCATCGGCTCGGTTGAGAAGTACATCACCGATACCGCCTTCGCCATGGGCTGGCGCCCCGACATGTCCAAGGTGGCCTGGACCGACAAGCGCGTGGCGGTGATCGGTGCCGGTCCGGCGGGGCTGGGCTGCGCCGACATCCTGGTGCGCAACGGCGTCAAGCCGGTGGTCTATGATCGCTACCCGGAGATCGGCGGCCTTTTGACCTTCGGCATTCCCGAGTTCAAGCTCGAGAAGCACGTCATGGAGCGCCGTCGCGCGGTGTTCGAGGAGATGGGCGTCGAGTTCCGCCTCAATACCGAGATCGGCAAGGACGTCGCCATCGACGATCTGCTCGCGCAGTACGATGCGGTGTTCATGGGCATGGGCACCTACAAGTACATGCAGGGCGGCTTCCCCGGCGAAGATCTGCCCGGTGTCTACAAGGCGCTCGACTACCTGGTGGCCAACGTCAACCACTGCCTGGGCTTCGAGAAGGACCCTGCCGACTATGTGTCGATGGAAGGCCAGCGCGTGGTGGTGCTGGGCGGTGGCGACACCGCCATGGACTGCAACCGCACGGCGATCCGCCAGGGCGCGACCGGCGTGACCTGTGCCTATCGCCGCGACGAGGAGAACATGCCCGGCTCCAAGCGCGAGGTGGCCAATGCGCGTGAGGAAGGCGTGGAGTTCCTGTTCAACCGTCAGCCGGTGGCGGTGGTCGGCGAGGAACGCGTCGAGGGCGTCAAGCTGGTGCGCACGCGCCTCGGCGAGCCGGACGAGAACGGCCGCCAGCGTCCCGAGGTGGTGCCCGGCTCCGAGGAAGTGGTGGCCTGTGACACGGTGATCATCGCCTTCGGCTTCCAGCCCAGCGACATTCCCTGGTTTGCCGATCAGGGCATCGAGATCGACGAACGCGGCCGGGTGACGGCGCCCGAACACGGCCGGTTCGCCTTTCAGACCAGCAACGAGAAGGTCTTCGCCGGCGGCGACATGGTGCGTGGCTCCGACCTGGTGGTTACCGCCATCCACGAAGGGCGCCAGGCCGGCGAGGGCATCCTCGACTACCTCGGCGTGTAACGCCTTCGTGCGCATCACGCCCTTCGCGACGCCCCCGCTCCGACGGGGGCGTCGTCGTTGTGGCGTTCTGCAGTCGCCGATTTGGGGGCGGCCGCCACGCCGGCATACACTGGTCGGGGCGACAATCACGGGAGGCCGGCGACATGGACGACACACTGGGAGCCCTGGGACTGGAGATTCCCGACTGCCTTCACTTCGCGGATGACGGCGCGATTCCCAACAGCCGTCTGGCCACGCTGGTGTTTCGCGCCCACCGCGTCCCTCGCTCGGAGGGTGGCGATCGCGAACGGCTGGCGGCCCGCTTCGGTGCGCGCTTCGCCGCCAGCGGCTGGCCCGCCAGCTGGCGCGGCGAGGTGTTTGACTATCACCATTACCATTCCACCGCGCACGAGGCGTTCGGGGTGCTCTCCGGCTGGGGGCTGCTGCGCTTGGGCGGCGAGGCGGGACGTGACGTCGAGGTGCGTCGCGGCGACGTGCTGGTGCTGCCCGCCGGCACCGGGCACTGCCAGCGCGACGCCAGCGAGGACTTCCTGCTGCTGGCCGCCTATCCCGAGGACCAGCCGACGCTCGACCTGATCGGTGCCGACCCGGCCCGGCACGACGCCGCGGTGGCGCGCATCGCCGAGGTGTCGCAACCGGCTCGCGACCCGCTGGGCGGCGAGATGGCGCGCTGGTGGCCTGCCCCGGAGTGATCGCCGGGGAGGGCGTGGCGGGTCGCGTGGGCAAATTGAGCGCGCCGGGCGAATCTGCTATTCTGGCGTCCCATCCGGGCCTCGTCCCTCCAGGCCATACTGATCACGTTTCAACAGGTTCTCCATGACACGATATATCTTCGTGACCGGCGGCGTTGTGTCCTCACTCGGCAAGGGCATCGCGTCGGCCTCGCTGGCGGCGATTCTCGAGGCGCGTGGCCTCAAGGCCACCATGCTCAAGCTGGATCCGTACATCAACGTCGATCCGGGCACCATGAGCCCGTTCCAGCACGGCGAGGTGTTCGTCACCGAAGACGGCGCGGAGACCGATCTCGACCTGGGCCATTACGAGCGCTTCATCCGCACCAAGATGACCCAGGGCAACAACTTCACCACCGGCCGGGTCTACGAGCACGTGCTGCGCAAGGAGCGCCGCGGCGACTATCTGGGTGGCACCGTGCAGGTGATTCCGCACATCACCGACGAGATCAAGCGCCGCGTCTACGAGGGCGGCAAGGACTTCGACGTGGCACTGGTGGAGATCGGCGGCACGGTGGGCGACATCGAGTCGCTGCCGTTCCTCGAGTCGATTCGCCAGATTCGCAGCGAAGTCGGTGCCAACCGCGCGCTATTCATGCACCTGACGCTGGTGCCCTACATCAAGACCGCCGGCGAGACCAAGACCAAGCCGACCCAGCATAGCGTCAAGGAGCTGCGCTCGATCGGCATCCAGCCGGACATCCTGATCTGCCGCAGCGAGGTCGAGCTCGAGGAGAGCGAGCGGCGCAAGATCGCGCTGTTCACCAACGTCGAGGAGCGCGCCGTGGTGCCGCTGCAGGATGCCGACACCATCTATCGCATCCCGCTGATGCTCCACGAGCACGGTCTCGACGAGATCGTCTGCGACAAGCTGCGTCTCGAGGCCGGCCCCGCCGATCTGGCCGAGTGGATCCACGTGCTCGACGCCAAGCTCAATCCGCTCAAGTCGATCAACATCGCCATGGTCGGCAAGTACATGGAGCTGCTCGACGCCTACAAGTCGCTCAACGAGGCGCTGATCCACGCCGGCATCCAGACCCGCATCAAGGTCAACATCGACTATATCGATTCCGAGGACATCGAGCGCCACGGTACCGAACGTCTGGCCGGCAAGGACGCGATCCTGGTGCCCGGTGGCTTCGGCGAGCGCGGCGTGGAAGGCAAGATCGCCACCGCCCGCTATGCCCGCGAGAACGGTGTGCCGTACCTCGGCATCTGTCTGGGCATGCAGGTGGCGGTGATCGAGTTCGCCCGCCACGTGGCCGGCTGGGACGACGCCAACTCCACCGAGTTCACCCACGATACGCGGCACCCGGTGGTCGGCCTGATCACCGAATGGGTCAACGCCGAGGGCAGGATCGAGCTGCGCGACGAGGCCTCCGATCTCGGCGGGACCATGCGCCTGGGCGGCCAGGTCTGCCATCTTCAGGCCGGCTCGAAGGCTCGCGAGGCCTACGGCATGGATGCGATCACCGAGCGCCATCGTCACCGCTTCGAGGTCAACAACCAGTTCGTCGAGCAGCTCGAACAGGCCGGGCTGGTGGTGTCCGGCAAGAGCGTCGACAACTCCCTGGTGGAGATGATCGAGCTGCCGGAACACCCGTGGTTCGTGGCCTGCCAGTTCCATCCGGAGTTCACCTCCACGCCGCGCGACGGCCACCCGCTGTTCACCGGCTTCGTCAACGCCGCGCTGGAGCAGAAGACCAAGCGCCAGCGCGCCCAGTCCCCGACCCAGGATTGAAGCGCCGATGTCCGACATCACGCCGAAGACCCTCGAATTTGCCGGCCTCAGGGCCGGCAATTCGTTGCCGCTGATGCTGTTCGGCGGCATGAACGTGCTGGAATCCCGCGAGCTGGCCCTCGAGGTCGCCGAAACCTATGTCGACGTGACCCGCCGGCTGGGCATGCCCTACGTCTTCAAGGCCAGTTTCGACAAGGCCAATCGCAGCTCGATCCACTCCTTTCGCGGTCCCGGGCTGGAAACCGGCCTTGCGTGGCTGGCCGAGATCAAGGCACGTTTCGGCGTGCCGGTGATTACCGACGTCCATGAGCCCTGGCAGGCCGAGCCGGCGGCCGAGGTTGCCGACGTCATCCAGCTGCCGGCCTTTCTGGCCCGCCAGACTGACCTGGTGGTGGCGATGGCGCGCACCGGCGCGGTGATCAATATCAAGAAGCCGCAGTTCCTGGCCCCGCACGAGATGCGCCACATCATCAACAAGTGCCGCGAGGCCGGCAACGATCGGGTGATTCTCTGCGAGCGTGGCTCGAGCTTCGGCTACAACAATCTGGTGGTCGACATGCTGGGCTTCGGTGACATGAAGCAGACCGGCCATCCGGTGTTCTTCGACGTCACTCACTCCCTGCAGCGACCCGGCGGTCGCGCCGACAGCGCCGACGGGCGTCGTGCCCAGGTCGCCGAGCTGGCGCGTGCCGGGGTCGCCGTGGGGCTGGCCGGGCTGTTCCTCGAGGCCCACCCCGATCCCGACAACGCCAAGTGCGACGGGCCCTGTGCATTGCCGCTCGACCGGCTCGAGCCCTTCCTCGCTCAGCTCAAGGCGCTCGATGAGCTGGTCAAGGGATTCGCGCCGCTGTCGATCGACTGAACCGCCTGCCGCGCGACAGGTCACCATCGCGGAGCCGTGAAACCGCTACTCTCAACGCTGACAAAGGACGATTCACGATGAGCAAGATTGTCGATATCCAGGCCCTCGAGGTCCTCGACTCCCGGGGTAACCCGACAGTGCAGGCCGAGGTGACGCTCGACGATGGCGCCCACGGCGTGGCCTGTGCCCCGAGCGGGGCCTCCACCGGCTCCCGCGAGGCCCTGGAGCTGCGTGACGGTGACAAGAGCCGCTACCTGGGCAAGGGCGTGCTCAAGGCGGTCGAGGCGGTCAACGGCCGCATCCGCGAGGCGCTCATCGGCATGGACGCGAGCGACCAGCGGGCGCTGGACAACGCCATGCTCGAGCTCGACGGCACCGACAACAAGGCGAACCTCGGTGCCAATGCCATCCTCGCCGTGTCACTGGCCGCGGCCCGCGCCGCGGCGGTGGACAAGGGCGTGCCGCTGTACGCGCACATCGCCGAGCTCTACGGCCAGCCGGGGCAGTACCTGATGCCGGTGCCGATGATGAATATCCTCAACGGCGGCGAGCATGCCGACAACAACGTCGACATCCAGGAGTTCATGATCCAGCCGGTGGGCGCGCCGAACTTCCGCGAGGCGCTGCGCATGGGCGCCGAGGTCTTCCATGCGCTGAAGAAGGTGCTCGCGGGTCGCGGCCTGTCCACCGCGGTAGGCGACGAAGGCGGCTTCGCGCCCAACCTGGCGTCCAACGCCGAGGCCCTGGCGGTGATCAAGGAGGCCGTCGAGCAGGCCGGTTATACCCTGGGCAAGGACATCACCCTGGCGCTCGACTGTGCCTCCAGCGAGTTCTATCAGGACGGCCAGTACAACCTGGCGGGCGAGGGCAAGTCCTACGACGCCGCCGGCTTCGCCGACTACCTGGCCGGGCTGTGCGACGATTACCCGATCGTCTCCATCGAGGACGGCATGGACGAGTCCGACTGGGACGGCTGGAAGGCGCTGACCGAGAAGCTCGGCGACAAGGTGCAGCTGGTCGGCGACGACCTCTTCGTCACCAACACGCGCATTCTCAAACGCGGTATCGACGAGCAGATCGGCAATTCCATCCTGATCAAGTTCAACCAGATCGGCTCGCTCTCCGAGACGCTCGACGCCATCCGCATGGCCCAGGACGCCGGTTTCACCGCGGTGATCTCGCATCGCAGCGGCGAGACCGAGGACACCACCATCGCCGACCTGGCAGTGGCGACCTCCGCCGGCCAGATCAAGACCGGCTCGCTGTGCCGCAGCGACCGTGTCGCCAAGTACAACCGCCTGCTGGTGATCGAGCAGCAGCTCGGTGACAAGGCCCGCTACCCCGGCCTCAAGGCCATCAAGGGCCAGGGCTGAACGCTCCATCAGGTCTCACCGCGCCGCCGGCCAGCCGGCGGCGCTTCCCGCCTGTCAGTCCTTATCCATGTCGCGTGTAAGCGATCTCCTACACGGCCTGTCCGCCGGGGTGGGCAATGTCGCATGCCCACGGACCTTGTGTGATTTAACTTATTGTTCTTAAGGCTTATTCCGTCCGGATTGCGGTTCATTCGCGCTGCCGCCGTCCGCTACCCCGGTTGTGGCAATCCTGCGATGCGGCAAAATGTCCGAGGGATACGGGAAAGCGAACTCGGTTCGCGAAGGCAGGACGCCGCGGGATACGGTGGAATGCCATGGGATGCACAACGGTCCGTCGCGCCTGGCAGGACGCCATGCGGGGCAGGGAAGGGGCCGAGGGAAGCGGGCAGAGGATGTTGCCCGAAAGGGATTGTTTCGGGATCAGGCGGCCAGCGGCCGCCTTTTTTCGTTGCCTGTCCGCCCCGAGGCGGGCCCGGGGCGGGAACCGATCAGCGCTCGAGAAGCGGCTTCTTGCCGGGCTTGCCGTCCCAGTCGGTCGCGTCGGCCGGCGGATCTTTCTTCTCGGTGATGTTGGGCCACTCCTCGGCGAGTTCGGCGTTGAGCGCGATGAACTCCTGCTGGTCGTCGGGCAGTTCATCCTCGGAGTAGATGGCCTCGGCCGGGCACTCCGGCTCGCACAGTGCACAGTCGATGCATTCGTCGGGGTGGATCACCAGAAAGTTCGGCCCTTCGTAGAAGCAGTCGACCGGACAGACCTCGACGCAGTCGGTGTATTTGCACTTGATGCAGTTTTCGGTGACGACGAATGTCATGGTGTCTCCCTCGGATCATGGCGGGTCGGAGGCGACCGACATGTCCGGTACAGTCGGTCATGGCTGGTTATAAATGACGGGGCTATTATAAGGCCCTATTCTAAGTTGGCTCATTCTAGTCGCGGCCCGCCGGGAGCGGCAAGCGGGGCGATCGAACGATTGCGCATGAGGTCATGCCCGCTCGCCGTGCCGCCTAGAGCCGCTCGCGCCAGCGATAGAGCAGCTCGAGCGCCTGCCGTGGCGAGAGCTCGTCCAGCGCCAGTTCACCGAGCTCGTCGACCAGCGGATGCCGGGCGCTGGCGAACAGGTCGGGCTGCTGCGGCGCCGGCGCCGTGTCGTCGGCCCGGATCGGGCGCTGGCTCTGGTCGATCTCCTGCTGCTCCAGCCCGGTGAGCTTCTCGCGGGCCCGGGCGACCACGGCGGCGGGCACCCCCGCTAGCTGGGCCACCTGCAGGCCGTAGCTCTGGCTGGCCGGGCCTTCCTCGACACGGTGCATGAAGACGATACCGTCGCCGTGTTCAGCGGCGGTCAGGTGCACATTGCTCACGCCGTCGATCTGCTCGGCCAGCGCGGTCATCTCGAAGTAATGGGTGGCGAACAGGGTCAGGGCGCGCACGCCCGCCAGATGTTCGGCGCTCGCCCAGGCCAGTGACAGGCCGTCGAAGGTGCTGGTGCCGCGGCCGATCTCGTCCATCAGAACCAGGCTCTCGGCGGTGGCGTTGTGCAGGATGCTGGCGGTCTCGGTCATCTCGACCATGAAGGTCGAGCGCCCGCCGGCCAGGTCGTCGCTGGAGCCGATGCGGGTGAAGATGCGGTCCAGCGGGCCGATCTCGGCGCTGTCCGCCGGCACGAAGCTGCCGCAGTGGGCGAGCAGGGCGATCAGCGCCGCCTGGCGCATGTAGGTCGACTTGCCGCCCATGTTGGGGCCGGTGATCACCAGCATGTGGCGCTCGCGATCGAGCTGCAGGTCGTTGGGCACGAAGGGGGCATCGCTAACGTGCTCGACCACCGGGTGGCGTCCGCCGTGGATGGTCAGGCCGGGCGTCTCGGCGAGCCGCGGACACACCAGGTCGAGCGCCAGGGCGCGTTCGGCGAAGGCCGCCAGCACGTCGAGCGCGGCCAGGGCGCGGCCGCTGGCCTGCAGGGCGTCCAGCTCGGCGCCCAGGGTGTCGAGCAGCCCCTCGTAGAGCAGCTTCTCGCGGGCCAGGGCGCGGGACTTCGCGGACAGCGCCTTGTCCTCGAACTCCTTGAGCTCGGGGATGATGAAGCGTTCGGCGTTCTTCAGCGTCTGGCGGCGGATGTAGTCGGCCGGCGCCTCGCGGGCCTGGGCGCGGGGAATCTCGATGTAGTAGCCGTGGACGCGGTTGTAGCCGACCTTGAGGCCGGCCAGCCCGGTGCGTTCGCGCTCGCGGGTCTCCAGCCGGACCAGGTAGTCGCCGGCGTGCTCGGCCAGGCCGCGGTGCTCGTCGAGCTCGGCGTCGAAGCCCTCGGCGATCACCCCGCCGTCGCGGATCACCACCGGCGGGCTCTCGACCAGGGCGCGCGTCAGGGTCTCGGCGAGTTCCGGGTAGGGGCGAATATGGCGCTTGAGCGCGTCCAGGGCGGAGCCCTCCTCGAGCGTGGCGAGGCTCGCCTGCAGCTCGGGCAGGGCGTTGAGCGCATCGCGCAGGCGGGCCAGGTCGCGCGGGCGGGCGCTGCGCAGCGCCACGCGGGCGAGGATGCGCTCGACGTCGCCGATGTGCTTTAGCGTCTCGCGCAGGTCGAGGTAGCGCTCGCTGTCGAGCAGGCGCTGCACGGCGCCCTGGCGCGCGACGACCTGGTCGCGGCCGCGCAGCGGGCGATTGAGCCAGCGCTTGAGCAGCCGCGAGCCCATCGCCGTGGCGGTGGTGTCGAGCACGCTGGCCAGGGTGTTCTCGCTGCCGCCGCCGAGGTTGGTGTCGATCTCCAGGTTGCGGCGGCTGGCGGCGTCGATCACCACCGATTCGTCGCGGCTCTCCACGCCCAGCGCGGTGACGTGGGGCAGGCGCGAGCGCTGGGTGTCGCGGGCATAGTCGACCAGTACCCCGGCGGCGGTGATCGCGCACTCCAGATGCGCGCAGCCGAAGCCGCGCAGGTCGGCGACGCCGAACTGGTCGCACAGCAGACGGGTCGCCGTGTCGTGATCGAACAGCCAGGGACTCTGGCGCGTCAGCCCGGGGCGCTCGGCGAGGGCCGGCGGCAGCTCGGTGCCGTCGGCCACCAGCAGTTCGGCGGGGGCCAGACGGTGAATCTCGGCGAGCATGTCGGCCTCGCCGTCGACCTCCAGCACGCTGAAGCGCCCGCTGGAGAGTTCCAGCCAGGCCAGCCCCCAGCGCTCGCCCTGCGCGTGCAGGGCCAGCAGCAGGTTGTCGCGCCGGGCGTCGAGCAGCGCCTCGTCGTGCAGGGTGCCGGGGGTGACGATGCGTACCACCTGGCGCTCCACCGGCCCCTTGCTGGTCGCCGGATCGCCCATCTGCTCGCAGATCGCCACCGATTCGCCGGCCTTGACCAGTCGCGCCAGATAGCCCTCGGCGCTGTGGTAGGGTACGCCGGCCATGGGGATCGGCGCGCCCGCCGACTGGCCGCGCGCGGTGAGCGTGATGTCGAGCAGCTGCGCGGCACGCCTGGCGTCGTCGTAGAACAGCTCGTAGAAATCGCCCATCCGGTAGAAGAGCAGCACGTCGGGGTGCTCGCGCTTGATCTTCAGGTACTGGGCCATCATCGGCGTATGGCTGGTCGATTGGCTGGCAACCGCGTCTGGCATGGCGTTGGAGGCTTCCCTGTGGCGTGGGCACATCCGTCGAAGACGGCGATCGTGGCCGGCCATTCTAGCGCAGTCGGCGCGCGGGTCGACAGACCGCCGGGGCGGCGCACGGGGGTGGCGGCATCTGCTAAGCTGACGGCGCATGCACGGGGGGAGAGATGCGGTGAATCGCGAGCAGACGTTGTCGCACCTGACGATCGGGGCGCTCGCCGAGCGCCTGCAGCGGTGCTGTCTGGAGCGGGGGGTGACGCTCACCACCGCCGAGTCCTGTACCGGCGGCGGGGTGGCCAGCGCCATCACCGATATCGCCGGCAGTTCGGCGTGCTTCGAGACCGGCTATGTCACCTATTCCAATGCCGCCAAGCAACGGCTGCTGGGAGTGCCGGCGGCGATCCTGGCCGAACGGGGCGCGGTCAGCCGCGAGACCGTCGAGGCGATGGTCGCCGGGGCCTGCCGGGAGAGCGGCGCCGACCTGGCGGTGGCGATCAGTGGCGTCGCCGGCCCCGGCGGCGGCAGTGCCGAAAAGCCGGTCGGCACGGTGTGGTTCGCGTGGGGCGACACCCGGGCCTGCCGCAGCGAATGCCGGCATTTCACGGGCGACCGCCGGGCCGTTCGCGAGCAGGCCGTGCACCGGGCGCTGAGCGGGCTGCTCGAGGCCCTGGGCGCGGCCGACAGCGGTGCGACGCGGGCGACGCAGGGATAGGCGAGCGCGGTTTTTTTCGTCATAATACTGGTCAATCATACAGTGTCGGCGGGCTGCGGTTCGCGGCTTGTCCCGCCCGGGTCGCCGGCGCTGCTTTCACGGGTTTTCAGGAGGCCTTTCATGGCACAGGACGACAATCGCACCAAGGCGCTCAACGCCGCGCTGTCCCAGATCGAGCGCCAGTTCGGCAAGGGTGCCGTGATGCGCATGGGCGACGCGCCCCGGGTGGCCATGCCGGCCGTTTCCACCGGCTCGCTGGGGCTGGACATCGCGCTGGGTATCGGCGGGCTGCCCTACGGTCGCGTGGTGGAAATCTACGGGCCGGAGTCCTCGGGCAAGACCACCCTGACGCTGTCGGTGATCGCCGAGGCGCAGAAGCAGGGCAAGACCTGCGCCTTCATCGACGCCGAGCACGCCCTCGACCCGAGCTATGCCGAGAAGCTCGGCGTCAACATCGACGACCTGCTGGTCTCGCAGCCGGACACCGGCGAGCAGGCCCTCGAGATCTGCGACATGCTGGTGCGCTCCGGCGGGGTCGACGTGATCATCGTCGACTCGGTGGCGGCCCTGACGCCGCGGGCCGAGATCGAGGGCGAGATGGGCGACTCCCACGTCGGCCTGCAGGCCCGCCTGATGTCCCAGGCGCTGCGCAAGATCACCGGCAACATCAAGAACGCCAACTGCATGGTGGTGTTCATCAACCAGATCCGCATGAAGATCGGCGTGATGTTCGGCAGCCCCGAGACCACCACCGGCGGCAACGCGCTGAAGTTCTACTCCAGTGTGCGTCTGGACATCCGCCGTACCGGCTCGGTCAAGCAGGGCGACGAGGTGACGGGCAACGAGACCCGCGTCAAGGTGGTCAAGAACAAGGTCTCGCCGCCGTTCCGCCAGGCCGAGTTCCAGATCCTCTACGGCAAGGGCATCTATCATGCCGGCGAGGTGGTCGATCTGGGCGTGCAGTGCAAGCTGATCGACAAGGCGGGCGCCTGGTACAGCTACCAGGGCAGCAAGATCGGCCAGGGCAAGGCCAATGCCGCCCAGTACCTCGAGGACAACCCGGCGGTGATGGAGGAGATCGAGAGCCAGATCCGCGCCCAGCTACTCAACACGCCGGAGCCCAAGGCCAAGGAAGGCGAGGCCGAAGCGGTCGAGACACCGCTCGAGGATCGTGACGAACTCATCTAGGCGGCCGTCATGACCCCGGATTCGCTTGCCACGCCGCGCGACGACGCCATCCGCCTGCTGGCGCGTCGCGAGTACGCCGCCGCCGAGCTGCGCACCCGCCTGACCGCCAGGGGCCATGAGCCGGCGGCGGTCGAGGCGGCCCTCGCCCGGCTGGCCGAGGAGGGGCTGCAGTCGGACGCGCGCTTCGTCGAGCACTTCGTGCGCAGCCGCATCCAGCGCGGCCAGGGGCCGGTCAAGATCCGCGCCGAACTCGGCCGGCGCGGCGTGGATGGCGCACTGATCGGCGCGGCCCTGGGCGACGCCGACTGCGACTGGCATGCACTGGCCTGCGAGGTGCTGGCCAAGCGCTTCGACGGTCCCGGTGACGGGGCCCGAGAGCGGGCGCGCCGCCAGCGCTTTTTGGCCGGGCGCGGCTTCGACGCCGACCAGGTTCACCACGCCTTGGCCCATGCCTGGCACGAAACCTGACTCCCTTCTTCGCCCGAGCCTGGGCGCCGGCCAACCCCGACGCCCCCTTTCTCACACGGGTCTCCTTCCCCGTCCCGATGCGACGCGGCATCGGCGCCCTCGCGCCGCCATTGACGGCGGCGTCTTTAGTCCCCCGCTGAACGCGTTATACTAGAGCGCCTTGCGACGGCTCAGGGCGGCCTGTTCCCGTCATCTTCCGGCTCGCTTCGCGCACGTTCGGTGTCGAGGCGTCGAGTGACTGCCATGGCCGCAGCGCCCTAACGCACATTGCCACGGATTTGCTATGAAAAGCGCAGATATCAGACAGGCCTTTCTGACCTTCTTCGAGGAGCAGGGCCACACCATCGTGCCGTCGAGCTCGCTGGTGCCGGAGAACGACCCGACCCTGCTGTTCACCAATGCCGGCATGGTGCCGTTCAAGGATGTCTTCCTTGGCCGTGATCCGCGCCCCTATGTCCGCGCGACCTCGGCCCAGCGCTGCGTGCGCGCCGGCGGCAAGCACAACGACCTGGACAATGTCGGCTACACCGCGCGCCACCACACCTTCTTCGAGATGCTGGGCAACTTCAGCTTCGGTGACTACTTCAAGCGCGAGGCGATCCGCTTCGCCTGGACCTTCCTCACCGAACGCCTGGGCCTGCCGGCCGACAAGCTGTGGGTCACCGTCCACGTCAGCGACGACGAGGCCGAGCGCATCTGGAAGGACGAGATCGGCGTCGATCCCGAGCGCTTCTCCAAACTCGACGAGGACAACTTCTGGCAGATGGGCGACACCGGCCCCTGCGGCCCGAGCTCGGAGATCTTCTTCGATCACGGCCCCGAGGTGTGGGGCGGCCCTCCCGGCAGCCCGGAAGAGGACGGCGACCGCTACATCGAGATCTGGAATCTGGTGTTCATGCAGTACGATCGCGATGCCTCGGGTACCCTGACGCCGCTGCCCAAGCCGTCGATCGACACCGGCATGGGACTCGAGCGCATCGCCGCGGTGATGCAGGGCGTGCACTCCAACTACGAGATCGACCTGTTCGCCAACCTGCTCAAGGCGGCGGCGGAGATCATCGGCCACGATGACATCACCACGCCCTCGCTGCGGGTGATCGCCGACCACATTCGCTCCTGTGCCTTCCTGATCGTCGACGGCGTGCTGCCCTCCAACGAGGGGCGCGGCTACGTGCTGCGCCGGATCATCCGCCGCGCGGTGCGCCATGGCCACAAGCTCGGCGCCCGCGAGCCGTTCTTCCACAAGCTGGTGGCGGCACTCGACGCCGAGATGGGCGGGGCCTACCCGGAGCTGAGCAAGGCTCGCGAGCAGATCGAGAAGGTCCTGCTCAAGGAGGAGGAGCAGTTCGCGCGCACCCTCGACCACGGCATGGGCCTGCTCGAGGCGGCGCTGGGGGAACTCGACGGCGAGGTGCTGGCCGGCGAGACCATCTTCAAGCTCTACGACACCTACGGCTTCCCGTTCGACCTGACCGCCGACATCTGCCGTGAGCGTGGCGTGACCCTCGACGAGGCGGGCTTCGAGCGCGAGCTCGAGGCCCAGCGCGAGCGGGCCCGGGCGGCCAGTCAGTTCGGTGCCGACTACAGCGCGGCGATCGAGGTGGAGGGTGAGACCGCCTTCACCGGCTACGACCGGCTCGAGGACGAGGCGCGGATCACCGCGCTGGTCGATGGCGAGGGCAATGCGCTGGCGGCGCTGGAGGCTGGACAGAAGGGGGTGGTGGTCCTCGATCGCACCCCCTTCTACGGCGAGTCGGGCGGCCAGGCCGGCGACACCGGTTATCTCGAGGCCGACGGTGCGCGCTTCCAGGTGACCGACACCCAGAAGCAGGCCGGGCATCATCTGCACCACGGGGTGATGGTCGAGGGCGTGCTCGAGGTCGGCGGTCACGTCGCCCCGCGGGTGGATGCCTCGCTGCGGGCGGCGACCATGCGCAACCACTCGGCCACCCACCTGCTCCACGAGGCGCTCAAGCGGGTGCTGGGTGACCACGTCCAGCAGAAGGGCTCGCTGGTCACCGCCGAACGGCTGCGCTTCGACTTCAGCCACTTCGAGGCGCTGAGCGCCGAGCAGCTGGCCGAGGTAGAGGCCATCGTCAATCGCGAGATCCTCGCCAATGCCGCGACGGGCATCGAGCACATGTCGCTCGACGAGGCGAAGGCGCGCGGTGCCGCGGCGCTGTTCGAGGCCAAGTACGGCGAGGATGTGCGGGTGCTGACCATCGGCAGTGACGGCTTCTCCGTCGAGTTGTGCGGCGGCACCCACGTGGCCCGCAGTGGCGACATCGGCGCCTTCCACATCCTCGCCGAGACCGGCATCGCCGCCGGTGTGCGTCGCATCGAGGCGGTCACCGGCGAAGGCGCGCTGGCCTACTTCCGCGATCAGGAGGCGCGTCTGGCGCGAATCGGCGAGCGCCTTCGCGCCAAGCCCGAGCAGGTGGAATCGCGCATCGATGCCCTGCTCGAGCGCAACCGGACGATGGAGAAGGAGCTCGAGCGGCTCAAGGCCAAGCTGGCCAGCGCGGCCAGCAACGACGTGCTCGCCGAGGCTCGTGAGGTGGCGGGCGTCAAGGTACTGGCCAAGCAGCTCGAGGGTGTCTCCGGCAAGGAATTGCGCACCCTCATGGACCAGCTCAAGAACAAGCTGGGCTCCGGCATCCTGGTGCTCGGCGTGGCCGATGCGGACGCCGGCAAGGTCAGCCTGATCGCCGGGGTCACCGATGACCTGACCGGACGGGTCAAGGCCGGGGCGTTGGTCAATCATGTCGCCGGGCAGGTCGGCGGCAAGGGCGGCGGGCGCGCCGACATGGCCCAGGCCGGGGGCAGTCGCCCCGAGGCCCTGCCGTCGGCCCTGGCCGGCGTGCCCGACTGGGTCGCCCAGCAACTGGGCTGAGTGTTTCGCAAGGGCCGCGTGGCAGGATGTCACCGGCCCTTTCTCATGGTCGGGGCCGTGCGCTCCGGCCGGCGAAGGGTTTTCCATTCATGTTCCAACACGGATAGGCAACTCATGGCGCTATACGTACAGAAATTCGGCGGTACCTCGGTGGGCTCGGTCGAGCGCATCAAGGCCGTGGCCGAGAAGGTCAAGCGGTTCCGTGACGAAGGCCATCAGGTGGTCGTCGTCGTCTCGGCGATGAGCGGCGAGACCAACCGGCTGGTCGGGCTGGCCAACGAGATCAACGACGAGCCCACGCCGCGCGAGATGGACATGCTGGTTTCCACCGGTGAGCAGGTCACCATCTCGTTGATGGCCCTGGCCCTGCACAAGCTGGGCGTGCCGGCGACCTCGTACACCGGTTCGCAGGTGGGCATCCTCACCGACAGCGCCCACACCAAGGCGCGGATCCAGCGCATCGAGACCGATGAGATGCGCGAGGACCTGAACGACGGCAAGGTGGTCGTGGTCGCCGGCTTCCAGGGCGTCGACGAGGAGGGCAACATCACCACGCTGGGTCGCGGCGGCTCCGACACCACCGGGGTGGCGCTGGCCGCGGCGCTCCAGGCCGATGAGTGCCAGATCTACACCGATGTCGACGGCGTCTACACTACCGACCCGCGGGTGTGCTCCCGGGCCCGGCGCCTCGAGCGCATCACCGTCGAGGAGATGCTCGAGCTGGCCAGCCTGGGCTCCAAGGTCCTGCAGATTCGCGCCGTCGAGTTCGCCGGCAAGTACAATGTGCCGCTGCGTGTGCTGTCCAGTTTCGAGGATGGCCCCGGCACCCTGATCGTCGCTGATTCAGATGAAGAAGAGGATTCCATGGAAGAACCGCTGATCTCCGGTATCGCCTTCACGGCCAATGAAGCCAAGCTCACCCTGCTCAACACGCCGGATATCCCGGGGGTGGCCTCGAAGATTCTCGGCCCGATCGCCGATGCCAATATCGAAGTGGACATGATCGTCCAGAACGTGGCGCCGACCGGCAATTACACCGACTTTACCTTCACCGTCGCCAAGAGTGACTTCAAGCAGACCCAGCGGATTCTCCAGAATGAGGTGATTCCGGCGCTGGGCGAAGGGGAGCTGCGCGCCGACGACAACATCGCCAAGGTCTCCCTGGTCGGGGTCGGCATGCGCTCCCACGCCGGTGTCGCCTCCAAGATGTTCCGCGTGCTGGCCGAGGAGAACGTCAACATTCGCATGGTGTCCACCTCGGAAATCAAGATCTCGGTGGTGATCGACGAGAAGCACATGGAGCTGGCGGTTCGTGCCCTGCATGAAGCCTTCGGACTCGACAAGGATCGCGTGGAAAGCGAGTGAGCCATGCATAGGACCCGCAAGTGGTTCTACGCTGTAGGGGTGTAAGGATACACACGGTCCATAGCAGGGCTTTCATTCAACGTGACGATGAGGTCTCATTGGCCGCGTTGTTGGCCCGCAAGGAGCGTTTGGCGCATAATCAGCGCCGCGCTTCTTCTATGGACCATAGCTGTTGCGCACCCCGTTGGAAGAAGTCTGAAAGGAGATCAGCCATGCTCATCCTGACCCGCCGAGTCGGCGAGACACTCATGATCGGTGACGAAATTACCGTCACCGTGCTGGGGGTCAAGGGGAACCAGGTCCGAATCGGCGTCAACGCACCGAAGAACGTTTCCGTGCATCGCGAGGAAATCTATCAGCGTATTCAGCGCGAGCGGACGGAAAGCGACAGCGGAGAGGTCGAAACCTGATCGAGGCGGGGGATCGCGAGTCAGTCAGCATGATCGGCGTTACCCCGCAATTTCGATCTCTCGGAGCAGCAGGGAGCCTGTCGCATGGCCCCACCGCCGGACCGCCGACAGAAAAATTGCCACAAGGGTGGACAAGGCCCAGTAAAATCGGTAATCTACGCGCCGTGTTGATGAGGGAGAGATGGCCGAGTGGCTGAAGGCGCTCCCCTGCTAAGGGAGTATAGGGTTTATAGCCCTATCGAGGGTTCGAATCCCTCTCTCTCCGCCATTCAACATGTGAAGACGGTAGTGAGCGCCCGTAGCTCAGCTGGATAGAGTACCTGACTACGAATCAGGTGGTCGGAGGTTCGAATCCTCCCGGGCGCGCCATCTTCTCCGGTCGAACGCATCCGTGATGCGGAACGTTCACCAAAGACGCCATGACGCCGTCACAGAAGTTGCGTCATCGACATCGCTGACTTGATGTCGACAATCTGTAAAGCGCCCGTAGCTCAGCTGGATAGAGTACCTGACTACGAATCAGGTGGTCGGAGGTTCGAATCCTCCCGGGCGCGCCAGAATTGCATCCGCCCTCCCTCCCGGGAGGGCGGATTTCGTTGGTAACCGCGTTTTTCCTTGGCAGCTGATGGTCTGCCGGCGTCGCGAGCCGGTACCCTGTAGCGGTCGTCTCGAGGCGCGTCGCATTCTGCGGCGCGCCTCTTTTTTTGCCACCGGCCGGGCCCGGGCGGGGTTCAGACGGCCAGCGTGGCGGCTTCGTGGTGCGCCTGGGGCGATTCGCGGCAGGGAGCCTGCAAGCCGGCGAGAAACGCATCCAGCCGCGTCTCGCGGCGCAGGGTCGCGAAGCGCCGGGCCGCCTCGGCATCGCGGCCACGCATGATGTTGAGCCACTGCTTGAGCAGCGACACCACCACCTTTTCCGGCAGGTTGCGGCGCTGGTAGTCGGCATAGCGGCACAGCACCTCGGCGCGGGCCTGCCAGGGCGTGGCGGGCAGGCACTCGCCGCTGCGCTGCCAGTGGCGGATGCGGCGCGGCAGCAGCGGGTCGGCGAGCACGGCCCGGCCCAGCATCACATCCTCGCAGCCCGACAGGCTGCGAGCCTTCCAGTAGTCGGCCAGGCTCCAGATATCGCCGTTGGCGATCACCGGGATCGTCAGCCGCGAGCGGATGCGGGCGATCCATTCCCAGTGGGCGGGCGGCCGGTAGCCTTCGTTGCGGGTGCGCGCATGCACCACCAGGTGGCGGGCGCCGCCGTCCTCCGCCGCCCGGGCGCAGGCCAGGCCCAGCTGCTTGTCGGCAAAGCCCAGGCGGATCTTGGCGGTCACCGGGATGGCGCCCTCCACGGCGCCGGCCACCGCGGCGACGGCGCGCTCGACCCGCCGCGGGTCGCGCAAGAGGCTGGCCCCGCCGTCATGGCGATTGACGGTCTTGGCCGGACAGCCGAAGTTCAGGTCGAGGCTGGTGGCGCCGAGCGCGAGGGCCTGGCGGGCGTTGGCGGCCAGGGCCTGCGGGTCCGAACCCAGCAGCTGCAGGTGGACGGGGACGCCGGCGGGGGTAACGACGCAGGACTGGCGCAGTTCGGGGCAGTGCTTGTAGAAGACCCGCGGCGGCAGGCGCGCGTCGACCACGCGTACGAATTCGGTGACCGTCCAGTCCAGCCCTTCCTCTCGGGTGAGCAGGTCGCGGGTGACGGCGTCGATCACGCCTTCCATGGGGGCCAGGCCGATCCGGCCCGGATAACGTAAAGCCTGCACCGGCGAGTGCCTCCTGCCGCAACATCGGGGCGCGCTAGTCTAGCAGGCGGCGCGCGCTTGGCGGGAGGGGCGAACGGGCTTTTCAGGGGACGTCGAGCAGGCTCAGGCGCCCCTTGAGGCGGGATTCGAGTTCGGCCAGCTCCACGGGCGACTCGCTGGGCCAGCCGACGGTGAGCACCACGCCGTCGGCGGCATAGTCCGCCTGCTCGACGGGAATGGCCTGTTCGCCGAGCCAGCCGCGTGCCTGGGCCTCGCCGGCGAAGTCGACGCGCAGGCGCAGCGGACGGCGCGCCGTGAAGGTTGCCAGCGGCAGGTCCGCCAGCGCCTGCTGTACCGCCTGGGAATAGGCGCGCACCAGCCCGCCGGTGCCGAGCTTGGTGCCGCCGAAATAGCGGGTGACCACGCAGCCGATCTGGCCGATGCCGCTGCCGTCGAGCACCTGGAACATCGGGCGGCCCGCGGTACCGCCGGGTTCGCCGTCGTCGGAAAACCCGATCGCCGTCTGCTCGCCGGGCGGGCCGGCGATGAAGGCGCTGCAGTGGTGACTGGCGTCGGGGTACTGCGCCCGGGCCGCGCCCAGCAGCCGCTCGAAGGCCGCGATGTCCGGGGCATGGCACAGCCAGGCGATGAAGCGGCTGCGTTCGGTCTCGATCTCGTGGCGGTGCACCGCGTCGGGCGCGAGGGCGGGAATCGGGTACGCCATCAGGCGGCGACCTCCGATCGGCGCATCACGCCCATCACCAGCCCCAGGACCTGGATATCATCGTTCTTCAGGTAGATCGGCGGCATGGTCGCGTTGGCCGGCTGCAGGCGCACCCCGCGCTTCTCGATATAGAGCTTCTTGAGCGTGACCTCCCGATCGTTGATCAGCACCACGGCGGTCTCGCCGTTCTCGGCGCTCTCCTGGCGCTCGATGATGATGATGTCGCCGTCGTGGATGTTGCAGTCGATCATCGAGTTGCCGCGCACCCGCAGGGCGTAGGTGTTGCGGCGCACCATGCGTGAGGGAATCGACACGCTGTCGCGATCGGGGCAGGCCTCGATCGGCAGCCCGGCGGCGACCTGGCCGAGCAGCGGCACCTCGACCAGGTCGGTGGCGTCGAGCGTTTCCCAGGCGGCATCGTTGAGGGGCAGGTTGGGCAGGCGTTGCAGGTAGTGTGGCTGAGCGGACTGCATGACCGTCTCCATCGGCTGCGACGTGGGGCCGGGCGAAGCGTCTTCTGGCGCTGCCGCCCGGTGGCCAGAGCATCATAGCAAGCGCGGCAGGGACGGCAAACGCCGCTTCGCGGCTGGCTGCCAACGGCGCTTTCGGGGTAAAGTGCCGGGCGAATTCGTGCGGGAGAACGTCGTGACATTTCGTCTCGAGGCCCGGGGGCTGGCCTGTGAACGCGATGATCGATGGCTGTTTCGTGATCTCGACATCGGCGTCGGCCCCGGGGATGTGGTTCGTGTCGAGGGGCCCAACGGCAGCGGCAAGACCACGCTGCTCAAGCTGCTCGCCGGCCAGCTGCCGCTGCAGGGCGGCGAGCTGTGCTGGAACGGCGACTCCCTGCGCCGGGCCCGTCCGGCCTTTCTCGCCAACCTGCTCTACCTGGGGCACGCCCCGGGCATCAAGCCGGCGTTGAACGCCCTCGAGAACCTCGCCTGGTATCAGGCCCTGCACGGCGAGCCCGGCAGCCACCGGGCGCGCCTGGCCGCGCTCGAGACCCTGGGGCTGGCCGGTTTCGAGGAGGTGCCGGCGGCCCAGCTTTCCGCCGGGCAGCAGCGGCGCATCGCCCTGGCGCGGCTGACGCTCTCGCCGCGCCTGCTGTGGATTCTCGACGAACCGTTCACGGCCATCGATCGCCAGGGCGTGGCGGCGCTCGAGGACGCCCTGTGGAACCATGCGGCGGCCGGCGGCGCGGTGCTGCTGACCACCCATCATGAACTGCACGCGCGCGGGGCGCTGACCCGCGTGGACCTGAGCAAGGCGGGCGACTGATGCAACCCCGAACCTCCGTCGCCGGCCTGGGGCCGGCCCTGCTGGCGACGCTGCGCCGGGACCTGACCGTGGCGCTGCGTCGCCGCGGTGACCTGGTCAATCCGCCGGCCTTCTTCGCCCTGGTCATCACGCTGTTTCCGCTGGGTATCTCGCCGGCGCCCGAGCAGCTCGCCGCCATCGCCCCCGGGCTGCTGTGGGTGGCGGCGCTGCTGGCCACCCAGCTCTCTCTGGATGCCCTGTTTCGCGGCGATCACGAGGACGGCAGCCTCGAGCAGCTGCTGCTCGCGCCCCAGCCGCTGGCGGCGCTGGTGCTGGCCAAGGTGGCGGTGCACTGGCTGCTGACCGGGCTGCCTCTGGCGCTGATGGCACCATTGCTGGGCTTGCTGCTGTCACTGCCGTCGGGCAGTTACGGCGTGCTGGCGGTCTCGCTGGCGCTGGGCAGTGCCACGCTCAGCCTGATCGGGGCGATTGGTGCGGCACTGACCGTGGGCCTGGCGCGGGGCAGCGTGCTACTGTCGCTGCTGGTGTTGCCGCTGACCATCCCGGTGCTGATCTTCGGCGCCGGCGCCGTCCAGGCCGCGGCGCTGGGCGGGGATTTCGCGCCGCCCCTGGCGATGCTGGGCGCGCAGCTGGCCCTGGCGTTGATGCTGGCGCCCTGGGCGATCGCCGGCGCACTGCGCATCAGTATTCACGGTTAGGCCGGTTGCCCGGGGCGAGGCAAGGGGAGCCGCCAGTCGAGTGACCCATCAGGAATCCGACGTACGAGGACAAGGCATGTCATATCGAACCCCCGCGCTGTGGCTGGCGGGTGCCGGCCTGGCCGTCGCTCTGGGAGGCGGCGCGCTGGTCGTCTTCGGCGGCTATTACAATGTTGCCGCCAGCGATGAGCATACAGCCCCCGTCGAGTGGCTGCTGCACACGACGATGGAGAATTCGGTGGCCCGGCGGGCCGAGGGGATCGACGTGCCCGATCTCGACGATCCCGAGTCCATCGCCCGCGGGGCCGCGTCCTACGAGGCCATGTGCAGTGCCTGCCACCTGCGGCCCGGCATGGAAGATACCGTGCTGCGTACCGGCATGAATCCGCTGCCGCCGGATCTGACGCAAGGCTCCCACCTGTCTCCCGCCGAGCAGTTCTGGGTCATCAAGAACGGTATCAAGATGTCGGGGATGCCGGCCTGGGGCGCTTCGCATGACGATGAAGCGCTGTGGGAGCTGACGGCCTTTCTGCAACAGCTTCCCGGCATGAGCGATGCGCGTTATGACACGCTGGTGAAGGGGCCGGAGCGGGAAAGCGATACGTCACACCCGGCGACCGGGGGCGACGGGCATGACCACGAGCATGGTGAAATGAGCGCCATGATGGGCGAGCCGGAAACCGGCACCGGAACGGATGACGGGCACGATCATACACATGGCGACGACAATCACACCGGCGAGAATGCCCCGATGCCCGACGAGGCCGCGACACACCACCAGGAGGATGAGCCGCACGCCCATTGAGCGGTCCCCGGCGTGATGGCCCGACGCGAGGGTTTCGATTGATGAATGCAATGATACGGTGGCTGCACGGCGTCACGTCGCCCAGAACCTTCTATGCCCTCGCCGGGCGCTGGCAGCCGTGGCTGTGGGCGCTGGCGATCCTGCTGCTGGGCGCGGGCGCCGTCTGGGCGCTGCTCTTCGCGCCCGCCGACTACCAGCAGGGCGACAGCTTTCGCATCCTTTACGTGCACGTGCCGGCGGCGATCCTCGCCCAGTCGTGCTTCGTGCTGATGGCCGTGGCCGGGGCGATCTTCCTGATCTGGCGCATCAAGCTCGCCGACATGGTGGCCACGGTGATCGCGCCGTTCGGCGCGGCCATGACCGGCGTGGCGCTGTTCTCCGGCTCGGTGTGGGGCGTGCCCACCTGGGGCACCTGGTGGGTGTGGGACGCGCGGCTGACCTCGATGCTGATCCAGCTGTTTCTCTATCTGGGGGTCATTGCGCTGCGCGGCGCCTTCGCCAGCCGCGACGGCGGCGCCCGGGCGGCGTCGCTGCTGACCCTGGTCGGCGTGATCAACATCCCGATCATCAAGTATTCGGTGGACTGGTGGAACACCCTTCACCAGCCGGCCACCTTCACCTTGACCGACCGCCCGGCGATGCCCGCCGAGATGTGGCTGCCGCTGGCGGTGATGGTGCTCGGCTTCTACGCCTACTTCGTCGCGCTGACGCTGACCCGCACGCGCAGCGAGATCCTGCGCCGCGAGGGACGCAAGCGCTGGGTGCTCGAGCTGGGGAGCTGATCGGGGCGGTCGCTGCCAGCCGCGGTCGGCCGGCAGGGCATCGCCGTTGGCTTTGACGAGGACGCCGTCGGCCCAGCCCGAGTCATGGTTCATCTATCGGCAATAGCCCCGAGTCGGCCTGGGCTTGATCAAAAATGGCGACAATGGTTGTATACACTTTAAAGCCGATAAATGTATACACTTGTGGTATTCGGTAGCCGTCACCCCTGACCCGCGCGGTCGCACCGCGAGACAACCATGGCCTTCGAGTCGCTGAACGCATTCCTGAACATGGGCGGTTATGCCCCCTACGTCTGGCCCGCCTGGGGCGTGACCCTGGCGGTGCTGGTCGGCGGCGGCCTGCAGGCCGTGATCGAGCATCGTCGCCGGCTGCGGGAGCTGCGCCGTCGGCAGCGGCGCGCGGCGGCGGACGCCGCCCCACGGGAGGCCGTGCCCACGGAAGGCCGTCCCACGAGGTTCCCATGACGCCCGCGCGTAGGCGCCGCCTGGGCGTGCTGCTGGCGCTGGTGGTGCTGGCGGCCGTGGCCGCCGGCCTGCTGGGCTACGCCCTGCGCAGCAACATCAATCTCTTCTTCAGCCCGTCGCAGGTCGCCGCGGGCGAGGCGCCGGTCGGCCGCCAGATCCGTGCCGGGGGCATGGTCGAGACGGGCAGCGTGGCGCGCGATGCCGACAGCCTGGCCGTGACCTTCACGGTGACCGACTTCCAGGCCTCGCTCGAGGTCGCCTATCAGGGCATCCTGCCCGACCTGTTCCGCGAGGGGCAGGGCGTGGTGGTGGTCGGCAGGCTGGCCGACGACGGCGTCCTGCAGGCCGATCAGGTGCTGGCCAAGCACGACGAGAACTACATGCCGCCGGAAGTCGCCGACGCGCTCGCGGCGGCCGGCAAGTCACCCGCCGACTATCGGCGCACCGAGTAGCCCGGAGCCGTCGCATGCTTCTCCCGTTCATCCCGGAAGTCGGCCATTTCGCCCTGATCCTGGCGCTGATGATGGCGCTGATCCAGGCCGGGGTGCCGCTGGCCGGGGCGGCGACCCGGCGTCCGCTGTGGATGGCCTACGCCCGGCCGATGGCGCTCGGCCAGTTCGCCTTCCTGCTGGTGGCATTCGCCAGCCTCATGGCGAGCTTCCTGCTCGACGACTTCAGCGTCGCCTATGTCGCCAACAACGCCAACTCGCAGTTGCCCTGGTACTACAAGGCCACCGCGGTATGGGGTAGCCACGAGGGCTCGATGCTGCTGTGGTGCCTGATGCTGGCCGGCTGGGGATGCGCCGTGGCGGGGCTGTCCCGGCGCCTGCCCGCGGCCCTGATGGCGCGCGTGCTGGGCGTGATGGGGCTGGTCGGCAGCGGCTTTTTGCTGTTCGTGCTGCTCACCTCCAATCCCTTCACGCGGCTGTTGCCCAACGTCCCCGGCGAGGGCGCCGACCTCAACCCGCTGCTCCAGGATGTCGGCCTGATCATCCACCCGCCGATGCTCTACATGGGCTACGTGGGCTTCTCGGTGGTCTTCGCCTTCGCCATTGCCGCACTGCTCGAGGGCCGCATCGATGCTGCCTGGACCCGCTGGGCGCGCCCCTGGACCAACGTCGCCTGGGCGTTTCTCACCGTGGGCATCGCGCTGGGCAGCTGGTGGGCCTACTACGAGCTGGGCTGGGGCGGCTGGTGGTTCTGGGACCCGGTGGAGAACGCCTCGCTGCTGCCCTGGCTGGCGGGTACCGCGCTGCTGCATTCGCTGGCGGTGACCGAGAAGCGCGGCAGCTTCAAGAGCTGGACGGTGCTGCTGGCGATCTTCACCTTCTCGCTGTCGCTGCTGGGCACCTTCCTGGTGCGCTCCGGGGTGCTGACCTCGGTGCACGCCTTCGCCAACGACCCGACACGCGGCGCCTTCATCCTGATCCTGCTGGGGCTGACCGTGGGCGGCGCGCTGACCCTGTTCGCCCTGCGTGCGCCGCGGGTCTCCCAGGCCGTCACCTTCGGCTGGCTGTCCCGCGATGCGCTGCTGCTGGTCAACAACATCCTGCTGGTGGTGATGACCGTCACGGTGCTGCTGGGCACGCTCTACCCGCTGATTCTCGACGCCCTGGGGCTGGGCAAGGTCAGCGTCGGTCCGCCGTACTTCAACGCCCTGTTCGTGCCGCTGACGGCACTGCTGTGCCTGTTCATGGGGCTGGGGCCGGTGGCGCGCTGGAAGCGCATGCCGGCTCGCGAGCTGTGGCGGCGGCTGGCCGGGGCGGCGCTGGGTGCGGTGGTGCTCGCCGCGCTGGCGCCGCTCGTCTATCACGGCCGCTGGAATCCCGGGGTGTCGCTGGGGCTGCTGCTGGCCCTGTGGCTGGTGCTGTCGCTGGCCCGCGACCTGGTCGACAAGCTGCGCCACGCCCGCTCGCTCGGCGCCGGGCTGCGTCGGCTGGCGCCGGCCTACTGGGGCATGCAGCTGGGTCACCTGGGGCTGGCGGTGACCATTGTCGGCGTGACCGTGGTCTCGAACTACAACGTCGAGCGCAATGTGCGAATGGCGGTGGGTGACCGGGTCGAGGTCGCCGGCTACACCTTCGCCCTGCGCTCGCTGGGCAAGCGGCGCGGGCCCAACTACGTCGCCGACGTCGCGACCCTCGACGTCAGTCGCGACGGCGAGTCGCGGTTCACCCTGCATCCCGAGAAGCGCCTCTACCTGGCGCGGCGCATGCCGATGACCGACGTCGCCCTGCGCCCGGGCCTGCTGCGGGATCTCTACGTGGCGATGGGCGAGGACCTGGGCGACGGCGCCTGGGCCCTGCGCATCCAGTACAAGCCGTTCGTGCGCTGGCTGTGGCTGGGTGCGGCGCTGATGGCCGCCGGGGGCGTGCTGGCGGTGGCGGATCGCCGCTATCGCCGCGGCCGCGAGGCGCTGCGGCGCAACGACGAGGTGACGGCATCATGAAACGACGCCTGGTTCGGCTGATCCCGCTGGCGCTGTTCGCGGGGCTGGCGGTCTTTCTCTATCGCGGGCTGGGGCACCATCCCGACGACCGCGAGTCGGCACTGATCGGCCGTGAATTTCCGGGCTTCTCGCTGGCCACCGTCGCCGACCCGGACGTTCGCCACGATGCCTCGCTGCTCGCCGGCGAGGTCACGCTGGTCAATGTCTGGGGGGCCTGGTGCCCGACCTGCCGCGAGGAGATGCCGCAGCTGCTGACGCTCGCCGAGCGGGGCGTGCGCCTGGTGGGGGTCGACTACAAGGACACCCGGGAGGCTGCCACGGACTTCTTGACCACCTTCGGCGATCCCTTTGCCGTCAACCTGTTCGACCCGGCGGGCTCGCTGGGCTTCGATCTCGGTGTCTACGGGGCGCCGGAGAGCTTCCTGGTCGATCGCGAGGGCATCATTCGCTACCACCACACGGGCTATATCCGGCCCGAGGACGTCGAGCAGGAAATCCTGCCCCGGGTGCAACGATGGCGCAACGACTGATCCGGGCGATGTGGCTGGTCGGGCTGGTGGTGCTGCTGGGCGTGGCCTCGGCGGCCTCGGCGACCATCGAGGTGCGCGACTTCGACGATCCGCAGCTCGCCCGGCGCTACACGACGCTGACCCACCAGCTGCGCTGCCCCAAGTGCCAGAACGAGACCATCGCCGCCTCCGCCTCGCCGATCGCCGCGGACATGCGTGAACGCGTCGCCGCGATGCTCGAGGCCGGGCGCAGCGACCGCGAGATCCAGGACTTCCTGGTGCAGCGCTTCGGCGAATACGTGCTCTACCGCCCGCGTCTGTCGCCGCGCACCTGGCTGCTGTGGGGCGGGCCCTTCGTGCTGCTGGGGCTGGGCGGCGCGATCCTGGCCTGGCGGGTGAGGCGCCGGACGACGCCCCGGACGCTCGATGCCGCGGAGCGCCGGCGGCTGAATTCGCTGCTCGACCGCGAGGAACGCCCATGATCGTGCTGTGGCTGCTGCTGAGCCTGATGCTGATGCCGGCGGTGTGGCTGGTGTGCCGGCCGCTGTGGCGTGCCCGCCTCGAGCGGGCGCCTGTCGACGAGCCCGTCCATACGGCCGAGAACGTGGCAGCCTATCGCCGGCGCCTGGCGCGGCTCGATGCGGCCCGACAGCGCGACGCGCTGGATGCCGAGCGCTACGCCGAGGAACGCCTGGCGCTCGAGCGCGGCCTGCTGGACGATACCGGCGAGCGCGCGCCGCCGCGCTGGCGTTCGCCGCTCAGCGGCCGCTGGCTGGTGCCCGTCCTGGCCGTGGCGCTGGTGGCCGGCAGCCTGGGCCTGTACCGCCAGCAGGGGGCCGTGGGCGACCTGGCGCTGTACACGGCCATCCAGTCGGTGCGCAATACACCCGGCGCCACGCCCGCCGAGCTCGTCGCCCGGCTGGAAGCCCAGGCCGAGCGCCAGCCCGACAACCCCAAGGTGTGGCTGACGCTGGCGCCGCTGTACCGCGATGCCGGGCGGCTCGACAAGGCGATCGACAGCCTGCGCCGGGCCATCGCGCTGACGGGACGGCGTCCCGCGCTGCTCGCCCGGCTGGCCCAGCTCGAGTTCTTCGCCGCCGGGCGCACCCTGACCGACGAGGTCCAGTCGCTGATCGACGAGACGCTGTCCCGGGACCCGCGCCAGCCGATCGTGCTGGGTCTGCTGGGCGTGGCGGCCTTCGATGGCCAGCACTACGACCGGGCCATCGACTACTGGCGCCGGGCCATCGCCGGCTACGACGATGACGCCGCGGTGGCGGCGCTCAAGCGCGGCATCGCCATCGCCCGGCAGCGCCAGGGCGAGCCGGGCAAGGCCCGCGAGGGCAGCGCCGCGAGCCTGCGGGTGCGCGTCAGCCTGGCTGACAGTCTGCGCGAGCGGGTCGGGCCCGACGACAGCGTGTTCGTGGTCGCGCGCGACATCGACGGCAAGCTGCCGCCGCTGGCCGTCGAGCGGCTGCGGGTGGCGGATCTGCCGCACACCGTCACCCTCGACGATGCGGACGCCATGACGCCCCGCGCACGCCTCTCCGCTGTCGAGCGGGTGCGCCTGGTGGTCAGGGTCTCGAAGCAGGGCCAGGCCGCCCCCCGTCCCGGCGACCTGGTCGGCCGGCTGGGGCCGGTGACACTGGCGGACGATACCCCCGAGCAGGCCCTGCGCATCGACCGCGTCGTCGAGTGAGCGCTCGCGAACGATCAGCGCTTGGGCCGTGCCGGCGGGTTGGGTAGACTCTGGCCACTTCGATCGTTGGCAACGAGGGCCTCCCGCAGCGCATGCGTCTCAAATCGATCAAGCTGGCCGGCTTCAAGTCGTTCGTCGACCCCGTGACCGTGCCTTTCGACGGCAACATGACGGCGATCGTCGGCCCCAACGGCTGCGGCAAGTCCAACGTCATCGATGCGGTGCGCTGGGTGATGGGCGAATCCTCGGCCAAGACCCTGCGCGGCGAGTCGATGACCGACGTCATCTTCAACGGCTCCACCGGGCGCAAGCCCGTCGGTCAGGCCTCCATCGAGCTGCTCTTCGACAACCGCGACGGCAGCATGGGCGGGCCCTACGCCCAGTACGCCGAGATTGCCGTCAAGCGCCAGGTCAATCGCGACAGCCAGTCCACCTACTTCTTCAACGGCCAGAAATGCCGTCGTCGCGATATCGCCGACCTGTTCCTGGGCACCGGCCTGGGGCCGCGTTCCTACGCGATCATCGGCCAGGGCATGATCTCGCGGCTGATCGAGGCACGTCCCGAGGAACTTCGCTCGACGCTCGAGGAGGCCGCGGGCATCTCCAAGTACAAGGAGCGCCGCCGCGAGACCGAGAACCGCATGCGCCGCACCCAGGAGAACCTCGAGCGCCTCGACGATATCCGCGAGGAGCTCGACAAGCAGCTCGAGCGACTCAAGCGTCAGGCCGAGGCGGCGCGCCGTTACCAGACCCTCAAGCAGGAGGAGCATCGCCTCAAGGGCGAACTGGCACTGCTGCGCGGCCGCGCCCTGCGCGCCCAGCAGACCGAGCAGGAAACCCGTGTCCGTGAGCTCGAGACCCAGGTCGAGCGCGAGATCCTCGGCCAGCGCGAGTGCGAGACCCGTCTGGAGGAGGCGCGCCTCGAGCACGACCGCCTGGCCGAGCAGCTCGAGGGCCATCAGGCGCGTTTCTACGAGACCGGGGCGGCCATCGCGCGGCTCGAGCAGCGCCTCGAGCACGCCCGCCATCAGGAGCAGCAGCTGGCCCGCGAGATCGAATCGGCGCGTCGCGAGCTGGCCGAGCTGGACCGCCTCGGCGAGTCCGACGGCGAGCGGCTGACCCAGCTCGACGCGCGGCTGGAGACCCTGGGGCCCGAGCAGGAGAGCGTGGCCGAGTCGCTGGCCGAGCTGGAGGCCGCCCTGGAGGAAGCCGAGGCCGCCCACGAGGCCGCCCAGGCGGAATGGCAGGACTTCCAGGAGCGCGACAGCCAGGCCACCCACGAGGCCGAACGCGCCCAGGACAGCGTGCGCCATCACGAGCAGTCGCTCGAGGCCCGGGGCCGGGAGATCGAGCGGCGGCGCCAGCAGCTGGCCGAGCTGCCCGACGACGCCGCACTGCGCGAACGCCGCGAGGAACTCGCCGAGCAACTCGCCGACATCGACCTCGAGCTCGAGACGCTGGAAACCCGACGCGATGCCCTGCAGGCCGAGCGTGACGAGGGCCGTGAGGCACTGCGCGCGGCCGAGACCGAGCGCGAGACCCAGCGCGAGAGCCGCAGTCGCCTGCAGGGCGAGATCGCCTCGCTGGACGCCCTGCTCGCCGCCGGCCTCGACGATCAGGACGCCGCGCTGAACGACTGGCTGGCCGATGCGGGGCTCGATCAGGCACCGCGCCTGGCCGAACGCCTGCAGGTGGCGCCGGGCTGGGAACGGCTGGTCGCCTGGGTGCTGGGGGCCTGGCTGCATGCCCGGCTGCTGCCCGAGCTGCCCCGTCAGGCGCTGGCCCGGGGGCTGGAGAGTGGCGAACTCAGCCTGGTGGCCGCCGACGCCGGGAGCGCGCCGCCGGGCACCCTGGCCGAGAAGACCGGAGGTGCCGGAGCGGCCGGTGCGCTGCTGGCGCGGGTGTACTGTGCCGACGACCTCGAGACCGCCTGGGCCCGCCTGCCCGCGCTGGCGCCCGACGAGAGCGTGATCACCGCCGACGGCCTGTGGCTGGGCGATGGCTGGGCGCGGCGTCTCGGCCTCGAGGACGGCGAGACCGGGGTGATCGCCCAGCGGCAGCGGCGCGAGGCGGCGGGCGAAGAGCTCGAGGCGGCCGCCGCACGGCTCGAGACCTGCGCGCAGCGGGTCGAGGCGCTGCAGGCCCGGGATGCCGAGCTCGAGCGGGCCCTGGAACAGGTGCGCGTCGGCGAGCGCGACCTGACCGAGCAGCGTCAGCAGGCGGCGCTGGCCGAGGCGAATCTGGGAGCCAAGCTGTCCCACATCGAGGGGCGGCATGGGGAACTCGCCGAGGAGATCGCGGGTCTTCAGGAGCAGCGCGAGACGCAGGCGCTCGAGCTGGAGAGCGCCCGGGAGCGCTGGCAGGCGGCCATGGAAACCCTCGAGGCCGGCAGCGAGCGGCGCGAGGCGCTCGACCGGCGTCGCCGCGAGGCCCAGGAGGCGCTGGCCGGGCGCCGCGCCCGGCTGCGGCCCCTGCAGGAGCGCTCACAGCAACTGGCGCTCGAGGATCAGCGGCTGCGTACCGAACGCGCCGGGCTGCTCGAGCAGCGCGGGCGGGGCGACGAGACCCGCACCCGGCTCGAGGACAAGTGCGCCGAGCTGGAGGCCAGCCGCGAGACGCTGCGCGAGCCGCAGGACGAGGATCGTGAGCAGCTCGAGGAACTCCTCGACCGCCGCACCCGCGAGGAGCGCGCGCTCAACGCCTGTCGCGACGAGGCGGCGCGGCTCGGCGAGACGCTGCGCGAGACCGAGCTGGCGCGCCAGCAGCACGAGCGCAACCTGGAGGGCATCCGCCAGCGGCTGGAAGAGGGGCGCATGCAGGTGCAGGCGCTCAAGCTCAAGGCCGACGCCCAGGACGAGGCGCTCGGCGAACTGGGGCATCGGGCGGCCGATCTCGAGGCCGAGCTCGATCCCGACGCCACCGAATCGGCCTGGCAGGGCCGGCTCGAGACGGTGGGCGAGCGGATTCGCCGGCTGGGTGCCATCAACCTCGCCGCCATCGAGGAGTACGACCAGCAGGCCGAACGACGCGACTATCTCGAGGCGCAGCATGCCGAGCTCAGCGAGGCACTGGACACCCTGGAGCGGGCGATCCGCAAGATCGACCAGGAAACCCGCACCCGTTTCAAGGAAACTTTCGAGCGGGTCAACGCCGGTTTCGGCGAGCTTTTTCCACGGGTTTTCGGCGGCGGAACGGCGTGGCTGACGCTGACCGGCGAGGATTTGCTGGAGACGGGCGTGGCGATCATGGCGCGTCCGCCGGGCAAGAAAAACAGCACCATTCATCTGCTTTCCGGTGGGGAAAAGGCGCTGACGGCTCTGTCGCTGGTGTTCGCGATCTTCCAGCTGAACCCGGCGCCGTTCTGCATGCTCGACGAGGTCGATGCGCCACTGGATGATGCCAATGTCGGCCGCTATGCCAAACTGGTCAGGGACATGGCCGAGAGCGTGCAGTTCATCTATATAACGCACAACAAGATCGCCATGGAGGCCGCCGATCGGCTGATGGGGGTCACCATGCAGGAGCCGGGGGTGTCGCGCCTGGTGGCCGTCGGTGTCGAGGAAGCCGCCGAGTTGGCCGAGGCGTGAATCCGATGATCCGGCGCCCGGCGTTCGACAATCGTGTTTCGCCGGCAGGGAAAAGAAGGGCGATTGAGAGGGCTCCGGGGAAAGGCTTGACTTTCCCGCGCAAGTGGCCTTTTTTTTGTCAATCGCGCTATGCTAGTGACGAGGTGAATACCTAGGCATTGCGCCTTATCAAACAGGCAAGACGACCCATGGAACTAAGAGAGTGGTTGATCATCCTGGGGCTGGTTCTGGTGGCGATCATCGTCGTCGATGGCGTGCGCCGCCTACAGCGCCAGCGCAAGGTGCCCCGGCTCGACGAAGTCGAGGACGACGAACGGGAGAGCGTGGATCCCGAAGAGGCTGCACGCCGGGCCGAAGTCAACTGGGAGCTGCCCAATGGAGGGGCGCGGGTCGTCAGTCCGGCATCGAAGACGACCGTCGAGCCCAAGCCCGATCTCGAACGTCAGGAGCACCCCGGGCCGTCGCGGGTGTTCGCGCGCATGAAGCGCGAGACCGCCGACGCTCGCAAGCCCGGCGCCGAACGACCGGAACAGGCGCCGCGTGCCCGGCGCGACGAGGCGGCCGACGTGGAGGCGGGCGACGCGCCTTCGGTGACCATGCCGCTGCATGCCGAACGGGATGACGCCCCGCATCGCGAGGACGCGCCGAAGCGGGCTGGCGAGCCGGCAGACGGGGAGGCCTCGCCCCGGGCCGGCCGCGACGTGGCCGGCGGCCTGACACGCTCCATGAAGCGTGTGTTCCAGCGCCGCGAGCGGGACGAGGAGGTTCATGAGTCCGCCGCGGCTGCGGAGCCGGCCTTCGAGATGCCCGAGGCGATGCCAGAAAGCGAATCGGCCCCCGAGCCCGAGGTCGCGCCGTCCGAGCCCGAGACGCCGGTGGCCGCCAGCGAAGCCGCCGAGGATGCCCCGTTGCGCGATGACGTGGTCACGCCGCACCCGGTGGTCGAGAAGGCGCGCCGTCATCCGGTGAGCGCCCAGCGGGCCCGGGAGGCCCTGGGCCGTGCCGAGGATGTCATCGTCATCAGCGTGATGGCCCGCGACGACGAGGGCTTCGCGGGTACCGACCTGCTGCGGCTGATGCTGGCCTGCGGGCTGCGTTACAGCGACATGGGCATCTTCCTGCGCAACGAGACGGAAGATGCCGACAGCGCGCTGCAGTTCGCCATGGTCGACGTGGTCAAGCCCGGCACCTTCGCGCTCGAGACGATGGACGACTACGCCACGCCCGGCATCACCTTCCTGATGCCGCTGCCCGGGGCCCGGGACTCCGCCGCCGCCTTCGAGGCGATGGTCGAGACGGCGATGGTGGTGGTGCGCAACCTCGGCGGTGAGCTCAAGGACGAGAACCACAGCGTGATGACCGCGCAGACCGTGGAGTTCGCCCGCCAGCAGGTGCAGGAGTTCGAGCGTCGCCACCGGTTGCACCGTTCCCAGGCCACCTGACGCCGTGCGCCACCGCAACCCGACCCCGTGAGCGATCACGGGGTTTTTCGTTGCCGGATTGCTAGAATGGCGTGCCAGCGGCCCCTTGGCCCTGTTCTTTCGCCATCGACCGGGAATCACCACGCATGACCCAGCCCGACCCGTCACTGCGCGACGAAGTGAACCGTCTGCGCGCTGAACTCGACGATGCCAACTACCGTTACTACGTGCTCGACGCGCCGGAGCTGACCGATGCCGACTACGATCGCCGGCTGCGCCGCCTGCAGGCGATCGAGGCCGATCACCCCGAGCTGGTGACGCCCGATTCGCCCACCCAGCGGGTCGGGGCCAGGCCCGCCGAGGGTTTCCCCGAGGTGCGCCACGCGGTGCCCATGCTGTCGCTGGACAACGCCTTCGACGAGGAGGAGCTGGCGGCCTTCGTCAAGCGGGCCGCCGACCGCCTGGAAACCGATCCCGAGGTGCTGGCGTTCTGCTGCGAGCCCAAGCTCGACGGCGCGGCGGTGTCGCTGGTCTACGAGCATGGCGAACTGACCACCGGCGTCACCCGGGGTGACGGCCGCACCGGCGAGGGCATCACCTCCAACCTGCGCACGCTCCGCTCGGTACCGCTGAAGCTGCGCGGCCAGGGCTGGCCCGAGCGGCTGGAGGTGCGTGGGGAAGTCACCATGCGTCACGCCGCCTTCGAGGCGATGAACGACCGGGCGCGGGAATCGGGCGACAAGGTGTTCGCCAATCCGCGCAACGCCGCTGCCGGCAGCCTGCGCCAGCTCGACCCCCGGATCACCGCCACCCGGCCGCTGGAGTTCACCGCCTACCAGCTCGTGCAGCCGACGGAGCGCCTCGCCGATATCGACATTCCCGCCCACAGCGAACAGATGGCGCAGCTGCGTGACTGGGGCTTCCGGGTCAACGATCAGCTCAAGGTGGTCCACGGCGCCGAGGGCGTCATCGACTACTGCCGACGGCTCGGCGAGACGCGTGACGGGCTCGGCTACGATATCGACGGCGCGGTGATCAAGGTCGACGACCTGCGCCTGCAGCGCGAGCTGGGTTTCGTCGCCCGGGCGCCGCGCTGGGCGATCGCCTTCAAGTTCCCCGCCCAGGAGCAGACCACGCGGCTCAACGATGTCGAGTTCCAGGTCGGTCGTACCGGCGCCATCACGCCGGTGGCACGCCTCGAGCCGGTCAGCGTGGCCGGGGTCACGGTGTCCAACGCCACGTTGCACAATGCCGACGAGATCGCGCGCCTGGGGGTGATGATCGGCGACACCGTGGCCATCCGTCGCGCCGGGGACGTGATCCCGCAGGTGGTGCGGGTAATCGAGAGCGAGCGCCCCGCCGATGCCCGCGAGATCGTCTTCCCCGAACGCTGCCCGGTCTGCGACTCGCAGATCGAGCGGTTCGAAGGCGAGGCGGTGGCGCGCTGCTCGGGTGGTCTCTACTGCGCCGCCCAGCGCAAGGAGGCGCTCAAGCATTTCGCCTCGCGCCGGGCGCTGGATATCGAAGGGCTGGGCGAGAAGCTGATCGATCAGTTGGTCGAGCGCGACTGGGTCGAGACCCCGGCGGGCCTGTTCGCCCTCGAGGCCGAGGCGCTGGCCGAACTGCCGCGCATGGGCCGAAAATCCTCGGAGAACCTGGTCGCCGCCCTGGAGAAGGCCAAGGCGACGACGCTGCCGCGCTTCATCTTCGCGCTGGGCATCCGCGAGGTGGGCGAGGCCACCGCCGCCGGCCTGGCCCGCCACTTCGGCACCCTCGAGGCGCTGATGGCGGCGGACCGCGCGGCGCTCGAGGCGGTGGAGGACGTCGGCCCCATCGTCGCCGCCCATGTGCACACCTTCTTCCGCCAGCCCCACAACCGCGAGACGATCCAGGCGCTGATCGACGCCGGCGTGCACTGGGAGGAGGCCGAGGTCGAGGCCCGGCCCACGCCGCTGGCCGGGCAGACCTGGGTGCTTACCGGCACCCTGGAGAGCATGACCCGCGACGAGGGCAAGGCGCGCCTGCAGGCGCTGGGCGCGAAGGTCGCCGGCAGCGTGTCGAAGAAGACCGCGGCGCTGGTGGCCGGCGAGGCCGCCGGCAGCAAGCTCAGGAAGGCCGAGGAACTGGGCGTCGAGGTGCTCGACGAGGCGACCTTTCTGACGCGCCTCGCCGCCTGGGAAAACGGGGAGGAGCCATGAGCGGACGTTTCGTCGAAGTGCCCCATCGCCTGCTGCCGGGCGAGACGCTGGACGCCCTGCTCGAGGCGTTCGTCACCCGGCAGGGCTACGACACCACCGACACCGGCGAGGGCATGCGCGGCTGGGTGGTCGAGCTCCGGCGCCAGCTGGAGCGCGGCGAGCTGGTCATCGCCCACGACCTGCGCACCGAGACCACCGAGGTGATGACACTGGCCCAGTGGCGCCGCTTCGGCCGCGACCTGGCCGACGACGAGGAGGAATAGGCTTTGTACGAAAACTGCCTGCGCTCGGCAATACGGCGTTAAAAATCGGCTCAAAATACTCATTTACACCCCGTAAACTCCGCTTTTTCGCCGATTTTTGCCTTGTCTTGCCTTCGCTCGCCGACTTTTCGTACGAACCCTAGACTCGGGCTGCGGGCTATATCGCGACTGACGTCGCTTCCACCGGCAGCCTGACTCTCGCTCCTTGCCGGCTGCCGTTCAATCCAGCCGCTTGCGCAGCCGTGACACGGTCAGCCCCAGCATCAGCAGGGTGAACACGCCGAGCGCCGCCAGCGACGGCCACAGTTCGGCGAGGCCGGCGCCGCGCAGCATGATGCCGCGAATCAGCCGCAGGAAGTGGGTCAGCGGCAGCAGTTCGGCAAACCAGCGGGCCGCCCGGGGCATGCCGGCGAAGGGGAACATGAAGCCCGAGAGCAGGATCTGCGGCAGGAAGGTGAACACCGCCAGCTGCATGGCCTGGAACTGGCTGCGCGCCAGCGTCGACAGGAAGATGCCCAGCGCCAGGTTGGCGACGATGAATACCAGCGCCGCCGCGTAGAGCGCCGCCGTCGAGCCGCGGATCGGCACCGCGAACAGCACATCGCCGAGGAGCAGCACCAGGGTGACCTGCACCAGGCCGATGGCGATGAAGGGCACGACCTTGCCCAGGGTCAGTTCCCAGCGTGACAGGGGCGTGGCGATCAGCAGTTCCAGGTTGCCGTTCTCGCGCTCGCGGACCAGGGCGATGGCGGTGAACATCACCAGCGTCATGGTCAGGATGACGCCGATCAGCCCCGGCACGGTGTTGATCGGCGCCCGCCGTTCCGGATTGTAGTAGTTGACCACTTCCACGGGATCGACCCGCCGCGTCCAGCCGGCGTCGCCGGCCACCGGGAAACGGGCCAGCTGGCGGGCGGCGGCCTGCACCACCTGGTCGGCCCCGTCCACCACCAGCTGCAGCGCCGGCCGGTCGCCGCGGGCCAGGCGCACCTCGAGATCGGCGGGCACCACCAGGGCGGCGCTGATGCGCCCCGCGCGCAGCAGCGCCTCGGCGGCCCGGGGCGTGGCGACCCGGTAGCGCAGGTCGAGCACCTGGCTGGCGCCGATCGCGTCGATGATTTCGCGGGAGTGGGCCGTGCCGGCCTGATCGACGACCGCCGCATCCAGCCCGCGCACATCGAGGTTGATGGCGTAGCCGAACAGAATCAGCTGCATCACCGGAATCCCCACGATCATCGCGAAGGTCAGCCGGTCGCGGCGCAGCTGGCGCAGCTCCTTGACGATCACTGCGAGAAGGCGGCGCAGGCTCACGGCGCCGCCCCAGTGGCCGGTGCGCGGCGGGTGGCGGCGACGAACACGTCCTCGAGGCTCGGCGTGTCGGCCCGGGCGCTCGCGCTCAGGCCGGCCTGCTTCAGCGCCCGGGTCAGGGTCTCGGGGGCGGTGCCGGGCACCACCAGCACGCGCAGGGCGGTGCCGATCTGCGCCACCGCGATCACCTCGGGCAGTGCCAGCAGCCGTTGCTGGGCCTGGCGCGGCCGGTCGGTGACCACGCGCAGCGGGCTTTCCGGCAGGGCCTCCATCAGCGCCCGGGGGCTGCCGTCGGCGACCAGGCGGCCGTGATCGAGAATCGCCAGCCGCGTGCAGCGTTCCGCCTCGTCCATGTAATGGGTCGAGACCAGCAGCGTGGTGCCGGCGTCGGCCAGCTCGAACAGCGCCTCCCAGAAGTCGCGCCGCGACTGCGGGTCGACGGCGCTGGTGGGCTCGTCGAGCAGCAGCAGCGCCGGGGCGTGCATGACCGTGGCGGCCAGCGCCAGGCGCTGCTGCTGGCCGCCGCTCAGGGTGCCGGCCAGGCGGTGGCGCAGCTCGCCCAGCGTGTAGCGTGCCATCAGGGCATCGAGACGCCGTCCGAGGCCCGCCGTCGGCAGGTCGTGCAGCGCCGCCAGGAAGCGCAGGTTCTCGAGCACCGTCAGGTCGCGATACAGCGCAAAGCGCTGGGTCATGTAGCCCAGCTCTCGCTTGAGCCGTTCCGCCGCACCGGGCAGGGCGTGGCCGAGGACCGTGATCTCGCCGGCACTGGGGGTCAGCAGGCCGCAGAGCATGCGCAGCGTGGTCGACTTGCCGGAACCGTTGGGCCCCAGGAAGCCGTAGACCTCGCCGCGCGTCACCTCCAGCGATAGATCGTCGACGGCCAGGGTCGCGCCGAAGCGCTTGCTCAGGCCGCGGGTGCGGATCACCGTCTCAGCGCTCACCGTCGAGCTCCACGCGGACCGGCAGGCCCGCCACCAGCCGCTCTGCCGCCGTATCGGTCAGGCGCGCCCGGGCAAGGTAGACCAGGCGGCTGGCGTCGTCGCCCGCCAGGGCATAGTAGGGCGTGAAGGCCGGCTCGCGGGCCAGGCGCTCCACGCGGGCGGCGAAGGGGCGCGCGATGCCCGTGACGTGCACCGTGACCGGGTCGCCCACGGCGAGCGTCGCGCGCCGGTCGGCGGGCACGTAGAAGCGCGCGTAGGGGGCCTCGCCCACCAGCAGGCTGACCAGGGGGGCGCCCGCCGGCGGCTGGTCGCCGGGGCGAAAGGGCAGGTCGTCGACCCGGCCGTCGCGGGGCGCGGTGACCACCAGGCGGTCGCGATCGACCCGCAGGTCGTCGACATGGGCCCGGGCGGCGTCCACCGCGGCGACGGCGGCGGCGATGCGTTCCGGTCGCTCGCCGCGGAGCAGTTCCTCGAGCCGGGCGGCGAGGGCGTCGGCCTCGGCCCGGCGCTGGTCACGCAGGGCCAGGGCCTGATCCAGCTCGGCCGTGGCCAGCGCCCGGCGCTGGAACAGGCGCTGGCTGCGCCGGTAGTCAGCCTCGGCCAGCGTCTGCGCAGCCCTGGCGCGGGCGAGATCCGCCCGGGCCGCGGCGATCGTCTCGCGGCGTGGCCCCTGCCGGGCTTCCGCCAGGGCGGCGCGGGCCCCGTCGAGTTCGCCCTCGGCCCGGGCCAGGCGGGCGTCCAGGCGTCGCGGGTCCAGCGTCAGCAGGGGCTGGCCGGCGGTCACCCGGTCGCCCTCGGCGACCCGCCAGCGCTGCACGGGCTCCGAGACCTCCGCCACTAGGGTGATGCGATCCCACTCCAGGGTGCCGGGCAGGCCCGGTGCGGACTCGCCACAGCCGCCGAGAAGAAGCATCGCGAGGCCGACCCGCACGAGACGCCACACGCCCCGGCTCGCGCGCGGCCGGGGGCGGAAAGGCGGACAGGAACGACGAGCGGTAGGCGTGTGCATGGGGCGACTCTACCCCAGCCGTGTCCCCGCGGTCTTGACGTCAATCACGCGGGAAGGACGGGGCCGGCATGTTGCGGCGCAATACGCGACTCCCTAGAGTGAAGGGGAGAGGCCGTCGCCATGACGGAACGCATCGCGAGTCGCGGGGTCGATTCGAAGGTGTCTCTCGATCCGAGAGTCTCTCGCGAAGGGCCGCAGGGGGTGAAATGTCACGACCCATGAACATCCTGGTACTGCAGGGCGGTGGCGCCCTGGGGGCCTATCAGGCGGGTGTCTATCAGGCGCTCAGCGAAGCCGACATCGAGCCCGACTGGGTGGTGGGCACCTCGATCGGTGCCATCAACGCCGCGCTGATCGCCGGCAACCGCCGTCGCGACGTGCTCGCCCGGCTGGAGGACTTCTGGACCCGAGTCGCCCAGCCGTCGTCGAGCAGCAGCGTGGCGCTCGAGCACTACGAAACCGAACTGGCCAAGTTCCTGGCGCTGACCACCGGTGTGCCGGGGTTCTTTCACCCGCGCCCGCCCTGGGAAATCCCGCTGACCCACAACTGGTGGGGCACGCCGCCGAGCTTCTACGACGTCACCCCGCTCGAGCGGACCCTGGAGGCGCTGGTCGACTTCGAGCGGCTCGGTACCCGCAACCTTCAGGACGGCAAGCGGCTGAGCGTCGGTGCGGTCAACATCAGCCGCGGCGCGATGCGCTACTTCGACAGCCACGACGAGCCGCTCTCGGCACGCCACGTGATGGCCAGCGGCGCGTTGCCGCCGGCCTTCCCGCCGGTCTGGATCGACGGCGAGGCCTACTGGGACGGCGGCCTGTGTTCCAACACGCCGATCGACTACGTGCTCGAGAGTGAACGGCCGGGCAGTGACATGCCGATCAACTGCTACGTGATCGACCTGTGGAGTCCGCGCGGCCCGGTGCCCGAGACCATCAGCGATGCCATGCATCGCGAGAAGGACATCCAGTACGCCACCCGGGCCGGACACAATCTGCACTTTCTCAAGGAAATCAATCGTCTGCGCGAGGCGTTGCGCAAGCTGGGCAAGCATCTGCCCGACGCCGTCCGCGATGACGATGACGTCGCCGCGCTGCTGGAGCTCGCCCGCCAGTCACCGGTCAACATCGTGCGGCTATTGGCGCCGGCCCGCGAGGCGGAGACCGCGCAGAAGGATATCGACTTCTCCTATTCGACTATCATGGAGCGCTGGCGCGCCGGGTATCATGACATGAAGGGCGCGCTGGCGATCTGCCCCTGTCGGCGCGATCCGGTCAGCGACGAGATCGGCGCCAACGTCTGCAGCTATCGCAGCAATCTGGACGGCCACCTCGAGGACCTGACCGATGTGCCGTTCGAGTGACGCGGCCGGCCGCGTCCCGATGGATCAACCGAGGAGAAAAGCCAGCATGTCATCGCATCCCGCGCAGAATCGACTCCAGAATCAGGTCGCCTTGATCACCGGCGCCGCCAGCGGCATCGGCAAGCAGATCGCCACGCTGTTCGCCGAGCAGGGCGCCCGGGTGGTGATCCTCGATCTCGACCGCGAGGCGGCCCGGGCCACGGCCCGCGAGCTGACCGAACAGGGCGGCACGGCGCTGGGAGTGGGCGCCGATGTCACCGACGAGCAGCAGGTCGAGGCCGCCTTCAAGGAGGCCATCGACGCCTACGGGCGGCTCGACGTGATGATCGCCAACGCCGGCTCGCAGCATGTCGAGCCGATCCACAAGCTGTCCTACGATAACTGGAAGAAGGTCACCAATATCCAGCTCGACGGCAGCTTCCTGTCGACCCGTGCGGCCTTCCGCCAGATGATGACCCAGGATGGCGGCGGCTGCCTGATCTACATGGGTTCGGTGCACTCCCATGAAGCCTCGGCGATGAAGTCGCCCTACGTCACCGCCAAGCATGGCCTGCTGGGCCTGTGCCGGACCATGGCCAAGGAGGGCGCCGAGTACGGCATCCGCGCCAACACCATCTGCCCGGGCTACGTGAAGACCCCGCTGGTGGAGAAGCAGATTCCCGACCAGGCCCGCGAGCACGGCATGAGCGAGGACGAGGTGGTCGAGAAGGTGTTCCTCAAGGACACCGTCGACAAGCAGTTCACCACCGTCGAGGACGTCGCCGAGACGGCGCTCTACCTGGCGACCTTCCCCTCCAGCGCACTGACCGGCCAGTCGATCGTGGTCAGCCACGGCTGGTTCATGCAGTAGGCATCACGCCTGCCCCGGCGGCCCGTCTCAGCGGGCCGCGCCACGAATCAGCTCGGCGATCAGCCGCCGCCCGGGATGCAGGTGATCGGCCAGTACCCGGGGCAGCGGCAGCGGCTCGTCGCAGATCCGCGAGGCGATCAGCTCGGCGCACAGCGGCGTGCTGGCCAGCCCCCGCGAGCCGTGGGCGGCGCTGATCCACAGCCCCGGATGATGCCGCCCGGGCGTCTCCGGCACCCGGCGCCGGGCATCCTTGCTCAATGCGGCATAGTCGCGGCGCCAGGCCGCGGCATCGGGCACCGGCCCGGCATAGGGCGTCTTGTCGGGGCTGGCGGCGCGCACCGCCGCGCGGCCTTCCAGCCGCGCCGGGTCGAGATCGATCCCGGCCTCGCGCAGCGCCGCGACATAGCCCGGCAGGGTGCGCTCCAGTTCGGCCAGGTTGGCGGCGTGGTCGGCCTCGCGCACGGCCGTGTCGGCCACGTTGGGGTGAAAGGTGGCACCGAAGGTCAGGGCGTCGCCCACGGGCGGCGGCAGGTAGCCGCCGGCACACACCACCTGGCGCGGTCGCGGTGCCGACGCGGGCAGCGTCAGGTGGGTGACCTGGCCGCGAATCGCCTGCAACGGCAGGTCGGCGGTCTGGGCCAGGCGTGTGCCCTCGGCGGCGGTGGCGATCACCACCTGATCGGCCGCGAGAGTGGTGCCGTCGGCGAACCCCAGCGACCAGCCGTCATCCGCGGCGTTCAGCGTCGCCACCTCGCCGTGACGGAAGGCGATGCCCGGCGTGTCGGCCAGCCGCCGGCACAGCGCCGCCGGGTCCACCCAGCCCGCCTGTGGATAGTCCAGCCCGCCCGTCTCCAGCGGCCAGCCGATGGCCCGGCTGGCGGCTTCGGCATCGAGCCCCGTGACCACCGCCCCGGGCAGCGGATGATTGTCGAGAAAGCGCCGCTGACGCCGTGTCTCGCGCTCGCCGGTGGCGCGCTGCAGCACGCCGCAGTCCTGCCACAGGGTGCGGTCGGGATCGAGGGCGGCGAGCCAGCGCCGGGTGTGCAGCAGCCCGGCGAGATAGAAGCGGCTCTGCCGATTGGTCTCGGCGGCGAGCTTGACGTAGAGCGCGCCCTGGCGATTGCCGGAGGCGCCGGCGGCCGGCCCCTCGCGGTCGATCAATGTCACCGCCACGCCGCGCCGGGCCAGGGCATGAGCGACACCGGCACCCGCCAGCCCGGCGCCGATCACCGCCACGTGCTCGGCCTTCCGGGGGGCGGGGGGCTGGAACCAGGGCGTGGCCCGGCGGGCGCAATCCCTCGGCGGGTCGGCCAGTTCGGCGACGAGCATCTCGCGCTTGCGGCCGAACCCGGGCACCTTGCGCCAGACGAAGCCCGCGGCCTCGAGGCCGCGCTTGACCACCCCCGCGCAGGTGAAGGTGGCCACGCTCGCCCCCGGGCGGCTGGCCGCGGCCATGGCGGTAAACAGCGCCGGGTGCCACATTTCGGGGTTCTTGCTGGGCGCGAAGCCATCCAGAAACCAGGCGTCCACCCGCCCGTCGAGCTGGGCAAGCGCCGCGGTGCTGTCGCCGAAGTGCAGGTCGAGCACGACGCGCGCGTCCAGCCACAGCCGGTGCACGCCGGGCACCGGCTCGGGCCACTGGGCGATCAGCCGGGCGGCCAGCGGTGCGAGGCCGGGCCAGGCGGCCAGTGCCCGGGCCAGGTCGTCGCGGGCCAGCGGAAAGCGCTCGGTGGAGACGATATGCAGTCGTGCGTCGGGCGGGGCATGCTCGGTGAAGCAGGCCCAGGCACAGAGCACGTTGAGCCCGGTGCCGAAGCCGGTCTCGCCGATCACGAAGGGGCGCGTCTCGTGCCAGGCGGCGAATCGTTCGGGCAGGCGATTGGCACGGATGAACACATGCTCGGTCTCGGCGCGGCCGTCGTGGCGCGAGAAGTAGACGTCGTCGAAGGCGGTCGAGTGTGGCGAGAGCCGGTCGGTCTCGTCGCGGCGCCAGTCGAGGGCGGGCGTGTCGAGACCGGTCAGGGGCGGCAGGGCCGAATTGGACGGGGTAGACAATGATGAAGCTCCGGCGGCGTCAGGATATTGATCAAATTTTACCCGATCGTGGCAGGGCAGCGAACGCCATGGGGTGGCGCAAGGCGTCCGCGGGGTTTTCACAGAGTTTTCCACAGCTCCTGTGCATGAACGCCGGCTGTGGACGAGCAGCGAGAACCGACTGACCGTCGCGGCTATTCAGCTCGGCGGGGCCGGCGGGACGACGCCGTGGGCCTTCGGGCCTGGCGGCCGTCGCGATAGCCATTGGCGATGCGCCGCTGGATCGCTCCGGGAGAGAAGTCGGCCGGCCCGCCGCCGTCATTGGCATCATGATTGCCGATCACCCACAGCCGGTCGATATGACGGTAGGCGAGCAGGCGGCGATAGGCGGAGCGCCGGCGTAGCGGGCTGTCCGCGGGCAGGGCGGCTTCCATCTCCTCGACGAGCTCGATCAGGTCGTTGATCCGGCGCAGCAGCTTCAGGTCCAGCTTGAGCTTGCTGGCGAAGTTGATCTCGAACGCGCGCTCCACGACGTCGAGGAACTGTTCGGGCGCCGGGGCTCGTTGGCGGAAGGCATCGATGACGATCAGCTCGCGCTGTACCTCGGCATCGCCGGGCGCCAGTGATTCGAGGGCATCGATCGCCGAGCGCAGCGGGGTATTGGAAACCAGGCCACCGTCCCAGTAGCCATGGCCGTGGAGCCGTGTCGCCGGGAAGCCGGGCGGCAGGCTGGCGCTGGCCAGGATATGTTCCAGCATCAGGCCGTGGCGGTTGTCGAACTCGACGAGCTCGCCGCTTTCCACGTCCACCGCGGTGACGGTCACCCGGATACGACTGGCGTTCAGGCGCTCCAGGTCGATCCAGCGTGCCAACGACTCGCGTAGTGGTGTGGTGTCATAGACGTGGGTGGCGAGCCAGGGCGCGGTCAGCCAGGCAGGATCGAGCCGATACATGGCCGGGTTGCCGAACAGGCCCTGGTTGGCCTGGAGCGTGTCGGGCACCAGCGGCGCCGGGGTCAACGACAGCTGGTCCCACATTGCCTGCAGCGTGGTGATCGGCTCGCCACGGGCGCCCACCAGCACCGCTGCGGTAATGGCGCCGATCGACACGCCCGAGACGGCGTCCAGCCGGAAGTCCTGACGTTCGTGGAGCGCCTTGAGGACGCCGAACTCATAGGCACCCAGCGCGCCGCCGCCCTGCAGGGCGAGCGCCGTCAGGCGACGGCTCATGAGGTGCCGCCGGCGGCGATCCAGCGGGCGATCGGCGGCCAGTACTCGCTGAGCGTGCGGTGACCCATGAACAGGCCGATGTGGCCGCCCGGGGCGAGTGCCCGGGTCACCGCGCCGGGGGCGCTGCCGAGCAGGGTCTCGGCGGCGAACACCTGCTCGCGGGTGGTGATGTCGTCTTCCTCGCCGGCCAGCAGGTAGGCGGGGCAGGTGACGTCGGCGAGCGCCAGGCGTCGGCCCAGCCCGACGAAGCGGCCGCGGGCCAGGCGGTTTTCCTTGAACAGCTCGGTGATCGCCTGCAGGTACCAGCGCCCGGGCAGATCGAGCGGATTTTCATACCAGCGCGAGAAGGCCTCCTGCTTGGCCAGGTAGACGGGGTCCTCGATGTGCTCGTAGAGCTCCAGGTACTTGTCGATGTACTGCCTGTCCGGGTGCATGTTCTTCCAGCCCTGGAGCATGAACTCGCCGCGCATCAGCCCGTCGCCGAGCGCCACCAGATGCTCGTAGAAGGCGAGCGGCAGCTGTTCGACCATGCGCTTGATGGGGCCGTCGCCGGCGGCGGTGTCGATCGGCGAACCGGCCAGCACCAGGGTAGCGACGCGGGACGGGTAGCGGGCGGCGTACATCGCCGCCATCCAGCCACCCTGGCACAGCCCGACCAGATTGACCCGGCCGCCCAGCTCGTCGATGCAGACGTTGAGTTCGGCCAGGTAGATGTCGATGTCGTAGTCCTTCATTGCCGGCGTGGCGCTGTGCCAGTCGGTCACCAGCACTCGCGACAGGCCGCTGTCCAGCAGCGTCTCGACCAGGCTCTGGCCAGGTTGGTAGTCGGCGATGGTGGCGTGGTGGCCGGCGTAGGGAGCGATGACCAGGGTGGGCGTCTCGTCCGCGTCGGCCTCGTCGGGCGAGAAGTCGCGCAGCGTCAGGGTGTGCAACACCAGGCGCGGGCGATTCGGCGTGACGAACTCCGGCGGCGGGCCGTGATCGATCGCCGCGGTCTCGGCGAGGAACTTGAGGTTGTCATTGAACAGTCGCCACTCCTCCTCGGCCAGCGTCGCCGCGGCAGTGAACGGCCAGAAGAGGGGAACGCTGTTCTCGGCGAGCGCGTGGTGGCTGGTCTTGGTGGATCGAGTCATCATGTTTCCCGGTAATCAGGCCTGACGGACGTAGCAGCCCGGGGCATCGGCCAGCGGTGGATAACCCTCGGCGCCGAGGGTCGGCGGAGCGACGTCACCGGTGGAGCGTGCCGCCAGCCAGGCCTGCCAGGCCGGCCACCACGAGCCTTCCCGAGTGGCGACGGTCTGCCGCCAGGTGTCCGGGTCGACGTAGGGCTCGTCGTCGCGATAGGTGTGCATCTGGTAGCGCCGGTGCGGGTGCCCGGGTTCGCTGATGATGCCGGCGTTGTGCCCGCCGCTGGTGAGCAGGAAGGTGACCTCGCTGGCATCGCCCAGCAGATGGATCTTGTACACCGAGTGCCAGGGGGCGACGTGGTCCTTGCGGGTGCCCACGGCGAAGATCGGCACACGGATGTCGCTGATCGCCACCGGCCGGCCGCCCACCGTGTAGCGCCCGGCGGCCAGTTCGTTGCCCAGGAACAGCCGGCGCAGGTACTCCGAATGCATGCGGTAGGGCATGCGGGTGAGGTCGGCGTTCCAGGCCATCAGGTCGCTCATCGGCTGGCGCTCGCCGAGCAGGTAGTCGTGCACCACCCGCGACCAGATCAGGTCGTTGGAGCGCAGCAGCTGGAAGGCGCCGGCCATCTGGTCGCCGGCCAGGTAGCCCTGGTCCCACATCATGTTCTCGAGGTAGGCGACCTCGCTGTCGCTGATGAACAGCATCAGCTCGCCGGCCTCGGTGAAGTCGACCTGGGTGGCCAGGGTGGTCAGCGAGGCCAGCCGCTCGTCGCCGTCGCGGGCCATCGCCGCCGCGGCGATCGACATCAGGGTGCCGCCCAGGCAGTAGCCCACCGCATGCACACGCCGCTCGGGCACGATGGCGCCGATCACGTCCAGCGCGGCCATCGGCCCCAGGCGCCGGTAGTCCTCCATGCTCAGGTCGCGATCCGCCGAGGTCGGATTGCGCCAGGAGATCATGAACACCGTGTGTCCCTGGTCGACCAGGTAGCGCACCAGCGAGTTGTCCGACGACAGGTCGAGGATGTAGTACTTCATGATCCAGGCGGGCACGAACAGCACGGGTTCGGCCTTCACGGTTTTCGTGGTCGGGGTGTACTGGATCAGCTCGATCAGGTGGTTGCGATAGACCACCTTGCCGGGGGTGATCGCCAGGTTCTCGCCGACGCGGAAGTCCTCGGCACCCACCGGGGGCCGGGTGCTGAAGCGGCGCTCGGCATCCTCGACGGCATTCTGCCAGCCACGCACCAGGTTCATGCCACCCTGTTCGAGGGTGGTACGGGTGATTTCGGGGTTGATCCACGGCAGGTTGGAGGGTGACCAGCGGTCGAGCATCTGCCGGGCGATGAACGACACCACCCGCTCGGTGTGGGGCGAGAGGCCGTCGATGTCGGTGGTGGCGTTGTGCCAGAACTGCTGGTTGAGCAGGAAGCCCTGATAGATCAGCGTGTAGGGCCACTGCCCCCAGGCCGGGTCATCGAAGCGGTGGTCCTGGGACAGCGGCTCGATGCAGGGCGCGGTGGGGCCCTTCGAGGCCAGCTGGCCGGCGTGGACCGCCAGGCGCAGCCACTTGCGCATCGCCTTTTCCTGCAGCTCGAGCTGCTTGCCCGGCGACAGCACGAGATGGCTGAGCCACTCGACGTAACTGCTGGCCAGCCCCGCGGGGCTGATGCCCAGCGTCACCCGCGCCAGATTGGCCTTGAAGGCCCGGTCCAGCGCCCGCGCCGTGTAGTACCCGGGCAGCGGCGGCAGGGCCAGAGGCGAGAAGGGGGCGACCGGGTGGCGGGGCGGCTCGGCGTGGCTGTTGCCGAGGTCGAGCGTTTCGGGGGGCGTGTCATCGGGACGGGCTTCGGCCATGACGGTCTCCGGCGGGTGGCGGGCGGGACTGTCAGCATAGTGGCGGGAGCGGGTGGGCGCCCAGTGGCGGGAAGGGCGATATCGCCAAAGCCTGATCTCGGTCAGGCACGGCCGGTCAGGCACGGCCGGCCGGGGCGGCCGGCCGGGGTCGCTCGGTCAGGGCAGGACCTTCTTGAACGGCTTGACGGTGACCCGGGTGTAGACGCCGGCGATCATGTATGGATCGGCATCGGCCCAGGCCTGGGCGTCGGCGAGGCTGTCGAACTCGGCGACCACCAGGCTGCCGGTGAAGCCGGCGTCGGCCGGGTCCTCGGCGTCGACCGCCGGATGCGGGCCGGCCAGCACCAGGCGGCCTTCGTCGCGCAGCTTCTCGAGGCGCGCGAGGTGGTCGGGGCGGGCGGCCTTGCGCTTTTCCAGGCTGTCCTTGACGTCTTCACTGAGGATGGCGTAGAGCATGATTGGCTTGTCTCCTTGGGAATGACGGGCGCCTCAGCGGTCCTGACCGCCGGGCGCGGCCTCGGCATGGCGGCTCAGGTACACCCCCTGGGCGAGAATGAACGCCAGGGTCAGGCCGAGCATGCCGAACAGCTTGAAGTCGACCCAGGTGGCCTCGTCGAAGGTCTTGAAGACCACGACGTTGAGTACCGCCATGGCGATGAAGAATACCACCCAGGCCAGGTTGAGGCGCTGCCAGATCGCCGCGGGCAGGGCGATGGCGCGCCCCATCATGCGCTGGACCAGCGGCTGGCCGCCGAAATACGGTGACACCAGGAAGGCCACCGCGAACAGGGCGTTGACCACGGTCGGCTTCCACTGGATGAAGGCGGCGTTCTTGAACACCACCGTGGCGCCGCCGAGCACCACGATCAGCCCCAGGGTGACCAGCTGCATGGTCTCGAGCCGGCGGGTGCGCCACCACTGGAAGCCCACCTGGGCGAGACTCGCCGGAATCAGCACCAGCGTGGCCAGCACGATGTCGCCGCTGAGCTGGTAGACCACGAAGAACAGCGCGATGGGCAAAAATTCGAAGAGCAGTTTCATGGCAGGGTCCTGACGGGCGCGGCGTTGACCCGCGGGGTGCGGGGCCGCAACATGAGACTCCATTCTGACAAAGACGCCCGACGGCGTCATGCCGATGATCCCGCTTCCCGATACTCTCGCCGCCCCCGGCGTCGATCTGCACATGCACTCCACCGCCTCCGACGGCGCGCTGTCGCCCGAGGCGCTGATGAGCCTGTGCCGGTCGCGCGGGCTGACCCACGTGGCCCTCACCGACCACGACAGCGTGGCCGGCGTGGCCGAAGCCGCGGCGGCCGCCGAGCGGCTGGGCCTGACCCTGCTGCCCGGCGCCGAGCTGTCCGTGCAGTGGCGGGGCCTCACCGTGCACGTGCTGGGCTATCTGCCCGAGGGCGCACTGGCGCCCATGTGCGAGGGGCTGGCCGCCCAGGCCGAGGCCCGCGAGGCGCGCAATCTCGAGATCGCCCGGCGGCTCGAGGCGGTGGGGCTCGACGACGCCCTGGCGCGGGCCCGGGCCGGGGTGACCGAGCAGCGTCCGCTGGGGCGGCCGGACTTCGCCCGGGCGCTGGTCGAGGCCGGTGTGGTGCCGGATATCGCCGCCGCCTTCAAGCGCTACCTGGGCGCCGGCAAGCGCGGCGACGTCAAGATGCACTGGCCCTATCTCGGCGAGGCACTGGGCTGGATCCGCGCCTCGCGCGGCGTCGCGGTGCTGGCGCATCCGCTACGCTACAAGCTGACCCGACGCAAGCGCGGCCTGCTGCTCGACGACTTCGCCACGGCCGGCGGCGAAGGGGCGGAGCTGCTCAGTGGCTTCCAGAACCCCGACGAGACCCGCGACCTGGCCCGCCAGCTCGCCGAGCGCGGCCTGCTGGCGTCCCGGGGCAGCGACTTCCACTTTCCCGGCGGCCATCTCGCGCCGGGCACGGTGAGCGACGTCCCGCGTACGCCGGTCACGCCGCTGTGGCATCATCCGTCACTGGCGGCCTTCGCCGGGCGGGCAGTGCCAAGCTGACGCCCGAGACGTCGTCGGCCGCTGCGTCCCCGTGCCGAGGGGCGCCGATTACCACCGCAAGGAGGGGCCATGACTCAATTCTTCCAGATTCATCCGGAAAACCCGCAGAAGCGCCTGATCGATCAGGCGCTGAAGATCATCCGCGACGGTGGCGTCATCGCCTATCCGACGGATTCCGGCTATGCCCTGGGCTGTCATCTGGGGGACAAGAAGGCGATCGAGACGATCAAGTGGCTGCGTTCGCTGGACGACAAGCACAACTTCACCCTGGTGTGCTCGGACCTTTCCGAGATCGGCACCTACGCCAAGGTCGACAACGCCGTCTTCCGCCTGCTGAAGAGTCACACGCCCGGACCCTACACCTTCATCCTCAACGCCACCAGCGAGGTGCCGCGCCTGCTGCTGCATCCCAAGCGGCGCTCGATCGGCGTGCGCGTGCCCGACCATCGCATCACCCACGCCCTGCTCCAGGCACTGGGCGAGCCGCTGATGAGCGTGACCCTGATCCCGGTCGGCGAGGAACTGCCGATGACCGACCCGGAGGCGATTCGCGAGCGCTTCGGCGCCCACCTCGACCTGGTCATCGACGGCGGGGCCTGCTCGCTGGAGCCGACCACGGTGGTCGACCTGCGCGATCTGCCGCCGACCATCGTCCGCGAAGGCCGCGGCGATACCACGCCCTTCACCGAATAGTCCTCGCCCGCCGCAACGGCGGCCCCGGCGGTGAAGATGCCGGGGCCTGAATGACGTTCAGTGGTCTCGGCCCCGTTCGTGGTGGCGCGGGTCCTCGGTTTCCTCGTCGAGCCAGGTGCCGCAGCGCCGGCAGTAGCGTGCATCGCGTTCGTGCCCCTCGTGGCCGCAGCCCGGGCAGGCCTCGTCGGAGTAATGCTGTTCGCGGATCGAGCGGATCATCTCCGCCGAGAACACCCCGGTGGGCACGGCGAGGATCGCGTAGCCCATCACCATCACCATCGCCGAGATGAACTGGCCGATCGGCGTGATCGGCGTGATGTCGCCGTAGCCCACCGTGGTCAGGGTGACGATCGCCCAGTACAACGCCTTGGGAATGCTGGTGAAGCCGGCCTCGGCGGGCTCGATCAGGTAGATCAGCGAGCCGAAGATGGTCACCAGCATCAGCACCGTGGAGAAGAACAGCAGGATCTTGCGGCTGCTGCGCCTAAGCGCCTGGACCAGCAGCGTGCCCTCGCCGAGGAACTCCATCAGCCGCAGCACCCGCAGCAGGCGCAGGACGCGCAGGATGCGCACCACCAGCAGCGACTGCGCGCCGGGGATCAGCAGGCTCAGCCAGGTGGGCAGGATCGACAGCAGGTCGATGACCCCGTAGAAGCTCCTGAGATAGCGCAGCGGGCGCTCGAGACAGTACAGGCGCAGCCCCAGCTCTGTGGTGAAGGCCAGGGTGAACCCCCACTCGAGCAGGTGGAACAGCTCGCCGTAACGCGCGCGCAGGGCGGCCACGCTGTCGAGCATCACCACCGCCACGCTGATCAGGATCAGGCCGATCAGCAGCAGGTCGAAGCCCTTGGCGAGCCGCGTGTCGGACTCGAAGATGATCTGGAACAGCCGGGTACGCAGGCCGACGCCGGCCGGACGAAGTGAAGGCACGCGGGTCTCCTCGAGTCAGCGGCGGTGCAGGGCGGCGAGCAGGGCCAGGCTGCGGCGGCCGAAGGCCGGGGTCAGCCAGGGCGTGGCGTCGAGTGCCGTGGCGAGCTCCCGGGCCGCGTCGCGCTGGCCAGCGGGCAGCGAGTTATCGTCGGCCAGGCTCTGCAGTGCCGTGCGGGCCACGCCGAGGAAGCGCTTCTCGCCGCTGTCGGCCAGGGCGTCGAGGGCGGTGATGGCCCGGTCGAAGCGCGCTGCCGCCTCACCGGGCAGCGGGCCATCCTCGAGCGGCCAGCGGCCGTCGCGCAGGGCGGCGCCACGGGCGGCCTTGCTGGTATTGGCCGGGCGCAGCGCCAGGGTGTCGGCGATGTCCTCGGCGAGGCGCCACAGGGCTGTTGGCTCCCCCGCCTTGAGTTCCAGTTCAAGCTCCTCGATGGGCGCGCGGCGCTCGCCGGCGCGGACCTCGCCGCGGTCCAGCGCGACCTCGATGGTGGCCTCGGGGCCCTCCAGCCACCAGCTCGTGCGCTCGAAGTCGGTGGTGAAGCCGGGCTCCAGCGCCTGGCGTATCTCCTCGCCCAGCGCCTGCATCGGTTCCAGCGTCGCCAGCCCCTCGCGGTCCAGGGCCGGGCCGGGGATCTCCCACTCCCACTCGCCACGGGTGGAAAGCCCGCCGGAGCCCTGGCCGGCGGTCTTCAGGGTCTGCAGCCAGCGGTCGGGCGTGCGCCGGGTGCGCAGGGCCACCCGGGCGCGTTCCAGATCCCCCGCGGGCGCATCGTAGTAGGTGTTGGCGAGGTGCTCGCGCACGGGGGCGAGCCCGGCCAGCCGCGGGTGCGCGGGCAGCGCCTCGGCGGCACCGGGGCCGAGGGCCAGCTTGAGTTCGATTTCCTGCGGCATCGTGCTATCTCCATGATTCGGCAAAGATGAATTTTTCATGACGCTGGGATGGCGAGTCACTATACTGGGCGCGCCATTACCCAATCGACGAATGATGCCTTCATGGTGACATCCAACCCGTTTTCCGCGTTGTTCGGGCGATCGCCTTTTCAACCGCTGCTGGCGCACATCGTCAAGACCAGCGAGTGTGCCGCTCAGCTGCTGCCGTTCTTCGACGCCGCCCAGGCCGGTGACTGGGAATCGGCAGCCCGGTGTCGCGAGGCGGTCACCGACCTCGAGCACGAGGCCGATGTGCTCAAGACCCAGCTGCGCCTCAACCTGCCGAACACGCTCTTTCTGCCCGTCTCGCGCTCCGATCTGCTGGAGCTGATCAGCGTACAGGACAAGATCGCCAACAAGGCCCGCGACATCACCGGCATCATGCTGGGGCGCCGCATGCAGGTACCCGAGTCGCTGGCCGTGCCGATGCGCGAGTATCTGGTCACGGCGGTGGCCACCGTGAATCAGGCGCGCAAGGCGCTGGAGGAACTCGAGGATCTGCTCGAGTCCGGTTTCGGTCGCAATGTGTCGGATCTGATGCAGAACCTGATCCGCGAGCTGCACGAGCTCGAGCATCAGGCCGACGATCAGGAAATCACCATTCGCCGCCAGCTGTTCGATCTCGAAAGTCAGCTGCCGCCGGTGGATGTGATGTTCCTCTACAAGATCATCGACTGGATCGGCGATCTGGCCGATCGCGCCGAACGCGTCGGCAGTCGTCTGCAGATTCTCACCGCACGCTGAGCCCGGGCGTTCGCCCCGGGCTTTGACACGTCACTCAAGAACAGTCCTGCCTATGTCCATCATTGCGCAATACGGCGACGTATTCATCATTCTCGCCTGTGTCTTCGGTTTCTTCATGGCCTGGGGCGTCGGTGCCAACGACGTGGCCAACGCCATGGGGACCTCGGTCGGTTCCAAGGCCATCACCATCCGACAGGCGATCATCATCGCGGTGGTCTTCGAGTTCCTGGGCGCCTGGCTGGCCGGCGGCCAGGTCACCGAAACCATCCGCAAGGGGATCATCGACCCCTCCCTGCTGACCGGAAGCCCCGAGTTGCTGGTCTACGGCATGCTGGCCTCGCTGCTGGCTGCCGGGTTGTGGCTGCTGATCGCCTCGGCCCGGGGCTGGCCGGTGTCCACCACCCATTCCATCGTCGGGGCGATCGTCGGTTTCGCCGTCGCCGGCCTCGGCGTCGACTCGGTCGGCTGGGGCAAGGTGGGGCAGATCGCCGCCAGCTGGGTGGTGTCGCCGCTGCTGGCCGGGTCCATCGCCTATGTGCTGTTCCGCTCGGTGCAGGTACTGATCTTCGAGAATCGCGATCCTTTCGCCGCCGCCAAGCGTTACGTGCCGGCCTACATCTTCCTGGTGGGCTTCGTGATTTCCATGGTCACCCTGGTCAAGGGGCTCTCCCACGTGGGGCTCGACCTGAGCTTCGGCCAGAGTCTGCTGATCGCCGCGGCCATCGGGGTGGTGATCATGGTGCTGGGCATCCTGCTGGAGAATCGCGTCAACCGCGAGAAGAAGCGTGCCGGCGACAGCTTCGGCTACTCCAGCGTCGAGCGGGTGTTCGGCGTGCTGATGATGTTCACCGCCTGTGCCATGGCCTTCGCCCACGGTTCCAACGACGTCGCCAACGCCGTCGGCCCGCTGGCCGCGGTGATCAGCGTGGTCGGCTCCAATGGCGATATCGGCGGGGCCGCGGCCCTGCCCTGGTGGGTGCTGGTGCTGGGCGGTGGCGGCATCGTCGTCGGCCTGGTGACCTACGGCCACAAGGTGATCGCCACCGTGGGCACCGGCATCACCGAGCTCACGCCCAGTCGCGGCTTCGCCGCCACCCTGGCCGCCGCCACCACGGTGGTGCTGGCCTCGGGGACCGGGCTGCCGATCTCCACGACCCATACCCTGGTCGGCGCGGTACTCGGCGTGGGACTGGCCCGCGGCATGGCGGCGCTCAACCTGCGCGTGCTGAGCACCATCGTGCTGTCGTGGCTGATCACGCTGCCGGCCGGCGCGCTGCTGGCGATCCTGTTCTTCTTCATGCTCAAGGGCATGTTCGGCGTCTGACGGCTTTCAGCGAGTTGGCAATGCAGACAGCTCCCTCAGAACGATCGCAGATAGGCGCAGCACACGGGGCTGATCCGTCGCCAGGTCTGCGAGGGGGCGCTGTGGACCCTTCCCTGGGCGCTACCTACGCCATCCATGGCGTAGGACCCCCTCTTCGACCTGTCCCCGGCGCACCTCGTCATGGCAACGACAATTGCCCTGTGGGGCTCCCTCCGGGGAGTCCCGCCTTTTCATGGGCTCTGATATAGTCAGGGACCGGGCCCGTGCCACTACCGGCGGCCCACTCTTCCTGCCACTCATCTTCCGTCGGAGCTCCCCTGGCCGTGCAGACGCGCTTTCCCTTCGTCGACTGGTTCCGCAATTCCTCGCCCTACATCAACGCACATCGCGGCCGAACCTTCGTCATCCTCATCGAGGGTGAGGCGGTAGCCAACGGGCGCGGTGAGCAACTGATCCAGGATCTGGCGCTGCTGCATACCCTGGGGGTGCGGCTGGTGGTGGTCTACGGCATCCGCCCGCAGGTCGGCGCGGCGCTGGCCGAGGCGGGGATCGAACCGGTGCGCCACGACGGGCGCTGGGTCGCCGATGCCCCGATCATGCGCTGCGTCGAGCGCGTGGCCGCCGAGCAGCGGCTGTGGCTCGAGGCCCGGCTGTCGCTGGGGCTGCCCAACACGCCGATGCATGGCGTCGAGCTGACCGCAGTCTCCGGCAACCTGGTGATGGCCAAGCCGCTGGGCGTGCGCGAGGGCGTCGACTTCGACCACAGCGGCGAGGTGCGCCGGGTGCGCGCCGCCGCCGTTGAGGCGCTGCTCGAGCGGGGGTCGCTGGTCATCCTGCCGCCGCTGGGCTTTTCCAGCACCGGCGAGGTCTTCGATCTCGACGCCGCGGAGGTGGCCCAGCAGGCGGCCGTGGCGCTGAAGGCCGACAAGCTGATCCTGCTCGGCGAGGCCGAGGGCCTGCACGATGAAAGCGGTGCCCTGTTGCGGCAACTGACGCCGGACGAAGCCACCTCGCTACGGCGTGCCGCGGCGCCGGGCAGCGAGATGGCCCGCCATCTGACCGCGGCCTGCGAGGCCGCCCGCCACGGCGTGGCGCGCACGCACCTGGTTTCCTGGCACGACCACGACGCCCTGATCGGTGAACTGTTCACTCGCGACGGGGTGGGCACCATGATCACCCAGCACCGCTATGAACAGCTGCGCCCCGCCGAACTCGGCGATATCGCCGGGCTGCTCGAGCTGCTGCGCCCGCTGGAGGAGCGCGGCATGCTGGTGGCACGCTCCCGCGAGCGCCTGGAGCACGAAATCGACGATTATCTGGTGATCGATCGCGACGGCATGATCATCGGCTGCGCGGCGCTGCACCCGTTCGCCGACGCGGCCATGGCCGAGCTGGCCTGCGTCGCCGTGCACGGCGACTACCGGGGCGGGGCGCGGGGGGCGCTGCTGCTGGCCGAGGTCGAGCGTCGCGCCCGTCGCAAGGGCATCCAGGCATTGTTTGCCCTGACCACCCATACCGCCCACTGGTTCTTCGAACATGGCTTTCGCCTGGCCGACATCGACGCGCTGCCGCCGTTGCGTCGTGAAGCCTACAACCACGCACGCAAGTCCAAGATCCTCCTCAAGCCCCTTGATTGACGGCTCTCGCCGGCCCCGTCAGCCGGGGCTTCTGATCGGGGCCACGGCCCCGGTGTCGCCTGAGAGTGACTGCCTTTCCTGGAATGTTGCCAGAAGACGACACTCTAAATTATTGAATTAATTGGTATTTTTTAAGGGCCTCGAAATCGTGTCGCCAAGTGGCAACATTTTTCGATGCCAGTGGCGGGCCAACAGGCCGGTTTTTGGGGCGAATCATGCCGTGCCAGTTTTTTGCAGAATTTAAGTTTTTGATTTTATTGACTTTGTCAAAAAAGTGGCACGGCCTTCGCTATCTATAGGGTGAGCAACGGGAAGCGGTTCAAACGGCTCGATTCGCTTCCCGGCTGAGCCCAACGAGAGCTTATCTCCGTCAGCTCAGCAGCGTCTGCTCCACGCGATGTGTGACTTAGGTTGCGATGAGACGGTACCGCCGATTTGGCAAGGATAGGTACCTAGAGGGCAAGGACGCCCCACGGCAAGGAAGCCGCTCCCCCGTCACGGGGGACCCAATTACGGCGCGCCGCTCCGGCGACGCGCCACCGGACGAAACCGGGCGGTTCGCCGCCCCTGTGGAACCATTGTCCCTGGCAGACGCAAGAGCGGTTTCACGGTTTCGGGACTCCTTGGGAGTCCGATCGGAGTGTTCGCGAAGGTCCGGCCAGGCGGCCCTTGGTGAGGACTCACTTGACCCTTCAGTTCCCTGCGTACCTTGGGCCGGCTCTGCCGGCCCTCTTTTTTTGCAGGTCGAAGGCCCGGACCAGCTTATCGAAGCGCAAGTCTGTTATGCTGTGCGGAGAGAATGAATGACTTTAGCCCTCTTTCTGCATAGAACGGTTTCCATGACCTCTCAGGTCTCTCGCCGCTGGCGTCCCAGATCCCTGCTACAGCTGGTATTGCTGGCCTTCGTGGTCGTGATGCTGCCGATTGCCGTGCTGATGTTTCAGGCGGGCGAGGGGATGTCGGAGCTGTCGCAGCTGGCCAATGTCAGCGCCCGCGAGGCGGTCGACCAGACGCGTCGCGCTCGCACCCTGTCCAATCTGGCCGTGGAGATGGAGCGCAGCGCCCGCCAGTACGCCGTGGTGGAACAGCCCGGCCTGATGGAGATCTTCGCCGACAAGGCCGACGAGTACGCCCGGCTGCTCGAGGCCCAGCGACGGCTTTTGCCCGACAACCCCGACATCGCCGCCCTGCAGGATCAGATTCAGACGCTGGCCGAACTGCCCGGCAAGACGCCGCAGGAAGTCCGCGACAGTCTCGACGAGTTCGCCAGCTTCGCCGATCGCACCGACGCGGTCCGCGAGGCCACCAACCTCCAGATCGACGCGCGCATCGACGCCATCAGCGACCAGGCCGACGAAGTCCAGCAGCGCCTGTGGCTGCAGACGGCGGCGCTGGTCTCGGCCAGCCTGGCGCTGATGCTGCTGTTCACCTGGCTGATCATTCGCCCCATCCGCCAGCTGGAGCGGCGTATCCTCAGCCTGGGCAGTGGCCTCGAGCCGCCCTCCGCCCAGCTGATCCAGGGGCCGGCCGAGCTGGTGCGCCTGGGAGACCGCCTCGACTGGCTGTCCCAGCGGCTCAACGAACTGGAAGCGCAGAAGCAGCAGTTCCTGCGCCACATGTCCCACGAGCTCAAGACGCCGCTGGCCAGCGTGCGCGAAGGCACCGGGCTGCTCTGCGACGACATCGCCGGCGAGCTGACGCCACGCCAGCGGGAAATCGTCGAGCTGATCGACGCCAGCGGCGAGGAGCTGCAGACCCTGATCGAGCAGCTGCTCGACTATAACCTTCTGCAGCACAATCAGGGGGCGAGCAACGAGCGCTTCGACGTCGCCACGGTGATCAAGGAAGTGCTCGCCAAGCACCAGCTGGCGCTGGAGAAGAAGGGTATGCGGGTGAGTGCCTTCCAGGAACCGCTGGACTGGTCCGCCGATCGCGAGCGGACCCTGCGCATTCTTGATAATCTGGTCTCCAATGCCATCGCCTATGGCGAGAATGGTGGCGAGCTGGAGCTGCGCGCCTTTCGCCAGGGGCGATCGCTGATTCTCGAGGTGGCCAACAGTGGCGAGCCGATCGCCGACGACGATCGGGCGCGGCTGTTCGATGCCTTCTATCAGGGACGGGCGCGGCGCAAGGGCGCGCTCAAGGGGTCAGGCATCGGCCTGTCGGTGGCTCAGGACTGCGCCCGGGCGCAGCACGGCCAGCTGATACTTGCCGACACTGACCCGCTGGCCGTGTGCTTTCGCCTGACCCTGCCCTGGAGCGCCGAGACGCTCGCCGATAACGATAAAGAAGAGTTGCCGCCGCCCCTGACGGCTGCTGCCGAATCTGCAAGGAACTGACTACATGAAGCATCCCGTTCTCGTGGCCGGCCTGCTGGCCTTCACGCTTGTCGCGTCGGGCTGTCAGTGGCTGCCGCAGCGCACCACTGCCTTCGCCAGCGATGATGCCCAGTGCCTGTCCGACATCCCCACTCTCGAGGAGCAGGCCTGCCTGCTGGACGCCTGGGTCGCCTTCGGCCTGGCCGCCCAGCGTGGCGGACCCGAGTGGCGCCGCCAGACCCTCGAGAAGGTCGACGGCGACACGACCCGGGACCGCCTGGCGCGTGCCGTGGTGTTCTCCTGGAGTGGCCGGGGCGACTGGAAGGCGGCCTCCGAGCTCTACAAGGCCGACCTGGCCATGGCGCCGAGCCGCCTGCAGCCGCTGCTGCGCCAGTGGCTCAACGGGCTCGAGGCGCGTCGCTCGCTGGTCGAGGAGATCGACGACAGCGAGCATCAGCGTCAGGCCCTGGCCAGGGAGCGGGACTCGCTGGCCAAGAAGCTCGATGCCCTGACCGAGATCGAGGAAAGTATCAATTCGCGCCAGCAGTGAACCGCGTCCCGACCACGAAAAGCGACGATAGCGGGGCGGGCTGGCGCCGCGAATGCCGAGGAGTGACGACGTGAAGCATGCGGCTCATGTTCTGCTGGTCGACGATGACGCCAGCCTGTTGAGGCTGCTGGGAATGCGCCTGGAAAGCCGGGGGTACCGGGTCACCACCGCGGAAAGCGGCCGCCAGGCGCTGGAGTGCCTTGAGCATGCTCGGCCCGACCTGGTGCTGTCGGACCTGCGCATGGACGAGATGGACGGCATGGCGCTCTTTCAGCAGTTGCAGAAGCGCATGCCGGGGCTGCCGGTGATCATCCTCACCGCTCACGGCTCGATTCCCGACGCGGTGAGCGCCACCCGTCAGGGCGTATTCAGCTTCCTGACCAAGCCGGTGGACCGTGACGAGCTGTTCAAGGCGATCGACGATGCTCTGAGCCAGACCCCCGGCCCGGCGGCCGAGGGCGACGATGCCTGGCGCTCGGCGATCATCACCCGCAGCCCGCAGATGGAAACGGTGCTCGAGCAGGCGCGGATGGTCGCCGGCTCCGACGTCAGCGTGCTGGTCACCGGGCCCAGCGGCTCGGGCAAGGAGCTGCTGGCCAACGCCATTCACAAGGCCAGCAGCCGGGCCGACAAGCCCTTCGTCGCCATCAACTGTGGCGCGCTGCCCGAGCAGCTGCTGGAAAGCGAGCTGTTCGGCCATGCCAAGGGCGCCTTCACCGGCGCGGTCAGCCAGCACCAGGGGCTGTTCCAGTCGGCCGACGGCGGCACACTGTTTCTCGACGAGATCGGCGACATGCCGCTGCCGCTGCAGGTCAAGCTGCTGCGCGCGCTGCAGGAGCGCCAGATCCGCCCGCTGGGCTCCACCACCTCGGTGCCCATCGACGTGCGCATCATCTCGGCGACCCATCGCGATCTGGACCGGGCGATGGCCGACGGCGACTTCCGCGAGGATCTCTACTATCGCCTCAACGTCGTCAACCTGCGCCTGCCGCCGCTCAAGGAGCGCGCCGAGGACGTGCCGCTGCTCGCCAAGCACCTGGTCACCCAGGCCGCCGAGCGCCACAAGCCGTTCGTCAAGGGCTTCTCCTCCGAGGCGCTCAACCTGCTCGCCTCCTGTGCCTGGCCGGGCAACGTCCGCCAGCTGGTCAACGTGGTCGAGCAGTGCGTGGCGCTGACCAGCGCGCCGATCATCCCCGAAGCGCTGGTCGCCCAGGCGCTGGCCGCCGAGGAGAACGCGCTGCCCTCGTTCAACGAGGCGCGCGCCGGCTTCGAGCGCAGCTATCTGGTCAAGGTGCTCAAGATCACCGAGGGCAACGTCACCCAGGCGGCGCGCATCGCCGGGCGCAACCGCACCGACTTCTACAAGCTGCTCGGCCGCCACTCGCTGGAGCCCAGCGCCTTCAAGCCCGGCGCCGAGCCCGCCAGTCGCGCCTGAACGCCGGCGCGTCAGCGATAGCGCCGCTTGACCTCCACACTCAGCCGCCCCTCGCCGAGCCGCGCCTTGAGCCGCTCGCCGGGGCGGGTGTCCTGCGAGCGCCGGATCACTTCGCCCTCGGCGTTCTCGAGAATCGCATAGCCGCGTCCCAGCACCGCCAGCGGGCTGACCGCCTGGAGTTCGCGCACCCGTGCGGCCAGCTGCTCGCGGCGGCGTTCCAGCTGCCGTGGCATCACGGCATGCAGACGCGCCTCCAGCGTGGCGAGCCGCTGCCGTGCCTGGGCCACGTCGCGTGATGGGTCGGCCGCGCCCAGCCGGCGGTGCAGCATTGCCAGTCGCCGGCGCTCCTCGGTGAGGCGCCGGGCCAGGGCACGCTGCAGGCGGGTGTCGAGCGCCTCGAGGCGCTGACGCTGGCCCGCCAGTCGTTCGCCGGGATGGCGCAGTCGCGCGCGAAGATGATCGAGACGCTGGGCCTCGGCCTCGAGGCGGCGCTGCTGGGCGTGAGCCAGGCGCCGGGCCAGGGTGGCCAGCCGCCGGCGCAGATCGTGCTGGTCCGGTACCAACTGCTCGGCCGCCGCCGACGGGGTGGGGGCGCGCATGTCGGCGGCGAAGTCGGCGAGCGTGACATCGACTTCATGCCCGACTGCGGCCATCACCGGCAGCCGCGAATGAAAGATCGCCCGGGCCAGATGCTCGTCGTTGAACGCCCACAGGTCTTCCAGGCTGCCGCCGCCGCGGGTCACCAGGATGGCATCGAAGCGCGGGTCGGCATTGGCCAGGGCCAGGGCGCGGATGATCGCCGGCGCCGCCGCCTTGCCCTGCACCGGCACCGGCAGCACGCTGATCCGTGCCAGTGGCCAGCGTGCCGCCATCACCGCCAGCACGTCGCGGATCGCCGCGCCGGTGGGCGAGGTGATCGCCACCAGATGCCGCGGCGGGCAGGGCAGCGGGCGCTGGTTGGCGAACACGCCCTCGGCGGCGAGCCGGTGCTTGAGGCGTTCGAAGGCGGCGAGCAGATCCCCCTGGCCGGCGGGTTGCGCCGCCTCGACGATGAGCTGGTAGTCGCCGCGCGGCTCGAACAGCGAGACCTTGCCGCGCAGGCGCACGCGGTCGCCGTTGTTCAGCGCTGGGGTGAAGCGGGCGCGGTTGCGGAACAGCGCGCACTTCACCTGGGCGCGGTCATCCTTCAGAGTGAAGTAGACATGCCCCGAGGCCGGCCGCGCCAGGCTCGAGACCTCGCCCTCCACCCAGCATTCGCCGAAGCCGCGCTCCAGCAGCATCCGCGCGCGGCGGTTGAGTTCGCTGACCGACAGGGTCTCGGGGGCGGTCTCCGGCATGGCGGCCTCGCTGACGATGAAACGGGAAGGGCAGTCTAGCATTCCGGGGGAGGGCAGCGTGCCGCGGGAGAATGCAGTGTCCGTCATGTCACCTTCGCCGCATCACAGCGCCCCCTTGCAGACTTGTCCCCGGATCGGCCCCTGGCGACAGCACTGTGCCAAGTCAAGGCTACATTGAGAGGAGAATGGGGCAGCGTTATAATGGTCGATTAACTTCTCTCCCCTCCCCACAATCTGCTCATTGGGTGATTCCGATATGCTACGTATGGCGCAAGAAGCTCTTACGTTCGACGACGTATTACTCGTACCCGGCTACTCGGATGTCCTGCCCAAGGACGTCAGCCTCAAATCCCGCCTGACCCGCAACCTCACGCTCAACATCCCGCTCGTCTCTTCCGCCATGGACACCGTCACCGAAGGCCGCCTGGCCATCGCCATGGCCCAGGAAGGCGGCATCGGCATCATCCACAAGAACATGACCATCACCGCGCAGGCCGCCGAGGTGCGCAAGGTCAAGAAGCACGAGAGCGTCATCGTCAAGGACCCGGTCACCGTCAGCCCCGAAGCCAAGCTCAAGGACCTGCTGGCGATGGCCGACGAGTACGGCTACTCCGGCTTCCCGGTGGTGGAAGGGGAGACCCTGGTCGGCATCGTCACCGGGCGCGACATGCGCTTCCAGCCCGACCACAGCGACGACGTCGCGGCGATCATGACCCCGCGCGAGAAGCTGGTCACCGTGCCCGAGGGCACGCCGCTCGACGCCATCAAGGCCAAGCTGCAGGAAAACCGCATCGAGAAGATCCTGATCGTCGATGACGCCTTCCGCCTGCGCGGCCTGGTCACCGTGCGCGACATCGAGAAGGCGCGCACCTACCCGCATGCCGCCAAGGACGCCGACGGCCGCCTGCTGGTTGGCGCCGCGGTGGGTACCGGCCCGGAGACCGCCGAGCGCATCGCCGCACTGGCCGAGGCCGGCGTCGACGTGGTGGTGGTGGATACCGCCCACGGCCACTCCCGCGGCGTGATCGAGCGGGTGCGCTGGGTGAAGGAACACTTCCCCGCGGTGCAGGTGATCGGCGGCAACATCGCTACCGCCGAAGCCGCCCGGGATCTGGCCGAGGCCGGCGCGGACGCCGTCAAGGTGGGCATCGGCCCCGGCTCGATCTGCACCACGCGCATCGTCGCCGGTGTCGGCGTGCCGCAGATCACCGCCGTCTCCAACGTCGCCGAGGCGCTCAAGCCGTTTGATATCCCGCTGATCGCCGACGGCGGCATCCGCTTCTCCGGCGACCTGGCCAAGGCGATCGCCGCCGGCGCCAGCACGGTGATGATCGGCGGCCTGCTGGCCGGCACCGAGGAAGCCCCGGGCGAGGTCGAGCTCTACCAGGGCCGCACCTACAAGGCCTATCGCGGCATGGGCTCGATGGGCGCCATGTCCCAGAGCCAGGGCAGTGCCGACCGCTACTTCCAGGACAAGTCCGAAGGCGCCGAGAAGCTGGTGCCGGAAGGCATCGAAGGCCGCGTGCCCTACAAGGGCCTGATGAGCGCCATCGTCCACCAGCTGATGGGCGGGCTGCGTGCCTCGATGGGCTACACCGGCTGCCACGACGTCGAGGAGATGCGCACCAAGCCGCAGTTCGTGCAGATCACCGGCGCCGGTTTCGCCGAGTCGCATGTCCACGACGTGCAGATTACGAAAGAAGCCCCCAACTACCGCGCCGGCTGACCGACGCCACTGGACTGGCGCCATGCGTTGTTGAAAACGGCCTCGGCATGCTCATTGACCCCCCCAAGTCAACTGCGCTGCCTCGGCCGTTTTCGCCTAGCCTGGCACTCAGCCAGTGTCGCCGGTGCCAAGCACATTCTTTCCGCTTTCATCCTCGCTTCGCCGCGCTTCAACGAGATGCTTTCATGACCGACATTCACGCCCACAAGATCCTGATCCTCGACTTCGGCTCCCAGTACACTCAGCTGATCGCCCGTCGCGTGCGCGAGATCGGCGTCTACTCCGAGGTTCGCGCCTTCGACATCACCGAAGCCGAGATCCGCGAGTACAACCCCAACGGCATCATCCTCTCCGGGGGGCCGGAGTCGGTCTCCGAGCTGGGCTCGCCGCGCGCCCCCGAGTGCGTGTTCGAGCTGGGCCTGCCGGTGCTGGGCATCTGCTACGGCATGCAGACCATGGCCGAACAGTTGGGCGGCGCCACCGAGGGCTCCAACAAGCGCGAGTTCGGTTACGCGCAGATCAAGGTGGCGGGCGACGACGACCTGCTCGGCGGCATCAAGGATCATGTCGACCACGATGGCAGCGCGCTGCTCGACGTGTGGATGAGCCACGGCGACAAGGTCGCCCGGGCGCCCGAGGCGTTCAGCGTCACCGCCTCCACGCCGAGCTGCCCGATCGCCGCCATGACCTGGGCCGAGAAGCGCTTCTACGGCGTGCAGTTCCACCCCGAGGTGACCCATACCCTGCAGGGTCAACGCATCCTCGAGCGCTTCGTGCTGGAGATCTGCCAGGCCGAGCGGCTGTGGACCCCGGCGCAGATCATCGAGGATCTGTCCGAGCGGGTGCGCGAACAGGTCGGCGACCGCCACGTGCTGCTGGGCCTTTCCGGCGGCGTGGACTCCTCGGTGGTCGCGGCGCTGCTGCACAAGGCGATCGGCGACCAGCTGACCTGCGTGTTCGTCGACAACGGCCTGCTGCGCAAGGACGAGGGCGACCACGTGATGGAAACCTTCGCCCGCCATATGGGCGTGCGGGTGATCCGCGTCGACGCCGAGGACGAATTCCTTGGCAAGCTCGAAGGCGAAAACGACCCCGAAGCCAAGCGCAAGATCATCGGCAACACCTTCATCGACGTGTTCGACCGCGAAGCCGCCAAGATCGACGGCGTGGACTTCCTCGCCCAGGGCACCATCTACCCGGACGTGATCGAATCCGCCGCCAGCAAGACCGGCAAGGCCCACGTCATCAAGTCGCACCACAACGTCGGCGGCCTGCCCGAGACCATGAAGCTCAAGCTGGTCGAGCCGCTGCGTGAACTGTTCAAGGACGAGGTGCGCAAGCTCGGCCTGGAACTCGGCCTGCCCTACGACATGGTCTACCGCCACCCCTTCCCGGGGCCGGGCCTGGGCGTGCGCATCCTCGGCGAGGTGAAGAAGGAATACGCCGACATCCTCCGCGAGGCCGACGCCATCTTCATCGAGGAACTGCACAACGCCGACTGGTACCACAAGACCAGCCAGGCCTTCGCCGTGTTCCTGCCGGTGAAATCGGTCGGCGTGGTCGGCGACGGCCGCCGCTACGAATGGGTCATCGCCCTGCGCGCCGTGGAGACCATCGACTTCATGACCGCCCGCTGGGCGCACCTGCCCTACGAGCTGCTGGAGAAGGTCTCGAACCGGATCATCAATGAAATCAGCGGCGTATCGCGCGTGACCTATGACGTGAGCAGCAAGCCGCCAGCGACGATCGAGTGGGAGTGATAGCCAGGCTTTGCTAATCTATCAAGCCCGCCAAATAAGGCGGGCTTTTGGTATCTACCTCAATAGGGCGGGCTCATGGGTAACAGTGAACTGATCCTCTACCGAACCGATGATGGGCGTAGTGCGGTACATCTACACGCCGAGGACGGGAGCGTATGGCTGACCCAGGCTGAGCTGGCCGAACTGTTTGCGACGTCGAAGCAGAATGTAAGCTTGCACGTTCGTAACATATTGAAAGAAGGCGAGTTATCTCGAGAGGCAGTTGTCAAGGAATCCTTGACAACTGCCTCTGATGGGAAGCGTTATAAAGTCAACTGGTATAGCCTGCCGATGATCTTGGCAGTGGGGTATCGGGTGCGCTCGCCGCGAGGAACGCAATTCCGTCAATGGGCCACAGCCAACCTCAGCGAATACCTGATCAAGGGCTTCGTCATGGATGATGAGCGTTTGAAAGAGCCGGGTGGTTGGGATTATTTCGATGAATTGTTGGCACGTATACGCGATATCCGTGCCTCGGAAAAGCGCTTTTATCAGAAGGTTCGCGATCTATTCACCCTGAGCAGTGACTATCACACCGATGATAGTGATGCTCATCGCTTCTTTGCTGAAGTGCAGAATAAGCTGCTGTATGCCGTCACTGAGCAGACCGCGGCCGAAATCGTCGTGAATCGTGCCAATCCAGAAGAGCCCAACATGGCGCTGACCTCTTGGCAAGGCGCGCGGGTGCGCAAACAGGACGTGACAATAGCCAAAAACTATCTGACCGCTGATGAGGTGGATACGCTTAACCGGCTGGTGGTGATCTTCTTGGAGCAGGCTGAGTTGCGTGCCAAGGAACGTAAAGATCTCACACTGGATTACTGGCGCCGTAATGTTGACCGCCTGTTGAACTTTAGTGAACGGCCTATATTGGTCGGGGCCGGCACTATCAGTGCCCAAAGAGCCAAGGTTATCGTCCATGAACGCTATGGCCAGTTTGATGCTCACCGCCGCCAGGCAGAAGCTTTGGAAGCGGATGCAGAAGACCTAGAAGACCTGGAAGCGCTTGAGAAACATATTAAACGCAATCGTGACAAATAAAGCTATTTGTCATGTGTTGGCGAGTCGCTGTTTAGAGATGCAGGGCCGCCTTTTGTAGTCTATTTTGAAACACAGGTAATCCATGCCCACGCTCAACTGGATCGGCAAAGATGCCGTTGTCACTCATCATAAGAAGGTGCCATATCGCCTGCTGGAACCTGTACCCGAGTTGGATGGTGGCGACGCGGACAACGGTAACCTGATCGTCCAAGGGGATAATCTTCATGCCCTCAGGGCGTTGTTGCCACGCTATGCGGGTAAGATCAAATGTATCTATATTGATCCGCCTTATAATACTGGAAATGAAGGCTGGATTTACAATGATAATGTCAATAGCCCAGAAATTAGACAGTGGTTGCACGAGGCGGTAGGAAAAGAGGGTGAAGACCTTTCAAGGCATGATAAATGGCTGTGTATGATGTATCCGCGCCTCAAGCTGCTAAGAGAGTTTCTGAGTGACGATGGAGCTATTTTTATTTCGGTTGATGATGTTGAAGTGGGGAATGTTAGGCTTCTGTTAGACGAGCTGTTTGGTGCTAATAATTTTATAGCAAATGTGATATGGGAAAAAGCAGATTCACCAAGAAATTCGGCTCGTTTTTTCTCAACTGATCACGACTACGTCCTTGTTTATGCTAAAAGCGATAAATGGGTTCCTAAACGCCTTCCGAGAACAGAGGAGGCGGATTCAATTTATAAAAATCCAGACAATGACCCTAAAGGTCCTTGGTTGCCAGGCGACCCTTATGCAAATAAGCCGTATTCAAAAGGTGAGTATGAATATACTGGGCCAACAGGGCGTGTTTTTTGTCCTCCAAAAGGAAGATATTGGCGTGTATCGAAGGAGAAGCTGGAGTCTTTAGATTCTGAAGGTAGGGTTTGGTGGGGGCCAAAAGGGAATGCTCGTCCGAGTATAAAAAGATATTTGAATGAAGTTTCAGATCTTGTTCCAAGAACCATTTGGACGAAAAAGGAGGTTGGAAGCAATAGGACGTCAAAAAATGAGATGAGGTCTATATTTCCAAATGAGTCCTCGTTTGATACACCAAAGCCTAGGGCATTTATCCAGAGGATAGTACAGATTTCTACAGGAAAAGATTCCATTGTTATGGATTCTTTTTCAGGTTCTGGAACCACTGCCCATGCAGTGCTGAAACAGAACGCAGAGGATGGCGGGAATAGAAAATTTATCCTTGTCGAAATGGATAAAAATATCGCAAAAAACGTCACAGCGGAACGTGTCCGCCGGGTTTCGGAAGGCTACGCTGATAATAAGGGCAATGCCATCGAGGGGCTTGGCGGTGGTTTTCGCTATTACCGCCTGAGTGATGAGCCGATGTTCGATGCCTTCGGCCAGGTACGTGATGACGTCACGTTCGAGCAACTAGCAGAATTCGTCTGGTTCAAGGAAACTGGCACCGGATTGCCACCCCAGAAAACGGGGGAGAAACGTTTCACCTCGCCTTTGCTCGGTATTCATGAAGGGCAGGCCATTTATCTACTGTTCAACGGTATTCTGGGCGACAAAAGCGTCAATGGAGGTAATGTGCTGACGAGCCCGGTGCTGGATAGCCTGCCAGCTTATGATGGCCCCAAGACTCTCTATGCGGCGGCCTGTCGTCTGGGAGCCTCGCGCCTGCGCCGTGAACAGATCGTCTTCAAGCAAACGCCCTACGCCCTCGATCAATAAACAGGTGGACCATGGCCGGATTCGTTGCAAAATCCTATCAGCAGCAGGCACTCGATTCACTGCTGGCCTACTTGAAGGCTTGTCGGGAACTGGGGGATGCGGATACCGCGTTTTATCAGACAACGAGAGCGCTTTGGGCACAAGGAGTTCCCTATCGTCCTCTAGCGGGTTTTAACCCCGCGATGCCGTATTTTTGCCTACGTATTCCGACTGGTGGCGGCAAGACGTGGCTAGCGGCACGATCGATTAGCATGGTGAATGCTCATTTGCTTCATGTTTCCCACAGCGTAGTGCTGTGGTTAGTGCCTTCCAATGCCATTCGTGAGCAGACTCTCAAGGCACTCAAGGACCCTCGGCATCCCTACCATGCTGCCCTGAGTGATGCTGGACCGGTCACGGTCATGGATATTGATGAAGCGAAGAGCGTGATGCCCGGTACCCTTTCCAGCAATACGGTGGTCATTGTTTGTACGCGGCAGGCCTTCCAAGTTGAAGAAACTGAAAGCCGCAAGGTCTATGAGTCGAGCGGCGCGTTGATGGGGCATTTCGACAATCTGGCGGTTGAGCAGAAGGAAAAGTTGCTCCGTAGCGAGGATGGCACCACGGTGCCATATTCTCTAGCCAATGTGCTGCGCCTACACCGTCCATTCGTGATCGTTGATGAGGCGCACAACAATCGCACCACGTTGGGGTTCGAAACGCTTCGCCGCCTGAACCCTTCCGGTATTTTGGAACTCACCGCGACGCCGGATACCACGCACACGCCCAGTAATGTGCTGCATAGTGTATGGGCCGCCGAGCTGAAAGCCGAGGAAATGATCAAGCTGCCAATCCGCCTGGAAACCCAGCCGGAATGGCAAAAGTGTCTTAGTCAAGCTATTGCCTGGCGTGATGAGTTGCAAGGGCGAGCCGATGCCGAACGGCGCAAGGGGGCGTCTCCCATTCGCCCGATCGTATTGATTCAGGCTGAGCCACGCCGTTCGGGGCATGAGACGTTGGATGTCGAAACACTATGGCAAGAGTTGCAGGACAACCATCAGATCCCGGTTGAATGCATCGCACGAGCGACTAGCGAATATAAGGAACTGGAGGCGCTGGAACAGACCTATGAAAAAGGCATCATGGATCCTGATTGCCCAGTGACATTCGTTATTACGCAACGGGCCTTGGCCGAAGGGTGGGACTGCCCATGGGCGTATATCTTGGTGAGTATGGCGGAACTGCATTCCTCGACGGCGGTGGAGCAGCTTCTAGGGCGTGTGCTACGTCAGCCAGAGGCGAAGGCCAGGCCGGATGGCGCGCTGAACCAGTCCTATGCCTACGTCGTGTCGCGCAGCTTCCGCGATACTGCCGATAGCCTGCGTGATAGTTTGGTCAAAGGGGCAGGGTTCGAGCGCCGGGAAGCGCGGGAGTTCGTCGAAGCCACACAGCCGCAACAGGCATCGCTCGATTTTGAGCGTTTCAAGGCACGTTTCTCTTTCACGCCGATCCCTGTGAAGCTGACGAGTAAGCCCGCCAAGCGTGATCTCAACAAGTTGGGCGATAAAGTGGCATGGGAGCCCAAGACCAAGACGCTCACTATCCAGCAACCGTTGGACGACGCCGATGCAGAAACGGCGACACAGGCGGTAGCCTCGGACAAAGATCGTGAAGCGGTAGTGCAGGCAGTCGAAGAGAGTCGAACACAAGCTAGTGTCGAGCATTTTCAGACTCCTTCGGAATTGGGTAAGCCGTTAGTCGTGCCGCAAATGGGGTTGCGCGTTCAGGGAGAATTGCAGCTCTTCGATGACCCTGAAGTGTTGAGCTATCCGTGGGATATTTCACTATACGATGCCGATCCGACGTCGGCTCAGAAGAAAAGTCTTGAAGGCAAAGGTGTTGCAGAGGTCGGCAAGATTGACGCCGACGACAAGGCGGGACGTCTAAATGTCGACTTCATGAAAGGGGTGATACATGACCTAGCGATGAGCTATCAGCCAGAGCATTTCAATGATGTCGACCTAGCTGCTTGGTTGTGTCGCAATTTACCCGACCAAACGCTAACGCATGAAAGCAAGCGTGCCTTTGTCACTCGCTGGGTCCAAGGGCTTTTGAAACTTGATACCCTGAATCTTGCGTATCTGAATTCACATAAGTTCTCGCTGCGTGAGATGCTTGAGCAACGTATTGGTGAGTTGCGTCAACGTGCAGTGAAACAGGCGTATCAAGAATCACTTTTCGATAGCGATAAAAATGTCGATGTCGTTGTCGGTGGGTCGGGGATGGAATTTGAATTCCCTCCCTATGGCTATGCACCTAATCGGGTTTACGATAACCGCTTTGGCCATATAAATTTTCGCCGCCATTACTATGGTCAAATTGGAGACTTTGATAGTAAGGAAGAGTTTGAATGTGCCGTCTGGCTAGATGATCAAGCTCGAAAAGGTAATATTGAGTTCTGGGTTCGCAATCTGGATCGTAAGCCTGCATGTGCCTTCTTTCTACAAAAAGCCGATGGGAAGTTCTGGCCAGATTTTATCTGCAAACTACCCGACGACACCATTCTAGTTATTGAGTATAAGGGCGGTGACCGTTACTCAACGGACAAGGCCAAGGAAGACCGGATGATCGGTGAGTTATGGGCTAAGGAAAGTCAAGGCCGAGCAAGATTTGTCATGGTCACCAATCGTGATTGGGACTCTATTGTTTCTCTTATGTAAGTGAGCATGGCTGGGGGTGTGAGTTATGTAATGCCCCTCCCCCCCTAGTTTCTGCACCCTGAGCGGCTAATGCTGGGTGTTCTCGGCTCGAGTGCTCGTACAGGCACCGTTACCCAAGCTATCTTTTGAAGCGGGCGCCTCAAGGGCGCCCGCTTTCGTTATAACTTCACCTTCAAAACCGATCGACGCGGAACGGGGCCATATCCACCGCGGGTTTTTCGCCATCCATCATCTGGGCGAGCAGTTCGCCGGTGGCCGGGCCCAGGGTAAAGCCCTGATGGCCGTGGCCAAAGGCGAGCCACAGCCCTGCCTTGTCGGGGGCTGGGCCGATCACCGGTTTCATGTCGGGCAGGCAGGGGCGGGCGCCTTTCCAGGGCTGGCTGTCGCGACGCTTGCCCAGCGGGAACAGCTTGCGTGCCACCTTCTCGGCGGCGGCCAGCTGCTTGTACTGGGGCGGCGAGTTCAGGTCGGCCAGCTCGGCGCCGGTGGTCAGGCGAATTCCGGCGCGCATCGGTTCGAGCAGGAATCCCTTCTCGGCGTCCATCACCCAGTGGTTGAGCTTGGCCTCGTTTTCGGCGGAGTAGTGCATGTGGTAGCCGCGTTTCACGAACAGCGGCACCTTCATGCCCAGCCTCGCCAGCAGTTCACCGGTCCAGGGGCCCATGGCCACCACGATTTCCTCCGCCTCCAGATCCCCCTCGCTGGTCTTGACCTGCCAGCCGCCCTCGGTCTGGAGCACGTCCTCGACGCTGGCCTGCTTCACCTGGCCGCCCTGGTCGGCAAAGCTGCGGGCGTAGGCCTGCACCAGGCCGCCGGGGTCCGAGACCATCCAGGGCTGCGTCCAGTAAATCGCCCCGATCAGCCCCTTGCCCAGGTGCGGCTCCTTGGCGTAGAGCGCCTCGGCGTCCAGCACCTCGTACTCGACCCCGAAGCGCTCGTGATTCTCCTGGGCCACTTGCTGGCGTTCCTCGAACGCCTTGCGGGTGCGGTAAAGCTCCAGCCAGCCGCCCTTGCGTACCAGCGCCTCGGCGCCGGCGGCTTCGATCATCGGCGCGTGGGCCTCCTGGCAGCGCATGATCAGCGAGGCCCACTCGCGCACGATGCGCGCGTAGCGCTCACCGCTCGAGTTCAGCCAGTAGTCCAGCAGCGGGCCCGCCGCGCTCATCATGCCGGTGGGGCGATAGCGGATGTCCACCTGGCGGTTGGGCAGCACCCGCAGCAGGGTGCCGATATCCTTGGGGAAGGCGTAGGGGCGCACGGCCTCGCGCTGGATGATGCCGGCATTGCCGAAGGAGGTCTCGAGCCCCGGCTCGCGGCGGTCCACCAGCGTGACGTCATGGCCGCGACGCACCAGGTGCCAGGCCACGGATACGCCGACCATGCCGGCACCCAGAACGATGATATTGCGAGCCATGAAAGTCTCCCTGCCGATAGTTGTAGATAGCTTCGCCGCGGGGCGGAGCCTGTCAAACCAGCGAGTTTATCAATACTTTCCAAAAAATCGGCTAGGTGCTGATAATTAATATGTTAATCCTGTTTTATGGGGATAGTGCCGAGTATTTTCCCAGGATAATGGCGGTGGAAAGGCGTTGTTTCCGTAACGGGTTCCTGGGCCTGCACGCGGCGGCATTACCGGGTCTGTGACGCCCTCCAGATGGCCTTGTGGCACCGGAAGTTGCCCCAAGGGGTAAACGTGCACACCGGCCGTGGCAGCCAGTACGGCTCGATCCTGATCTACGAGGATGCCGAGAAGGCGGTCGAGGTGCGTCTGGACGAAGGCCGCGAGACGGTATGGCTGATCCAGCGGCAGATGTCCGAACCTTTTGACAAGGGTATTCGGACGATCAATGAGCACGTTCTGAACGTCTACGACGAAGGTGAGCTGGTGCGAGAACCAACTATCCGGAAATTCCGGGTCGTTCGTCAGGAGGGTTCACGTCAGGTCGATCGAGGCCTATACCCTCGGTCACGGCGCGATGGGCATCCTGCATATCTGCGGTCGTTCGCATTTCCCGAGCCCCTGGTAGCAACACGAATCGCTCGAATGTCATCGCGGGGTCAACCTCGGCGTCGCGATCAACAGGCTCGTCGCATTCGCCTTGAATACATCGGAAAACCGTGGCGAGTTTTCTTGGGCGCAAATTGGGCGCGAACACCCCAGTCGTTTGGGGTGTTCGCTCCCAATCGGGTCACTTCACGATCATGGTTCGTTTCCGATCAGAAGTTGATACCCATGCCGATGGTGTAGGCCCAGGCGCCATCGTCGATGTTGTCCTGGGCGCTGTTGCTGCTGTCGAACAGGAACTGGTACTCGGCCCTGCCCTGAATGAAGGTACTCGGCAGCATGTAGTACTTGAGGCCGGTTTCCAGGCCGGCGATGCCGGTGTCCTTCACGCCGTCGCCATAAATGCCGCCGAGCGAGGCGCCCACGAAGGGACGGGCTGCGCCGCGGCCGAAGTGGTAATCGGCAAAGCCCCGCGTGCTGCCATTCCAGGTGTTGTCGCTATCGCCTTGCACGTCGGCAAAGTTCACGCTCTGACGAACGCCCACCAGCGTCTGACCGGACAGGTACCAGCCGTAGTCACCGGAAACGCCAAAGCTGCCGTTGTCGAAGTCCTTGTTGCTGGTACCGGTACCGGAGATGGAGAATTCCCTGTCACCCGTCTTCGGGCCTACCGTTGAGCCCATCCCTTGGGCCATGGCAGAGGAGGCAAACAGAAGAGAAGCCCCAACCAGCACGGGCAGAGAAGCGTTTACAAACTTTTTCATAATAACACCCCTTGATAACGTCCGTATTTGATTCAGTCTGTTGTCCTCGGGTGGGACCGGGTAGCCAAGCCCCCTGTCATCCACACCATGCTGCCGACAACGGCCACGATGTTTCTGCGATCGATTCCTTTTTGTTGAATGTTGCCGGAGAGCCTTGCGGTCACTCCCCAGTGTAGAAGGCGTCGGTATTTTGCAAATAACAATTTTAGCTCTTCGCGGGTCAGCGTGAGTCGTTCGGGATGGGGGCGAGGGCGGATGGAGGAACGACGGTCAAGCCGATCTGTCTCCCCCATTCCCTTAAGCTAAAGCTAAGATAGCGGTGGTATCACTACATTCGGCGAGTCGTGGATCGCCGGAGCGCGCCACGCCGGCAGGCCCGGAAACAGGGTCGTCGGCTCGATACGTAACGTGGGGGAAGGGCGAATGAACGTAGTGGGCACCACCATGGGGTATTTCCGGGAGCGCCAGACACCGCTCGTGCTGGCGTTTCACCTGACCGTGCTGTCGATGGTGATCGGCCAGATCATCCTCAGCAATTTCATGGGATTCACCCGGACGGGCGAGGTGGCTAGCCAGCTCCCCGAGCGCTATGGCACCTGGCTGCATATCGGCATGGGGCTGCTGCTGGTGCCGATCTCGCTGATCTTCCTGTTCGCGGTGATCCGGCATCGCGGCCTGCGTTACTACTTTCCCTGGCTGGTGGGCAATGTCGCGCCGTTGATGGCTGATCTGCGCACGCTGCTGCGGCTGCGCATGCCGGAGCCGGGCCCCGGCGGGCTGGCGGCCATCATGCACGGCCTGGGGCTGGGGGCGCTGCTGCTTGTGGTGTTCTCGGGCTTCACCTGGTTCATTTCCTGGAGCTATCACCTGCCCTGGGCGCCTCAGGCGGGATCGGTCCATGCCCTGCTGACCGGGCTGATCGAGGCCTACATCATTGGCCACGGGGCCATGGGCATCCTGCATATCTTCTTCCGTTCACGTTTCCCCAGCCCGTAACAGGCGCTGCTGCCGGCGTCCCGTCCGACATGTCCTCGCTGCCCTCCGCCTCTGGCCGGAGGGCTTTTTTGTGCCTGCCCGCATGACGAACCTGGTGTCACTCAGCCTGACCTCAATCGTCAGTATTTGCTGACTCATGTTGTGGACGCCCCGCCAGCCGGTGGGCTGTACTTGAACGGTGACCGGCCCGGAAGGCCGGTCGGCAGGCGCGGCCCGCCGGACCGGGATTGGCTCGGCGGGCGGTGGATGACACGGATGACCCACTGAATATCGGTAAGGGACGCATGACGAAAAACGATTCGTGGCGGCTGTGGCTGGTCGCTGCAGTGGCGCTGGTATTTTCCAGCCTGTGCATGGCGCAACCTCAGGACGAGGAGGATAAGTCGGAGCTCTGGTTCTCCGTCGATTCGCTGAATGCGGGCCTGGGCGAGGCGCCCAAGGTGGTCAAGCGGTCGACCCCGCGGGAAGCGATCCGGAGTTTTCTGGAGTTGACGAAACAGGAGGATTTCGGCGCGGCGGCGCATATCCTCAACCTTTCCGAGCTGGAACCGGCGGAGCAGCGCAAGCGCGGCGGCACGCTCGCCATGCAATTGGCCGAGGTGCTCAGGCGGGGCGAGTGGCTCGAGGTGTCCAGCCTGCCCGGTCGCCAGGATGCCGCCAACGAGCACCCGGCGGACAAGCGCCCCCATGCGGGCAAGCCGCGTCGCAACATCAAGCTGGCCTCGCTCACCGCCCAGGGGGAAGCCTACGACATCCGGCTGGGCCGGTACCGGGTGGGCGACCAGGAGCCGGTATGGCTGGTCATGCCGGACAGTGTCTCGTCGGTGCCGCTGCTCTACGAGAAATACGGCCCGTCGTTTCTGGAATCCTATATCCCCCAACCGCTGAAGAAGTCGTTCGGGCTGCTCAAGATCTGGGAGTGGATCGCCATTCCCCTCGTGCTGGTGGCGGTCGGCCTGACGGGCTGGTGGATCTACCGGCTGGTCGGCCTGATCAAGCGTTTCCTGCCCGCCGGGGCGCCCAGCATCTTCGCCAGCCAGATCCGCATGCCGGTGGCGCTCATCGTCATGTCGCTGGTGACCCAAGCGCTGCTGGACTACGTGGTGTCCTTCTCGGCGGTGGTCACCACGTCCTTTCGGGTGCTGCTGATCGCGATTCTGGCCTGGGGCGCGGGGACCATCGCGATCCGTCTCGTCGATACCGTCATGCTGCGGATGACGCGGCGCCTGATGGGGCAGATCGACGACACCAAGCACAAGGATGACCGCAAGCTGCTGACCACGCTCTACGCGCTGCGCCGGCTGATCATTCTGGTCACGGTCACCGCCGTATCGGTCTACGTGCTGAGCCAGATCCAGCTCTTCGAGACGCTGGGCATGTCGCTGCTCGCTTCCGCCAGTGTGCTGACGGTGCTGGTAGGTATCGCCGGCCAGGCCGTGCTGGGCAATATCCTGTCGTCGTTTCAGCTGTCGCTGGCGAAGTCCATCCGTATCGGCGATCTGGTGATGTTCGAGGGCCAGTGGTGCCATGTGGAGGGCATCTTCTATACCTTCATCCGGCTGCGGTCGTGGAACGAGCGCCGCGTGATCGTGCCGGTCACCTATTTCGTCTCCAAGCCCTTCGAGAACCTCTCGGTCAAGAACGCCAAGGAGTACCGCAGCCTGGAGATGAGCGTGCACCTGAGCGCGGATATCCAGTGCCTGCGGGAGAAGTTCATGGAGTACGCCCAGGAGGAGGACAACGTCATCGAGCATCACAAGCTGTGCTGTTACGTGACGGGGCAGACCGACATGGCGCAGACGTTCATCTGCTATCTGATGACCTCGGACCCCTTCGCCGGCTGGGTGGCGGAGATGAACATCCGGGAACGCATGATGGCCTTCATACGGGACCATCACCCGGAGTGGTGGCCGCGCGAGGTGATGGTCGTCAGCCGCGAGGATGTCGCGCGTGGGGAGGCCCGGACCGAGCCGGATGATCGGCATCGTTGACGTCTCTGGGGCGCACCCGCCGGGGCGGCGGGTGTCATCCCCGGGGACATGCGGCATACTCGGACCCCCTGTCGTCAACCGGAGCATCCCGATGGAAGCCGACTTCTGGCGATCCCGCTGGCAGAACGCCCAGCTGGGCTTTCACCTGCCCTTCGTCCACCCGATTCTCGAGCGCTACCTGCCCGGCTTCGGCCTGCCGGCCGGGGCGCGGGTCTTCGTGCCGCTGTGCGGCAAGACGCGGGACATCGGCTGGCTGCTGTCGCAAGGGTACGAGGTAGTGGGCGCGGAGCTCAGCGAGCTGGCGGTCGGCCAGCTGTTCGAGGAGCTGGGCGTCGAGCCGACGATCGATGACTGGGAGGGTGGCCGACGCTGGCGCCACGGTGGGCTGACCGTCTTCCAGGGCGATATCTTTGCACTGCCGGCCGGCGCGCTGGGGCGCGTGGACCTGGTCTACGACCGGGCGGCGCTGGTAGCGCTGCCGGAAGCGATGCGCAAGACCTACGTGGCCCAGGTGCTGACCCTGTCGGGCGAGGCGCCGCAGCTGCTGATCGCCTTCGAGTACGACCACCGGGAGATGCCGGGGCCGCCGTTCCCGGTGCTGCCGGACGAACTGCAACGCCTCTATGGCGACGCTCACGCTCTCACCGAACTGTCGCGCAAGGACGTGATCGCCCATCAGGCGCGTTTTCGCGAAGCCGGGGTGACGCGCTTCGAGGAGATCGCCTGGCGGCTGGAGCGGGAGGCTGTCCGGGCGCTGGTGTGACTCGGGGCCGGGAAGCCGGGCTTCCCGGCCGGCCGGTGGCGTCAGGCGATTTCGGTTGCCCGACGACGGGACTCCCGGGAGGGCGTGTGCGTCAGCGAAGCGGGCGTTGAAACCGGCTGATCGCTGACCCTGAGATGCTCGACCCGGGACACCATGTCACTGGCCTGCTCGTTGAGTGAACGGCTGGCGGCGGCAACCTGTTCGACCAGCGCGGCGTTCTGCTGGGTCACCTCGTCGAGCTGGGCCACGGCCTGATTGATCTGCTCGATTCCTGACGACTGTTCTGTGGAAGCGTTGGCAATGTCCGTGACCAGCGTCGACACCTGCTCGATGCGTGTGGCGATCTCGGCGAGGGTCGCGTGAGTATCGCTGACCAGTGTGTTGCCCCGGTCGATGGTGGTGACGTTGCGGTTGATGTGCTCGCGGATTCGGCTGGCCTCGCCGGCACTGCGACTGGCCAGCTTGCGAACTTCCTCGGCCACCACGGCGAAGCCCTTGCCGTGCTCACCGGCACGGGCGGCCTCCACCGAGGCATTGAGCGCCAGCAGGTTGGTCTGGAACGCAATGCTGTCGATGGTGCCGACGATGGTGGTGACCTCCTGGTTGGCAGCCTCGATATTATGCATGGCGTCACGCGCCTGATCCGCCACCCCTTGTGCCTGAAGTGCCTGTTCACTGACGTCCCGGGCCAGGGTGCGCGCCTGGCTGGCATGCTGGGCGGTGTTGTGCACAGTCGAGGTCATCTGCTCCATGCTGGAGGCCGTTTCCACCAGAGAGGCTGACTGTTCTTCGGTACGCTGGGCCAGGTCCTGGTTACCCTGAGCGATTTCGCCACTGGCCAGGTCGATGGATTGCGCATTGCGACGAATCCGTGCCACCAGCGTTTCGGTATCTTCGGTAGCCTGATTGAAGGCTTGGTAAAGACGGGCCAGTTCATCGCTCCCTGCGGCGTCGAGCCGTTGTGTCAGGTCGCCGCCGCGGGTCTGGATGGCCTGCAGGTTGCGATTCAGGGGCAGGAGAATGCTGCGCACGATGAGCAGGGCCAGTGCCAGAGTCAGCAATAGAACACCCAGAGCCACGGCAATATAGGTCCACAGGGCGGTATTGGCCGAATGCCGCAGGTTCCTGGCCTCGTCCAGAATGCTGTCGGCGGCGGCATCCTCGATGCCTTTCAGGCGCTCGAGCTTGGTGGTCTGCCAGTCGAACCACTGTTGTGGGTCCACGCCGAAGTGGCCCTGATCGGCCCGTTCGATGGCCAGCTTGCGCAGGTCATCCAGGCGTGCCATCTCGGGGCCGGAGAGGGCCTGCGTGTAGCGTTCGACAAGGCCGGGGTCGGCCAGCACCTTGAAACTGTCCAGGGCGGCGGTTTCGGTGCCCAGCAGGCGCAGGAAGCGACGGTATGTGTCCGCTGTCATCTGATCGGCAGCGAAGGTATTGGCCAGCAGGGCGCGTTCAATGCCGGCCAGATCCTTGGCCTTCAGCAGCTCGTGGTAAGCGGTCAGGCGCCGTGCGATATCGGCATTGCCGGTCCGGTGGCTGAGTTGACCGGCGAGCGTCACCAGGGCGTTGTCGATCCCGGTGTAATAGGCCAGGGCGTCATGGAGAGGCAGGCTCAGCGAATCCACCTGACGACGCACGGCCTGAATGTTACCCAGATCCTTCCTGGCCCTGGCGATGCTGGCGCCGGCCGCCTGGCCGAGTTGCCGTACGTCGATAGTATCCAGCGTACTCAGCAAGCGCGACACGCGTTGATCGGACGACTGTCTCTGTTCACTCAGGCGCTCCTTGAAGCGTTTTCCCTGGCTGCCGAGAAAGCCGGCCGTCATGCCCCGTTCGCGCTGAAGTTCATGAACCAGATTACCCGCCTGCTTTGCCAGCGACGTGAAGGTATAAAGCCGGGACATCCCCGCCGCGACCTGCTGACGCTCGATGGCACCGCTGATGGCGAAGTAGAGCATGGCTAGTATGGGAAGCGCGAGTACGAGCAGAAACTTGCGCTTCATCGAGAGGTGCTGCATGACATGCCTCATGTGAGGGCTTCCCTTTATGATCCGTGTTCGTGTAGGGCAGTCAGGAGAGGCGTGTCATTGTTTTCGTTGGATGGTCGTCTGCCGGTAACGATTATCGGCCAGCTTATGGGAAAATTAAGTGGATTGAGGCCTGATTTCCAGACTGGTCTCGTTCGGAAGCTGGCGGTGTTGCAGCACGATCCCCTGAGCCCCCGACAACGCAAGACTTGAAGCCCCCGAGCCGCGCCCCAATGATTAACAGACTACCTTTTCAGGCGGCGGCCATCAGGCTGTTCGCCAGGGTCCGAGTTCATCAATCGACGCAGGAGGCCGCATGAGCCAAGGCACCGAGTACACACCGCCGAAGGTCTGGACGTGGGAGAAGGCCAGTGGCGGCAAGTTCGCCAGCATCAACCGCCCTGTCGCGGGGCCGACCCACGACAAGGAGCTGCCTGTCGGTGAACACCCGTTCCAGCTCTATTCGCTGGCCACGCCCAACGGCGTGAAGGCCGGGGTGATGTTCGAGGAGCTGCTGGCTCTCGGTCATGACGCCGAATACGACGCCTGGCTGATCGATATCGGCGAGGGCGAGCAGTTCGGAAGCGGCTTCGTCGCGGCCAATCCCAACTCGAAGATCCCCGCGCTGATGGACCACACCACCCAGCCGCCGACCCGGGTGTTCGAGTCCGGCTCGATCCTGCTGTATCTGGCCGAGAAATTCGGCACCCTGCTGCCCACGGATCACGGCGCGCGCACCGAGGCGCTCAACTGGCTGTTCTGGCAGATGGGCAGCGCGCCCTTCCTGGGCGGCGGTTTCGGGCACTTCTATGCCTACGCCCCGGAGAAGCTCGAATACCCCATTGACCGCTATGCGATGGAGGCCAAGCGCCAGCTCGACGTGCTCGACCGGCGCCTGGCCGAGAGCCGCTATCTGGCCGGCGATGACTACACCATTGCCGATATCGCCAACTGGGCCTGGTACGGCCAGCTGGCGCTGGGGCGGCTCTACGATGCGGCGGAGTTCCTGCAGGTGCAGGAGTACACCCACGTGGTGCGCTGGGCGAAGGAGATCGATGCCCGCCCGGCGGTGCAGCGCGGGCGCATGGTCAACCGTACCTTCGGCGAGCCGGAAACCCAGCTCCACGAGCGCCACGACGCCAGCGACTTCGAGACGCGCACGCAGGACAAGCTGCAGTCCTCGTGAACGGGCCGCGTGCCCGACGGCGACGCCCGGCCCCGTAAGGGGTCGGGCGTCCGTGCTTGGGGCTCAGGGCAGCAGGTCGGCCACCGAGTCGAGGATCTCCCGCGGGCGGTAGGGGTAGCGCTCCACGTCGTCGCGGGTGGCGATGCCGCTGAGCACCAGCACGGTGTGCAGCCCCGCCTCGATGCCCGCCACCACGTCGGTGTCCATGCGATCGCCGATCATCCCGGTGCGTTCGGAGTGGGCGCCGAGGCGGTTGAGCGCCGAGCGGAACATCATCGGGTTGGGTTTGCCGACGTAGTAGGGCTGGCGCTGGGTGGCGGCGGTGATGAGGGCCGCCACCGAGCCGGTGGCCGGCATCGGCCCTTCGGGGCTGGGACCGGTGACATCGGGATTGGTGGCGATGAAGCGCGCGCCGTCCTCGATCAGGCGGATCGCCCGGGTGATCGCCTCGAAGGAGTAGGTGCGCGTCTCGCCCAGCACCACGAAGTCCGGGGCCACGTCGGTCATCACGAAGCCGGCCTCGTGGATCGCCGTGGTCAGGCCGGCCTCGCCGATCACGAACGCCGAGCCGCCGGGGCACTGGTCACGCAGGAAAGCGGCGGTGGCCAGCGCCGAGGTCCAGATGCGCTCTTCCGGTACCTCGAGGCCGATTCGTGCCAGGCGGGCACTCAAATCCCGCGGGGTATAGATGGAGTTGTTGGTAAGCACCAGAAAGGGCGTGCCCTGACTGCGCCAGTGGTCGATCAGCTCGGCCGCGCCGGGCAGGGCGCGATCCTCGTGGATCAGGACGCCGTCCATATCGGTCAGCCAGCAGTCCAGGGTGCGTTGCGTCATCGCCGAAGGTCCTTGTGCTCGTGACTGCTGCCAGCATACGAAGAATCGCACCGGGACGCAGCCTTCGACGTGCGCTGCTGTACTGGATGGGCCGAGTGGCGCCACGCTGCTCGCAGGGGCACGGCGAACAAGGGACATGACATCACGACCCGCGACGGGTATCGGTCGCGGCAGAGGAGGCATTATTGTGAAGGCATTGTGGCGAGGCTATCTGAATGCGTCGCTGATCCTGCGGGTCAGCATCGCGCTGGTACTGGGCGTGATCGTCGGCCTGGTCGGCGGACAGACGGCCGCCGACTGGCTGGCGCCATTCGGTGATCTGCTGCTGCGGCTGCTGAAGTTCCTGATCGTGCCGATCGTGCTGTTCACGCTGATGGTCGGCATCAACCAGGGCGAACGCGGCAGCTTGGGGCGCACGGGGCGCAAGCTGCTGGCGTACTACGTCGTCACCTCGGCGCTGGCGATCATCGTGGGGCTGGCCGTGGCCACCCTGTTCGAGCCGGGCAGCGGCATGACGCTGGACCAGAACGCCCGGATCGATGTGCCCGAAAACCCGGGCTTCGTGCATGTGCTGCTGAGCATCGTGCCCGACAACATCGTCTCGGCCTTCGCCGAGGTGAATCTGCTGGGCATCATCTTTACCGCCATCGTCTTCGGTATCGCGCTGCTGATGCTGCGCTCCTCGGAGCGCCAGGGCGAGCTGGGCGAGCGCCTCTACCGGGTCATCGAGGCCCTGAACGAAGTGACGCTGCGGGTGATGGGCGGTGTGCTGCAGTACGTGCCCATCGGGGTGTTCGCGATTGTCGCCGGGACCGTGGGCAGACAAGGGCTGAACACGATCCTCTCGCTGGGCGACATGGTGGCGGTGCTCTATATCGCCCTGGCGGTGCAACTGGTCATCTATGCCGTGCTGATGGGGCTGTTCGGCGTGCGGCTGGGGAGTTTCTTCCGCGAGGCGCGCACGCCGATGGCCACCGCCTTCGCCACCCAGAGCAGTTCGGGCACGCTGCCGCTGACCCTCGATGCCGCCCGCCGCCTGCAACTGCCGCGCAGCATCTACGGCGTCAGCCTGCCGCTGGGGGCGACCATCAACATGGATGGCGCGGCGATCCGTATCGCCATCTCGGCGGTGTTCGCCGCCAACGTGATCGGCGCGCCGCTGGATCTGACCAGCATGCTCGAGATTGTGGTGATCGGCACGTTGACCTCGATCGGCACCGCCGGGGTGCCGGGAGCCGGCATCGTGATGATCGCCACCGTCTTCACTCAGGTGGGGCTGCCGATCGAAACGGTCGCGTTGCTGACCTCCATCGACGCGCTGGTCGGCATGGGCTGCACGGCGCTCAACGTCACCGGCGATCTGGTGGGTACGTCGATCATCGCCCGCAGCGAACGCCGGAACTCGACAGCCTCCGTCGCCGCGGCATCCGAGCCGGCCGGAGGGTGACGAGCGGAGTATGGCGGGGCGGGATGGTCGGAAACCCGCACCCGGGATGGCGGGGCTCGTGCTCCCGCCGTCGCGACAGGCAGCATGCCGGATGAGGGCGGTTTCCTGTGGTGAATGCGCCTGAACTTGCCTTGACTGGAAGGGCAGCGACCGTGTCGCTGCAGGTCATGCGCGTCACGCGAGGGGCCCGCGCCGGCCATGGCGGCAGGCGCGGGCCCGGCAAGGGAGGGCAGGACGATGAAAGCACGTATTGCGGTTGCCTGGGCCGGTGTCGCCAGCCTGGTTGCCGGTGGCCTGGTGGTAGCGGGGCCCGTGTCGGCCGCATCGGACACGCTCCGGGAGGCCTTGAGCGCCGCCTGGCCGGGGATGGCGAAAGAGGCCACCGTGGTCGACTGGGAGGGCAATGTCCTGCAGGAGGGCAGCAACGGGTATACTTGCATGCCGACGCCGCCGAGCCTGTCGGGCACGGCGCCGTTGTGTCTCGACGCAGCCTGGATGGCGTGGGCCAAGGCCTGGCAGGACAAGCAACCCTTCACCGCCGACCGGCTGGGCATCGCCTACATGCTGCAGGGCGATGCCGGGGCCAGCAACGTCGACCCCTACGCCGCGCAACGAACCGATGACAACCAGTGGATCGTCGAGGGGCCGCACCTGATGATCATCGCCCCGGCGGCGCTGCTCGGGGCGTTTCCCACCGACCCTGACAACGGCGGCCCCTACGTGATGTGGAAGGGCACCGACTACCAGCACCTGATGGTGCCCGTGGGCACTCGGCCGGCAGCCGGTGGCGATGAATAGACGGGCCGGTTTTACAGCCTGACCAGCATCTTGCCGGTATTGCTCCCGTCGAAGAGCTTGAGGAAGGCGTCGGGCGTGGCTTCCAGCCCTTCCTCGACGGTTTCGCGATAGGTGATCTCGCCGTTGGCCACCAGCGGGCCGACCGTGGTGAGGAAGTGCGCGTAGTGGTCCCAGTGATCCGTGACGATGAAGCCTTCCATGCGCGCCCGGTTGAACAGCAGCTTGGCGAGATTGCTCGGGCCGGGTGCGGGGGCCGTGGCGTTGTAGCTGTCGATCAGCCCGCATATGGCGATGCGGGCGCCGATGCGCAGGTTGTCGAGGGCGGCTTCCAGGCAGGCGCCGCCGACGTTCTCGTAGACCACGTCGAAGCCGTCGGGGCAGGCCTTGTGCAGATCGGCGGCGAGCTCGCCGGCGTCCTTGCCACGGTAGCTCACCGGCTCGACGCCCAGCGAGGCCAGCCACTCGAGCTTTTCCGGGGCGCCGGCGATGCCGACCACCTTGCCCTTGCCGCCCCGGGCCTTGGCCAGTTGCACGGCGAGTGACCCCACGGCACCGGCGGCAGCACTGACCAGCACGTTGTCGCCCTCGCGCATGTCTGCAATGCGATTGAGGCCGGTCCAGGCGGTCATGCCGGGCATGCCCAGCACGCCGAGGAAGGCGGAATCGGGCACGTCGAGCTCGGGCAGGGGATGAACGGCGTCACCGGGCAGCTGGGCCACGTCGCGCCAGCCGGCCATGTGGCTGACCCGGGTGCCCACCGGCAGGCGGGCGTCGCGGGATTCGATCACCTCGCCCACGGCGGCGCCATCCAGCGGTTCGCCGGCGATGAAGGGGTCGACATAGGTCTTCACGCCGCTCATGCGGCCGCGCATGTAGGGGTCGACCGACAGCCAGGTGTTGCGCACCCGGATCTCGCCGTCGCCGAGTTCGGGCAACTCGCGGGTACGCAGGTCGAACAGCTCGCGCGCCGGGGTGCCGTCGGGATAGTCGATGAGCGTGAAGTAGCGTGACTGCATGGGGCCTCCTGGCCGATGACGGTTGGCAGGGAAATGATTCAGGTGTGGCGCTCCCGAAGCTGTGTCTTCAGGGCGTCGGGCACCTGCTTGATGATCAGCCGGTCGCGATCGGCATCGTACTCGATGCTGTTGCCCAGCAGGTGCGAGTCGAAGCTGATCGAGACGCCGCCGGCGCGCCCGGTGAAGCGCTTGAACTGCTGCAGGGTGCGCTTGTCCGGCGGGATCTCCGGCGCCAGTCCGTAGTCTTGATTGCGAATGTAATCATAGAAGGCCCGGGGCTGCTGGTCGTCGACGAGTTCGGAAAGGGCGTCGAGCGTCAGCGGCTCGCCGCGGCCGGCCTGATCGCTGGCGTAGTCGAGCAGGGCGTCGGTCTTCTCGCGGGCGGCCTCCTCGGGCAGGGCCTCGCTTTCCACATAGTCGCTGAAGGCCTTGAGCAGGGTGCGGGTTTCCTCGGGGGCATCCGCCCCCTCCTCGCAGCCCAGCCAGTCGCGGAACGCCTCGGCCAGGGCCTGACCACCGCGGTCGCGGGTGAAGGCGACATACTGGCGCGAGTGGCCGGCACGCATCTGGGTCAGGTCGATGCGCGCGGCCAGTGCGGGCTGGCTGACGTTGAGCGGGGCGGCCGGCACGACCGCGAGCTGCGCGTCCACGCCGAAGCCGGCCCGGGCGTGCAACAGGGCCAGGGTCAGGTGCTCGGTCTCCCCCTGGCGGACGTGGGCCATGAGCAGGTAACCGCCGGTCGGCAGCTGCTGCTCGACCAGCTCGCGCAGGCTTTCCGCCGCCTGGCGGGACAGGGTGGCGAAGGCCTCGGTCCGGGGCTCGGCCTCGCCACTGTCGAGATAGGCGGGCAGCAGGGCGGCCAGTGAACGGCCGGCGGCGTCCTCGCGGAAATAGCCCCAGCCCTTGCGCTTGGCATTGAAGCGCGTGGTCAGCTCGGCGAGCAGGTCGTCCAGCTGCGGCGAGGGGGCCAGGGGCGTGTCGGCGGCGGTCAGCACCGCAGGCTGGTCGCCGTCGGCCTTGTCGATGCGGTGAACGATGCAGTGGAGAATCGGCATGGCGCGCGCTCGCAGGAAGTGAGTCGGTATGGTAACGCGTCGCCGGGAGCGGCCGTAGGGGCGTCCCGGAGCCGGGCGACTCCGGGAACTGGGTCTCAGTCGTAGAGTTCCGCCTTGGCGTCGCGCATGACGTGTTCGCAGGCGGCCTGGTGGGCGAGTTGCGTGAGCAGACCCTGGGTGACTTCAAAGCCCTTGCCAAGGCAGGTGTCGATGTCCTCGCGGCTGACGTGGGGAGAAATGTTGTAATCGATCTTCAGGGTTCGGCCGCTGCTGTCGATGCGGTCCGCGAAGGCCCGCAATCGCCAGGCGAGGCGCTCCTTCCAGGTGGATGATTCCTCGGCTTCGTCGCTGACGCTGAACAGGCACCGCCACTCCGGCTTGTAGACTGCCATGAGAACCTCCCGTATCGGCTGAATCAATGATCGATCGTGTGTCGTGACTCCTGCTGACGTTGTTGCGTCTTTCATCCTACCGTTTTTTGCTCCCGTGCACAGGGCGGGGGCATGAATCGGCCCCTTCCGATGGCACAAGGCGATGAATAATAACCATGGCCGGCATCGAACGCCGCTATGAAGCGCGCCGTTACCCGCGCGGTCGGTTGGTGCTCCAGCCGCCGTGTGGTGCGGGCTGGCGACGAGGGCGGGCAATGGATCGGAACAGGACTTGTGGGCTACCGGACCGATTCTGCCGGTCCGGCGCCGCCGGCGGCGTTGGACAGGCACTCGCGTGACTAACTATAACTCCCTTCGTGCGTTCCGTTCGGTCGAGGCCGACGGGCTATCACCGTTTTTCGTCTCTCGGGGCGTGCAGCCGGTTCGTCACCGGCCGCGAGACGCCGGGCGGTTGCAGGGATCTGCAGGCACGGCCGCCGGCCGAGACACCACTGCGTGGCTGCCCAGGCCACGGTTATAGAAAGGGGAGTAATCATCGTGACGACCGACAATCGCAAGCCCACGACCACCGATGCCGGCATCCCGGTTGCCAGCGACGAACACTCACTGTCCGTCGGCCCGGATGGCCCGCTGGTGCTGCACGATCATTACCTGATCGAGCAGATGGCCCAATTCAATCGCGAGCGCATTCCCGAGCGTCAGCCCCACGCCAAGGGCAGCGGTGCCTTCGGGCATTTCGAGGTCACCGAGGATGTCAGCCAGTACACCCGGGCGGCGGTCTTCCAGCCCGGCACCCGGACCGAAGTACTGAGCCGCTTCTCCACGGTGGCCGGCGAGCGCGGCAGCCCGGACACCTGGCGCGACCCGCGCGGCTTCGCGCTGAAGTTCTATACCAGCGAAGGCAACTACGACATGGTCGGCAACAACACGCCGGTGTTCTTCGTGCGCGATCCGCTGAAGTTCCAGCACTTCATTCGTTCGCAGAAGCGCCGCGCCGACAACAACCTTCGCGACCACGACATGCAGTGGGACTTCTGGACCCTGTCGCCGGAGTCCGCGCATCAGGTCACCTGGCTGATGGGCGACCGCGGCATCCCGAAGACCTGGCGCCACATGAACGGTTATTCCAGCCACACCTACATGTGGGTGAATGCCCAAGGGGAGAAGTTCTGGGTCAAGTACCACTTCAAGACCGACCAGGGCATCGAGTGCCTGACCCAGGAAGAAGCCGATCGGCTGGCCGGCGAGGACAGCGACTACCATACCCGCGATCTGTTCGAGGCGATCGAGCGCGGCGAGCACCCGAGCTGGACGCTGTACGTGCAGGTCATGCCGTTCGCCGAGGCGGACACCTATCGCTTCAACCCCTTCGACCTGACCAAGGTCTGGCCGCACGAGGACTATCCGCCGATCAAGGTGGGCAAGCTGACGCTCGACCGCAACCCGACCGACAATCACGCCGAGATCGAGCAGGCGGCCTTCGAGCCCAACAACCTGGTCCCCGGCATCGGCATCAGCCCGGACAAGATGCTGGTCGCCCGGGTGTTCTCCTACGCCGACGCGCACCGGGCCCGGCTCGGCGTCAACTACAAGCACATTCCGGTCAACGCGCCGGTGGCGCCGGTCCACAGCTACAGCAAGGACGGGGCGATGCGCATCAACAAGGTCTCCGATCCGGTCTATGCGCCCAACTCCAAGGGCGGCCCGGCGGCGGACGGCGAACGTTATCCCACCGATTCCACCTGGGAGGCCCACGGCCAGATGGTGCGCGCGCCCTACGCCCTACGCCGGGACGATGACGACTACGGCCAGGCCAACGCCCTGATCAACCAGGTGATGGACGACGCGGCCCGCGAGCGGCTGGTCAACAACGTGGTCGGTCATGTCGCGGGGGGGGTGAAGGAGCCGGTGCTCTCACGGGTCTTCGAATACTGGAAGAACATCGACGCCGAGATCGGCCGGCGCATCGAGGAAGGCGTGAAGTCGAAGACAGGCTGATCGGCACGCCGGCTCCCGCGGAGCCTGGGCCCTGAATCCCGGCCCGCCAACCTCACGGTTGGCGGGCCGGTGTCATTCAGCGGGCGGTTTTGACAGGGGCGTGCTGCTGGCCCCTGCTGCGGTAAGAAAGCGCGAGGAAGAAGGACGCCTTCCAGGTTGCCCACACCGGCGCGGCAGGCTGCTGGTGGCCGACGACGTCGGCAACGTGATCCGGCCGGTCGAAGCGAAGGCGCCCTGATCCGTGTTGTGCGGTCGCCTCCGGGGTCAGGGCTTGCAGCGATAGAAGTGCGCCGGCAGGAAGTTGATCGGCTCGAACTCGCGGGTCACCTTGGAGAAGGTCTTGCGCAGCGTGGGAAGGAGCCTGGGGGAGAATTGATAGAGCAGGAAGGTTCCGGCGGGCGAGATTACCTGATGTGTCGCATTGAGGATGCTTTCGCCGACGTAACTGGGCAACGTGCTGAAGGGAATCCCGGCGATGACGTAATCGACCTGGCCCAGGCCGCGTTCAGCGAGGATCTGCTCTATGTCGGCCGCCGAGCCATGGACGACCTGCATGCGAGGGTCGGGATAGACGCGCTGGATGTAGTCGACGAAGTCCGCGTTGGTCTCGATCACGATCAGTACCGCATCGGCAGGCATCTGCCTCAGGATCTCGCGGGTAAAGGTGCCGACTCCCGGTCCGTACTCGACCAGCACCCGGGTGCGCTGCCAGTCGACGTGATTCAGCATGCGCCGCACGAGGAAGCGAGAGCTCGGGATAATCGAGCCCAGCATCTTCGGGTGCTTGAAGAAGTTGCGGGCGAATAGTGCCATCTGGTGTTGGCGGGCGGAGGGGGGGCGGACGTTGTTCTGGCTCGGCAGGCTTCATGGGCGGTGGCTCGTTGGTTAACGAAAGCGTTTGGCAACGCTGTTCATCTCACGGTAGACCACCGCATCGCTTACTGAAAGGCGCGCTCGGGGCACGGCGACCCGGTAGGCCGCCGTGTCGTCCTTTTACTCCCTGGCCGAGTCGTCCAGCTGCTGGCGCCGGACCTCGCCCTGGCGTTCCAGCATCCAGCCCGGGTACTCGGGTGGCAGGGCGCTGACGCGGTCGAGGGTTTCCAGCTCGTCGTCGCTCAGGCGAATCTCGGTGGCGGCGATGTTGTCATCGAGCTGTTCGAGCCGCTTGGCGCCGACGATCACGCTGGTCACCGCCGGGCGATGCAGCAGCCAGGCCAGCGCGATGCGCGCCACCGAGACGCCGTGCGCGTCGGCAATGGTGCGCATGGCGTCGATGCAGTCATAGGCCCGTTCGACATTGACCGGCGGGAAGTCGAAGTGGGTGCGACGACTGCCGGCCTCGGCGTCCTTGTCGCGGCCGTACTTGCCGCTGAGCAGGCCGCCCGCCAGCGGGCTCCAGACCATCAGACCGAGCTTCTCGCTGTCGAGCATCGGGACCAGTTCGCGCTCCAGGTCGCGGCCGGCCAGGGTGTAGTAGGCCTGCAGCGACTCGAAGCGAGCCAGGCCGCGGCGCTCGGCGATGCCCAGGGCCTTCATGATCTGCCAGGCGGCCCAGTTGGAGACGCCGATGTAGCGCACATGGCCGTGGCTGACCAGGTTGTCCAGGGCGCGCAGGGTCTCCTCGATGGGCGTGGCCGGGTCGAAGCCGTGCACCTGATAGAGGTCGATGTGATCGACCTGCAGGCGCTTCAGGCTGGCCTTGACGCCTTCCATGATGTGGTAGCGGGTCAGCCCGCGGGCGTTGACGCCGGGGCCGGTTTCGCCGAACACCTTGGTGGCCAGCACCACCTCGTCCCGCGGCACGCCCAGATTCTTCAAGGCCTGGCCGGTGATGACCTCCGAGCGGCCCTCGGAGTAGACGTCGGCAGTGTCGATGAAGTTGATGCCGGCCTCCAGCGCGCGGCCGACCAGACGGTCGGCGTCGCTCTGCTGCACGTCGCCGATCTGGCTCCACAGTTCCCCCTGGCCGCCGAAGGTCATGGTGCCCAGGCACAGCTCGGAAACGAACAGACCGGTATTGCCCAACTGGCGATAACGCATGCAATGACTCCTGTCGTGGCGAAAGACACAACTTGCACCCGGCAGTATGGTCAGCGTTCGGCGTGGGGTGGTAATGCGATCCTGTCGGATTCTTGCTCGATCCTGCGGCCGTTCGGCGCGGCGGCCGCAGGCGGAGGGGCATCAGGACGAGTGGTTGTCGTGCTTCGGCTTGTCCTTGCGCGAGGTGGCGGCCATCGCCTCTAGCTCGGATTCGTCCATCGAGTCGTACATCGAGCGGGCGGCCCCGTCGAGGTCACTGACCTTCTGCTCGCCACGCCTGGCGGCGAGCGCGGCGCCGGCGGCCTTCTGCTGGGCTTTGGAATGGGCGGGCATGACACACCTCCTGTCGTCGAATGGCCGGGGCTTCGTGCCCCGGCCATCAGCGTAGCGAAGATGTGTCGGCCGTGCCGCCGGGGGCAGCGGTCCGGCGGTTCGGCGATCCGGCGGCCCGGCGCTCCGGCGGGGTTCAGGCGTCGGCGACGTCGGCGTTGTGGTAGACGCGCTGCACGTCGTCCAGGTCGTTGAGGGTGTCGAGCAGCTTCTCGAACATCGCCACGTCGTCGCCCTCGACCGGGGTGGTGGTCTGCGGGATGAACTGGATCTCGTCGACCTCGAAGTCGAGCTCGCCGAAGGCGTCGGTCAGCGCCTGCTTGGCCTTGGCATACTCGGTATGCGGGGCGAAGACGGTGATGCGGCCGTCCTCGTTCTCGATGTCGGTGACATCGACGTCGGCTTCCATCAGGGCTTCCAGTGCGGCTTCCTCGTCGTCGCCGGCATAGGCGAGGATGGCGCAGTGGTCGAACATGTGGCTGACGCTGCCCGGGGTGCCGAGCTTGCTCTTGGCCTTGTTGAAGCAGGCGCGCACGTCGCCGAAGGTGCGGTTGGGATTGTCGGTCAGGCAGTCGACGATCACCATGCAGCTGCCGGGGCCGAAGCCCTCGTAGCGCGCCGCCGAGTAGTCCTCGCCACCGCCGCCCGAGGCCTTGTCGAGGGCCTTGTCGATCACGTGCGAGGGCACCTGATCCTTCTTGGCGCGCTCGATCAACCCGCGCAGCGCCAGGTTGCCGTTGGGGTCGGTCCCGCCGGCCTTGGCGCAGACGTAAATTTCGCGACCGTACTTGCTGTACACCTTGGTCTTGGCGGCGGCCGTCTTGGCCATGGATTCCTTGCGGTTCTGGAAGGCCCTGCCCATGTCGTTCGTCTCGTCACAGTCATCAGCGAAGACAGGCATCTTACTCAACAAGCGCCGGGCGGAACAGGGGCGTATCGTCTGTTGACCCAGCGCATGGAAACCTCGCACGGAGCGCCTATACCCAGAAGAGGCGACACGGCGTCACCGTGAACGCCATCAACCGAGGGACGGGAGGTGCATCATGAAGACGGCACAACTGCATTCCCGCTGGCGCGACCGGATCATGCTGCTGTTCGGCGCCTGGCTGGCGGTATCCCCCTATGTGCTCGGCTTTGCCACGACGGCCTCGCTGGCGATGTGGAGCACCCTGGTGGTCGGCCTGGTGCTGATCGCCATGTCCGCGCTGGCGATCTGGAAACAGAAGGCCTGGGAAGAATGGCTACTGCTGGCGCTGGGCGTCTGGCTGCTGGTGGCGCCCTTTGCCCTGGGTTTCCTGGGACTGACCAACGCGGCCATCAACAGCTTCATCATGGGCGTGCTGGTCGGCGGCGATGCCATCTGGTCGCTGATCAACATGCGCGGGCACGGGGGGCACGGCGGCAGGCCCGCCTGATGTCGAAGGCGACGGGCGTGACGCCGCCCTTTACCGGGGCGGCAGCGTCCCCGCGCATCGTTGCTGCCCCTGTGGGCGCACAACGGTGCGCCTTGTCCCATCAACGCGAGGGTGAACGTCATGGCCATGGAGCGCGTGACACGATATCTGGATGAGCAGGGCGTCAAGTACGTCATCATGCACCACTCCCCGGCCTTTACCGCCCAGGAGATCGCCGAGGCGGTGCATGTTTCCGGCCGCCACTTCGCCAAGAGCGTGGTGGTATCGATCGACGGCCGCCTGGCGCTGGCGGTGCTGCCGGCGAGCGACCATGTCAACCTGCAGCGCATGGCGCGATCGGTGGGTGCCGAGAGCGTCGAACTGGCCAGTGAGGCGGATTTCCAGGACAGCCTGCCGGATTGCGAGGTCGGCGCGATGCCGCCGTTCGGCAACCTCTTCGGGATGGAAGTCTTCGTCTCGCCGCACCTGACCCAGGCCGACCTGATTGCCTTCAATGCCTGCAGCCACACCGAGGTCATGCAGCTGCCCTACGAGATCTTCGCGCGGTTGGTGAATCCGGTCGAAATCGCCATGTAGGCGTGATCGGAAGCGTTTGTCGGCAGCGAGACCGGTGCGGAAAAGCCGAGTGCGTCGTCACCACCACCAGGCGATGACCAGTCCTGCCGCCAGCGAGAGCAGCATGGGGCCGGCGACACGGATCGCCAGCTTGCCGGAACCGATCAGTGCGGCCATCAGCGTCTTGACGAGGTTGTTGACGGCCGCCGCCACGACGATGCCGATCACGGCGGTCGCGGGGTCGAGTGCGGCGCGCGACATGCGAGCCAGCGACAGGGTGATGGCATCCACGTCGGCGATCCCGGAGGCGGCCGACAGCAGGTAGATGCCGGCATCGCCCAGCCATTCGCGGCACCACTCACCGAGCAGCATGATGCCGGTCAGCAGGCCGCCGAAGTAGAGGGCGGACTTGAGGTCGAGCGGGTTCTGCTCGAGCGCCGGTCCCGCCACCGGCGACTTGCGTCGGCTGGATCGCCAGAGCAATAGCGCCGGGAGATAGAGCAGCAGTGCCATCACCGCGATCGGCGGCAGCAGGCGGGCGGCCAGCGTCGGATTCAGCATTGTGCCCAGCAGCAGCATGCGCGGGAACATGGTGCCGCAGGCGATCAGGATGCCGGCGGCCAGCACCGGGTCGAGCGCCGGTGAGCGACGCGACAGGCGCGAGAAGTGCAGGGTCAGTGCGGTCGACGAGCTCAGGCCGGCGAACAGGCTGGTGAACAGCAGCCCCTTGCGGGTTCCGCCGACCCGCACCGCGAAGTAGCCGGTGAAGGAGATTGTGGCGATCAGCACCACCATCCACCAGATCGCGTAGGGGTTGATGGCCCCGCCGGGCCCCAGGTTGCGGTTGGGCAGCAGCGGCAGCACCACCACCGAGATCAACAGCAGCTTGAGCCCGGCGTCGAGTTCGTGGGCCTGAAGCCGGTTGAGCAGGCCGTGGATCGCCGCCTTGTTGTCGAGGATGATCGCGGTGATCACCGCGGCCGCCGTCGCTATGGCCGGCTCCACGGCCACGGCGATCGCGCCGTAGCTGAAGGTCAGCATCAGCCCCACCAGGCCGGTGATGCTGTAGTTGGGTACCTGGGCGAGCCGCGCCCGGTAGGCGGTCAGGCCGGTGGCGATGACGCCCAGGAACAGGGTGGGGAAGGCCCATACGGTCAGACGCTCGGCGAGCAGCGCGGCGACACCGCCCAGCAGGCCGACCAGGGCGAAGGTACGGATGCCGGCGATGCGCTGGCCGGCTTGCTGATGGCGGGCTTCCCAGCCGCGCTCCAGACCGATCAGGGTGCCCAGCAGCAGGGCCACCGTCAGGCGCAGCAGCACCTGATGACCGGCGATGAACTGACGGGTGACCTCATCCATGAACCGCCCCCTGCAGTACGGCATCCGACGCCCCTGCCTTCAGCATAGATGGGTCGGAAGAACGGGGGCGTCGCCCGGGCAGGGCTAGTCGCTGGCCGAATCGATGTCGTGGCGCGGTGGCTCGGCGTGACGTTCGGCCAGGAAGTGGCCGAGCGGTTCCAGCCTGTCGATATGCTCGCTGAGTGTCTTGACCGCGACCAGCAGCGGCACGGCGACGATCATGCCCACCACCGACCACAGCCAGGCCCAGAAGGAGATGGTCAGGAACACCACCACGGTGTTGAGCCGCAGGCTGCGACCGACGAAGTAGGGCGTGATGATCTGGCCTTCCAGCGTGGTCAGGAAGAAATAGGTCCCCGCGACGATCAGCGGCCAGCCCAGCCAGTCGAACGAGACCAGCGCCACGACCGAGGCGATGAGGATGCCGGCCAGGGCGCCGAGATAGGGAACGAAGTTGAACAGGAAGGCGATGATGCCGAAGCTCAGCGGGCTGGGCATGCCCAGCAGCCACATGGCCATGCCGACCGCGGTGCCCAGGCCGGCGTTGATCAGGGTGATGGTGAACAGGTAGCGGGAGAGCTTGCGCTCGATGTCCTGGGTGATGCGCACCGCGCGTTTCTTGTCGCGCAGGGTCGGCAACACGTGCACGATCTTTTCATAGAACATGTCGCCCGAGGCGAGCAGAAACAGCAGCAGTACCAGCGTGAACAGGCACTGGGTGACGAAGGTGGGTATGAGGCCGGCGAGCTTTTTGGTGAGGGTGCTGTCCTGCATCTCGACCTGCTGGACATTGCTGTCGTCGGACTCGGTCATCGACTCGAGTTTCTCCTTGGCCCTGAAGAAGCCGCTGAACGGGCCCGAGACTTCGTTGAGGCGCGTCTCGATCTTGCGCTCGATGGTCGTGGCATTGTTCAGCCAGCCGCTGACCGGTACGGCCAGGGCGGTGGCGAGCGTGGCCAGCCCCACCATCAGGGCGATCATGATGAGAATCGCTGCCAGACCTTGCGAGAGGCCGCGCCGGTGCAGGGTGCGACGTACCGGGCTGAAGACCATCGACAGCAGGAATGCCAGCACGATGGGCACGAGAAACAGCTGGGCAAAGCCCAGCGCAAACACGGAGAGATACAGAAAGATGCCGATGGCGGCCCACCGTGGCACCGCCTGCGACCAGCCAACGGGTTGCGCCTGGCCGTCGCGCTGTCTATACGGGGTCATGGGCTGTCCTTCCCTGAATGCCTTCCCTGGAAACCGCCGGAGCGCTGGTAGCGGCCTGTCCTGGCCCGAGCGCATTCCTCCCGGCGCGATGTGTACTCCTGCACAGCTCGGGGTGGTGCGTGCACCGTGCCGGGGCCGGAGCGGCTCCAGCCTAGAGCGTTCCCGTCAGTTTAGCCAACTCGACGTGGTGCATCCCTTGAAGTTCCCGGCACTCGATGCCAAGAATGATTTGGACGCTATCAAACTGAGAGAAGGAGGCGGTGATGAAGGTGGTGACACTGAAGGCCCCGGGCGGGCTGGATCATCTGGAAGTGCAGGAACGCCCGGAAGCCGGCCAGCCCGGTCCGGGCGAGATTCGCGTGCGGATTCATGCCAGCTCGCTCAACTACCACGACTATGGCGTGGTGTCGGGGGCGATGCCCACCGAGGATGGCCGGATTCCGATGTCCGACGGGGCCGGTGTGGTCGAGGCGGTCGGCGAGGGCGTCGAGGCGTTCGCCGTCGGTGACCGCGTGGTATCGGTGTTCTTCCCCACCTGGCAGACCGGGCCGGCGCCGGTGGGCGATTTCACGACGGTGCCCGGCGACGGGGTCGACGGCTATGCGCGCGAGCAGGTCGTGCGTCCAGCCGGCTGGTTCACCCACGCGCCGGCCGGCTACAGCCATGCCGAAGCGGCAACGCTGACTACCGCCGGTCTCACCGCCTGGCGGGCGCTGGTGGTGGACGGCCACATCAAGCCGGGTGACAGCGTGCTGGTGCTGGGCACCGGCGGGGTGTCGATCTTCGCCCTGCAGTTCGCCAAGCAGCTCGGTGCCACCGTGATCGCCACCTCGTCATCGGACGAGAAGATTGCACGCCTGCAGGAATTGGGCGCCGACCACACCATCAACTACAAGACCGAGCCCGAGTGGGGCAAGCGCGTCAAGGAACTCACCGGCGGGCGTGGCGTGGATCACGTCATCGAGGTCGGTGGGCCGGGTACCCTGCCGCAGTCGATCGAGGCGGTGCGGATCGGCGGGCATATCGCGCTGATCGGCGTGCTCACCGGCCGCGGCGGCGAAGTGCCCACGGCCAAGCTGATGGCCAAGCAGGCCACGCTCAAGGGGCTGATCGTCGGCAGCCACCGGGACCAGGTCGAGATGATCCGGGCCATCGAAGCCTGCGGCCTGCGCCCGGTGATCGATCGCTCCTTCGCGCTCGACGAGATCGCCGACGCCTTCCGCCATCAGGAATCCCAGAAGCACTTCGGCAAGATCTGTCTGGAATACTGAGCCTGACCATCCATCGAACCGGGAGTGTCACATGAAGGCAAGTTTCATCGGACTGGGGATCATGGGCCGGCGCATGGCCCGCAACCTGCTGGCGCACGAGGGGCTGGAGCTGACCGTGGCCAACCGCTCGCCGGAGCCGCTCGCGGCCCTGAAGGAGGCTGGCGCCGCCACGGCCGATAATTGGCGCGAGGCGGTGGCGGAGGCCGAGGTGGTCTTCACCATGCTGGCCTCGCCGGAGGTGGTCGAGAGTGTCGCCTTCGGCGAGGACGGCTTCGTGCCGGCGATGCGTGACGATGCCCTGTGGGTGGACTGTTCCACCGTCAATCCGTCGTTCAGCCGCGCCATGGCCGAACGTGCCCGGGAGCACGGGGTACGCTTCGTCGATGCGCCGGTGGCGGGTACCCGTCAGCCGGCCGAGGACGGGACGCTGACCTTCCTGGTCGGCGGTGAGCGGACCGACTTCGAGGCCATCGAGCCGCTGCTGTCGCACATGGGCGGGAAGATCCTGCACGTCGGCGACACCGGGCAGGGCACCAGCTTCAAGATGCTGGTCAACGCCCAGCTCGCCCAGTCGATGGCGGTGTTCTCGGAAACCGCTTTGCTGGGCGAGAAGCTCGGCTTCTCGCGGGAGTTCCTCATGGACACCCTGCCGGGGCTGCCGGTATCGGCACCATTTCTGACCGGCAAGGCGGAACTGATCCGGCGTGGCGACTATGAGCCCCAGTTCCCGCTGGAATGGATGCACAAGGACCTGCACCTGCTGGCACTGACCGCCTACGAGCACGAGCAGCCGATGACCCTGGCCAACCTCGCCAAGGAACTTTATGCCGGCGCCAGGCAGGCCGGACGCGGCCGCGAGGACTTCGCGGCGATCTTCGAGCACCTTGACAACGGGTGAGGGGCTGTTTCCCTTGTTACCGCCGGGCCCTGGCCCGGCGGTTTTCGTTCATGGACGGGAAGCGGGTGGCGGCACGGGCAGGCGCATGAAGGCTCAGGTTGCCGGCGCATGCCGCTGACGCAGGCGGTGGCGGATGGCCAGGGCGACGGACACCACGGCCAGTACCAGCAGGATCAGCGAGATCGGTCGCGTGAAGAACAGCGTCCAGTCCTCGTCGGTCATCAGCGCCCGGCGCAGGTTGGTCTCGGCTATGGGGCCGAGGATGACCCCGAGCACCAGCGGCGCCAGCGGGTACTCGAGCTTGCTCAGCACGTAGCCGATGACGCCGACACCCAGCAGCAGGTAGATGTCCGTCACGCGGTTGTTCAGGGCGAAGGCGCCGATCACGCAGCACACCAGTACCACCGGCACGATGATCGAGCGTGGAATGTCGGTCACGCGCAGGAAGAAGCGCATGCTGAACAGGCACACCACCAGCACCATCGCCGCCGCCACCAGCATGGCGGTGAACATGCCATAGACCAGGTCGCCGTGGTCGAGGATAAGACGCGGCCCGACGCCGATTCCGTGCACCATCAGCGAGGCCATGAGCACCGCGTCGACGGCGCTGCCGGGAATGCCCAGCGCGATCATGGGAATCAGCCCGCCGCCCGAGGTGGCCGAGTTGCCGGATTCCGAGGCGATCACGCCCTCCGGGGTACCGGTGCCGAAGCGCTCCGGTGTGGGCGAGGCCCGCCTGGCCTGGTCGTAGGCGAGCAGGTTGGCGATGCTGCCGCCGGCCCCGGGCACCGCGCCGATGAACACCCCGACCAGCGAGGAACGCAACAGGTTGACCGGGTAGGCCAGCGTCTCGCGCATCGCCGTCAGCGGATTGAAGGACACGTCGGCGTTGATCAGGCGCTTGCCCTGCTTGATCTGTTCGGCGTCCTCCACTTCCTGGAGCAGCTGGCTGACCGCGAACATGCCGATCAGTACCACCAGGAACGGAAAGCCGTCGGCCAGCAGGTCGCTGCCGAAGGTGAAGCGGGCCACGCCCATCATCGGGTCGGCGCCGACGGTGGCGATGAACAGCCCCAGCAGCCCGGTCATCAGCCCCTTGAGCATCGACTTGCCGACCAGGCTGGCGACCACGGTCATGGCGAAGATGATCAGCGAGAAGTATTCCCAGGCGCCGAGCTTGACCGCCACCATGGCCAGCGGCGGCGCGGCGATGATCAGGATGACCGCACTCACCAGTGCGCCGAAGAAGGACGACCAGATGCCCAGTGCCAGGGCGCGCCCGGGCTGGCCGCTGCGTGCCATGGGAAAGGCGTCGAAGGTGGTGGCGACCGCGGAAGGCGTGCCGGGGATGCCCAGCAGCGCCGCGCTGATCAGGCCACCCGAGTAGCCGCCCATGTACACCGCCAGCATGGTCGCCACGCCCTGCAGCGGCGCCATGGTGAAGGTCAGCGGCAGGGTCAGCACGATGGCCATGGTAATGGTGAAACCGGGAATGGCCGCGGCGATGACGCCGGCGATCACGCCGAGCAGCATGCTGACCATCGTCCCCAGGGTGAAAAGCTGTTCCACGCCGGAAAGCAGCGTTTCCATCATGGCGAGTCTCCTTTCAAGGATCGCAGGCCTGCGCTCAGCCCAGCGGGCCGCGCGGCAGGCTGATCACGAATACGTCGCGGAAGAGCCAGTCGAGGCCGAACGAAAAGACCCCGGCGATGACCAGCGCGATAATCAGGCTGCGTGGCCGCCGTGCGCCCAGCAGGATCTGCACCAGCAGCAGGAAGGCGAGCGCGGACAGCGGGAAGCCGAGCACCGGGACCGCCAGGCTGAACAGCGCGAACAGGCCCAGGACGCCCATTGCCAGCCGGTGACGCCACAGCCAGTCGCGGACCAGGCCGTGCGGTGGAGCGGCGAGCCGCGGATAGCGTTTCGCCTCCTGCACGATGATGGCCAGGTTGATGACGATCAGCGCACCCAGAACCAGTTGCGGGAAGCTGCCGGCACCCAGGGGCTCCCACATCGAGGACGGCAGGGAGGCCGACTGGGCGAACAGCCCGACGAACAGCATCGCCAGGGCGGCATTGAGCACGATATGCGCGCGCGCATTCGCCTGGCTGGCGGTGGTCTCGACGGCTCCCTCCCGGCCTGCCGGCCGGGGGGAGTGGGTCATGCTGGCCCGGCTCATTTGGCAAGCTTCCCGGCCAGCCGCTCGACGGTGGCATCGGTGGTCTCGAGGTAATCCGCGTAGGCCTCGGGACCCATGTAATGCACCTTGGCGCCGGCGTTGGCGACACCGGAGACGAAGTCGGAATCCTCGGACAGGGCCTTGAGGTCCTCGGCCAGGGTATCGATGCGGGCCTGCGGCGTGCCCTTGGGCGCGATGATGCCGCGGATGATGTTCAGCGACAGCTGGTCATAGCCCAGCTCGGCGAAGGTCGGGACGTCCGGCGTCTCGTCCTGGCGCTCCTGGCTGCCGACCGCGAGGAAGCGCAGGTCCCCGTTCTTGACGAACTCGCCGCTGGAGGCGATGTCGCCGATCGCCGCGTCGATGTGTCCACCGACCAGTGCCCGAATGCGGGCACCGGTGCCCTCGAAGCCGACGTAGCGGAAGGAAAGATCCTCGGCATCCTCGATCATCGCCGCATGCAGGTGGGGAATGCCGCCGAGCGTGACGCCGACCCGGATTTCCCCGGGATGCTGCTTGGCGTAGTCGATGAATTCGCCGAAGGTCTGCCAGGGGCTGTCGGCGTTGACGGTGAGGTACTGGGGCGAGGCGGTCAGCGCCGCGACCGGGGCGAAGTCGTCCCAGTTCAGCGGCGTCAGGCCGGTATGGTTGGCCACCAGCAGCCCCTCGTGAAGCTGGCCCACGCTGTAGCCGTCGGCATCGCGCTGGGACAGCTCCTTGAGGCCGATGGTGCCGCTGACCCCGGGCATGTTGATGACCGGCATCGGCTGGTCGAGGTAGGGCTCGGCATGATTCGAGACCACGCGCATCAGGGTGTCGCTGCCACCGCCCGGTGACCAGGGAACGATCAGCTCGACCGGCTTGGTGGGATAATCGCCTTCGGCGGCCAGTGCACTGCCCCCGGCCAGCGCCAGGCTGCCGGCGAGCAGCCCGCCGACGGCGGCTTTCCAGGGTTGTTGGGTAATGTGACGCAAAGTCCGAGATAGGGTAGCCATGCTGTTTGTCCTTGTTGGCTGTGGAATGTTAAGGCCCCAGCGGGCCGGTCCGGACGGCGCCCGGCGCCGCCTGGATGCTCATTGGCGCGCTAGCCCAGCAGCAGCGCGCCATAACCGAGTCCGAAGCACACCGCGACGGCGGGGTGGATCCGTGTTGCGCCCAACAGCAGCGCCGCCACGCCGCCGATGATCGCCGTGTGCAGGAGGCCGGCACTTGCCAGCCCCTCGTCGAGAAAGCGCCAGGTCAGAAATGCCATCAGCACCATGACCACCGGGCGCACCCACTGGCTCATCGACTTGACCTTGATCGAGTCGCGGTAGCGATACAGCGTGCCCAGCGCCAGTAGCATCAGCAGCAGCGAGGGGGCCACGGTGGCGAACAGGGCGACGAGCGCGCCGGGAACGCCACCGATGTCGTAGCCGATGTAGCCGGCCATCTTGGTGGCGATGGGGCTGGGCAGGGCGTTGCCCAGTGCCAGGGTTTCGGCGAAGGTCTGGGCGGTCATCCAGCCGTAGCGGCCCACGACCTCGTTCTCGATCAGCGGGATGATCGCCGGGCCGCCGCCATAGCCGACGATGTTGGGGATGAAGAAGGCGATGAAGAGGTGCCAGTAGAGCATCAGTTGGCCTCCTTCGTGGACTCGCGCCGTTCGGGGCGCAGCAGGGCGGCGACGAGCAGGGCGCCGATCACCAGCCCCGGGTGGATGCCGAGCCCGTAGATCAGCACGCCCGCCGCGCCGCCCAGGGCCAGGGTGAGCACCCAGCCGAGGCCGGCCCGGGCCTTGTTGAAGAAATCCAGCGTCAGCCTGGCCATCATCACCATCACCACCGGCACCACGCCCTGGCCCATGCCCTGGACCCAGCCCTGGTCACCGTGCCGGGCGTAGAGCCCGAGCAGCGCGACCATGGCGACCACCACCGGGGCGACCACGGCGATCACCGCGTTGACGGCGCCCAGGGCACCCCCGACCCGATAGCCGATGTAGCCGGCCATCTTGGTGGCGATGGGGCCGGGCAGGGTGTTGCCGATCGCCAGCACGTCGGCGAAGGCCTCGTCGTCCATCCAGGCATGGCGCTTGACCACCTCCTGGTGCACCAGCGGGATCATCGACGGGCCGCCGCCGAAGCCGAACAGGCCCACGCGCAGGAAGGCGAGAAACAGCTGTCGTTGCGACGCCATGGTCACAGCACCGCGATGCTGGCGTCGGTGCGCGGTTCGGTCCCGCCGCAGTAGACCCCGGTGTCGGGGTCGCGAATGATCATCTGCCCGCGTCCGAAGCCGCGACTGTCATGCTCGACCCGCATGTCATGGCCACGCTCGGCCATGGCGCGCACCAGGGGCGCGGGGAAATGATGCTCGACGCCGATGCGCCTGCCGCCCATCCATTGCCAGCGGGGCGCGTCGAGCGCGGCCTGCGGGTTCAGGCCGAAGTCGACCAGGTTGGTCACCACCTGGACGTGCCCCTGGGGCTGCATGAAGCCGCCCATCACCCCGAACGGGCCCAGCGGCACGCCGTCGTCGCGGGTCAGAAAGCCCGGAATGATGGTGTGGAAGGTCTTCTTGCCCGGAGCCAGCACGTTGTCGTGCCCGGGGTCGAGGCTGAAGTTGTGGCCGCGGTTCTGCATGGCGATGCCGGTGCCCGGTACCACCACGCCGGAGCCGAAGCCGTGATAGTTGCTCTGGATGAACGACACCATGTTGCCGGCGTCGTCGGCGGTGGCCAGGTAGACGGTACCGCCGGCCTGCGGCTGACCGGGGCGCGGGTCGAGGGCGTGCTCGCCGATCAGGGCGCGCCGCTCCCGGGTGTAGGCGTCGCTCAGCAGGGCGGCGACGTCGTGCGTCATGTGCGCGGGTTCGGTGATGTGGGTCTGGCCGTCGATGAACGCCAGTTTCATGGCCTCGAGCTGGCGATGCAGGGTGGCCGGGTCGTCGCGCCCGACCGGATCGAAGCCTTCCAGGATGCGCAGGGCCATCAGCGCCACCAGGCCCTGTCCGTTGGGGGGGATTTCCCAGACATCCACGTCCCGGTAGCGCGCGGCGATGGGCGTGACCCACTCGGGCGCGTAGGCGGCGAGGTCCGTGCCACGCAGGTAGCCGCCGGTCTCGCGGGAGAAGACGTCGATGCGTTCGGCGAGCTCGCCGCGATAGAAGCTCTCGGCGCGGGTCTCGGCGATCGCCTCCAGGGTGCGGGCCTGGTCCTCGCAGCGGTGCCACTCGCCGGCCCGCGGGGCGCGTCCCGCCGGCGTGAAGGTGTCGAACCAGGCGGCCGTGGCGGGGTCGGTCAGGTGCTTGCGGAAAGTGGACTCGGCGCGCTGCCAGAGGCTGGCGATGACCGGCGACACGGGAAAGCCGTCGCGGGCCAGGCGGATCGCCGGTTCCAGCAGGGTGGCGAAATCCAGCTTGCCGAAACGGCGTGACAGCTCGGCCCAGGCGGCGGGGGTACCCGGCACCGTGACCGGCGTCCAGCCGTAGAGCGGCATTTCGCCGTGGCCTGACGCCATCACCGCCTCGCGGGTCAGGGCCTGGGGGGCCTGGCCGCTGGCATTGAGCCCGTGGAGCCGGCCCTTGCCGTGATTATCATCGGCGATCCACACCAGCGCGAAGGCATCGCCGCCGATGCCGCAGCCGGTCGGCTCGACGACCGTCAAGGCCGCGGCGGTGGCGATGGCGGCATCCACCGCGTTGCCGCCGCGCGCGAGCATGTCGAGGCCGATCTGGCTGGCCTGGGGCTGGGAGGCGGCGACCATGCCATGACGGGCATAGGTGGCACTGCGTTGCGAAGGATACGGGGTGGCGGGGGAAAAGGGCGTCAGCATGCCGTCTCCAATCGATTGTTGTGGTATAAATCGTTATTGATAAAAAAATCGATTTTTAGGGAAATGACTATGGCCCGTGACTGGGATAACGTCAACAGCCTGTTTTTTCGTCACCGCGATCGATCAACGAGAGGGGCACCATGACCACATCGCCCTCCGCCGGCACCACGGCGTCCAGCCAGGTCTTCGAGGCGCTCAAGCATGACCTGATACGCGGGCGTTTCGCGGCCGGCGAGAAGCTCGCCATCAGCGCGCTGAAGACGCACTACGGGGTGGGGTTGAGCCCGCTGCGCGAGGCGCTCAATCGGCTGGCGGCCTATGGCCTGCTCGAGCAGGAGAACCAGCGGGGCTTTCGGGTGCCGGCGATGCGTCTCGAGGAGCTCGACGATATCGCCGGGCTGCGCACGCAGCTGGAGTGCATGGCCTTGACCCAGGCGTTCCAGAACGGGGATTCCGAGTGGGAGTCGCAGCTGCTGGCAGCGGCGCATCGCCTGCGGCGGGCGGACGAGCAGCCGGAGCGCATCGAGGAGTGGGAACAGGCGCACCTGCGCTTTCACCGGGCGTTGCTGGGGGCCTGCGGGTCGCCCTGGTTGCTGCGCTTCATCGGCCAGCTGCACGACCAGTTCGATCGCTATCGGCGCATGGCGCCGCCCAACCCCGGAATCCGCACCACGCTGGACGAGCAGCACGCGGCGCTGGTGGAGCTGGCGCTGGCCCGCGACATCCAGGGAGCCCGGGCCCTGCTGGACACGCATATTCGGCTGTCCCACGAAGTGGCGCGGGGGTGTTGCTCGGCGGCGCCCTGAACGCATGGGCCAGACGCACGACGGCGGGCCATTGGCCCGCCGTCGTGCGTCTGGCGTCAGGTCGGTAACGCGGCCTATTCGCCGGCGGCGGCCCCATTGCCGCGCCGGCGGTTGCGACCGCCACGCCGGCGGCGACGCGGACGCTGGCGGGCTTCCTCGTCGGGGCGTGACGCAGTGTCGCCACGGGGCGCGGGCCGAGGCTGGCCGCGGCGTGCGCCGGGCTTGCGCTCGGCGTCGGGCGTGTCGACGGCCTGGCCCGGTTCGAAACCGCTGATCGGGTGGCGCGGCAGGTTGCGCTTGATCAGCCGTTCGATGCCGGCGAGCTCCTTGCTCTCTTCCTTGCACACCAGCGACACGGCCTGCCCGCTGGCACCGGCTCGGCCGGTACGGCCGATGCGGTGAACGTAATCCTCGGCGACGTTGGGCAGCTCGAAGTTGACCACCTGCGGCAGCTGGTCGATATCCAGGCCGCGGGCGGCGATGTCGGTGGCCACCAGCACGCGGATCTCACCGGACTTGAAGCCGCCGAGCGCCTTGGTGCGGGCGTTCTGGCTCTTGTTGCCGTGAATCGCCGCGGCCTCGATGCCGTCGGCCTCGAGCTGGCGGGTGAGCTTGTTGGCGCCGTGCTTGGTGCGGGTGAACACCAGCACCTGATCCCAGCCCTCGCTGTGGATCAGGTGGCTGAGCAGCGCCGGCTTGCGCGGCTTGTCCACCGGGCAGACCCACTGGTTCACCGTGGCCGCGGTGGTGTTGCGCGGCGCGACGTCGACCTCCACCGGCTCGTCGACCAGGCCCTTGGCGAGGCGGCGGATCTCGTCGGAGAAGGTGGCCGAGAACATCAGCGTCTGGCGCTTGGCCGGCAGCACCTTGAGAATCCGGCGGATGTCGTGGATGAAGCCCATGTCGAGCATGCGGTCGGCCTCGTCGAGGATCAGCACCTCGAGGGCATCGAAGTTCACGGCCTGCTGGCCGTGCAGGTCGAGCAGGCGGCCGGGTGTGGCGACCAGCACGTCGACGCCGCGCTTCAAGGCGGCGATCTGCGGATTGATCTTGACCCCGCCGAAGACCACGGTGCTGGTCAGTGGCAGGTGCTTGCCGTAGGTGGCCACGCTCTCGCCGACCTGGGCGGCCAGCTCGCGGGTCGGGGTGAGCACCAGGGCGCGGACCTGGCGCGGACGGGCGCGCGGGCCCTCCTTGAGCCGCTCGAGCAGCGGCAGGGTAAAGCCGGCGGTCTTGCCGGTGCCGGTCTGGGCGGCGGCCATCACGTCGCGGCCTTCCAGCACGGCGGGGATCGCCTTGGCCTGAATCGGTGACGGCGTGTCGTAGCCCTGTTCGGCCACGGCCTTCAGCAGCGGGGCGGACAGCCCCAGGGAAGCAAAGCTCATGAAATCTCTCGGTGGCTGCAGGATGGGGCCGGCGCGAAGGTGCCGGCGGGGCAGCGGGCCTGCAGCTTACCGGATAAGTCGCGCCGCGGCTAGCGAGGGAGGTCGTGGGCAACGGGCTCGTGGCATACTCGGGCCTCATCTCGAGCCGGAGGGAGCAGCGCGCGTCATGGATATCCTTGCCACCATCGTCACCGTCGCCTGGCTGTCCGGGCTGTGCGCCTTTGCCGGCGGCCTGGGCGCCCGGCTCGGCGGGCGGGCCCGGACGGCGACCCAGCAGGAGCTGATGCACGGCATCGTGGCCTTCGGGGGCGGCATCCTGGTGGCGGCGGTGGCCTTCGCCCTGATCCCCGAGGGCATGGTGGCGCTGCCGCCGGCCGGCCTGGCGGCGGCCTTTCTGGTCGGGGGCGGGCTGTTCTGCGTGATCGATGCCTACCTCGAGCGGCGTGGCGGCAACTGGGCACAGTTCATGGCGCTGCTCATGGACTTCGTGCCGGAGGCGATCTCGCTGGGGGCGGTGTTCGGCCACGACCGGCGGCTGGGCACGCTGCTGGCGGCCTTCATCGGCCTGCAGAACCTGCCGGAAGGCTTCAACGCCTTCCGCGACATGCGCCGGCTGGGGCTGTCCTCCCGCCGGATCCTGCTGGTGCTGCTGGCGGTGAGCGTGCTGGGGCCGCTGGCGGCAGGACTGGGCTACCTGTTCCTGGAGGATCGGCCGGCACTGACCGCCGCGATCATGGCCTTCGCCGGGGGCGGGATCCTCTATCTGGTCTTTCAGGACATCGCACCGCAGTCGCGGATGCGCAATCACTGGACCCCGCCGCTGGGCGCGGTGATGGGCTTCATGATCGGTATGCTGGGCAACGTGCTGGTGGTGTGATGCCCGGGTTCGGCCAGGCCAGGCCCGGCCAGGCCGCACCGCGCGCCGTCATCGCTTCGTCATTCTCCTCTTAAGCCATCGTTAAGCTTGGGGCTCTAGCGTGGGCACGGTCACCGCGCGTGACACCAATAACACCCTGAGAGGAGATTTCCATGAAGACGACCGTGCTGACGGCAACCGCCCTCGCCGCCCTGACCCTGGCCGGCAGCGCCCTGGCCGGCGATCGCTGCCAGGTGCCCAAGGACCAGTGGCAGCCCCAGAGCGCTCTGGAACAGCAGCTCTCGGCGAAGGGCTGGGACATCAAGCGAGTCAAGCAGGAAGAGGGCTGCTACGAGGTCTACGCGCTGGATGCCGACGGCCATCGCCGTGAAGTCTACTTCAATCCCAGGACGCTGGCCCCGGTCGGGGGCGAGGACGACTGATCCATGACCCACGAGACTGCCACCATCAAGGTCTGGGACCTGTGGACGCGCCTCTTTCACTGGAGTCTGGTGACCGCCTTCGCCACCGCCTGGCTGACGTCGGGCGTCTGGCAGACGGTCCACGAGTGGGCGGGCTACAGCGTCGCCGCCCTGATCGCCTGGCGGTTGCTGTGGGGTCTGGTGGGGCCGCACCACGTGCGGTTCCGCCACTTCATCGCCTCGCCGGGTGCGGCGCTGGGTCATCTGAAGGCGATGGCACGCCGCCGGGAACCGCGCTACCTCGGTCACAATCCGGCCGGGGGGCTGATGATCGCCGTGCTGCTGGCGGGGCTGGCCGCGCAGGCGCTCACCGGCTGGCTGCAGACCACCGACGCCTTCTGGGGCGTGGCCTGGGTGCAGGAGACTCACCAGTTCCTGGGCAACGCCCTGCTGGCACTGGTCGGCCTGCACGTGGCCGGGGTGATCGCCTCGAGCTGGCAGCATCGCGAGAACCTGGCGCGCTCGATGGTGACCGGCCACAAGCGGGCGCCGGGGCCGGATGATATCGCCTGACGCTGCCCGGTGAACGAATCGCGAGTTGTGCCTGACGACAGGGCCCGGCGGATGCCGGGCCCTTTCGTGTTCGGGGGCGGAGGGGGTGGCTCAGCGGTCGAGCAGGCCGTAGCGGGCGGTGGGCATCAGCACCAGGACGCTGCCGCGGTAGGGCTGGGTGAACAGCGCCGCGTCACGCTGGGCGGGCGAGACCTCGTCGAGCACCTCGATCAGCGCGCCCTGCGGGTGGTCGGCACTCCAGGCGGCGACCTCGTCGGAGTCGATCACGGCCATGTCGTGGGTGAGGCGGCCGAGGAAGCGGAACTGGTCGGCATAGTCGCCGATATAGGCGACCGGCACGCCCTGCTGTTGCTGATGGCCGATCTCGCGGGCGATCGGCGTGACGTCATAGTAGCGAGTCAGCGCCGGCGACAGCCCCACCAGCAGGGCCAGCAGGCTCAGCGGCCAGGCCAGGGTCATGACCACGCGCCGGGAATGCAGGCTCAGCCAGGCGATGAACGCCAGCGGCACCAGCGCCGTCAGGCGCGCGGCATTGGACAGGGGCGCCAGCGGGTAGAAGCGCTGGGCGATCTCCGGCAAGGCCACCATCAGGGCGGCGAGTACCAGCAGCAGAGCACGGTAGAGCCAGGTACGCCGCGGCGGATGACGCTCGATCTGTCCGGCCACCCAGATCGCCAGGAAGGGCAGGGCCGGCATCAGGTAGTGAATCTGCTTGCCGCTGACCAGGCTCAGGATCGCCAGCGGCGGCAGGCAGCCCCACAGGGCGAAGCGCTCGAGTGAACCGCTCGTCAGCGGACGGCGCCATAGCCAGACGGTCGGCCAGGGCAGGGTCAAAAGCGGCAGCAGCGGCAGGTACCAGTACCAGGGGCGGGCGTGGTCGAAGGCGTTGGCCACGCGACCGGCGGACTGCCCCCAGAAGATCGCCTCGGCGTAGGCGGGGCCGCCATCGATCGCGGCGGGGATGGCCCAGGCCAGTACCACGGCGGCACCGAGCAGGGTGGCCGGCAGGATCGCCCAGTAGTGGCGGGCGCCGATGGTCACGCCCTCGGGGCGCCAGAAGCGCATGCTCAGGGTCAGCGGCAGCCAGTAGATCAGGATCACCGGCCCCTTGGCGAGCAGGGCCAGGCCCAGGCCGAAGCCGGCCAGCCATACCCAGCGACGATCATCGCGGTGTACGTAGCGCACCCAGCCCAGCACCGCGACCAGGAAGCAGGTGGTCAGCAGGATGTCGAACATGCTCAGGGCCATGTAGACGAACCACATGGTCATGGCCAGCAGCACCGGCGGTGCCCAGCGGATGCCCGGTGCCTGTGACTCGGGCCACTCGCGCTGGATGGCCACCAGCAGCGGGAAGGCCAGCAGGCCGACAGTCGGGACCGCCAGGCGTGCCACGATATCGCTGGTGCCGAACAGCGCCCAGGCAGCCTGGATCACCCAGAACAGCAGCGGCGGTTTGTGGGCGTAGGTCTCACCGTTGAGCAGCGGGACCAGGAAACTATGGTGCTGCCACATCTCCCAGGCCACCGAGAGATAGCGTGTCTCGTCGATGGGCATCAACGGCAGGTGGGTGACCCGGATCACGGCGACCGCGACGGCGGTGACCAGGGTCAGCAACAGGCCCGATTGCCAGGTGTGGATCCGGGGCCATGACGACAAGCGAGTGGATAGGGATCGAAGCATCGAAGTTCCAGCGATGGCGTGATGAGGGTGGCGACAGGGTGGGCGCGAATTCTTAACGACAGCTTAGCGATTGTCCTCGGCCGGCCCGCAGGGGGCATCATTATCGGGCCGGGAAGGCACACGTGAATACGCGCTCAGCCATCGTAATCGGCGTGTGTTCGCCCGATTCCGCCCTGCTTGCCTGGTGATGCACGTGACGCGGTGCAGCCGTCAGCGCGGCGCGTTGAATTATACCTCGACACGACGGGCGGTGCGCCAACGCACCGCGCCAGCATGGGGCAGGGCGCTGCGAGCCCCGGCCGCCGATGGTAACATGGCTATTTTAGCCGATACCGATGGCGACGTGGCATCGTCGTTCATCGCCTGTCGAGAGGAGCCTGACGCCGTGACGCTTCCCCTGACCGTTGCGTTCTTCGCCGTCGTCTTCCTGACCTCGGCGCTGTCAGGCATCTTCGGCATGGCCGGCGGCCTGATCCTGCTGGGGTGCCTGCTGCTGGCGCTGCCGGCCAGTGTGGCGATCGTCGTGCATGGCGTCATCCAGCTGGCCTCCAATGGCTCGCGGGCCTGGCTGTCGCGCCAGTACATCGCGCCGCGCATCGTCGCCCTGATCGCCTCCGGCGGCGCCGTCTCGGCCGTGGCTCTGGCCTGGCTGGACTATCACCCGGATGTCACCATCGTGTCGCTGTTGATCGGCGTGATGCCGGTGCTGGTGTGGATCCCCCGGCGCTGGTTCCACTTCGATGCCTCGCGGCCCGGTCATGCGCTGGCGTGCGGGGTGATCGCCGGGGGCCTGACCATCGCCGCCGGCGTCTCCGGGCCGACCATCGACCTGTTCTTCATTCGCACCGGGATGGATCGTCGCCAGATCGTCGCCACCAAGGCGGCCGTACAGGTGATCGCCCACGCCATCAAGATCCTCTTCTATGCCGGTTCGGCCCTGGCGTTGAGCGCCGACCAGTGGGGGGCCATCGCGCTGGCCGTGCCGGTGGCCTTCCTCGGTACCCGTGCGGGCAATGGTGTCCTGCGGCGGCTCAGCAATGCCCACTTTCGCTACTGGACGCGCTGGATTGTCACGGTCGTGGGCGCGGTCTACCTGGTTCAGGGGCTCATGGCCCTGTGACGCCGGCAGTGTCGAGCGGGTGGCGGCGCTCCGCGCCGGGACTGAGGCCGAAGTAGCGCTTGTAGTCGCGACTGAACTGCGAGGGGCTCTGGTAGCCCACCGCAGTCGCGGTACGCCCGACCTGCCAGCCCTGCTGGTCGAGCAGCGAGCGCGCCTTGAGCAGGCGCAGCCGCTTGAGATACTGCATGGGCGCCAGATGGGTGGTGCGCTTGAAGTGGTGGTGAAAGTGCGAGGCGCTCATGCTGACCTGCTCGGCGAGGCGGTCCACCGTCAGCGGCTGGGCGTAGTGGCGGTGCAGGAAGTCCAGCGCCTCGCCGATGCGCGCGTACTGGCCGGAGGTGGCCAGCAGCTGCAGCAGCGACTCGCCCTGGGGGCCGCGCAGGGCCTCGAAGACCACTTCGCGCAGGCGGGCCTCGCCGAGTGTCTCGGCGACCAGCGGGTCGTGCAGGCAGTCGAGCAGGCGGGTGACGTTTTCCGCCATGCGCCCCTCCAGGGGTACGGCCGCCATCGGCGTCGGCGGACCGGCGGGGCGCTCCTGCCCGGCCCTGAGCCAGGGGCGGGCCAGCTCGCCGAGCATCAGCCGGTCCAGGCGGATCGAGACACCCAGCAGCGGCTCCCGGTCGCTGGCCTGGGTCTCGCACTCGAAGGGCAGCGGCAGGGCCTGGACCAGGTAGTGGCCGGCGCCGTAGTGAATCACGCGCTCGTTCAGGTAGCCGATCTTGCCGCCCTGGACGATGATGATCAGGCTGGGTTCGTAGATCAGCGGCGTGCGCGCGTGGCCGCAGTGCGAGGCGATCAGCTGCACGCCCGGCAGTGCGGTGGGCTGGAAACCGTCGCCGTCGACGAGCGGAGCGATCAGCGCGGCCATGCGCTGCAGACGGGTCGGCGTCGCGGTCGCCAGCGATGGGGCGGTGATGGCGGTCATCGGTGAGCCTGTAGGTTTGCCGTGAAAGTCTCAGGATAACGTACTCCTGAGCAGAAAATCCGCGGTTTTTCAGGGCATGGGTGGGAGGCTGTGGAGTATCGGGCATGAATCGCACAGAATCCGGCATGGCCGTTGGCGGGGCCATGAACCACACTGTGCGGCGTTATTCGTCCCGTATGCCGGCCGCCGTGGCCGGCGGGTTTCATGATCCAACAGGGAGTGACTTCATGGCCAACGCCAAGGGTTATGCTGCCCATTCCGCCGAGTCGGTGCTTGAACCGTATGCCTTCGATCGTCGCGAGCCGCGCTCCGATGATGTCTCGATCGAGATTCTCTACTGCGGCGTCTGCCACAGTGACCTGCACTTCGCCCGCGACGACTGGGGCATGGCGGCCTACCCGGTGGTGCCGGGCCACGAGATCGTCGGCCGCGTGACCGCCGTGGGCAGCGACGTCAAGAACTTCAAGGAGGGCGACCTGGTCGGCGTGGGCTGCATGGTCGATTCCTGCCGCCATTGCCAGGCCTGTGAAGACGGCCTGGAGCAGTACTGCGCTACAGGCTTCACCATGACCTACGGCAGCGAGGATCCGCACGACGGCACCCTGACCCAGGGCGGCTATTCCGACAAGGTCGTGGTCAGCGAGCGCTTCGTGCTGCGCATGCCGGAAGGCATCGACCTGAAGTCAGCCGCGCCGATCCTGTGTGCCGGCATCACCACCTACTCGCCGCTCAAGCACTATGGCGTCAAGCCGGGACACAAGGTCGGCGTGATCGGCATGGGCGGCCTGGGCCACATGGGGGTCAAGCTGGCCAAGGCGCTGGGCGCCGAGGTGACCATCTTCACCCGCTCCGAGAGCAAGGTGGCCGAGGCCAAGTCCAACGGTGCCGACCACGTGGTGGTTTCCACCGACGAGGAGCAGATGGCGGCGGTCGCCGAGACCTTCGACTTCATGCTCGATACCGTGCCCAACGAGCATGACCTGAACCCGTACCTGCAGGCCCTGACCTACGACGGCACGCACATCCTGGTCGGCCAGATGCAGCCGCTCGAGCCCGGCGTGGCAGGGGCCAACCTGATCTTCCGGCGCCGCGTGCTGGCCGGCTCGCTGATCGGCGGTATCCCCGAGACCCAGGAGGTGCTCGATTTCTGCGCCGAGAAGGGCATCACCTGCGACGTCGAGATGATCGACATCCAGAATATCAACGAAGCCTGGGATCGCATGCAGAAGGGTGACGTGCGCTATCGCTTCGTCATCGACATGGCCTCGCTGAAGAAGGACGCGGCCTGAACCGCGACCCTCTCACCGGCGATCACGCACAGCGGCCGACCCTTCGGGGTCGGCCGCTGGCGTTTCGGCGGAGGTCGCGGGGAGAATCAGGCGTCCTTGAGCCGTACCAGCCCCTCCTGCGCCGACGAGGCGACCAGCCGGCCGGCCCGGTCGAAGAGGCTGCCGCGGGCGAAACCGAGCGCGCCGCCGGCCCAGGGGCTTTCCATGTCGTAGAGCAGCCAGTCGTTGATCGGCGCGTCGCGGTGGAACCACAGGGCATGGTCGAGGCTGGCGATGCGCAGCCGCGGATCGCCGAAGCGGGTGCCGTGGCCGATCAGGCTGGTGGTCAGCAGATTGAAGTCCGAACTGTAGGCCAGCAGATAGCGGTGCAGGATGGCGTCGTCGGGCAGTTCGCCGGCCAGGCGGAACCACAGCCGCTTGGTGGGCATGCCGTCGCGCTCGCCGTCCGGCAGGTGCAGGAATTCCACGGGGTGGCCGTCGAAACGCTGTGGTTCGGCGCCCTCGGCGATCAGGGTGTCGGGATCGGCGACGTCGGGCCGGCGCGCCTGGTGGGTGAAGCCGGGCTCGTCGACATGGAACGAGGCGCTGCAGAAGAAGATCGTGCGGCCGTGCTGGATGGCGCTGATCCGGCGCGTGGAAAAACTGCCGCCGTCGCGCACCCGGTCCACCTGATAGATCACCGGATGGTGAGCGTCGCCGGCGAGCAGGAAGTAGCCGTGCAGGGAGTGCACGCGCCGCGCCGGGTCGACGGTCTGGCTGGCGGCGGAGAGCGCCTGACCGAGGACCTGGCCGCCGAACAGCTGGGGGAAGCCGAGATCCTGACTGCGTCCCCGGAACAGGTTCTCCTCGAGCATCTCCAGACCCAGCAGTGAAACCAGGCCGTCGAGTGCGTGTGTCATGCGTGTTCTCCCTGCGTGTAACCTATATCCATCGACAGGATACCCGAGACCCCGTTCATGCGCAGCGACACCTACTATATGCACCGTGCCCTGGACCAGGCCCGCGAGGCGCTGTCACGCGACGAGGTTCCGGTGGGGGCGGTGGTGGTGGATGCCGCCGGTGAACTGATCGGCACCGGCTACAATGCGCCGGTCAGCGGCCACGACCCCAGCGCCCATGCCGAGATTCGTGCGCTGCGCGCCGCCGCCGAGCGACGGGCCAACTACCGCCTGGCAGGTTGTACCCTGTACGTGACGCTCGAGCCCTGCCTGATGTGCACCGGGGCGATCATCAACGCGCGGCTGGCGCGCGTGGTGTACGCCGCCGCCGAGCCCCGGACCGGCATGGTGGAGTCCCGCGCCAACCTGTTCGCCCAGCCGTGGTTCAATCACCGGGTGGCGGTCGAGGGCGGCGTGCTGGCGGCCCGGGCGCGGCGGCTGATGCAGGAGTTCTTCGCCGCGCGGCGTGCGCCGGAAGGCGGGGTGGAGTGAGCGCTACAGGACCGGCGGCACCACGTCGAACAGCTGCTGAGTGTCCGCCTCGCCGGGGGCGCGCTGGTTGAGCTGGAAGAACTGCTGCTCGCTGCGCTCCATGTAGTTGAGGATCTCGTAGTAGCGGCGGATGTTGCGCACGTAGATCACCGGCTCGCCGCCCCGGGCGTAACCGTGGCGGACCTGGCTGTACCACTCGCGCTTCTGCAGCAGGGGCAAGGCCTTGCGCACATCGGGCCAGGCGTAGGGGTCGTCACCGCGCATGTCGGCGATCTTCTGGGCGTCGTAGAGGTGGCCCAGGCCGACGTTGTAGGCGGCCAGCGCCATCCACAGGCGGTCCTGGCCCTGGATCTCGGGCTGCAGGCGCTGCTCCATCTCGCGCAGATAGCGGGCGCCGCCCTCGATGCTCTGGGCGGGATCCAGGCGGTTGTCGACGCCCACTTCCTGAGCGGTGCGTTCGGTCAGCATCATCAGGCCGCGCACGCCGGTCGGCGAGGTGGCGCGGGGCTTCCAGTGGGACTCCTGATAGCCCAGGGCGGCGAGCAACTTCCAGTCGAAGCCGGTGTCCTTGGCAGCGGTGATGAAGTCGTCCTTGTAGTCGTCGAGGCGCTGGTTGGCCTGCTGAATGAAGGTGCGTGCGCCGACGTACTCCAGATAGTCGTCGTGGCCGAAGTAGCGGTTGATCAGGGTGTCCAGCGTGCCACTGCCCTGCATGGCGTCAAGAAAGGCGTTGACCCGGCGCAGCAGGGCCAGGCCGCCGCTGGCGGGCAGGGCCCAGGCCAGGCTCAGCGGGTCGCCGATCAAAAAGCCGTTCTCCACCCCGGGAAAGAACAGGCGGTTGAGCTTGAACTGGTGCTCATAGATCACCGCCGCGTCCAGTTCGCCGTTTTCCACCATGCTCAGCAGGTCGGCCACCTCGAGATCCGCCGATTCCTTCCAGCTCAGTTTCGTCAGCCGGGATTGCAGCTCGCGCAGCACCAGACCGGCCCCCGAGCCCTTGATCACGCCGATGGAATGCCCGATCAGGTCCTCGGGCGTGTCGATCGGCGGCAGGCCGCGCCGGTATACCACCAGTGGCTGCAGCGTCATGATCGCGCGGCTGAAGTTCACGCCCGGCAGGGACGGGTCCAGCGGCAGGGCGGCCGCCCCCAGGTCGGCGTCGCCGTCGCGTACCGCCGAGAGCACGTCGTCGATGTTGCCGTCGCTGTCCAGCGCCAGGCTCACGCCCAGGCGATCCGCGAAGCGTCGGGCCAGCTCGAACTCGAAGCCGGTCGGCCCCTGTCGCCCCTGGTAATAGGTGGTCGGCGTGTTGCGGGTGGCCACCTGCAGGAAGTCGCGGCCACGAATCGCCGCGAGCAGGGCGTCGTCGGGCGGCGCCTGCCGGGTCGGCCAGCTCAGCAGCATGGCACCCAGCCCGGTCAGCGCGGTGCGACGCCGGTGGCGAGCGAAAGCCTGGAGCATGTGTTGCAGTCGGTTACAGTGGACGGCCCACCATACCCGGCGGTCGGGAAACTGTCATCTCGAGCCTTTCCACGCAGCCGCGGATTTCTCGATATCTTCCCTTTCCAGTATCATGGGCGCTCATTGCCGCCGCCGCGGCCACCATCTTTCGGCTTTCTTCAGAGGCTTCTTTCGACATGCTCGAACTGCGAGGAGCGCCCGCCCTTTCCGCTTTCCGCCATGCCAAGCTGCTCAGCACCCTGCGCGAGCGGGTCCCCGAGGTCGACTCGCTGCACGCCGAGTACGTCCACTTCGCGGACCTCGACGGAGAGCTGGACGCCCGCGAACGCGAGGTGCTCGACAGCCTGCTGACCTACGGCGCCCGGGACGATGCCGAGGCGCCGCGCACCGGCCACCTGTTCCTGGTCGTGCCCCGCCTGGGTACCATTTCGCCCTGGTCGTCCAAGGCCACCGACATCGCTCGCAATTGCGGGCTGGACAAGGTCTGCCGCATCGAGCGCGGCATCGCCTATCGCGTGCGGCTGGACGGCGTGCTCAGCGAGTCGGCCTTCTCGGCGATCGTCGACACGCTCCACGACCGCATGACCGAAACGGTCCTGGCCAACACTACGGACGCCGTCAAGCTGTTCGCGCATCACGAACCCGCGCCGCTGGGGCAGGTGGATATTCTCGGCGGCGGCCGTGCGGCACTGGTCGAGGCCAACGGTGCGCTGGGTCTGGCGCTGGCCGACGACGAGATCGACTACCTGGTGGAGGCCTTCCGGAATCTGGAGCGCAATCCCAGCGACGTCGAGCTGATGATGTTCGCCCAGGCCAACTCCGAGCACTGCCGGCACAAGATCTTCAACGCCGAGTGGACCATCGACGGCGAGGTGCAGCCGCACTCGCTGTTCCAGATGATCCGCAACACGCACCAGCACGCGCCGGAGGGCATTCTCTCCGCCTACAGCGACAACGCGGCGGTGATCGAGGGTTCCGAAGCGGGTCGCTTCTTCGCCGAGCCGCGGCTGGGCGACAGCGAGGCGCGCTATGCGGCGACGCGCGAGCCGATCCATATCCTGATGAAGGTGGAGACCCACAACCACCCCACGGCGATCGCCCCGCACCCCGGCGCAGCCACCGGCTCGGGCGGCGAGATCCGCGACGAGGGCGCCACCGGCCGCGGCGGCAAGCCCAAGGCCGGCCTGACCGGGTTCGCGGTCTCCAATCTGCGCATTCCCGAGTTCGTCCAGCCGTGGGAAGCCTTCGACTACGGCAAGCCCGAGCGCATCCAGTCGGCGCTGGCGATCATGCTCGAGGCACCGATCGGCGGCGCGGCGTTCAACAACGAGTTCGGCCGCCCCAACCTCAACGGCTACTTCCGCACCTACGAGCAGGATGCGGTGGGCGCCGACGGCATCGAGCGGCGCGGCTACCACAAGCCGGTCATGCTTGCCGGTGGCTACGGCAACATCCGCGCGCCGCACGTCGAGAAGGGCGAGATCCCCGTCGGCGCCCGGCTGATCGTGATGGGCGGCCCGGCGATGCTGATCGGTCTGGGCGGCGGCGCGGCCTCGTCCATGGCCTCCGGCAGCTCCAGCGAGGATCTCGACTTCGCCTCGGTGCAGCGCGACAACCCCGAGATCGAGCGCCGTGCCCAGGAAGTCATCGACCGCTGCTGGGCGCTGGGCGAGGGCAACCCCATCGCCTTCATCCATGACGTCGGCGCCGGCGGGCTGTCCAATGCGCTGCCCGAGCTGGTCAAGGACGGCGGCCGCGGCGGGCGCTTCGAGCTGCGCGACGTGCCCAACGCCGAGCCGGGCATGAGCCCGCTGGAGATCTGGTGCAACGAGGCCCAGGAGCGCTACGTGCTGGCGGTGGCGGCCGAGGACCTCGAGACCTTCGATGCGCTGTGCCAACGCGAGCGCTGCCCCTACGCGGTGGTCGGCGAGGCCACCGAGGCCCATCACCTGCGCGTCCATGATGGCCACTTCGACAGCCTGCCGGTGGATCTGCCGATGAGCGTGCTGTTCGGCAAGCCGCCCAAGATGCAGCGCGGCTTCGAGCGCGAGGCGCGGCCGATGCCCGGCGCCGACTTCGACAACCTCGACCTGCGCGAGGCGCTGGATCGCGTGCTGCGCCTGCCGGCGGTGGCCTCCAAGAGCTTTTTGATCACCATCGGCGACCGCTCGATCACCGGCATGGTGGCCCGCGACCAGATGGTCGGCCCCTGGCAGGTGCCGGTGGCCGACTGCGCGGTGACCACGGCCGCGTTCGACACCCATGCCGGCGAGGCGATGGCGATGGGCGAGCGCCCGCCGGTGGCGCTGATCGACCCGGCGGCCAGCGCGCGCCTGGCGGTGGCCGAGACGATCACCAACCTGGCGGCGGCGCCGGTCGCGGCGCTGGGCAACGTCCGGCTCTCCGCCAACTGGATGAGCGCGGCCGACCACCCGGGCGAGAATCAGGCGCTCTATGACGCCGTCCATGCGGTGGGCATGGAACTCTGCCCGGCGCTGGGCATCGCCGTGCCGGTGGGCAAGGATTCGATGTCGATGCGCACCGCCTGGCAGGAAGGCGAGGGCGACGCCGCCGAGGACAAGATGGTCACCGCGCCGCTGACGCTGAACATCACCGGCTTTGCCCCCGTCACCGATGCGCTGAAGACGCTGACGCCGCAGCTGCGCCTCGATCAGGACGAGAGCGACCTGATCCTGATCGACCTGGGAGCCGGGCGTAATCGCCTGGGCGGCTCGGCGCTGGCCCAGGTCTACGGCCAGGTGGGCGACGAGTGCCCGGACCTCGACGACGCCGAGGATCTCAAGGCGTTCTTCACGGTCATCCAGGGACTCAACGCCGACGGCAAGCTGCTGGCCTATCACGACCGCAGCGACGGCGGCCTGCTGGTGACCCTGCTGGAGATGGCCTTCGCCGGGCGCGGCGGACTGGAGATCAAGCTCGACTGGCTGATCGACGACGCCTATGCGGCGCCCGGCGCACTGTTCGCCGAGGAGCTCGGTGCGGTCATTCAGGTCAACCGCCAGGACACCGAGTTCGTGCTGGCGCAGTTCGCCGCCGCCGGCATCGAGACCTGCGGGGTCATCGCCCGGCCGCGCTACGACGACCAGGTCCGCGTCACGCTGTTCGAGGAGCCGCTGCTCGAGACCACCCGTGCGCTGGCGCAGCGGACCTGGGCCGAGACCAGCTACCGGCTGCAGGCGCTGCGCGACAATCCCGACTGCGCCAAGGCCGAGTTCGACAACCTGCTCGACCTGCGCGATCCGGGCCTGTGCGCGGAGCCGACCTTCGCCGTCGACGAGGACGTGACCGCGCCGTTCGTCAACACCGCCCGCCCGCGCATGGCGATCCTTCGCGAGCAGGGCGTCAACGGCCATGTCGAGATGGCCGCGGCCTTCGACAGGGCCGGCTTCGAGACGTTCGACGTGCACATGAGCGACATCCTGGCCGGGCGCGTCGACCTGGCCACCATGAAGGGGCTGGTCGCCTGCGGTGGTTTCTCCTACGGTGACGTGCTGGGCGCCGGCGGCGGCTGGGCCAAGTCGGTGCGGTTCAACGAGCGGGCGCGGGCGCAGTTCGCGGACTTCTTCGCGCGCGACGACAGCTTCGCGCTGGGCGTGTGCAACGGCTGCCAGATGCTCTCCCAGCTCAAGGAGCTGATCCCCGGGGCCGAGAGCTGGCCGCGCTTCGTGCGCAACGAGTCCGAGCAGTTCGAGGCACGCGTCTCGATGGTGCGGGTCGAGCAGAGTCCGTCGATCCTGCTGGCCGGCATGGAAGGCTCACGGCTGCCGATCGCCGTGGCCCATGGCGAAGGGCGCGCCGAGTTCCGCGACAGCGGCCACCTGCGGGCCATGCAGGGCAACGGTCAGGTCGCCCTGCGCTATGTCGACAACTACGGTCAGGTGACCACCCACTACCCGGCCAACCCCAACGGCTCGCCGTCCGGCGTCACCGGTCTCACCACGCCCGATGGCCGTGTGACCATCATGATGCCGCACCCCGAGCGCGTGGCGCGGGCGGTCACCAACTCCTGGCGCCCGGGCGAGTGGACCCGCGACGGCGCCTGGATGCGGCTGTTCCGCAACGCACGGGTCTGGGTGGGCTGATCCCCGGACCGCGTCAGCCACGAAAAGGCCGCAGCCTCCGGGCTGCGGCCTTGACGTTGTGCTGGCGGCGGTGCCGCGGTCGTCAGCGCGGCGGGGCGTCGGACGACTCGGGGGTCGAGCGCGGCGAGGCGTCGTCGATGCCCAGCTGGTGCTCGAGATCGTCGAGGATGTGGCGGAACTGGCCGATCAACTGGTCGTAGCGACCGAAGTCATGGTCGCAGTTGTCGCAGAAGACGTGATACTGCCCCTCGCGCCCCGGCGGGAAGCGCTTTTCGCGACTGCCGCAGACGGGGCATTCGGGACCGGTGGGTGCTTTCATGGTGGGCCATCTCCTCTTGCGATGTGGGCGAAGACAGGGCCGGCGACGTCCCTGTCGGCCGCCGAGGTGTACATAAGTATGTCGGGTCGTTGTCCGTTTCTTCAACTCTCGTGTCCGGGGAATCCTCTCCGGCAGGCCGGGAGGGCATTGTCGGCGAGGAGGCCTCGGCATGAGTGACCGCCCCGACGTGCCGACGCTGCGCCCCTACCAGCGCCAGGCCGTGGCGCGCGTGGTCGAGCACTTTCGTGCCGGCGACGACCCGGCGGTGGTGGTGCTGCCCACCGGCAGCGGCAAGTCGCTGGTGATCGCCGAGCTGGCGCGCCTGGCACGGGGCCGGGTGCTGGTGCTGGCCCATGTGCGCGAGCTGGTCGAGCAGAATCACGCCAAGTACCGGGCCTACGGTCTCGAGGCCGACATCTTCAGCGCCGGGCTGGGCCGCAAGGAGGCCGCGCGGCAGGTGGTTTTCGGCTCGGTGCAGTCGGTGGTGCGCAACCTCGAGGCCTTCGCGGTGGGGGATTTCACCCTGCTGGTGATCGACGAGTGCCATCGCGTCTCGCCGGACAAGGACGCCGGCTATCGGCGGGTGATCGCGCATTTCCGCGCCGCCAACCCGCGCCTCAAGGTGCTGGGCCTGACCGCCACGCCGTACCGCCTGGGCCAGGGCTTCATCTACCACCGCCATCATCACGGCATGGTGCGCGGCGAGGCGGACTGCTTCTTTCGCGACTGCGTCTTCGAGCAGCCGCTGCGGCTGATGGTCAAGCAGGGCTATCTGGCCGAGCCGCGGCGCATCGACGCCGCTGTCGAGCGCTACGATTTCTCGCGACTGACCCCCGGTTCGCGCGGCGTCTTCGCCGAGGCGGAGCTCAATCGCGTGGTCAGCGGTCACCGGGCGACGCCGACGATCGTCGCCGAGGTCGTCGAGCGTGCCCGCGAGCGGCGCGGGGTGATGATCTTCGCCGCCACGGTGGCCCACGCCGAGGAGGTCCTGGGCTATCTGCCCGATGCCGAGGCGGCGCTGCTTACCGGTGCCACGCCCTCGCACGAGCGTACCCGGCTCATCGAAGCCTTCAAGGCGCAGCGGCTCAAGTATCTGGTCAATGTGGCGGTGCTGACCACCGGCTTCGACGCGCCCCATGTCGATCTGATCGCCATCCTGCGGCCCACCGAGTCGGTGAGCCTGTACCAGCAGATCGTCGGCCGTGGCCTGCGCCTGGCGCCGGGCAAGCAGGACTGCCTGATCCTCGACTACGCCGGCAACCCCTGGGATCTCTACGCACCGGAAGTCGGCGCACCGCGGCCCGACTCCGACGCCGAGCCGGTCCAGGTCGAATGTCCCGAGTGCGGGCATGCCAACCTGTTCTGGGGCAAGCGCGACGGCGATCTGGTGATCGAGCATTACGGTCGGCGCTGCCAGGGGCTGGTTGATAGCGCCCGAAGCCGCGCTAAAAGCACAACGTCAAGACCGACAGCGATGGAGCAGTGCGCGTTCCGCTTTCGCTTCAAGACCTGCGAGCAGTGCGGTGCCGAGAACGACATCGCCGCGCGGGCCTGTCACGGCTGCGGGGCGCGGCTGGTCGACCCCGACGACAAGCTGCGCGACGCGCTGAAGCTCAAGGACGCTCGGGTGCTGCGGGTCTCGGGCATGCAGCTGGCCGCGGTCACCAACGGCCGCGGGTTGCCGCGCCTGAAGGTGACCTATCACGACGAGGACGGCGCGACCCTCGACGAGTGGTTCGCGCTCGAGACCCCGGCCCAGCGGCGGGCCTTCGCCGCGGCGTTTCTGCGTGCGCACCTGCGTGCCCCGGGCAGCGACTGGCGACCGGAGACGCCCGAGGCGGTGATCGACGGCGAGCGGCGGCTCAAGGCGCCGGACTTCGTGGTGGGGCGGCGCGTCGGCCGCTACTGGCAGGTGCGCGAGAAGCTGTTCGATTACACCGGCCGCTACCGCAGGGCGGCCCCCGCCGGCACTGGTCCGTGACGGGCGAGGTACGACTCCAGGGCCACTGCAAATAGCTGCAACATGACTCGGGCCGATCCGTCGGCAGGTCTGCGAGGGGGCGCTGTGAACCCCTCCATGGGCGCTACCTACGCCATCTGACCGCCATGGATGGCGGAAATGCCGGAATGGAAAGGAGCACTTTCCGGCCATGGCGTAGGACCCCCTCTTCAACCTGCTCCCGGCGCCCTCGCCAGAGCCAACGGCGATTGCCCTGGGAACGGCTTCGGCAAGGGTGTTTCCGTGGCCCGGCCTTGGTAGACTGCCCGGTTCGGCGAACGAGGACCCCCATGACGGCCAGCGACTCTTCTCACGATGCCCTGCAGGATGCCGCGGGCCAGCAACCGCCCGCGAGCGACGCCGGTGCCGAGGGCGTCGAGACGGTGCTGGCGCTGGTCGCCGGCGAGCCGCTGCGCGAGCTGCCGGAGGATCTCTACATCCCGCCGGAGGCGCTGCGGGTGTTTCTCGAGACCTTCGAGGGGCCGCTCGACCTGCTGCTCTATCTGATCCGCCGCCAGAACCTGGATATCCTCGCCATCGACGTGGCGGCGATCACGCGCCAGTATATCGAGTATGTGGAGCTGATGAAGGCGCTGGAGATCGACCTGGCCGGCGAGTACCTGCTGATGGCGGCGATGCTCGCCGAGATCAAGTCGCGCACGCTGCTGCCGCGGCCACCGAAGGGCGACGCCGAGGATGACGAGGCGGACCCGCGTGCCGAGCTGATCCGTCGCCTGCAGGAGTACGAACGGCTCAAGAACGCCGCCGAATCGCTCGACGAACTGCCGCGTCAGGGGCGCGACTGGTTCCCGGCGAGGGCGGCGCTGCCGCCGCTCGAGACCCGGGTGGTGCACCCCGAGGTGGAGCTCGACGAGCTGCTCGGCGCGCTGGCCGGCATCCTGCGGCGGGCCGAGCTGACCCAGGCGCACACCGTCAGCCGCGAGGTGCTGTCGACCCGCGAGCGCATGCTGCGCATCATGGCGGCCCTGGACCATGACCGCTTCGTGGCCTTCGAGTCCTTGTTCACGCTCGAGGAGGGGCGTGCCGGGGTGGTGGTGACCTTCATGGCGATTCTCGAGCTGGCCAAGGAGGCGCTGATCGAGATCGTCCAGAACGCGCCGTTGTCACCCATCCACGTGCGTGCCCGGCAGGGCGGGGAGCCCGGTGACACGGCGAACGAGGACTGGGAAGACGAGCACGGCGAGAGTGCCTTTGCAGAGAGTGCCTTCGAGGAGAGCCCCGATGAGCGAAACCCGGCTGGATGAGATTCTCGAGGCGACGCTGCTGGCGGCCGGCGAGCCGCTGTCGCTGGAGCGGCTGGCGGAGGTCTTCGACGATCACGAGCGCCCGCCGCGCCGCGAGCTGCGCGAGGCCCTGGCGCACCTCGAGACGCGGCTGACCGAGAGCGCGCTGGAACTGCTCGAGTCGGCCTCGGGCTATCAGCTGCGCATCCGGCGGCGCCTGTCGCCCTGGGTGGCGCGGCTGTGGGACGAGCGGCCCCAGCGCTACTCGCGGGCGCTGCTCGAGACCCTGGCGCTGATCGCCTACCGTCAGCCGGTGACCCGGGGCGACATTGAGGAGGTGCGCGGGGTCTCGGTGAGCGGCTCGATCATGCGCACCCTGAGCGAGCGTGGCTGGATCCGCGTGGTCGGCCACCGCGACGTGCCGGGGCGCCCGGCGGTCTATGCCACCACCCGGCAGTTCCTCGACGATTTCGGCCTGAAGACCCTGGATGCGCTGCCGCCGATGCACGCGCTGCAGGACGTCGAGCTCGGCGAGGAATCGGGCTATGCTGAATCCAGCGCGGCTGGGGACACGCCGCCGGGCGATGCGCCGGCGACAGGCGCCGGGGAAACCGGCACAATGCACGACCCGACGGCCGGGACGGCCGACGAAACGACACACGCCGGGACGGCGTCAGCGCGGACGGGCCTGAGCTTCGCCGATCTCGAGGCACGCCTGGCCGCACGCGCCCGCCCAGCAGACAGCGACGCCGATGATGGCGCCGCGGGCGGCGCGGATCACTCATCAGACGAGATGTCATCCGATTCATGAACAGCAACACCGAGAAACTCCAGAAGGTCCTGGCGCGTGCCGGGCTGGGCTCGCGCCGCGAGATGGAAGCGGCGATCAGCGACGGCCGCGTCAAGGTCAATGGCCAGGTCGCCACGCTCGGCGACCGGGTCGAGATCCGCGACCGCGTGAGCCTCGACGACAATCCGGTCAACCTGCGCGCCGACGCCGAAGTGCCGCGCCGGGTGATCATGTACAACAAGCCCGAGGGCGAGCTGTGCACGCGCAAGGACCCGGAAGGGCGGCGTACCGTCTTCGAACGGCTGCCGCGGCTCAAGGGCGAGCGCTGGATCGCCATCGGCCGGCTGGACATCAACACCAGCGGCCTGCTGCTGTTCACCACCGACGGCGAGCTGGCCAACCGCCTGATGCACCCCTCGACGCAGATCGAGCGCGAGTACGCGGTGCGGGTCATGGGCCACGTCCAGCGCGAGCACGTGGTGGCGATGGTCGAGGGCGTGATGCTCGAGGACGGGCCGGCGCGCTTCACCGATATCCAGGAGTTCGGTGGCGAGGGCATCAACACCTGGTTCCATGTGGTGATCATGGAAGGCCGCAACCGCGAGGTGCGCCGGCTGTGGGAGTCCCAGGGGCTGACGGTCAGCCGCCTCAAGCGCGTGCGCTACGGCAACATCTTCCTCGACAAGCGGGCCAAGGCCGGCGAGTGGGTCGAGCTGACCCAGGAGGAGATCGATGACCTGTCGGCCATGGCGGGGCTCGAGCCACGCAAGGTGCCGAGCCTGACGCCCGAGGAACAGAATCGCTGGAGCCGCGACAAGAACAAGCGGCGCCCGGTGCGGGCGATGCGCAAGCCGCGCGGTGCGCCGCATTCGCGTTAAGCGCTGAATCGGATCAAGAAAGTGCTTGCCAGTTCGGCGCACGGAAAGTACTATGTGCGCCCTGTCGGACGGGTCGTTAGCTCAGTTGGTAGAGCAGTTGGCTTTTAACCAATTGGTCGTAGGTTCGAATCCTACACGACCCACCATCCGCTCCCGTATCGGTGGCGGTTCCGACGATCCGGCGGCGGGTCGTTAGCTCAGTTGGTAGAGCAGTTGGCTTTTAACCAATTGGTCGTAGGTTCGAATCCTACACGACCCACCACTCCCGCCGATTCTGGCGCCTATGGCGCTTCGGGTCGTTAGCTCAGTTGGTAGAGCAGTTGGCTTTTAACCAATTGGTCGTAGGTTCGAATCCTACACGACCCACCAGAATTTCCCGAAAACGCCCCGACGGCCCTGCTGTCGGGGCGTTTTTGCGTGTGCCTGGATCTGCGGGAGGGGGTAGGGAGGATTCCGGGGCTGGGCAATGTCGGAGCGGCGCAGTACCATCAGTGTTTCAGGTGCGTGACGGACGAGCCTGATCGTCCGTGGCGCTTCCGGTGAACGCAGGGGGAGCCCCTGCCTGTCGCAGTGGTAGACACGATGACAACCATGACTTCCCGTGCTCTCGTCCGAGAGCATCTGACGCGCACCTATTGCCCGACGCGGATCGCCGCCGAGGACGAGGCGCGCATCGACGAGATCAAGCAGCTGCTCGAGCAGCGCGATGCCGTGCTGGTCGCCCATTACTACACCGATGACGCCATCCAGCAGCTTGCCGAGGAGACCGGCGGCTGCGTCGCCGACTCGCTGGAGATGGCCCGCTTCGGTGCCCGTCATCCGGCCTCGACGCTGGTGGTCGCCGGGGTGCGCTTCATGGGCGAGACGGCCAAGATCCTCTCGCCCGAGAAGCGCGTGCTGATGCCCACCCTGGAGGCGACCTGCTCGCTGGACATCGGCTGCCCGGCGGACGCGTTCAGCGCCTTCTGCGACCAGCATCCCGACCGCACCGTGGTGGTCTACGCCAACACCTCGGCGGCGGTGAAGGCCCGGGCCGACTGGGTGGTGACCTCCTCCATCGCGGTGGACGTGATCGAGCACCTGCACGCCCGCGGCGAGAAGATCCTGTGGGCCCCCGACAAGCACCTGGGCGGCTATATCCGTGACAAGACCGGGGCCGACATGCTGCTGTGGGACGGTGCCTGCATCGTCCACGACGAATTCAAGGCCAGGGGCATCACCGATCTCAAGGCGCTGCATCCGGACGCCGCGGTGCTGGTGCATCCCGAGTCGCCGGCCTCGGTGGTCGAGATCGCCGATGTGGTGGGCTCCACCTCGCAGCTGATCAACGCCGCCCGGGAGCTGCCCCAGCAACGGCTGATCGTTGCCACCGACCGCGGCATCTTCTTCAAGATGCAGCAGGCGGTGCCCGACAAGACGCTGTTCGAGGCGCCCACCGCCGGCAACGGCGCGACCTGCAAGAGCTGCGCGCATTGCCCGTGGATGGCGATGAACGCGCTGGACAACCTGGCCGGCTCGCTGCGCGAGTTGAGCGGCGAGGTATTCGTCGATGCCGAGCTGCGCGAGCGCGCCCTCAAGCCGCTGGAGCGCATGCTCAACTTCCAGCGTTAAACCCGGATGAACCCCGCCCGAGCCGGTGTTGTCGCGATACCGGCTCGGGCGTCATCGCTGCCACAGCGCCCGCTAGAACTGCTGCAGGGTGGTGCGGTAATCCAGGTAGTCCCGGCGACGGGCCTTGAAGCGGCCGGCCATGGCGAAATCCCCGGCCCGCCGGGCGTCCTCCTCGGCGATGTCGAGCTGCTTGATCGCCCGGTCGATGTGGCCGGTGAGCTGCAGTTCCTCGGCACGTGCCAGCATGCCCCACAGCGGATGACCGCTGCGGCCCGCCGCTTCCGCCAGCAGATCGAAGACCCGCGGATTCTCGGGATACTGTCGGCTCATGTCGCGCAGCCGCTCGAAGGCGGCGGCGGGAGCGTCCTGTAGTTGCACCCGAGCCTTCACGAGTTGCGCCGGATAGTAGTCTGGCATGAGCTGCAGCAGGCGGTCGGCTCGCTTCGCCGCGGCGGCGCGGTCCCCGGCGTCGAGGGCGACGTCGGCGGCGGTCGCCGGGAGCAGGGCTAGATCCGGCCAGCGCTCGGCCAGCGCATCGAGCTGATTGAGTGCCTGGGTGGTCCGGTGGTCAGCAGCGGCGGTCAGTGCCTGCAGGTAGTGCTGCGCGTCGGGCGGCGCCTTGCCCTCGCGAAGCCGGGCCATGGCCTGTTCCGGATCGTCGGCATACAGCGCCAGCAGGGCACGGGCGCGGATCATCGCATAGCGCGGGTCGTCGCCGGTTTCCGGCGGGCTGGGCAGCTGGTCGGCCCGGGCCTGGGTATCGCTGATCCGTGACTGGGTCACCGGGTGGGTGAGCAGAAACTCCGGCGGATTGCCGCCCTGCAGGCTGGTCAGACGCTGCATGGCGCGGAACATGGCGGGCATGGCCTGCGGGTCGAAGCCGGCATCGGCCATGGCCTGCAGGCCGACGCGGTCGGCTTCCTGCTCGAAGCGCCGCGAGTAGGCCAGCTGATCCTGGATAAAGGCCGCCTGGGAGCCGGCCATGGCAGCCATGCCGGCGTTGCCGGCACCACCGGCGGCCAGCACCATGCCGGCCAGCATCGCCGCCATGGTCGGCAGCTGGGTTTCCTCCGCGCGCTCTTTGCGCCGAGCGTAGTGATCCTGCCCCAGGTGGCCGAGTTCGTGGGCGAGCACCGAGGCGAAGGCATCCTCGCTGTCGGCGAAGGCGAACAGCCCCTGGTTGACGCCGATCACCCCGCCGGGCACGGCGAAGGCGTTGAGCAGGCGGCTGTCCACCAGGGTGACGGTCCAGTCGAGATCGCCGACGTGGCTGTAGGGCAGCAGGCGGGCGACCAGCGAGGCCACGTAGGTGCGGGTTATCGGGTCCTGCCAGGTCCGGGTCTGGGCGCGGAACTGGCGCAGCCAGGCGCGTCCCAGCCGGTACTGTTCGTCGCTGGAAACCCCACCACCGCTGTCGCCCAGCGTCGGCAGGGCGGCATCGCCGGAGGGCGTGGCCGCGGCGGCCGGCAGCGGCGAGGCCAGCAGTGCCGTCAGCAGGGTGGTCGTCAAGAGCCGCAACATGGCGCTCCTCGTCGTTGATGGGCACCCTGGCTCGGACATTGATTCACCGTACAAAGTGCCGTTAAATCGAGGCGTTTTCGACCATTCTCACGGGAGGCGGCATGGGCCTGCAACCGAATGACGAGCTGGACGCGCGAGGCCTGAGCTGCCCGTTGCCCCTGCTGAAGGCCAAGCAGGCGTTGTCGCGCCTGGCTTCCGGCGAGACGCTGTACGTGGTGGCGACCGACCCGGGCTCCTGGCGCGACTTCGAGGCGTTCGCCGCCCAGGGGGCCCACGAGTTGCTGGCGCGCGAGACGCGCGACGACGAGTATCATTACTGGATTCGCAAGGGCGGTAGCGGGGCATGACCATGAAGGCGGTCTTCAAGACCTGGTTCGAGCGTTACTTCTCCGACGAGGAAGCGATCGTCCTGCTGCTGGTGCTGGTGCTCGGCTTCGCGGCGGTGATCTGGCTGGGCAAGATGCTGGCGCCGTTCTTCACGGCCCTGATCCTGGCCTTCATGCTGCAGGGCGTGGTCGGCTGGCTGGAGCGCCACGGCCTGCCGCGACTGCTGTCGGTGCTGGTGGTGTTCCTGGTGTTCCTCGGCATGCTGCTGGCCCTGGCGCTGATCGTCATGCCGCTGGTGTGGAACCAGATGGTGGATCTGGTACAGGAGACGCCGCGCATGTTCACCAGCGTCCAGGCCTGGCTCGAGCACATGCAGACCCGCTATCCCACGGTCATCACCCCGGCGCAGATCGACAGCTGGGTCGCCACCGCGGGGCGCGAGGCGACCCAGCTGGGCCAGCGTGCCCTGACGCTGTCGCTGGCCTCGCTGGGCAACGTGCTGGGGCTGATCATCTACCTGGTACTGGTGCCCATCCTGGTATTCTTCCTGCTCAAGGATCGCGAGTCGCTGACTCGCTTCACGCTCTCCCTGCTGCCGCAGAAGCGCACCCTGATGACCCGTATCTGGTACGAGATGGATGACCAGATTGCCAACTACATCCGCGGCAAGGCGATCGAGATCGCCATCGTCGGGGGCACCGCCTTCGTCACCTTCTGGTTCTTCGGGTTGCCCTATTCGGCACTGCTGGGGCTGATCGTCGGGCTCTCGGTGCTGGTGCCCTACATCGGCGCGGCGGTGGCCACGGTGCCGGTGGCGGCGGTGGCCGGCTTCCACTTCGGGCTGGGCGAGCAGTTTGTCTACGTGGTGGTCGCCTACGGCGTGCTGCAGGCGCTGGACGGCAACGTGCTGGTGCCGATCCTGTTCTCCGAGGCGGTCAACCTGCACCCGGTATCGATCATCCTGGCGGTGCTGTTCTTCGGCGGAATCTGGGGCTTCTGGGGCGTGTTCTTCGCGATTCCGCTGGCCACCCTGCTCAAGGCGCTGGTGCAGGCCTGGCCCCGCAGCGTGGCGAAGCGGGACCAGCCGTTGCCCCAGGTCGACCTTCAGGACTGAGCGTGGAGCTCCCGGGCCGCGTCGAGCACCTCGGCGACGTGGCCCGGTACCTTGACCTTGCGCCACTCCCGGGCCAGCCTGCCGTCGGTGTCGATCAGGAAGGTGCTGCGCTCGATGCCCAGGTGTTCCTTGCCATACAGCTTCTTGAGCTTGATGACGTCGAACAGGCGGCACAGGGACTCGTCCTTGTCCGAAATCAGCTCGAAGTTGAAGCCCTGCTTGGCCTTGAAGTTCTCGTGGGCGCGCAGGCCGTCGCGGGAGACGCCGAGGATCACCGTGTTGGCGGCGTCGAAGTCGGCCTTGTGGTCGCGGAAGTCACCGCCTTCGGTGGTGCAGCCGGGGGTGTGGTCCTTGGGATAGAAGTAGATCACCACCTGCCTGCCGCGCAGCTCGGACAGGGTGACGGTGGTGTCGTTGGTTGCCTGGGCGGTGAAATCGGGAACTGGTTGGCCGGGACTGACGCTCATGATGGACTCCTCGGGTGGCGGGACGAGACTCCGCGATTACACGCAAGCCGCGCTCGGCTGTAAAGCCCCCGCCACCCGGTGGATTGACGCCGGTGGCGCTTGACCTGTACAGGCCTCGAGCGCCTGAGTACCATTTGGCCTCTGGACCGGGTATCGATCACGATGGTTTCGCCGGCCCGGTAGCCGCTACCGGACGGGCCGATCAACAGGAGAGCACTGCAGGATGATCACAGGCAGCATTGTCGCGCTGGCGACCCCCATGAAAGCGTCCGGCGAGATCGATTGGGAGGCGCTGCGTCGCCTGGTGAGCTTCCATCTCGACAATGGCACCGATGCCATCGTCGCCGCCGGCACCACCGGCGAGCCCACCACCATGTCGTTCGCCGAGCATTTCGACGTCATTCGCACCGTTGTCGAGGAAGTTCGCGGCCGCATTCCGGTCATCGCCGGCACCGGTGCCAACGCCACCTCCGAAGCCGTCGAGCTGGCGCGCTACGCCAAGGAAGTGGGTGCCGACTATTGCCTGTCGGTTTGCCCCTACTACAACAAGCCCACCCAGGAAGGGCTCTACCAGCACTTCAAGGCCGTTGCCGAAGGCGGCGACCTGCCGGTCATCCTCTACAACGTGCCGGGACGTACCTGCTCCGATCTCTACAACGAGACCGTCTTCCGCCTGGCCGAGGTGGACAACATCGTCGGCCTCAAGGACGCTACCGGCAACCTGGAGCGCGCCGAGGAGCTGATCGAGCGGCTCAAGGGCACTGGCTTCGCGCTGTATTCCGGCGACGATCCCACCGCCTGCGACTTCATGCTGATGGGGGGCCACGGCGACATCTCGGTGACCGCCAATGTCGCGCCGCATGCCATGCACGAGCTGTGCGAGGCGGCGGTTTCCGGCGATACCGAGCGGGCCCACCAGATCAACACGCGCCTGATGCCGCTGCACACGGCGCTGGGCGTCGAGGCCAACCCTATCCCGGTCAAGTGGTCGCTGAGCCGCATGGGGTATGCCGACAAGGGCATTCGTCTGCCGCTGACCTGGCTGTCCGAGAAGTACCATTCCACCGTGGGCGAGGCGCTGCAGCTCGCCGGCGTTCTCGAAGATTGAGTCGCACCCGGCCCCACGCAAAACAAGGTAGAAGCATGAAACCCGTCTTCAAATGGATGCCGCTGGTCGTTGCCGTCGGCGTGGTCGTCAGCGGATGCGGCGGTGACGGCTACTACTACGACCGCAACGACGAGTATCGCGCCGCCGAGATGGCCCCCCCGCTAGAGCTGCCGGACAGCCGGCCCGCGGGACGCTACCAGAACGCCATGCCGGTTCCCGAGGTCAACAACGACTTCGCCGCCGACGGCGAGTTCGAGGCGCCGCGTCCGCAGCCGCTGGCCGGCGGTGAGGAAGACGACGCCCCCTACGTTCAGTTGCGCAAGGCGGGCAACGACCGCTGGCTGCTGGTCAATGCGGCGCCGGGCGGCGTCTGGCCGCAGCTGCAGCGCTTCGTCCAGACCCGTGGGTTGACGGCCACCACCCAGGATGCCTCGCGGGGGCTGATCGTCACCCCCCAGGCCGAACTGAGTGTGCGCCAGGGGCTGCGCGAGGCCACCAGTGAAGTGCGTTGCAACGGCCCGGCGTCCGAGGCCGGTGAGTGCCTGACCGCGCTCAAGGGTTATCTGGATGCCACCGGCGCCGATACTCAGGGCGTTTCGCTGGCCGCCCAGCAGATCGGCCAGGAGAAGCGGGTACGCCTGCAGAACGCCGGTGGCCAGTGGCAGTTGGTGCTGGCTCTGCCGCAGGACCGCGCCTGGTCGGAGCTGCAGTACCAGCTCGAGAATAACTTCACCGGCGACGGACGGCGTCTCGTCGACCAGAACCGCAGCGCCGGCGAACTGCTGATCGACTACCGCTCGAGCGCCGAGGACGGCGGCTGGTTCGACTGGTTCAGCAGTGACCAGCCGCAACGCTACCGCCTGTCGCTGAGCGATGCCGGCGCCGGCCGCACCGTGGTCAAGGTCGCCCGTGCCGACGGCAAGACGATGGGCGAGCGCGAGGCCCGCGAGGTGCTCGACGCCGTGGCCGCCACGCTGCGCTGATGACGGTGGACACCACGCCGGCCCCGCTCGCCGGGCGCCGGTTGCGCTTCGCCTCGCTGGGCAGCGGCAGCAAGGGCAATGCGACCCTGGTCAGCGACGGCGAGACGCACGTGCTGGTCGACTGCGGTTTCGGCCTGCGCGAGACCGAACAGCGCCTGGCCCGCTTCGGGCTGCATCCGCGCCAGCTCGCGGCGGTACTGGTCACCCACGAGCACGGCGACCATATCCGCGGGGTGGGGCCGCTGGCGCGGCGTCACCACCTGCCGGTGTATCTCAGTGCCGGCACCTGGCTGTCGCGGCGGCTCGGCGAGGTGCCGCGACACACCCTGATCACGCCCCAGGCGCGCTTCGCCATCGCCGGCCTCGAGATCGACCCGGTGACCGTGCCCCACGATGCGCGCGAGCCGGTGCAGTTCCGCTTTCACGCTCATCGGCGCTCGCTGGGCATCCTCACCGACCTGGGGCATCCCAGCGAGCACGTGATCGAGTGCTTTCGCGGCTGTGACGCGCTGGTGCTGGAATGCAACCACGACCCGCGCCTGCTCGCCGACGGGCCCTATCCGCCGAGCCTCAAGCGGCGGGTCGGCGGCGACTGGGGGCACCTGGCCAACGCCCAGGCGAGCCGGCTGCTCGGGCGGCTGGGGCTGGACCGGCTGCAGCACATCGTCTGCTCCCATCTGTCGGAGCAGAACAATCGTCCCGAGCTGGCTCGGGAAGCGCTGGAGCCGCTGCTCGACGGCGACACGGGGCGGCTGACCGTGGCCGCCCAGGCGCATGGTTTCGACTGGCGGGACGTGGCATGAACGGTATCCTTCGGGCGACCGGGCCGTGTAACGCTGCCAACGGATCGGCGGGGCGTCGCGAGTGACGCCCCGCCCTGGTTTTTCGCCTCACTTCGGAGGGTCTTCCCCCATGGAAAAACGCGACGAGCTCTACGCCGGCAAGGCCAAGTCGGTCTACCGGACCGACGACCCCGACCGCCTGATTCTGCATTTCCGCGATGACACCAGCGCCTTCGACGGCGAGCGTATGGAATCGCTGGCGCGCAAGGGTCTGGTCAACAACAAGTTCAATGCCTTCATCATGGGCAAGCTGGCCGAGGCCGGGGTGCCCACCCACTTCGACGGCCTGGTGTCCGACACCGAGTGCGTGGTCAAGAAGCTGGACATGATTCCCGTCGAGTGCGTGGTGCGCAATCGCGCCGCCGGCAGCCTGGTGCGCCGCCTCGGCGTCGAGGAGGGCATGGTGCTCGATCCGCCCACCTTCGAGCTGTTCCTCAAGAACGATGCCCAGCACGACCCGATGATCAACGAGTCGCTGGCCACTACCTTCGGGTGGGCCACGGCGGCACAGCTGACGCGAATGAAGGAGCTGACCTTCAAGGTCAACGAGGTGCTCAAGCAGCTGTTCCTCGACGGCGGCATGCTGCTGGTCGACTACAAGCTGGAGTTCGGCCTGTTCCACGGCGAGATCGTGCTGGGCGATGAGTTCTCGCCCGACGGCTGCCGCCTGTGGGACGCCGAGACCCTCGAGAAGATGGACAAGGATCGCTTCCGCCAGGGGCTGGGCGGTGTGATCGAGGCCTACGAGGAAGTCGGCCGCCGGCTGGGCATCGCCTTCGACTGACCCCGGCGCCTCAGGGGCGCGGCGTGGCCAGCGGCACGATCTCGAGCACCTCGAGGGTCACGCCGCCGCCGTCACCGTCTTCGACGGCCCGGAAGCGCACATCGACGTCGCGCAGCGGGACGCCGTAGCGCCGTGCCTCGGCGCCGCGCCGGTAGGCGGGGCGGGGGTCCTGGGCAAGTATCTGGGCGATCAGCCGGTGCAGCGAGTCGCCGTCGACGCGCCCGGCCAGTTGGCCGGCGGCACGGTTGCTGAAGCGTACCGGCAGCCGGGCGGGCGGGGCCGGGGCAAACCCGGCGCGTGCCTCGGACGGTGATTCGGCCCAGGGCAGAAAGGGCTTGATGTCGAGCACCGGGGTGCCGTCGACCAGGTCGTGACCGCGCAGGTGCAGGGTCACGCCGTCGCGGGTGTCGATGCCGGCGAGCTCGACCAGCGACAGCCCCAGCCGGTTGGGGCGGTGCGTGCTGCGGGTGGCGAACACGCCGATGCGAGCGTTGCCGCCCAACCGCGGCGGCCGCACCAGCGGCGTCCAGCGCTCGGGGCTGCGGTGGAAGACGAAAGTCAGCCACAGGTGACTGACGTCTTCCAGGCCGCGCACCGTCAGCGGGTCGTTGAACGGCGGCAGCAGTTCGAGCCGGCCGCGGGCCTCCGGCGCCAGCCCCGGCTGGCGGGGAATGCCGAACTTGTCGGGATAGTCGCTGACAATGCGGCCGATGGGTGTCAGCGTGAAGGCGTCGGACGAGGCAGGGGGATGATCGTGCATGGTGTCATTATGCCCGCCGCTGCGTCCGTCGACGAGCGGTGTTTGGCCTGCGGGGGGATGAAGTCAGCCGGCGCCGGCCGGCGAGGAGCAAGCCATGGATGAACGGATTCGTTTTCGCGAGGCCTTGCCCCGCGACGCGGCGGACCAGGCCGAGGTCTTCCATCATGCCGTGATGCAGGGCGCGGCCAGTCGTTACACGCTGGCCCAGCGCGAGGCCTGGGTCAGTGCGCTGCCCCGCGAGGCCAGCGCCTGGTCGGCGCGGCAGGCGCTGCATGCCACGCTGGTCGCCGAGTGCGACGGGCGCTGCGTGGGTTTCTGCGAGCTCGACGTCGCGGAGGGGCGCATCGTGACGCTCTATGTCTGGCCGTCGCTGGCACGCCGGGGCATCGGCGCACGCCTGCTCGCGCTTGGCGAAGCGCTGCTGCGCGAGCGAGGCCTGACCCGGGTGACCATCGAGGCCAGCCTGGTGCTGGCCGACGGCCTGGTGCGCCGCGGCTGGCGGCGCCTGGGTGACGAATGGGTCGAGCGCCAGGGGGAGTCCTTGCCCCGGGTGCGCATGGTTCGTGAACTTGATGCGGTGCCGGACGAGCCGCGTTAGCGGCTCTCGACGTGCTCGACGCGCATCGACAGATCGATCGCCTTGACGTCCTTGGTCAGCGCACCAATCGAGATGCAGTCGACACCGGTGGCGGCGATCGCCTCGAGGGTGGCGTCGCTGACGTTGCCCGAGGCTTCCAGCGTCGCCTTCCCGGCGGTGCGCGCCACCGCCTCGCGCAGGTCGTCGAGCGAGAAGTTGTCGAGCATCACCACATCGGCGCCGGCCGCCAGGGCCTGGTCCAGCTCCTCTAGATTCTCCACTTCCACTTCCACCGGCAGGTCGCTGGCGATGTTGCGCGCCTCGCGCACCGCCGCGGCGATGCCGCCACAGGCGGCGATGTGGTTCTCCTTGATCAGGAAGGCGTCGTAGAGCCCGATGCGATGATTGTGGCAGCCGCCGCAGGTGACGGCGTACTTCTGTGCCAGGCGCAGCCCCGGCAGGGTTTTGCGCGTGTCCAGTAGGCGCACGCCGGTGTCGGCGACCCGGTCGGCGTAGGCCCGCGCGCGGGTGGCGGTGCCGGACAGCGTCTGCAGCAGGTTGAGTGCCGCGCGCTCGCCAGTCATCAGGCTGCGGGCGGGGCCTTCCAGCTCGACGAACACCTGGTCGGGCTCGAGCCGGTCGCCGTCGGCGGCGTGCCAGGTGAGGTTGACTCGGGGGTCGAGCCGGCGATACAGCTCGTCGACCCAGGCCACGCCGCACAGCACGGCCGCCTCGCGGGTGATCACCCGGGCGCGAGCCCACTGGCGTTCGGGAATCAATTGCGCCGTGATATCACCCGGTCCGACGTCCTCGGCAAGCAGGCGTGCGGTACTGGTGCGGATCTCCTCGGCGAGGGCCTCATGATAGTGCATGGCGGGTCTGGCTCTCCGGTGTGCGACAATGCGGCCATTATAGGCAATGCGGCCGGACTACGGCAGGGGAGGCGGTGTGAGAATCGAGGCTGGCTGGCTGGCAACGGTGCGGCGGGTGGTTTCGCCCAACGCCAACGCGCGACCGGATGGGGAAATCTCGGCGCTGGTGCTGCATTCCATCAGCCTGCCACCCGGCGAGTTTGGCGGCGATGCCATCGAGCGGCTGTTCACCAACCGCCTCGCGCCCGAGGCGCATCCGGCCTTCCGTGATATCGCCGCGTTGCGGGTGTCGGCGCATCTGCTGATCCGTCGCGATGGTGAGTGCGTGCAGTTCGTGCCGTTCGAGCAGCGTGCCTGGCATGCGGGACGCTCGCGCTGGTTCGACGGCACGCGCGAACGCGTCGAGCTCAACGACTTCAGCATCGGCATCGAGCTGGAGGGCGATGAAATCACCCCCTATCGGGAGCGTCAGTACCGCCGGCTCGCCGAGGTGACCCGGTCGTTGGTGGCGGCCTATCCGGCGCTCGACGACACGCGCATTACCTCTCATGCGCGCATCGCGCCGCTGCGCAAGAGCGACCCCGGCCCGGCGTTCGACTGGGCCTATTTCCGTCAATGCCTGGCGGTGGCGCGGTAAGCTTCCCGGTAGTCGTGCTACACAAGGCAGACGTGGCCGTGGCGCGAAGTCTGCAAGTGGCTAATATTGCAACACAACGGCTTGTTTGGAAAATATTTCCAGATTAAGCATAATTGGCAGATTGCAGTGTTTGCGGTATCTTCGAACGCTGAATCTGTCACTTTCGCATACGTGTCTGTAATTCCATTACACCGCGAAGGACACGGAGACACGACCCGCAGAAGGTCGGCCCGCACTGAAGAGCGCTACATGCCCCGATGCTGTGATCCAGCGGAAGGGCAGA
>LSBP01000024.1 GCA_001577635.1 Halomonadaceae bacterium T82-2 | reverse complement strand
CGGGGTTTTTGCGTTTGGGGCCGGGAAATGTGGCCGGCTCCCCCTCGGCCGATCCCGGCAGCCCTGCCGGGCTGCCGGCGGGCGCCGCATCCTCCGCGCACCGCCGGAACGCGCCCCCCATCGTCGACATGCCGCCCATCCGGACAATCCTGCCACCCGGCAACGAGATGCGGTTGATCGGACCCCACCGCCCAGCATATTGGCGTTTTTTGGATAAGCCGATTAAGGTGGACAGGGCAAACCCGACACGTTTCTCAGGAGGAGAAGATGCACGCAAGCAAGCTGCGCAAGGCGGGACTGGTTCTGCTGATGGCCCTGACGCTGGGCGGCCTGGCGGCCTGTGACGATGACGGCCCTGCCGAGGAAGCCGGCGAGAACGTCGACCAGGCGGCGGAGAACGCCGGCGACAGCGTCGAGGAAATGGGCGAGGATGTTCAGAATGCGGCGGAGGACGCCCAGAACTGAAGCCACGCCTCAACGCCGGGGCTTCCGCCCATCAAAAAAGCCAGCCGACATCGGCTGGCTTTTTGCGTTTGGCAGGATGGGCGGTCAGCTCGGGTTCTGCTCGATGCCCTGGATGTGCCAGGGGGCACCGTCGCGCAGCTCCCGGACCAGGTGCCAGGTCTCGTTGAACTCGTTGTGTTCCCCGTTCTCGTCCATGATGCCGTGGAAGATCACCGAGGCTTCGGCCTGCGTGCCGTGCTCGCGCACATCGCCGAGTTCGACGAACAAACGCACGATCTCGGTGCGGTTGTTTGCCGGTTCGTTGGCGCGCTGTTCACGCAGCAGATTGTAGAGCGAGGGCGTCACATAGTCCTGGATCTTGGGCAGGTCGTTGTTGTCCCAGGCCCGCTGCAGCTCCATGAAGTGCTGCTTGGCCTCGTTGAGAAAACGCTCCTTGTTGAACCAGCTCGGCGTGCTCGCCGCGCCACCACCGACGCCGCCGGCAGTGCCGAAGGGGCCGGGCGCGCTATCGTCATTGCCATTGCCGAACGTGTGGGTGTTGCGGGCCTGATGATGCGGGCCACTGGCGGTCGCGGCCCGGCGTGCCCGCAGGAAGCGGAAGGCCAGCCAGGCGATCAGCGCGATCAGCAGGATATCCATGAAGCGGAAGCCATCGAAGGCGCCGCCGAAGAACAGCGAGGCCAGCAGGCCGCCGGCGAGCATGCCGGCCAGCGGGCCGGCAAAGCGCGACAGCCCCTTGGACGGCTTGCTGTGAGTGGTGCCGGTGCTGCGCTGGGTGGTAGTGCTGTGGCTGCTGGTGGAGCGGGAATAGGAGCCGATGCTCTTGCCGCCTCCCAGGCGGCGCGCCTCGGCGTGATCAACCGCCAGTCCGAAGCCGAGCAGGCCGACCAGCAGCATGACGAACAGGTTACGCATGGACAGTCTCCAGAAGGGTGAAACAGCCTACCCATTCTACCGGCTCTGACTGAACATGGCGTGAACCGCAGTGCGGAAAATCGGCGGCTCTGGCCGCCGATGGCCGGTCAGGCGCGCGCCTGTTCCTCGCGCACGAAGACCGGCGCGTTTTCCTTCGACTGCTCCGCCGAATAATGGTAGCCCGCCACGTCGAAGGCCTTCAGCGCCTCGGGGTCGTCGATGCGCTCCCGAATCAGCCAGGCGCTCATCAGCCCGCGGGCCTTCTTGGCGTAGAAGCTGATGATCTTGTACTGGCCGTTCTTGGCGTCCTTGAACACCGGCGAGATGACCCGGGCCGCAAGCCGTCGGGTATCGATGGCCTTGAAGTACTCGTTGGAGGCGAGGTTGACCAGCACCGGCGTGCCGCTGGCGGCCACGGCCGCGTCCAGATCCGCGGTCAGGCGCGCCTTCCAGAAGGCGTAGAGGTCCTTGCCGGCCGGATTGGACAGGCGCGTCCCCATCTCCAGGCGATAGGGCTGGATCAGGTCCAGCGGACGCAGCAGGCCGTAGAGCCCCGAGAGGATGCGCAGATGGTCCTGGGCGAAGGCATTGTCGGCCTCGCTGAAGCCGGGCGCATCCAGCCCCACATACACATCGCCCTGGAAGGCCTGGGCGGCAGGCTTGGCGTTGTCGGGCGTGAAGGGCGGTTGCCACTCGCCATAGCGGGCGGCGTTGAGACCGGCCAGCTTGTCGCTGATGCCCATGAGTTCGGCCAGCTGCTGCGGCGAGTACTCGCGCAGGATATCGATCAGCGTCTGGCTGTGTTCCAGATAGTCCGGCTGGGTGTAGTGCGCCGTGGTCGGCGGGGTGTCGAAATCCAGCGTCTTGGCCGGAGAAATCACGCTCAGCATGCGGGGCTCCTGAAGCGGCGCGGGTTCAGGTCGGCGAGTATACCAAGCGTGGCGGCGGGGGCCGATACGGCCCCCGCTATCGGCCTCATAGCCTCACGGGCAGGGGTTGGAGATCCGCCGGTGGACGGCCTCGATCTCCTCGAGCACGGCACTGTCGAGCGACAGGGACTCGCTCGCCAGATTGCTCTCGAGCTGTTCCAGGGTCGTGGCGCCGATGATGTTGCTGGTCAGGAAGGGGCGCGAGTTGACGAAGGCCAGCGCCATCTGCGCTGGATCAAGGCCGTGGCGACGTGCAATGTCGACGTAGGCGCGGGTCGCCTCCTCGGCGACATCGGACGTGTAGCGCTGGAAGCGCTCGAACAGGGTCAACCGGCCCTGCGGCGGGCGGGCGCCGTCGAGATACTTGCCCGACAGCACACCGAAGGCCAGCGGCGAGTAGGCCAGCAGACCGACGTTCTCGCGGTGGGCGATCTCCGCCAGCCCCACCTCGAAGCTGCGGTTGAGCAGACTGTAGGGGTTCTGGATGCTGGCGACTCGCGGCAGGCCCTGCGTCTCGGCCAGCTGCAGACAGCGCATCACGCCCCAGGGCGTCTCGTTGGACAGCCCGATGGCGCGGATCTTGCCGGCGTCCACCAGCTCCTTGAGCGCGGCCAGGGTCTCCTCCAGCGGCGTGACGTCCTCGTCGGGGTCGGGTGTGTAGCCGAGCTTGCCGAAGGTGTTGGTGCTGCGGTCCGGCCAGTGCAGCTGGTAGAGGTCGACATAGTCGGTCTGCAGCCGGGCCAGGCTGTCGTCGACCGCGGCGTGCAGGTGCTCGCGGGTGAAGCGCGGGCCGCCGCGGATATGCGCGAGACGCGGGCCGGCGGCCTTGGTGGCAAGGAGCACGTCATCGCGCTTGCCGCGGGCCTTGAGCCAGGTGCCGATGTAGGCCTCGGTGAGTCCCTGGGTCTCGGCCCGGGGCGGCACCGGGTACATCTCGGCCGTGTCGATGAAGTTGATGCCGAACGCGACGGCGCGGTCGAGCTGCTGGTGGGCGTCGGCCTCGCTGTTCTGCTCGCCGAACGTCATCGTGCCCAGGCACAGACGGCTGACATCGAGGCCCGTGTTGCCTAGCGGACGGTACTCCATATGAGGACTCCGTGAAGTGGGGAAAAACGCATGGTAACGGGGGGCGAAAAGGGCGGCAAACGGGGGTTGAGTCGGGCCTGAGGTGGGCGTATGCTTGCGCCCCGTCGCTCCGGCGGAGGTCCGGACGGTTGGCAGTCAGGAGATGAGGCGTGGACTGGGCTCAGGGGTGGAGCAAGGTCGGCGTCGTCACCCAAGGCAAACTCGATCAAGGTCTATCGCCATGCCGCAGGCATCTTCCCTGTTCACCCGGCTCGAATTTCGGCTGGCCGAACAACTCTTCCATACTCGCTGGCTGCCGCGTTCGCCGCGTACCCAGCGTCTGACGATGCGCCTGTTCCAGCGTTGTGCCGAGGCCGGTCACATCACCGCGCTTTCCGTCTACGGGCACATGCTCTTCCAGCGCGGCATCTCCCCCCAGGACAAGGCCAAGGGCGCCCGTTACGTGTTGCAGGCCGCCCAGACCGGCGATGTCCAGGCCCAGTACCAGGCGGCCTCCATCTACGAGCATGGCTGCGCGCAGTATCCGCGCCGCGACGACCATGCCGTGACCTGGTATGCCCGTGCCGGCGAGGCCGGTTATGCCCCGGCGGCCCGGCGCCTGGCGGAGGCCTATCGGCGTGGCGAGCTGGGCCTGTCCGTGGACCCGCGGCGGGCCGCCCAGTGGCAGGCGCTGGCCGAGCGCCACCAGCTCGGCGAGACTCACGCCGAGCCCGGTGCGCTGACCCACTGACGGGAATTCGGCTCCCGGGGCTCGCCCCCGAGGCCACAACCCCTTAGGCTAGATAGCTGGCGAGAGCCGGTGACTGCGCCCCGGGCGGCAGTCACCGGCGCGCTCGTCTGCTCGCGCTCCGGAACGTCCCGACTCCGGGCCGGGCATCGTTCGTCAATGACAAAGGACCGCTGATGTGACGCTGCCCATTCTCCTCGATATCGAAGCGTCCGGCTTTGGCCGCGGCAGCTATCCCATCGAGATCGGCCTGGCCCGGGGCGACGGCAGCGTCTGTGCCTTCCTGATCCAGCCGCAGGCGGAATGGACGCACTGGGATCCCAAGGCGGAGCTGCTGCACGGCATCAGCCGCGATCGCCTGGCCCGCGAGGGCTACCCGGTGAAGGAAGTGGCGCGCTGGCTCAACGACGAACTGAGCGAGGCGGGCATCGCCTACAGCGACAGCTGGGGCTACGACAATACCTGGCTGTCGCTGCTGTTCCACCACGCCGGGATGCTGCCCCGCTTTCGCCTCGAGGCGCTGCGCTCCCTGCTGTGCGATGCGCAGCTGGCGGCCTGGAAGCGCACCAAGGAAGCCCTGATCCGGGAGCGTGGCATCCAGCGCCACCGCGCCGGCGAGGATGCCCGCCTGCTGCAGCTGACCTACCTGCGCACCCGGGAGGCGGTCGAGACGATGCGCCGCGACGCGCCTCCCTGAGGCGATTCCGGCAGGGCACCAAGGTTTGTCCGAAAAGTCGGCGAGCGAAGATCAGGCAAGGCAAAAATCAGCGAAAAAGCGGAGTTTACGAGGTGTAAATGAGCATTTTGAGCTGATTTTTAACGCAGTATGATCGAGCACAGCCAGTTTTCAGACAAAGCTTAGCCCTCGCCGCTGACCGCCAGCAGCACCTTGCCGGTGCTTTCGTTGCTTTCCAGATAGGCCATCGCGGCCTCCGCCTGCTGGATCGGCCAGTCGCGGTCGATCAGCGGGCGTATCTCGCCACGGCTCAGACGCGGCCAGACGTGGGTGTGCAGGCTGTCGAGAATGGCCCCCTTGGCGCGCGGCGACTTGCTGCGCAGGGTGGAACCGATGAAGCGCTGGCGTTTCATGAGCATGCGGCCCATGTCCAGCTCGGCGGTGCGCCCGCCCATCAGGCCGATCAGCACCAGCCGGCCGTCCTGGTTCAGCACGCGCTGATTGTCCGCCAGGTAGCCGGCCCCCACCGGGTCGAGGATGACATCCGCACCGCCCCAGTCGCGGACCGCGTCGACGAAGCTGCCGTCGTGGCGATTCCAGCCCGCCTCGGCACCGAGGCGGCGGCAGGCCTCCACCTTGGCCTCGCTGCCCACCGTCACGAAGCAGGGGTAGTCGAAGGCCTTGCAGAGCTGGATCGCGGCGGTCCCCACGCCGCTGGCCCCGGCATGCAGCAGAACCCGCTCGGGCCTGCCGTCGACGTGGCGCAGCCCGCCCTCCATGAACAGGTTGAGCCAGGCCGTGGCGAAGACCTCGGGCAGGGCCGCGGCCTCCCGCAGCCCCAGGCCCGCGGGCAGCGGCAGCACCTGGGCGGCGTCGACGACCACCTCCTCGGCGTAGCCGCCGCCGGCCAGCAGGGCGCAGACCTTGTCGCCCGGGCGCAGCCGTTCGACGCGCGGGCCGGCCTCGACCACCGTGCCGCTGATTTCCAGGCCGAGGGTGTCGGTCACGCCCGGCGGCGGCGGGTAGTGGCCCGCCCGCTGCATCAGGTCGGCGCGATTCATGCCGGCCCAGGCCACCTGAATCCGCACGTCTCCGGGGCCGGGCCGCGGCGGTGCCTCCTGTTCCTGCCAGTTCAACCCCTGCTGGTCATCGATGGCGATGGCGAACATGCGTCTCTCCTCGCTGTTGGGGACGTTCCACTCTACCCAAGCGAGGCGGCCGTCGTCACGACAGGCGGGCGTCGGCAGGCAGCAGACGGTCGAGCAGTGCCGGTGGGGTCTCGGCGGCGACGAGACGGGCACGGGTCTCGGCGTTGAGGAAGCCGCAGTCGACGGCATGGTCGAGGAAGTGCAGCAGCGGCCGGTAGAAGCCGTCGACGTCGAGCACGCCCACCGGCTTGTCGTGCAGCCCCAGGTACTGCCAGGTCCATGCCTCGAACAGCTCCTCGAGGGTGCCGATCCCGCCGGGCAGGGCGACGAAGCCATCGGCCTGGGCGGCCATGGCGGCCTTGCGCTCGTGCATGTCGTCGACCCGGATCAGCTCGCTCAGCCCCTCGTGGGCCATCTCGCGATCGACCAGGTGATGCGGAATCACGCCGATGACCCGGCCGCCGGCGGCCAGGGCGGCATCGGCGACGGCCCCCATCAGGCCGACCCGGGCGCCGCCGTAGACCAGCCCCCAGCCGCGCTCGGCGATCGCCCGGCCCAGCGCGATCGCGGCGTCGCGAAAATGCGGGGCCTTGCCCTCGCGGGATCCCAGATAGACACAGACGTTGGGCATGCAGAACTCCTTGAGGCGGCGGGGTCAGGGCAGGCAGTCGATCACGCCGTACTCCCGGTCGAGCCACTGGCCGATCACGTTGTCGCCGGCCAGATGATGGGCGTACTGGGTATGCAGACAGCGCACCTGGTTCCAGTTGGCGATGCCGCCGATGCCGCGCTCGCGGAAGAGCGTCTCGTAGCCGCGCTCGGCGGCCAGGCGGCGGTGCTCGGGGTGCATGCTCGCCCAGCGCCGCGCGACATAGTCCTCGTGACTGCGGCGATAGGCGGCGAGGAACTCGGCGTCGTCCTGCAGGCGCGCCTCGAGCTGCTTGATCACCCCGGCCGCCTCGATCCGCGACAGCTCGATCTTGAGGCGCTCGGAGCACAGCCAGTAGAGGGTGGGGAAGGGCTTGTCGTCGACGATCGACTCCATGCGCAGCACCAGCGGGGTGCCTTCGCCATCGGTGGCGGTGACGGCCTGGATGCCGCGCGGGGCGCGGCCGAGTTGCTCGGCGATGATCGCCAGTTGCCGCTCATCGGGGGGGACGTCGGTTCGGATCAGCATCACTGGGGTTCCGCAGGAATTTGGTCGAGCGCGCCACCGCGCGAAAGAAGGCCTGGTTGAGCTGCGCGGGGGTCGGCGTGTAGGCCCACTCCCGTGCGCAATAGTCGGTGGCGCGGGCGATCAGGGCATCGTAAAGGCGATTGAACGGCGCATCATAATCGTAGGGGTCGGCGTCGAACAAGCGGATGTGCGGATAGTCGGCGAAGCGCTCGAGGAAGTAGCGCTCGAGCTCGCCCTCCACCCGACGGTGGCGCTCGACGTCGTCGGGGAAGAGCCACAGGTCGTAACGGATTGCCATGGGAAAGCTCCCGGTCGGGGTGCGGCTCAGCGACGCGCGATGGTGACCAGGCGTGCCCCGGTGAGGCGCTGCAGGTCGGCGGGGGCCAGGGCGATCTCCAGGCCCCGGCGCCCGCCGCTGACGTGGAGGCGGCCCAGGGTCTCGGCGCTGGCATCGAGGAAGGTCGCCAGGCGCTGCTTCTGGCCCAGCGGGCTGATGCCGCCGACCACGTAGCCGGTGGCGCGCTGGGCGTCGGCGACCTCGGCCATGGCGGCCTTCTTGGCTCCGGCGGCCCGCGCCAGCGCCTTGAGGTCCAGGCTGGCGGAGACCGGCACGATCGCCACCGCCAGGCGCTGCCCGTCGAGCCGGGCGAGCAGGGTCTTGAAGACCGTGTCGGGCGACAGGCCCAGCGCCTCGGCGGCCTCCTGGCCGTAGGCCGGTGTCGCGGGATCGTGGGCGTACTCGTGCACCGCGAAGGCGACCCCGGCCTGCTCGAGCCGGCGGATGGCCGGGGTCACGTGGCCGCCTCGGCGGCGGTGATGCGGTGGGCCTCCAGGGCCTCGCGGATCGCCTCGGGAATCGGCCGGGCCTGCTTGGCGGCGTGGTCGAAATGGATCATCACCGTGCGCCCCTCGGCCCCGAGGCGGCCATGCTGGTGCAGCGTCTGCTCGACGGTGAACGAGCTGGTGCCGATGCGCGCGATGCCGGTGCGCATCTCGATCGGCGCATTGAAGAACAGCTCGGCGCGGTACTCGATCTCCATGCGGGCCAGGATCAGCACCCAGTGGCGCGGGTCCAGGTCCGGGGTGAACAGGCGGCAGACGTCGTTGCGGCCCAGCTCGAACCACACCGGAATCCGGGTGTTGTTGATATGGCCGAGCGCATCGGTGTCGCTGAAGGTCGGCGTCAGGGTCTGGGTAAACATGGCGAACTCCTTGTCGACGGCTCAGCATCCATCCCGCGGCGGGTGCGGTCAAGCCGCCTCGCCCAGCTGCCGGCGCCGATGCAGCGCCTGCAGGCGCGTCCAGACCAGCAGCCACAGGGTGGCCGCGGCGAAGCCGGCCAGGGTGCCGGCGGCGAGCCCCCAGTCGTCGTAGGTCAGCGACACGCACAGCGCATAGCTGAGCAGCGAGCCCAGGCCCGCCGGGTAGTGCTTGATGACCGTGGCGGTGGGGCCGGCGCCGTGGGTCAGGTGCAGGATCACCAGGAACGGGAACATGGTCACCGGGAAGGCCGAGAGCAGCCCGGCCCAGGCCGCCGGCAGCACGTGCGCCAGGCCGGTGATGAGGAAGATGATGGCGGCGGCGAGCCCGGCGCGAAACGCCAGCGCCGCCCACGAGAAGGCGCGCCGGCCGGTGGCGGGACGCTCGGGGATGCCCCGGTAGAGGCCGATGAACAGCGCGATGGCCACCAGGGTGGTCAGCGTGCCGCTCACCCGGGTGAAGTCGATGGCCGCCAGCACGGCACTGGCGGCCAGCCAGGCGACGAGGCCGCCAGCGGTGCCCAGCAGCACGCCGGGCAGGCCGTCGCGGCGGCCGCACAGCAGGTAGCCGCCGCCCAGCGCCAGGGTCGCGGTGAAGCCGGCCAGGGTATGCACGGCGCTCTCGGCGGCGAAGCCCGGACCGATCTCCACGCCGATGAAGAACAGCGCGATGGCGGTGCCCAGCGGGTAGCCGGACAGCAGCCCGGCCACGCGGGTGCTCAGGCGCTCGGCGACCAGCGACAGCCCGAGCACCACGCCGATCGACACCAGCAGCTTGCTGACCTGCAGCAACAACGAGACGTCCATCGCTCTCCTCGAAACCCGTAAGGCCGCGCCCTCGGCGGCACAAAAGCCCTCTACGCTAGAGGCAGTGCGGCCGTGCCGCCATTCCCCTTTAGGCTGGATACCCTGGGGTGTGATCGCTCGACAGGGGGACGCCCGGAGCCAGGCCGTGGGAGCGACTTCAGTCGCGATGAATCCGCCACCGGGCCGCCGCAGTCGAGGATGAATCCTCTCCCGCACGCCTCCCTTCAGGGCCCGAGCTGTCGGGGCATCTCTCCTGCACTAGGCTTTGTCTGAAAACTGGCTGCGCTCGACCATGCGGCGTTAAAAATCAGCTCAAAATGCTCATTTACACCCTGTAAACTCCGCTTTTTCGCTGATTTTTGCCTTGCCTGATCGTCGCTCGCCGACTTTTCGGACAAACCCTAGACGAGGCGCCGGCCGCGCTGGTCGGCCCAGGCCTCGGCCAGCGGCGCCTCCAGCGTGTCCCGGAGGTGCTCGGGCAGGGCGTCGCGGGCCGCCTCGAGCGAGGCGAACTCGCGGTTGCGCAGCCAGCAGTAGGCCCAGGCGCAGCCCTCGTAGGCGTCGCGCGGCACGGGGCGCGAGGGCATCTGCACCAGCAGGAACAGCGCCGTGCGTGCCGCCCACAGCGGCGGGCGCTGATCGCGGCTCCAGGCGTGCAGGGTGGCGCCGTCGGGGGTGTCTTCGGGCTCGCCGAGTCCGGCCAGGCGTGCGGTATCGGCGAGGATCATCGCCAGGCGGTCGGGGGCGGCCTGGCCGATCTGCAGCCAGTGGTCGACCAGGCGCGAGGCGCCGCGCATGGCCTTGGCATAGAAGAGGGAATCGGGCATGTTCGCGTCACGTGTCCGTTTTTTGCAGGATCCATCCGTCTCGGGAGGTTTCATGTCCTTCGATTTTGCCACGCCCATCGACCGTCGCCGGCATCCGTCGCAGAAATGGCACCGCTACGCGCCGGACGTGCTGCCGCTGTGGGTGGCCGACATGGACTTCGTCTCGCCCCCGGCGATCGTCGAGGCGCTCGAGGCGCGGGTGGCGCATGGCGTGTTCGGCTACGGTACCACGCCCGACAGCCTGCGCGAGGCCCTGTGTCGCTGGAGTGCCACGCACTACGACTGGCCCATCGACCCCGCGTGGCAGGTCTGGCTGCCCGGCGTGGTGCCGGCGCTGCACCTGGCCTGTCGGCTGCTCACCGAGCCGGGCGAGGGCGTGCTGACGGTCACGCCGATCTATCCGCCGTTTCTCAAGGTGGCCGAGCAGCACGGTCGGCTCGCGCAGACGCTGGCGCTCGGCGAACCGGCGGCGTCCGGCGAGCCCTGGCGGCTCGAGCGCGAGGCGCTGGAGGCGGCGATCACCCCCGAGACCCGGCTGCTGCTGTGGTGCCACCCGCACAACCCTACCGGGCGGGTATGGACCCTCGCCGAGCTGGCGTTGCTCGCCGAGCTGGCCGAGCGCCACGACCTGACGATCGTCTCCGACGAGCTGCACTGCGACCTGATCCTCGACGATGCCCCGCACCGCCCGCTGGCGGCGCTCTTTCCGGAGCTGGCGGCGCGCATCGTCACCCTGTGGGCGCCGTCGAAGACCTTCAACGTGGCCGGGCTGGGCTGCGCCTGTGCGGTGATTCCCGACCCGGCACTGCGCGAGCGCTGGCGGGCGGCGATGCGCGGGGCGATGCCCGATGTCAACGTGCTGGGCATGCTGGCCGCCGAGGTGGCCTATACCGACGGCGAGCCCTGGCGGCAGGCGCTGCTGGCCGTGCTGCGCGACAATCGCCGGCGGCTGTTCGCGGCGGTGGAAGGCTGGCCGGGCGTCCGCGCCACGCCGCCCGAGGCGACCTATCTGGCTTGGCTCGACCTGCGCGAGGCGGGCCTGGGTGACTCGCCCCAGCAGCGGCTGCTCGAGGACGCCCGGGTGGCGCTGTCCGATGGCGCCGACTTCGGCTGGCCGGGCTTCGTGCGCGTGAACTTCGGCACCCCGGCGAGCGTGCTCGACGCGGCGCTGGAACGGCTGGACGGGGTGCTCGGCGGGCGGACATGAAAAAGCGCCCGTGCCGGGTGACAGGCACGGGCGCCGCTGGGACTGGGGCAGCGGGGGGGCCGGAGGCCCCGACGGCCGCGGGCTCAGTAGAGCAGGGCGAAGAGCTTGCGGCGATAGGCCACGGTCAGCGGATGATCGGCGCCCAGGGCGTCGAAGACCCGCAGGAGGGTCTTGCGGGCGATGTCGTCGCCGTAGCCGCGATCCTGCCTGAGCAGCGCCAGCAGGCCTTCCAGGCCGTTCTCGTAGTCGCCGTCGGCGACCTGGCGCAGGGCGCGCTTGAAGCGGGCCTCGCTGTCGTCGCGACCTTCCAGCGCGGCGAGTTCCTCGCGGCCCGGCGCTTCCTCGCCGAACTCGATGCGCGCCCGCACGCCGCGGGCCTTGGCGCCGTCGCGATGTTCCGGCGGCAGGTTGTCGAGAATCTCGCGGGCCTGGTCGCCCTGGCCCTCGCCGACCAGCGCACTGGCCAGGCCGATCGGGTAGTCCGGGTAATCCGGATAGGCCTGGATCAGCTCCTGATAGATCGCCTTGGCGGTGGCGGCATCGCCGGCGGCCAGCGCCGCCTCGGCCTGCTCCTCGGGGCTCGCCGAGGCCTCGGCCGGGGCTTCCAGGTACTTGGCCAGCCACTCGCGGATCTGGCGTTCCGGCAGGGCGCCCTGGAACTGATCGTAGAGCTGCCCCTGCATGATCAGCTTGACGTCCGGCACCGAACGGATGCCCAACTGGGCGGCGATCTGCTGATTGTCCTCGATGTTGAGCTTGGCCAGCACGAAGGCGCCGGCATATTCCGTGGCCAGCTTCTCGAGAATCGGCATCAGGTTCTTGCAGGGCTCGCACCACGGTGCCCAGCAGTCCAGCACCACCGGAATCTCGAGGGAACCTTCCAGCACCACCTGCTGGAAGTTCGACATGTCGACGTCGACGATGTAGCGGGACGGGTCGATCGACTCGCCCTGGCTGGACTGGGATTCGGACGACGTCAGCGGCGCTCCGGTGCGGGGATCGACGATCGGCATGATGATGGCCTTGATAGCTGCGAATTTGCCCTATCAATGCGGGTGAAAGGGCGTGGATTCAAGGGGCGGCTTGCGACAAGATGGGCGCGCTTGTTCGTCATCGGCAAGCGTCACGCCGCCCCTGTACGCAAGGACCCCTCATGAGCCTCTCCGTCCGTCGCCTGTGCCTATTGTCCGTTGTGCTGCTGCCCTTGTGGGGGTGCCAGAGCGGCCCCGGCGCCGCATCTCCCGCCGCTGACGCCGCCGGCACGCCTTCGCGCGATGCCGCGTCCATGGCGCCGGCGCGCCCGACGGCGCCCAGCTTCGCCGCCTGGGTGGCCGATTTCCGTCGCGAGGCGGCGGCCGCCGGCATCGACGCCGCGACCCTGGCGGCAGCCTTCGACGACGCCACCTACCTGCCCGAGGTCATCCGCCGTGATCGCGCCCAGCCGGAGTTTTCCCGCCGGGTATGGACCTATCTGGACGGCGCGGTCTCGCCGGCCCGCATCCGCCGGGGGCACGACCGCTGGCAGGCCCATCGGTCGGTCATCGAGGCCGCCGCGACGCGCACCGGCGTGCCGGCGCCGATCCTGGTGGCGATCTGGGGCATCGAGAGCAGCTACGGCGAGCACTTCGGGGACGTCTCGACCATCGATGCCCTGGCCACCCTGGGCTACGACGGGCGGCGGCCGGACTTCGCGCGGCGCGAGTTGATGGCGGCGCTGCGCATCCTCGCCCGGGGCGACATCGACCGGGCGCACATGCGCGGCTCCTGGGCCGGCGCCATGGGGCACACCCAGTTCCTGCCGTCGAGCTTCGAGCGGCACGCCCGGGACGCCGACGGTGACGGGCGCCGCGACATCTGGGGCAGCATTCCCGATGTCATGGCCTCCACTGCCGATTACCTGGCTGAGGCCGGCTGGCGCCGAGGCGAGCCCTGGGGCGTCGAGGTGCGTCTGCCCCGCGGGTTCGACTATGCGCGGACGGAGCTCGACGTGCGCGCGCCGAGCTCGGACTGGGCCGGGCGCGGCGTGACGACGGTAGGCGGCGATGCCCTGCCGACCTTCGAGGCCGCCTCGGTGATCGCCCCGGCCGGTGCCCAAGGGCCGGCGTTCCTGGTCGGCCACAATTTCCGGGTGATCCTGCGCTACAACGCCTCGACAAGCTACGCCCTGGCCGTGGGACTGCTGGCCGATCGCCTGGCGGGGCGGCCGGGGGTGCAGACCGACTGGCCCCGGGATCAGGCCGCCCTGTCGCATGCCCAGATCCGCCAGCTGCAGCAGGCCCTCAACGCACGGGGCTTCGACACCGGCACGCCGGACGGCGTGATCGGCCCCGCCACCCGCAGCGGCGTACGTGACTACCAGCGCCAGCAGGGCGAGATTCCGGACGGCTTCGTCACCCGCGACCTGCTCGAGCGCCTGCTCCCGTCGTCCTGAGCGTCAGCCCGCGGCCAGCGCCGGGGCGCGGGCCGCTGTCGGCGGGGCCAGCGCCGACAGGTCGGCATCGGTCGCCGTGTCGAGGGCGTCATCGTCGGCCAGGGTCGCGGAGAAGCGTTCGATGGCCAGTACGGCATCGTTGGCGCCCTCGCGGATACGCTGGATCGTCTCGCCGGCGGTACCTGCCAGTTGCACGCCGCTGTCCGCGCGAGCCAGGCAGGTCTGCATGCTTTCGTGAGCCTGCTGGCCGAGCGTGCGCAGGGTGTCGATGGTGGCGACGATGTCGCGGGTCGCCTCGGTGGTGCTGACCGAGAGCTGGCGCACCTCGTGGGAGACCACGGCGAAGCCGCGGCCGTGTTCGCCGGCGCGGGCGGCCTCAATGGCGGCGTTGAGCGCCAGCAGGTTGGTCTGTTCGGCGATGTGATGGATGCTCTCGATCACCCGGGTGATGTCCTGGGAGCGCTCGGCCAGCTCGTCGATGACTCCGGAGGCCTGGCCGATCGCCTCGGCGATGTGGCGGATCTCGCTGATGGCGTCGCCGATGATGCGCGAGCCGTCGTTGGCGCTGATCTCCGTCGCCGCCGAGATGCGATAGGCGACTCGGGCGCTGTTCGCCTCGGCCCGGTGCTGCTGGATGCGCGGGGTGATGTCGCTGGCGAACTTGATCACCTTGTACAGGCGCCCCTGGGTGTCGAAGACCGGGTTGTAGGTGGCCTCCAGCCACAGCTCGCGCCCCCGGCTGTCGACGCGCCGGAACTGCCCGGAGAAGAACTCGCCGGCGTTGAGTCGCGCCCAGAAGTCGCGATAGTCGGCGCTGGCCGCATATTCGGGGTCGCAGAGCATCCGGTGATGGGCCCCGGTCAGGGCCTCCCGGTCGTAGCCCACGGTGGCCAGGAAGTTGTCGTTGGCGGTCAGGATATGGCCGTCCGGCGTGAACTCGACGATCGCCGTGGAGCGATCCAGCGCGTCGAGACGGCTGCGCATGTCCTGTTCCCGCTGCACCTTCTCGGTGATGACGCTGGCGAGCTTGACGATGCGCCGTACCCGTCCCGCGCGGTCGAGTACCGGACTGTAAGTGGCCTCGAGCCAGAGCTCCCGCCCCGACCGGTCGAAGCGACGAAAGCGCCCGCTGATGCTCCTGCCGGCGTTCAATTGCGCCCAGAAATCGCGGTATTCGGGGCCGGCGGCGTAGCCGGGGTCGCAGAGCCGGCGATGGTGCTGTCCCCGGAGCTCCTCGAGGCGGTAGCCGCTGGCTTCCAGGAAGCGGTCATTGGCCTCGAGGAGGGTGCCGTCGGGGGCGAATTCGACCATCGCCTGGGAGCGGTGAAGCGCATCGATGATGGCGGCGTGCCGTCGAGCGGTACTGGAGAAGGGCATGCAGGACTCCGTGTGCTGGCGGTGACGGCCCCGTGGGATACGGGAAGGGGCCAGGCGACGCCGCGTGGATGACCGGCGTCTTGGATAAGAGTTATACAAAAAGTATACTTTGTCCAACTTGTGGAGCGCAAAACGGCTATTCAACGCTACGCGCCGTCGTCCGGGCGCCGGGAGGAGGCGTCCGAATAACGGCGACGGGAAGGGGGTGAAGGAAGCGCCGGCGTGTGGCGGTGTCTAGAACAGGCGGGCCAGCAGGGCGGTCACGGCGGTCTCCACACGCAGGATGCGCTCGCCGAGGTGGATGCCCTCGCAGCCGGCCTCGCGCAGGCGCTCCACCTCGTAGGGAATGAAGCCGCCCTCGGGGCCGACCAGCAGCGTGCAGGGTTCGTCGAGTCCGCGCGGGCAGGGGGCGGGCATGCCGGGGTGGGCGAGCAGGCCGCGGCGCCCGGCGAGCAGCGCCGGCAGCCGGTCCTCGACGAAGGGCCGGAAGCGGCGTTCGACCGTCACCGTCGGCAGCCGGGTGTCGCCGGCCTGCTCGAGGCCCAGCACCAGATGCTCGCGAATCCGGGCGGGGTCGAGCTCCGGCGACTGCCAGTAGCTCTTCTCGACCCGGCGGGTGTGCAGCAGGGTCAGTTGCTTGACGCCCAGGGCGGTGACATGCTCGAGGGTTCGCGCCAGCATGCGCGGCCGGGGCAGCGCCAGCACCAGGTGCACCGGCAGCGGCGCCGGAGGCGGCTGATCGAGGTCGAGCAGCGTGAAGCAGGCCGCGTCGGGCTCGAAGCGGTCGAGCCGGGCGCGCCCGCGCAGGCCGTCGCGCACCCCCACGGTCAGGGTGTCGCCCGCCTCGGCCCGGTGAACCTCGTGGAGGTGGCGCAGGCGGCGCGGGTCGGTGAGGCGGACGCGGCCGTCGGGACCGCAGTCGCCGGGTTCGAGCAGAATCAGGTTCATGGGCTCTCCAGGCTGCAGGCCGCCATGATAGCCGACCCGGCGGGCGGTGACAGTGGTTTGCAACCCCCGGGGGGCAATGCACAATGCAGGCATGCCGACAAACGAGAGGAACAGCGCCGTGCGAGTGATACGCAAGTATGCCAACCGTCGACTCTACGACACCCAGCAGAGTCGCTATGTCACGCTCGAGGATCTGCGGCGCCTGGTGCTCGAGGACGAGCCGTTCCGGGTCGAGGATGCCAAGAGCGGCGAGGACCTGACCCGGACCATCCTGCTGTCGATCATCATCGAGCAGGAACAGGCCGCTGGGGGCGCCGAGGTCTTTTCCAACGACCTGCTGGCCCAGTTCATCCGCGTCTACGATATGGCCCAGCCGCTGCCGCTGGCCCGCTATCTGGAGCAGGGCACCCACCTGATGATGGAACAACAGAAGCGCTTCCAGGACCAGTGGCAGCAGGCGATGCGCCATTCGCCGATGGAGATGATGCGCGAGATGGCCGAGGAGAACATGCGCTTCTGGCAGAAGACCATGACCCCGCGCGGCAACGACGAGGACGACGAGTCGCGTTGACCGGCCGGTCCGGGATGGCGCGCCGTGCAGCGGCGACGCGCGCTTTCTGACATAATGCCGGCCAGTCGATACCCCACTTTCGAGCAAGGTTTGCCCATGAAGGTTCTGATCATCGGCGGCGGTGGCCGCGAACACGCCCTGGCCTGGAAGGCGGCGCAGTCGCCCTATGTGGAAACCGTCTATGTGGCCCCCGGCAATGCCGGCACGGCGCGCGAGTCCAAGCTGACCAACGTCGACATCGCCGCCGATGACCTGGAGGGCCTGGTGACCTTCGCCCGTGAGCAGGCGGTGGGCCTGACCATCGTCGGTCCCGAGGCGCCGCTGGTCGCCGGGGTGGTCGATCGGTTCCGCGCGGCCGGGCTCAAGGCCTTCGGCCCGACCCGCGATGCCGCCCGGCTCGAGGGCTCCAAGGCCTTCTCCAAGGACTTTCTGGCCCGTCATCGTATCCCCACCGCGGCCTATGCCACCTTCAGCGAGGTCGACGCCGCGCTGGCCTATCTCGCCGAGCAGGGCGCGCCGATCGTCATCAAGGCCGATGGCCTGGCGGCAGGCAAGGGCGTGATCGTCGCCATGACCGAGACCGAGGCCGAGGCGGCCATCCGCGACATGCTCGAGGCCAACGCCTTCGGCGATGCCGGTGCCCGGGTGGTGATCGAGGAGTATCTCGAGGGCGAGGAGGCCAGCTTCATCGTCATGGTCGACGGCGAGCACGTGCTGCCCATGGCCACCAGTCAGGACCACAAGCGCGTCGGCGACGGCGACACCGGCCCCAATACCGGCGGCATGGGTGCCTATTCGCCGGCGCCGGTAGTCACCGAGGCGGTTCACCAGCGCATTCTCGACGAGGTGATCCTGCCCACGGTGCGCGGCATGGCCGAGGAGGGCACGCCCTATACCGGCTTCCTGTATGCCGGGCTGATGATCGACGCCCAGGGCGCGCCGAAGGTAATCGAGTACAACTGCCGCTTCGGTGACCCGGAAACCCAGCCGATCCTGATGCGCCTGAAGAGCGACCTGGTCAAGCTGTGCCTGGCCGCCGTCGACGGGCAGCTGGACCGCGAGACGTGCGAGTGGGATCCGCGGGCGGCGGTCGGCGTGGTCATGGCCGCCGGCGGCTATCCCGGCAGCTATCGCAAGGGTGACGTCATCGACGGGCTGGATGCGGCCCAGGCCGCCGGCTGCAAGGTGTTCCATGCCGGCACCGCCGAGGACGCCCAGGGGCGCGTCGTCACCAGCGGCGGCCGCGTGCTGTGCGTGACGGCGCTGGGCGAGCGCGTCTCCCGGGCCCGCGATCGCGCCTACGACGGCGTGGCGGCGATCCGCTGGGACGACGTCCTCTACCGCCGCGACATCGCCTACCGGGCCGTCGCCCGCGAGGCCTGAGCGCGCCACGGCGCCCGGAGTAGAAGCCATGCAGCGACTCGTGTTTCCCGAGGCGGATTGCATTCATCGCCAGACACTGACGGTCCGCCTCGGTGACATCAACTATGGCCGGCATCTGGGACACGATGCCCTGGTCACGCTGCTCCACGAGGCGCGCGCCGGGGCCATCGCGGCCCTGGGTTTCAGCGAGGCCGATGTCGCCGGCTCGCCGAGCGTGGTGGCCGAGCTGACGGTGCAGTATCGGGCCGAGGCGCACTGGCAGGATGTGCTGATCGCCGAGACGGCGCTGCCGGCGCCCGTGGGCAAGGGCATGCCGGTCCATCAGCGGCTGGTGCGCGAGGCGGATGGGTGCACCGTTGCCGTGGCCTGCGTCACCCTGCTGTGGCTGGACCCCGTCACGCATCGGCCGATCGCCGTGCCGCCGGTACTGACGCAGGCGGTGCAGCGTATTCGAGCGCAGGGGAGCGACTGAGATGTCCAGGGAATACCCGATCGTCGCCGTGACCGGTTCCTCCGGGGCCGGCACCACCACCGTGCGACGCACCTTCGAGCGCATGTTCCAGCGCGAGGACGTGCATGCCGCTCTCGTCGACGGCGACGCCTTCCATCGCTACACCAAGGACGAGCTGACGCGGATCTTCCGCGAGGAGCCCGAGCGCACCGACGAGCTCTCCCATTTCGCGGTCGAGGCCAACCTTCTCGACGACCTCGAGGCGCTGTTCCAGGAGTACGGCGAGCACGGCACCGGCACCTCCCGGCACTACATTCATGCCGAGGACAAGCGCATGATCGAGGCCGGCTACCGGGTCGGCACCTTCACGGAGTGGCAGGCGCTGCCGATGGGCACCGACCTGCTGTTCTACGAGGGACTGCATGGCGGCCTGGTCACGGCCGATCACGACATCGCCCGGCACGTCGACCTGCTGATCGGCGTGGCGCCGACCATGAACCTGGAGTGGATCCAGAAGATCGACCGCGACACCAAGCTGCGCGGCTACTCCCAGGAAGCGGTGATCGACACCATCCTCGGTCGGATGCACGACTACGTGCGCTACATCCAGCCGCAGTTCTCGCGGACCCATATCAACTTCCAGCGGGTGCCCACCGTGGACACCTCGAACCCCTTCGAGATCCAGGACATTCCCACTGACGCCGAGTCGTTCGTGGTGATCCGTTTCCGTGATCCCTCGACGGTGGACTTTCCCTACCTGCTGGCAATGATTCACGATGCCTTCATGAGCCGTCCGCACACCCTGGTGGTGCCCGGGGCGCGCCTGTCGCTGGCGATGGAGCTGATCCTGGCACCGCTGGTGCGCCACCTGCTGGCGCAGCGCCGCTTTCGCTGACGGCTCGGCATCGCAATTCGCTACACGAGGTGACGCATGGACTGTTTGTTCTGCAAGATGGTCAATCGCGAGATCGAGCCCGACGTCGTTCACGAGGACGAGCACGTGCTGGCCTTCCGCGATATCAATCCCCAGGCCCCGACCCATGTGCTGATCGTGCCCAAGAAGCACATCGCCACCCTCAACGACATCGATGGCGACGACCTGGCACTGGTCGGCCGACTGCAGTACACCGCCGCCCAGCTGGCCCGCAAGTTCGGCTTCGCCGACGACGGCTACCGGGTGGTGATGAACTGCAATGAACAGGGCGGGCAGACGGTCTACCATATCCACATGCACTTGATGGGCGGTCGCCGCTTTACCTGGCCGGCCGGTTAGCCGGCGGCCTGATGGCCTCTCTCTCGCAGGCGCGACGCCACCGGTGCATGGGGCCGCTCGCGACAGCCGTCGCGGGCGGTTTTCTCGCCGCCCGGACGGACGTCTTGTTCCATCTTCCCGCCGTGACTCGCTGACGATCACAGGAATTGCCGCATGCTTCGCAAGTTGACGCGAACCGACCAGCTGATTCATCAATTCGACACCGTGCTGCGCACCCTGGTCCCTCACGCGGCCCAGCCCTCGCGCCCCTCGCCGGCCGACGACATCCGCGACGAGCCCCTCGACGACGCGGCGCGCCACCATGCCGCCGGGCTGATGCGCATCAATCACACCGGCGAGGTCTGCGCCCAGGCGCTCTATCAGGGGCAGGGCATGACCGCCCGGCTGGCCGATACCCGGGCGCAGATGGAGCAGGCCGCCCAGGAGGAGATCGACCATCTGGCCTGGTGCGATGCTCGTCTGGTGGAGCTCGACAGCCGTACCAGCTACCTCAACCCGCTGTTCTATGCGGCTTCCTTCGGCATGGGCGCGGTGGCCGGGGCGGTCGGCGACCATGTCAGCCTCGGCTTCGTCAACGCCACCGAGGAGCAGGTCGGCAAGCACCTCGAGGCGCATCTGGGCAAGCTGCCCCGGGGCGACAATCGCTCCCGCGCGGTGCTCGAGCAGATGCGCGAGGACGAGGCGCATCATGCCCGCTGGGCGCTGGAGGCCGGCGGCACGCCCTTCCCGGCGCCGGTGAAGTTCGGCATGGCGTTGATGTCGAAGGTGATGACCAAGAGCGTCTACCGGCTGTGAAACGCCGCCGCCCGCCCCGGTGACGGGGCGGGCGGCGGGTTCGCGGTGACGTCGAGACGCTGGGGTCAGGTGTCTTCCTCGACGATCTCGTAGGAGTGGGTGATCTCCACGCCGCCCTGGGCGAGCATGATCGAGGCGCTGCAGTACTTGTCGGCGGACAGCTCCACGGCACGCTTGACCTGCTTGTCCTTGAGGCCCCGGCCGGTGACCGTGAAGTGCACGTGGATCCTGGTGAACACGCTCGGCACGCTGTCGGCCCGCTCGGCTTCGAGGGCGGCGACGCAGTCGCTCACCGGCGCGCGGGATTTCTCGAGGATCTCCAGCACGTCGAAGGACGTGCAGGCTCCCATGCCCATCAGCAGCATCTCCATGGGGCGCGGGCCAGTGTCGCGGCCGCCGTGATCGGGCGGGCCGTCGATGACCACGCTGTGGCCACTGCCGGATTCGGCGACGAACTGGCGGCCATCGGTCCATTTGACGTGGGCTTTCATGAAAGCGGGCTCCTGTGTCGTGAGTCGGTGGGAGTGTGTCGGCGACGAAAAGACTACCCGTGGCGGCGCAGCCAGCTATCCAGTTCCGCCAGGCGCTGCGGTGTGCCGACATCCACCCAGTGGCCGTCATGATGACAGCCCGCGACGCGTTCGTCTGCCATCGCCGCACGCAGCAACGGCGCCAGCTTGAAGGCGCCGGGTGGCTGGTCGGCGACCAGGGCCGGGTCGAGCAGGCTGACGCCGGCGAAGGTCAGTCGGGGCCGGCCGTCGGCCCGCACGCGGCCCTGCGGGTCGAGGTGAAAGTCGCCTTCAGGATGGTGCGGCGGGTTGTCGACCAGCACCAACCGCGCCAGGTCGCCGTCGAGCGGCGCCAGCCAGCGCGGGTCCAGCTCGCACCACACATCGCCGTTGACCAGCAGGAAGGGCGCCTCGCCGAGCAGCCCCAGCGCCTGGCGGATGCCGCCGCCGGTTTCCAGCGGCTCGGGCTCGTGGCTGAAGTGCAGCCGCAGGCCCAGCGCCGCGCCGTCACCCAGGGCGTCGACGATCTGCGTGGCCCGGTAGCTGACGTTGATCACCACCTCGCGAATGCCCAGCGCCGCCAGGCGCTGCAGGTGATGAACGATCAGTGGCCGGCCGCCCGCTTCGAGCAGCGGCTTGGGGCAGTGATCGGTGAGCGGACGCATGCGCGTGCCCAGCCCGGCGGCGAGTACCATCGCCTTCATGGCGTAGGCTCCCGGCGTGCGGCGAGCGCCGAGGTCAGCGCCGGCGTGAAGGTGTCCGCCAGCCAGGCGTCGAAGGCGGCGAATTCCGGCCAGGGCGTCAGGCTGTCGCGCAGGTGGTCGAGAAACCGCGGCAGGCGCTCGAGGTAGCCGCGGCGACCGTCGCGCAGTGTCAGCCGGCAGAAGATGCCCAGCACCTTGAGTGAGCGCTGCGCCGCCATGGCGTCGGCCTGGAAAAGGAACGTCTCGGCGTCGAGCTGGCCGCTGAGCCGGCCGTCGAGCACGGCGCGCCGGCGGAAGGCCTCGACGCGTTCGCGGAAGGCCGCGCGCGAGAAGCGCCGGTAGCGCCCGCGCAGCAGCGAGATCAGGTCGTAGCTCAGCGGTCCCAGCACGGCATCCTGGAAGTCGATCAGCCACAGCCGGTCGCGATGGCGCATCAGGTTCATGGCATCGAAGTCGCGGTGCACGACGACCTGTGGCTGAGCCAGCGCGACCTCGATCAGCCGCTCGCGCAGCGCCGTCCACCCCGGGGGCGGAGGCATGTCCAGCAGACGCGTCAGACACCACTCGGGAAACAGGTCCAGCTCGCGTCCCAGCAGGGCGGCGTCGTAGACAGGCAATGCCTCGCCGGGCGCGCGGTTCTGCAACTCGCCGAGCAGGGCCTGGGCGTCGTCGTAGCAGGCCGCGTCCCTCATCTCGCCGGCGCCCAGGCAGGTGTGCAGCGGCGCGTCGCCGAGATCTTCCAGCTCGAGGAAACCCTGCGTCAGGTCCCGGGCGTGAATCGCCGGCACCGGCAGGCCGGCCGCGCGCCAGGCCTCGGCGATGGCCACGAAGGGGCGGCTGTCCTCCTGCTCGGGCGGCGCGTCCATCAGGATGCGGGGGGTGTCGTTCAGCCACAGCCGGTAGTAGCGCCGGAAGCTGGCGTCGCCGGCTGCCGGCGCGAGCCGCAGGGCCTCCGGGGGGCGATCGTGAAGCTGCCCGGCCCAGCGGCGCAGGGCCACCCGGCGGGCGGTGTGTGGCGCGTCGGACATGCGCTCTCCTTGGTTGACGGGGTGGATTCGCCGCCGCATGCTCAGGGGCTGCCACGTCGCGCCCCGCGCTCGGGGAGGACGTGCGTCACGGGGACTGTATAATACCGATTCCAAACGCCAAGGACACGAGGACCCATGGGCAAGCGATTGTTGTGGACTGCCCTGGCCGGCCTGGTCGCCCACGGTGCCCAGGCCGCGCCGCCGGCCCCCCTGCCGGCGGCACAGCTCGACTGGCAGCCGTGGGGCGACGATGCCCCTGCCGGTGCCGTCTGTCGCGGCCGTTACGTGATGCCGGCCTATCGCTTGCCCCCGGGGGATACCCCGCGCGAGGTGCGTTCAACCTCCGACGAGGCCGAGTACGGCGATTCCGGCGAGACGATCCTGCGCGGCGAGGTGGTGCTGCGCCGCGACAGCAGCCAGCTCGAGGCGCCGCGAGTACGGGTCAACGCGGCGCGTGACACCGCCTTCGCCGACGGCCCCCTGACGCTGCGCGACCAGGGAGTGCTGGTGCGCGGCGATGCCGGCCAGTTGTCCCTGAACAGTGACGCCGCGAGCATCGATACGGCCCACTACGTACTTCACGGTCAGCGCCTGCGGGGCGATGCGGTGAGGCTGGCGCGCCTCGAGGATGGTCGCTATCGCCTGCGCGAAGCCTCTTTCACCACCTGTGAGCCCGGCAGTCAGCTGTGGCGGGTGGTGGGCAACGACGTGATACTCAACCGCCAGGCGGGCTACGGCACGGCGAGGCACGCTCGGCTGGAGGTCGGCCATGTGCCGGTCTTCTACTGGCCGTGGATCCGTTTCCCGCTCGACGATCGCCGTCAGTCCGGCTTCCTGTGGCCGACGTTTGGCTTCACCGGCGGCGGGCTCGACTATGCCCAGCCCTATTACCTGAATCTGGCGCCCAACTACGACGCCACCCTGACGCCGCGCTGGATCAGCAATCACGGCATGATGCTCGGCGGCCAGTTCCGCTACCTGTTCGGCGAGGATGCCGGCCAGCTCGAGGGCGCCTACCTGGCCAACGATCAGGGCGGCAGCAGCGCCAATCCCAACGACCCCGACAATGCCTTCGAGGGGCAGGACCGCTGGTACATCGACTATCGACACGCCGGGCGCTTCTCGTCGCGCACGCCGTACCGGCTGCGCTACGGCGCCGCCAGCGACGGCCGCTACTTCGATGACTTCGGCCGCAGCTTCGCCGAGATGGGCACCGACTACCTGCCGCGACTGGCGCAGATCGACTACAACGGCACGACCTGGGATCTCCAGGCCAGGGCCCAGGGTTACCAGAAGCTCGACTACCCGCTGCTCGATAGCGACAAGCCCTTCTATCGGCTGCCCAGTCTGACCGCCAATGCGCGCTGGAGTCAGCCTGGTGGTTTCTACACGCAGTGGCGGTCCAATGTGACCTATTTCTGGCGTGACGTGGACGCGCGCAAGGTGCCGATCCGCGAGGCGGCCGTGGGCACCCGGCTGGATCTGGCGCCGACGGTGGGCTGGCGCTTCGAGCGCCCGTGGGGCTTTCTCGAGCCGCGCTTCACGTTGCGCGATACTCGCTACCAGCTCGACTACCAGGAACTCGACACCCCGCGAGACACCTCGCTGAGTCGCACTGTGCCGGTCTCTTCCGTGGATGCCGGGCTGGTTTTCGAGCGCGATGCGCAGCTGTTCGGCGAGGCCTGGCGGCAGACGCTGGAGCCGCGCCTCTACTACGCCTATGTGCCGGCGCGCGACCAGAGCGAGTTTCCCGACTTCGACACCGACGCCCGGGCGTTCTCCTACGACCGGCTGTGGTCGCCGTACCGCTTCGTCGGCAGCGACCGGGTGGGCGACGTCAACAAGGTTTCCTATGGGGTGAGCACGCGCTTTCTCGAGGATGACAGCGGCCGCGAGCGCTTCGCGCTGAGCGTCGGCCGGAGCACCTACTTCGACGACCGGGTCATCGGCATGGAGGGTGATCTGGCGCTGCCGGATCGCCAGACCCAGCCGGCCCGCTGGTACGATGCCACGCGGGATCATTCGCCGGTGGTCACGCGTCTCGACTGGCAACTCAGCGAGCGCTGGAGCACCCGCTACGAGTGGCTCTATGATGCGCACCGCCAGCTGACCGAGCGCAGCGCCGCCTACCTGCGCTATCGGCATCCGGCGGGGCATGTCCTCAACCTGGGCTATCGCTGGGAGCTCGAGGGCTTCGATCCCTCCGGCGACCCCCAGGACCAGCTGGGCTACAACCGCGAGGACTTCGACATGTCCTTCGCCTACAAGGCCGGCGCGCAGCTCGACCTGATCGGCCGCTACACCTACGACAACACCAACCGCCGGTCGCTGGACAAGCTGTTCGGCGTGCAGTGGAACGACTGCTGTTACGGTGTTCAGGTGGCCTGGCGCGAATGGGTCGAGGACAACGACACCGCCAATACCATCGCCGATGATTACACCGATCGCGGGCTGTTCCTGCGATTCGTGCTCAAGGGGCTCGGGGGCGTCGGCCAGGGAACCGACAACGTCTTCGCGCAGTCCATTCCCGGTTATCAACCGACCCGATTCTGAACGTAACGAGGTTTTTCATGCGCAGAGGTCTGTTTGCATCGCTCGGTCTGGCGCTGGTGCTGGCCGTCTCCGGCGTGGCGTCGGCCGCCGAGCAGCCGCTCGACCGGATCGTCGCGGTGGTCAACGACGACGCCATCATGGCCAGCGAACTCGCCGACCGGGTGGCCCAGGCGCGCAGCCAGCTGGCGAAGCGCAACATCGACCAGCCGCCGGATTCGGTGCTGCGCCAGCAGGTGCTCGACCGCATGGTGCTCGAGCAGATCCAGCTGCAGATGGCGAAGAAGGCCAACCTGACGGTGGACGATACCGAGCTCAACCGGGCCGTGCGTTCGGTCGCCAGGAACAATGGCATGAGCCTTGACCAGTTCGCCGAGGCCCTGAAGAAGGACGGCCTGACGCTGGCCGACGTGCGCGATCAGGTGCGTCGCCAGATGCTGATCCGCCAGCTTCAGGAGCGCCGCGTGGCCAGCCAGGTCAAGATTTCCGATCAGGAGGTCGACCGCACCCTGGCGCAGCAGGGCGCCGATGCCAATGTTCGCTATCACCTGGGGCACATCCTGGTGGCGCTGCCCCAGTCGCCGTCGCCGGATCAGGTGCGTCAGGCGCAGCAGCAGGCCGAGGCGCTCCATCAGCGCCTGCAGGACGGCGCCGACTTCGCCGAGCTGGCGGCCGCCAAATCCGATGGCGCCAACGCCCTGCAGGGGGGCGACCTGGGCTGGCGCAGCGGTGCCGAGCTGCCCTCGGTATTCGCCGATGTGGTGCCGACGCTGGCGGTGGGCGATGTCAGCCAGCCGCTGCGCAGCCCCAGCGGCTTCCATCTGGTCAAGCTGCTCGAGCGCAAGGGCGGCCAGGACCAAAAGCCGACGCTGGTCCAGGAGCAGAAGATCCGCCACATCCTGATCCAGACCAACCCCAACCGCGATGCCGATCAGGCCCGCCGGCTCGCCGAGAAGGCCCGGGCGCGCATCATGGGCGGCGAGGACTTCGCCAGCGTCGCCCAGCAGGTCAGCGACGATCGCGGCAGCGCGCTCAACGGCGGCGAGCTGGGCTGGGTGCGCCCGGGGCAGATGGTCCCGGCCTTCGAGGACGCCGCCAGCCGCCTGGCGGTCGGCGAGGTCAGCCAGCCGGTACGCTCGCGCTACGGCTACCACATCATTCAGGTCGAGGACCGGCGCCAGCGCGACGTGAGCGACGAGTCGCGTCGTGACAAGGTTCGCCAGACGCTGTTCCAGCGCAAGGTCAACGATGAGCTCGAGGCCTGGCAGCAGCAGATCCGCGCCGAGGCCTATGTTGACGAACGCCTCGACCAGGATTCGTGATGGCCGTGCCCGTTCTGGCCCTGACCACCGGCGAGCCGGCCGGCGTCGGCCCTGACCTGACGCTGCAGCTGGCCGCCGCGGCACCGGCGCTGCCCGGTCGGGTCGTCGCCATCGGCGATCCGGCGCTGCTCGTCGATCGTGCCCGGCAACTGGGCCTCGATATCGAGCTCGAGACCTGCGACCCTGCCGCGGCGCTGCCCGCGCCGCGCCCCGGCGTGCTGCCGGTCTGGCCGGTGGCGCTGGCGGCGCCCGCCGAGCCGGGCGTGCTCGATCCGGCTAACGCTGGCTATGTGCTCGAGACGCTCGACGTGGCCATCGCCGCCTGTCGTGACGACCGCGCCCAGGCCATGGTCACCGCGCCGCTGCACAAGGGCGTGATCATCGACGGCGGTCACGCCGGCTTCACCGGGCATACCGAGTACCTGCGCGACGCCTGCGGCGTCGACGACGTGGTGATGATGCTCGCCACCCGGCTCGCTCACGGCGATGACGATGCCGGCCGGGCGCTGCGCGTCGCCCTGGCCACCACGCACCTGCCGCTGCGCGAGGTGGCCGACGCCATCGACGCCGGGGGGCTGGGCCGCGTGCTGGCCATCCTCGATGCCGACCTCAGGCGCCATTTCGGCATCGCCCGGCCGCGTATCGCGGTGTGCGGTCTGAATCCTCACGCCGGCGAGGGCGGGCACCTGGGGCGTGAGGAGATCGAGGTCATCGAGCCGACCCTGGCGCGGTTGCGCGAAGCCGGTCTCGATCTCGTCGGCCCGCTGCCGGCGGACACCCTGTTCACCCCGCGCCACCTGCAGGGGATCGATGCGGTGCTGGCGATGTATCATGACCAGGGCCTGCCGGTGCTCAAGTATGCGGGGTTCGGTCGCGCCGCCAACATCACGCTGGGGCTGCCGATCATCCGCACCTCGGTGGATCACGGCACGGCGCTCGACCTGGCCGGCAGCGGTCGCGCCGACCCGGGCAGCCTTCAGGTTGCGCTGAGCATGGCCGCCGACATGGCGCGAGCCCGCGAGTCCCGTCGCTGACCCGACCGGTTCGCCCAACGTTCGTCATATCCAAGGAATTCATCTTCGATGCCTTCACGCTCCACCGATACCCGGCCGCCCCGGCACCGCGCCCGCAAGCGCTTCGGCCAGAATTTCCTGCGCGACCCGGGTGTCATCTCGCGCATCGTGCGCGCCATCGCGCCGCGCCCCGGGCAGCGTCTCGTCGAGATCGGCCCCGGCCAGGGGGCGTTGACCGAACCGCTGGTCGAGGCGACCGACGGTGTGATGGAGGTGATCGAGCTGGACCGCGACCTGATTCCCGGGTTGCGCGTGCAGTTCTTCAATCACCCCGAGTTCGTGATTCACGAAGGGGACGCCCTGACCCTGGACTTCACGGCGCTGCGGGGTGACGGCGAGCCACTGCGGGTGGTGGGCAACCTGCCTTACAACATCTCCACGCCGCTGATCTTCCATCTGCTCGCGTCGCGTGCGGCGATCGCCGACATGCACTTCATGCTGCAGAAGGAGGTGGTGGACCGGCTGGCCGCCACGCCCGGCAGCGCCGACTGGGGCCGGCTGTCGATCATGGCCCAGTACCACTGCCGCGTGACGGCGCTGTTCACCGTGCCGCCCGAGGCGTTCACGCCGCGGCCCAAGGTGGACTCCGCGATCGTGCGGCTGGAGCCTCACGCCGAGCTGCCGCATCTGGCCCGCGACGAGGCGCTGTTCGCCGACGTGGTGCGCGAGGCCTTCAATCAGCGGCGCAAGACGCTGCGCAACAACCTCAAGGGGCGGCTGTCCGGCGAGGCGCTCGAGGCGCTGGGCATCGACCCCTCGCGGCGGCCGCAGACCCTGAGCGTGGCCGAACTGGTCACCATCACCAACCACCTGGCGGGAGAAGCGTCGTGATCGAGGCGTTGAGCGAGGCCGTGCATGTCGACGTGGTGCCGCAGTACCGGGCCGAGGAGTCATCGCCCGCCGAGCAGCGCTACGTCTTCAGCTACACCATCACCGTGCACAACCATTCGTCGCAGTCGATTCAGCTGCTGGCGCGCTACTGGCGGATCACCCAGGGCAGCGGTCAGGTGCGGGAAGTGCGCGGCAAGGGGGTGGTCGGCAAGCAGCCGATGATCGCCCCGGGGCAGACCTTCCGCTACACCAGCCGGGCCGTCATGGAGGCGCCGGTGGGGGTCATGGAAGGGGCCTATACCTGCCTGGACACGGCCGCCCGCCGCCCCTTCGAGGTACCCATCGCGCCGTTCCGCCTGGCCGGCCCCAACCAGGTTCACTGACGGCTTCACCGACCCGAGTGCGAGGATTTCATGCCGACCTATGCCATCGGAGACCTGCAGGGCTGCCATGCCGAGTTCGTCGCCCTGCTCGAGCGGCTGAGCTTCGACCCGCGCCGCGACACCCTGTGGGTGGCCGGCGACCTGGTCAACCGCGGCCCGGGGTCGCTGGCCTGCCTGCGTGAAGTGGCCGCGCTGGGCGATGCCGCGCGCGTGGTGCTGGGCAATCACGACCTGCACCTGCTGGCCGTGGCGCGCGGCGGGCAGGCGCTCAAGCGCAAGGACACCCTGGCGCCGATTCTCGAGGCGCCGGACGGCGCGGCACTGCTCGACTGGCTGCAGGGCTGTCCGCTGTGGGTCGACGACGGCCGCGGCACCGCCGACCGCACCCTGATGACCCATGCCGGGCTGCTGCCGCACTGGGGGCTGGACCAGGCCCGGGCGCTGGCCGACGAGGTCACCGCCTGCCTGTGCGGCGAACGGGCCGGCGAGTTTCTCGCCCAGCTCTACGGCAACACCCCGGCGCGCTGGCGCGACGATCTGGCGGGCGTCGATCGCCTGCGGGCGATCGTCAACGTCTTTACCCGCATGCGCTTCATCGCCGCCGACGGCACCCTGGACTTCGACGCCAAGGAGGGGCTGGACTCGGCACCGCCGGGCTTCGCGCCCTGGTTCCGCTATGCCCGCGACGACGACCCGCGCATCCTGTTCGGCCACTGGGCGGCGCTGGAAGGCCGGACGCCTCAGGCCGCGGTGCGGGTCGAGGCGCTGGACACCGGCTGCGTGTGGGGCGGCTCTCTCACCGCCCTGGACCTGGCCGACGGCACGCGGGTCAGCGTACCCTGCACCACGCGGCGCTGACGCGTCGCCCGCACACTTTCCCGGGAGGTCTGCATGACGCAACCCGCCTTCGAACACCTCGATCACGCCACTCTGACTCGCTGGCTGGATGACGGCACCGCCGTGACCCTGGTCGACATCCGCGACCCGCTGAGCTTCTCGCGCGGGCACATCCCCGGCAGCCGCCACGTCGACAACGCCACCGTCGGCGAGCTGATCGACGCCACGCCGCGTGACGCGACCCTGGTGGTGGTCTGCTACCACGGCCACTCCAGCCAGCAGGCCGCAAGCTGGCTGGCCGGGCAGGGCTTCGAGCGCGTCTACAGCCTGGACGGCGGCTTCACCGATTGGGAGCACCGCCACCCGCAGCGGGTCGAGCGATGACCCGCGACCCACGTCTCGTCGGGCTCGCGGTCTACCGGGTGGGCGGCGCGGTGCGTGATGCACTGCTCGGCCGGCCGGTGGTCGATCAGGACTGGGTGGTGGTCGGCGCCACGCCGGACGCCATGATCCGGCGCGGCTTCAAGCCGGTGGGGCGCGACTTTCCGGTGTTCCTGCACCCCGAGACCCACGAGGAATACGCCCTGGCCCGTACCGAGCGCAAGCAGGGCCATGGCTATACCGGCTTCGTGGTGCATGCCGACCCGTCGGTGACGCTCGAGGAGGACCTCGAGCGACGCGATCTGACCATCAATGCCATGGCCGAGTCACCCGAGGGTGAGCTGGTCGATCCCTTCCACGGCCGCGTCGACCTCGAGGCACGGTTGTTGCGCCATGTCTCCCCGGCCTTCGTCGAGGACCCGCTGCGGGTGCTGCGCACGGCGCGGTTCCTGGCCCGCTATCGTTCGCTGGGCTTTCGCGTCGCCGACGACACGCTGATACTGATGCGCCGGCTGGCCGAGAGCGGCGAGCTTGCCCACCTGGTCGCCGAACGGGTGTGGGTCGAAACCGAGAAGGCACTGGGTGAGCAGGACGCGGCGGCCTATTTCGCCTGCCTGATGGACTGCGGTGCGCTCGCCATGCTGATGCCCGAACTGGCCGCCGACCGGGCCGCGCTCGAGGCGGCGCTGGCGCGACTCGAGCGTCTGCCGGGAACCGAGGTCGGCACGCCGGCCCAGTGGCGCTGGGCACGGCTCTGCGAGCATCTCGACGACCCGGCACGGGAGACGCTGCAGGCACGGCTCAAGGTGCCCAATGTCTATACGAACCTGTCCCGTCAGGTGGCGCTGACCCGGCGACTATGGCGGGAGGCGTCGACACTGCAGGTGCTGACTGCCGAGCGGCTTCGCGCCTGGTTCGACGGCATCGATGCCTGGCGGCGCAGCGAACGTGTAGCGCCGCTGCTGGCCCTGCTCGAGCGCGAACACCCTGCGTTGGCCGAGCCCGTCTCGCGAGCCTGGCGGGCCGCGGCGGCGGTATCGCCGCGGGTCCTGCTCGACGAGGGTTTCAAGGGTGGGGCCCTGGGCGCGGAGCTCGCACGGCGGCGGCAGGCGGCGATCGCCGCGGCGCTGGACGCGGCGTGAACCGAGTCGTTGGCATCACCGCCCGGAGGTGGGCGCCGTGTCGGGCGATGAAATGGCCCGGCCGCGCCAGGTGAAGGCGACCGGCCACAATGGCTGGTCGTCGGCGTCGAAGCGGGCCCAGAGGTCGGTGTAGCGCTCGCCACGGGTCGGGTGGCGCGCCTCCGGCAGCAGCTCGGCGAGCGGCTGCAGCACGAAGGCGCTGGTCAGGATCTCGTCGCGGGGCAGGTCGACGCCGTCGATGCACCCGGTCAGCTCGCCCACCGTGAGCAGGTCGACATCGAGACGCCGGGCGCTGTACTTGGGGCTATCCGGGCGGCGGCCGTGGGCGAACTCCAGGCGCTTGCACCAGGCCTGCAGCTCGCCCACCGTGGCCTCGCTGTCGAAGGCCGCGACCAGGTTGTAGAAGTTGCGCCCATCCTCGAACCCGACCGGCTCGCTCTCGAACACGCGCGAGAGGCGCAGGCCGGTGAAATCGGCGTCCAGCGCGTCCAGGCAACGGCGCACATGGTGCTCGCGCTCGATGTTGCTGCCGATGCTGACCACCACGCGCGCCATCAGAGGGCGCCCCGCTCGATGCTCACCCCCACCGCACGGGCGGCGGCGACGGCGCCGGGCTTGCGCACGGTAAGGCGCAGCCCGGTGATGCCGAAGGCCTCGCGCAGGTGCGCGGCGAGGCGCTCGGCGAAGGTCTCGACCAGACCGAAATGACTCGCCTCGGCGAAGCGGGCGATGGCCTCGCAGATGGCGGCGTAGTCGAGGGTGTGGGTCAGGTCGTCGTCCGCCGCGGCGGGGCGGATGTCGGTGGCCAGCTCCAGGTCGAGTTCGAGGCGCTGGCGGATGGTGCGCTCCCAGTCGTAGACGCCGATCACCGTCTCCACCGTCAGCCCTTCGATCAGCACGCGATCCACGTCGTTCTCCCGCTGATGGGTAAAGCGTCGATTGTACCGAATCGGCATGGCAGAATCTCGGGGTGCCACCGTGTTCCGGATTGCCGCCATGCCTGATGATTTCGTTCTCGCCCTCGTCGTTCTCGCCGGGCTGGGCTATGTCTGCGGCACCCTGCTGGGCGCGGTGTGGGTCTGCCGGCTGGCCGGTGTCGCGGACCCCCGTGTCTCGGGCTCGGGCAACCCCGGCTTCTCCAACGTGCTGCGCCTGCACGGCGCGCGGCTCGCCCTGGCGACGCTGTCCGTCGACGCCGCCAAGGGCATGCCGGTGCTGTGGCTGGCCCGGGCCGCCGAGCTGCCGCCCTGGGCGCAGGGCGTGGTCGGCTTCGGGGTGCTGCTGGGGCACAGCTATCCGCTATGGTACGGCTTTCGCGGCGGCAAGGCCGTGGCCAGTGCCTTCGGCGTGCTGCTGGTGCTGGCCCCCTGGGTGGCGCTGAGCTGTGCGACGCTCTGGGCGCTGCTGGCCTGGCGTGTGCGCACTGCGGCCGTGGCGTCGCTGACCAGCGCCCTGGCTGCGCCGCTGCTCGGGCTGTGGCTGGCGCCCGAGTATGCCGGCGTGATCGGTGTGCTGGCGGCGCTGGTATGGCTGCGCCATGCCTGGAACATTCGCCGCCTGGGGCGTAATGGCCCCGATCTGGGCGGGCGCTGAGAGAGGCTCAGCGCCCGCCGCGGGGCGGCGTCAGCTCGGCCAGCGGCCAGCGCGGCACGGCCCGCATGGCCTCGCCGTCACGCTCGCCGGCCAGCAGGCGCTGGGCGCTGGAGTTATGGAGAGCGCGATCATCGCCTGTCGTTTCAGGACGCAATGGCCGGGGCGGTCAACTCGGTCAGCGGCCAGCGCGGCACGGCCCGCATGGCCTCGCCGTCACGCTCGCCGGCCAGTAGGCGCTGGGCGCCCACGTAGGCGATCATCGCGCCGTTGTCGGTGCAGAAGCGGCCCCGGGGATAGTAGGCGCGGGCGTTGCGCTTGCGCAGCTCGGCGTCGAGCCGTTCGCGCAGGCGCACATTGGCGCTCACCCCGCCGGCCACCACCAGCCGCTTCAGCCCCGTCTCGTCGAGCGCGCGGCGGCACTTGATCACCAGGGTGTCGACCACCGCATCCTCGAAGGCCCGGGCGATGTCGGCGCGCCCCTGGTCGTCGAGCTCGCCGGCGTCGCGCAGGGCGCGGGCGGTGGTCAGGGTGTGGGTCTTGAGTCCCGAGAAGCTGAAGTCGAGCCCGGGGCGGTCGGTCATCGGTCGCGGAAAGCGAAAGCGCGCGGGGTCGCCGGATTCGGCCAGCTTCGCCACCTGCGGGCCGCCGGGGTAGGGCAGGTCGAGCATCTTGGCGGCCTTGTCGAAGGCCTCGCCGGCGGCGTCGTCGACTGACTCGCCGAGCAGCCGGTAGTCGCCGAGGCCGTTCACCGCCACCAGTTGCGTGTGGCCGCCGGAGACCAGCAGGGCGACGAAGGGAAAGGCGGGCGGGTCGGCCTCGAGCATCGGTGCCAGCAGGTGGCCTTCCATGTGGTGCACGCCGAGCACCGGGCGGCCCAGGGCGCGGGCCAGGCCGTGGGCGGTGGCGGCGCCGACCATCAGTGCGCCGACCAACCCGGGGCCGGCGGTATAGGCGATGCCGTCGAGGTCGCCGCGGGTCAGGTGGGCGTCGTCGAGCACCTGCTGGATCAGCGGCAGCAGCTTGCGCGTGTGATCGCGGGAGGCGAGTTCCGGCACGACACCGCCGAAGTCGGCGTGCATCGCGATCTGGCTGTAGAGGGCGTCGGCCAGCAGGCCGTTCTTGGTGTCGTAGAGGGCGACACCGGTTTCGTCGCAGGAGGTTTCGATCCCCAGTACGCGCATGGTTCGGCTCGTCGATCGGTGAAAGGGCCATTCTAACCCGTTCGGCGATCCCCCGGCAGGGCGCGAGCCAAGGCTATTGCAGATAGCTGAAACATGGCTTGGGCTGAGCCGACGGCAGGCCTGCGAGGAGGCGCTGTAAACCCTTCCCTGGGCGCTACCGATGCCATCCTTGGCATCGGACCTCCTCTCCAACCTGCCCCCGGCGCCCTCGTCGAAGCCAACTGCGATTGCTCTGGGGCGCGAGCGGCGACGTTTGCAAAGCTGGTGGTTCGTCACTAGAATATCCGACTCTGCAAGACTGGGTCGTGCGCCCGATTCCCGACGATAGCCGGTTGTGCCAGCTTAGTGCCTGGCATGCATTGCCACGGTATGCGTCAGATCATGGGGCGTGCGTTCAAACCGAACTCATGATTCCAAGGTAGGTGAGTGCTTAATGCCTTCTGTCAAAGTACGTGATAACGAGCCGTTCGACGTCGCTCTGCGTCGCTTCAAGCGTTCCTGCGAAAAAGCCGGCGTTCTGTCCGAAGTGCGTCGTCGCGAGAGCTACGAGAAGCCGACCGCGGTTCGCAAGCGCAAGGCAGCAGCGGCCGTGAAGCGTCACGCCAAGAAGCTGCAGCGTGAGCGCAAGCGCTTCGAACGGTTGTATTGATCCGTACTTGAGGCAGCTTCTGCCTCAGAGGGACGCCAAGCGGCCGCCACTCGGTGGCCGTTTGTTTTTGTGCGAGACGGGCCGGCCGCCCTGGGCGGAGCCTGTCGGCATTGGCTGCTTTCGAGAGTGCGTGCATGGCCGGACCCATTCCTCAGCGCTTTCTCGATGACCTGCTGGCACGCGTCGATATCGTCGATGTGGTCGGTGAACGTGTCCAGCTGAAGAAGGCAGGGCGCAATCACGCCGGGCTCTGCCCCTTCCATCAGGAAAAGTCGCCCTCGTTCACCGTCAGTCAGGACAAGCAGTTCTACCATTGCTTCGGCTGTGGCGCACACGGCAATGCGCTACGCTTTCTGATGGAATACGACAACCTGCGCTTTCCCGAGGCGGTCGAGCAGCTGGCCTCGCGTCTGGGGCTGGAGGTACCACGCGAGGGGCAGGATGATCCGCGTGCCCAGGCTCGGGAACGTCAGCGTCGCGAAGGGGTCAATCTGCTGGAGCTGGCGACGCGCTTCTTCCGCGAACGGTTGGCCATGAGCGAGGGGCGTGCCGGGCGCGAGTATCTTGAACGCCGCGGGCTCTCGTCCGAGGTGCTGCGCGATTTCGCGATCGGCTATGCCCCCGACGGCTGGGAGGCGCTGCGGCGCCATCTTCACGACCAGGGCATCAATGACGCCGTGCAGGTCGAGTACGGACTGCTCGTGCAGCGCGAGGACAGCGGGCGCGTCTATGATCGCTTCCGCGACCGGGTGATGTTCCCGATCCGCGACTGGAAGGGGCGCACCCTGGGATTCGGCGGGCGCGTGCTGGGCGATGCCAAGCCCAAGTACCTCAACTCGCCGGAAACGCCGGTCTTCCACAAGGGGCGCGAACTCTACGGTCTTCACGAGGCGCGCCAGGCCAATCGCCGGCTCGAGCGGCTGCTGGTGGTGGAAGGCTACATGGATGTGGTGGCGCTGGCGCAGTTCGATATTCGCAATGCCTGCGCCACGCTCGGTACCTCGGTCACCGAGGAGCATGTGCAGCGGCTGTTCCGGCTGGTCGGCGAGGTGGTGTTCTGCTTCGACGGCGATAACGCCGGTCGTCAGGCCGCACGGCGTGCGCTGGAGGCGGTGCTGCCGCAGATGATCGACGGGCGCCAGGTGCGCTTCCTGTTCCTGCCCGACGGCGAGGACCCCGACAGCCTGGTGCGACGCGAGGGGGCGCAGGCGTTCCGCGACCGCATTACCTGTGCCATGCCGCTGTCGGAGTTTCTGTTCGAGCAGGCGGCCGAGGGGCGCGACCTGCAGCACATCGAGGAGCGCGAGCGTTTCGCCAGCACGGTGCTGGCGGCGTTGAAGCGTCTTCCGGAGGGCGTGCTGAAGTCGCTGCTGCTCGGTGAGCTGTCGAAGCGTACCGGTATCGATCAGGCGCGTTTCACGGCGCTGATGGCGGATGCGCCGGCGCCCGCTGCCGAGGCAGTGGTGGACGAGCCCCCCGAAGCTGCGGCGGAGCCCGGGGCGGCGATGCCCCGGCCGGCACCTCGGCTGGCCGGGGCGCTGTCGATGATCGATCGGGTGCTGCAGCTGCTGGTGCATGAGCCGGCGCTGGTCGAGCATCTGCCGGACGATCTCGATTGGTGCGCCGACGATGAAGGTGACGTGGTGCTGTGCCGGGACGTGATCGAGCTGCTTCGGGCCGGGCGCTATCGCAGCCCCCAGGTGCTGCTGGCGCATTTCCACGGCACGCAGGAGGGTCAGCGGCTGGAAGCGCTGGCGCGCCGTGAGCTGTTGATTCCGCGCGACGCCCGCGCCACCGAGCTCGAGGGGCTGGTCGCGCACTTTCAGCGTCGACGCTCGCGGCAGACGCCGGAAAGCGAGTATGCGGCACTGCTGGCCAAGGAGCGGGGCGGTGAGCGGTTGTCACGGGAAGAGAAGCAGCGGCTCATGGAGCTGCTGATGTCGCTCAATCGGTGAGCGGCGCCGCGAACGCGACAGTCGCGCGGGCGGGGGTTGAATTATTGCCCGGCTCCCCCATCTAAGAGGAAAGCAAACGGCAACGTAACCGGACAAACTAACACACCTGAATTGCGGCGCAAATAGAAAAAGTGGCGGGGCAAGGCGCTATTCCGCTATACTAGCGGGCTTACTCGATTTTCACCGCCTTTTCGTTCAGGTGCTCCATTCTTCTTCGTCGATATAGGGTTTCTATGGCTGGAAATACGCAGCAGTCACGTCTGAAGGAGTTGATCGCGCGCGGCAAGGAGCAGGGCTTCCTGACCTATGCCGAGGTCAACGACCACCTCCCCGAGGATATCGCCGACCCGGACCAAGTGGAAGACATCATCGGCATGATCAACGACATGGGCATCAATGTCGTTGAGGAAGCCCCTGATGAAGACACCTTGATGATGGCGGACCACTCCACCGACGAGTCCGCCGCCGAGGAGGCGGTGGCCGCGCTGGCGGCGGTGGAGAGCGATGTCGGCCGCACCACCGACCCGGTGCGCATGTACATGCGCGAGATGGGTACCGTCGAACTGCTGACCCGCGAAGGCGAGATCGAGATCGCCAAGCGCATCGAGGAAGGCACCCGCGAGGTGATGTCCTCGCTCGCCTATCTGCCGGGCGCGGTGGACTCGATTCTCGAGGCCTACGATGCGACCCAGGACGAGGAAGCGCCGGGCCGTCTGTCCGACCTGTTCTCCGGCTTCATCGATCCCGACGAGGGCATCCCGGGGGTCGCCGAGGCGGAGGTTCCCGAGGAGGAGCCGGTGGCCGACCTCGACGACGGCGAGGGCGACGAGGACGGCGATGCGGACGACGCCGACGACGAGGACGATTCCAGCAGCAACGAGGGCGGCCCGGACCCGGAAGAGGCGCGGGCGCGCTTCGAGCAGATCCGCGAGCAGAACGAACGGGCCAAGGCGGCCATCGACAAGCACGGTCTCGGTTCGGCCGAGGCGAATGCCGAACAGGCGCGCCTGGCCGAGCTGTTCTCGCCGATCAAGCTGGTGCCCAAGCACTTCGAGCGGCTGGTCGGCCAGGTGCGGATCAGCGTCGAGCAGGTCCGCGAGCAGGAAAAGGTGGTCCTGCAGCTCTTCGTCAAGAAGGGCAAGGTGCCGCGCAAGACCTTCATCAAGTCCTTCCCGGGCAACGAGTCGCGGCTCGAGTGGTTCGACGCCTTCCTGGCGGACAACCCGCGCTACGCCGACAAGCTGGGGCCGTTCCGCGGCGACGTGCAGCGCGCCCAGCGCAAGATCGCCTTCGAGGAGGAGCTGATCCAGCTGCCGGTCAGCGAGATCAAGGAGGTCAATCGCCGGCTCTCCATCGGCGAGGCCAAGGCGCGCCGCGCCAAGAAGGAGATGGTCGAGGCCAACCTGCGCCTGGTGATCTCGATCGCCAAGAAGTACACCAACCGCGGCCTGCAGTTCCTGGACCTGATCCAGGAGGGCAACATCGGCCTGATGAAGGCGGTGGACAAGTTCGAATACCGCCGCGGCTACAAGTTCTCCACCTACGCCACCTGGTGGATTCGTCAGGCGATCACCCGCTCGATCGCCGACCAGGCGCGCACCATCCGCATCCCGGTGCACATGATCGAGACCATCAACAAGCTCAACCGCGTCTCGCGGCAGATGCTCCAGGAGATGGGCCGCGAGCCGACCCCGGAAGAGCTCGGCGAGCGCCTCGAGATGCCGGAAGACAAGGTGCGCAAGGTGCTCAAGATCGCCAAGGAGCCGATCTCCATGGAGACGCCGATCGGCGACGACGACGACTCGCACCTGGGCGATTTCATCGAGGACGGCACCATGCTGCTGCCCATCGACTCGGCCACCGGCGAGGGGCTGATCGAGGCCACCCGCAACGTGCTGGGCGGGCTCACCGCGCGCGAGGCCAAGGTGCTGCGCATGCGCTTCGGCATCGACATGAACACCGATCACACCCTCGAGGAGGTCGGCAAGCAGTTCGATGTCACCCGCGAGCGCATTCGCCAGATCGAGGCCAAGGCACTGCGCAAGCTGCGCCATCCGTCGCGCTCGGAGCCGCTGCGCTCCTTCCTCGACGAGTGACGCCCGCGGCGCATGCCGCCGACGCCACCCCCGACGCCCGCGAGCCTGTCTCGCGGGCGTCTTTCATGGGCGGCCGGTGGCGTCCTGGTGGCGCCGGGCCTCCTCGACCAGCCAGTCGTGCACGGCGCGCAGGCGACGGTCGTCCAGCGCCCCGGGGGCATGCACGATGCCGTAGCGCTTGTCGGTGGCCACCTGCTCCGGGAAGGGCGCGATCAGCGCCCCGGTCTTGAGCTCGGTGGTGATCAGCGTGCGTCGGGCGATGGCCACGCCCATGCCGCTGATGGCGGCTTCCATGGTCAGCTGGTTGCGGTTGAAGGTGTAGCCGCGGCGCACGTTGATGTGCGGCGCGGCGATCGCGGTGAGGTAGTGCTCCCACTCGGCGTAGTCGTGGCTGCCGCGCCAGGCGGTCACGTCGTGCAGCAGCGGGTACCAGGCGAGATCCTCGGCGCGGCGCAGCGGCGGGCGGCCGCGCATCAGCCCCGGTGCGCAGACCGGAAAGATCACCTCGTCCATCAGCGGGGTGATGGCCAGCCCCGGGTAGTGGCCGTCGTTGAGGTCGATGGCCAGGTCGAAGTCGCCGTCGCGCAGCGACAGGTTGCTGTCCTCGGCGCTGACGTGCATCTCGATGTCGGGAAAGCGCGCCTGCAGCCGTGGCAGGCGCGGCATCAGCCACTTGGTCAGGAAGGACGGCACGCAGCGCAGGCGCAGCACGCCGCTCATCAGCCCCGAGCGCAGGCGGCGCACCTCCTGACCCACCGCCTGGTAGGCGTCGTCCACCACGCCGGCCAGGCGCCGGCCTTCATCGGTGAGCTCGAGACGCCGCGGCAGGCGGCGAAACAGCTTGAAGCCCAGGCGCTCCTCGAGCTGCTTGATCTGCTGGCTGACCGCGCCGGTGGTGACGTGCAGCTCCTCGGCGGCGCGGGTGAAGGACAGGTGGCGGGCGCTGACCGCGAAGACCTTCAGCCAGGCGTGGGTCTGGGCGTTGAGGGTACGGCTCATGATTTAGTGTTTCTAAAGGGGTGGCCAGGAATTCTCCGTTGTCCTCCGTATAAACGCCGCGCAACCTAGAGTCAATGGCGGTGCTTTGGCGCCGGGTTTAGCCAATCTGATTCATCCGACTGTCGCGACGACAAGGGAGGCAACGTGGCCATCAGTGTATTCGACCTGTTCAAGATCGGCGTCGGGCCGTCGAGTTCGCACACCGTGGGGCCGATGCAGGCTGCCCATGACTTCGTCGAGTCGCTGCGCGCCCGGGACCTGCTCGAGCGTGTCGCGCGCATCGAGGTGCAGCTGTTCGGGTCGCTGTCGGCGACCGGCATCGGCCACGGCACCGACCGCGCCGTGATCATGGGGTTGATGGGCGAGCGTCCCGACCGCATCGATCCGACGATCATCACGCCCTGCATCGAGGAGCTGCTCGAGGCGCAGACCCTGATGCTCGACGGCCGGCTGGCCATCGCCTTTCTGTGGGCGCGGGACATGCAGCTGCACGACGAGAACCTGCCGCACCACCCCAATGCCATGCGCCTGATCGCCCATGGCCACAGCGACGAGCTGTACCAGAACACCTACTATTCGGTGGGCGGTGGCTTCGTCATCGACGAGCAGCAGGCCAGCGAGGGGCAGCTGGATGTCGATACCACGCCGCTGCCCTACGACTTCAACAGCGCCGGCGAGCTGCTGGCCCTGTGCCGCCTGCACGGCCTGCGCATCAGCGAGCTGATGCTGGCCAACGAGACCGCCTGGCGCGACGAGGCCGAGATCCGCGGCGGGCTGTGGGCGATCTGGGAGGCGATGCAGGAGTGCGTCGACAACGGCCTGAGCCACGAGGGCGTGCTGCCCGGCGGGCTCAACGTCAAGCGTCGCGCCAAGCGTCTGCACGAGCGGCTGCTGGCCGCCGAGGACAACCCCTGCCTGATCGCCTCGACCTTCTCGGCGATGGACTGGGTCAACGTCTTCGCCCTGGCCGTCAATGAAGAGAACGCCGCCGGCGGGCGCATGGTCACCGCGCCTACCAACGGCGCGGCAGGTATCATTCCGGCCGTGCTGCACTACTACATGAAGTTCCAGCCCGGGGCCAGCGAGCGCGATGTGGTGGACTTCATGCTGGCCGCCGGCGCGGTGGGCATCCTGTGCAAGAAGAACGCCTCGATCTCCGGTGCCGAGGTGGGCTGCCAGGGCGAGGTCGGCTCGGCCTGCGCGATGGCCGCCGCCGGTCTCGCCGAGGTGATGGGGGCCACGCCCGCCCAGGTCGAGAACGCCGCCGAGATCGGCCTCGAGCATAACCTGGGGCTGACCTGCGATCCCGTCGGTGGCCTGGTGCAGGTGCCCTGCATCGAGCGCAACGCCATCGCCTCGGTGAAGGCGATCAACGCCGCCCAGATGGCGCTGCGCGGTGACGGCGAGCACTTCATCTCGCTCGACAAGGCGATTCGCACCATGCGCGATACCGGCGCCGACATGCAGGACAAGTACAAGGAAACCTCCCGCGGCGGCCTTGCCGTCAATGCCATCGAGTGCTGAATGGCCGCAAGCGTCGCCATTGGTCGACGCTTGCGTATCCCGGGCTTCGGCTGCTAGTAAGAAATGACTGGCTGCCGGGCCCTCTCTCCCTGCCGTGATCGCGCTCGGGTGACGATAACCTGAGTTATCGGCGATCCGGGGTGTGACGGGCCACCATGTGGCGCGCTGTCTGACGGCACGGGCCGGGCGACTCGCACCGGCCCGCCAAGAAGAACATGCCGCGATACGCTGGATAACGGGAGAGCGTAACACCGTGACTAATCACGACAGTTGTATCATTCGCCATTTCAGCCACTACTGCCGGCTCTCGGAGCAGGACAAGGCGCTGCTTCATGAACTCGAGGAAAGCCCGCGGGACGTCAGGGCGGGCGAGGTGCTGTGGCAGGAGAACGAACAGGCCACCGAGTTCTGCACCGTCAGCCGCGGCTGGGCGTATTCCTATCGCAACCTCGGGGACGGTAGCCGCCAGATCCTCGAGGTCTTTTTGCCCGGCGACATCATCGGCCTGCGCGAATTCGCCTTTTCCCAGCGCCTGGCCGGGGTCGCGATGATCGACGACGGGGTCGTCTGCCACTTCCCGCACCGCCGGTTGCTCGACATTTTTCGCCAGTCGACCACCCTGACCGCCGTGCTGTTCTCGATCTCGAGCCGCCAGCAGGCGCTGCTCACCGAACGGTTGGTGAACCTGGCGCGTCGCACCGCCCACCAGAAGCTGGCGCATTTCCTCTACGAGATGTACGTGCGTCTCGACCAGACCGGCGCCGCCACCGATGGCCGCTTCCGTCTGCCGCTGTCCCAGGAGCAGCTGGCCGACACCCTGGGCCTGAGCGCCGTGCATGTCAGTCGTACCTTCTCGGCCTTCCGCGAGGAAGAGCTGGTGCTGCGCGAGCGCCACAAGGTGACGTTGCCCGACCCCGAGGCACTGGCGAATGTCGCCGAATTCGATGCCTGCTATCTCAACGACAGCGTGCGACCGATCTTCCTCGAGGAGGATGCCGCCGCCATGCGTCCGTCCAACGGCGCGGCGGCGCTCAAGACCTGACAATGACCGGCCCGGTGGGTCAGTCGGCGGCCAGCCGCTCCACCAGGAAGTCGACGAACTGGCGCACCTTGGCGGACAGGTGCCGGTGGCGCGGGTAGACCGCCCACACCGCCGTGTCGGTGAACTGGTGGCGGTCGAGCACCGAGATCAGCTCGCCGCTGCGCAGGTGAGGGGCGACGTAATACTCCGGCAGTTGCGCCAGCCCCAGCCCCTTGAGAGCGGCATCCAGCAGCGCCGGGCCGGAGTTGGCCTGCCAGCGGCCGCTGACCCGCACCTCGCGGCGCGCCCCGTCGACGCTGAACAGCCAGCTGTCGCGGGAGCCGAGCAGGCAGTTGTGGCTGGCCAGCTCGGCCAGGCTGTGCGGTCGCGGCATGCGCTCGAAGTAGTCGCGGGAGCCGACCACATATTCGCGGCGCTCGCCGAGCCGCCGGGCGATCAGGCTCGAGTCCTTGAGGATGCCCAGCCGGACCGCCACGTCGTAGCCCTCGTCGATCAGGTCCACCTGGCGGTTGGTGAAGTGCATTTGCACCTCGAGCTGCGGGTGCAGGCGCTGGAAGTCGTTGACCAGCGGCGCGATGTAGCGCTCGCCGAAGGTGGTGGCGCTGGTCAGTCGCAGGGTGCCGCGCGGCCGGGCCTGGAAGTCGTTGAGCGCGGTTTCCGCCTCGCGGAAGCCGTCGAGCAGGTGGCGGCAGCGATCGTAGTAGAGGGTGCCGGCGTCGGTGAGGCTGAGTCGCCGCGTGGTGCGGTAGAGCAGCTGGGTGTCCAGGCTGCTCTCCAGCTGCGCCACCAGGCGGCTGACGTGGGAGCTGGAGACCTTGAGGTGGCGGGCGGCCGCGGAAAAACTGCCCTGGCGAACCACCTCGACGAAGGCTTCGATGCGATCCCAGCGCTGCATTGTTGCTCCCTGGCAATAATCTTGTGACGGTGACGGCGTTTATCGGGCGTCCGGCAGTGCCTAGACTGGGAGTCCCAAGGTCCATGATGCCACGTCCGGGCCCGAGCCCGGATGTCCACCACTCGAGAAGGAGAGGGTTCGATGAAATCACGCGCCGCGATCGCCTGGGAAGCGGGCAAGCCGCTGGAGCTCGCCGAGATCGACGTCGAGGGCCCCAAGGCCGGTGAAGTGCTGGTGCAGATGGCCGCGACCAGCGTCTGCCACACCGATGCCTACACCCTGTCCGGCAAGGACCCGGAAGGCCTGTTTCCCTCGATTCTCGGCCACGAGGGTGCCGGCGTCGTGCAGGAGGTCGGCGAGGGCGTGACCAGCCTGCAGCCGGGCGATCACGTGATCCCGCTGTATACCGCCGAATGCGGCAAGTGCAAGTTCTGCCTGTCCGGCAAGACCAACCTGTGCAGCGCGGTGCGCGCTACCCAAGGGCAGGGGCTGATGCCCGACGGTACCACCCGCTTCTCGCTGGACGGCAAGCCGATCCATCATTACATGGGCTGCTCGACGTTCTCCGAGTACACCGTGCTGCCCGAAGTGTCGCTGGCCAAGGTGTCCCGGGAGGCGCCGCTCGACAAGATCTGCCTGCTGGGCTGCGGCGTGACCACCGGCATCGGCGCGGTCCTCAACACCGCCAATGTCGAGCCGGGCTCTACCGTCGCGGTGTTCGGCCTGGGCGCGATCGGCCTGGCGGTCATTCAGGGGGCGGTGATGGCCAAGGCCTCGCGGATCATCGCCATCGACGTCAACCCGGACAAGTTCGAGCTGGCCCGTCAGTTCGGCGCCACCGACTTCGTCAACCCCAAGGACTACGGCGATCCCATTCAGCAGGTAATCGTCGACCTGACCGACGGCGGCGTCGACTACTCCTTCGAGTGCATCGGCAACGTCAACGTCATGCGCTCGGCCCTGGAGTGCTGCCACAAGGGCTGGGGCGAGTCGATCATCATCGGCGTCGCCGGGGCCGGCGAGGAGATCTCCACGCGCCCCTTCCAGCTGGTCACCGGGCGCGTCTGGAAGGGTTCCGCCTTCGGCGGCGTCAAGGGCCGCTCGCAGCTGCCGGGCTACGTCGAGGACTACATGCACGGCAAGCTCAAGATCGACGAGTTCGTCACCCATGACATGCCGTTCGAGCAGATCAACGAGGCCTTCGAGCTGCTGCACGCGGGCAAGAGCATCCGTACCGTCCTGCATTACTGAGCCCGTTCGGCGGACGCAGCCGGCGTCCGCCGCCCACGACACGAGGAGAGCGCATGACCATGTCCGAATCGCTGGAGCTGGTTTCCGCCACCAAGTCCTTCGGCGGCTGGCTCAAGCGTTACAAGCACCACGCCCGCTCGCTCGATTGCGAGATGGTCTTCGCCATCTACCTGCCGCCGCAGGCGGAAGAAGGCAAGGTGCCGCTGCTGTGGTGGCTGTCGGGGCTGACCTGCACCGACGAGAACTTCATGCAGAAGGCCGGTGCCCAGCGGCTCGCCGCCGAGCTGGGGCTGGCGATCGTCTGCCCCGACACCAGCCCGCGCGGGCTCGACCTGCCGGGTGAGCACGACAGCTACGACTTCGGTTCCGGCGCCGGTTTCTACGTCAACGCCAAGAGCGAGCCGTGGTCACGGCACTACCGGATGTACGACTACGTCAACGACGAGTTGCCGTCGGTGGTGCGCCAGCACTTCCCGGTCAACGGCCGCGAGTCGATCAGCGGCCATTCGATGGGCGGCCACGGTGCGCTGGTGCTGGCGCTGCGCCAGCCGGGCCGTTTCGCCTCGGTGTCGGCCTTCGCGCCGATCGTCAATCCCAGCGTGGTGCCCTGGGGGCAGAAGGCATTCGCCAACTACCTGGGCGACGATCACGGCCTGTGGACCCAGTACGATGCCTGCGAGCTGGTCGCCAAGGGTGTCTCGCGCCAGAAGCTGTTCATCGATCAGGGCGAGGCCGACGGCTTCCTCGAGGAACAGCTCCGTCCCGAGCGGCTCGAGGCGGTGTGCGAGAAGCACGACCACCCGCTGACCCTGCGCCGCCATCCGGGCTACGACCACAGCTACTTCTTCATCGCCACCTTCATCGACGATCACCTGCGCTATCACGCCGAGCATCTCAAGCGCCACTGATTGCCCTCGCGTGATTGTCGAACCGCCGCCCCGCCTCAGGAGTGGGGCGGCGGTGCTGTATCTGCCGTGATCCATGGGCCGACCAGTCTTGAACGGCCGGCCTCGAGCAGCTTCAGCTTACGGAGAACTGCCCCATCATCCCGTTATCCTCGTGCTCAAGGATATGGCAGTGATACATGAAGGGGAGGGTTTCCGCCGGCTGTGTAAATTTCACGAGCAGTTCGACGGGTTCCTGAACCACGATGGTGTCCCTGAGGCCCTGGTCTCGAACATCCGGAAGCGAGCCGTTTCGGCTCAGAACGGTAAAGTGCACGCCATGAATGTGGAACGGGTGCACCATCATCGCTGATGAGACTTCCCAGATTTCTACATCGCCGAGGCCGATGCGCTGATCGATCCGTCCCCTGTCGAAAGAGCGCCCATTGATGCCGAAACTTCCCGATCTGCCGCTCATCATTTGTCTCATGTCCATGGTCATTTCGAAGTGGCGCCGCCGGATGGCCTGGGAGGCCTCGAGGTGTGCATGGCTCGAGAGCTGTTCTGGAATCTGGATGGGGGAGGCTTCAGCGCCCTGGGGTTCGAATCTGACAACGGCCTCTTTTTCGGCGCCGGCGCTGCGTGACCTCATCATGGAGGTACTGCTGTTCTGTCCTGTCTCCAGAGTCGTAGGACGCCCATCGGAGAAGTCGACCAGGATTTCAGCCCGCTCGCCTGGTGCCAGGTGTAGTGAGCGCAACTCGACGGAGTTCTCAAGCAGGCCAGCTTCGGAAGCCACCCAGTGAAAGGATCGGCCGTCCGAGAAGGACAGGTTGAAGAACCTTGCATTGGCCCCGTTCAGCAGACGCAGCCGCACCAGCCGGCGAGGGACTCGGGCAAATGGGTTGACCGTTCCATTCACCACCAGGGTGTTGCCTTGACGCCCATGCATCATCGTCATCATGCCCTGTGGAATCGTAAGGACGCCATCCTCGAACTGCCGGTCCTGAAGTACCAGGGGAATATCATCGATGCCATATTCCGAGGGAAGCCCCAAGGCCTTTTCCTCGTCATCGGTCACGATCATGAGGCCGGCCAGACCGGCATAGACCTGCTCCGCAGTGCGGCCATAGGCATGCGAGTGATACCACAGGGTTGCGGCCGGCTGACGGATAGGCAGTACCGGCCGCCAGGTAGCTCCATTCGCGATGGGCTGGTGGGGGCCGCCATCCAGCTCGCCGGGAATCAGCAAGCCATGCCAATGAACGGTGGTATCCTCACCCAGGGTATTGCTGACGGCGACCTCGACGTCATCGCCACGATGGACGCGTAGCGTCGGGCCAAGATAGCTTCCGTTATAGCCAAGCGTCTCGCTTTCTCGCCCAGGATAGAACGAGGTTTTCCCCGGTTGCGCCTTCAGTGAAATCGATTGGCCGTGATTGCGAGCATCAATCAGCTCGGGAATCTTCAGCTCGCTGGGCTCGTTGGCTATTGCCTGGCGCCAGGCAAAAGGGCCCACCAATGCAGCACCTCCTGCCAGAGACGTTGCAGCAAGGAAGGATCGGCGTGTCAACATCATGAACGGTCACTCCTGGAAATGCGTCGAGAAAGCGGGGGATGGGGTGAGCCAACGATATCGCCGCGTCCTGTTTTCTCAAAGAGGTCGGCCACAAGGCGGCACTCCTTGGCGATCCGCAAATTTGCCATTCAACGCGACTGTCGGAAGGCCTTGGGCGATTGCCCGCTCAGGCGCTTGAAGAAGCGCGTGAAGTAGGCCGGCTCGGAAAAGCCCAGCTGGTCGGCGATCTGGCCGATGGTCATGTTGGTGTAGGTCAGCTGGCGCTTGGCCTCGAGCAGCAGGCGTTCGTGCAGCAGCTGCAGGGCGCTGCGCCCCGCCAGGCGGCGGCACAGGGTGTTGAGGTGCGCACTGGTGATGCCCACCCGGGCCGCGAGGTCGTCGATGGTGGGCTGCTCGGCGTAGTGGTCGTCGATCAGTGCCAGGAACTGTTCGAGGTGCGCCCGCCCCCGGTCCTGACGCAGTGTGGCGTGCCGCGTGCGCCGCCGTGACGCGCGTCGGGCCACCTGTACCGCCAGTGCCTGCATCAGGGCATGCAGCAGCGGCTCGCGCCCGGGGGCCGGGCGGTGATACTCGCCGACGAGGGTCTCGATCAGCGTGGCGATGGGGCTCGCCTCCGGCTGGTCGGCCAGTGGGTAGTGAGCCGCCCGCGAGAAGACCTCGCCGAGTGCTGCCAGGCGCTCGCGCAGGTGGCCGGCCAGCGGCGGCGCCAGGCTGATGATGTGCCCGTCGGTGTCCGTCGAGAAGCGAAAGCCGTGGATCACCACCGGCGGCACGATGATGACCTGCGGGCCGTCGAGGCGGCGTTCGTCCTCCTCGAGGGTGAGGCGTACCTCGCCGTGGCGGATGTGCAGCAGGTGCAGCAGATCGGCATGGCGGTGCGGCTTGATGTGCCAGTCGTGCAGGCGGCTGCGCGCGGCGATCGACTCGCAGTGCAGCAGGTCGGGCGTCGGCCAGCGGCCGGTTTCGCCGTAGAGTTGAAAGACGGGGACGCGGTCGTCCGGCGAGTTCTGCATGGCGTACCGTTCGTGGAAGCTCCGACCAAAGTCAGGGGTGGTTCTTGTAAAAGTCCAAGGCTGGACAGGGATTTTGCCTTACTCGGGATGCGGAATCGATGAAAAATGCAATTCATCGACGCCGCGGCCGAGCTTGCCGTGGCGAGTGCAGCTATGGAGGCAGAATCATGAAGACACAGGTGGCCATTATCGGGGCGGGTCCGTCCGGCTTGCTGCTCGGGCAGTTGTTGCAGCGCCGGGGTATCGACAACGTGATTCTCGAGCGGCGCAGCGGCGAGTACGTGCTGAGCCGCATTCGTGCCGGCGTGCTGGAGCAGGGCATGGTCGACCTGCTGCGCGAGGCCGGGGTCGATGAGCGCATGGACGCCGAGGGGCTGCCCCACGACGGCTTCGAGCTGGCCTTCGACAACCGTCGCGTGCGCGTCGACCTGGCCGAGCTCACCGGCGGCAAGCGGGTGATGGTCTACGGCCAGACGGAAGTCACCCGCGACCTGATGGCGGCGCGTCGGGAGGTCGGTGCCACCACCATTTACGAGGCGGAGAACGTGCAGCCGCACGACCTGGAGACCGACCATCCCTACGTGACCTTCGAGAAGGACGGCGAGACGCTGCGCCTCGACTGCGACTACGTGGCCGGCTGCGACGGCTATCACGGGATCTCGCGGCGCTCGATTCCCGCCGATCGGCTCAAGACCTTCGAGCGGGTCTACCCGTTCGGCTGGCTGGGCCTGCTGGCCGACACGCCGCCGGTCTCGGACGAGCTGATCTACGCCACCCATGACCGCGGGTTCGCGCTGTGCAGCATGCGTTCGGCCACCCGCAGCCGCTACTACGTCCAGGTCGATGCCGACGAGAAGGTGGAGGACTGGTCCGACGAGCGTTTCTGGAACGAGCTGGCCTCGCGCCTGCCCGACGACGTCGCCGCCAACCTGGTCACCGGGCCTTCGCTGGAGAAGAGCATCGCCCCGCTGCGCAGCTTCGTCGCCGAGCCCATGCAGCACGGCCGGCTGTTCCTGGTCGGTGACGCCGCGCACATCGTGCCGCCGACCGGTGCCAAGGGGCTCAATCTGGCCGCCAGTGACGTCAGCACGCTCTACCGGCTGCTGGTCAAGGTGTATCACGAGGGGCGCGACGACCTCATCGCCCGTTACTCCGAGGTCTGCCTGCGGCGTATCTGGAAGGCCGAGCGCTTCTCCTGGTGGATGACCTCCAACCTGCACACCTTCTCCGAGGAAGAGGATTTCAACCGGCGCATCCAGCAGGCCGAACTCGACTACTACACCCGCTCGCGGGCTGGGCTGACCACCATCGCCGAGAACTACGTGGGGCTGCCCTACGAAGCCCTGGAGTGACCAGGAGGGCAGGCATGGCGCTTCCGATTCGCCGGCAGCCGGGCCGGCGGGTCGTCAGGGGCGGGCGACGGGGGTATCCTGCGAACATGCCCGGACCCTCGATCACTCGCCCCGGAGTCGCTTGCGCCGCCCATGGAAGATCGCATCACGCCGTTTCAGCTGTTCATCCTGGTCCTGTCCTTCTACGTGCTCGGCGCGCTGATCGCCGATACCTTCTTCACGCTTTCGCCGGAAGTCTCGCGCCTGCTGCAGTACATCGACCTGCTGGTCTGCGTGTGCTTCTTCATCGACTTCTGCCTGCGCTTTCGCGCGGCGAAGAACAAGTGGCACTACATGCGCTGGGGGTGGATCGACCTGCTGGCGAGCGTCCCCGCCGGCTGGCTGATGGGGGCCAAGGCGTTCCGTGTGGTGCAGCTGATTCGGCTGCTGCGAGCGCTGAAGTCGATGCAGCTGATCTGGCGGATCCTTTTCCGCAATCGCGCCAAGGGCTTCTTCGCCTCGGCGGCCACGGCGACGCTGCTGCTGGTGGCGTTCGGCGCGCTGACCATGCTGCTGGTCGAGAGCCCCAATCCCGACAGCCCGATCGACACCGCCGAGGAGGCGCTGTGGTGGGCGATCGTCACGGTGACCACGGTAGGCTACGGCGACTACTATCCGGTGACGACGCTGGGGCGGGTCGTGGCGGTGTTGCTGATGGTCTGCGGGGTGGGGCTGTTCGGCAGTTTTGCCGCCTACATCAGCTCGCTGTTCGTCGCCGACCAGGGCGAGCGCGAATCGCGCCAGCACCGCGCGGACCGCGAGATGATGCGCCATCTCAACCAGCAGGTGACGACGCTCAACGAGGAGGTCCGGACCCTGCGGGAGATGCTGGCGCGGCGCTACCCGGAAATGGCGCCGCCGGATCCCCCGGACGCGGACGCGACAGGGGACGGGACGTCATCCGCGGAGACGCCCGACGAGTCGGTGGCGACGTCGGATACCCCGCATCGTTCGTGACAGTAAAGAACTATTGCTCTGATCGCAGCAATATATTGGCACTATGGGCAAGGGCGAGCGTAGATTGGTCGGGTCCGGAAGTCACGCCGGACGTCCGGATGGCGTTTCCAACGGCATCCGCTTCCCTGTGCCTCGGCCCGCGCATCCCCTGCGCGGGCCTTTTTTGCCACCTCGCGCCGTCGCGCTGCCCGGGCCGGTAGCGACACTCGCAGTGTGCGCTCAGTCGCGCGGCTCCCGTACCCGGTAGTCACCCTCGAGAACCTGGTGGCTCCCGCCGCTGTCGGCGTCATGACGGGAGGCGGTATTGCCGCCGATATCGCGGGCATGGCCGGCCCGGTAGGCCTCGGCCTGTTTCTTCAGGCGATGGCGAATCAGCGGCATCATCAGCCAGCCCGCCACCAGCAGGAACAGCCCCAGCAGAGAGCCCAGCACCATCAGGGCGCCGAACAGCAGCCAGGTGACGACCAGCCGGATGCCGCCGGCGGCCGACGACGGGCGGGCGCGGTGCGCCCGCTGCTGCCAGTTGCGTGCCGCCTGCCAGGCGGCATTGTGGCGGCGGCTGCGTGCGTTGAGGGTGTCGTGATGGTCCGTCATGGTTCACTCCGGTAGCCGGTAAGGAGGGCGAGGCGCGGGTCAGGCCGCGTCAACGGAAGGTGTCGGGCCATCGAATTCGGCATGCCCCGTGGAATCGACAGCGAGAGACGCCAATTGTTGCACGACGGCGTGACGGGTCGCGTCGAGGGCGCGGGTGAATTCGGTGCCGGACAGCTGCCAGCCGGCGATGCCGTCGACCTGGCCGGTCAGCGAACCATCGCGCACCAGCCGCTCGGTCGAGGCCTGCCAGGCGTCGTCGCGCCGCCCCTCCAGCGCCAGATGGCCGGGGCGGGCATCGAGCTGGCGATAGGCGATACCGCCCTGAAGATCGCCTCGGGCGAGCAGGGCGTCGAGCCTGTTGGAAGAAAGGCCGCCCTCGTCGGCCAGGGCCAGACCGGAAAATCCACCGGTGAAGGCGACGGGGAGCATCATCAGGCGTAGCGGTGTCATGGCAAGTCTCCTTGTCGTGCAACGGATGCCGGTTCGCCGGGCCATCGGGCGTCGGCGTCATGACCCGTTTTACGCCGCGCCACCTTGCCGTGAGCTGAAGAATGCGTTCATGGTGGGTTCATCCGCCGGGGCGATTCATGATGCGTTCAGGCAGGCGCTGGCAGGGTAGACGCATGAACGCACGCAATCGCATCCTGACAACCGGTCTCGTCGTGCTGGGCACGATGTTGGCAACGGCGGCCCCGGCCGATACCGGCGACGACTGGCACGGCCTGCACGATGCCGTTCGCGCCGGGCGGCTGGTGGCGCTGCCCGGCGTGCTCGACTGGCTGCAGCAGCGCTATGCGGGGCAGGTTCTCGAGGTCGAGCTCGAGCACGAGGACGAGGCTATCCGTTACGATATCGAGATGATCGGCCCCGGCGGCCAGGTGGTCGAGTTCGTCTTCGACGCCGCCACCGGCGAGCTGATCGACAGCAGGGGACAGGATATCGAAGCCATGAAGCGGCGTTGAACTCATCATGAAGATTCTACTGGTCGAGGACGACCGGGCACTGGCCGAGGCACTCGGCGAGGCCCTGCGAGATGCCGGCCTGCTCGTGGAGATTGCCGGTACCGGCGGCGAGGCCGACTTTCTGGTACGCACCGAGCGTTACGACGCCGTGGTACTCGATCTGGGGCTGCCTGACGGCGACGGTACCCGCTGGCTGGGGCAGTGGCGCGACGATGCCATCGACCTGCCGGTGCTGGTGCTCACCGCCCGCGAGCGCTGGTCGGACAAGGCGGCGGGCTTTTCCGCCGGCGCCGACGATTACGTCACCAAGCCGTTCGAGACCGCCGAGGTGCTGTTCCGCCTGCGGGCGCTGGTACGGCGCAGCCACGGCCATGCGCACCCGGTGCTGACGCTCGGCGAGCTGACCTACGATACCCACTCCGCCAGCGTCAGCGTCGCCGGGCGGCCGGTGACGCTGACCGCGCAGGAATCGCGGCTGTTCGCCTACCTGATGCACGCCGCGCCGCGCATCGTCAGCCGCGCCGAGCTCGCCGAACACGTCTACGACCGTGATCACGAGCCCGACTCCAACGTCATCGACGTGCAGATCAGCCGGCTGCGCCGCAAGCTGGGCAGCGGGCGCATCGAGACGCTGCGCGGCCAGGGTTATCGCGCCGTGGCCCTCGAGGGCGAGGGGTGAAGGCACGCCTGCGCGCCTGGCTGACCCGTCCGGCCGGCTGGACGCTGGGCCAGCGGCTGCTCGCCGCGGCGCTGGCGCTGGTGCTGGTGGTGCTGCCGTTGGCCGGACTGGGGCTGGCCTACAACTTCCGCGAATCGGCGACCGCCGCCTTCGATCAGCGGCTCTCCTCGCTGCTGCAGGTGGTGCTGGCGGACCTTGGCTACGATGCCCAGCACGACCAGCTGACGATGACGCGCTCGCTGGGCGATGCGCGCTTCGAGCGGGTGTTCTCCGGCTGGTACTGGCAGGTCACCGACCGCCACGACACCGCGCTGGTCTCGCGCTCGCTGTGGGACCAGCGGCTGCCGGTGACGACGGTCGACGGGGTCAGTGTGCGCAATATCCGGGGGCCGCGCGGCGAACTGCTGCGGGTCATCGAGCGCGATGTGCGGCTGCCGGGCTGGCCGCGCCCGCTGCACGTCAGCGTGGCCGTCTCCCGCGAGGAACTCGATGCCGAGGTGGCGCGCTTCGAGTGGCTGCTGGGCCTGTCGCTGCTGGCGCTGGGGGCGCTGCTGCTCGGCGGGCTGGCGCTGCAGATTCGCTGGGGACTGGCGCCGTTGCGGCGCCTGCATGCGGATCTCGAGCGCGTCGAGTCCGGCGCCGGCGAGCGTCTGGATACCCGTCTGCCCGGCGAACTCAGCGAACTGGCCGGGGCCATGAACGAGGTGCTCGAGCGCGATCGCCGCTTGATCGAGCGCGGCCGCAGTGCCGCCGGCAACCTGGCGCATGCCCTGAAGACCCCGGTCAGCGTGCTCAGGACCGTCTCCGAGCGCCTGCCCGAGGCCCAGCGCCGCCAGGTGCACGACGAGCTGGGGCGCATCGACGAGGCGGTACGCCACCATCTTGCCCGAGCCTCGGCGGCGGGTGGCTCGACACTCACCGGCCGGGTCCGGGTCGGCGAGGCGGTCGCCCCGGTGGTCGACGGCCTGGCACGGCTGGCCGGTCGTCGCGGGATCGCCCTCGAGCGCGAGCTCGATCCCGAACTGACGGTGCGCATGGACCCGCAGGACCTGCAGGAGCTGGTCGGCAACCTGCTCGACAATGCCCTGCGCTGGGCGCGTTCGCGGGTGCGGCTGAGCCTGCACGAGGAGGCCGGCACGGTGGTACTGTGCATCGAGGACGACGGCCCGGGAATGACCGCCGAACAGCGTCGCGCGGCCCTGGCCCGTGGTGCCCGCCTCGACGAGCACCGCTCGGGCTCGGGGCTGGGCCTGGCGATCGTCGAGGACCTGATGGGTCTCTACGGCGGTTCGCTGAGCCTCGAGACGGCCTCGCTCGGCGGCCTGGCGGCCCGGGCCGTGCTGCCCGGCGGGCGAGCGCCGGGGCGGCGCTGACGTCACGCACCGTGTATGGTATCGCCGCATCGGCAGCCGGATGATCGAAGTGACTGGCCAGAAGGATTCTCTGCAGCATGGACAAGTACGAACGCAAGCTCGACCAGGCGGCGCGCGCCGCCTGGCTCTCCTACGTGGGCGGACGCACCCAGGACGAGATCGCCGGCCA
>LSBP01000023.1 GCA_001577635.1 Halomonadaceae bacterium T82-2 | reverse complement strand
TGGCGACGAAGACCAGCCAGGCGGCACCGCGGGCGCACCACAGCACGCCGCGGTCGAAGGCGCTGCGCGCCTCGTCCGGCGCCGACTCGGGCTCGGCGGGCGGTACCTCGCCGGTGTCGGCCGGCGCGGTATCGTGTTCCTTGTGAAGCTTGCGGGACATGGTTCCTCCAGGCGGCGCCGAAGCGCCGCCGTGGTTAGAAGGAAGAGAAGAATGACGCCGCGTTACAGCAGGTCGCGTGACTTGAGGAAGCCGGTAACGGAGTCGTAGTACTTCTGCGTCATGTCATTCTTGACGGACCATTCCTTCCATTCCTTCTGTGCGGCCTGACGGAACTTCTTGCGCTCCTCGGGCGACAGGTCGATGGGGTGCACGTCGGGATCCTTCTTGAGTTTCTGCAGGGTCTCGAGGTCCTGCTCCTTGAGCTGGGCGATCAGGTCATAGGCCATGTCGTCGAAGGCCGTTTCCAGCGTGGTCTGCAGGTCCTTGGGCAGGCCGTCCCAGATATCCTTGTTGATCGACACGGCGATCATCGGCATGGAGTGGAAGCCCGGATACATCGGGTAGTGGGCGAACTCGTGGATGCCCTGGGCGTCGTTGTTGGACAGCACCGTGGAGTCGGCGGCGTCGATCACGCCCTTCTCGAGCGCGGTGTAGACCTCGGAGCCCGGCAGGTTGACCGGCGAAGCACCGACGCGTTCGAAGATGTTGTAGACCATGCCCTGGGGGGCACGAATCTTCAGGCCCTTGAAGTCCTCGACCTTCTTGATCGGCACCGTCGAGGGGATCGACTCGAGCGGGAAGGTCGCCGCCGAGATCAGGTGGGTGCCGTAGGGCTCGGCGAGCTCGTTGTAGAGCTCTTCACCACCCCCGTGCTTCATGTACTCGAGGAAGTCGTAGGGGTTACTCCAGGCGCCCACCAGATTGCCCATCATGCCGAACGCCGGATTCTGCCCGGAGAAGTAGCTGGGGTCGGTCATGTGGCCCTGCAGGATGCCGGAGGAAACGGCCTGCAGCGTCTCGGTGGGCCCGACGATGGAGTTGATCGGCATGACCTCGATATGCACCTTGCCGTCGGTCATGGTCTCGATCTTGTCGGCCCACTTCTGCTTGATCTTGAAGCTCGGTTCGCCCGCGGTTTCCGAGGCCTGGAACTTCCAGTCGTATTCGGCGGCCTGGGCGGTGGTGATACCGAGCAGCAGCAGCGAGCCGGTAGCGGCGATGGCCTGTTTCATTGTGAACATCATGGTCTCCATGTGGCGCTTGTTGTTGTGACAGCGAGCATTGGATAGCCCCTTTCGGAGCGGAAGGCGGGCATCGGGCCCGCCCCGGGGTCGTGCCTCGGGGGCACGGCGACCCTCACGATCGTGGTGCCCACGAGGCACCACGGCGCGAGATACGGTCGGCCGGGGCGATTTCGGGTAACGGGAAATGGGTCACGTTTCGCCACCGGCATCTCAACAGATAGTCTAAATGTTTAACATATGGCTTTTATGTTCAACATGAACTTTCGTATGGTGTGTCTTGGCGCCGGCTCGAAAAGGGTCTGCGCGACCCGGTTCGCAGGCACGCCTATCGCGTGCCTTCGCCGCGACCGGCCGGGGCACCGTCGATATCGGAACGGGTATCGATACGGGGGAGCGTGATATTTCACGGTGGCTGGCGAGTCGAGCCTCGCCGGCCCCATTGACAGTCTTCAGGCGGCGGTTGCCGCCGTCGTCCGAATGGGAGTCTTCGCATGACCGACAACAAGCGCCCGCTGCGCAGTGCCGCCTGGTTCGGCACCGCCGACAAGAACGGCTTCATGTACCGCAGCTGGATGAAGAACCAGGGCATTCCCGACCACGAGTTCCGTGGCAAGCCGATCATCGGCATCTGCAACACCTTCTCGGAACTCACGCCCTGCAACGCCCACTTCCGCAAGCTCGCCGAGCACGTCAAGCAGGGTGTGCTCGAGGCCGGCGGCTACCCGCTGGAGTTCCCGGTGTTCTCCAACGGCGAGTCCAACCTGCGGCCCACCGCGATGTTCACCCGCAACCTGGCGAGCATGGACGTCGAGGAGGCGATCCGCGGCAACCCGCTCGATGCCGTGGTGCTGCTGGTGGGCTGCGACAAGACCACCCCGGCGCTGCTGATGGGCGCGGCGAGCTGCGACATCCCGACGATCGTGGTCACCGGCGGGCCGATGTTGAACGGCAAGCACGAGGGCCGCGACATCGGCTCGGGCACCGTGGTCTGGCAGCTCTCCGAGCAGGTCAAGGCGGGGCAGATCTCGATGCACGACTTCATGGCCGCCGAGGCCGGCATGTCACGCTCCGCCGGTACCTGCAACACCATGGGCACCGCCTCGACCATGGCCTGCATGGCCGAGTCGCTGGGCGTGTCACTGCCGCACAACGCCGCCATTCCCGCGGTCGACTCGCGGCGCTACGTGCTTGCGCATCTTTCCGGCAATCGCATCGTCGACATGGTCGACGAGGACCTCACGCTGTCGAAGGTGCTGACGCGCGAGGCCTTCGAGAACGCCATCCGTACCAACGCCGCGATCGGCGGCTCGACCAACGCGGTGATCCACCTCAAGGCCATCGCCGGACGCATCGGCGTGGATCTGGCGCTGGATGACTGGAACCGTATCGGCCGCGGCACGCCAACCATCGTCGATCTGCAGCCCTCGGGGCGCTTCCTGATGGAGGAGTTCTACTACGCCGGCGGGCTCCCCGCGGTGCTCCGCCGTCTCGGCGAGGCCGATCGCCTGCCGCACAAGGACGCCCTGACCGTCAACGGCCAGACGCTGTGGGACAACGTCAAGGACGCCCCACTGTACAACGACGCGGTGATCCGCCCGCTCGAGGATCCGCTGCGCGAGGACGGCGGGATGTGCATCCTGCGCGGCAACCTCGCCCCGCAGGGCGCCGTATTGAAGCCCTCGGCGGCCACGCCGGAGCTGATGACCCACCGCGGCCGGGCGGTGGTGTTCGAGGACTTCGACGACTACAAGGCGCGCATCAACGACCCGGACCTCGACGTCACCGCCGACGACATCCTGGTGATGAAGCACTGCGGGCCGCGCGGCTATCACGGCATGGCCGAGGTCGGCAACATGGGCCTGCCCGCCAAGCTGCTCGAGCAGGGCGTCACCGACATGGTGCGCATCTCGGATGCACGGATGAGCGGCACCGCCTACGGCACCGTGGTGCTGCACGTCGCTCCCGAGGCCGCCGCCGGCGGCCCGCTGGCGGCGGTCGAGAACGGCGACTGGATCGAACTCGACGCCTACGCCGGCACGTTGCACCTCGAGGTCGACGACGCCGAGCTCGAGCGCCGGCTGGCCGAGACGGACCCCACCCAGGCCTCGCGGACCATCGCCGCCAGCGGCGGCTACCGTCAGCTCTACATCGAGCACGTGCTGCAGGCCGACGAGGGCTGCGACTTCGACTTTCTGGTGGGCTGTCGGGGGGCCGAGGTGCCGCGCCACTCGCACTAGACTTTGTACGAAAACTGCCTGCGCTCGGCAATACGGCGTTAAAAATCGGCTCAAAATGCTCATTTACAACGCGTAAACTCCGCTTTTTCGCCGATTTTTGCCTTGTCTTGCCTTCGCTCGCCGACTTTTCGCACAAACCCTAAGGAGGAACAGTCATTGGCGGCGCGTCCGGGAAACGGAACCTCAACGCCGGCGTCGTGCCGGCGTTCTTTTGGGAAGGAGGTGGTCGAACCGGCGGCGTGAGCGTGGTGATGCCTCGCGACCGCGCGGTGACGGGCGTCAGGCCCGGGCGGCGGCCAGCGCCTGGTCCAGGTCGGCAATCAGGTCGTCGACATGCTCGATGCCGATCGACAGGCGCACCATGTCGGGCGTGACCCCGGCCGCGGCGAGTTCCTCGTCGTTGAGCTGGCGATGCGTCGTCGCCGCCGGAATCGCCGCACAGGTCTTGGCATCGCCGATGTTGACCAGGCGCAGCACCAGCTGCAGGGCGTCGTAGAAACGCGCGCTCGCCTCGCGGCCGCCCTGGATGCCGAAGCTCAGGATGCCGGAGGCGCGGCCGTCCATGTAGCGCTCGGCCAGGGCATGGTCCTTGTGGCTGTCGAGTCCGGCGTACTGCACCCAGGTGACCTGGGGGTGATCTTCCAGGTAGGTCGCGATCCGCTGGGTGTTGTCGCAGACGCGCTCGATGCGCAGCCCCAGGGTCTCCAGCCCCTGAAGCAGGTTCCAGGCGGCCTGGGCCGAGAGGGCGGCCCCCATGTTGCGCAGGGGCACCACGCGGGCCCGGGTGATGAAGGCGGCGTCGCCGACGTCACGGGTGTAGCTGATGCCATGGTAGGAGGCGTCGGGCTCGTTGAGCAGCGCAAAGCGCTGCGCCTGATCGGCCCAGGGGAACTTGCCGGAATCGACGATGACGCCGCCGACGGTGGTGCCGTGGCCGCCGATGTACTTGGTGGCGGAATGCACGACGATATCCGCGCCATGCTCGATGGGGCGCCACAGGAAGGGAGTCGCCACGGTGTTGTCGACGATCAGCGGGACACCCTGGCGGTGTGCCACGTCGGCCAACGCGGCGATGTCCACGATGCTGCCGGACGGGTTGCCGATGCTCTCGCAGAACACCGCCTTGGTGCGCTCGTCGATCATCGCCTCGATATCGGCGATGGCGTCCTTGTGGGCGAAACGCACCTCGATGCCCTGGCGGGGCAGGGTGTGGGCGAAGAGGTTGTAGGTTCCGCCGTACAGCTCGCTGATCGAGACGATGTTGTCGCCCGCCTCGGCGAGGGTCTGGATCGCATAGGTGATGGCCGCCATGCCCGAGGCGACCGCCAGTCCGGCGATGCCGCCCTCGAGGGCGGCGACGCGCTGTTCCAGCACGGCGCAGGTGGGGTTCATGATCCGCGAGTAGATGTTGCCTTCCACCTGCAGGTCGAACAGGTCGGCGGCATGCTGGGCGTTGTCGAAGGCGAAGGACGTGGTCTGGTGGATGGGCACGGCGACGGCATGCTGGTTGTCGGGGGCATAGCCGTGGTGGAGGGCGAGCGTTTCGGGCTTCATGGCGTGTCCTGTGCGGGCGGGTTGGTGGTTGTTGTCCCCGGGCATTATAGAGCCAGAGCCCCGGGGGGCCGAAAGGGCGTCCATTCCGAGTGCGTCCGGGAAGACAGACATGGGCTGGCTTTCATGTTGAACATATAGTCCGTTTGTTCAACATACGCAGCGATCCCGGTAGAGTACGCTGCCGAAGGGTGAGTTCCCTTTTCGACAACCGACCATCGAGGGAAACGCTTCAGACCATGAGCGATCACAAGATGACTTCCGACCAGCTCCGCTCGCGCTGGTGGTTCGACAATCCCGATCACCCGGGCACCACGGCGCTGTGCATCGAGCGCTACATGAACTACGGCCTCACGCTCGACGAGCTGAGAAGCGGCAAGCCGATCATCGGCATCGCCCAGTCGGGGTCCGACCTGACGCCCTGCAACCGCCATCACATCGAGCTGGTCAAGCGCGTCAAGGACGGCATTCGCGCCGCCGGCGGCGTGCCCTTCGAGTTTCCCCTGCATCCGATCCACGAGAACGTGCGCCGGCCGACCGCCGCGCTGGACCGCAACCTGGCCTACCTGGGGCTGGTCGAGGTGCTGCACGGCTACCCGCTCGACGGCGTGGTGCTGACCACCGGCTGCGACAAGACCACCCCGGCGTGCCTGATGGCCGCGGCGACCGTGAACATCCCGGCGATCGTGCTCTCCGGCGGGCCGATGCTCAACGGCTGGCGGGGCGGCGAGCGGGTGGGTTCCGGCACCATCATCTGGGAACTGCGCAAGCGCCTCGCCGCCGGCGACATCGGCTACGAGGAGTTCCTGAGCCGGGCCACCGACTCGGCGCCGTCGATCGGCCACTGCAACACCATGGGCACCGCGTCGACGATGAACTCGATGGCCGAGGCGCTGGGCATGAGCCTGCCGGGCTCGGCGATGATTCCCGCGCCCTACAAGGAGCGGGCGATGGTCGCCTATCAGACCGGCGAGCGCATCGTCGACATGGTCTGGGAGGACCTGCGGCCGCTCGACATCCTGACCCGCGAGGCCTTCGAGAACGCCATCGTGGTCTGCTCGGCGCTGGGCGGCTCCTCCAACGCGCCGATCCACGTCAATGCCATCGCCCGCCATGCCGGCATCGAGCTCGACAATGACGACTGGCAGCGCCTGGGCCATGCGGTCCCGCTGCTGGCCAATGTGATGCCGGCCGGGATCTATCTCTCCGAGGAGTTCCACCGGGCCGGCGGCGTGCCCGCGGTACTCAATGAGCTGCTCAGGGCCGGGCGTCTGCACGGCGACGTGATGACCGCCAACGGACGGACGCTGGCGGCCAACGTCGGCGGCAGCGAGACGCTCGATGACGACGTCATCCGCCGCTACGACAACCCGCTGGTCGCGCACGCCGGGTTCATCAACCTCAAGGGCAACCTGTTCGACTCGGCGCTGATGAAGACCAGCGTGATTGCCGACGACTTCCGCCGCCGCTTCCTGAGCCGGCCCGAGGACCCCGAGGCCTTCGAGGGGCGAGTGGTGGTGTTCGACGGCTCGGAGGACTACCACGCGCGCATCGACGATCCGGAACTCGCGATCGACGAGAACACCATCCTGGTGATGCGCGGCGCGGGACCGGTCGGCCACCCCGGCGGCGCCGAGGTGGTCAACATGCAGCCGCCGGAGGCGCTGATCCGCCGGGGCGTGGAGTCGCTGCCGTGTCTCGGCGACGGCCGCCAGTCGGGCACGTCCGGTTCGCCGTCGATCCTCAATGCCGCGCCGGAGGCGGCCGTCGGCGGGGGCCTGGCGCTGCTCGAGACCGGCGATCGCATCCGCATCGACCTGGCGCGCGGCGAGGCCAACCTGCTGGTCGATGATGGGGAAATCCAGGCGCGCCGCGAGGCGCTGGCCTCGCGCGGCGGCTACATCTACCCGCCGCATCAGACACCCTGGCAGGAGATCCAGCGCGGCATGGTCGAGCAGCTCGACCGCGGCATGACCCTGGAACCGGCGACCAAGTATCGCGACGTGGCGAGGCAGGCTCCGCCGCGCGACAACCATTGAGCGCTTCGAGATCCTTTTACACCCGATTGACGGGATGGGCTTCCCGGCGGCAAGGCCCGAAGTGTCGGACCATCGCGAGGGCGCTGGGCGCTACCCTTGCATCTGACCGCCATGGATGGCGGACATGCCGGAACCGGAGGGATCACTTTCCGGCCATGGCAAAGGACCCTCGCTTCGCCTTGTCCCCCGGCGCCCAACATTCCGAGAGTTTGGAAACGTGTTTAGGAGGAGAGTGCGGCCGGCAGGGTGGCTCGCCGGCCGCCGGGTATCGACGACCACGGTCGGGGAAGGCTCAGTCGAGCTCGATGCCGCGCCCCAGCGAGGTCTCGGGCGCGTCCAGGCCCAGCGCCTTGGCGGTGCCGGCGAGTACCCGCTGGGCGGCGCGGAAGGCCTCGCGGGGCTGGCGGGCGCGGATGCATTCCATCAGCTGGCGGTGGCGCTCCAGACTCTCGGCCGGGTCGTCGGTCTCGCTGACGTTGGACATCGACACCAGCAGGTAGATGGACGGCCGCAGGATGTGCGAGAGCTGCGACCAGACGATGTTGTGGGTGGCCTTGAAGATCGCCGCATGGAAGGCGACATCGTAGTCGCTGTGCAGCCGGCGCTCCTCGGGACTGGTGGCGTTGTGCAGGTTCTGCCCCATGCCTTCGTAGGCTTCCTCGAGCGCCACCAGGTCGCGCGCCGTGGCCCGCTTGGCGGCGGTCATGGCGACATAGGGCTCGACATCCAGCCGGAAGGTCAGGATCTCCCGCTGGACCTTGGGATTGGGCGCCGCGTAGCGGGTCATCCACTCGGTGACCTGGGGGTCGAGGATGTTCCAGTCGGCATAGTCGCGCACCTTGGAGCCATGCCCCGAGATGCGTTCGATGATACCGACATCCACCAGCTGGCGAAGATCGCTGCGCACCGCCGAGCGGTTGATGGCGAATTCCTCGCACAGGGCGAGTTCCTTGGGCACGAAATCGCCCGGCTGGTAATGGCCGGAGAAGATGGCCTCGGCCAGCGCCTCGGCGACGCTGGGCCGCGACGATGACTTGCGTTGTTGTTCCTTCACGTCGGTGTGTCCACAAATGTTTCATTCAACGCTGCCATATGTTCAACATTTGGGCAACGTGACCAACGGTGTAGTCGGGGTGGCGATGGCTGCTGGCCGGCGTGGCGGGCTCACGCGCCGGCAAGGTGATCGCCGAGCCGGCGCATGAAGGCCACCCCGGCATCCAGTTGCGCGGTTTCCAGATACTCGTCCGGCTGGTGGGCCTGGGCGATGCTGCCCGGCCCGCAGATCACCGTGGGCAGGCCGGCCTGCTGGAACTGGCCGGCCTCGGTGGCATAGGCGACGGCCTCCGTGTCGCGTTCGCCGAGCAGCGCCCGGCACAGCGAGAGCGCCGCGGCGTTGTCGCGGTCGGCCAGTCCCGGCACGGTGGCGGTGAGCGGCTCGGTACGGATGCTGACCTGCGGGGCGCGTTGGCGCAGCTCGCGCTCGAGCGACTCGGCATAGTCCTGGAAGCGCGAGTAGACCGCCTCGAAGCCGTCCTGGGGCAGATGGCGGATCTCCCAGTCGAACCGGCACTCGCGCGCCATGATGTTGATCGCCGTGCCGCCGGTAATCCTGCCCACATGCAGGCTGGAGTGGGCGACGTTGAAGGCCTCGTCGACCCGGCCGGCCTCGCGCAGCTCGGCCATGATGTCCTCGATCCGCGTCACCAGGCGGGCGGCCACATGGATCGCCGAGACCCCCTGATTGACCTGGCTGGAGTGGGCCTCGAGCCCGGTCACGGTGGTGCGCAGGTTGGTGATGCCCTTCTGGGCGACCACCGGGGCCATCAACGTGGGCTCGCCGACGATCACCGCGGCGGGGCGGGGCACGTCGGCCATGAGCCGCTCGATCAGGCGCGGTGCCCCCACGCAGCCCACCTCTTCGTCATAGGAGAAGGCCAGATAGATCGGCCGGGTGAGGCCCTGCTCCACCCAGCGCGGCACCTGGGCCAGCGCACAGGCAATGAAACCCTTCATGTCGCAGCTGCCGCGGCCGTAGAGGCGGCCATCGCCCTTGTCGGTGAGCGAGAACGGGTCGCTCGTCCACGGCTGGCCGTCCACCGGCACCACGTCGGTGTGACCCGACAGCACCACGCCGCCCTCGACCTCGGGGCCGATGCGCGCCAGCAGGTTGGCCTTCTTGCCATCGTCGCTCTCGATGCGCTGGCAGGGCACCCCGAAATCATCGAGATAGCCCTCGACGAAGCGGATCAGGTCGAGGTTGGAATCGCGAGATACCGTGGGATGGCCCACCAGGGTTTCGAGCAGCTGTTGCGCGGACTGCATGAGAGAACGGCTCCGAGCGTTGTTTGCCGCACAGCCTAGCATGCCGGCCGGCCCCACCGGCAGGGCTTTTGACGCCGAGCCGGGGCTGGACCATCTTGGGGTAGGTCGCCAACCCATGACTCGCTGCAACGGGAGATTCCCATGAGCCGCATTCTGATCGTCTACTACTCCAGCTATGGGCATGTCGAGACGCTGGCCAACGCGGTGGCCGAGGGCGCAAGAAGCGTCGGCGGTACCCGGGTCGACATTCGCCGGGTGTCCGAGCTGGTACCCGACGAGGTAGCGGAAAAGTCCGGCTACAAGCGCGACCAGTCAGCGCCGCTGATCGAGGATCCCAACGAGCTGGTCGACTACGACGCCATCATCATCGGCACGCCCACCCGCTACGGCAACATGACCTCGCAGATGCGCAACTTCTGGGACAAGACCGGCGGCATCTGGGGGCAGGGCAAGCTGGTCGGCAAGGTCGGCAGCGCCTTCACGTCCACGGCCAGCCAGCACGGTGGGCAGGAAACCACCCTGACCTCGATCCACACCATGCTCTTCCACCTGGGCATGGTGGTGGTCGGCGTACCGTACTCCTGCCAGGCGCTGACCGCGATGGGCGAGGTGACCGGGGGCACCCCCTATGGCGCCACCACCATTGTCGGCCCCGACGGCAGCCGCCAGCCCAGCGAGAATGAGCTGACCATCGCCCGCTTCCAGGGCGAACACGTCGCCGGCGTCGCGGCACGGCTGGCCTCCGGCACGTGACGGGCGGGCCGGGACCGTGAGCCCGGCCAATGGCGTATCGACGCCCGGCGACGGGGTCGGCAAGCTGCCTCATGATGACCGACTGACGCGATGAGGCAGACATGAGCGCATTCCCGTGGCAAGACCCGCTGCTGTTCGAGCAGCAGCTGAGTGACGACGAGCGGCAGATTCAGGACATGGCCCGTGCCTACTGCCAGGAAAAGCTTCAACCGCGCGTGCATGACGCCTTCGAGCACGAGCGCTTCGACCGTGAGATCCTGCGCGAGATGGGCGAGCTGGGCCTGCTCGGCGCCACCGTCGCCGAGACCTACGGTGGTGCCGGTGTCGGCCATGTCGCCTATGGCCTGATCGCCCGCGAGGTGGAGCGTGTCGACTCCGGCTACCGCTCGGCGATGAGCGTGCAATCCTCGCTGGTGATGCATCCCATCGAGGCCTACGGCAGCGAGGCACAGAAACGCCGCTACCTGCCCGGGCTGGCCAGTGGCGAACTCGTGGGCTGCTTCGGGCTGACCGAACCCGATGCCGGCTCCGACCCCGGCGGCATGCAGACCCGGGCGCGCCGGGTCGACGGCGGCTACCGGCTGAACGGGCGCAAGATGTGGATCACCAACAGCCCGATCGCCGACCTCGCCCTCGTCTGGGCGCGCTCTGACGCCCACGACGGCAGGATCCGTGGCTTCATCGTCGAGCGCGGCGCCGAGGGCTTCTCGACCCCGACCATCCACGGCAAGCTGTCGCTGCGTGCTTCGGTGACCGGCGAGATCGTTCTCGACGATGTCTTCGTACCCGACCAGGCGCTGCTTCCCGACGCCAGCGGGCTGGCCGGGCCCTTCGGCTGTCTCAACAAGGCGCGCTTCGGCATCGCCTGGGGCACCATGGGTGCCGCCGAATTCTGCTGGCACGCCGCGCGGGGCTACACGCTCGAGCGCCGACAGTTCGGGCGCCCGCTGGCGGCGACCCAGCTGGTGCAGGTCAAGCTGGCCGACATGCAGACCGAGATCGCCCTGGGGCTCGAGGCCTGTCTGCGCGTCGGCCGCCTGCTCGACGCCGGCCAGGCTGCGCCGGAGATGATCTCGCTGATCAAGCGCAACAACAGCGGCAAGGCGCTGGCCATCGCCCGCCAGGCCCGTGACATGCACGGCGCCAACGGCATCTCGCTGGACTATGGCGTGATGCGGCACATGGTCAACCTGGAGACGGTCAACACCTACGAGGGCACCCACGACGTACATGCGCTGATCCTGGGGCGCGCCCAGACCGGCATTCAGGCCTTCGCCTGAGCGGGTGGCGGTTTCAGCAATGAAATGATGAAAGTACGATGGCGTGCTGCCCCGCGGTTCTTGTGCAGCCGACTTCGAGGGCAGGCGATCATGAAGGCAATGGCGGTAACCTGATGCAACAGGATGAACTGGAGTTCCTTTCCGATCGGCAGCTGGCCATGCTCGCCGGTGAGGCCGCCTTCGGGCGCGGCGTTGAGTATTTCCGCGAGGGCATGGTGGTCGGCTGGAACAAGAAGGGCACCACCATCACTGCCGATGTGGAAGGCAGCGAGCGCTATCGCGTGGTGCTGAAGCTGAGCAAGCGCGGCCTGGATGGCGGGTGTGACTGCCCGGCCTCCGAGGGCATCGATTTTTGCAAGCACTGCGTGGCGACTGCTCTTGTATATCGTGCGGGTCAGGCCGAGCAGGCGCGACTGACGGTGGGCGATGCTTCGGAGCGCATTCGTGCCTATCTGCAGCAGATGGATAAGCACTCGTTGGTCGAGGCGCTGCAGTCGCTGATCGAGAACGATCCGGTACTGCATCAACAGTGGTCGCTGCGAGCCGACGCGGTGCTCGGTGTGCTGGACCACAAGGCGCTGAAAAAACGCATCACGGCGGCGTTCCCCATCAACCGCGACCTGTATCGCTATGGTCAGGTGAGTGCCTATTTCGCCAGGGCCGAGTCCATCGTCGAACAACTCGCCGAACAGGCGCCGCAACTGCCCGCGGACAAGTGCCTGATGCTGGTGGACTACGCGCTCTCGCGCATGGCTCGGGCGCTGGAAACCATCGATGATTCCGGCGGCTTTCGCTTCCATTGCGAGGCCACCCTGCAGACGCTGCATATCCAGACCGTAAAACGGCTCGACTGGGCGCCCGAGAAGCTGGCGGCGTACCTTTACGACAAGGCGTTCAGTGACCAGTCGGACATGTATCCCGAAATGCCCGATGCCTATGATGAGGCGCTGGGCGAGGCCGGCCTGGCGGCCTACCATGCCTGTCTGCAGAAGGCCTGGGATGCCTTGCCGGCGCTGCCGGCGGGGACGGGCTGGTCGGAGCGTTTCCGCTATCTGCGGTTGCGCGATCCGTTGCTCAAGCGTGCCGAGGCCAACGGCGATCTGGTCGCCATCCTGGCGTTGTACGAGAAAACGGCCAGCGATGAGAAAGATTGCCTGGACGCCGCGAAGGCCTGCATTGCCCATGATGCCTGGGATCGGGTCGAGCCCTGGTTGCAACGAGCGGCCAGGGCCGAGCCGAAAGGCCGCTCCCGCTGGGACAACGAGCGGCAGCAATTGCAGGTCCGCCTGTTGTTGCATCGCGGTGAACCCGAAGACGCGGCTCGATTGCAATGGGAGATTTACCAGCAAACCCTGCGGCTGGAAGACTATCGCTATCTGATTCAACTGGCAGACGAGAACCGGCTGAGTGTGGATTATCGACAGCGTGTCCATGACTGGCTGACCGAGTGGCTCCATAATGGCGCTCAACCTCGCTTTGCCTGGGAGCCAGCCGCGGCGAATTGCCTGTTGCAGGTTCACCTGGAGGAAGGGCGACTGAACGAGGCGCTGGCGCTGTGCAAGGAGCGAGAGGTAGCCGCCAACTTGCTGCACGCCCTGGCCAGGACGCTGACTGACACCAGCGAGCGTTTGCCGCTTTACCGGCGCCTGGTGCGCAGCCACGTGCAGAGAACCAACAACGATGCCTACCGGCAGGCGATTGCCCTGCTGCAAGAGCTACATGACGCCTTGGATGATTCTGACTCCCACCAGTCCTTCGCGGCGCTGCTCGAAGAAGTCCGTTCCGAATTCAAGCAAAAGCGTAATTTCATCAAGTGGTTGAACGAGGCCTTCCCGGCCTGAATGAGGAAGGGAAGAATTTTCACTCCCGCTCGCTGCGTGTCGGGTCTCTTGTGCCCAGCACACGGCTGAGGGCATCGAATCGAACAGGTGGGTGGGGAGCGTCATGGCGCAGCGCGGCTTCGGCTGCCTTTGCGTGTGTCTGATATTTCTAATAGTGATAACGCAACTGAGCGATCAGCAAGGCATCTTCCGTCACCTTGTAGACGAGGCGATGTTCGTCGTTGATGCGTCGTGACCAGTAACCCGCGAGGCCATGCTTCAGGGGCTCCGGCTTGCCGATACCCTCGAAGGGGGTGCGCTGGATCTCCTTGATCAGCTGGTTGATCCGGCGCAGGATCTTCTTGTCGGTCTTCTGCCAGTAGAGATATTCCTCCCAGGCTTGCTCGGAGAAAGTGAGCTTCATTCCTCGATGAGCTCCCGCTCCTGGCCGTCGTCGTCCTCCAACTGGGCGATGGACTCGAGCAGCCGGCGGGCATTCTTTGGCGAGCGCAGCAGATAGGCCGTTTCCTGCAGGGCCTCGTAGTCTTCCAATGACATCATGACTACCGATGGCGCCTTGCTGCGGGTGATGGTGACGGGCATGTGATCGTCGCAGACTTGCTGCATGGTCTTTGCCAGGTGGCTGCGTGCCGCGGTATAGCTGATGGCTTCCATAGGGTTTCCCATGTACAGGATGTTGTCCTGTACAGGATAGCGTTCCTGTCAGGTCGCGGCAATGACGATCGGTGTCAAACGCTCACCAGCCGGGCCCGGCTGGTGCCGTTGCCTTCCGGCTCCACGCGGATCTGCACCGGGATGCGCTCGTGCATCTCCTGGACGTGGGAGATCACGCCGACGCGGCGGCCCAGCGCCTGCAGGCCGTCCAGCGCCTCCATGGCCAGCGCCAGCGACTGCGGGTCGAGGCTGCCGAAGCCCTCGTCGATAAACAGCGACTCGATGACGAGCTCCCCGGAGGCCATGGAGGCCAGCCCCAGCGCCAGGGCCAGTGAGACCAGGAAGGTCTCGCCGCCCGAGAGCGAATGCACCGAGCGGCGCTCGTCGCCCATGTCGCGGTCGACCACCAGAAGACCGAGCTCGCTGCCGCCGCGCACCAGCCGGTAGCGGCGCGTCAGGCCGCCCAGGTGAGCGTTGGCGTGCTCGAGGAGCTGCTCGAGGTTGTAGGCCTGGGCGATGCGCCGGAAGGCCTTGCCGTCGGCGGAACCGATCAGCTCGCTGATGCGCCCCCAGCGGCGATGCTCGGCCCGCGCCTGATCCAGCTCGGTCCGGGCGTCCTGCTGGCGCCGGCGGCGGCGGTCGTCGTCGCGCAGGACGTGGGCGGCCTCGTCGCGGGCCTGCTGGGCGGCGTTCAGCCGCGGGGCGAGGGCCGCGCGTTCCTCGGCGAGCGCCTCGCGGCGGCGGGCGATCTCAGCGTCGATGGCCTCGCCGAGCAGCGCGTCGTCCTCCACGTTGCCTGTCTCTCCCAATGGCTTGCCCTCGATCGTCTCGGCGTCACGGCGATGGCGCCGCAGCGCCTCGCGGCGTTCGTCGAGGGCGGCGGCGGCGCGTTGGCAGGCCTGATCGGCGGCCTCGAGGCGCCGCTCGGCCGACTGGATATCCTCCTCCGTCTGGGCCAGCAGGCGCGCGAGCCGGGCGTCGTCCAGCTCGGGATGCGCCGTGCGCCACTCTGCCAGTTCGGCCTCGAGGGTGTCGCGCTCGCGGCGCAGCGTCTCGAGCCGTTCGGCCTCGTGGCTCGCCTGCTGGGCCAGGCGCTGATGCTCGGTCTGCGCCCGGTGGGACGCCGCCTGCGCCTCGTCCCGGGCCCGGCGGGCGGTGTCCTGTCGGGCGTCGAGATTCTGCTGCCAGGCGTCCGGCGAGGCGTGCTCGCCGAGGCGGGTGGCGAGCTCTCGGGCGAGCTCGTCGCGTTGGCTACGGAGCGGGGGAAGCTGTTCGGCCAGTGCCTGCAGCTCCTTGTCGAGGCCCTCTCGGCGAGTGTCGAAACGCGCGAGCCGGGTAACGTCCTCCTGAAGGGCTCGCTTCAGCGGTTCGATCTGTCGTTCGGCCTGGTTCAGCCGGCTCAGCGCCTGCTCGTGATGCGTCCGGTTGGCCTGGCCGTGCTCGGTTTGCTCGGCCAGCCAGGTATCGCGTTGATCCGGTGCGATAGCCACGAGCTCGGCATGCAGCGAATGCCGTTCGAGGGACTCGCGTGTTTCCCGGTATTGCTGTTTGGCGCCCTGAAGCTCCTGGCGAGCCTGCTTGAGAGAGGCGTCGAGCGCACTGTATTCGCCGAACAGGCGGTCGCGCTCCTGCTGGGCACGATTCAGTGCCTCGCCGGCTTCCTGGAGTTGGCGTTCCTCCTCGCGTTGCTGCGCGGCCAGCTGTTCGGCCTCCTGCGAGGCGGGCGGCCGGTGACGCCAGGGATGTTCGAGCCCGCCGCAGACCGGACAGGGCTCGTCTTCGGTCAGCGCCTCACGCAGGGCGATGACACTGTCGCTGCGCGCCGCTCGACTGCGCTCGATGATGCTGACCACGGTGTCATGCTGCGCCTTGGCGTCATCGAGCTGCCGTCTGGCCTGCTGGCCCTGTTCCAGCAGCCGGTTCAGCCGAGGCTCTTCCTTTCGGATTTGCTCGAGCAGTCGCCGATGATGGTTCGTGGCACGTTGGTATTGTTGCCAGTGACTCGCGAGTTCATCGAGGTCCAGTTGGCGCTGATGCACTCGTTCGAGGGCGTTACGGATTGCCTGGCGGGCCGCCTCGAGTTCGGTATGTTCCCCCAACAGCTGCTTGAGCGTCGCCTGCCAGTCATCGTGCTGCTGGCAGCGTTGCCGATGTTCCTCCTGGGCCTGCTGGTGATCGGCGGCCACCTGGTTCAGCTGCTGTTGCCGCTCTGCCCGGGTCTTCTCCTGTTGTGATACCTGATGGTCGAGGCTGGCCAGATGCGTGGCCAGCTCGCGGGCCTGGCGCAGCGTGGGCGCGGCCGCCCGGTGCGCCTCCACGGCCTCGGCCAGCGTCGTCTCGGCAGCCTCGGCGGCCTGCCGGGCGCGCGCCTGCTCGTGCTCGGCGTCGGTCAGCGCTCGCTGCGTCTCGGCGTGAGCCGCTTCCAGCGCCTCGAGCTCGCCGGGCAGCGCGGCCTGGCGGGCCAATGCGGGGCGGCGCGGGGCGATCAGCCGCTGCCCGTCGCGGTCGGCGCGTAGCGGGGCCAGCGCCTTCCAGGCGGCCTCGGCCTCCTGCCGGTCGGCCTGGCCCTGCCGGCAGGCGTCCCGCAGGCGGGTGTCCTCGTCGTGCCAGCGCTGCCTGGCCTGAAGCGCTTCCGCGTGGGCCTGCAGGTCGGTGAGCGCTCGCTGGGTCGCCTCGGCGGCCTCCTCCAGCTCGGCGCGGGCCTCGGGCTCGGCGGGCAGGTCGTCGGCGAGGCGCGTCTCGATCCTGTCCACGGCCTTGCGGGCCTCGCTGGCGCGGCGGTAGGCGGCCATCGAGATGGCGGAGTATTCGCCGGTGCCGGTCAGCCGCTCGAGCAGATCGCTGCGCTCGTTGTCGTCGGCCTTGAGGAAGGCGGCGAACTCGCTCTGGGCCAGCAGCACGGCGCGGGTGAACTGTTCGAAGGTCAGGCCCAGGCACTCCGGCAGCAGGCGGTCGAATTCGCGCTTCTGGTTGGTCAGCAGGCGGTCGTCGTCGAGATCGCGCAGCGACTGGTCGACGGCCTGCAGGCGCCCGCCGACTTTCTCGCGGGCGCGGCGCACCGCCCAGCGGGCGCGGTAGCGGCGGCCGTCGCGGCCCAAGAAGTCGACCTCGGCGTGGCCGCTGGCCGTGCCACGGCGCAGCAGGGTGCGCGGGTCGAAGCTCGTCACGTCGGTGTCGCCGCTGTCCGGGACCCTTGCCAGATCCTTGCGGGCGTCGCGCAGCCGCGGCGTGCTGCCGTAGAGCGCGAGGCACAGGGCGTCGAGCAGGGTGCTCTTGCCGGCGCCGGTGTGGCCGGTGATGGCGAACAGGCCGGCGTCCGCGAGCGGGGCGGCGGTGAAGTCGAGCTCGAGCGGGCCGGGAATCGAGGCCAGGTTTGCCAGGCGCAGGGCGAGGATCTTCATGCCGATGCCTCCCCGTCGTCGTCCATCACCTCCTGCTGCAGCCGGGCGAAGTCGGCCAGCACGTCCTCGCCGGGCGGCTCGCCCCAGCGGTTCTGCCAGGTGCGCTCGAACAGCCGGCGCGGGCCGAGGCTCTCGAGGTCGATCCGCTCGGGGGCGTTCTCGGTCTCGACTTTCGGCAGGCGGCGCTCGAGGCGCAGCAGGCGCAGCGGCCTGCCCTCGAGGGCGGCGTCGACCCGGGCGCGCAGGTCGGGCATCGGCGCCGAGAGCTCGACGCGTACCTCCAGCCAGGGCCAGTGTTCGCGCGGCAGGGCATCGTCGAGTTCGAGCGCCTCCAGCTCGGCCAGCACGTGCTCGAGCGGCGCCGGGCCGAGGCGATGCATGGCCACCGGGCGCGGCACGGGCAGGGCGTCCACGCCGCTCAGGCGCTCGCCGTCGAGGCTGACCTCGACGATCTGGTGCGCATAGTCGACCTCGCTGAAGGCCATGGGCAACGGGCTGCCACTGTAGCGGATGCGTGCCTCGCCGACCTGCTGGGCCCGATGCAGGTGGCCGAGCGCCACGTAGGCGATGTCGTCGGGAAACAGCGCGGCGGAGACGGCTTCCTCGCCGCCGATGACGATCGGCCGTTCGCTGGCCTCGGAGACCGTCGCGCCCTGCAGGTGAGCATGGCTCATGGCGACGAGCGCCTGACCGGGGGCACGCTGCCGACGGGCATCGGCGATCAGCTCGCGGTGAACCCGGGCCATGCCGGTCAGGTAATCGTCGGCCTCCGCCTCGCCCGCGCGGTGGCCGGTCACCTCGGCGGGGCGCAGGAAGGGCAGCGCCAGGCACCACGCCCGGGTTGCGCCCTCGGCATCGGTGAGCGGCACCAGCAGACGCCGGGTGTCGAGTCCGCCATCATCGCGCCAGTGCACCCGGCCCCGGGCGTGGGTGCGCAGCCGGGCGAGCAGCGGCGCGGGCAGCTCGATGCGGTTGCCGCTGTCGTGATTGCCGGCGATCAGCACGATGTCGAGCGTCGGCAGGCGCTCGTGGGCGGCGACGATGAAGTCGTAGAGCAGCCCCTGGGCACGCAGCGAGGGATTGACCACATCGAAGATATCGCCGGCGACGAGCAGCGCGTCGGGGCGGCGTGTGGCGAGCGTGTCGAGCAACCAGGCGAGGAAGGCCCGGTGCTCGGCGTGGCGTTCCTGGCCGTGAAAGCTCTGGCCGAGATGCCAGTCGGCGGTGTGAAGAAATGTCAGCATGGACGCCCGAGGTTCCCTTGCGCGGCAAAACTCCTAGTCTAACCGAGTGCCTATCATGAATCAGGGAGCCGATATGCCGAGACCTGCCTTGCACGACTGGGACCTGTCGCCGAAGGCGGCCGTCGCGCTGCAGACGCGTCTGGCCACACGACTCGAACGCCGCGACCGCTGTGACCCGGTGACGCATGTCGCCGGGGTGGATATCGGCTTCGAGGACGAAGGCGCGACCACCCGGGCGGCGGTCGTGCTGCTGCGCTGGCCGGATCTCGAGCCGGTCGAGGAGGTGGTGCACCGCGAACCCACGCGCATGCCCTACATTCCCGGCCTGCTGTCGTTTCGCGAGATTCCCGCCGCGCTGGGTGCCTTCGACAAGCTCTCCCGGCGACCCGAACTGGTGATGGTCGACGGGCAGGGCATCGCCCATCCTCGCCGGCTGGGTATCGCCGCGCACCTGGGGCTGTGGCTCGACCTGCCCACACTGGGCGTGGCCAAGAAGCGCCTGTGCGGGCGTCATGGTGAGGTGCCCGAGGTCCGTGGCGAATGGACGCCGCTGACCGACCGCCGGCGTGCCGAGGACCCGGACGATGTCCCGCTGGACGACGAGGGTCGGGTGGTGATCGGCGCCGTGCTGCGCTCCCGGGAAGGGGTCAAGCCGGTGATCGTCTCCCCTGGGCATCGTCTCTGCCTGGCCACGGCGCTGGAATGGACGCTGGCCTGCCTGGGGCGCACCAAGCTGCCGGAGCCGACGCGGTTGGCGGATCGGCTGGCCTCGCGGCGGGGTCGGGCGTTTCGTGACTCCGACGCCCCTTCCTTGCTGTAGCGGCGCGTTTACACGATATCCAGCGGGGGCTTGCGCTCGGGGGCCGGGAAGGCGGCGTCCAGCCGGGCCAGGGCCGCGTCGTCGAGGCGCAGCGCCAGCGCCTCGGCATTGGCCCGCACATGCTCGGGCTGGACCGCCTTGGGAATGGCGATCACGTCGCGCCGCCCGTCGGGGGCGGGGCGGATCGCCCAGGCCAGCAGTACCTGCTCCGGGGTGACACCGTAGGCCTCGGCCACGGCGCGCACCTCGGCGTGGCCGAGCAGGTCGCGGCGCAGGCGGCCGCCCTGGGCCAGCGGGCAGTAGGCCATGGTCGGCAGGCCACGCTCGCGCTGCCGGGGCAGCAGGCTGTGCTCGATGCCGCGCGACCCCAGGTGATAGAGCACCTGGTTGACCGTGCAGCGCGCGCCGCCGGGTAGCGACCACAGGGCCTGCAGGTCGTCGATATCGAAGTTGGAGACACCGAAGCGGCGGATCTTGCCCTGCTCGGCGAGGCGCTCGAAGGCCTCCAGGGTCTCGTCGAGGGGGATGTTGCCCGGCCAGTGCAGCAGGTAGAGATCGAGATGGTCGGTGCCCAGCCGCGCGAGGCTGCGTTCGCAGGCGGCGATGGCACTGTCGCGCCCGGCGTTCCAGGGATAGACCTTGGACACCAGGAAGGCCTCGTCGCGCCGTCCGCGCAAGGCCTCGCCGACGACCTCCTCAGCGCCGCCGTCGCCGTACATCTCGGCGGTGTCGATCAGGGTCAGCCCCAGGTCGAGCCCCTGCTGCAGGGCGCGAACCTCGTCGTGACGCGGGGCGCGTCCCTCGCCCATGTACCAGGTGCCCTGGCCGAGTGCGGGCAGGGTGACGGCCGGTGCCTTGGCGGTGGCCGGCAGGGTGACGGTGGCGCGGGAATCGGGCACGGCAGCCTCCACTATGTGGTAATGATTTCCACTCATGGTGCGCCAGGCGCCACGGTGCTGCAAGGGCTATACTGCACGGCCTTCAGCCACGAGAGCCTGTCATGTCTACCTCGACCGTCGAGACGGCCGCGATTGCCGCCACCCGCGCCTGGGTGACGCGTTTCGTGATCGCCCATAACCTGTGCCCCTTCGCCGCGCCCGAAGTGCGTCGCGAGCGGGTGCGCTATGTCACCGTGGCATCGAGCAACGCCGAGGTCGTGCTGCAGGCCCTGGTCGATGAGTGTCGCCGCCTCGATGGCGACGACACGGTGGAGACGACGCTGCTGATCCTCACCGGGGCGGCTGCGGCGTTCGACGACTACCTCGATCTGCTGGAGCTGGCGGAACGCCTGCTCGACCTCGAGTGCTACACCGGGCGTTATCAGCTGGCGAGCTTTCATCCGGACTACTGCTTCGCGGACGCCGAGCCCGACGATCCGGCCAATGCCACCAACCGTTCGCCCTGGCCGATGCTGCACCTGCTGCGTGAGGCGAGCCTGAGCCGGGCGCTCGAGGGTTACCCGGACCCCGAGGGGATACCCGAGCGCAACATGGCCCGGTTGCGCCGCCTGGGGCAGGCCGAGGTGGCCGCCGCGCTGGCCGCCTGCCGGGAGGATCCGACGGCGTCGGGCGGCTGACCCCTTGAAGGACGACGTGGTCGCCGGCATGCACTACAGTGAGCGAAGCGGCGCCCGGAGCGGTGCCACGTCATCACGAAAAGGAGGCGACATGACGATCAAGAAGCAGGGTTCGGCCCATTGGCAGGGGAGCCTGAAACAGGGGCAGGGCCATGTGTCCACCGAGAGCGGGGCACTCGAGGCCAACCCCTACGGTTTCAATACGCGCTTCGAGGGCCAGTCCGGGACCAATCCGGAGGAACTCATCGGTGCCGCCCACGCCGGTTGTTTCTCCATGGCCCTGTCGATGATCCTCGGCGAGGAAGGCCTGGAGCCGGAGGCCATCGATACCCGGGCGACCGTGTCGCTGGTGCAGGATGACGACGGGTTCAGCATCTCGGCCATCCATCTGGAAACCCGGGCCCGGATCCCCGGCGCCGATGCGGACGTCTTCCAGCGTTGCGCCGACAAGGCCAAGGCAGGCTGCCCGGTGTCCAAGCTGCTCAACGCCGAGATCACCATGGAGGCACGGCTCGACTGACGGCGTGCCGTTTCCCGTTGTGCGGCCCGCGTGTCCTGCGGGCCGTCTTTCCTTCCGCCCCTCGTCTCGTGCCCCGTGCGTCTTTCTCAGGAAACGCTTGCCTCGGCGGCTGAGGGTGCCTCGCTGCCGATGGCCTGCCACTGACGCTCCTCGAGAATCATCGCCGCGGCCTTCTCGGCGATCATCAGGGTCGGCGAGCAGGTATTGCCCGAGACGATGGTGGGCATGATCGAGGCGTCGACCACCCGCAGGCCGTCCAGCCCGTGCACGCGCAGCCGGTCGTCCACCACGGCGTGCAGGTCCTGGCCCATCTTGCAGGTGCCCACCGGGTGGAAGATGGTGGTGCCGATATCGCCGGCCGCCTCGGCCAATGCCGCGTCGCTCTGGTAGTCCGGGCCGGGCTTGATCTCCTCGGGACGGTAGGGCGCCAGCGCCGGTGCCCCGGCGATGCGTCGCGTGAGGCGAATCGCATCCACCGCGACGCGGCGGTCCTCGGCCTCGCTCAGATAGTTGGGGGCGATGCGTGGCGGCTGGCGCATGTCCCGGGAACGAATCGTCACGCTGCCGCGGCTGGCCGGCCGCAGGTTGCACACCGACGCGGTGAAGGCGGGGAAGTCATGCAGCGGCTCGCCGAAGGCGGGCAGCGACAGCGGCTGGACGTGATACTCCAGGTTGGCGCTGGCTTGCCCGGGGTCGGAGCGGGCGAAGGCGCCGAGCTGGCTGGGTGCCATGGTCAGCGGCCCGCTGCGCGTCAGCAGGTACTGCCAGGCCATGCCCAGCTTGCCCCGCCAGGAACCGGCGATCTCGTTGAGGGTGCGGGCACCCTGGATGCGGTAGATCATGCGCAACTGCAGGTGGTCCTGCAGGTTGCCGCCGACCCCCGGCAGCTCGTGCACCCGCGGGATGTCCAGGGAGTCGAGCAGCGTCCGGGAGCCGACGCCGGAGCGCTGCAGGATCGACGGCGAGCCGATGGCGCCGGCACTGAGGATCACCTGATCGGCCGCCAGCGTCTGGAAGGCGCCATCGAGACACACGCGGATAGCACAGGCCCGCGGTCGGTCGCCGCTGGTGTCGAACAGCACCCGGTCGACCTCGGCGTCGGTGATCAGGGTGAAGTTCTCGCGCTCCTCGAGCCCTCTCAGAAACGCCTTGGAGGCATTCCAGCGCACGCCGCGGCGCTGGTTGACCTGGAAATAGCTGCTGCCCTCGTTGTCGCCGAGGTTGAAGTCGTCGATCGGCGGAATGTCCTGCTCGGCGCAGGCGGCCCGGAAGGCCTCGAGGATTTCCCAGCGATGCCGCTGGCGTTCGACGCGCCATTCGCCGCCGGCCCCGTGGGCCTCGCTGGCGCCGGCGTAGTGGTCCTCGCTGCGCCGGAAGTAGGGCAGCACGCTCTGCCAGTCCCAGCCGCTGTTGCCCAGTTCGGCCCAGTGGTCGTAGTCGCGGGCCTGGCCGCGCATGTAGATCATGCCGTTGATCGACGAGCTGCCGCCCAGCACCCGGCCACGGGGGTAGCCTAGCGCGCGGCCGTTGAGGCCGCTTTCCTCGTCCGTGCGGTAGCACCAGTCGGTGCGCGGGTTGCCGATGCAGTACAGGTAACCGACCGGGATGTGAATCCACGGGTAGTTGTCGCGTCCGCCGGCCTCGACCAGGGTGACCCGGTGGTGCGGGTCTTCCGAGAGGCGCTTGGCGAGCAGACAGCCGGCGGGGCCGGCACCGACGATCAGGGTGTCGGCGGCCGCGTAGGTGCGTGCATGAGTCATGGGAGCGGGGCTCTCTTGTCATTGTTGCCTGTTCCCAGCCTAGGCCAGCCGGGGTGGCGACGAAGAGCCCGACAATGGTCGAAGCCGATGGCGAGCCGTCGGCGTCAGAGCGCCTCGTCGGAGCGGGAAAGCGGGCGGGGTGCCTCACGGGTGGCGGCCCGTTCGACCAGGGCGCGGATCAGACGCTGCTGGGGGCGGTTGAAGACCAGAAACTCCGGATGCCATTGCACGCCGATGACGAAGTCGTGATCGGTACTCTCGATGCCCTGCACCAGATTATCGCGATCGCGAGCGACGACCCGGACGTTGTGGCCGGTGCGGTCGATGGCCTGATGATGAAGGCTGTTCACGTGGCAGCTATCGACACCCAGCAGGTGATTCAAGCGGCTTCCCGGCGTTACCTGCACGGTCTTGCGCGGCAGCACGGTGCGCCGAGGGCGTATGTGCTCGAAGGTGGCGTGAATGTCGGTGATCAGCGAGCCGCCGAGAAACACGTTGATGATCTGGGCGCCGCGGCAGATGCCCAGCACCGGCCGGTTCGTCGGCAGCACGCGCTCCAGCAACGCCAGTTCCAGGGTGTCGCGCTGCGGATCGACGCGCACGTCGAGCTGCATTTCGCCGCCATAGAGCTGTGCGCCGATGTCGTCGCCGCCGCCGACGATCAGGCCGTCGATCGCCACGTCGTTGCCGTCGCGCGTGGGAGACAGCCGAACCGGCAGACCGCCGGCGCGCCACACGGCCAGGCAGTCGCACCACCAAGCGAGCCGGCTCTTGTGATCCGAGGTCGTGATGCCGATGCGTGGACGTCTCATGCTTCCTTCATCCACTCCCGCAGTCGATCCAGCCAGCGCGACACCGGCGGGCGCTGGAGATGCTCGAGATACGCCGCGCCACGCCGGGCCAGCAGGTCGGCGTCGGCCGCCAGTCGCTCCACTTCGACCCAGCGGTTCCATTCCGCGGTGGCCGATCCCGGCTGCGATAGCTGGGCATTGGGCAGGCGATAGTGAAAGGTCGGCCGGGGCTTGACGAGCTCATCGTGCAGCAGGGCATGCAGGCTGTCGGGACGCAGGTGGGCGAACAGCGGGCACAGGTCCAGTTCGCGATTGCGGGTCGGGTTGGCGGCCAGGTAGTCATCGATCAGGGTGTCGAGATCCGGCCGGTAGGCCGGGTTCAGCACCTGCATGACGTAGTCCCGCGGGAAGGGGTTGGCATGGGGCAGCATCGCGCGGGTGATATCGATGTCGATCTGCTCGCGCAGCCAGTCGGCGAGGATCAGATAGGCGCGCAGGTGGGCGAGCAGCGTGTCGACATCGGTACCCGGCACTTCGGGGTTGAGATGCAGGCCGAAGCCATAGAGCAGGCTGTCGCGGGTATCGCGCGCCCCTTGCAGACGCAGGGCGCCGAACAGCGCGTCGAGCTCGCCGAGCGCCGGCCAGGGCAGCGGCGGGCAGATGATTTCGGTGGGCACGACGCCGGCCACGGCGTCGCCGATCAGCTCGCGGGTGCGATTATGCAGGACCAGGCGCCAGTGCAGCCACTCGTCGTCACCGCGCTCCCGGGCCCGGCGTACCAGGTCGTCATCCGGGTGCGCGTACTTGGCATCGAGTTCGATGGTGAAATCGCCACGGGGCGTATCGACGACCTTGAGCCGATGCGGCCCCAGACGCTCGATCCGCCCGCCGAAGTGGGACTGCACGAGTTCCGCGGCGGCCTGCGGGGCGATGGCGGCAAACTCGAGTTCCACGCCCACCCGGCGGAAGTCGCCGTCCGGGGTACATGGCGAGGGAGGCGCTGCGGGTGTCATGCGGCCCTCCGGGAAAAGTGGTCAGACACCCATTGCAACGGTTGCGGTCGCCCCTTGCAAGCCTTCTTTGCCGCTGTCTACTCCGCCGCGGTGACGTGGAGCCCCTGACGAACGTGTTCGGCCAGCCCCAGTCCGGCCTCGTGCATGGTCAGGTAGGTCTGGTTGGCGCCGGCCTGACGAATCGCCTCGGCCTCGTCCTCATAGAGGCTGTGGGCGACGATGGTGCCGGTGAAACCGTGCGCGCGCAGCTGGCGCGTGGCGAAAACCTTGGTCTCGGCGTCCGGCAGCGACAGTACCACGACCTCGACGTGGCGCAGGTCGACACTGTTCCAGAAGCCCACGTCCTCGACGTCGGCGTAGACCACATGGCGGCCGTTGCCGATGTGGCTCTCGACCCGACTGGGGTCGGCATCCAGACCGATCAGATGCGTGTGATCGGCATGCAGGCGATCGTAGGCGGCGGTACCGGTGCGCCCCATGCCGACGATCATCACCCGGGCATCGCCCAGCGAGGCGGGCTGTTCGTCGGGGTGCCAGTGGTCCTGCTCGAAGCGCCGTAGAAGCGGTTCGAGGCGAGCGAACAGGGCGTGCGCGTTGCGCTGCAGGGGCGCGGCGACGAGAAAGGACAACGCCACGGCCAGTGCCAGGCTGACCAGGGCGTCGGGTACCAGCGCGGCGGCGACGATCAGCCCGAATTCGCTGTAGCTGGTGAGACTGATGGCGGCCTGGAAGGCATTGCGTGCGCGCAGGCGGAAGAGGATCAGCAAAAAGAAGAACAGTGCGGCCTTGAGCGGCAGCAGAGCGGTGAAGGCCAGGGCGAAGCCCAGCGAGTGCCAGTCGGGCAACCCCGACATGCCGATCTTGAGGAAGAAGCCGACGAGGAACAGCTCCTTGAGCGCCCACAGCGATTTGCCCAGCTCCTGGGCGCGGGGGTGGCCGGCCACCAGGGCGCCGAGCAGCAGCGCCCCGACCTCGCCGGACAGGCCCAGCGCCGTGAACCCGGCGCCACCGACCACCACCGCCAGCACCAGTCCCATCAGCAGCAGCAGCTCGTCGTGGCCGCTCCAGTCGATCAGCCGGTAGAGCGCCGGGCGCAGCAGCGGCAGGCCGAGCAGGCAAAGTGCCCACGGCGAGGGGACTTGGCCGGTGGAAAAGGCCAGTACCACCAGGGCGATCAGGTCCTGAATGATCAGGATGCCGATTGCCACCCGGCCGTGGAAGGCGCGCAGCTCGCGGCGGGCTTCCAGGCTCTTCGCCGAGAGCACGGTGCTCGAGAAGGCCAGTGCCACGGCCAGCAGCACCGCCGTGGGCCAGGCGATGCCGCCCAGCCAGTGCAGGCCGGGCGCGAAGACCGCCAGGGTGGCGATGAAATGGATCAGGCCGCCGCCGAGCACCTCGGGCTGGCCGAGGCTGCGCAGCTTGAGCTTCAGCCCGACCGTGAACAGCAGCAGCAGCACCCCCAGATGCGAGACGTGATCGAGGATTTCCGGGGTGCTCGCGGGCAGTGAGAGCCGCTCGGCGAAGGGGTTGATGAGAAAGCCGGCGGCCAGGAAGCCGATCAGTGCCGGAAGTCCGCACCGCCAGGCCAGCAGCCCGAGCATGAAGGCGACGGTGAGACAGATGACTTCCAGCATGGCAGGCTCCTGGGCGAGAGGGACGTTGGGGGCGGCCGAAGCGGCTGCATCCTAGCGTATCCTGACGTAATGTCGATGACGATGATGCCGTATTCGCGATGATCGAGGAGTGACGCATGTCAGCACGACCGGGGCGGGACTGGCAGACATTGACCAGTGTCGAGCTGCGCGACCGGGTGACGCCGGATACGGTGGCGCTGTTGCCGCTGGGGGCGATCGAACAGCACGGTGCGCATCTGCCGCTGTCCACCGATCATGATATCGCCACGGGGCTGGCCGCGGCCGCGTGCGCGCACCTGCCGGACGACTTCCCGTTGCTGACGCTGCCGGGCATGGTGGTGGGCGCCAGTGACGAGCACCTGAGCTTTCCCGGTACCCTGAGCCTGCCGGCGGAGGTGGCCATCGCGGTGATCGAGGCCCACGGCGATGCACTCGCCCGGGCCGGTGTGCGCCGTCTGGTGCTGTTCAATGCCCACGGTGGCAACAAGGGCGTGATGGACATCGCCGCACTGCGGCTGCGGCGGCGCTGGGGCATGCTGGTGGTCAAGGCCCACTACATGCGCTTCACGCCGCCCGAGGGGGCGCTGCCCGACGCGGAGTGGCGGCACGGCCTGCACGGCGGTGCCCTGGAAACCTCGCTGATGCTGGCCCTGGCCCCGCACGCGGTGCGTGTCGAGCGTCTCGGCCACCCTGAATCACGGGGCGAGGCGATGGCCGCCGGCGGTGCCCGGCTGGGGCCCGAGGGAGAGGCGGCATTTGCCTGGCTGGCCGAGGACCTGCATCCCGACGGCGTGGTCGGCAATGCACAGCTGGCCGATCCCGAACTCGGCGAGCGCCTGGTAGCGCACTATGCGGCGCGGCTGGCGGAGATCCTCGTCGACACCCGGCTCATGGCCATTGACGACTTTCAGGCCCGGCCGGACTCGCGGTGATCGCCGAGCACCTCGTCGAGCAGGTGCCCGGCGCGGTGGGCCTTGGCATGCAGGTAGCGGTAGTTCTGCTCGGTGAGTCGGCCGTAGAGGGCCTGGCGCTCGGCGACTTCGATGCCGCCGTCGGTCAGCGCGGCGATCTTGACCGGGTTGTTGGTGAGCAGCTGCACGCGACGGATCGCCAGGGCGGCCAGCATGTCCACGGCCACGGCGTAACGTCGCTCGTCCTCGCCGAAGCCCAGCGCCTGGTCGGCGTCCACGGTGTCCAGCCCCGCGTCCTGCAGGGTATAGGCACGCAGTTTGTTGGCCAGGCCGATGCCACGCCCCTCCTGGGCCAGGTAGAGCAGCACACCGCCCCCCAGGGCGGCGATCTCGGCCACGGCGTTGCGCAGCTGCTCGCCGCAGTCGCAGCGCAGGCTGGCGAAGAGATCGCCGGTCAGGCAGGCCGAGTGCAGGCGCAGGGGCACAGCGGATGGCCAGTGCTCGGCCTCGCCGATGATGATCGCCACATGCTCTCGCAGGCCGTCGGGCTCGCGGAACAGGATGAAACGGCTTTCGGTGGCCTCGGCCAGCGGGATCCGCGCCTCGCTGACCCGGCGCAGCATGCCCGGGGCGGCGTCGAGCAGGCGTGATGCCTCTGCGGCCCCGACGGCCAGCAGCTCGCCGCTGGCCAGACGTGCCTCGATACCGGGGCGTTCGTCGTCGGCGATGCGGGTCGTCAGGGCGGCGGGAATCAACAGGGCGCGGCGCATCAGGGCCAGAGCCGCCCGCTCGGCCTGGCCGGCGGGGTGCAGTTCGGGCAGGGCTTCGACGCGGTCCAGGCCGAATGCCAGGGCGTTGAGCCGCCGGGTGTCCCGGCACAAGGCGGGTGTCAGCGCCAGGCGGGCACCGTCGGCATCGATGGGGTGGCCCAGGCGTGCCAGACGATGGCGGCTGAGCACCAGGCTCGGCGCATCCGGCCGCTCGGCCAGCGTGGCGAGATTGGTGTCGTCCAGGCTTTCCAGCGGGTGCACGAGACAGGGTCCGTCGGCGTCACGCAGCAGCACCGGCAAGCCGCGGCGGATATCGAAAAGGGCGCGTTCGACCTGATGCATGAGCGTCTCCTTGCGTTGGGGTTGCCCCGGCGCAGTCGGGCTGCGCATGATGAGTCGTCGAGCCTTCCCGGAGGATGCATGCACGACTCGCTTTTCCCAGCGGCCTGGCGGCTTGTCCGCCAGGCCCGTGAACATGACTGGTCACGGTCTGCCATGGCCCGCTTCGCGGCCGAGAGGATGACCCTCGAGGTGCGCCGGGGCGGTGCCTGGCGTACCGATATCGTCCCCGGCGAGGCGGTGCGGGACCTGTTCGACTGTCTGTTGCCACTGGTGGCGCGCTGCGGATCGCTGGCCATCGCCCAGCTGGGACAGAGTCTCGACGGGCGCATCGCCACCGAAACCGGTGCCTCGCACTACATCAATGGCCTGGATAGCCGGGCTCACCTGCATCGTCTGCGGGCCCTGGTCGATGCCGTGCTGGTCGGCGCCGGTACCGTGGCCGCCGACGACCCGCAGCTGACCGTGCGCCATGTCGAAGGGGGGCACCCCTGCCGGGTGATCCTCGATCCTCGCGGCCGCCTGCCCGCCGAGCGGGCCGTCTTTCAGGACGGCCTGGCCGCGACCTGGCACCTGGTGGGCCGTGGCGTGAAACCCCTGGCCGGGGTCGGCGCCCATGTCCGGCACCTCGAGCTGGCTGTTCCGCCCGGCGCCATCGCCCCAGGCACGATTCTCGAGGCGCTGGCCGCCGAGGGAATGCACCGGGTATTGATCGAGGGCGGCGGCGTCACCGTCTCGCGCTTTCTCGACGCCGACGTGCTGCACCGCCTGCACGTCATGGTGGCGCCGTTGCTTATCGGCTCCGGACGCCCCGGTCTCAAGCTGCCCGCCATCGACACCCTCGATCGGGCGCGGCGTCCGCCGATGCGCCACTTCGCCTGCGGTGAGGATCTTCTGCTCGACCTGGCGCTTGCCGATGCCGTGGCGCCGGTACAGCAGGAAGAAAGCACCGGGCAGGCTGGTCAGCAGCACCACTAGCCCGTAGGTCATCGAGATCGCCACGCCCTGGGCGGCGGGCAGCCCGACCGCGCTCCAGACCAGGGCGGCGGCGCCCTCGCGCAGCCCCCAGCCGGCGACCGACAGCGGCAGGGCCATGGCCATCAACACCGGCGGCACCAGCGCCGCCAGGGTCATCGTCGGCAGTTCGGCTCCCACGGCTCTGGCCGCGCACACATAGACCGCCATGTAGCTGATGACCACCGCCAGTGAACCGAGCAGCTGACGGGGCCAGGCGGCCGCGGAGAACAGGGTACGGGCCAGATCGCCGCCGAGTCCGGCCAGTGCCCGGGGCGGCCGGCGATAGAGTACGGTCAGCCCCGCGCTCAGTGCCAGCAGGCCCAGTATCGCCGTGGCCCGGCTCGTGCCGGGCAGGGCGGCCAGGGCTTCGCCGGCGCGCGCGAGCGGGGCGTGCCAGATCGGGGCGAGCAGGGCCACGGCGGTGACCCCCCACAGCACCAGCTGCCCGGAGGTACGTTCGATGACCACGGCTCGGACCGCCGCGCGTCGCGCGCCGCTGGTGCCGGCATGTCGCCAGGCACGGGCGACATCGCCCATCACGCCCCCGGGCAGCAGCTGATTGAGGAAAGTGGCCAGATAGTATTCACGAAAGGCCGCCGCCCGGGACAGTGGCGCGCCCAGCAGGCGTGCCGTGAGCCGCCACCGCCAGGCCGAGACGACCACCTGGGGCAGGCTGGTCAGCAGGCCGAGCGCGATCCAGTCCAATGCCAGACCCTCGAGTTCGGCGGCGATCGCCGACGGGTCGAGCCAGGCCGTGACGCCGGCGAGCCCTGCCAGGCTGAACGCCAGGCGGGGCAGGGTGCCGGGCGGCAGGGGTGTCATCCGCCGTGCCGCGGGTGAACGAAGAGGTCGTCGTGCTCGACGCGCACGCCCCAGTCGCCCGCCTCCAGGCTGGTGCGGCGCCGCGCGTGCCAGGCGTGAATCCGCGTCGCTTCGTCGGGCCGCTGCTCGAGCGCCGCCTCGGCCCAGCCGTCGAGCAGGGCCAGAGCCAGCGGACGCGCATCGGCGTCGGAGGGCGTCAGCACCCAGGGGCTGGCGGCGCGCATCAGATCATAGCCGTGGGCGGCGAAGCGTTCGGCGAGTGCGTCGGTGGCATTGCCGCCCAGGGCGGCGCCGAAGCCCTTGTCGCGGTGCTGATGCTCGTCGAGAGTGCGACGTACCCAGCGGTCGTCGGCGTCCTCCCGATAGTTGCCGTCGGCGTCGATGAAGCGCCAGCCGCCGGTGATGCTGAGCGTGAACAGGCCGGGCAGACGCCGTTCCACCATGGCCTGCACGAAGCCGTCGAGCCAGTCGCGCGAGACCAGATCGAACAGGGCCGAGGCACTGACCAGATCGGCCCCGTCGAGCAGGGTGGGGTCGAAGGGGGTCAGCGAGCGTTGCTCGTGTTGCCACGCGAGCGGGCGGGCGTCGTCATCCCGCAGCGTCTGCAGACGTCTTTCGGCCTGCTCGAGGAGCTCGGCATCCTGATCGATCAGGCGCCAGTGCTGGGGGCCGGGCCAATGGTTCGCCAGATAGGCCACGTTACTGCCGCTGCCACTGCCCAGGTCGATCAGGTGCAGCGGGCGGTCATCGCTGCGGCACTGTTCCAGCCAGCGCCGGGCTTCCTGAGTGAGCGAGGCATCGCGGGCCTGATGGTCGGTGGGTTCGCGCAGGGTCAGCCAGCGGCCGTCGAAGCGACCGGCCGGCTGGTTCAGGGCGTTGCTTGCCAGTGCCATGGTCATGCGTGTGTCTCCGGGGTGTCGATGAGTGCCGCGGCGAAGGCGCGGCCGGTCGTGTTCCAGTCGGGAAGCGCCTGGCCGGCTTCGCGGGCGCCGTCCAGCAGGGTGTCGCGCAGCGCGGCGTCGTCGAGCCAGCGCGTCAGGGCTTCGGCCAGGGCGGCGGGATCGCCGGGCGGCACCTGCAGGCCGGCGCCTTCGGGAAGCGTGTGGGCGAGCGCACCGCCGGTGGTGGTGAGTACCGGCAGCCCGTGGGCCAGGGCCTCGCTGATCACCATGCCGTAACCCTCGTAATGGGAGGGCAGCACGAAGAGATCCGCCGCCGCGTAGGCCTTGGCCAGGGCATGGGGCGGGCGCTCGCCGAGCAGGTGGACGCGCTCGCTCAGCCCATGGGCGGCGATGCGTTCACGGACATGCTCGACATGGGCGACGTCCCGATCGAGACCGCCGATGCAGTCGCACTGCCAGTCCCGGTCGGCCAGCCCGGCCAGTGCCTCGACCAGAACGTCGTGGCCCTTGCGCGGCGTGATCGTGGCCACGCACAGCAGTCGGGCGGGGCCGGTGTGGTATGCGGCGCGTCGGGGTGGCATCGGTGGGCGCTCGACGCCGGGCTCGATCACGCGGATACGCTCGGCGCCGACCTTGAAGTCGGCGAGCCGGCGAGCGGTAAAGGGGCTGGTCACAATGACTCGATTCACCGCGGCCAGCGCCCGCGTTTCGCTGATCCGGAAGCGAGTGCACTGGGCGGCGTCGAGGCCGGTCTCGTCGGCCAGCGGGTGATGGACCAGCGCGGTGATATCCAGGCGCGGTGCATGCTGGGCGACGATCTCGGGCAGACCACCCATGGCCAGCCCGTCGATCACCACCCTGGCGCCGTTGGGGCAGTCAGCCAGGGCCGTGTCCAGCGCCTGGCCGGCGGCGGCATCGGGTTCCGGGAAACGCCCCTCCAGCCCCACGACCTCGACCTGCCAGCCCTGGTGGCGCAGGGCCTCGACGATGCGGGCGTCGTAGACGTAGCCGCCGGTAAGCTGGCCGGGGTCGCCGGCGACAATGAAGGTCAGGTCCGTCATAGCGCCCCCTCGTAGCCGGCCCAGGCGATGTGTGACTCGTGCAGTGTCACCTTGAGGTGCGTCAGGGCCTTGGCGCCTTCGCCGAGCTCGCCGTCACGAATCCGCCGGGCCATGCGCTCGAAGACGGCGTGCGCCATGAATTCGGTGGTGGTGTTGCGACCCCGGAAGGCGTCCAGCTCGTCGAGATCGGTGAGATGGAATTCCGCCAGCACGGCCTTGAGGGTGTCGCCGGCCAGGCCGATATCGACGACCAGGTCATGCTCGTCGAGCTCGGGACGCTTGAAGGTCACGTCGACCACATAGGTCGCGCCGTGGCGGTGCTGCGCCGGACCGAAGACCTCGCCCTGAAAACTGTGGGCGATCATCATCTGGTCGCGGACGGTAAGGCTGAACATCGTGTCGGACTCCTTGTCTCGCGATTCGGGCATTCATGCATAGCGCAGGCGATGGCAGAGGGCGCCGCGGGCCGCAGCCAGCCGCGGCATCAGTTCTGGCAGGTCGGCAAACGGGCTTTCGGCCTCGATCAGCGCGTCCAGGCGAGGATCGGCCAGCAGCTCGAGGGCCAGCCCCAGACGACGCCGATGCGACCAGCGTGCCCGGCGAGCCGGTGCCACGGCGCCCACCTGGCTGGAGATCAGGCGCAGGCGCCGGGCATGGAAGGCTTCCCCCAGGGGCAGGCTGACGCGCTGGCGACCGTACCAGCTCATCTCGACCAGCGTGGCCTCGAAGCCCGCCAGTGTCAGGCCGTGTTCCAGGCCCCGGGGCGCGCCGCTGACGTGAAACACCAGATCGGCATCGCCGCTGGCAGCGTCGGGGGTGCGGAAGCTCACGCCCAGCGCCCGGGCGAGAGCGGCACGCTCGGGGTCGATGTCGATCAGTTCCACTTGCGTGCCGGGCAGGCCTGTACAGAGGTGGGCCACAAGGGCGCCGACCACCCCGGCGCCGATGACCGCGATACGATCGCCGGGACGTGCCGCCGCGTCCCACACGCCGTTGAGGGCGGTTTCCATGTTGGCGGCGAGGACCGCGCGTGCGGCGGGAAGTGCTTCGGGCAGGGGGACGACGGCGTCGGCCGGTACCAAGTAGCGGTCCTGATGCGGATGCAGGCAGAACACCTCGCGGTCACGCCACTCCATCGGGCCGTCTTCGACCACGCCCACGCTGGCATAGCCGTACTTCACCGGCCCCGGGAAATCGCCCGCCTGAAAGGGGGCCCGCATGCGCTGATACTCGGAAGCGGGAACGCCGCCATTGAACACCAATGCCTCGGTGCCCCGGCTGATACCGCTGTAACGGGCACGCACCTGCAACTGGCCATCCCGGGGTGCAGGCAGCGGTTCTTCGCGCAGGGCGCCATGGCCGGGAGCGAGTGTCCAGAAGGCCGTGGCAGTCGTGGTGGGCATGACAGCGTCCTTGTGGTCAGCGCGGCGTGACCGGTGCGATCCGATCCGAAGACATCGCGCATCGTAAAACTGTTGTAGAATTATTGTACAGTGTGGCGTCCTTGTCACGGGGCCTGCTGGAAAGGGCGGTGGCGTGATGCGTCGCCTGCCATAGTGAACACACACGTTCCCCCGTCGCGGCCTCCGGCGTCAAGCCGCGAAGCCTGCCCTGGATCAAGGAGGTGGTATATGACGGGATCGACCGGAAGGCAGGACGACCGGCGGCCTGGGCGGACCCGCGCTGCCGAGGGGCTGCTGGGGCTGGTGACGTTCGTGCTGTTGACCGAACTGCTGTTGCTGTGGCTGTCGGGACCGGCCGGGTGGCGGCTGAGTGCCGGGGCCGTCTTTGCGGGAATGCTGGCGATGGTGCTGTGGCGGCTGCCGGTGACGCGTGAGCCGCTGGGCTGGGCCAATCGGGTCACGCTGGTGCGCGGCATGCTGGTGGCCATGATCGCCGGGGCGGTGGTATTTCCCGAGTTCATGGCCAGCCGCGGTGGCGCCATGGCGGGGCTGGCGCTGGTGGCGCTGCTGCTCGATGGCGTGGACGGCTGGGTGGCCCGGTTGACCCATTCGGTGTCGCGTTTCGGGGCGCGCTTCGACATGGAGCTCGACGCTTTCTTCATCCTGGTACTGTGTTCCGCGCTGGTCGCGTTGGACAAGGCCGGGCCCTGGGTCCTGGCCATCGGGGCCCTGCGTTACCTGTTCGTGGCGGCCGGCTGGTATGCGGCCTGGTTGAGGCGGCCGTTGCCGGAGAGCCGACGGCGCAAGGTGATCTGCGTCTGGCAGGTGGCGACCCTGCTGACGGGGTTGCTGCCGTTCGCACCGGTACCGCTTGTCGCTCTGCTGGCCGGTGTCGCGCTGGTCCTGCTGGTGCTGTCGTTCGTACTGGACATCCACTGGCTGTGGCGACAGCGTCATCAGCCGGTCTTCGAGCATCATCGATCCCGTGGAGGTGTCTCATGAGCATGAGGGGGTGTTGGGTATCGCGTTCGGCCCGGGCTATCGCCCTGGCGCTGCTGCTGGGCCTGTCGCTGATCGCGGGCATGGCGCGGGCGGCGCCGGCCACGTATCGCATCGATCCGGAGCATTTTTCGATCGGCTTTCTCGTCTCGCACATCGGCTACGAGCGGTTGCTGGGGCAGTTCCTCGAGGGCGAGGGCGAGTTCGTCTATGACGAGGCCACCCGTACCCTGGGACAGGGGCGTATCGAGATCGCCGCGGATAGCGTCTTCACCAACCACGATGCGCGCGACAGCCACGTGCGAGGTGGTGATTTCCTCGCCGCCGGCAAGTACCCGGCGATCGTCTTCGAGCCGACCCGGCTGGTCACCGAGGACGGCCGCCACGGCAGGTTGGTCGGGGATCTGACCCTGCGGGGGCAGACGCATCCTGTGACCCTGGACGTGACCCTCAACAAGGCGGCGATGTACCCGTTCGGCCACAAGGCCTACACCCTGGGAATATCGGCACGTACCACGCTCTCGCGCAGCCGCTGGGGGATGACCTACGGCGTGGCCGACGGCCTGGTGGGAGATGAGGTCGAGGTGCTGCTCGAGTTCGAGGCGATTCGCCAGTGAAGGTGGTTCGTTCGGGAATGGAGGCCCGATACGTACCCAAAGGGGGGTCGCCAATTCGGGTTCGGGTCAGTATAAGGGAGCCATGATCCATCCGAGGACTGTGCAGGACCATGGCTCGAGCTCCCTTTGAACTGGCCGGCGTGCGGATTGCGCCGGGCTCCCGCGCCCAGATCGATGTTCCGGTCGCCAAGCTTTATACACACGCGCCGCTGCACATTCCCGTGGAGGTCGTGCATGGTCGCCAGCCGGGGCCGGTATTGCTGGTGTGCGGAGCGATCCACGGCGACGAGATCAACGGGGTCGAGATCGTGCGGCGCCTGCTGCGCTCGGCGTCGATCCGGCGCTTGCGCGGTACCCTGATTGCGGTGCCGATCGTCAACGTCTTCGGCTTCGTGCAGCATACGCGCTACCTGCCGGATCGGCGCGATCTCAACCGCTGTTTTCCCGGTAGCGAAACGGGGTCGCTGGGCTCGCGGATCGCGGCGCTCTTTCGCGAGCAGATCGTCGATCTCGCCACCCACATCATCGACCTGCATACCGGGGCCATCCATCGCACCAACCTGCCGCAGGTGCGTTCGCAACTCAGCGTAGGCACCGATACGGCAGCCATGGCCGAAGCCTTCGGCGCGCCGGTGATCCTCAACGCCGAACTGCGCGAGGGCAGTCTGCGCCATTACGCCCAGAGCCGGGGCGCGCCCGTGCTGACCTACGAAGCCGGGGAGGCGCTGCGCTTCGACGAGTGGGCGATTGCCCCGGGGGTGCGCGGAGTGCTGCGGGTGATGCGCCACCTAGGGATGCTGGCGGCCGACCATCGTCGACGGCGCGAGACGCCCGCGGCGGAGGTGGCCAATGGCTCGAGCTGGGCGCGGGCACCGATCGACGGCATCCTGCGCCCGCAGGTGCGCCTGGGCGCGCGGGTTGCCAGGGGGCAGGTGCTGGGGCGGGTCGCTGATCCCTTCGGTAACGCCGAGGGCGAGGTCCGCGCCAACGCCGATGGCATCGTCATCGGCATCAGCAATCTGCCGCTGGCCAACGAGGGCGAGGCGCTGTTCCATGTGGCGCGCTTCGAGGCCATCGAGGAGGCCGAGAGCGCCGTCGAGTCGTTCCAGTCGGATTACTACGAAGGCCTGCCGGACCCCGAGCGGCCGTGACGGCCCGGGTACTGGGCGCTCGGAGCCTTCTTGCGTACAATGCGCGCTTTCCGGCAACCGCCCGAATGAACATTCCGGAGGCCATCGATGATGCAACCGACAGGTCATGATCCCCTGGCGCGTGCGCGCCGCTTTTCCGTGGCGCCGATGATGGACTGGACGACGCGCGACTATCGGGCGTTTGCACGGACCCTGAGCCGCCGCGCGCTGCTCTATACCGAGATGGTCACCAGCGGCGCCATCCTGCACGGCTCGCCGCGCGAGCGTTTTCTGGGCCATGACGACGTTGAGCATCCACTGGCCCTGCAGCTGGGCGGCAGCGACGCCGGGGAACTGGCTGAATGCGCGGCTATCGCCGAGGCGTGGGGCTACGACGAGGTCAATCTGAATGTCGGCTGCCCCAGTGACCGGGTGCAGAACAACCTGATCGGTGCCTGCCTGATGGCGCACCCGGACAAGGTGGCCGCCGCCGTGACGGCGATGCAGGCAGCGGTCTCGATTCCGGTGACCGTCAAGTGTCGCATCGGCATCGATGATCAGGACGAGGACGCCGACCTGGCGCGTTTCATCGCCGAGGTGGCCGATGCGGGCTGCGAGACCTTCATCATCCATGCGCGCAAGGCCTGGCTGGAGGGGCTCTCGCCCAAGGAAAACCGCGACGTGCCGCCGCTCAACTACCCGCGGGTCCATCGCCTCAAGCGCGACAACCCGCGGCTGCATATCGGCATCAACGGCGGGATCAAGACGCTCGATGAGTGCCGTTCCCACCTCGAGCACGTCGACAGCGTGATGATCGGCCGCGAGGCCTACCAGAATCCCTGGCTGCTGGCCGGGGTGGACGAGGCCCTCTACGGTGAGCCTGGCCCGGCGGCCACCCGGCACGAGGCGGCGCGGGCGCTGCGCCCCTATCTCGTCCGGCGCCTGGCGGAGGGGGCGAAACTCAATCACGTCACCCGCCATCTGCTGGGGCTGTTCCAGGGATGCCCGGGCGGGCGGCGTTTCCGCCGGCACCTGTCCGAGCACGCCCATCGCGAGGGGGCGGGCATCGCGGTCTTCGACGATGCGCTGGACCTGGTCCCCGAGACATCCCGTGAGCCGGCGATTGCCTGAATGATCCCGTAGCGCCACCGCCAGTCGCTCAGGCACACGAAACCAGGCACACGAAAAAAGCCCCACCGTGAGGTGGGGCTTTTCGATGCCGCCCATCCACACAGGACGGGCAGTCAGGCCGGGGCCGGTCGGCTTACATCATGCCGCCCATGCCACCCATGCCGCCCATGTCGGGGGCACCGCCTGCTTCCTTGTCTTCCGGATCGTCGGCGATCATCGCTTCGGTGGTGATCATCAGACCGGCGACGGATGCCGCGGACTGCAGGGCAGAGCGCGTGACCTTGGCCGGATCGAGAACACCCATCTCGAACAGGTCGCCGTACTCACCGGTCTGGGCGTTGTAGCCGAAGTTGCCTTCGCCGTCCTTGACGCGGTTGAGGATGACGGAAGCTTCTTCGCCGGCGTTGGTGACGATCTGGCGCAGCGGTGCTTCCATGGCGCGAACGGCGATGGCGACACCGTGGGTCTGGTCCTCGTTGTCACCCTTGAGGCCAGCAACCTTGGTCAGGATGCGCACCAGGGCGGTACCGCCCCCGGGCACGACGCCTTCCTCGACGGCGGCACGCGTGGAGTGCAGGGCGTCCTCGACGCGGGCCTTCTTCTCCTTCATCTCCACTTCGGTAGCGGCACCGACGCGGATCACGGCGACACCGCCGGCCAGCTTGGCGACACGCTCCTGCAGCTTCTCGCGGTCGTAATCGGAGGAGGTTTCCTCGATCTGGGCGCGGATCTGGCTGACGCGAGCCTCGATGTCACCTTCGGAACCGGAGCCATCGATGATGGTGGTGTTTTCCTTGGACATGGTGACGCGCTTGGCGCTGCCCAGGTGATCCAGGTTGGCCTGCTCGAGGGTCAGACCGACTTCCTCGGAGATCACGGTACCGCCGGTGAGGATGGCGATGTCCTGCAGCATGGCCTTGCGACGGTCACCGAAGCCGGGTGCCTTGGCGGCAGCGACCTTGACGATGCCGCGCATGTTGTTGACGACCAGGGTCGCCAGCGCTTCGCCTTCGATGTCCTCGGCGATGATCACCAGCGGCTTGCCGGCCTTGGCGACGCTCTCCAGTACCGGCAGCAGCTCGCGGATGTTGGAGATCTTCTTGTCGACCAGCAGCAGGAGCGGGTCTTCCAGCTCGACCGCCATGGTCTCCTGGTTGGTCACGAAGTAGGGCGACAGGTAGCCGCGATCGAACTGCATGCCCTCGACGACTTCCAGCTCGTCCTCGAAGCCACGGCCTTCATCGACGGTGATGACGCCTTCCTTTCCGACCTTCTCCATCGCCTCGGCGATGATCTGGCCGATGCGCGAGTCGCCGTTGGCGGAGATGGTGCCGACCTGGGCGATGGCCTTGGAATCGGTGCAGGGCACGGCCAGCTGCTCGATTTCCTTGACGGCAGCGTTGACGGCGTGGTCGATGCCGCGCTTGAGGTCCATCGGGTTCATGCCCGCGGTCACGCCCTTCAGGCCTTCGTTGACGATGGACTGAGCCAGAACAGTGGCGGTGGTGGTGCCGTCACCGGCCACGTCGGAGGTCTTGGAAGCGACTTCCTTGACCATCTGGGCGCCCATGTTCTCGAACTTGTCCTTGAGTTCGATTTCCTTGGCCACGGAAACCCCGTCCTTGGTGACGGTGGGCGCACCGAAGGACTTTTCCAGCACCACGTTGCGGCCTTTCGGGCCCAGCGTGGCCTTGACGGCGTCGGCGAGAACGTTGACACCACGCGCCATGCGCTTGCGAGCGTCGTCTGAGAACTTGATCTGTTTCGCTGCCATTTTCGTTACTTCCTGCTGTCAGTACGATGAACGAGATTGACGTGAAAAAGGGGCGGAGAAACCCGCGGCTTACCCTTCAACGACGGCCAGGATGTCCGATTCACTCATGATCAGGACTTCTTCCCCGTCGATCTTCTGCTTTTCGACGCCGAAGCCTTCCTTGAAGATGACAGTGTCGCCCACCTTGACATCCAGCGGACGCACTTCGCCGCTGTCGAGAATCCGGCCATTACCGACGGCGAGAATTTCGCCACGAGTCGGCTTTTCCTGGGCATTGCCCGGAAGCACGATTCCGCCAGCGGTTTTCTGTTCTTCTTCGACGCGACGGACGACGACGCGATCGTGCAAGGGACGGATGTTCATTGCTCACGTTCTCCTGATGGTTGCATGACTAGAATGCATTTCCCTGTTGAGCAAGGCTCACGGGCGGAAGGCAAAAGCCCCCCGGTGTCAAAGGCCTGCGTGACTACGAAGGCCGAAGCTTGTTGGCTGTTCCCTTGATGGGGACGCCCCGAGGGCTTTCAAGGGGCCGCGATGAAAAAAATTCACTGGCGAGGTTCGTCCTTGGCGATGAAGTCGCCTTCCAGGGGCTCGCCCTCGCTGTTGTGCGTATGGCGACGCTCGGCATCGGCTTCATGACGGGACGCGCCATCCCAGCCGGCGTCACCCGTCTGGTAGGTGTGCACGCTGAATCCGCGCAGTTGCGCCGGCAGCCGTTGCAACAGCCGGCCCAGCCAGCGGCGCGTGCCGGGCAGCAGGCACAGAAAGCCCAGCGTGTCCGAGAGAAACCCCGGAGCCATGAGCAGGGCGCCGCCGAAGATCAGGGCGGCCCCGGTCATGAGTTCCTCCGAGGGAATCTCGCCACGGGCGAAGCGTTCCTGAGCGCGGCGCAGGGTGGCGACCCCTTCACGCTTGATCAGGTGCAGGCCCAGGAAACCCGTACCCAGCACCAGCAGCAGCGTGGTCAGCAGGCCGATCTTGGCGCCGACGCTGAACAGGATGACGAAGTCGAGCAGGGCGAACAGAGTAAAGAAGAGCAGAACCGGCATAAGCGCTCCAGAACAATGGATGCCACTAAGATGGAGGCGCCGGCGCCGATTGCAAGTACGCGCGCGGCGCGGAGGACTCCGGCCATGGTGTCATGGTCCTCGGGGGGCCGTCATGCTATCTTGGAGTTATATTGCAGTGCACAAAACTGGCTGGAGTAGGGAGGAGTCATCATGCAACTGGACGGTGCCGTTATTGCCATCACTGGCGGGGCGCGGGGCCTGGGTCTGGCCATGGCAAGGATGCTGGGGGCGCGCGGCGCCCGTCTGGCCCTGCTGGACCGGGAGGCGGAGTCGCTGCAGTCGGCCGTCGACGGTCTGAAGGAAGGCGGGATCCATGCCGAGCCCTTCGTGACCGACGTCGCCGACGAGGGCTCGGTGACCGAGACGTTCGCCGCCATCGCCGAACGCCTGGGACCGGTCTCGGGGCTGGTCAACAATGCGGGCATCACGCGGGATGGGCTGCTGGTCAAGGCCAAGGAAGGCAAGGTCGAGAAGACCATGTCGCTGGCGCAGTGGCAGCAGGTCCTCGATGTCAACCTGACCGGGGTTTTCCTGTGTGGGCGCGAGGCGGCCAGCCAGATGATCGAGGCTGGCCACAAGGGAGTCATCGTCAATATCTCGAGCATCTCGCGGGCCGGCAACATGGGCCAGAGCAACTATGCCGCGACCAAGGCCGGGGTGGCGGCGCTGACCGTGACCTGGGCGAAGGAGCTGGCCCGGCACGGTATTCGCGTCGGCGCCGTGGCCCCGGGCTTCATCGAGACCGAAATGACCGCCTCGATGCGCCCCGACATGCTCGAGAAGATCACCAAGGGTGTGCCGCTGGGGCATCTGGGGCAGCCGGAGGATATCGCCGACAGCGTGCGCTACATCTTCGAGAACGCCTACTTCAGCGGGCGTGTTCTGGAGTGCGATGGCGCCCTGCGGCTGTAAGTTGCCGTACCCCTTCCGCCGAACCGGTGGGAGGGGCGCTCGACGAGGCAGGGAAAAGAGGGCGTGGCCGCCGGGCCACGCCCTCTTTATGTATGCAGGTGCAGGGCGCTCGGCTGGCTCATCAGAAGGCGAGGCGATCCTTGAGGCCCTCGGCCGTGGCCTCGCCGATGCCGTCGATACGCGTCAGGTCCTGGGCGGACGTGTAGTCGCCGTGGGCCTTGCGATCCTCGATGATGGCCCGGGCGCGGATCTCACCGATACCGGGCAGGGTGGCCAGCTGCTCGGCCGTGGCACTGTTGATATCGATCCTGGCGGGTTCCTGGGCCTGGGATGCGCCGGCACCGATGCCCAGGGCAAGGGCGAGCAGCAGGGGTGTCAGGTAGCGTTTCATGGGGCCTCCTTGTGGTCGGCGGATGAGCGGGCATGGTGCGTACCCGTCGTTTCAACGCTAAGGAAAAGCCGGCGGCGGCGTCAGTCGATATCGCTGCCTTTTTTGTAAGCTATCGCTTATATAAGCGTCAGCGCATGCCGACTCGGCGAGGGTCCGATCGGTGCGACCGGACTGGTATACTGCGCGACATTTCCCCCCATCCTCGCTGGAGTCATCATGGCCGCCACTCATTCTCCGTTGATCATCGCCCTGGATTACGCCTCGCTGGATGCGGCCCTGTGCATGGCCGATCAGCTCGACCCCCGTCGCTGCCGGCTCAAGGTGGGCAAGGAGTTGTTCACGCGCAGCGGTCCTGCCGTGGTGGAGGCGTTGCATGGCCGGGGGTTCGAGGTGTTTCTGGATCTCAAGTTCCACGACATTCCCAATACCGTGGCCGGTGCCGTGCAGGCCGCGGCCGAGCAGGGCGTCTGGATGGTCAACCTGCATGCCTCGGGCGGGCGGCGGATGATGACGGCGGCCCGCGAACGTCTCGATGCGCATGGCCTGTCGACCCATCTGATCGCGGTAACGGTGCTGACCAGCATGGAGCGCCAGGATCTGGCCGAGGTGGGGGTCGATAGCGAGCCGGCGGAGCAGGTCGAGCGCCTGGCCCGGCTGTCCCGGGACAGCGGCATGGACGGCGTGGTCTGCTCGGCCCGGGAGGCGGCGGCGATCAGCGCGAGTTGCGGCGCGCAGTTCCTGAAGGTGACCCCCGGCATCCGCCCGGCCTCCTCGGCCGCCGACGATCAGCGGCGCGTGCTGACTCCGGCTCGGGCCATGGCGTCGGGCAGCACGCATCTGGTGGTGGGACGTCCGGTCACTCAGGCGCATGAGCCGATGGAGGCGTTGGCGGCTATCGAGGACGAGCTGGCCGGCAGCTGAGCGTCACTCGCCCTCCAGGCCGGTGATCGGCTTGGTGGTGCCCCACTGGCGGCAGCGCGGACACTGCCAGTGCAGCTGGCCGCCGGCGAAGCCGCAGCGGTGGCAGCGAAAGCGCGGCCGGGCCTCGAGCAGCTTGGCGGTGTGCTGCTTGAGCAGGGTGACGGGCTGACGCTGGTCGGGATCGGGGGTGTCGAGGTAGAGACTCATCAGGTAGTCCAGCCCCCGCAGGCTGGGGGTCCGTGCCAGCTGTTCGCTGACGTAGCGCGCGGCGGCCTCGAGGCCGTCATGCTGCTCGATCTGGCGGGCCAGCATGATGATGGTGCTGATGTGCGGTGCCCGCTCGATCCACTGCGTCAGGCAGCGCTCCAGGCCGTCCTCGTCCTCCAGCTTCAGGTAGGCATCGCGCGCCGGTTCGAGAATGATGGGGATGAAGTCGCGATCCTGTTCGGCGAGCCGCTGCAGCAGGCGGATCTGCTGCTTGTAGTGGCCGGTGTCGCGCTCCAGGGTGGCCAGCAGCCAGTTGGCGCGCACGCAGTGGTCGTCGATGCTCAGGGCCTGGCGCAGCTTCTTTCGCGCCAGCGCCGGGCTGGCGGAGTGCATGTCCAGCTCGGCCAGTTCGCACAGCCAGTGGGCGGCGGCCCGGCGCGTTGCCGCGTCCTGGCGGGTCAGCTGGGGGTGAGCGGTCTCCAGGGCCTTGTGCCATTCCCGCTCGCGTTCGTAGAGGTCGACCAGCAGGCGCTTGGCGGTCTGGCGGCGAGTCTCGTCGGGACATTCCCGCGCCAGGGGCTGCAGCAGCCGCTCGGCGCGATCGAGCACGCCCAGATGGAGGAAGTCACGGGCCAGCTCGAGCTGCACCTGATCGCTCTGTCCGGCCGTCAGGGCGGGGCGGGCCAGCAGATTCTGATGGATCTTGACCGCCCGGTCGGCTTCCCCGCGCAGGCGAAACAGGTTGCCGAGGGCGATATGCGTCTCGATGGTGTCGCTGTTGACTTCCAGCGCCTGGACGAAGGTTTCGATGGCCTGATCGGGCTGCTCGTTGAGCAGGTAGTTGAGCCCCACGAAATAGTCCCGCGACAGGCGATTCGTCGGAGGCGAGGCGGATGTCGAGCGTCCCTGCTCGCGGCGTCCCAGCCACCAGCCGATGGCAATTGCCGCCAACAACAAGGCCAGCAGCATCAGATCGGGCATTTAGGGAATTTCCTTGAACTCCTGGATGCGCAGGCGATCGAGTTCCTTGCGTTGTTGCTGGTTGTGGCGCTGGGCACGCGTCAGCAGGGTGCGCAGGCGCAGGTAGACGCCGGTCATGGCCAGCATGCCGAGAATCACGCCGCAGGCCAGGGCGACCAGCAGCCACAGCGAGAGGGACGCGGCCGGGAGTTCGACCCAGATGAGGTTCAGGGGGACCGCCTGTTGGTTGTTGACGGCGAAGAGGATGCCGAGAAGCAGAACGACCAGCAGTATGATTGCGAGCAGCAGGCCTTTTAGCCAACGCATAGTGGTTTCCTTTGTGACGATCTCTCGGGCAGAGCGGCTAGTAGCCCAGGGCTCGACTGGCGTCGACCTGCTCGCGCAGCTCCTTGCCCGGCTTGAAGTGTGGCACGAACTTGCCATCCAAATCGACCGGGTCGCCGGTCTTGGGATTGCGGCCGATGCGGGGTTCACGGTAGTGAAGCGAGAAGCTGCCGAAGCCGCGGATCTCGACCCGTCCGCCATCGGCCAGGGCATTGGTGATGTCGTCGAGGATGATCCGTACGGCGGCTTCGACTTCCTTGATCGACAGCTCCGGCTGTCGCATGGCGATCTGCTCGATCAATTCTGATTTGGTCATCGGTCGTCTCCACACGGCTGACCCGCCTGCGGGCGTGTCTTTTTGTTTTTGTCAGCATACTCGGCAAGTCGTGAGAAAACAACGCACTAGCCATGTCAGGCCGCACCGTGCCGGCGGCCCCGGCGCATGTCGTCCGTACACCGCCTCGGGTATACTGCCCGGACATTCCACCCAGTCAAAGCGAGGTTTTCCCGGTGAGTGAAGCGTCCACGCTGAAACGTCTCTACTGGCATTCACGGCGCGGCATGTGGGAGCTGGACCTGCTGCTGCTGCCGTTTCTCGAGCATCGCTACCCCACGCTGGAGGCGGCGGACCAGCAGGCCTACCAGGCCCTGATCGAGTGCGAGGACCAGGACTTGTTCGTGTGGCTGATGCGACGGGAATGGCCCGAGGAGCCGGCACTGCGGCGGGTCGTCAAGATGATCGTCGAGTATGCGGAAACAACCGGTAACGATCAGTATCGCACCCTCTAGACTGTCGCGACTGCTGGCGGCCGTGCTGGCCGGCGGTGTGGTGGCGCTGGCGGCCCGCTACGGGCCGCCCTGGCTGGCGCTGCTGGCGACACCGGCCCTGGCTGCGGGTCTGTGGCGCGAGTGGCGCCGGGCGGATACCTGGCAGTTGCGCTGGGTGCCGGGCCCGGGGCGTGGCTGGCAGCAATACCGGGCCGGACGCTGGGAAACCGTGCGGGTGACGAGCTTCTATCTCGGGCCCTGGCTGCTGGGGGTGCGCGTCGGCGGGAGCCGCTGCTGGGTCTGGCCCGACAGTACCGACGCGCGCCAGCGCTGGCAGCTTCGGCGCCTGCTGCTATGGGCGCCGGATCAGGCGTGAGCGGGAGGGCCGGGCCGGCCCCGGCAGGTGTGCCGGACAGTCCCGGTTGAAGTGCAGCCCGCGGGATTCGCGCCGCTGGCGGGCCGCCTCCAGCATCAGCGCGGCGAGGCTCAGGGCCTGCTGCAGCCGGGTGGCGGCGACGCTGGGTGGGCGGTCCTGCCACAGTGGCGCGTAGGTCTCTTCCAGCGCGGCGACAGCGGCGCTGCCCGCTGCAAGCCCGGCGTCGCTGCGCACGATGCCGGCGGCCTCGCTCATGATCTCGCGCAGGGCCATGAGCCCCTTGTCGGCCTGCTGGTCCGGCATGGGCGAGGTGTCCTGCCAGCTGGGCACGAGCGGCTCCCGTCGCGCCGTGTCGTCGGTCCGGCGCAGGGCGGCGGCGGCCGCGCGGGCGAAGACCAGGCACTCCAGCAGCGAGTTGCTGGCCATGCGGTTGGCGCCATGCAGCCCGGTGCAGGCGACCTCGCCGATCGCATAGAGGTGGGGTACGTCGCTGGCGCCGTCGAGATCGGTGGCGATCCCGCCGCAGCTGTAATGGGCGGCCGGCACCACGGGAATCGGCTCGCGGGTGATGTCCAGCCCCCGGGCGCGACAGTGTGCCAGGATCGTCGGGAAATGGTGGGCGATGCGTTCCGCGGGCAGGTGGGTGATATCGAGCAGCACATGCGTGGCGCGGGTGCGCTGCATCTCCGCGTGGATGGCCCGGGCGACGATATCGCGGGGCGCGAGTTCGGCGCGTGCGTCGTAGTCCGCCATGAAGGCTCGGCCGTGGATGTCGCGCAGGCGTCCGCCCTCGCCGCGTACCGCCTCGCTGATCAGGAAGGCCTCGCCCTCGGGGTCGTACAGGCAGGTGGGGTGGAACTGCTGGAATTCCAGGTTGGCGAGGGTCGCGCCGAGCCGGGCGGCCATGGCCATGCCTTCGCCGCAGGTCGGCGTCGGGCTGGTGGTATGCCGGAACAGGCCGCTGGCGCCGCCGGTGGCCAGCACGACGTCGCGGGCAACGAGCAGCTCGTGGCCACCCTCGGCGGTCAGGCACAGGGCGCCCCGGCAGGCCCCGCGGTCGTCGGCGACCAGTTCCAGGGCCTGACGGTCGTCGAGCAGGCGAATGCGCGGGTCGTCGGTGACCCGCGTCAGCAGTGTCTGCACCAGTGCCCGGCCGGTGGCATCGGCGGCATGGATGATGCGTCGTGTGCCGTGCCCGCCCTCGCGGGTCAGGTGGAAGGGGTAGGGGGCCTGCGGCGAGGTGTCCGGCGTGAAGGGCACGCCCATCGCCACCAGCCACTCGATGGCCGCCGTGCTGTGGGTCACCGTGAAGCGCACGGCGCGCTCGTCGCACAGGCCGTCACCGGCGATCAGGGTGTCGCGGACATGGTCGTCCACGGCGTCGCGGGGGTCGAGCACGGCGGCGATGCCGCCCTGGGCCCAGCGGCTGGCGCCGATGTCGTCGCCGGCCGGGCGCAGCAGCGTGACGTGCCGGTGGCCGGCCAGTTCGAGGGCCAGGGTCAGGCCGGCGGCGCCACCGCCGATGACGAGGACGTCATGCTCACTGCGCGTCATGGGGCTCCTTCCTTTTTCCAGTGTCGAGATCCGAGCCGGTGGCCAGGCGGCGTGCATCGCTGATCAGGGTGTGATGACTGGCGCGACGCCGCAGACGCTGGCTGGGCAGCCGCGGCAGGCCGGCGAGGTGATGGCTGAGTTCCTGCGTGAGCCGGGCCAGCTCGCGATTGAGCCACAGGTAGCCGCTGGGGCTGAAGAGCATGCGCCCGTCGACGCCGCGCGCGGCGATCGCCTGGGGGGCGTAGCGATCCAGGTCGAAGCGGGGCACCTGCAGCTCGATGGGCTGCCCGGTACGGATCTGGAAGGCCAGGGTGCCCATCGTGCGGGCCAGGTGGTGCTGTTCCTCGCGCAGTCCGTGCATGGCGTCGATACGCTCGTGCCCTTCCCGCGTGGTCCAGTGGGTTTCCAGCAGCAGCTCGGCCGTGGAGAGCACGCGGCGCTCCAGCGCCAGAATCGCCTCCAGGGCGTCGCGGCGCAACCGGCCTTCGCGATGAATGGCATCGACCAGGCCGCGCTGCTTGACCAGTTGTGCCGTGGTGGTCTTGAGCAGCTCGCGGGTGTCGACATCGATGGCGGCGGCGCTGGCGGTGTGGGCATGGTAGAGGCGTGCCAGCTTGTCGAGGTTGTCGGCCAGCAGGAAGCGGAAGACGTCGGTGGCCTTCTGAGGCAGTACCGTCAGGGTGACGCCGATGCCGATCAGCGTGCCCAGCAGGACATTGGCCGCCCGCCACAGGCCCACGCTCAGCTCGTGCTCGCCGTTGCCGACCACCAGCAGCAGGGTGATGCCGAACATCAGGGCGCTGTAGCCGTAGCGAGTGGCGAAGGTGGCGTGGGTGGCGATGGCGATGCCGATCAGGGTCCAGGCGGGAATCACGCCCGGCGGCGGGTCGGGGATCAGGATGAGCGTGATGCCCCAGACGGCGCCGAGCAGGGTGCCGAGCAGGCGCTGCAATCCCTTGTCCAGCACGCCGCCGATATGCGGCAGGTTGCCCATGACCATCAGGGCGCTGACCAGCGCCCAGCTGCCGTGGGGCAGTTGCAGGCCCTCGATGAGCGCATAGGTGACGACCAGCGCCAGGCTGGTGCGCAGCACGTGCAGGCGATGGCGATGATGATAGTTGAAGTAGGGGTCGCGAAGGCGCAGCGCCATCATGGCTCACTCCCTGGGTGAAGCGTGCTCGACGGGCCAAGGGCGATGCGGGACAGGTCTGGGGTCGAGCCGGAGATCGACGGCTTGCAGGAGCGGGGCGCCTCGGGCAAGTCGGTCACTGACAGGCCTGGTGCCCGGAGCCGGGCTCGAACCGGCACGGTGTTGCCACCGAGGGATTTTAAGTCCCTTGCGTCTACCAATTTCGCCATCCGGGCGTGACAAGCGGATTCGAATTGCCGGTGATGGGAAGGGGGAAATGGAGGCTGGAGTCGGAATCGAACCGGCGTACACGGAGTTGCAGTCCGCTGCATAACCACTCTGCCATCCAGCCTCATGAGTCGTGTCGTCTCTTGCCGAAGCAAGAAATGGAGCGGGAAACGAGATCGATCGGGCCGGCGTTCCGGCTCGCGACCTGCGTCATTCCACTCTCCCACCGGGGTGGGAATCTGGAGCGGGAAACGAGATTCGAACTCGCGACCCTCGCCTTGGCAAGGCGATGCTCTACCACTGAGCTATTCCCGCTTGACTCGAGAGCGAATTATACGGATAAGTGCGTGACTGTCAAACGATTATTGCCCGCTACAGTGAACGAGTGAGTTCCGGCCAGGCGGCGCGCAGGTATTGCAGCATCGACCACAGCGTGAGCAGGGCGGCCAGGTACAGCGTGACCGTGCCGATATCGGCGATCCCGGTGCCCGGAGGCGTGGCCAGCAGCAGCAGCAGCGCGACCATCTGCAGGGTGGTCTTGATCTTGCCGATCCAGGAGACGGCCACGCTGGCCCGCTTGCCCATCTCGGCCATCCATTCCCGCAGCGCGGAGATGACGATCTCGCGGCCGATGATCACCAGGGCGGGCAGGGTCAGCAGGACGCTGTCGAAGCGCTCGATCAGCAGCGCCAGGGCCACGGCCACCATGACCTTGTCCGCCACCGGGTCCAGGAAGGCGCCGAACGGCGTGCTCTGGTCCCAGCGCCGGGCGAGAAAACCGTCCAGCCAGTCGGTCACCGCCGCCAGGGCGAAGAGCGCGGCGGTGACCGTGTAGCTCCAGGCGAAGGGCAGGTAGAACAGGATCACCAGCAGGGGGATGAACACGATTCGCGCCAGGGTGAGAAGATTGGGTATGTTCATCGCTACGCCGAGATCCCTTGCCGGTAACTGGAGGGCTTCATTGTAACCGTCGGCCGTGGCTTCATCCATGCAGCGCCTGATGAATCGCCGTGGCCAGCTGCGCGCTGATGCCCGGGACCCGGGCGAGCTCCTCGCGGGTCGCCTGGCGCACCCCCTGCAGGCCGCCGAAGAAGCGCAGCAGTTCACGGCGGCGCTTGGGGCCGACGCCGGGAATGTCCTGCAGGGTCGAGGTGCGGCGCGCCTTGTCGCGACGCTGGCGGTGGCCGGTGATGGCGAAGCGGTGCGCCTCGTCGCGGACGTGCTGGATCAGATGCAGCGCCGGGGCGTTGCCTTCCAGTGTCAGGGTGTGATCGACGGTTTCCAGGAACAGGGTCTCGAGCCCCGGCTTGCGGGTGGTGCCCTTGGCGACGCCGATCAGGCGTACCCCGACTACCCCGAGGGTCTCGAACACCTCGCGAGCCATGTTGAGCTGCCCCTTGCCGCCATCCACCAGCAGGATGTCGGGTGACTTGCCTTCTCCCTTGCGCAGCCGCTTGAAGCGGCGCTCCAGCGCCTGGCGCATGGCCGCGTAATCGTCGCCGGCGGCCACGCCCTCGATGTTGAAGCGCCGGTAATCCGACTTGACCGGGCCGTCGCGATCGAACACCACACAGGATGCCACGGTCGCCTCGCCGTGGCTGTGACTGATGTCGAAGCACTCGATGCGCTCGGGCAGCGCGTCCATCGACAGGGCTTCTTGAAGGGATTCGAAGCGGCGCGTGAGCTGGGTGCGGTTGGCCAGCTCGGTGGCCAAGTGCTGTTCGGCATTGGTGCGGGCCAGTTGCAGCCACTGGGCGCGATGGCCGCGAACCTGGTGGGCGAGGCGGACCCGGCGGCCGGCCTGCCGGGAGAGCGCGGACTGCACGAGTTCGGCATCCGGCAGCACATGGCTGGTCAGGACTTCCTGGGGTAGCTCGCGGCCCTGACCGAGATAGTATTGGCTGATGAACTCGCCGAGCAAGGCGTCCGCAGCGAGATCCAGGCCGTTTTCCGGCGCATGATGGCGGGCGCCGAGCACGCGTCCCTGGCGGACCGTGAGGACGCTGATGCACAGCCCGCCCGGGCGCTCGGCGAGGGCGAAGATGTCGGCTTCACCGCTGCCGGTGTCGACGATCTGGCGCTCCTGGAGGCGGCGCAGCTGCTGGATCTGGTCGCGCAGGCGTGCCGCTTCCTCGAAGTCCAGCGCCCGGCTGGCGTCTTCCATATCTTGGGTCAGCTGCTGCGTGACCTGTTCGCTCTTGCCCTCGAGACACAGGATGGCGTTTTCCAGATCGCGCCGGTAGCCGCTTTCGCTGATGTAGTCGACGCAGGGTGCGCTGCAGCGATTGATCTGATACTGCAGGCAGGGGCGGTCGCGATGGGCGAAGACGCTGTCCTCGCAATTGCGGATGCGAAAGATCTTCTGCATCAGCGCCAGGCTCTCGCGCACCGCCGTGGAGCTGGGAAAGGGGCCCAGATAGCGGCCGTCGTTGCGCTTCTGGCGCGCCCGCTTGAACTCCAGCGCCGGGAAGGGGTGGCGGTCGCTGGCGAAGACATAGGGGTAGGACTTGTCGTCGCGCAGCAGGATGTTGTAGGGCGGACGCAGCTCCTTGATCAGTGTCTGCTCGAGCAGCAACGCCTCGGTTTCGCTGCGGGTGATGGTCACCTGAATGTCGGCGATGCGCCCCACCAGCGCCTGGGTCTTGGCGTTGAGCGCACCGCGGAAGTAGCTCGCCAGGCGTGCCTTGAGCCGCTTGGCCTTGCCGACGTAGAGCACGTTGCGCTCCTCGTCGAGCATGCGGTAGATGCCCGGCGATTCACTGACGGTCTTCAGGAAGTGCTTGGCGTCGAAACTCATGCCGGCTCGCTTCACCGATGAAGGAAAGCCTCGAGGATAACAGACTCGGCCTGGGCCCGAGGATCAGTCGGGCAGCTGGTAGCCGTCGATCAGGCCAAAGCGCAGCCCCAGGTGGGTCAGCTCCACATCGGAGTGCACACCGAGTTTCTCGAAGATCCGGTAACGGTAGGTGTTGACCGTCTTGGGGCTCAGGAAAAGGCTGTCGGAAATGTCGCTGACCTTGTGACAGTTGACGATCATCATGGCGACCTGCAGTTCGCGGCTCGATAGCTGGTCGAAGGGGTTTTCCTGATTGTCGAGCCTGGCAAGGACCAGGCGCTGGGCGATTTCCGAGCTGATGTAGCGCTGCCCGGCCTGCACGCCGTGAATCGCGCGCACCATCTCCTCGCGTTCCGTGCCCTTGCTGATGAAGCCGCTGGCACCGGCGTCCAGCAGCCGCTGGGCGAACGTGTCTTCCAGATAGGCGGTCAGCACGATCACCTTGATGTCGGACATGCCGCGCGCGATCTTGCGGGTGGCCTCCAGGCCGCCGATGCCGGGCATGCGGATGTCCATCAGCACGATGTCCGGACGCAGGCTGCGTGCCTGGCTGATGGCCTCCTCGCCATCCGCGGCCTCGCCGACGATGCTCAGACCGTCCTCGGCATCGAGCAGGTGGGCGATACTGGTACGAACCAGGTGATGATCGTCTGCAACTAGAATCCTGATCAAGCGTGCTCCTTCATCCCTCGGCAAGGGTGGCGCGACCCTGGCGTCGCCATTTCATGGGTCTCAGTTTACTGGGAACTAATGTTCGGATGCTAGCGATTCGGAGATGCGAAATCGCTTGACGGCGCCGCTCGGTATTTGTACTATACGTCCCGTTGTCGCACGGCGGACGCGGTTGCAACATGCCGCCAAGCACAATGACGTAAAAAGGGGCCTTAGCTCAGCTGGGAGAGCGCAACACTGGCAGTGTTGAGGTCAGCGGTTCGATCCCGCTAGGCTCCACCAACGAATTCAGGAAAGCCGCCCGATTCACTGCTGAATCGGGCGGCTTTTTTGTGTCGTTTCCATCAGCAGGTTTTTGGCGAAAGCGGGAAGCAGGCGAATGGTACGCCGGCCAGTCCTGTTCTCCCCCTCTTGTACGAGGGGCAAAAACCACTATCCTGACGAAACTGGTGATCCAAGGAATGGGTCGCCATTCGCTCCCGGCCCTCGACGGGGCTGGACGCATCATCTGGCAGGAGGCCACATGTTCAATCGCAGTCGACAAGTCACATGCCCCCATTGCGGCGAAACCAATTTCTGGAAGGGGAACCCCGGCCCGACGGACGAACTGTACTGTCGCGGCTGTGACGGTTTCGTCACCCTCTACGACGACTATATTCGTGATGCTATCCATCAGGAGGCGGAGCGGGTGCTGGCACAGTTCACCGAAGCCAGCACGGCGGAGGATCTTGCGCACCTCAAGGAAGTGCTTGCCGAGCCCGAGCAGCGTCTGAGCGCCTGATCAATTTAGCCGGTCACCGCCTCTCCGGCACTATTGGTGGTCCGGGGAGGCGTGCCGGCTGTGTACCTCTCGAGCCAGGCGGCAGCAGTACTTCCCGGCGCGCTTGCGCTGTCGGTGGTCCAGTCAAGCCGGGTTAAACGAGGTCCTGTTCGTCTCCCTGCATTGAGGGCGCGTCCCGGTCGAGCAGGCGAGAGAAGGCGATCAGCAGGCGACGCTTGTCGGCATCGAGGGTGGTGAACCGCGCTACCAGTTCGTCCATATCGGCATCATCGTCTGCCTGGTCGATCAGCAGGAAGAGGTCGGCCGGCCGACAACCCAGGGCTTTCGCCAGGCGATAGAACAGGCTGAAGCTGGGCGCGCTCAGGCCGCGCTCGATGCGAGACAGGTTGCCGACATGCGAGCCCACGATTTCCGCCACCTCGACCAGGGTCAGCCCCTGTTTCTGGCGCAGTCGACGCAGCGTTCTACCCAGTTCGCTTAATTCTTTTTGGTATTCAGGCATCCGGATGCTCCTGTTCTCAGTGGCGGATGCGGTCGTGGGACCGTTGTGTCTGGTTGCTTTCCGGCCCTTCATGGGTCTGGAATGCCAAAAGGTCCCGCTCACTGAAGATGCCGGGCTCCCGGATGGCCGGTGGCTGCCGGCAGTAGTCCGCCAGATGCTCCTGTGCCATGGGGCGTCCGAGGAAAAAGCCCTGTACGTATTCGCAGCCCATGGCCTCAAGGAACCGTAACTGGCTGGCATTTTCGACCCCTTCGACCACCAGCCGTTTGCTCAACGACTCCATGAAAGGCACCAGACCCCGAATGAAGCGTCGGGCCATGGCCGAAATGTTCAGCTCCGCGGTCACGGACCGATCCACCTTGACGACACTGACCTCGGAAAGCAGCAGGGCGTTGAAGTTGGCGTGGCCGGTCATGAAGTCATCGACGGCCAGCACGACGCTATGTGCTATCAGGCGGGGCAATACCTGTGCCTGCACCGTCGGATCGAGCGCCGTACCCTCGGTGATCTCTAGCATCAGCTGTCCCGGGGCGAGTCGATGAGCCGCCAGCCAGCCCAACAGCGCATTCACGAAACACTCGGATGCCAGGGAGGTGGGGCAGACATTGACGGCGAGGTAGAGGTGATGACCATAGCTTTCGCGCATCAAGGCGAGGAGCTGTAGGGCCTTGTCGAGTACCGCCATGTCGAAGGCGCAGGTCAGGTTCAGGCAGGTGATCCGATCGACGATCAATTGCGTGCTCGCCGGCTGGCCGGAGGCCGAAATCACGTCGAAGCGCGCGAGCATTTCGTAGCGCACCGGCTGGCGAGTATCGAGGCTGAACACGGGCTGAAAGACCGTGGTGAAGTCCTGTTTCTGCACGCAGCGGCGGATCTCGTCATCCCAGGGTTGTATGGCGGCTATCATGGCGCTACTCCTGTCAGTGCCAAGCACTATTTCCTTAAGTATTGCGAGGCAGCATACCGGGTAAAATTCGCGCCACAAGCATATTGGCGGGCATGTCACAATGTTTTGCAATTTGCGCACGATGCGCGGACTTGGCGCCACGTTGCGGCATGGTTACGCAAGAGAAGGTGACTCAGGTCAATGCCGAGATGGTCTGGTATCTGTATGCTCGTGAGGCAAGCCTGACCGGGCAGGAAGATTGCAGCATGGCGTGTCATGGAAGGAGTGCCGCAGGATGTCATCAAGGCGTTGATGCTCCTATATGTGTCAAGTCGTGTATTTTGTTAATTTGGGGCCATGCCGGAGGAGACGGTAAACCTCACGAACAATGTAACGCTTGAGGCA
>LSBP01000045.1 GCA_001577635.1 Halomonadaceae bacterium T82-2 | reverse complement strand
GAGGGGGCCAGATGCGATCTTCGTCCCTCCACCCCGGCAAGTCTTCTCCATACTGCCCGTGTTGGGTCATTTCCAACATACAAGCGACTTCAGTCGCGACACTCAAGCGCCACTGACGGCGGGTCACGCCGAGGCGGTGTCCTTCTCGGCGGCCGGCGCCGGACGCGGCACCTCGGAGATCTCGGCCAGCCGCGCCTCGATCCAGCTCTCGACCTCGACCAGCACCTCCTCGGGGGTACGCCCCTCGGTGGCGATCGGTTCGCCGACCACCACCGACAGCCGCCCCGGATTCTTGACCCAGTGCCGCCCCGGCCAGCGCTCGCCGGCGTTGTGTGCCACCGGCAGCACCGGCACGCCGGCCCGGCAGGCGATCACCGCGCCGCTCTTGTTGTAGCGACGGCGCACGCCGGGTTCGACCCGCGTGCCCTCGGGGAAGATCAGCACCGACAGGCCCTCGCCCAGCCGCCGTGTCCCCTGGCTGAGCACCTGCTTCATGGCCCGCGCCGGGCGGGAACGGTCCAGGGCGATGGGGTGCAGCAGGCGCAGCGCCCAGCCGAACAGCGGCAGGCGCAGCAGCTCCTGCTTGAGCACGGTGCACACCGGCGGCTTGAGCACCTGCAGGAACAGCGTCTCCCACTCGCACTGGTGATTGGCGAGGATCACCACCGGCCCGGCCGGCACGTTGTCGCGACCGCGGATCTCGTAGCGCACGCCGCACACCCGGGCGAACCAGCCGACGATGAAGTGATTGTAGAGGTTGAGCAGGCGATAGCGTCCGGCCAGCGGCAGCAGCGGCGCCACCGGCAGGCACAGCAGCCCGAAGACCAGGATCGCCAGGAAGTAGCCGACGTAGAAGATCGCGCTGCGCAGGGCGTTCATGACACCTCCTGGCTGTGGTAGGCCTGGCACCAGGTATCCAGCATGCGGCCCAGCTCGAGGCGCCACGGCTTCTGGTGCACGCCGAAGGCATCCAGCACCCGCCGGCAGTTGAGTACCCGGCGCAGCGGCTGGTCGTGGTGATGATTGAGCGCCTTGAGCCCGCCCAGCGTCACCTCGCAGCCCAGCCCCTCGAGGCGCGTGGCCAGCTGGGTGCGCACCACCGAGGCGAAGGTATAGATGCTCACCGGCTCGGTGCCGGCCAGGTGATAGGCGCCCCAGGCCTCGGCACCGCAGCCCAGCTGCTGCAGCATGCCGACCAGCGCCAGCGCCACCGAGTCCACCGAGGTCGGGCAGACGATCACGTCCTCGGCCGCGCGCACCGTCTCGCCGGCCATCAGCTGGTCGATCAGCTCGTTGAGCCAGGCTCCGCCGCCCTCGAGCGCGAACAGCGGTCCCAGCCGCACCAGCAGGTGACGCGGCAGGCCGGCGCGGATCCGGTTGCCGGTCTTGACCAGCCGGCGCAGGTTCTCGTCGCGGGGCTCGGGGATCATGTGCTCGTCGATCGGCGTCTCGCCGCCGTCCTCGTAGAGCTGGTCCGACACGCACCACACCAGCGGCACGTCGGCCACCTGACAGCTTTCCAGCGACGCCTCCACGGCCTCGGCATGGGCCATCACCGTCGACGGATCGGCGCTGCTGGGCTCCACCAGCGGCGGGATCACCACGGCATCCGGCGCCAGCTGCGCCAGCCGGTGCGGCGTGAGCGACACGCCCTCCTCGATGACCAGCTCGGTATCCCCGCGCCGGTTGGCCTCGCGCGCCAGCGCCAGACTCAGGCAATGGCCGGCATCCAGAATCAACAACTTCACGGCGCTTCCTTTTCTCGAATTGGCTCGGCGCCGCCCGCCCCGCGGGTGCGCCCCTCGTGCCCGTTCCGGCCCGGCGCCCGGTTGCCCGGCGCCCGACATTCCCATCGGCGCCCCGATCCGTCAGGCTACGCCTTCGACCCGACATCATCGAGGAACCGCTCATGTCCGATACCCCGCACTGCCTGTGGCAAGGCCGCGCCCGGCTCGGTGAAGGCCCGCTGTGGTCCCGCGAGCTGCGGCGCCTGCTGTTCGTCGACATCCTCGGCAGCCGGCTGATGAGCCACGACCCGGCCACGGGCGACACCCGGAGCTGGCCGCTCGACGAGGCCTGCTGCTGGCTCGCCCCGCATGCCGACGGCGGCTTCGTCGCCGGGTTGCGCACACGCCTGGTGCGCCTGCACCTGGACGCCGACGGCCCGCGCTTCGGCGAAACACTGGCCCGCCCCGTCGCCGAGGCGCCGGGGCACCGGCTCAACGACGGCAAGGCCGACCCGGCGGGCCGCCTGTGGTTCGGCATCATGGACGAACGCGAACAGGCCGCCAGCGGCCGGCTGCTGCGTCTCGATGCCCGCGGCCTGCGCCGCGTCGACGCGCCCTACACGGTGACCAACGGCCCCACGATCAGCGCCGAAGGCCGCACGCTCTACCACACCGACAGTCCGGCGCGGACGATCTACGCCTTCACGATCGACGCCGACGGCAACCTCGTCGACAAGCGCGTGCACCGGCGCTTCGCCGAGGCGGACGGCTATCCCGACGGCATGACGCTCGACGCCGAAGGCGGCCTATGGGTCGCCCACTGGGACGGCGGCCGGGTCAGCCGCTTGCTGCCCGACGGCCGCCGCGACCGGGAGATCGCCCTGCCCGCCTCACGGGTCACCTGCTGCACCTTCGGCGGCGACGACCTGGGCACCCTGTATATTACCACTGCTGCCGTCGGCTGCGATGACCAGCCACAGGCCGGCGCCCTGTTCGCCGTGCGTCCAGGCGTCACGGGCCTGCCGGCCTGCGCCGCCCGCCCCTGACGAGTGCACACGAAAACGGGCCCGCCGGATTCCGGCGGGCCCGCTGACGAGCAATGCGGCGCGGGCGTGCCCCGCGCCTTCGTGTCAGGCCGTCACTTCGCTGCCAGCCATTTCTCCACCAGCTCGCGATTGTCCGCCAGCCAGGTCTTGACGCCCTTGTCGGGGTCGCCGGCGTCCTCGATGCTCAACATCAGCTCGGCCAGCTGGGCGTGGCTCATGTGCCAGGCGTCGAGCATGGCGGTGACCTTTGGGCGGGCCTCGCCGAAGTCCTTGCGCGACATCCACTTGATGTCGTCACCACCGCCGTAGACCTTCTTCGGATCCTTCAGGGGCTTTAGGTCGTACTGGGCATAGGCCCAGTGAGGCTGCCAGAGCGTGACGGCGACCGGCGCCTCCTTGCGGTAGGCCTCGTCGAGTGCGGCGATCATCGCCGGGCCGGAACTGTTCAGCTGACGGAACGGCAGGTCGTACTCCTCGATCGCGTTGTCGGTCTCGCCGGCGATCGCCGCGCCGGACTCGATGCCGATGACCGTCGGCTGCCCCTGATAGTTGAAGCGATCGGCTGCGGCCTTGAGGTCCGCAATGGTGTTGATGTCCTCCAGATAGGCCGGCACCACCAGCTCGTCCTGCGCACCCTCGTACCAGCTGTCGTGAACGTCGATGCGGTCCTTGTAGGGCTTGAGGTACTGGGCGTCGCCGTTGGGCAGCCAGACCTCCAGTGAGACGTCGATGTCGTCCTGCGCCAGGCCGCTGAAGATCACGCTCTTGCCGGTGGAGGTCAGCTTGACGTCGTAGCCCTGCTGCTCGAGCAGCTGCTGCCACAGGTGCGAGACGGCGATGTTCTCCGACCAGTTGTTGGTGCCGATGGTGATCGTGTCGGCCGCGGCGGCGGTGCCGGTGGTGCCGGCCAGGGCCAGGGCGAGACAGGTGGTCTTGAGTGCTTTCATGGGCTTCCTTCAGTGGGGATGAACGGTCAGTGCGGGATCAGTCCAGCAGGTCGTCAGCGTAGCCGTAGGTCGAGAGCCGGTCGATGCCGCTTTCGGTGACCAGCACCTGCTCCTCGAGCTTGACGCCCTCGCTGCCGTCGCGGTGGCCGATGTAGGCCTCGACGCACAGCGTCATGCCCGGCTCGATGGCACCGTCGTAGCCGACGTCGTCCCAGTCCATGTCGTGGGCGATCAGCGGCCATTCGCCGGTCATGCCGCAGCCGTGGACGATATCCAGATAACGGTTCTCGCGGTAGCCCTCGGGGATCGGCCAGGCGCGTTGCGAATACTCGCGAAAGCTCATGCCCGGCTCGAGCAGGGCGATGTTGCTCTCCAGCTGGTCGGCGGCCATGCGGTACAGCGCCTTCTGGGCCGCGCTCGGCGCGCCCGCGCCGGGCACGTGGAAGGTCCGCGAGAAATCGGTGTAGTAGCCAAAGCAGCCGACGATATCGGTATCGAAGGCGACCAGCTCGCCGGGCGCGATGACCTTGTCCGAGCACTCCTGAAACCAGGGGTTGGTGCGCCCCCCGGAGGTCAGCAGGCGCGTCTCGGCATATTCGCCGCCGGTGGCCAGCACGTGCTGGTTGAAGATCGCCCACAGTTCGTTTTCGGTCATGCCCGGGCGCAGGGCCGCTTCCATGCGCGTCATCGCGGCCTCGGTCAGCGTCACCGAACGGTGGATCAGCGAGAGCTCATCGAGACTCTTGATCGACTTGGCGCCCTCGACGGCGACCGCCGCATCGGAAATCACAAAGCCGGCTTCCGCCAGCGCCGCCACGGCGCCGGTGGGGGCCGACTCGACGCCGATCCGCCGCCCGTTCGTGGTGGACTGCGCGAACAGCTCGCGGATATCGTCGACGAAGGCCGCGGTATGTCGGGCACAGTGCGGGCCACTGTACTGCGGCATCACCGCCCGCGCCGGGCGCACGTCGTCGAGCAGCGCGAGGCCACGGGCGAGATGCAGGCAGGCGCTGAACTCGAACAGCACCACCGGCCCCTCGGCGGGCACATAGAGGTAGCGCGCCGGGTTGCGCTGGGAATAGACCTGCATGTTGCGGGAACCGCAGGCATAGCGGATGTTGATCGGATCGAACAGGATCAGCGCGTCGAGCTCGTGGTGGCGCATCTGCCGACGCAGCCGCGCGAGCCGGTAGCGCTCGACGCGCTCGATCAACGCGGCATCGATCACCTGTTCGCGGAAGGCACCACCGGCATAGCCGGCGGCACCGGCCGGGGCATCGCCGGCCAGGGCTACAATCTGGGTCATGAGTCTCTCTCGGTCGCCGGTGAAGGAAATACGCGCGTCAGCCCATCAGCCGGTCATGGCGGCGCTGGTTGTCGGCATCGATGTGCTGCTGGGTCACCCGGCCATAGATCTTCCGGGTGTGCTCGAGGCTGCCCATCATGTCCGGGCTTTTCGCGTAGCCGAGCAGCGTGCACAGGCGCTGCCCCTTGGCGGCGGCGACGCGGTGCATCGAGTAGCGTCCCTTGAACAGCTGCAGGTCGCCGGTATTCAGCGTCAGCGAGCGGACCTCGCCGTGGTCGCCCTCGAGCACGCGCTGTACGCCGGCGAAGTTCTCGTCGCCGGGGCGGCGGATGTCCGGGCAGTACTGGAATTCGCCGCCGCTTTCCGGCCGCCGGGTCATCAGGCTGACGATGAATTCGTTGGTGTCGAAGTGCCAGGGCAGCTCGGTGTCCTCGGGCATGACGTTGATCACCAGCCCGGCGATGGGGTCGGCGAATTCGTGAATCACCGGCTCCTCGAGGCAGTCGGCGATGAAGCGCTGGAAGGTCGTATCGCGATAGAGCTGCTTGACCATCGCCTCGTCCGGGATCAGGTCCTTGGCGACGAAGCCGTTGGTGTAGTGCTGAAAGCAGCGCACCGGATGATCCTCGGGCAGGCTGGGGTCGTCCGGGGTGACGTAGGGGTTGACGCTGTTGTCGGAAAAGAACGCTTGGGGCGTGAGCGCTTCACTTTCTTCGCGCAGCGCCTCGAGGCGGTCCTCGCGAATGAAGCGCGCCAGCAGCGCGCAGCCGTCGTCGTGAAGCTGGGCGCGCACGCGGCCGACGGCTTCGCGGTAGGCGTCGCTGCCCGGCTGATCGACCGGGTAGCGCTCGAGATCGATCAGATCGGCCAGAGTACCGTCGACGGGGGTGGCGGCGGTGCCGGCTTCGGGGCGGACGGAAGATGGGGACAGGGACATGAAAACCTCTCGTGCTCCTCGTTGGATGGCCACGTAACTGGCGCCATAACCTACGCGTCCCACCGCTGTGGACTCCAATCGGAAATTCGCTGCCGATGTCACGAGATTTTTATCGATTCGCCCCTCGCCGGAAACGCGCCCCCTATTCCCCGTCCGAATACAGCGCGCGCAGCGTGGCCGCCAGCGGCTCGGCGACTTCGCGCACCCGCGACTCATCGGCGAAGGCCAGGTACCAGGGAACCTGCGGCATAGCCACGGCCAGCGGTCGCATCACCACGCGGCCGGCACGGGCGGCATCCCTGACCGCCCAGCGCGAGAGAATGCTGACCCCCTTGCCCGCCGCGACCAGTTCGAGAATCAGCGCCACCGACTCGATCTGCACCATGTGCGAGGGATAGACACCGGCCGGCTGGAAGAAATACTCGAACTCGTGGCCCGCCTCGGGAATCACGCTGTAGGTAAAGTGCCGCCCCTCGTCGAATACCTTCGCCGGCACCGCCGATGCGTCCGCCGCCGGATGCCCGGGCGGCAGTACCGCCACGGGCGGCGCCTCGAACAGCGCCTCGCAGGCCAGGCCGCGCTGCGCCGGCACCTCGATCATCACGGTCATGTCGACGCGGCGAGACAGCAGCGCCCCGGTCATCTCGTCCAGGGGCAGGCGCACCAGGTCGATGTCCCGGTCGTGGTGTTCATAGAGCAGCGGCAGCGCCTTCGAGAAGGTGTCGTAGGGGCCGATGCCCAGGCGCAGCGCCGGCTCGCCGTGGCGCGCCAGCTGCCAGGCCTCGAGCTCGGCACTGCGCACCCGGGGCAGAATCTCGCGCGCGGTTTCAACGAGCCGCTCTCCCGAGGCGGTCAGCACCAGCCGCCGCCCCTCGCGGGCGAACAGCGACACGCCGAGGCGGCGCTCCATCTCGCGAATGCGGTGAGTCGCGGCGGGCTGGGTCAGGCCGATCGCCGCAGCGGCGTCGTGAACGGTACCGTGCGTGGCGATGGCATCGATCAGCACGTAGAACTTGATATCGAGCATGGCGTGTCGGGGCGGCGGAAGATTGATGGGGATGATAGCAGGCTCCCGAGTCGCTGCACCGAGGGAATCGAGATCGCCGACTTAACACAGGTTCAGGCGCCCCGGATTTCACAGGGCTATGCTGCGGGCGTTGCCGGTGAACGGACCTTCACAGCCGGCACATTCCGAGTTGCGATAAGGAGATCACGATGACTCAGGAACACGGTTACTTCGACCCGCAGTCCCGCCAGGTGGAACCCGGCGAGCTGCGCGCCTTCGGCGTGACGATCCACAGCCGGCGCGGCCGGGCCGGCGAGCTCTGCGAGATGCTGCGCTTCGTGCAGGATGCCGCCACACTGGGGGCGGCAGAGCACCTCAAGCGGGTCCACTTCGATTCCGACAGTGGCGTCTGCCATATCGATGTCGATGATCGGGCACCCCTGCATGGCAGTGTCGAGCACCGTCTCAATCAGGCGGCCCGCAAGCACCTGTCGCGTTTCACGCTGTGCGGTGCCAACGAACTGGGCGAGACGCTCGGCAGCCAGCTGGTATCGCAACCCGCACCGGAGGAGTGGAGCACCCCGGAAGACGCGGTGACGGAGGCCGCCGCCACAGACGACAGCGACGCGATATCGCCGACGGCTACCAGCGAGGCCCCGGAGCTGCGTTGAGTGCCATGGCCTCAGCATCCTGCTACGTGCAGGATGCAGGCAATCGATTGGCCGGCACTTGATCGGTTCGCAGCAGCGGGTGCACTGAAAATGTGGTGCGGCATGGAAGCAATACTTGCGGATTCATGCTGCACGGGGTGCGTCAGTGACTTATATTCGGGCGCATGTACACCATCATCGAAACCCCCGATCTTTCAGCGCTATGCCGCTGATGTGTGGAGTGACGATGAGCGAGAGGCATTCATCAACTGCCTGGCTGAGGACCCATTGGTTGGCGACGTGGCCCCGGGAGTGAAGGTGTACGCAAGGTTCGCTGGCGATGCCAGGGCATGGGCAAGCAAGGCGGAGTCAGGGTGATCTACTACAACACCCTGGAAGAAGGCACGGTGTGGCTGCTGATTGTGTATGCGAAGGCCAAGTTCGACAACCTGCCTGCCGCAACGCTTGCCCAATTGAGAGAGGAGATTGGTCATGGATAAAGAGATGGAGCAGTTCGGCCGCGATCTGCTGGAATCCGTGCGCCAGATGAAACAGGGCGAGGCTGCCCGCATGACCCGTGTGGAGGTCCCCAGGGCTGCCGAGGTACGGCACCGCATGGGCTTTCGCAGAAAGAGTTTGCCGAGCTTCTGAATGTAAGCCCCGGCACGCTGCGTGGCTGGGAACAAGGCCGCCGCAAGCCCACCGGTACCGCATGCACCTTGCTGCGTGTGGCTGAAAAGCATCCCGAAGCGCTCCGCGACTTGGCATGACAGCCACCGTGAACAGCACTTGGTGACCCGCCAGCACAATGGCGGGTTTTTTTGTATACGCAATGCATGGCGCTCACGACCCGCTTACTGACGGCAGATTTCCCGCGCCTTGATCATTCCGCCCTGACGGCCGTGGACCACTGTGTTCGGCGGCTCTTCACAGGCCGGTTGAAGTGGACCCCATTCACTGGACCACCTGACAGGCGAGCTAAGCTCTGACCGGGTTGTCATCAGGCGTCAGGCCGCCTGGATCAGTGGTTGATCGAAG
>LSBP01000022.1 GCA_001577635.1 Halomonadaceae bacterium T82-2 | reverse complement strand
TAGCGCCCATGGAAGGGTTCACAGCGCCCCCGCGACGCCTTGACACCGGTGCTGCTATATCACCGCCCCCTGCCATGAACGGCAGGGGGCGGTGTCGTTACCGAAGGCGGGTGACGGGGTCGGCCTGCGGAGAGATTGGCGCTGTCGGCTCCACGGCTCGTGGTATGGGCTGTCGGGCCGGGTTGCGCTATCTTGGGCGCAGTAACACGCCGAGCCCAGCGCCAGGAGATCCCCCATGACCGTGATGACCGCCGCCGCCATCGAGGAGTTTCTCGACGAAGTCTTTCCCTTTCGTCAGGGCACCATCGAGGGGGTCGACGACATGCGTGCGACCATGAGCCTGGCCATTGAGGACGAGCATCTGCGTCCCGGGGCCTGCGTCTCGGGGCCGAGCATGATGGCGCTGGCGGATGTCTGTCTCTACGTGGCGATTCTCGCGCAGGTCGGGCCGGAGGCGATGGCGGTGACCAGCGATCTCAACTGCCACTTCCTGCGCCGTGCCCGCGGCGACCGCGACCTGATCGCCAACGCCCGGCTGATCAAGCTGGGCAGCCGCCTGGCGGTGGGCGAGGTGGAGCTGTTCTCCGCCGGCGACGACGAGCCGGTGGCGATCGTCACCGCGACCTATGTGCTGCCGGATCGCGACGAGGACGACGACTGAGCGACGCCCCTTGGCAGCCCCCTTTCATCTTCAGGCTGACGGCGTGCGGGCCCGCCAGGCGCCCACCGCCAGGGCCAGCCAGCCTGCCATCAGCAGCACGCCGCCGATCGGCGTGATGACGCCCAGCGCCGGTGTGCCGGTCAGTACCAGCAGGTACAGCGACCCGGAAAACAGCACGATGCCGGCCCCCCACAATCGCAGCGCCCAGCCCTGACCGGGCTGCGGCGTATGCGCCCGCCAGACCAGTACCGCCAGCATCGCCAGGGTGTGCCAGGCCTGATAGCGCACGCCGGTCTCGAAGGTGTCGAACAGGCGCGGCGTGATGTGATCCCGCAACCCGTGGGCGCCGAAGGCTCCGGCGGCGACCATGACGAAGCCACTGAGTGCGACGGTAATCCAGGCGGCGCGATGGCGCATGATGATTGGCTCCTGCTGAAGTACGGCTACGCTGAGACGGGGAGGCAATAGTCGTCGGCCGGCGTTCATGTTTCGTTATCCCGCGCCGGCCGCTATGATGCCGGCCCGTTGCCGGCGGCCCCTGACGACAACTTTCGCTGCCGGCCACGATCCAGAATGCGGCAGACAACACTCAGGAGAATGATGCCATGGAATCCCTCGCCTCGCTCGTCGCGCCCCTGCGCGACGGCCTGTACGCGGTCATGACGCCCGTCAGCGATTTCATATGGAGTTACATACTGGTTTACCTGCTGCTGGGCGCGGGGGTCTTGTTCACGGTCATGACCCGCGGCATGCAGTTTCGTCTCTTCGGTCACATGGCCAAGGTCACCGTTACCGCCCGCGGCGCCGGTGAAGGGGTCAGCGGCTTCCAGGCATTCGCCACCTCGCTGGCGGCGCGCGTGGGCACCGGCAACCTGGCTGGCGTGGCGATCGCCCTGTGGGTCGGCGGCCCGGGCGCGATCTTCTGGATGTGGATGACCGCTCTGGTGGGCTTTGCCACCTCGTTTGTCGAGTCGACGCTGGCCCAGACCTACAAGCACCGCAATGAGGACGGGGTGTTCCGCGGCGGCCCGGCCTACTATATCGAGCGCTGCCTGGGCTGGCGCTGGCTGGGCTCGCTGTTCGCGATCTTCCTGCTGGTCGCCTACGGGCTGGCGTTCAACGCCGCGCAGTCCAACACCATCGCCCAGGGCATGAACGGCGCCTTCGGCGTGCCGCACTGGCTGTCCGGCATCGTGCTGGTGGCGGTAGTGGCGCTGGTCATCTTCGGCGGCCTGAAGTCGGTGGCGCGCACCGCCGAGTGGATCGTGCCGTTCATGGCGATCGCCTACCTGCTGGTCGCGTTGTGGATCCTGTTCGCCAACATCAGTGCCGTGCCGGCGATGCTGGCGCTGATCGTCAAGAGCGCCTTCGGCTTCGGCCCGGCGGTCGGTGGCGCCGCCGGCTACGCGATCAAGGCGGCGATGGAAAACGGCATCAAGCGCGGGCTGTTCTCCAACGAGGCGGGCATGGGCTCGGCGCCCAACGCCGCGGCCCAGGCCACGGTCAAGCACCCGGCGGCTCAGGGGCTGGTGCAGTCCTTCGGGGTGTTCGTCGATACGCTGGTGATCTGCAGCTGCACCGCGGTGGCGATCCTGCTTTCCGGCGTCTATCAGGACATGCTGGCCAGCCATGCCGGCCAGTCGATCGAGGGCATCAAGCTGACCCAGGACGCCATGGTCGATCACCTGGGTACCTTCGGCGAGGTGTTCATCGCCATCGCCATCCTGCTGTTCGCCTTCACCTCGATCATCGCTAACTTCTCGTACGCGGCGATCAACATCGAGTACCTGTTCCGCCACCATGCCAAGAAGGCGGTGCATGTGCTGCGCTGGGCGGTGCTGGGGATGACCCTGGTCGGCGCCATGGCCAAGCTGGAGTTCGTCTGGCACTTTGCCGATCTGGCCATGGGCCTGATGGCCACCACCAACCTGTTCGCCATCCTGATCATGTCGCCGATCGCCATCCGCGTGCTGCAGGACTACGAGCGCCAGCGCAACAGCGGCGTCAGTGAGCCGGTGTTCGATCCCAAGGTGCTCAAGCGCCCCGACCAGGTCGATGCCGACGTCTGGCCGCCCAAGGGTGTCTGAGCCTCGCTTTGGCGTTAAAATGACGGCCCGTCGATCCCGACGGGCCGTTTTTCGTTCGACGCTACCCGAGGGACAGCCATGCAGATTCAGCTCAACGGCGAGCGGCATGATCTCGCTGGCCAGCCGACCATCCATGACCTGATCGCCACCCTGGGGCTGGCCGGGCGGCGCATCGCCGTCGAGGTCAACGAGCAGATCGTCCCGCGCAGTCAGCATGAGGCCACCCGACTGGCCGAGGGCGATCGGGTCGAGGTGGTGCACGCCATCGGCGGCGGTTGAGCGGCGTCGCCCGCCCTGTCCTGCGCAGGCCAGCCGGGCCTGACGCGGCCCGTTTCCCGAACAGCCCAGGAGTTGTCATGACCGACCCCCAACTGGACCAGCCGTGGCACGTCGCCGGCCGCGAATTCACCTCGCGGCTGCTGGTCGGCACCGGCAAGTATCGCGATCTCGATGAAACCGCCGCCGCGGTGGCCGCCAGCGGCGCCGAGATCGTCACCTTCGCGGTGCGCCGCACCAATCTCGGCCAGGACGCCGATGCACCCAACCTGCTCGATGCGATTCCCCCCGATCGCTATACGCTGCTGCCCAACACCGCCGGCTGCTACACCGCCCGTGACGCCGTGCGGACCTGCCGGCTGGCGCGCGAACTGCTCGACGGCCACAACCTGGTCAAGCTCGAGGTGCTCGGCGAGGACAAGACTCTCTATCCCAACGTGGTCGAGACGCTCAAGGCCGCCGACGAGCTGGTCAACGACGGCTTCGACGTGATGGTCTACACCAGCGATGACCCGATCGTTGCCAAGGAGCTCGAGAATCGCGGCTGCAAGGCGGTCATGCCGCTGGGCTCGCTGATCGGCTCCGGCCACGGCCTGCTCAACCCGCATTCGCTGGCGATCATTCTCGAGAACGCCACGGTGCCGGTGCTGGTCGACGCCGGGATCGGTACCGCTTCCGACGCTGCGCTGGCGATGGAGATGGGCTGCGCCGGCGTGCTGATGAACTCGGCGATCGCCCATGCCCGCCACCCGGTGGCGATGGCGAGCGCCATGCGCAAGGCGATCGAGGCCGGGCGCGAGGCGTTCCTGGCCGAGCGCATGCCGCGGCGTGCCTATGCCCAGGCATCCTCGCCGACCCAGGGCCGTATCAACGACTGATCCTTCAATGACCATGAGTGACCCCAGCGTGAGTGTCGATACCCCGCAGTCCAGTGAGTCCCGGCCGCGTCGCGGCGTGAAAAGTTACGTGCTGCGCGCCGGTCGCATGACCGCTGCCCAGAGTCGCGGGCTCGAGGAGGTCTGGCCGCGGCTGGGGCTCAGCCTGGCCGACGGCCTGCAGGACCTCGACGCCCTGTTCGGCCGCCGCGCGCCGCGTGTGGTGGAGATCGGCTTCGGCATGGGTGGCTCGCTGGTCGAGCAGGCCGAGGCCCATCCCGATACCGACTTCATCGGCATCGAGGTCCACGCTCCGGGCGTGGGCAAGCTGCTCGACGAGGCCGACAAGCGCGGTCTCACCAATCTGCGCGTCTACCGCGAGGATGCCCTGGAGGTGCTGCGCCACTGCCTGCCGGAGGCCGGGCTCGACGGCGTGCAGCTGTTCTTCCCCGACCCCTGGCCGAAGAAGAAGCACCACAAGCGGCGCATCGTCCAGCCGGCGTTCGTCGAGCTGGTGCGCTCGCGGCTCCGGCCCGGCGGCTGGCTGCACATGGCGACCGACTGGGAGCCCTACGCCGAGCACATGGCCGAGGTGATGGTCGCGGCGCCGGGGTGGCGCAACACCGCGAGCGAGGGCGTCTACGTGCCGCGCCCGGCCTTCCGCCCGTTGACTAAGTTCGAAAGCCGCGGCGAGAAGCTCGGCCACGGCGTCTTCGACCTGATCTTCGAGCGCCACGACGCCTGAGTCGCCACGCCCTCCGTTGCGTTCCCGCCCCAGCTTGACACCCGCGCACAGAAAGGCGGCGGCTCGATGAGCCGCCGCAAGGACCGTGACTAGCTTGATGAGGAGATAACCATGGCAGGCACCCGCGGCGCCTGCCCGGTGTGGTGCCTGACGAACACCACGTGGTTAACAATATTGATTCTCATTTGTGGCGTCAAGCTTTTCGCGAATCATTTTCAAATGAAGCGGTGGCCGACGATCAGCCGCCCGCCAGGCTCAGCCACAGCGGCAGGCTGAGCATCGCCAGCAGGGTCTGCCCGGTGATCAGCGCGGCCATCAGCTCGGCGTCGCCGCCCAGCTGGCGGGCGAGGATGTAGGCCGAGGTCGCGGTGGGCAGGGCGGCGAACAGCAGCGTGACATCACGGCTCACCGGATCGAGGCCGACCAGCGCGCCCAGCGCCAGCACCACCGCCGGCATCAGCACCAGCTTGACCAGGTTGGCGCTCCACACGCCGCGGTCCAGGCGCAGCAGCGCCCGTGGACGCAGTGCCACGCCGACGGCGACCAGCCCCAGGGGCAGGGCGGCGCGGCCCAGCAGAGACACCGCGCGCTCGCTCCAGCCCGGCAGGCCGATGCCGCTCAGGTTGAGCACAATACCGGCCACGCAGGCCAGAATCAGCGGGTTGCGGGTCAGGGCGGCGAGGCTCTTCGACAGGCTGGACGGGCCCAGGGTGCCGGCGGCGATGAAACTGGCCACGCACAGCACGTTGATGGTCGGCACCATTAGGGCGACCGCCACCGCGGCCACGGTGGCGCCGGGCTGGCCGTGCAGCGCCGCGGCGCCGGCAACGCCGACATAGGTGTTGAAGCGCAGCGCACCCTGGAAGACCGAGGTGAAGGCGGGCGCGTCGAGCCCCAGTCGCGGCTTGATCCACCACAGCAGTGCGGCGAAGGCGGCGATACCGCCCAGCAGAACGGTCGCCACCTGGGCGATCGGCACCCGCGAGACGTCGGCGGTGGCCAGGGTCGATACCAGCATGGCGGGAAACAGCAAAAAGTAGATCAGCCGCTCCATCGCCGGCCAGAAGGTATCCGCAGGCAGGCGACGCCACCCCAGCAGGGCGCCGAGCAGGATCAACAGGAACAAAGGGCCCAGAGCCGCCTGGACGCCGGACATGGCGAATCTCCTTGTCGCGTGCATGACGAGGGCGCTGCGACAACCTTACGCGCGTCACGCCCGAGTGCGAACTGGTAAGCTTACCCGGATTGTCCCGCCTGTCGATGAGGCCCGCCGCCCGACCATGCCCTATGCCGACGACGACAACGCCCGCTCGCCGCTTCTCAACCTGCTGATTGCTGTCACGCTGGTGACGATGGTGGTGGCCGTCGGCTACCTGGCGCACTACTACCTGCGCGGCGGCAGCAACGACGTCGTCTGGTACCCGCCGGACGGTGTCTGTCGGCTGCATCAGGGGCCCTGTCACGCCGGCATCGGCGGGGACGCCCGGGTCACGCTGTCGCTGGGTGATGCCATCGTGCCCCTGCGGCCGTTGCCGCTCGACGTGCATGTCGACGGCCTGAATCCCGAGCGGGTGGTGGTGGCCTTTATCGGTCGCAACCGCAACATGGGATTGCGCCGCTATGTGCTCCAGGGGCGGGGCGACGGGGACTTTCACGGGCAGGGGGTGCTGAGCGTCAACAGCGTCGACGACGAATCGGTCACGCGCTGGCGGGCGGAGGTGATCGTGACGACCCCGGAAGGGCGGCGTGGCAGCTGGTTCGACTTCGATGTGCGCCGACCGGGTGCCGGCAGCGGCGCCTGACGGGCGCTATCGGGTGGGGCCGGCCGCCCGCGGGCGGCCGGTGACGCGAAGGGTCAGTTCTTGGCGGTGTCGCCTGCAGCCTGTTCGTCCTGCTTGGCGGCCTTGTCGCCCGCGTCGGCCTTGGCGTCGTTGGGCTTCTTGGTGACGTCGAGCAGCTCGACCTTGAAGGTCAGCGCCTCGTTGGGGCCGATCGGGCCGCCGGTGCCGGCCGGTCCGTAGGCCAGGTCGGAAGGCAGGTAGATCATCCAGGTGTCGCCGACGTGCATCTTCTTCAGCGCTTCCTGCCAGCCGGGGATGACCTGGTCGACCTGGAACTCGACCGGCTCGCCGCGCTTGTAGGAGCTGTCGAAGACGGTACCGTCGATCAGCTTGCCCTCGTAGTTGACCTTGACCTGATCGTTGGCATCGGGACTCGCGCCGTCACCGGACTCGATGACCTTGTACTGCAGACCGGAATCGGTGACCTTGACGCCGTCCTTCTTGGCATTCTCGGCCAGGAACTTCTCGCCCTCGGCCTTGTTCTGCTTGGCGACTTTCTCCGCCTCGGCCTTGCGCTCGGCCATCTTCTGCTTCTGGAAGGCCGTGAGGGCTTCGGTCATCGCCTTCTTGCTCATCTGCAGATCGTTGCCACCGTAGACGTCCTGAATGGCCTGCGTGAAGCTGTCGATATCCAGGTTCTTGATGTCCTGGGAAAGGCTCTGGCCGAGCGTCACACCAATGCTGTAGCTGAGCTTTTCCTGATCGCTCTGCGGGGCGGCCAGCGCCAGCGGAGCGGTCGACAGCAGTGTCAGAGCAACGGCGGTTAACCGGGTTTTCATGAAAACTCCTCGAATGGTTGGTACGGCAAGCGTTCTTGTCGGTTGGCGAGCAGAAATGGCGCCAAACGCCTATTGTGACTCTAACAGGGGCCTTTCTGTTCCGCACCCGGCATACGACGTGTGGAATCTTGACATTGCACGGCCTTTGCTCTTTTCTGGACTCACATCGACAACAAGGGGAACAAGCACAATGCAACTGCGCAATATCGTGATCGGTGTTACCGCCATGGGCATGGTCGGCATGGCTTCGTCGGCCTTTGCCGAGACTTGGCGCTTCGGCCTCGAGGAAACCGAGGGCAGTGTCCAGTATGGTTACGCCGAGGAATTCAAGAAGCTCATCGAGGAAAAGAGCGACGGTGACGTCACCGTACAGTTGCTTCCCTATGGTGCCTGGGGGTCGAACTATTCGGCGCTCTACGACGCCATCCAGAACGGCGCCATCCAGATCGGTTTCGGCTCCGGCTTCCTGGGCGGCACGGTGCCGGAAAGCCAGCTGATGAGCCTCAACTTCGTCATGCCGAACGATCAGCTCGAGACGGCGAAGATCCTCAACTCCGATGCGTTCCTGAAGAGCGATCCCTGGCAGCAGTCGTTCCGCAAGCGCGGGCTGGTTCCCCTGGGCGCGCTACCCGAGGGTTATCAGGTGTGGACCGCCAACAAGGAAATCCGCACCCCCGAGGACATGAAGGGGCTGCAGATCCGCGTCATGGACAACAGTCTGCTGCGCGCGACCTACGAAGCCTACGGCGCCGCGCCGATCACCATCGCCTACGGCGAGCTCTACAGCGCCCTGCAGCAGGGCCAGGCGGAAGGCAACATCCAGCCGGTCTTCGCCCACGAGAACATGGGCTTCTACGAAGTGCAGGACTACATGATCTTCGCCGATCAGTCGCAGTTCGTGGCCAACCTGATCGGCAACCTGGACTGGTACGAAGGGCTCTCCGACGACCAGCAGAAGATGCTGGACTCGGTGCTCGGTGAAATGGTCCAGAAGGGCCACGACATCCAGACCCAGTTCAACTCCGAGCGTCTCGATACCATCAAGGAAAAGAGCGACATCAACATCATTCACCTGGATGAACAGGAGCGTGACGCCTTCCGCAAGCTGGCCAAGCCGGTGCGCCAGACCTACATCGACATGGTTGGCGAGCGCGGCAAGGAATCCCTGGATATCCTGCTCGACCAGATCAACAAGGCCGACAGCAAGAGCCAGTAAGGCCGACGCCGTGGCGGTGGGGTAATCTCCTCCGCCCGGTACCATGCCCCACCGTATCGCCCGGGAGCCTGCGCTCCCGGGCGTTTTTGTGCGCAGGCTTCGGCCGACTTCCTCCCGGAGCGGGTTGTGGATAGGCTCCGCCACTGCACGGGGCGACCTCGGCGGGCGCCGCCTGGCGGGCTAACGGCGACGGCCGAGTGCCGCCCCGGCGAGCCAGGTCGGAACGATGGCGACAACAGGGCCCCACCAGTGGCGAGAACGTGGCGAGAAGACAGCCCGGACGATATAGGGGAAGAGGCAGCGCCGGAAGCGGCGGCGTGGAGTACGGCGGGGGAAAGAAAACGGCCCGGCGCGAAGCCGGGCCGACAGGGTGGAACCGCAAGCTCAGTCGCCGCCCAGGGAGGGCAGCAGCAGCGAGATCTGCGGGAAGAGGATGAGCACCAGGGTCGCCACCACCAGGATGGCGATGAACGGCGGCGTGCCGCGGACCACGTCCATATAGGGGCGGCGGAACACGGCAATGGCCGTGAAGATATCGCAGCCGAACGGCGGCGTGGCCGAGCCGATGGCGGCCTGCAGGGTGACGATGACGCCGACGTGCACCGGATCCAGCCCGGTGGATTGCACGAGCGGCTTGAAGATCGGCACCAGGATCAGGATGACCACGATCGGGTCGACGAACATGCAGCCGACGAAGAAGGACACGGCGATCAGCAGCAGCGCCAGGAACTGATTGTCGCCGATGCCGTCGATCAGCGGGCCGAGGATCTTCTCCGGAACGCCGGCCGTGCCCAGGGTCTGGGAGAAGCCCGCACCGATGGCCACCAGGATGAACACCACGGCGGTGATCATGCCGGTGGACAGGGCCAGGCCCCACAGGTCGCGGATCGACACCTGGCGATAGATGACGACCTCGAGGATCAGCGCGTAGGCCACCGCCACCGCCGAGGCCTCGACGGCGCTGAAGAAGCCGCCATAGATGCCGCCGACCACCAGCACCGGGAAGCCCATGGGCAGGATCACGCGGCGAATGGCGCGAAAGCGCTCGCTCCAGGACGCCTTGGGCTCCGCCTCGATGCCCTTGACGCGCGAGTAGATGTAACAATAAAGGGCGAACATCGCCAGGATCAGCAGGCCGGGCAGGATGCCCGCCAGGAACAGGTCGCCGATCGAGGTCTTCATCACCACGCCGTAGATGATGAAGCCGATGCTCGGCGGAATCAGCAGCGCGATGTCGCTGGCGTTGATGATCAGCCCCAGCGTGAAGTCATCGCTGTAGCCCTTGGCCAGCAGACGCGGGCGCATCGGCCCGCCCATCGCCACCACCGTGGCCTGGGTGGAGCCGGACACCGCGCCGAACAGCGCGCAGGAGGCCGCGGTGGTGATGGGCAGGCCGCCGCGCACATGGCGGGTGAAGACGTCGACCACGTCCAGCAGCCGGTTGGCGGTGTGGCCCTTGGTGAGGATGTCGGCGGCGAAGATGAACATGGGCACCGCCGCCAGCACCCAGCTGCCGACCCCATTGATCATCCAGCTCACGGCCTGGTCGGGGCCGAAGAACGTCATTCCGGTAAACATCATGTAGAGCATGCCCGCCGCCAGGGGAACCATCATCGGGAATCCCAGCAGCAGCAGCACGAGCATGATCACGCCTAGCCAGATCAGCATGAAGAAAATCCTCGTATCGGTCTTGGTCTTGTTGAATCGTCAGGCGCCGCGTGATGCGTCGTCGTCGCTGGAGGTTTCGAGGTCGTCGGGCACCTCGGCATAGGCCTCCTTCTCGTTGAAGGAGCGGTAGATATCCTGGCTGACCAGGTTGCGGGCCACCGTCAGCAGGTACTGCACGCCCGCCAGGGTGAAGCCGACCGGCAGGGCAAGATAGATGATCCACAACGGGATGTGCAGCGACGCGCTGGCGCGGCCGCGGCCGTAGATCGTCATGACGTATTCGGCGGACTTGAAGGCGAAGTAGAACATCAGTACCGCGGTGCCCAGGCAGATCAGGATCAGCAGACCCTTTCGCAGCCGGCCGCCGAGCTGGTCGTAGATCGCCGACATGCTGATGTGGCGGGCGTTGCGGGTCGCGTAGCCGACGCCGACGAAGGTGATGATGACGATCAGCATTTCGGTGACTTCATAGGTACCGCTGATGCCGTGCTGAAACAGGAGGTTGCCGACGACGTGAGCACTCATCAACGCGGCCATGACGAGGATGCTGCCCGCCACGATGACGCGCTCAACAATGCCCAGTCCACGGTCGAGAGCATTCAGGGCTCGCAGAAGGCCGTTGGGGCGCTTCGCGCGATCGCCGGGGGGAGTGGAGGATTGGGTCATGTTGCAAGCTTTCCTTTATTTTTGCAGGGATTCGCTAGCCGAGGGTGGCGAGCCCTCGTTCCGGGTTGTGACAGACAGGCGGGGGCCTGACCAGGCGCCTTGCCCTACTCTCGAACTTACAGGCTTTGCGGCGCCAGTGCTACTCGTCTCTGGGGGGGAAGTGAGCGCTTTCGCTCATGGCTTCCAGCGCCCGGGCCAGCCGCGCCAGCACGGGGTCGTCACGCTCGGTGGGGAGGCCCAGGTGATGCTGGAGGATCGTGCGGAGATCGCCGTCCTCGGCCCGGCGGGCACGCACGCCGTCACCGCGCCGGGCCAGCGTCTGCAGCATGCCCAGGGCGGCGTGCTCGGCGGCGAGTTCCGCACGCTTGAGCTGCTCGCGCCACGTCTCGAGTGCCGAGCCCGGCCGGGCCAGTGGCTTGAGCGCGCGTCGCCGCTCGCGCAGGGGCCGGGTGTGGCGAGCCTGATGGGCGCGGACCGGTGCCAGGGCGCGCGGGGCGTCAGCCGTCGGGGTCAGGCCGAACCGATACAACCAGGCGAGCCACAGCAGCTCGCAGACATCGGCGCCCAGGTCATCCTGGGCCGCGAGGCAGGCATCGGCGACGCCGGGCGCACCGTAGCAGGCGCAGGCGTAATGCCAGAGTGCCTCGGGGGCGGCCAGAGCGGCGACGGATTGGGTAGAATGGGCGGTCATGGTCGACGAGCGGCGCGGCCTTCAGCGACGAAACGATGGGAGACAGGCATGATCGCACTGCGTCAACTGGACCTGCAACGCGGCACGCAACCGCTCTTCGAGGCGGCCGAACTGACCCTGTATCCGGGGCAGAAGGCAGGCATCGTCGGGGCCAACGGCACCGGCAAGTCGAGCCTGTTCAAGCTGCTGCTCGGCGAGCTCGGCCCCGACCGGGGCGAGGTCAGCCTGGCCGGCGGCCTGCGCATCGCCCACATGGCGCAGGAGGTCGAGTCGCTGGAGCGCTCGATTCTCGATTACGTGCTCGACGGCGACCGTGAGCTGCGCGCCACCCAGGCGGCACTGGATGCCGCCCGCGAGCGCGATGAGGCGCATCGCGAGGCCGAGCTGCACGGCCGGCTCGAGGCGCTCGATGGCTACAGTGCCCCCTCGCGGGCGGCGCGGCTGCTGGTCGGGCTGGGCTTCACCCAGGCCGACCTCGATCGCCCGCTGTCGGCGTTCTCCGGCGGCTGGCGGATGCGCGTCAACCTGGCCCAGACGCTGTTCCGGCCCTCCGACCTGCTGCTGCTCGACGAGCCCACCAACCACCTGGATCTCGACGCCCTGCTGTGGCTCGAGCAGTGGCTGGTCCGCTACCCGGGCACCCTGCTGCTGATCTCCCACGACCGCGACTTCCTCGACGCGGTGTGCGACCACATCGTGCATGTGGAGCAGCGCCGGCTGACCCTCTACAGCGGCAACTACACCACCTTCGAGCGCACCCGTGCCGAGAAGCTGGCCCAGCAGCAGGCCGAGGCCACCAAGCAACAGGCCCGTCGCGAGGAGATCGAGCGTTTCGTGGCGCGCTTTCGCGCCAAGGCCACCAAGGCCCGCCAGGCCCAGAGCCGGCTGAAGATGCTCGAGCGCATGGAAACCATCGCCGGGGCGCATGTCGACTCGCCGTTCCATTTCACCCTGCCGGTCGCCGACAAGACCTCGCACCCGCTGCTGGTGCTCGACGAGGCCCAGCTGGGCTATGCCGAGCCGCTGCTGCGCGACGTCAAGCTGACCCTGCTGCCGGGGCAGCGCATCGGCCTGCTCGGCCCCAACGGCGCCGGCAAGTCGACGCTGATCAAGTCGCTGACCGGCGCGCTGCCGCTCATCGCCGGCAAGCGCGTGCCCGGCGAGCACCTGGCGGTGGGCTACTTCGCCCAGCACCAGCTCGAGGGGCTCGACCTCAAGGCCACGCCGTTCCTGCACGTGCAGCGGCTCTCGCCGACGGCCAGCGAGCAGGCGATCCGCAACTTCCTCGGCGGCTTCGGTTTTCGCGGCGACGACGTGTTCGGCGAGGTGGGACGCTTCTCCGGCGGCGAGAAGGCGCGCCTGGCGCTGGCGCTGGTCGCCTGGCAGAAGCCCAACCTGCTGCTGCTCGACGAGCCCACCAACCACCTCGACCTGGAGATGCGCGAGGCCCTCACCGAGGCGCTGGCCGGCTTCGAAGGCACGGTGATCGTGGTCTCCCACGACCGCCACCTGCTGCGCGCCACGGTGGACGAGTTCTGGCGGGTCGCCGACGGCACGGTGGCACCGTTCGACGGTGACCTCGACGACTACCGGGCCTGGCTCAAGGCGCGGGTCGAGGACGAGCGCCGCGAGAACCGGGCCGACAAGGCCGCTGACAGCGCCGCACCGGATCGCAAGACGCAGCGGCGCGAGGCCGCCGCGCTGCGCGAGAAGCTGCGGCCGCTCAAGCGCGAGCGCGACCGGGTCGAGAAGCGCATGACCGAGGCCCAGTCACGGCTGGCGACGCTCGAAGGCGCACTGGGCGATCCCGACCTCTACACCGATGCCGCGCGCAAGGCGGAACTGACCGACCTGCTGGCCCGTCAGGGCGAACTCAAGGGCGAGGTCGAGACGCTCGAGCAGAGCTGGCTCGAGGCCGAGGAAGCCCTCGAGGCGCTGGAACAGACGCTCGCGGCCGACGGCGCCTGAGCCGGGGCGGGCCTCACCGCGCGTAGATCATCCTGCCGCTGTCCACCGACGGTGAGGCCGCCGGCCGCCGCCGTGGCGGGGCGGGCAGCGGCCATGGGGGCTCGAGTCAGGTTTCCAGCAGGAAGGTCACCGGGCCGTCGTTGACCAGCTCGACCTGCATGTTGGCGCCGAACTCGCCGCTGGCGACATGCGGCCAGGCGGCCCGGGCGCGGTCGAGCAGGTAGTGGAAGAGCCGGTCGCCCTCCTCGGGGGCAGCGGCGCTGGAGAAGCCGGGGCGCAGCCCCTTGCGGGTGTCGGCGGCCAGGGTGAACTGCGAGACCAGCAGCAGGCCACCCTCGGCCTGCTGCAGGTTGCGGTTCATGCGCCCGGTGTCGTCGGCGAAGACCCGGTAGTGCAACAGCTTGTGCAGCAGCCGGTCGGCGCGCGCCTCGTCGTCGCCGCGCTCCACTCCGATCAGGGCGAGCAGGCCGTGGTCGATGGCGCCGATCGTGTGGCCGTCGACGCTGACACCGGCGTGGGTGACGCGCTGGATGAGTGCCCGCATGCGAGTGTCGTCCTGTGTGTCTGGGTCGGGGTTACGCTGCCCCAGACGCCGCGTGGGCGCAACATCAGGATCGCTACCAGGCGCGGCACACCATCAGGTCGCAGTGCGGTTCGGCGAGCAGCTGCTCGGTCAGCGGGCTCTGGCGGCCCAGCCGGGACTGGCTGCTCAATGCCAGCAGGTCGGGGGGCTGGCGCCGCAGGCGACCCATCAGCACCTCGAGCGGCTCGCCCTGCTCGAGCACCAGCTCGAGCTCGGGAACGCCGCCCACTTCGCCCATCAGCTGGTCGACCTCGCTCTCCAGGCGCTCGCGCAGCCGTGCAACCTCGTGCTCGCGCCAGCGGGCGTAGTCGCTGTTCGAGGCCAGCTCGCGCTCGCCGGGGATGCACCAGGCGTGCAGCAGGGTCAGGCGGGCGTCGGGGAAGCGGGTGATGACCTCGCGCAGGGTGTGCCGGCAGGGCAGCGAGAAGTCCATGGGCACCAGGATGTCGTGCCACTCCTGATGGGCCGGATGGCTGATCGAGAACACCGGGCAGGGCGCGTTGCGCATCACCCGGGCCAGCGTGGTGCCGGCGACCAGGTCGGGCTGCCCGCGCTTGCGATGCGTGCCGAGCACGATCAGGTCGGCATGGCGCTCGTGGGCCTCGCGGACGACCTCGGCATAGGGGGTGCCGGCCACCGTCTGGATCAGGGTGTCCGGTGCCGGGAGGGCGTAGTCCTCGCGCAGGTCGGTCAGGGTGCGCTCCATCTCGGCCACCACCGCGCTCTCGAGGTCGTGCAGCGCCTGGCGGGGCAGGTGGGGGTCGAGGACATGCAGCACGTCGAGGCGGGCGCCGTTTTCCGCGGCCAGGCGAATGGCTCGGGCGAAGCCGGCGCGGTTTTCGGCGGACAGGTCGCAGGCGAAGAGCAGCGTCCGGGGCATGGCGGTATCCTCCCGTGAAGTTGGCTCCGGCAGACCCGGCTGCCGAAGCGGACGTTACCCGTCACTGCAGCATGGTGCGCCCCGCGGGCCCCCGCAAGTGCGGCGTTCCGCCTACCACCAGGCGTGGAAGTGATGGACCGGCCCGCGCCCCCGGCCGACGTCGAGGCGGTGGCTTTCATGCAGGGCCTGGCTGAGCCACACCTTGGCATGTTGCACGGCGCCGACGAGCGTATCACCGCGGGCCAGGCGCGCGGCGATCGCCGAGGACAGCGAGCAGCCGGTCCCGTGCAGGTTGTCGGTGGCGATGCGCTCGGCTTCGAGCCAGCTGGCGCCCTCGGGCGAGATCAGCAGATCGGGGCAGCGCCCGCCGGCCAGGTGGCCGCCCTTGAGCAGCACGTGGGGCGCGCCGAGCCGGCGCAGGGCGGGCTGCAGCGCCTCCATCGCGTCGGCCGAGGCTATCTCGGGTTCGCCTAGCAGCACCGCGGCCTCGGGCAGGTTGGGCGTGATCAGGTCGGCCAGGGGCACGAGAATGTCGCGCACCGCGCGGATACCGGCGTCGTCGACCAGCAGGTCGCCGCTCTTGGCGACCATCACCGGGTCGAGCACGATCCAGCGCGGCCGGCGGCGCTCGAGCCGCTCGCGAATCGTCGCGGCTACCTCGCGGTCGGCGACCATGCCGATCTTCACCGCGTCGATGGCCACGTCGTCGAGCAGGGTGTCGAGCTGGGCGGCGATGAAGTCGAGCGGTACCGGGTGCACGCCGGTGACACCGCAGGTGTTCTGCGCGGTCAGCGCGGTGATCACGCTGGTAGCGTAGGTGCCGTGGGCCGAGAAGGTCTTGAGATCGGCCTGGATGCCGGCGCCGCCCGACGGGTCGGAGCCGGCGATGGTCAGGACATTGGCAATGCGGGAGGCGTCGGACATCGTCACGCGAATCCTCAACTGTGAACGGGGCTACAGCCTAGCCGATCCGGTGGCGGGGCGGCCATGCTGAGCCTGTTTCTCGTCGCTCTGGCCAGCGCCACTCTGCTGCCCGGCGGCTCGGAGGTCTGGCTGGCGCGCCAGTGGTGCCGGGGCGAAGCCGTGTGGCTGCTGTGGCTGGTGGCCACCCTCGGCAACACCCTGGGCAGCCTGGTCAATGTCGCCCTGGGGCGCTACGCCCGCCATCTGGCCGGACGCCGCTGGTTTCCGGTGTCAGAGGCGGCGCTGGCGCGCGGCGAGCGCACCTATGCCCGGTTGGGGCGGTTCAGCCTGCTGCTGGCCTGGCTGCCGGTGGTGGGCGACGCCCTCACCGTGGTCGCCGGCGTGCTGCGGCTGCCGTTCGGGCAGGCGACGTTGCTGATCCTGGTCGGCAAGGGGGCGCGCTACGCGGTGGTGCTGTGGCTGGCGGAGCGCTGGCTGGCCGCGTATTGCGGCTGAAATTGGCAGCTGGTGCGATTGCTGCGCTGCAGAAACGATTCTCAGTTCACCCGGGTACGCCGAAAGTACGGCTTGTTTCTGACAATTCTCTAATGCTCTCCTATGCTTAACGCGTACTGGTTGGTCAGGCCGACCCCAGCGCTTTCCGGCGTCGTGGCAGCTCGGCCCGCCGACCTTTCATGGTCTGGACGAGGGAGTGTATGAACCAGGACGCCGCTTCGAGCATCGCCCAGCACTGGGCCGTGGGACTGTTCGTCATCGCCGTCATCGGTCTGTGTGTCTTCATGATGGGCGCCTCCAGCCTGCTGGGTGGCCGCAGCAAGGGGCGCAGCAAATCCCTGCCTTTCGAGTCCGGCATCATCGGTGCCGGCAGCGCGCGCCAGCGCTTCTCCGTCAAGTTCTACTTGGTCGCGATGCTGTTCGTGATCTTCGATATCGAGGCCGTGTTCCTGTTCGCCTGGGCCGTGTCGGTCCGCGAGGTGGGCTGGGCCGGCTTCGCCGGTGCGGCGGTGTTCATCGCCATCCTGCTGGCCGGTCTGGTCTACGACAGCCGCGTGGGGGCCCTGGAGTGGGCACCCAAGCGCAAGATGCGCGACCCCGGCTCCTGAGTCGCCGGCCGCTGCGGTCGGGTCCGGCACCCTCACGCCGCCCCGACCGCCCAAGATGCAGTACGTAGTCGCATAACGTTCGCTGGAGGAATCGCATGCCCTATACCCTGACGCGTGCAGAAGACGCTGTGGCAGCGGACGCCCGCTATCCGCTCGGTGAGCGCCAGCGCCTCGAGGACGACCCGATGAAGCAGCAGGTGCATCGCAATGTCTTCATGGGCAAGCTCGACGAGGTCCTCAACGCGACGGTCAACTGGGGGCGCAAGAACTCCCTGTGGCCCTATAACTTCGGGCTCTCCTGCTGCTACGTGGAGATGACCACGGCCTTCACCGCGCCCCACGACATCGCCCGCTTCGGCTCGGAGGTGATTCGCGCCTCCCCGCGCCAGGCGGACTTCATGGTCATTGCCGGCACCTGCTTCATCAAGATGGCGCCGGTGATCCAGCAGCTCTACGACCAGATGCTCGAGCCCAAGTGGGTGATCTCGATGGGCTCTTGCGCCAACTCGGGCGGCATGTACGACATCTACTCGGTGGTGCAGGGCGTCGACAAGTTCCTGCCGGTGGATGTGTACGTGCCGGGCTGCCCGCCGCGTCCCGAGGCTTTCCTGCAGGGGTTGCAGCTGCTGCAGGACTCGATCCAGGAGGAGCGTCGCCCGCTGTCCTGGGTGGTCGGTGACCAGGGCGTCTACCGCGCCGAGATGCCCTCGCAGCGCGAGAAGTACCGCGACCGGCGCATCCAGGCCACCGAGCTGCGCACGCCCGACAGCATCTGACACCGCGACCGTTTTTCTTTCGCCGCAGGAGTTTGCCGACGCTCATGAGCGCTGACACACCGACCCCCGATCATGCGGCCGCCGCCGACGACCCGATCGTCGGCGCGCTCCGCCAGCGACTTGGCGAACACGCCGTCCTCGAGCAGGCCACGCTCACCGGCATGCCGGTGGTGTGGATCCCCCGCGAGTCGCTCACCGAGGTGCTCAAGTTCCTGCGCGACATGCCCGAGCCGTTCGAGATGCTCTACGACCTGTCGGCGGTCGACGAGCGGCTGCGTGCCAACCGCCGCGGCCTGCCGGCCTCGGACTTCACGGTCTTCTATCACCTGATGTCGATCTCGCGGAACCGCGACGTGATGCTCAAGGTGGCGCTCGACGAGCGTGACCTGAAGATCCCCAGCGTGGTCTCGCTCTACCCCAACGCCAATTGGTACGAGCGCGAGGTGTGGGACATGTTCGGCATCGATTTCGCCGGCCACCCGCACCTCACGCGGATTCTCATGCCGCCGACCTGGAACGGCCATCCGCTGCGCAAGGACCACGGCGCCCGGGCCACCGAGTTCGACCCCTACACGCTCACCGTCGAGGGCCAGGACGTCGAGCAGAAGGCGCTGCAGTTCAAGCCCGAGGAATGGGGCATGCGCCGCGAGAACGAGGACACCGAGTTCATGTTCCTCAACCTCGGGCCCAACCACCCCTCGGCGCACGGCGCGTTTCGCATCGTGCTGCAGCTCGACGGCGAGGAGATCGTCGACTGCGTGCCGGACATCGGCTACCACCACCGCGGCGCCGAGAAGATGGGCGAGCGCCAGTCCTGGCACAGCTTCATCCCCTACACCGACCGCATCGACTACACCGGCGGGGTGATGAACAACCTGCCCTACATCCTCGCGGTGGAGAAGCTCGCCGGCATCGAGGTGCCCGAGCGCGCCATGACCATCCGCGTGATGATGGCCGAGATGTTCCGCATCACCAGCCACCTGCTGTTCCTGGGCACCTACCTGCAGGACCTGGGGGCGATGACCCCGGTGTTCTTCACCTTCACCGACCGCCAGAAGGGCTACGAGGTGATCGAGGCGATCACCGGCTTCCGCATGCACCCGGCGTGGTACCGCATCGGCGGCACGGCGATGGATCTGCCCAAAGGCTGGGATACCCTGGTCCAGGGCTTCCTCGACTGGATGCCCAAGCGGCTCGTCGAGTACGAGCGGGCGATGATGGAGAACGCCATCGTCCGCGAGCGCACCCGTCACATCGCCGCCTACACCACCCGCGAGGCGCTGGCCTGGGGCGTCACCGGCCCCAACCTGCGCGCCACCGGCTGCGACTTCGACCTGCGCAAGAAGCGCCCCTACGGCGGCTACGAGAACTTCGACTTCGAGGTGCCGCTGGGCAGCAACGGCGACGTCTTCGACCGCGGCCAGATCCGCATCGAGGAGATGCGCCAGAGCCTGCGCATCATCCAGCAGTGCGTCGACCACATGCCCTCGGGCGATTACAAGGCCGACCACCCGCTGACCACGCCGCCGCCGCGCGAGAAGATGCTCCAGCACATCGAGACGCTGATCACCCACTTCCTGCAGGTCTCCTGGGGGCCGGTGCTCAGGCCCAACGAGTCGCTGCAGATGATCGAGGCGACCAAGGGCATCAACAGCTACTACCTGACCAGCGACGGCAACACCATGAGCTACCGCACGCGCATTCGCACGCCGAGCTTCCCGCACCTGCAGCAGATCCCGGCGGTGATGCGCGGCGGCTTCGTGCCCGACCTGATCGCCCACCTGGGGAGTATCGACTTCGTCATGGCCGACGTGGATCGCTGAACATGAACGACACCGCACGCACCATCGCCCGCGACGGCTTCGTCATCGAGCCCGAGGACCGTCGCGCCATCGAGCACGAACGCGACCACTACGAGCAGCCCCAGGCGGCCTGCATCGAGGCGCTCAAGATCGTCCAGCGCCGCCACGGCTGGGTGCCCGACGCGGCGATCCCGGCGATCGCCGAGGTACTGGGCGTGGGGCCCGCCGACGTCGAGGGCGTGGCGACCTTCTACAGCCTGATCTTCCGCCAGCCGGTGGGGCGCCACGTGATCCTGGTCTGCGACAGCAGCTCGTGCTTTCTCAACGACTACGAGGAACTGCGCGACGCGCTGTCGGCCGAGCTCGGCATCGGCTTCGGCCAGACCACCGCCGACGGCCGCTTCACGCTGCTGCCGGTGTGCTGCCTGGGGGCCTGCGATCGCGGCCCGACGCTGATGATCGACGACTGCACCTACGGCCCCGTCGCCCCCGGCGACGTGGCCGACCTGCTGGAGGGCTTCGCATGAGCGTGACGCGCTATCACAGCCAGCTTCGCCAGAGCGCCGCCGAGCGTCGTGCCGAGACGCACCCGCTGACCTGGCGGCTGCGCGACGACGGCGCCCGGATCGGGCTCGACGAGTACGTCGGCAAGGACGGCTACGCCGCCGTGCGCGAGGTGCTCAACCGGCAGTCCCCCGACGACGTGGTCGCCACCATGAAGGAGGCCAACGTGCGCGGGCGTGGCGGCGCGGGCTTCTCGGCGGGCATGAAGTGGAGCCTGACCATGAAGGGGGGCAGCATTCCGCGCGGCTACCTGGTGTGCAACGCCGACGAGATGGAGCCCGGCACCTTCAAGGATCGCCTGCTGCTCGAGCAGCAGCCGCACCTGCTGATCGAGGGCATGATCCTCGGCGCCTACGCCAACCACTCCCGCTACGGCTACATCTTCCTGCGCGGCGAGTACGTCGAGGCCGCCCGCGCCGTGCAGCAGGCCCTCGACGAGGCCCGCGAGGCCGGCTGGCTGGGCGACGACATCGCCGGTAGCGGCTTCGACTTCGACATCGCCCTGCATACCGGCGCCGGGCGCTACATCTGCGGCGAGGAGACCGCGCTGATCAGCTCGCTGGAGGGCAAGCGCGCCAACCCCCGCGCCAAGCCGCCGTTTCCCGGCCAGTCCGGCGCCTGGGGCAAGCCGACCGTGGTCAACAACGTCGAGACGTTCTGCAATGCCCCGGCGGTGATGGCCCACGGCGCCAAGTGGTACCAGGATCTGTCCGGCGAGCTGAGCAACGACGGCGGCACCAAGCTGTTCGGTGTCTCGGGCAAGGTCGAGCGCACCGGGCTGTGGGAGCTGCCGATCGGCACCCCGGGGCGCGAGCTGCTCGAGCGCGCCGGCGGCCTGCGCGACGGCAAGGCGCTGAAGACCTGGCTGCCCGGCGGCGGGAGTACCGGTTTCCTGCTGCCCGAGCATCTCGATTCGGCACTCGACTTCGACACCATCGGCAAGCTGGGCAGCCGCCTGGGCACCGGACTGCTGACGGTGGTCAACGAGGACCAGAGCGTGCTGTCGCTGGTGCGCAACCTGGAGCAGTTCTTTGCCCGCGAGTCCTGTGGCTGGTGCACCCCCTGCCGCGACGGCCTGCCGTGGACGGTGAAGCTCCTCCAGGCGCTGGAGCGCGGCGAGGGCGAGCGCGGCGATGTCGAGCTGCTCGACAAGCTGGCCGACGACCTGGGGCCGGGCAAGACCTTCTGCGCCCACGCCCCGGGGGCGGCGATGCCGCTGGCGTCGGCGCTCCAGTACTTCCGCGACGAGTTCGAGCGCGGCGTGACGCATCCGCCGCGTACCGCGCACGCCGACCCCATCCCGGTGGGCCAGATATGAGGCGTTACCGGCATCGATCCATTCACTGCGAGGCGAGGTAAGGGCATGGCGACGATTCACGTGGACGGGCAGCGCTACGACGTGGACGGGGCGGACAACCTGCTGGACGCCTGCCTGTCGCTGGGCCTCGACGTGCCCTACTTCTGCTGGCACCCGGCGATGGGCAGCGTCGGCGCCTGCCGCCAGTGCGCGGTCAAGCAGTTCAAGGATGAAGACGACACCCGGGGCAAGCTGGTGATGTCGTGCATGACGCCGGCGTCCGACGGTTCCTGGATCTCGATCGATGATGACGAGGCCCGTGAGTTCCGCGCCAGCGTCGTCGAGTGGCTGATGATCAACCACCCCCACGACTGCCCGGTCTGCGAGGAGGGCGGCCACTGCCACCTGCAGGACATGACGGTGATGACCGGTCACGACCGGCGGCGCTACCGCTTCCGCAAGCGCACCCACCGCAACCAGTACCTGGGGCCGTTCATCGCCCACGAGATGAACCGCTGCATCACCTGCTACCGTTGCGTGCGCTTCTACCGGGACTACGCCGGGGGCACCGACCTGGGCGCCTTCGGCGCCAACGACAACATCTACTTCGGCCGCCATCAGGAGGGCGTGCTGGAAAGCCCCTTCGCCGGCAACCTGACCGAGGTCTGCCCGACCGGGGTGTTCACCGACCAGACCCACTCCGAGCGCTACACCCGCAAGTGGGACCTGCAGTTTGCGCCGAGCCTCTGCCATCAGTGCGCGGTGGGCTGCAACATCAGCCCCGGCGAGCGCTACGGCGACATCCGGCGCATCGAGAACCGCTACCACGGCGAGGTCAATCGCTATTTTCTCTGCGACCGCGGGCGCTTCGGCTACGGCTACGTCAACCGCGACGACCGGCCGCGCCTGCCGGAATGGCGCAGCGACCGGGGCGACGAGCGCGTCACCCTGGAAGTGGATGCCGCCCTGGACCGGGGGGCCGACCGCCTGCGCAGCGCCCGCCGGGTGATCGGCATCGGCTCGCCGCGCGCCAGCCTGGAGAGCAACCACCAGCTGCGTGCTCTGGTCGGCGAGGGCAACTTCTCGACCGGCATCGCCGCCGCCGAGCAGCGCCTGCTGGCGCGCATGCAGACGCTCAACCGTGAATGCGGCCTGCCCACGCCGACGCTGCGTGACGTCGAGCATCACGATGCGGTGCTGATTCTCGGCGAGGACCTGATCGCCAGCGCCGCCCGGGTCGCCCTGTCCGTGCGCCAGGCCGCCCAGGCGCGGCGCGAGGCGCTGGCCGCCGAGCGCGGCATCCCCGCCTGGAACGACGCCGCGGTGCGCACCCTGGGCCAGGACCGCTACCATCCGGTGTTCATCGCCTATCCCGCCGCCACCGAGCTGGACGACATCACCGCGGGCGGCTGGACGCTGGCGCCTGATGACATCGCCCGGCTGGGCTTCGCCGTGGCCCACGAGATCGACGCCGCGGCGCCGGCGGTCGACCATCTCGACGCCGCCACCCGCGAGGCGGCCCGCGAGATCGCCGCCAGCCTGCTGGCCGCCGAGCGGCCGCTGGTGATCAGCGGCGGCTCGCTGGGCTCGGAAGCCATCGTCGAAGCCGCCGGCAATGTGGCCCGGGCGCTGGCCCGCCGGGCGTGCCGGGGCAGCCTGATGCTGGTGCGGCGCGAGGCCAACAGCACCGGGCTGGCGCTGATGGGCGGCGCGCCGCTGGAATGGGCGCTCGACGAACTCGAGAGCCGGCGCGCCGACGCCGTGGTGATCCTGGAGAACGATCTCCATCAGCGGTTGCCGAGTGCGCGCATCGAGACGGCGCTGGATGCCGCGGAGACCGTGGTGGTGCTCGATCACCAGCGCACCGCCACCTGGGAGCGGGCCCACCTGGGCCTGCCGGCGGCGGCCTTCACCGAAGCCGACGGCACCCTGGTCAGCCTCGAGGGGCGCGCCCAGCGCTTCTTCCAGGTCTTCGACCCGGCCTACATGCGCCCGGAGACGCGCATCCGCGAGAGCTGGCGCTGGCTGCACGTGCTGCGGGCCGACGTGCTGCGCCACGACGTCGGCGACATCGCCCTGGATGCGGTGACCCGCGACTGCGCCCGCCACTATCCCGACCTGGCCGCCATCATCGATGCCGCGCCGGGGGCCGACTACCGGGTCCGCGGGCTCAAGCTGGCCCGCGAGCCGCAGCGCTACAGCGGTCGCACCGCCATGCGCGCCCACATCAACGTCAGCGAGCCGCGTGCCCCGCAGGACCCGGATTCGGCCTTCACCTTCTCGATGGAGGGCTACAACGGCTTCGACCGGCCCCGCGAGGAGGTCGCCTTCGCCTGGGCGCCGGGCTGGAACTCGCCCCAGGCCTGGAACAAGTTCACCGACGAGGTCGGCGGCCATCTGCGCGCCGGCGACCCGGGGGTGCGCCTGCTGGCGCCCCGGCCCGGCGGCTATCGCTATGCCGACGCCATCCCCGCGGTCCATCGCCCCGCAGAGGATGAGTGGAAGGTGGTGGTGCTGCCGCGGCTGTTCGGCGGCGACGAGACCTCGGCCCGCGCCGCACCGATCCAGACCCGGGCGGGCGCCCCGGTCGTGAGGCTGGCGGCCGATGACGCCGCCCGGCTGGGCGTGCGCGACGGCCAGCCGCTGCGCGTCGCGGGCGAGCACGGTGCACTCGTGCTGCCGGCGCGCTGCGAGGCGAGCTGGCCGGCGGGCACCATCGGGGTGCCCGCGGGGATCGAGCCGTGGCCGGCCGGCGGTGAAGCGGTGACTCTGGCCGTGGCCGCAACGCAAGCCAACGAGGAGGGGCGCGCATGAACTGGTTGTCGGAGCCCGTCGCCGCCAGCCTGATCGCCATGCTCCAGGCGCTGGTGATCCTGCTGGGCGCGGTACTGCTGGGGGCGGTGATGACGGTGGTCGAGCGCCGCCTGCTGGGGCTGTGGCAGGACCGCTACGGCCCCAACCGGGTGGGGCCCTTCGGCTCGCTGCAGCTGATCGCCGACATGATCAAGATCTTCTTCAAGGAGGACTGGATCCCGCCCTTCGCCGACCGCACGCTGTATGTGCTGGCCCCGGGCATCGCCATGGCCTCGCTGCTGCTGTCGTTCATGATCATCCCCATCACTCCGGGCTGGGGCGTGGCCGACTTCAACATCGGGCTGCTGTTCTTCCTCGCCCTGGCCGGCATCAACGTCTACGCGGTGCTGTTCGGCGGCTGGGCGAGCGGCAACAAGTACGCCCTGCTCGGCGCCATGCGCGCCTCGGCGCAGACGCTCTCCTACGAGGTGTTCATGGGCCTGGCGCTGATGGGCGTGGTGGCCATGGCCGGCTCGTTCAACATGCGCGAGATCGTCAACGCCCAGGAGGGGCTGTGGTTCGTGGTGCCGCAGTTCTTCGGCTTCTGCACCTTCCTGATCGCCGGCATCGCGGTGACCCACCGCCATCCCTTCGACCAGCCCGAGGCCGAGCAGGAGCTGGCCGACGGCTACCACGTCGAGTACTCGAGCATGAAGTTCGGCATGTTCTTCATCGGCGAGTACGTGGGCATGGTGCTGGTCTCGGCGCTGATCGTCACGCTGTTCTTCGGCGGCTGGCACGGCCCCTGGCTGCCGCCGATCGTCTGGTTCTCCCTCAAGACGGCGGCCTTCCTGGTGCTGTTCGTGCTGCTGCGCGCCTCGTTGCCACGACCGCGCTACGACCGGGTGATGAGCTTCGGCTGGAAGGTCTGCCTGCCGCTGACCCTGATCAATCTGCTGGTGACCGGGGCGGTGATCCTGATCGCCGACCCGCTGTGACCGAGGAGCGATGCCCATGCTGATGAACGTGATCAAAGGCACCGTTTCCCAGCTGCGCACGCTGGGCATGGTCTTCATGCACAGCTTCCGCAAGCGGGAGACGCTCAACTACCCCGACGAGCCGGTGCCGCTGCCGCCGCGCTACCGGGGGCGCATCGTGCTGACCCGCGACCCGGACGGCGAGGAACGCTGCGTGGCCTGCAACCTGTGCGCGGTGGCCTGCCCGGTAGCCTGCATCTCGCTGCAGAAGGGCGAGCGCGAGGACGGCCGCTGGTATCCCGAGTTCTTCCGCATCAACTTCTCGCGCTGCATCTTCTGCGGCATGTGCGAGGAGGCCTGCCCGACGTCGGCGATCCAGCTCACTCCGGACTTCGAGATGAGCGAGTTCCGGCGCCAGGAACTGGTCTACGAGAAGGACGACCTGCTGATCAACGGCCCCGGCAAGGACCATGACTATCACTTCTACAAGGTCGCGGGGCTGGCGATCGCCGGCAAGGACAAGGGCAAGGCGCGCAACGAGGCCGAGCCGATCGACGTCAAGACGCTGCTCCCCTGAACCGCACGCGAAGGGAATGACATGGAAATCGCCTTTTATCTGAGTGCTCTGGTCGCGGTGCTGGCGACCTTGGGCGTGATCACCAACACCAACCCGGTGCATGCGCTGCTCTACCTGATCATCTCGCTGATCAGCGTGGCGATGGTGTTCTTCGCCCTGGGGGCGCCGTTCGCCGGGGCCCTGGAAGTGATCGTCTACGCCGGGGCGATCATGGTGCTGTTCGTGTTCGTGGTGATGATGCTCAACCTCGGCGAGACGGTGGTCGCCCAGGAGCGCGCCTGGATGCGCCCCCGGGTCTGGCTGGGGCCCTCGGTGCTGGCGGGTATTCTGATGCTGACCCTGATCGCCACGCTGTGGGGCGGTGATGCCGGGCGGGTCATCGGGGGCGAGACGCTGACCGCCCGGGCCGTGGGCAGCCTGCTGTTCGGCCCCTGGCTGCTGGTGGTCGAGCTGGCGGCCATGCTGCTGCTGGCGGCGCTGGTCACCGCGTCGCACGTGGGGCGGCTGCCGGAGCCGGACAAGCCCGCCGTCAGTCGTGAATCCGGAGCCCGCAAGGAGGCCTCATGAGCGGTATCCCCATGGAGCACGGCCTGGTGCTGGCCGCGATGCTCTTCACCCTGGGTCTGGCCGGGCTGGTCTGCCGGCGCAACATGGTGTTCGTGCTGATGAGCCTGGAGATCATGCTCAACGCCGCGGCGCTGGCCTTCATCGTCGCCGGCACCGGCTGGGGCAAGCCCGAGGGCCAGGCGATGTTCCTGCTGGTGATCACCCTGGCCGCGGCCGAGGCCAGCATCGGCCTGGCGCTGCTGATCCAGCTGCACCATCGCTTCAAGACGCTGGACGTGGATGCGGCCAGCCGCATGAACGGATGAGGAGCCGCCAATGACGTTACTGCCCTGGACCTTCCTGCTGCCGCTGGCCGGCACCCTGATCCTGTCGCTGTCGCGAGGCCGGCTGTCGCCGCGCGCCAGCTCGGTGGTCGGGGTGACCAGCGTGGGCCTGGCGGCGCTGGTCGCCGCCTGGGTCGGCTGGCGCTTCCTGGCGTCCGGCGAGACGAGCATCGACATGACCCTGTGGACCTGGGTGACGGTCGGCGACTTCCGGCCGACCATCGGGCTGCACCTGGACGGGCTGTCGCTGACGCTCATGGGCATCATCACCGGCGTCGGCTTTTTGATCCATCTGTTCGCCGCCTGGTACATGCAGGACGAGGCCGGGAGGCTTCGCTTCTTCGCCTACATGAACCTGTTCGTGTTCAGCATGCTGCTGCTGGTGCTCGGCGACAACGTGCTGCTGCTCTACCTGGGCTGGGAAGGCGTGGGGCTGTGCAGCTATCTGCTGATCGGCTACTACTTCGAGACCGCGGCCAACGGCTGGGCGGCCTTCAAGGCCTTCATCATCACCCGGCTGGGTGATGTCTTCCTGGCGATCGGCCTGTTTTTGATGTTCCGCGAACTGGGCACGCTGGACATCACCGAGATCCTCGCCCGGGCTCCCGACGTGTGGGCCGAGGGCGCCTGGCAGGCCCAGGTCGCGTCGCTGCTGATCCTCGGCGGGGCGCTGGGCAAGTCGGCGCAGCTGCCGCTGCATACCTGGCTGGCCGACGCCATGGCCGGCCCGACTCCGGTCTCGGCGCTGATCCATGCGGCGACCATGGTCACCGCCGGGGTCTACCTGATCGCCCGGCTGCACGGCGTCTTCGAGCTGGCCCCCGCGGTGCTCTACCTGGTCGGCGTGATCGGCGCGCTGACCCTGCTGCTCGCCGGCTTCGCCGCGCTGGCGCAGACCGACATCAAGCGCGTGCTGGCCTATTCGACGATGAGCCAGATCGGCTACATGTTCCTGGCGCTGGGTGTCGGTGCCTACGATGCGGCGATCTTCCACCTGATGACCCACGCCTTCTTCAAGGCGCTGCTGTTCCTCTCCGCCGGCTCGGTGATCGTCTGTACCCACCACGAGCAGGACATGCGCCGGCTGGGCGGGCTGTGGCGCAAGCTGCCGCTTACCTACGCCGGCTTCGTGATCGGCGGGGCGGCGCTCTCGGCGCTGCCGCTGGTCTCGGCCGGTTTCTTCAGCAAGGACGAGATCCTCTGGCAGGAGCTGGCCTCCGGCCATGGCGGACTGATGCTGGCCGGGCTGGTCGGCGCCTTCCTCACCTCGCTGTACACGCTGCGCCTGATCATCGGCACCTTCCACGGCGAGCCGGGCAGCGACAATGCCCGCCATGCCGAGCCGGGGCGCGGGCCGGTCCACGGCTTGCCGCTGGTGGTGCTGGCGGTGCTCTCCACCTTCATCGGGGCATGGATCCACCCGCCGCTCGAGGGCGTGCTGCCGGCCGGCCCCGGGGCCGATGCCCACGGCGCCGGCCATACCGTGCTGGGCGTCGTCGCGGCGCTGGTGTCGCTGGGCGGGCTGGTCGTCGCCGCCTGGCTGTTCCTGCGGCGCCAGCGCTGGCTGGCCGAGCGCGTGGCCGGCGGCTGGGAGGCGCGCCTTTGGTGGTTCTGGAATCAGGCCTGGGGCTTCGACATCGCCTACGACCGGCTGTTCGTGCGGCCCTATCGGTGGCTGGTGCGGCTGCTGCGCAGCGACGTCATCGACCGTGCCCTGCTGTTGCCGGCCTGGCTCTCCTGGGCGCTGCATCGCGGCCTGAGCCTGACCCAGTCCGGCAAGCTGCGGCTCTATGCCACCACCATGGCGGCCGGGGCGACCCTGATTTTGCTGGTACTGGTACTGGGGGGATGACGATGCCATCGGTCCGCGCGCGCGGGACAACGCCGCTGATGTTTCAACGACAGGGAATCCACCGCTTATGACGCTGCTCTGGCTGATCCTGATCCCCTTCATCGGGGGCCTGCTGTGCTGGCAGGCCGAACGCTTCGGCCCTATGCCCCCCCGCTGGATCGCCCTGGGGACGATGCTGATCGAATTGCTGATCACGCTGGGGCTGTGGTTCCAGGGGGAATACCACCTGGCCAACGCCGGCACGGCCAGCGAGGCGGTGCGCTGGTCGATGGAGTGGCGCGTGCCGTGGATTCCACGCTTCGGCATCGACGTGCACCTGGCGCTCGACGGCCTGTCGCTGGTGCTGATCGCGTTGACCGGTTTCCTGGGCATGCTCGCCGTGCTGTGTTCGTGGAACGAGATCGTCAAGCGGGTCGGCTTCTTCCACCTCAACCTGCTGTGGATCCTCGGCGGCGTGGTCGGGGTGTTCCTGTCGATCGACCTGTTCCTGTTCTTCTTCTTCTGGGAAATGATGCTGGTGCCGATGTACTTCCTGATCGCGCTGTGGGGGCACAGCGGTTCGGAAGGGCGGACCCGCATCCGCGCGGCGACCAAGTTCTTCATCTACACCCAGGCCAGCGGGCTGCTGATGCTGGTGTCGATCCTGGGGCTGGTGTTCGTCCACCACGCCAATACCGGCGAGTATTCCTTCGACTACGCCACCCTGATGCAGACCTCGCTGTCGGAGAGCACGGCGATGTGGCTGATGCTGGGCTTCTTCGTCGCCTTCGCCGTCAAGCTGCCGGTGGTGCCGGTCCACGGCTGGCTGCCCGACGCCCACGCCCAGGCGCCCACCGCGGGTAGCGTCGATCTAGCGGGGATCCTGCTCAAGACCGCGGCCTATGGCATGCTGCGCTTCGCCCTGCCGCTGTTCCCCGATGCCTCCCAGGCGTTCGCGCCGGTGGCGATGACCCTGGGGGTGATCGGCATCTTCTACGGCGCGATCCTGGCCTGTGGCCAGCAGGACATGAAGCGGCTGATCGCCTATACCAGCATCGCCCACATGGGCTTCGTGCTGATCGGCATCTACGCCGGCACCGAGCTGGCGCTGCAGGGCGTGGTGCTGATGATGGTGGCCCACGCCTTCTCGGCGGCCGGGCTGTTCATCCTCAGCGGCCAGCTCTACGAGCGCCTGAACACGCGCGACATGCGCCAGATGGGCGGGCTCTGGGGGCGCCTGGGCAGCCTGCCGGGCTTCTCGCTGTGCTTCGTCGCCGCCTCGCTGGGCATGCCGGGCACCGCCAACTTCCTCGGTGAGTTCCTGATCCTGTTCGGTAGCTTCCCGGTGGCACCCGGTTTCGTGGTGGTGGCCAGTTTCGGCTTCGTGCTGGCGGCCGTCTATTCGCTGCTGCTGATGCAGCGCGTGTACTTCGGCCCGGCCCAGGGTGAAGGCGTGTTTGCCGACCTGGATCGGCGCGAATACCTGATGATGCTGTCGCTGGTGGGCCTGGTGCTGCTGTTCGGGCTCTATCCCCAGCCCCTGCTGGATACCACGGGCGCGGCCATGGGTGAGGTGCAGCGCCTGTTCGGTGTCGTTTCACAGTCGACCACTCTTCTGCTGACGGGGGCCCCATGACGTTGACCGCGACGCAATTGATGGCGCTGATGCCGCTGATCCTGGTCTGCGCCACGGCCATCGGGGTGATGCTGGCGATCGCCTGGCGGCGCCATCACACCGCCATCGCCACCTTCACCGCGGTAGGGCTCAACCTGGCCCTGCTGGCGCTGATCGGCGTGTGGTTCATGGCGCCGCTGACCACGCCGTTGCTGGCCATCGACGGGCTGGCCCTGTTCTCGGCGGCGCTGATTCTGGTCGCGGCACTGGCCTGCACGACCCTGGCACACGCCTACCTGGCCCATTACGGCGGCCCGCGCGAGGAATTCTACCTGCTGCTGCTGTGCGCCACGGCGGGCGGGCTGGTACTGTCGGCGAGCACCCACCTGGCGACGCTGTTCTTCGGTCTGGAGCTGGTGTCGATGCCGCTCTACGGGATGCTCGCCTACACCTATCGGGAGCGTCGCTCGCTGGAGGCGGGGGTCAAGTACCTGGTGCTGTCGGCGGCGGCGACCGCCTTCCTGCTGTTCGGCATGGCGCTGCTGTTCGCCGAGACCGGCCACCTGGACTTTGCCGGCCTGGTTTCCGGGCTCGGCGACGACATCGGTGTCTGGGGGCTGGCGGGGGCCGCGATGATGATCATCGGCCTGGGCTTCAAGCTCTCGGTGGTACCCTTCCACATGTGGACGCCGGACGTCTACGAGGGCGGGCCGGGGCCGGCCGCCACCTTCCTGGCCACGGCCAGCAAGGTGGCGGTGTTCACCGTGCTGCTGCGGTTGGTGATGGCGTCTCCGGCCTTCCAGGCCAGCGCCCTGCACACTGTGCTGGCGGTGCTCGCCGTGCTTACCATGCTGGTGGGCAACCTGCTGGCGGTGACCCAGTCCAACCTCAAGCGGCTGCTGGGCTATTCGTCGATCGCCCACTTCGGCTACCTGCTGACCGCGCTGGTAATCGGCGACGGCCTGTCGGTCGAGGCCACCGGGGTCTATCTGGTCACCTACATGCTCACCACCTTGGGCGCCTTCGGTGTGGTGACGCTGATCTCGAGCCCCTACGGCGGCTCGGACGCGGCGGCGCTGCACCACTATCGCGGGCTGTTCTGGCGGCGTCCCTACCTGACGGCGGTGCTGACGATCACCATGCTGTCGATGGCGGGCATCCCCTTCACCGCCGGTTTCATCGGCAAGTTCTACATCGTCGCGCTGGGTGTCGAGGCCGGGCGCTGGTGGCTGGTCGGCGCGGTGATCGCGGGCAGCGCCATCGGCCTGTTCTACTACCTGCGGGTGATGGTCACCCTGTACCTGGCCGAGGCCGGCATGCAGCGTCGCGACGCCCCCGAGGACTGGGCGGTCCAGGCCGGCGGGCTGATGGTGCTGGTCGTGGCGGTACTGGTGATCGTGCTGGGGATCTATCCGGCGCCGATGATCGATGGCGTACGGGTGGTCAGCGCCATGATGCTGGGCTGACCGGGTGACGAGGGCCCCGCGCCGGCCGGCGCGGGGCACTCGGTCCGGCACCTACTTGAACTGCGCCGGCAGCCAGGTGGCCAGCTCGGGAATGAAGGTCAGTGCGACGAGCATGGCGATCTGCAGCACGATGAACGGGATCACGCCGCGATAGATCGCCGTGGTGGGCACCGACTCCGGGGCCACGCCACGCAGGTAGAACAGCGCGAAGCCGAAGGGCGGCGTCAGGAAGGAGGTCTGCAGGTTGATGGCGATCATGATGCCCAGCCACACTGGGTCGAGGCCCATGGCCAGCAGCACCGGGCCGACGATCGGCACTACCACGAAGGTGATCTCGATGAAGTCGAGGATGAACCCCAGGAAGAAGATCACCAGCATGACGATGAGCGTCGCGCCCACCACGCCGCCGGGCATGTTGTTGAAGATATCCTTGACCAGCGCCTCGCCGCCGTAGGCGCGGAAGACCAGCGAGAACAGTGCCGCGCCCACCAGGATCAAGAACACCATGGTGGTGACATGGGTGGTCGAGCGCACCACATCGGTGAGCGTGGCGCGGTCCAGCTTGCGGTAGGCCAGCGCCAGTACCAGCGCACCGAAGGCGCCCACCGCCGAGGCCTCGGTGGGCGTGGCGAAGCCGCCGAGGATCGAGCCGAGCACGGCGACGATCAGCGCCATCGGCGGCACCAGCCCCTTGAGCAGCAGGGTCCACAGGCTGCCGTTGTGGCCCAGTTCCGCCATCAGCTCGCGGCGATCGGCCGGCGGGGCGGACTCGGGCTTGAGCCAGGCGATGAACGCCACGTAGGCGATGTACAGCACGACCAGGATCATCCCGGGGATCAGCGCGCCGATGAACAGGTCGCCGACCGAGACGGTCTTGGGGCTCCAGATGCCCATCGACAGCTGGGCCTGCTGGTAGGCGGAGGAGAGCACGTCGCCGAGCAGCACCAGGGCGATCGACGGCGGGATGATCTGACCCAGGGTGCCGGTGGCGCAGATCGTCCCGGTGGCCAGCGACTGGCTGTAGCCGCGCTTGAGCATGGTCGGCAGTGACAGCAGGCCCATGGTTACCACGGTGGCACCGACGATGCCGGTGGAGGCGGCCAGCAGCATGCCGACGATGGTCACCGAAATGCCCAGGCCGCCACGCAGCGAGCCGAACAGCAGCGCCATGGCGTCGAGCAGGGTCTCGGCGACCTTGGACTTCTCCAGCAGCACGCCCATCAGCACGAACAGCGGCACGGCGAGCAGCGTCTGGTTGGTCATGGTGCCGAAGAGGCGGTTGGGGAAGGCCGCCAGGAAGCTGGCATCGAAGTTGGCATCGATGCCCAGCGCCTGCAGGCCCATGCCCAGCCCGGCGAAGGCCAGCGAGGTCCCGGCCAGCGTCAGGGCGACCGGGAAGCCGGCCATCAGCACGATACAGATCAGCGCGAAGAGCACCAGCGGCATGAACTCCAGCATCAGAGGCGCTCCTCGGCATGGTCGTGGCCTTCCTGCGGCGGCAGCCGGCCGCCGATGATCAGGCTCTTGCGGATGACCTCGCCGATGCCCTGCAGGATCATCAGGCCGGCGAACAGCGGGATCAGCGTCTTGAGCAAAAAGACCCCGTGGATGCCGCCGGTGTCCGGCGAGCCCTCGAGAATCGCCCAGGACTTGCCCACGTAGCCCAGGCTGGTGGCGATCACGAAGACCATGAACGGCAGCAGCAGCAGCAGGGTGCCGAGCAGGTCGACCCAGGCCTGCCTTCGCGGCGAGAAGTTGCGATAGAAGATATCCACCCGCACATGCCCGTCATGCTTGAGCGTGTAGCCGGCGGCCAGCAGGAAGAGGGTGGCGTGCATGTACATCACCGACTCCTGCATGGGAATGCTGTTGAAATTGAAGAGATAGCGCAGCACGACTATCAGGAACTGGATCAGCATCATGGCCATGACCAGCCAGGCGAGCGCCTTGCCCAGCCGTTCGGTGATGGCGTCGATCCAGGCCAGGGGGGCTGGCAGGGATGGACCTCGATTCATGAAACCCTCGCTTGCGTGGCGTTGTTTGTCGGTTGCTGTCGTATCGACACGCCGGCCGCCAACTTTAGCGGCGGCGTGACGGCCACGCCGGAGCGCCGGAACGCCGGAACGCCGCTCAGAGTGACCGGGGGCAGGGGCGGCGGCAATGGGTCATTGGTCTGACGGGATGCCCACCGCCTGCTGACAACGCGGCGGCAGGTGGATGTCGACGGCCAGGGGGAGGTGATCGGAGAACAGCTGGTCGAGGACCTGCAGGTTGTCCGCCTCCAGCGACGACGACAGCAGGATATGGTCCAGTGCCCGGCGTGGCTGCCAGGAAGGATAACTCAATAACGTGCGCACCGGGCGCAGCGGCAGCGCACTGCAGAAGCGCGAGTGGCTGTGGAGCTGCTCCGGGGTGCAGTTGAGGTCGCCCATCACCACCACATGCTTGAGCGGCGCGACCAGCTCGCTCAGGTAGTCGAGCTGGCGCACCCGGCCGCGATGGCTGAGCGCCAGGTGGGCGATGAAGATATGCAGGGCGTCCGGACCGTCGCCGTAGCGGGCGTGCAGCGCACCGCGCCCGGGCAGGGTGCCCGGCAGGCGGTGTTCCTCGATGTGGGTGGGCGCGAGGCGCGACAGCAGGCCGTTGCTGTGCTGGGCGAAGCGGCCCAGGTTGCGGTTGAGCTGCTGGTAGTGATGGGCGAAACCGGCGTGCTGCGCCAGATAGTCCACCTGATTGACGTTGCCCGAGCGGAAACTGCCGCCGTCGGCCTCCTGCAGGCCGACGATGTCATAGCCCTTGAGCACGTCGCTGATCAGCGCCAGGCGCTGCTGACGGTCGGGGTGCGGCAGCAGGTGCTGCCAGCTGCGCGTCAGGTAATGGTGATAGGCCGACGTCGAGATGCCCACCTGCAGGTTGAAGGTCAGCAGGCGCAGCGTCGCGGTGGAGCCGGGGTGGAAGGCATGCACCTGTGTCATGGCTTGGCGGTCATTTCCAGACTCCCGATCTGGTGGGCGCCGGGAACGCCCACCTCGTTTGCCGGTGGCTTACTGGCTGCGTTGCTCACGTACCTTGTCGATCAGCGCGTCGGCGACCTTGGGCATGTTTTCCAGGCTGCCGGCGGACTTCGGCGTGATCACGTAGTGGCCGTCGACGATCAGCGCCGGCACGCCCATGATCTGGTAGCCGCGCATCCGCGCGTGGGCCTGGTTGAGTTCGCTCTTCACGCCGAAGGAGTCGAGCGCCTTGAGTGCCTCGTCCTTGGTGACGCCGTAGTGGCTGAAGAACTCGGCCACCTTTTCCGGGTCGGTCAGGTGCCGACCGTCCTTGTGGATGGCGTCGAAGAAGTCGTCGTGAACCTTGTCGAGGATGCCCAGTGACTTGGCGGCATAGAAGGCACGCGCATGGGCCGTCCAGGTATCGCCCATGGTGGCCGGAACGCGCACGAAGGTGACATCGTCGGGCAGTTCGGCAACCCAGGCGTTGAGCGGCTTCTCGAAGGCGTAGCAGTGCGGGCAGCCGTACCAGAAGACCTCGGTCACCTCGATCTGGCCGTCGGGCACCGAGGTTTCCACCGGGGTGTCGAGTACCTTGTAATCCTCGCCGGCCACCGGCGGTGCAGCCATGACCAGCGCGGAGAAGCCCAGGCCGGCGACGGCCGCGATCCACTGTTTCAACATGCGCCCACTCTCCTTTCGATGATGGCAATGCGTCTAAAGGTATCAGATTCGTCGGCGTGTTGGAGTCGTCGCGGGCGCGGAGGTTCCGGTGATGCCGTCGGGTGGGGCAATCGTAGATAGCTGCAACATGACTCGGGCTGATCCGTCGGCAGGTTTCCGAGGGGCGCTATAGACCCCTCCCTGGGCGCTACTTGGGCTATCTGACCGCCATGGATGGCGGGAATGCCGGATATGGAAAGGAACATTTTTCCGGCCATGGCCAAAAACCCCCTCTCCAACCTGCCCCTGGCGCCCTCGTCAGAGCCAACGGCGATGGCCTTGGCTAGCCGGGTGCGAGGCTCACAGCCGCCGGACGGGAGTGCTACAATCGCCGGTCAAGCCGATTTCCGCCCAGCCCGACGAGGCAAGCCGTGACCCGTCTCAACTACCAGACCGCCCATTTCATGACCAGCGCCCCCACGCTCGGCCAGTGCCCGGCCGACGAGGGTCGCGAGGTGGCCTTCGCCGGCCGTTCCAACGCCGGCAAGTCGAGCGCCATCAACACCCTCGCCCGGCAGAAGGCGCTGGCCCGGACCTCCCGGACACCGGGGCGCACCCAGCTGATCAACTTCTTCAGTCTCGGCGGCGACGAGGCTTGCCGACTGGTTGACCTGCCGGGGTACGGCTACGCCAAGGTGCCGGAAGCGGTCAAGCGCGAGTGGCAGCGTCACCTGGCCGATTACCTGCAGCGGCGCGGTTCGTTGCAGGGGGTGGTGCTGCTGATGGACGTGCGCCATCCGCTTAGCGAGTTCGACGAGATGATGCTGGGCTGGGCCGACGAGCAGGACATGCCGGTGCACATCCTGCTGACCAAGGCCGACAAGCTCAAGCCCGGCGCGGCGAAGAACGCACTGGCCAAGGTGCGCTCGCAGCTGCGCGAGTGGGAGGACCTGGTCAGCATCCAGCTGTTCTCGTCGCTCAAGCGCCAGGGACTGGATACCCTGGAGGCCCGGCTCGACGCCTGGCTGCTCGACGCCGTCGAAACCTGAGAGCGGGATACGCCGGCGCCCGGGCAGACGGGCGCCGGAAAAGCCGCGTCGTCAGCCTTCCAGTCTTTCCAGCAACGCCGGCAGCTCGCGGATATGCCCCAGGCGATACACGCCCTCGGGCAGCGCCGCCGGACGCTCGTCATCCTTGTCGATCCAGGCCACCCGCATGCCCAGCCGCCGCGCCGGCAGCACGTCCTCACGCCAGGAATCGCCGACATGCAGGCCCTGCGAGGGCGGCACCGGGCCGAGTCGCGCCAGCGCCGCGAGGAAGGGGCGGGCATCGGGCTTGGGCGCCAGGCTCTCGCCGGCGTTGATGATCACCGGAAAATGGCGACCGATCGCCAGGCGCGTCAGGTCCACATTGCCGTTGGTGATCGCGCCGAGCCGGTAGCGTTGCCCCAGCGCGTCGAGCATCGCCGGCACCTCCTCGAACACCTCGATCTCGTGGCGCAGGGCCAGCATCCGCTCGATGGCGGCCTCGGCCCAGTGCGCCGCGTCGGCCGCCTCCAGGCCGAACTCGACAAGCATCTCGCGCAGCGTCTCGCGACGCACCCAGGTGAAGTCGCCACGGCGCACGGGGTGGCGCTCGGCGAAGGCCAGCCGGCGGCGCTGGTACTCCTCCAGCGGGAAATGCCCGGCATGGCCGACGCGCTCGTGCAGCCAGTCGTAGTGGCCGGTTTCGGTGCGCGCCATGACCGGCGCGTTGTCCCAGAAGGTATCGTCCAGGTCGAAGGTCAGGGCGGTGATGGGGCGCATCGGCGGGGCTCCTTGCGGGATCAGTCCGGCTGTTGGTCGTCGGCATCCGGCGTGCGCCGGCGCGCTCGGGGGTGGGCGGCATCGTAGACGCCGGCCAGGTGCTGCCAGTCCAGCCGGGTATAGATCTGGGTGGTCGACAGGTTGGCGTGACCGAGCAGTTCCTGAACGGCCCGCAGGTCCTGGCTGGACTCGAGCAGATGGCTGGCGAACGAGTGGCGCAAGCGGTGCGGGTGCAGGTGTTCCGGCAGACCGCGTTCGACGGCGAGCCGCGACAGGCGCTGCTGGATGGCGCGGTGCCCCAGGCGGGCGCCGCGGCGGCCGACGAACAGCGCCGGTTCGCCGGCCGCCGCCAGGGCCGGGCGGGCTGCCAGCCACGCGTCCAGGGCCTGGGCGGCGCGCTGCCCCACTGGCACCTGACGGGGCTTGGCGCCCTTGCCGAGCACGCGCACGCGATGCGCGGCAAGGTGGTCGAGATCGAGGCCGGCCAGCTCGGCCAGACGCAGGCCGCTGGAGTAGAACAGCTCGCACATCGCCTGGTCGCGGCACGCCAGCGGCGAGCCGTCGTGCGGGGTGTCGAGGAAACGCGACAGCTGATCGACGTCCAGCGGCCGGGGCAGGGACGCGGGGGCGCGGGGCGTGCGCGTCAGGCGGACCGGGTCGTGGGTCAGGACACCCTGATCGTGCAGGCTGCGGGTAAAGCGCGACAGTGCCGCCCGGCGCCGGGCCAGGCTGCGTGGCGCCAGGCCGCGGGCGCGCTCGCGGCCCAGGAAGCGGCGGATCTGGTCACGATCCAGCTCGGCCCAGTCGGCGAGCCCGGCCTCGCGGACGAAGGCGGTCAGCGCCGCCAGGTCGCGCCGGTAGGCGTCCACCGTGGCCGGGCTGGCCTCCCGCGCCAGGGCCTGCAGGAAGTCCTCGACGGCGGCGTCCAGGTCGTCAGTCGGGGCGGGCATGGGCCACCATCAGTCGCGTGACGACCTCGCCGAGGTACTCGGTGAACAGGGTGTCCAGACTGGCGCGGAAGTGCTCGGCGTCATGGCTGGCGAGGATCAGGTAACCCTGCGGCTCGCCCAGCGTCAGCCGGGTGACGGCACAGGAGCCGGCCTGCGAGGGCGGGTCGATATGCGGCAGCAGGCGCTTCCAGTCGGTACGCGAGAGGCGCCGGCAGCGACTGGCCCGGCCGTCGAGCAGCGCCGCCAGGCGGGCACCGCTGGCCTCGTCGAGCACGAAGCGCGGCGGCTGCGGCGGTGCGGGGTCGCAGTCGGTGAGCGAGGGGGCGCACCACAGCGCCACGGCCTGGGTGCGAAAGCGTTCGGCCAGCTGGGTGGCCAGGGTCTCGCCCAGGGCGTCGCTGTCCTCGGCCTCGAGCAGCGCCAGGATCAGCTCACGGGTCCGCCGGTACTGCGACTCGTTGTGGCGGGCCGAATCGAGCAGCTGCTCGAGACGGCGCTCGGCACCTTCGGCCCGCTCGCGCAGGTCGAGCACCAGCCGCTGGAGCAGCGAGACGGCCCCGTTACGGGCGTCGGGGTGCGGCACCTTGAGCTGCTGCAGCAGACCCTCGCGGCCGACGAAGAAGTCGGGGTGACGGGCCAGCCACTGCGCCACCATATCGGGGTCGAGGGTCTGCCGGGGTTCGGGCGCTTTCGCGGGAGGCATGGGTGGCGTCCTCGTCAGTTTCGCGGAAAGTCGGGGCGTTGCGATCCTGCCGCGCAGGATCAGCGCAGGTTCACGCGGCCGTCGAACACGCGCTCGGCGGGCCCGGTCATGAGCAGTGGCGCCGTTTCATCGCCGGCCCACTCGATGGTCAGCGACCCGCCCGGCAGGTGTACCGTCACGGGGCTCTCCAGCAGGCCCTGGCGGATGCCGCTGGCCACGGCGGCACAGGCGCCGGTGCCACAGGCCAGGGTCTCGCCGGCGCCGCGCTCATGCACGCGCAGGCGGATCTCGTGGCGCGAGGCCACCTGCATGAAGCCGACGTTGACCTGGCGCGGGAAGTGCGGGTGATGCTCGATCCGGGGCCCCAGGCGGGCCACCGGTGCGCTGTCGACGTCATCGACCCGCAGCACGGCGTGGGGATTGCCCATGGAGACCGCGCCGATCTCGAGACGCTCGCCGTCCACCTCGAGGGCATGCAGCACCCGGTCGGCGTCGGCCGTGAAGGGCAGCGCCTCGGGGGCGAAGCGCGGGGCGCCCATGTCGACCTGCACGCGCTCGTCCTCGGTGACCAGCAGCGTCAGCGGACCGCCGAGGGTCTCGACGCGGATCTCGCGCTTGTGGGTCAGCTGCTGGTCGCGCACGAAGCGGGCGAAGCAGCGCGCGCCGTTGCCGCAGTTCTCCACCTCGCTGCCGTCGGCGTTGTAGATCCGGTAGCGGAAGTCCATCTCCGGGTCGCGCGGCGGCTCGACCAGCAGCAACTGGTCGAAGCCGATGCCGAAGTGGCGATCGGCGAGCCGGCGGATCTGCTCGGCGTCGAAGCGTGCCCGCTGGGTGACCAGGTCGACCACCATGAAGTCGTTGCCCAGGCCGTGCATCTTGGTGAAGTACACCCGCATCAGCGATTCTCCGGCAGTCGTGCCTCGCCCGCCCACAGCTCCTCGAGGGTCTCGCGGCGCCGCACCAGATGGCTGCGGTCGCCGTCGACCATGACCTCGGGCGGGCGCGGGCGGCTGTTGTAGTTGGAGGCCATGACGAAGCCGTAGGCCCCGGCCGAGCGTACCGCCAGCAGGTCGCCCGGCGCCACGGCGAGCTCGCGATCCTTGCCCAGGAAGTCGCCGGTCTCGCAGACCGGGCCGACCACGTCGTAGGTGGCGCGCTCGCGGGGGGCGCGGGTGTCCACCGGCAGGATCGCCTGCCAGGCCTGGTACAGCGCCGGGCGGATCAGGTCGTTCATGCCGGCGTCGACGATCGCGAAATGCTTGGTCTCGCCGGGCTTGAGATACTCGATGCGGGTCAGCAGCACGCCGGCGTTGGCGGCGATGGAGCGCCCCGGCTCGAACAGCAGGGTCAGGTCCCGGCCTTCCTTCCAGGTGGCCAGGCGCTCGAGCAGGGCGCGGGCATAGTCGAACGGGGCCGGGGGCTGTTCGCCCTGGTAGGGAACGCCCAGGCCGCCGCCCAGGTCGAGGTGCTCGATGGTGATGCCCTGGGCCTCGAGCCGCTCGAGCAGCACCAGCAGCCGGTCGAGGGCGTCCAGGAACGGGGCGATCTCGGTGAGCTGCGAGCCGATGTGGCAGTCCAGCCCCACCACCCGCAGGTTGGGCAGCTCGGCGGCGCGGGCGTAGACTGCCGGCGCGTCGTCGACGGGAATGCCGAACTTGTTGGCCTTGAGCCCGGTGGAGATGTACGGATGGGTGCGGGCGTCGACATCGGGATTGACGCGCAGCGACACCGGCGCGATCGTCCCGCACTCGCCGGCGACCTCGTCGAGGCGCTCCAGCTCGGGCAGCGACTCGACGTTGAAGCACTTGATGCCCACTTCCAGCGCGCGGGCCATCTCGTGGCGTTCCTTGGCGACGCCGGAGAACACCACCCGGGACGGGTCGCCGCCGGCGGCCAGCACCCGTTCTAGCTCGCCCACCGAGACGATGTCGAAACCGGCGCCGAGCCGCGCCAGCACGTCGAGCACGGCCAGGTTGGAGTTGGCCTTCACCGCGTAGCAGATCAGGTGCGGGTGCCCGGCCAGCGCCTCGCTGTAGGCGCGGAAGTGACGCTCCAGCGTGGCCCGGGAGTAGACGTAGCAGGGTGTGCCGAAGCGCTGGGCGATTGTCGCCAGCGGCACGTCCTCGCCATGAAGCTGGCCGTCACGGTAGTCGAAATGATCCATGCTGCTTATGTCCCGCTGTGTTCGCTCGATGCACCGGAGTCCGGAGCGGCGTCCGGTGCCTGGGTCTCGTCGTCCGGGGTGTAGGCGTCCGCCGGATCGTACTGCCGGGCGGCCTGCTCGTCGCCGGGATGATACAGCGGCCCCTTCTGGCCGCAGCCCGCCAGCACCCCGGCGGCCAGCAGCAGCGCCGGCAGTGCCGCGGTCAGGCGCCGGGCCGTCACGCCCGCTCCTCCATGAGCGCGCTCAGGGCGTCGCGGGCGCGCTGGGCGGCGGCGCGGACCTGGTCCGGCGCGGTGCCGCCGATGTGGTTGCGCGCGGCCACCGAGCCTTCCAGCGTCAGTACCTCGAAGACGTCCTCGCCGATCGCGTCCGAGAACTGGCGCAGCTCCTCGAGGGTCATCTCGGAGAGATCCTTGCCCTGCTCGATACCGTAGGCCACCGACTGGCCGACGATCTCGTGGGCGTCGCGGAAGGCCACCCCGGCGCGCACCAAGTAGTCCGCCAGGTCGGTGGCGGTGGAGAAACCGCGGCGGGCCGCCTCGTACATGCTGTCGGCCTTGGCCTCGATCGCCGGAATCATGTCGGCGAAGGCGCGCAGGCAACCCTTGACGGTGTCGAGGGTGTCGAACAGCGGTTCCTTGTCCTCCTGATTGTCCTTGTTGTAGGCCAGCGGCTGGGACTTCATCAGCGTCAGCAGGCTCATCAGGTGACCGTAGACCCGGCCGCTCTTGCCGCGCACCAGTTCGGGCACGTCGGGGTTCTTCTTCTGCGGCATGATCGAGCTGCCGGTGCAGAAGCGATCCGGCAGGTCGATGAAGTCGAACTGGGCGCTGGTCCACAGCACCAGCTCCTCGCTCATCCGCGACAGGTGCATCAGCAGCAGGCTGGCCAGCGCGGCGAACTCGATGGCGAAGTCGCGATCCGAGACCGCATCCAGCGAATTCTCGGCCGGACGCTCGAAGCCCAGCAGTTCGGCGGTGACGTGGCGATCGATGGGGTAGGTGGTGCCGGCCAGTGCCGCGGCACCCAGCGGCATGACGTTGACCCGCTTGCGGCAGTCGCGCAGGCGCTCGTGGTCGCGGGCCACCATCTCCTGCCAGGCGAGCAGGTGGTGGCCGAAGGTCACCGGCTGGGCGGTCTGCAGGTGGGTGAAGCCGGGCATGATGGTGTCCGCCTCGCGGGTGGCCAGCTCGATCAGCCCGTCACGCAGGCGCGCCAGCTCGGCATCGATGGCGTCGATCTCGTCGCGCAGGTAGAGGCGGATGTCGGTGGCGATCTGGTCGTTGCGCGAGCGCCCGGTGTGCAGCTTCTTGCCGGTGATGCCGATCTTCTCGGTCAGGCGTGCCTCGATGTTCATGTGCACGTCCTCGAGCGCCACCGACCAGGGGAAGGCGCCCTCCTCGATCTCGCGCTCGATCTCGCCGAGGCCCTGGATGATCGCGTCGCGTTCGTCGAGGGTCAGCACGCCGACCCGCGCGAGCATGGTCGCGTGGGCGATCGAGCCGCGAATGTCGTGATGGAAGAGGCGGCGATCGAAGTTCACCGAGGCGGTGAACTGCTCGACGAAGGCGTCGGTGGGTTCGCTGAAGCGCCCCCCCCAGGATTGATTGGTCTGCTGACTCATCGGGGATGCGATCCTGCTTGATTGCGTGAAAGTCTGGCACCGAGTGTACCAGAGTCAGCGCGCCTGGCGAGCGCGCCCCGCGGGCTGGCGAAGCCGGGGGAGCGGGCGCGGGGCTGACCTGGCGGCAAGCCGCGATCACCCCGGCGCGCGACCGCTCGCCCCGGCGCATTTTTCCTTGTCCCGCGACTGCTTTATGATGACAGTTTGGGCCGAGGTGACGGCATGGCGCCGAGCGTGCCGCCGTGACCGCCGCATTGCCCACCGAATCATGCCGACTTTCAGGGAGATCACCGTGCCCGCGATCCAGACCCTTCGCATCGCCACACGCCAGAGCCGGTTGGCCCTGTGGCAGGCCGAACATGTGCGCGAGCGGCTCCAGGCGCTGCACCCGGGGCTCGACGTCGAGCTGGTAGCGATGACCACCCGGGGCGACAAGATCCTCGACGCGCCGCTGGCCAAGGTCGGCGGCAAGGGGCTGTTCGTCAAGGAACTGGAAGACGCCATGCTCGACGGCCGCGCCGATATCGCCGTGCATTCGATGAAGGACGTTCCGATGCACTTCCCCGAGGGGCTGGGGCTGTCGGTGATCCTCGAGGGGGCCGAGCCCACCGACGCCTTCGTCTCCAACGACTACACCGACCTCGACGCCCTGCCCGAGGGGGCGCGTGTGGGCACTTCCAGCCTGCGCCGCGGCCTGCAGATCCGCGAGGCACGCCCCGACCTCGAGATTCTCAACCTGCGCGGCAACGTGCAGACGCGCCTGGGCAAGCTGGATGCCGGCGAGTTCGACGCCATCATCCTCGCCACCTCCGGGCTGCGCCGGCTGGGGCTCGGCGAGCGGATCACCCGCGAGCTGCCGCCCGAGATCAGCCTGCCGGCCTGCGGCCAGGGCGCGCTGGGCATCGAATGCCGCACCAATGACCCGGACTTGCTGGCGCTGCTGACGCCGCTCGACCATGCCGAGACGGCCACCCGGGTGCGCGCCGAGCGGGCCATGAACACGCGCCTCGAGGGCGGCTGCCAGGTGCCCATCGCCGGCCACGCGGTGCTCGAGGACGACGGACGTACGTTGTGGCTGCGTGCGCTGGTGGGGACCCCGGACGGCACTCGCGTGCTGCGTACCGAGGGCCGTGGCGCGGCCACCGAGCCTGAAACGCTCGGCATCCGCATCGCCGAGGAGCTGCTCGACCAGGGCGCCGGCGAGATTCTGGCCCAGGTCTACGGCGAACCCTGATGGCGGCACGCCCGCGTGTGCTGATCACCCGGCCGGGGGAGCGCGCGGTGCCGCTGGCCCGGGCGCTCGAGGCGCGCGGCGCCGAACCGGTCAGGCTCGAGGCGATGCGCCTGGAGGCCCTGCCCGAGACGCCGGTGGCCCGCCAGGCCTGGCTCGATTTCGACAACATGGACCGGGTGATCGTGGTCAGTCCGTTCGCGGCCCGCTGCCTGGCCGAGGGGCTCGACCGCTACTGGCCACAGCTGCCGCTGGGGCCGCGCTTCTATGCGCTCGGCGCCGGCAGTGCCGAGGTGTTGCATCGCGAGCTCGGCGTGCGCGTCCACCTGCCGCCGGCCGCGGCGGGCACTACCAGTGAGGCACTGCTGGCGCTGCCCTCGCTGGCTTCTCTCGAGGGCCAGCGGGTGCTGCTGGCGGCCGGGGAGGGCGGTCGGCCCACCCTGGGCGACACCTTGTCGCAGCGCGGGGCGCGGGTCACCCGGCTGGCGCTGTATCGCCGCGAGTTACGGCCGCCCGAGCCGGCGATGCAGGCACGACTGCGCGAGGGGGATTTCGCGGCGCTGGTTGTGACCAGCGGCGAACTGCTCGAACATCTGGCAGGATGGTGTCACAAGGCAGCGTTGAACCAACCGCTAATCGTTTCCAGTCGACGTTTGGCTACACTGGCCGACAACCTGGGTTTCCTGCGCCCCGTGATGGCGAAAGGCGCCTCGCCGGCCGCGCTGGCAGCCGCCGTGGCCGACGTCTGCAACCTCAATGGCGCCGATCATGATGATCTTGAAAAGGGCTAGCGACAGATGAGCAAGCAAGAACACGATCAGGACGAACCGCGTTCGCCGTCCGGCGGGGGCAAGGACACGGCGGCCGGCGGTGACCAGCCGTCCGGCGACACGTCCGCCGCGCCGGGCAATGGCAAGGCCGAGCGGGCCTCGTCCGACCGTGGTCGCGACAAGGCCGCCGCGTCGTCGTCGACGAAGCCGGCCTCGACGAACACGTCTGCCGCGGGCAAGACGAACAACGCCAAGAGCGCCTCGAACGGAAAAGCCGCCGCGGACAAGGCATCGGGCGGCAAGTCCAGCGGCTCATCGCAGGGCGCGAAACAGACCCCGGCGAAGGGCGAGAGCGGCAAGACCGCCGGCAACGGCAAGGCTACGCCGCCGCCTACCGGCAATGGCGGTACTGCGCGGTCTTCGGGCGGCGGAAGCGGCGGCAAGGCCGGCGGCATCGCCCTGGCGCTGGTGGTGGTGCTGGCGGCCGGTGTGGGCGTCGGCGGCTGGTGGGGCTGGCAGCAGCTTCAGCAACAGCAGCAGCGTCTGAGTGCGCTCGACCAGGTGTCGCAGAACCGCCAGGGGCTCGATGATCTGCGCAGCCAGCTCGAGCAGCGCGACAGCCAGCGCGGCCAGGCCGTGCAGGCGATCCGCGACGACTTCCAGCAGTACCGTCAGGAAATGAACGCCACCCTCGACAAGGTGCTGGCCCAGCTGGCCAGCAAGCAGCAGACCGACGCCAGCGAGTGGCGCTTCGCCGAGGTGGAATACCTGCTGGGCCTGGCCAATCAGCGCCTGCAGCTCGAGCGTGACGTGAAGGGCGCCGTCTCGCTGCTGCAGACCGCCGACAAGCGCCTCGCCCAGCTCGACAATCCGGCGCTGACCCCGGTGCGTCGCGCCATCCAGTCGGAGCTCGGTGAACTGAACTCGGTGCCGCAGATCGACCGCACCGGTGTCTACCTGACGCTGATGGCGCTGCAGGAGCAGCTGGCCAAGCTGCCGCTGGAACAGGATATCCAGCAGCAGGCGGCTCAGGCCGGCGACACCTCGCCGGTGAAGGGCGGCTGGCAGCAGCAACTGGTGCACTTCGGCAAGGAGCTCAAGGACCTGGTGGTGGTGCGCAAGCACGATCAGGCACTCGAGGCGCTGATCACGCCGGAGCAGGAGTCCTACCTGCGCCAGAACGTGCGTCTCCAGCTCGAGCAGGCCCAGCTGGCCCTGCTGCAGAGCGATCCCAAGCTGTACCGCGCCAGCCTGGACAAGGCGCGCTCGCTGATTCAGGGCTACTACGACACCGGCAACCAGGGCGTGAGCAGCGCGCTGGATCAGCTCGGCTCGCTCGGCGACAAGACCATTCGCCCGGAACTGCCGGACATCAGCGCCTCGCTGCAGAAGCTGCGCGATTTCATGGAGCGTCGTCATGACGCCGGGAGCGGCGCGGCATGAGGAAACTGATTCTCGTCGTCGTCTTCGGCCTGGCGATCGGTGCGCTGTTCGGCCAGCTGATGCAGTCGGTGCCCGGCTACTGGCTGGTGCGCGTGGGTGATACCTCCTTCCAGACCTCGTTCTGGTTCGGCCTGGTGCTGCTGTTCGCCGTGTTCGTGGTGCTGCATTTCGTGCTGCGCCTGCTGATGCGCCTGCGGCGTCCGGTCAGCCGGCTCAAGGTGTGGAACACCCGCACCCGTCAGCGCAACGCCATGCGCCGCACCGTGCGCGGTCTGGTGGCGCTCGCCGAGGGCCGCTGGAAGCGGGCCGAGAAGTCCCTGACCAAGGCGGCGGACGACTCCAGCACGCCGCTGGTCAACTACCTCTCGGCGGCCCTGGCGGCTCACTACCAGGGGCGCCACGACCAGGCCGACGCGCTGCTCAAGCGGGCTCATTTCAGCACCGAGGGCTCGGATGCCGCCGTGGGGCTGGTCCAGGCGCAGCTGATGCTCGACCGCCAGCAGTTCGAGGAGGCGCTGGCCACCCTGACGCGCCTGGAAAAGCAGCTGCCCGATCATCCGCAGGTGCTCAAGCTGCTCAAGCAGGCCTACCTGAGCGTCAACGACTGGGACGGCATTCGTCGCCTGATGCCGCGCCTGGCGCGTCAGCAGCTGGTCGGCGACGACGAGCGCCGCCACATGGAGCAGCGCGCCTATCGCGAGCTGATCCTGCAGGCGGCCCGCCGGCCCGGCGATGTCGAGCGGGTGCGCAACCTGTGGGCGGAGATGCCCGACTACCTGCGCGGCGACGTGGAGCTGGTCGGCCTGTATACCGAAGCCCTGGTCCGCGGCAAGGAGGAGGGCATCGCCGAGCGCCTGCTGCGCCAGACCCTCAAGGAGCACTGGGACAGCCGTCTGGTGCTGCGTTACGGCCTGCTCAACGTCGATGCCGGCCGCCAGCTAGCCTATGCCGAGAAGTGGCTGCAGGAACGGCCCAATGACCCCGACCTGCTGCTGACCTTGGGGCGCCTGTCGCTGCGCAACGCCTACTGGGGCAAGGCGCAGGAGTACTTCGAGGCCAGCCAGCGCCAGCGCCCCAGCGGCGTGGTGTGCGCCGAGCTGGCGCGGCTGTTCGCCAACCTTGGCGACCACAACAAGAGCCAGCTCTACTACCGTCAGAGCGTCGAGCTGCTCGACAAGTCGCTGCCGGCGCTGCCGCAGCCCAGCGACCAGAACCCCTGACGCGACCGCGAATTGCTCTCCTGGGCGCCCCTCGTGGGCGCCCTTTTTTGTTCAGCCCCCTCCTTGCCCGGGCGCCCTCGTCATTCCCGGGGTGGGCCGCCACCAGATCGTCGCGATGTTTGTATACGAAAGTCTGTGCCCTTTGTTTGTCCAAATGGTCAAATATCGCATACGCTGTAAGGCGCTCTTGCATCCGATCGACAACAACAATGGAACCCGACCCATGCAACAAGGCACTTCGGCGTCTCTCGAGGCGTCTCGTTCCCTCGACTCGCGGCGCACGTCCTTCCTGGTGCGCTACTTCAACATCGAGCGTCGTGGATCGACGCTCAGGACCGAACTGCTGGCCGGCCTGGCCACCTTTCTGGCGGGGATGTACATCATCGTCGTCAACCCGGCGATCCTCAGCGATGCCGGTATCCCGTTCTCGGCGGCATTGTCCGCCACCGTGATGATCAGCTTCATGAGCAGCCTGGCGATGGGGCTCTATGCGCGCAATCCGATTCTCGTCGCGCCGGGGATGGGCATGAACGCGCTGTTCACCTATACCCTGGTCCAGGGGGCGGGGCTGCCCTGGCAGACGGCGCTGGGCTGCGTGTTCTGGTCCGGGGTGATGTTCGCGGTGCTGGCGATGTTCAACGTCCGCAAGGCGATCATCGAGGCGATCCCCGATTCGCTGCGCTTCGCCATTACCTGCGGCATCGGGCTGTTCATCACCTTCATCGGCTTCAAGAACGCCGGCTTCGTGGTCGCCAACCCGGCGACGCTGGTCTCGCTGGGCGATCTCGACCCGGCGCTGATCACCTTCTTCCTGGGCATGATGGCCACGGCGATCTTCACCATCCTGCGCCTCAACGGCGCGCTGATCCTGGGGATTGCCTTCACCACCCTGCTGGCGCTGCCGATGGGGCGGCTGTGGGGCGGTGACGTCGTGGTGCAGTGGAACGGCCTGGCGTCGTGGCCGGACTTCAGCGCCGTGCTGCAGGTCGATGTGTGGGGGGCGCTGAAGGTGGGCTACCTGCCGTTCATCTTCGTCATGCTGTTCACCAACTTCTTCGATTCGCTGTCGTGCTTCCTGGCGCTGGCGGAGTCCGCCGATCTCAAGGATGAGGACGGCAATCCACGCAACCTCAAGCGCTCGATGACCGTGGACGCCTTCGCCTCGATGATCGCCGCGCCGCTGGGCACCAGCGCCGCCCAGACCTTCATCGAGTCCGGCGCCGGCGTTGCCCAGGGCGGGCGTACCGGGCTGGTGGCGGTGGTCATCGGCCTGCTGTTCCTGCCGTTTCTGTTCCTTTCGCCGCTGTTGTCGCTGGTGCCGGCGGTCGCCACCGCGCCGGCGCTGGTAATGGTCGGGCTGTTCATGATGGCGCCGGTACGCCAGATCGAATGGGAGAAGTTCGACCAGGCCTTCCCCGCCTTCCTGGCGATCATCCTGATGCCACTGACCTATTCGATCACTCTGGGGATCGCCTTCGGCTTCCTGAGCTTCGTGATCATCAAGCTGTGTACCGGGCGGCTGACGGCGATCAAGCCGGCGATGTGGGTCACCGCGATTCTCAGCGCGGTGATGCTGGTGACCACTCAGTAACCTGGCGCGCCACACCGGGTGGACAATGAAAAGGGGCGGCCCGAAGGCAGCCCCTTTTTTGGGTCGATGTGATGGCCGGGTCGGCGTGATCAACGCTCCTGCGGCGAGTCCACGTCGTCCTCGTCCGGCTTCTTGTGCGAGGGATCGCTGACCCGGTAGACCGGGGCGTTGTCGTCGGTCGCGGGCTCGCTGCGGGTGGTGTCGGCGGCCTGGCGGCGATTCTCGACCAGACGGATGTTGGCCGCCGGGGCGCTGCCGTCCTTGTCCTCGCCGAAATACAGCGTGGTGTGCGGGAAGGGGATCTCGATGCCGGCAGCGTCGAAGCGCAGCTTGACCAGGCGGTTGTAGGCCCGGCCGATGCCCCACTGGTCGCCCGGCGTGGTCTTGATCACCACCCGGATGTTCACCGAGCTGTCGGCCAGGGCGGTCACGCCGGCCACGGTCAGCGGCGCCAGCAGCTTGTTGCCGTGCTCGCTGGCCTTGAGATCCTCGAAGGCCAGTTCCAGCTGGGCGATGGCGTCGTCGATGCTCTCGCGGTAGGCGATGCCGTACTCGCCGACGTGGTTGCCGAACTCGCGCATGTAGTTGGAGACGGTGTCGACGCTGGAGAAGGGCACGATATGGTAGGTGCCGGCCAGGTCGCGGATGCCCACCGAGCGGATGCTCAGGCGCTCGGCGGTGCCGGTGACGCCGCCCACGGTGACCACGTCGCCGGTGTTCATGGCGTTCTCCACCTGGATGAATACCCCGGTGATGATGTCCTGAACCAGCTTCTGGGCGCCGAAACCGATGGCCAGGCCGATCACCCCGGCACCGGCGATCAGCGGGCCGATGTTGATGCCGATCTCGGCGAGCACGATCATCGCCGTCATGGTAACCAGGGCAATCGCCAGGGCGTTGCGGAACAGGCTGAGCAGGGTCTTGGCGCGGGCCGAGGGCTCGCCGCTGCCGGTTTCCGGATTGAGGCGATGTTCGATCAGGCTGGCCAGGGCGATCCACACGGCCGCGGCGACGGCGAGGATGACGATGACGTCGATGACCTTGCTGACGATGCCGCGGCCCGCCTCGGTGGCGTACCAGGCGGCCAGGTCGAAGGCGCCCCAGGCATTGAGCACCAGCATGGCCACCACGACCAGGATGATGGTGCGGATCACCTTGAGGAAGGTGGGAATGTAGGCGTTGAGACGCACCTCGAGCAGCGGCAGCCGGCGGCGCAGTTCATCCGAGAGGGTAATGCGCCGGCCGATGATCTGGGTCAGGCTGCCCGAGATCAGCAGGCCCACGCCGACGATGACCAGCGACTGCAGGGTGGCGATGGCGACGTCGGGCAGGGCGGACTCGGGGCGCACGATGCTCACCAGCAGCACCATCAGGCAGTAGGCGATGGCCAGCCAGTGCCAGACCCGGCCGAGCAGCCGCAGGCCGACCCGGCTGGGGCTCATGGTGGCCTGTTCGGCCTTGGCGTCGAGCGCCTCGCGCATCGCCTGGCGATTGCGCAGCACCATGGTGGTGGCATAGATGAAGGCCAGGATCATGACCAGCAGGCCGATCCCCTTGCCCAGCGCCGGCGACAGGTTGAAGTTGACGATCGGCACCAGCACCAGCATGCCGTAGCCGACGAAGCCGGTCAGCGTGGCCAGCCAGCGGTTCCAGTGCGCGGCGGTGGCGGCGTTGGTGGGAATCAGCCGCAGGCCGTCGTAGTGCGACGACAGCAGCATGCGCAGGGCGGCCTTGACCAGCTCGATGACCAGGAAGGCGTTGAGGAACAGCGAGGCCTGGGTGGAGAGGCTGCCGCTCTCGCCGATGGCGAAGGTGGCGATCAGGTTGCCGCCGACATAGCCCAGGGCGATCACCACCACGTCGACCAGCGCGGCGATGGCCACGGCCACCACCAGGCGCAGCAGGGCGCTGCGGCCTTCGCCCTGTTGGGACCAGTGGCTGATGCGCACGAACAGCGGATGCATCAGCCGGCGCAGCAGGAAGAACACCGCGAAGGTGGCGACGATCACCAGGGTCAGGTTGATCGCCGCGCTGCTCAGCGCCGCCAGGTCGATACCCGGACCGGCATGATCCTGTGGCGAGACAATGCCCATCAGTGCCCGGCCCAGATTATGGAGCTGGGTGCCGGCGTCGCTGGCTATGTCGCTGGTCATCTCGGCGATATGCCGGGCCAGACTGACGTTCTCGGGCGCCGCGGCGGGCGAGGTTGTCGCTGCTCCCGACGCCTGCCCGGCGGCCCCGGTGGTGTCGGCGAGGCGGCGCAGTTCCTCGATCAGCTGCTGGCGCGAGGCATCATTCTCGAGCAGGTCGGCCAGGGTGCTGTAGGCCGGACCGGCGTCGGCATCGGGGGATGCCGACGCCGCTGGTTGAGCCAGCGCCGGTAGCGTGAACAGCACCAGGGCCAGCCACAGGCCGTACCCCAGCCAGGAACGCAGGGATGGTTTCAGCACGTCGAACCTCCATGTGAAGTGGCGCGTCTCGCCATTCTTGTCTTGTGGAATTAGCAGGCCCTGATGATAACATCGCCGCCCCCTCGGCCCGAGCCACGATCGCGGGTTTCACGGCCCTGTCACGGGGCGTCGGGATACTGGCGGCGATAGCGAAGGGGCCCGTTTGGCTGTATATTGTACAATTCTTGTACGTAGGGCCGCCGAGTTCAACCCGTCGCGTGGCGGGTTGGCGGGAATGGACGGCCGACTGCGCCGTACCCAGGGACGCGACACATCAACAACGGAAAGGGATGACCATGCTGACGGTAACGCTGGAACTGCAATGCAATGTGTGCGGCGGGGAGCGCTTCCTGCTGCCGATGCCCGCGGACAGCGAACAGGAGATTCGCTGTGCCGACTGTCGGGCCTTCAAGTGCCACGGCGATGATCTCGAGAAGGTCATGGCGGCGGGCAAGGCGCCCTGGCGCGAAACGGCGGGACGTGCCGCCTCCTGATCGCCCCCAGAGGGCCGGGGAATGCCCGGCCACTCGCCGTCAGCCGCCGGCGGGATCGGCTTCCTGCTTGCGATGGCCGCTTCCCCGGCCTTCCACATCGGACTGGTTCATGGACTCCACTTCGGCCTGGGCGGCCTCGCGGCTGTCGTAGAGGCCGATGACGGTGCCGGTATCGCTGTCGTAGACCTCGTAACGCGGCTCGCTGTCGCCGGCGCCCGGCACCTCACGCCAGGTGATCGTTTTCTTGAGCATGATGGCGAACTCCTTCCATGACGGTTCGGGAACAGTGTGGCATATCCGCGCCGGGCCATTGAACGCCGGGCGAGCGTCGATCATGCCGACGCAGCCACCCTTCTCAGTCCTGCGACAGGTAATAAGTCGATTCGGTTCATGTCGCCGGCGTCACGGTTTTCATCTCGACGCCCGCACGGGGCCTGACACACTGAAGATATCAAGCCGGCCGAGACCGGCATGAACAAGGGATGGTGTCAGGGGGAGGTGTCATGATCGAATCACGCCGGGCGTTGTTTCTGTGCCGCCACTGTCAGGCGCTGGTCTATGTGGAGCGGCGCGGCTCGCGGGGCGTGCAGCCCTGCCCGCGCTGCCGGGCGGTGGATCTCGAGAGTGTCGTGGTGCCGCACGCGGCCTGTGACACGCAGGCGCTGGGGCATTTGCTGGGGACGGATCTGTCGCGGTGACACCGGCTTGGCCGTCATCGGTGGGGTCGAGCGGGATAGACAGTGGGGGTGCCCCGGCGAGGATCAAGGCAAGCGCGCGTGAGCGGCCCGCCACCTGCCGGGGGATGGCCGGCCTGCTGCCTACTGGTGGGGGGCCTCGGCGTCCTTGGGGCGCACGTACAGCACCAAGGCATGGTCGACCAGCTCGTAGCCGTGTTCCTCGGCGATTTCCTGCTGGCGGCGCTCGATGGCCTCGTCGAAGAACTCGACGATCTTGCCGCTTTCCAGGCACACCATGTGGTCGTGGTGTTCCTCCTGGGAGACCTCGAACAGGGCGTGGCCGCCGTCGAAGTGATGGCGCACCACCAGGCCGGCGGCCTCGAACTGGGTCAGAACGCGGTATACCGTGGCCAGACCCACATCCTCACCGGCATCGAGCAGCGCCTTGTAGACGTCCTCGGCGCTGAGGTGGGTTTCCATGTCCTTCGATCGCTCGAGAATCTGCAGGATCTTCACGCGCGGCAGGGTGACCTTCAGGCCTGCACGGCGCAGCTCATGGTTCTGATCGGCCATGGTAACTCTTCGCAGTATCGTGGTGGGTCGGGTATGATCGGCCAGAGCAACGATAGTGAAGAACGGGGCCAAATGCAAAACCTGATCAAAATAGTCATCTTTTCGCTCGCCCTGGGGCTGCTGGCCGGCTGCAGCTACTTCGGCGTCTACAAGCGCGACCTGCCACAGGGCAATCTCATCACTCAGGAAATGCTGGCCCAGCTCAAGCCGGGCATGACCCGCAAGCAGGTCCAGTACGTGATGGGCAGCCCGCTGCTCGAGACGCCGTTCAGCGCCAGCCAGTGGGACTACGTCTTCCTGCTCGACAAGGCCTACGGCGGCAAGGTCTACAAGCGCCTGACCCTGACCTTCGCCGACGATCGGCTGGTCGACATGCGCACCAGCGGCGACATCGACAAGGAGGTGGAGCTCAAGGCCGAGTCGAGTGCGGGGCCGGCCATCGAGGAAGACGCCCTGCCCGGCAATCTGCTCGACACCACGCCCAACCGCGTGCCGCAGGGCGGCGAGCCGGCGACCGGGGCGGTCGAGGGGGCCACGCCCGCCGCCGAATGAATCAGCGCTTGCGGGCGGCGCGCAGCCGGCGCGCCTGCTTGGGATCGATGCGCAGAGGGCGATAGAGCTCGACGCGGTCGCCGTTCGTCAGCGTGTACTGCTCGGGGGCGTCGAGGCGCCGCCCGAAGATGCCCAGTTCGGCCTCGGAAAACGTCTCGGTCGGCAGGTCGGCGAAGTGGCTCTCGAGATGCGCCCGTCGCACCGCCTCGCGCGCCGAGGTGCCCGGCGGCAGCGTCAGCGGCACGATCACCTGGCGCTGAGGCAGGGCGAAGGCCACCTCGACCCGCACGGCATCAGCCACGTCCGTAGACCTCGTCGGCCCGGCGCGTGAACGCTTCCACCAGTTGCCCGGCCATCTGGCTGAACAGCTTGCCGAAGGCCATGCCGAGCAGGCGGTTGGAAAACTCGAAGTTCATCTCCAGCGCCACCTTGCAGGCCTGTTCGCCCATGGGCATGAACAGCCACTGGCCCTGCAGGCGCCGGAACGGGCCGCTGACCAGCGACAGCTCGATGCGCTCGGGCGCATAGAGGTCGTTGCGGGTGGTGAAGCTCTGCTCGACGCCGGCCTTGGCCAGGGTCAGCTCGCCGACCAGGTGCTCCTGGTCGCTCTCTATCAGCCGCGCGCGGCGGCAGCCGGGCAGAAACTCCGGGTAACGCTCGAAATCGTTGACCAGATCGAACATGGCCTGGGCGGAATGCCGCACCAGTGCGGACCGATTGACCGTGGGCATGCACCTCTCCGCTGACTTGACTCGGGCTTGCGCGTATCATGGGAATCATCACGCCAAGCCCTTGAATGGTAACACGCCTTGCCCCATGTTGGAGGGCTGTCGACAGGACTCAGCGAACACAGAGGACCCATGGCCAAAAAGAAAGCCAACAAGCCGGGCGGCAACACCATCGCCCTGAACAAGAAGGCACGCTTCGAGTATCACATCGAAGAGACCTTCGAGGCCGGCCTGGCCTTGGCTGGCTGGGAGGTCAAGAGTCTGCGTGCCGGCAAGGCCCAGCTGACCGACACCTACATCCTGATCAAGGATGGCGAGGCCTGGCTGCTGGGCAGTCACTTCACGCCGCTCAACACCGCCAGTACCCACGTGCTGGCCGACCCGACGCGGACCCGCAAGCTGCTGCTGCACCGCAAGGAGATCGCCAGGATCTTCTCGCGCACCCAGGACAAGGGCCACACCTGCGTGCCGCTCAAGCTGTACTGGAAGAAGAACCTCGTCAAGTGCGAGCTGGCGCTGGTGCAGGGCAAGAAGCTCCACGACAAGCGCGCCACCGAGAAGCAGCGCGACTGGAACCGCCAGAAGGCGCGGATCATGCGCGAAAACAATTGATCGCGCCCCTTGAACTGGCGTGACCGGGTCCCCATCTGCTAGAGTACGAAAGTTCAACGGGGGCGACATGGCTTCGACGCCGGTTGCAATCCCTGCGGTGCATGCCGAGAGCGTGATGTATCTCGTAAATCCAACATCACGATTAAATAGTCGCAAACGACGAAAACTACGCTCAGGGCGCGCTGGCAGCTTAAAACCTGCTGGTGTTAGCCTGGCCCCGAAGCGATGTGCCCATTCATCGTGGACGGGAGATGAGCGCAAAGTAATGGGATCGCGATTGGCGGCGCCTTCACGTCAATCGTCAAACTTAAGAAGGCTCGCGTTGCTGGATCCTGCCCGTCGGAGCTAGTAACGCTAAAACAAAAGACGGAACTAAGCATGTAGAGCCAATGGGCGAGTGCCGGCGGACGCGGGTTCAATTCCCGCCGCCTCCACCAAACAAGGGTTTCAGAAGGTGCCACAAAACTTCAGAAACCGCATGAGAAGGGGCCTCCGGGCCCCTTTCTTGTGTCTGGACGTTTCATGGCACTTCTTGACATGTCCCCATGCAAGGGGGCGTATCTGGGGGCGCAACATCGAAGTCGATACCCTGATGCCCCCAGCCCCGCCAGTAACCGCGCCAGCCGGGGCCGTGGCTCCAATTGGACCACTTCAAACTTCAACCTGGGGTGGTCAGAATGTGATCGCTGACGCGATGATTGCGCCACTCTGAGTACTTCGGTGGCTCAGGAGACGAACTCCAGTTCGGGGCGCTTCTTGAGCAGGTTGCGCGTCCACGCATCGTGGATCTGCTCGGTCCAGCGTGCGGCGAACAGCCCCGTGGTGGCCAGGCGCATCAGCAGGTCCCGCAAGGGCGCGGGATAGAGCACGCAGGCGTCGTAGACGACCACGAAGCGCATCAGTAGCCCATGCCCAGATCCTGAGCCTGGTCGGCCAGTTCCTGCAGGGCGGCCTCGGAGGCCTCCTCCTGCTGGCGCTTGTAGGCCAGCAGATCCTGCAGGCGAATCCGGCGATGCGTGCCCACCCGGGTAAAGGGTATCACGCCCTCCTCGAGCAGCTTGACCAGATGCGGCCGCGAGACATTGAGCATGTTGGCGGCTTCCTGGGTGGTCACCTCGGCATGGGTCGGGAGGATAGTCACGGCATTGCCCTGGGCCATCTCGGTCAGCAGGTCACGCAGCAGCACCAGCGCCTGACGGGGCAGCACCAGGTCTGCTCCATCCAGCTTGATATGCGCCCGGTCACTCTCGGGACGCTCGCGGAGCAGCTGGCTGAGCTCGGTGGCGCTGGCCCTGGCCAGACGGGTGAGCTCGAGGTTGTCGGGCACTGTATCTTGGGTGGCGGTGTTCATGGCATGACCTCCACGCAGCCCGCTACTGCTGGCTGCCGTTTCGTGTTCTAGCGTTACTTGCCAGGCTATTCGAAATAAACAAAATTCGCAATATCCGAAACGAGCGATTGGTCGCCTGGCTGGCATGCTCAGGGAAGTGAATTCACACAGGGAGCCACGGCCTGGGCAAGTCTCCCTGTCCGGTCTTCGGTAAATTGGGAATCTTCTCCCTTCAAGGGGGGCGGTCATCAGCTCCACCAGGTAAACACGAGGGCGGTTGTTCGGACAGCCACACCTGAAGTGGACCCCGAAATTCGGACCAGGCGCTAAGCTCTGATCATTCCGACAGGAGAACCTGATCATGAGCAGGAAACGCAGGCAATACAGCGCCGA
>LSBP01000044.1 GCA_001577635.1 Halomonadaceae bacterium T82-2 | reverse complement strand
TCACCGTGGCGGTCATCTCCTCCATGCTCGAGGCGGTCTCCTCCAGCGACGAGGCCTGCTGCTCGGTGCGCGACGACAGATCCTCGTTGCCCGCGGCGATGTCCCGCGAGGCCGGCCGTACCACCGCGACGCTGCGGTCGACGTCGTGCACGATGTTACCCAGGCTCTTGCGCATGGTATCGAGCATCGCCATCAGCTCGCCGATCTCGTCATTGCGCCGGCTGGGCAGGGTCGCACCCAGGTTGCCCGCGGCGATTTGCAGGGTGAACTGCTTGGATTCGCGGATCGGCCGGCGGATCGCGCGGATAGTCAGCACGCCCATCAGAATCAGCAATACCAGCCCGGCTCCCAGCAGGACGGCCTGAACGATCATCATCTGACGTCGCTGCGCCTGCGCCTGACCGGCCATTTCCCGGGCCGCCGCCTGCTTGGCCTGAATCAAACTATTGATGCTCTCGCCCAGGGCGTTGCTCGCCTTCTGCAGGGGCTGCAGCGAGTCACGCAGGGCGACGAAGGCGTCGAAGGCCTCCTTGCCCGAGAAAGCGGTGGCGATCTTGCCCTGGTGGTCGTCGAGGAAGGTTTCAAGCTGGCGGCCGAAGGCCTGCGCCTCGGGTGTCTGATTGACGCCGCGCTCGCTGTAGGTCGTCCAGACCGCCTGGACCCGCTGAATGATCGTCTCGAGGCGCTTGGCATACTCGAAGCGCTGATCCATCAGGGTCATGCGATCGTTGTTGGAGAGCAGCTGCGACCCACGGGTAGTGAGCTGGTCGATCTGCTGCAGCCGCGCCACATCCTCGAGCCCGTCACGCTGGAGCGCCTGGGTTCGCTGCCCGGCAGCGTCGACGCCATACAAGCCCAGCCCGCCGCCGGCGGCCAGCAGCACCAGCGACAGAAGCACCATGCTGACCAGGCGCCCCTGCAGGGAGCGCACGCGGACACGCCGCAAGCGCCCCAGCAGGCCGCGACGCACGATACGTCCGCGGTCCAGGGTGTAGCGACGCTGGCTGCCGCTGCGCATGGCCGCGTAGACACGCTCGGCACGCTCGCAGGCCTCCGGCGTGGCCTTGACCCGCACCGAAGCATAGCCCTGCACCTCGCCATCCTCGAGGATCGGCGTGACACTGGCATCCACCCAGTAATAGTCGCCGTTCTTGCAGCGATTCTTGACCAGACCACGCCAGGATTCCCCGGCCTGGATGGTCTCCCACAGGTCGGCGAAGGCGGCCTCCGGCATGTCCGGATGGCGCACGATGCTGTGCGGCGCCCCGATCAATTCGTCACGCTCATAGCCGCTGACCTCGACGAAGGCCTGGTTGGCGTAGGTGATCCGCCCCTTGAGGTCAGTGCGCGTGATCAGGTAATGGTCGTCATCGAGCAGGCGTTCGCGCTGGGTGACGGGCTGGCTGTCTCTCATGTTGGGTTCCCCGCTGGCTATGCGTGGTGGCCGGTGTTGCCGCAGCGTGCCGGCCTTTATCGTTTTTGGTCTGTCGGTTTGTCGTTATGTAACCGAGCATCGTGTCGTCGGGAGGGGTATCACTGAATCAGAAAGATTCCCAATCCGCTTCCGCTTCGTGTGTCACGGCAGCCGGCTTCGCCGCCGTGGCGCCTGTCGGTTGCCGCGTCAGCGCCGGCCGGGCCGTGGCCGCGGTGTCGCCCGACGCCGTATCGAACCGTGACGCCAGGCGGAAGCGCGCCACCGACTCGCGCAGCACGTCCGCTTCCTGCGCCAGAGTGTTGGCGGCCTCCGCGGACGCCTGCACCAGGCCGGCGTTCTGCTGGGTGGTCTGGTCCATCTGACTGACCGCCTGGTTGGTCTGGGCGATGCCCCGGCTCTGCTCCTGCGAGGCGGCAGCGATCTCGTCCATGATGTCGTTGACGCGCTGCACCGAATCGACGATGTCGCGCATGGTGTCGCCGGCCTGGTCGACCAGCTGTGAGCCGGCGTCCACCCGCGAGGTGGACGCTTCGATCAGGCCGCGAATCTCCTTGGCTGCGGCGGCCGAGCGGCTGGCCAGTTCGCGCACCTCGCCGGCCACGACCGCAAAACCACGGCCCTGCTCGCCGGCCCGCGCGGCCTCCACCGAAGCGTTGAGCGCCAGGATATTGGTCTGGAAGGCGATCGAGTCGATCACATCGATGATATCGACGATCTGATGAGAGCTGCGGCTGATCTCGTGCATGGTATCGACGACCTGGCCGACGACCTCACCACCGCGCGACGCAGTCTGCGCGGCGCTGCCGGCCAACTGACTCGCCTGGCGCGCGTTGTCGGCATTCTGCTCCACCGTTGAGGTGAGCTCTTCCATGCTGCTGGCGGTTTCGGCCAGGGACGCCGCCTGCTGCTCGGTGCGCGCCGAGAGGTCATTGTTGCCGCTGGCGATGCTCTGCGAGTCACGGTAGATCGACTGACTGCTGCGACGCACATTGCTCACTGTCCGCGACAGCCCCTCCTGCATGCGCGCCAGCGCGGCGAACAGCTTGCCGATCTCGTTGTTGCCACGCTGCTCGATACTGGCGGATAGATCGCCTTCGGCCATGCGCTCGAAATGGCCGACCACCCGCTCCAGCGGGCGAATCACGTTCCGGGTGATGCCCCACAGCACGAACAGGATCATCCCCAGCGCCACGACGAGCGCCGCGGCGATGGCCGCCTTGAGCGTCACGGCCATGTCACCGAAGGCATGGTAGAGGGAGCGACCGTCATTCTCGGCGTTGACGAAGAAGTCCACGGCACTCTTGTAGAAGGTGTCGTTCAGGGCCTGCACTCGAGGCGCGACATCGCTGTAGGCCGCCAGGTCGGTGTTCTGCAGGGCCTGGACCTGCGGGGCAATACCCTCATCGATCAGCTTGCGGAAGTCCGCCTCCACCTGATCGACCAGGGCCTGATGCGCAGGCTTGACGGGGATGGCCTGAAACTCGGCGAAGGTCTTCTTCAATGTGGCCAGCCGGTCAGCCAGTGCGGAGGCATCACCGGTGGTGTCGCCCCAGGTGGCACCGGTAAGGCTGGCGTACTGATCCTGAATTGCCAGGCGCAGGCTGAGCAGCTGGCTGTTGGCCCGGTTGAGGGCGGACTGCTGCTCGACGTTGACCTGATTGAGGGAGCCGAGCGCACCCTGACTGTACTGCACGGCATACCAGCCCAGCGCGCTGACGCCCACCAGCAACGTCGTGAATACCAGCAGCACCAGCATCCAGCTGGTCTTGACGGTCATGTCGTCGAGTCGCTTCACGTCACCCCCTTGATTGTCAGCTATCCGGCCTTCGGAAGGCCGGTTATCACCGGCTCGTAATCAGCCATTACTCAACGGGTTATCGGCACCATTCCGTGTGACTTGAGCGCCATCGCTTGACCGAGGTCAAGAGCCACGTCGGCACCGCAACCCTGAGCGGCCTGCGGTACGAACAAAAACGGCCGTGACGCAATCGCCACGGCCGTGAGCGGCAGCGCGGAGCAGGCCTATTTCTCGGCGGCGCCGTCGACCAGAGCCATCTCTTCGCTGGTCAGCAACTTGTCGATATCGACCAGCACCAGCATGCGGTCCTCGAGGCTACCGAGGCCGCTCAGATAGTCCGACGAGAGCGTCACGCCGAACTCGGGGGCGGGCTTGATCTGCTCGGGCGTCAGGGTCATGACGTCCGAGACGCCATCGACGACGATCCCCACGATACGGTCGGCGACGTTGACGACGATCACCACCGTCTGACCACCGTACTCGACGTTGTCCAGGTTGAACTTGATGCGCAGGTCGACGATCGGCACGATCACGCCGCGCAGGTTGGTGACCCCCTTGATGAAGGCCGGCGCGTTGGCAATGCGCGTCACATTCTCGTAACCACGGATCTCCTGGACCTTCAGGATGTCGACGGCGTACTCCTCGTCACCCAGGGAAAAGACCAGAAACTCCTGGCTGTGGGCGTCGATCGCCGCCTGGGCCTTGTCGGCGGAAGTCGGGTTCTGGGTCACGCTAGTCATGAAGGATGCACCTCTTGAATGGACGAAGTTGTCACCGCCGCACGCGAATTGGACTTGCGTCGACTGAGGCGATGCAGGTCGACGATGTCGAGGATCAGAGCGACACTGCCGTCGCCCAGGATGGTGGCGGCGGAAATGCCCGGCACCTTGCGATAGTTGGTCTCGAGGTTCTTGACCACGACCTGCTGCTGGCCGATGAGATCATCCACCACCAGAGCGTAACGCCGCCCCTCGCCCTGAACGATGACCACGATGCACTCGGTAATCTCGGTCCGTGCATCGGCGACATCCAGCACCTGATGCAGGGCGATGACCGGCAGGTACTCGTCACGCACCTTGAGCAGCAGGTCGTCACCGGCCATGGAGTAGAGATCCTCGCGGGACGGCTGCAGCGACTCCAGCACCGCCCCCAGCGGCAGGATGAAGACCTCTTCGCCGACCTTGATGGACATGCCGTCGAGGATGGCCAGCGTCAGCGGCAGGACAATACGCGTGGTCGTGCCTTCGCCCGGCCGGGACATGATCTCGACATGCCCCCCCATCGCCTGGATGTTGCGCTTGACCACGTCCATGCCGACCCCGCGACCGGAGACATCGCTGACCTGCTCGGCCGTGGAGAAGCCCGGCGCGAAGATCAGCTGCCAGACCTCGTCGTCGCTCATGGTGTCGGAGACATTGAGCCCGTTGTTGTGTGCCTTGGCGAGAATCTTTTCCCGCGACAGGCCGGCGCCGTCATCGATCACTTCGATCAGGATGTTGCCGCCCTGGTGCTGGGCCGACAGGGTCAGGCGCCCGGTCCGTGACTTGCCCGCCGCCTCGCGGACATCCGGTGATTCGATACCGTGGTCGAGACTGTTGCGCACCAGGTGGGTGAGCGGATCGATGATGCGCTCGATCAGGCTCTTGTCGAGCTCGGTGGACTTGCCTTCGGTCACCAGCTCGATGTCCTTGTCGAGCTTGGCGGCCAGGTCGCGCACCAGACGCGGGAAACGGCTGAATACGTAATCCATCGGCATCATGCGGATCGACATGACGGATTCCTGCAGGTCGCGCGCGTTGCGCTTGAGCAGGTTGAGGCCGTTGTGCAGCGCACTGTGGGTCACGCCGTCGATCTCGCTCGCCGTCTGGTCGAGCATCGCCTGCGTGATGATCAGCTCGCCGACCAGGTTGATGATCTGATCCACCTTGTCGACGGGCACCCGGATCGAGCTCGATTCGCCGCCACTCTTGGCCTTGTTGCCCTTGGGCGCCGCCTTGGCCTTGCCGCTCTTGTCTTCCCGGGCCGGTGGCGCGGCCTCAGGCTGCGCACTCGGTGACTTTGCCGGCTGGGCTTCCGGCTGGGCGGGGGCTTGCGGCTCCGCCGGCGCCGCCGCTTGTGCCGGCACCTCCTGAGCAGCAGTGCCTGCCGCCTCGCCCAGCGTCGTGACCTCGAGCTGATCGGGTTCGATGATGAAGCACATCACCGCCTCGATATCATCACGACTGACGGTAGTGGTCATCTCGACGACGTAGCGCTGTTCATCACCGCTCTGCGAGGCGACCTCTCCCAGCTGTTCGAGCTCCTCGACCAGCAGCTGGCGATCCTTTTCACCCACCTTGAGCAGCGCGACCTGCAAGCGTGTCTCGCCCTTGCCGGTTCCGGACGATGCGTCGCCGCCGGCTGCAGGCGCGGACGATTTATCGGCCCGGGGGGCGGGCTCGGGGTCGGATGCCGGGGCAGCGGCTGTAGAAGCAGTGGCTGCAGCGCCCGCTGACGCATCACTGCCCATCGACTTGCCCAACTCATCCAGGGCCAGCTGCTTCAGCGTGCGACAGATGCGTTCGAACGCTTCGGGGTCGGGCTCGGCGCCATTGCGATAGGCGTCCAGCTGGTCATGCAACATGTCCTTCGCTTCCAGAAAGGTGTCGACGATGTCGCGGCGCAGGGTCAGCTCGCCGCGACGCGTGTGATCCAGCAGGTTCTCGAGGATGTGGGTCGTCTCCTGGAGCACCAGGAAGCCGAAGGTGCCCGCTCCTCCCTTGATGGAGTGCGCGGCGCGGAAGATGGCATTGAGTTGTTCGGGATCGGGGTCATCGACGTCCAGATCCAGCAGATGGCGCTCCATGTCGCCCAGAAGCTCATCAGCCTCCTCGAAGAACGTTTCATAGAAATCGCTGATATCCATGCTCTATTCCACTCGCGTCAAGGGGCATTGCGCCGGGTGTCGGAGGCAGGCAACGCCGTGTTCGGGGTGGACTCGGTGCGCAGTTCCTTGGGCAACAGCGACGAGTCCAGGCTCGATGGCTTCACGCTCTTGAAGCCGCTCTGGTTCTGGATGACTTCCGCCGTGTGCTTGTCCAGCACCACGATGCTGATGCGGCGATTGACCGGATCCCTGGGATCCTCGGCGTTGAGCGGTACACGTGAGCCCATGCCCGCCACGCGCAGCAGCTTTTCGGAATCCAGGCCGCCGGCCACCAGCTCGCGGCGTGCCGCATTGGCGCGATCGGCGGAGAGCTCCCAGTTGCTGTAGCCCTTTTCGCCGCCGATATAGGGCAGGCTGTCGGTATGGCCGCTCAGACTGATCCGGTTGGGCAACTGGTTGAGCACCGGCGCGATGGCACGGAGGATGTCCCGCATGTAGGGTTCGACCCGATCGCTGCCCAGCTCGAACATCGGACGCTTCTCGGAGTCGACGATCTGGATGCGCAACCCCTCCGGCGTCAGCTCGATACGCAGCTGCGAACGCAGCTCCCGCAGGTGCGGCTGACGCTCGATCACCGACTCGATGCGCCGCTTGAGCTCCATCAACTGGCGCTGCTCGTCGGCAGGCCGGGTGTGCAGGCGGTCATCGATGCGCGGACGCTCTCCCTCGCTGTGCATGGGGCTCGGCCCACCGCCGGGGATGGCGCTGGTGCTGGCGGAGGTCTTGTTGCCGCCGGCCATGGCTACCGGGAGCGGCGTCCGGAAGTACTCGGCAATACTGCGCAGCTGCGCCTCGTTGGAGCGTGCCAGAATCCACAACACCAGAAACAGCGCCATCAACGCGGTCATGAAGTCCGCATAGGCGATCTTCCAGGCTCCGCCGTGATGGCCGGCACTCTTGTTCTTGCGGCGCTTGACGACGATCGGGCGATTGCCACTCATGAACCACCCGCGGTGTTCTTGGAGGAGCGCACATGATCTTCAAGCTCGGTGAACGTCGGACGCTCGGCGGTGAACAGCGCCTTGCGACCGAACTCCACGGCGAGCTGCGGCGCATAGCCGTTGAGGCTGGCCATCAGGGTGACGCGAATGCACTGCAGCATTTTCACCGCCTCGTTCACCTGCAGCAGGATGCGCCCCGCCACCGGGTTGACGAAGCCATAGGCCAGCAGGATGCCCACGAAGGTGCCGACCAGCGCGTTGGCGATCAGCATGCCCATTTCCGCCCCGCCCTGGTCGGCGGCTCCCAGCGCATGCACCACCCCCATGACCGCGGCGACGATGCCGAAGGCCGGCAACCCGTCGCCGACGGCATGCAGGGCGTGGGAGGGAATTTCCGCCTCGTGCTGAAAGGTCTCGATCTCATGCTCCATCAGGGCATCAATCTCGAAGGGATCCATGTTGCCGCTGACCATCAACCGCAGGTAATCGGTCAGGAAGGCCATGATCATGGGGTCGGAAAGCAGCTTGGGGTAGTCGGCGAACATCGGGCTGTTCTGCGGGTCGTCGATATCCCGTTCGATGGCCAGCATGCCGTCGCGCCTTGCCTTGGAGAGCAGGTTGTACTGCAGCGCCAGAAGCTCCATGTACATGGTCTTGTTGTACTTGGTGGTGCGCTTGAGCTTGGAGAAAGTGCGCAGCGTCGCCTTGATCGCCTTGCCGTTGTTGGAAGCGACGAAGGCCCCCAGCGCCGCACCGGCGATGATGACGAGCTCGGCCGGCTGGAACATGGCGCCCAGGTGACCGCCCACCATGGCATAGCCGCCGAACACGGCTGCAACAACGATGATATAACCGAGAACAATAAGCACGATGTATCCCTTGCCAAAAAACGGGGCCTCCCACCCGTTATCGGCAGAGGCCCCGTGCGCTTGAGGGGGTAGGCGTGAATTCTTTTGGATCAGGCCTGGCGTCGCGTGGTGCCGACCGGCTCTGCATCGTCATCGGCCTGCTGGCGGCGGTTCGCCGCCGCCTGACGACGCTTGCGGGTCTTGCCGGCACGCGACGGCGGCTGGCAGATGCCACAGACAAACCCCTGGGGAGGCGTGTGGGCATGCACGACGAAGCGGCCATGGCAACTGGTGCACTCGCACAGCTCCAGCAGCTCGCTTTCGAAGAAGCGGATCAGCGTCCAGGCGCGCGTCAGCCCCAGCACCGGCTCGGCATCCTCTTCCAGCGAGAGCTGCTCGAGGTATAGCTTGAAGGCGCGCACGAAGGCCCCCATGCGGTCACAGCCATAGTCCTCGAGCAGACGCTGGTAGATGTTGTAGAACAGCGAAGAATGGATGTTCGGCAGCCAGGTGATGAACCAGTCCGTGGAGAACGGCAGCATCCCCTTGGGCGGTGACATGCCGCGAACTTCCTTGTAGAGCTTGATCAGCCGGGCACGGCTCAGGTCGGTTTCAGTTTCCAGAACCTGCAGCCGCGCGCCCAGTTCGATCAATTCGATCGCCATCTGGACCTGGCGCATCTCGCTGACGAGACTCTTGTCGGCCATGATCTCACCTCCAGCCTGATGTCGGATCCGGACACCGCACTTCCGAACCGGAAGCCATGAGCAGTGCCGAATGGATCTGACCGAGTCCCTGGTCGCGCGGATCTTCGATAAGCTTGCGCAGCTGGTCCGGCTCCTCGAAGCACAGCCGGCACAGCAGCTGATTGGAGCGCGCCAGCTGCCCCAACTGCTTGACCGAGAGCGAGACGAGCAGGTCGGCCATCTCCTCGCTCAGCTTGAGCCGGAACATCGCCGTCGGGCGATCCTCGTTGAGCAGCCGCTGGACCAGCAGCAGATAGGAGAGATTCGTGTCCTGAATGTCACTCAGGAGGCTATCAGTAGGCATCACGTGTATTCCCTGCAATTACCGGCGTGAACGATTCGAGGCCGTTCAACTTGTTATCGGGCCCATATCATGAGTCGCCCGGCCACTGAACGCTGTCAGTGTGCGACTATTGTGAGACTTTTTTATTAAGAAGTTCAACTGCTTCGCGCAGGAAACTCAGCCACGCTGCAGGAAACGTGACATATGTCAGCAACAACGCATTAACGCCTTGTTCAGGAAGGAGATTCGTGGAGCAAAAAACGTAAAAAAGGATAAACCAATAAGCGATCCGCTCGTCTATCGTTGATCAATCAATGGGGGAATCAACGATCTTTCTCCATTGAATCGCTCTCGAGCCCGTAGACCCAGACCAGTAGCTCGGCGATGACCTGGTAGAGAGCCGGCGGTATCCGGGCATCCAGATCGACCTGCATCAGCAAACCGACCAGTTCCGGCGCATCATGGACGAACACGCCCTGGCGGCGCGCCTCGGCGACGATCCGCTCGGCCAGCTCGCCATAGCCCTTGGCGACCACCTGCGGTGCGGCATCGCCCTCGCGGTAGGCCAGCGCCACGGCCTGACGGCGCGACTCGGCACGCGGGTCCCGATAGGTCATGCATCACCCTCGTCACGCAATACACTGACTCGCACGTCATCCAGCCCACAACGACGCAGCCGTGACTCGAAATCCTCCCGCCCCTTCTCCAGCCGGGCAAGCACCGAAGTCTCGGTCGTGCGAATTTCCAGGGCGACGGACCGCTCTTTCAGCCAAAGCCGAACCCCCAGCTCGCCCAGGTTGGCCAGTCGCAACGTCAACTCGCTGTGCCAGCTGCCCTCGGGCGCGTCATCGTGCGAATCACCATCACGCTGATGCTGCTCGGCTTCCGGCGGCACATGCAGGGTCAGGGCCATGAACAACCCCGACCAGACATCCCCTTCCCAGCGGATGACCGGTGTCACCATCATCTCGAGTTGGTGGCGTACCAGCTGCTGCAGAACATCGTCCTTGCCCTGCGCCGACTGGGCTTGCTGAGCCGTCAGCTGCAAGTCCCGCGCCGCCACTTCCGGCGACACACCCCCGTTTACTTCCAGCGGACGAAAGGTCAGTGACGCCATCGCGGGCGGAGGCGACGAAGGC
>LSBP01000043.1 GCA_001577635.1 Halomonadaceae bacterium T82-2 | reverse complement strand
GCGGTTGGTGGGCGCGAGGTCGTGGACCAGGGCATCGACGCCGGCCCAGAAGGCCTCGGGGTCGACACCGGTGCCGGGCAGGGCCTCGTCGGTGATGAAGCGGTCGAGTTCGGCGGCCACCTGCAGGCGGTGGCGGGTAACGCGGTCGGTCATGGAACGATGTCCTCTCGCTGCGCTGTCACATCGGCGTTGGGTCGCCGATACGGTATTCATTATGGCAAAAGCAATTATGGAAACGTCTTCCATATATTAACCGAAAGCGGGGGCGCTGTGGACACCGCTCGACTAAGGGCTAAGACTCATGCCGCGGAGACGCGCCAGCCACGATCGCCGGGGATTGACCAGCGACAGACGGCCCTCTCTCGTTCACAATCGGCACAAGCATGGAAGCGAACCTGGGAGATGTCATGACCGATTTCGCCCCCTTACAGGCGCTGGGGCCGCTCGCCGCGGTCGACGCGTCGCGCGCCGAGGCGCTGGGCGAGTATCTGGCCCACTACCGGCTGGCGCCCCTGCTGTCGGAAGGGGTCGAGCTGTACGCCGGTTTCGTGGATACCGACCGCTACCGTCTGTGGGCACAGGTCTGGTGCCCCGGCGACCCCTGCGGCACGGCATTTGTGGTCCACGGCTACTTCGACCACCTGGGCCTCTACCGCCACCTGCTGGAACGGCTGCTCGCCCGGGGCTGGCGCGTGGTGCTCTGGGACCTGCCCGGTCACGGCCTGTCGAGCGGGCCCCGCGCCACCATCGACGACTTCGAGGAGTACGGCGCCTGCCTGCAGGCGCTGCAGCACCACCTTACCCATCGCACGCTCGCCCCCGGCCCCTGGGTGGGGATCGGCCAGAGCACCGGCGCGGCGATTCTCGCCACCGACGCCCTAGGCCGCGGCACCACGGCACCCTGGGAAGCACTGGCCCTGCTCGCGCCACTGGTCCGCCCCTGGGGCTGGCCGCAGTCGAGCTGGCTGCACCGCCTGGCCAGCCCCTTCATCCGCTCGATCCCGCGTCGCTACCAGCCCAACTCCAACGACGCCGAGTTCGCCGACTTCCTGCGCGAACACGACCCGCTGCAGCCGGACCGCCTGACGCTCACCTGGGTGTCGGCGATGCGCCGCTGGATGGCCCACATGCTGGCACTGCCGGCCAGCGACCTGCCGGTGCTGATCCTGCAGGGCGAACAGGACCTGACCGTCGACTGGAGCTGGAACCTCGAGGTGCTGACCCGCAAGTTCCCCCGCGCCCGGGTCCATCGCCACCCCGAGGCGCGTCACCATCTGGTCAACGAGAGCCCGCCGATCCGCGACACCCTGTTCGATGAGCTCGACCAGTTTCTCGACGGCGTCATCGAACCGGCCGACCAGCCCTCGGTGACGCCGTGAAACGCACGCTCTGCAGCCTCTGCCTCGCCCTGCTGCTGGCCGCCTGTGCCGGCGCCCCGCCCTCGAGCACCACGCCCGAGCGCCGGGCCCTGCAGGGGCTGAGCCAGCGCGCCGCCGAGGCCGCCATGACCGCCCCCCACTGGGCGATCCCGGCCGAGGAACGCGTCCTGCTGCTGGCCCCGCCTCGGGTCGATGCCGACCTGCCCATCGCCACCGACACCTTCCGCGAGGCGCTCACCCGCGCCCTGCTCGGCCGCGACGGCGGCCCCCAGGTCCTCAACTGGACGCCCACGGCGAACGAGTCCGCGGCCCCCGACAACCAGTGGATCCTGGAAAGCCGGCTGCAGACCGAAGGCCCGATCCTCGCCCTCTCCGACCGCCGCCTGCTGCCCTACCGCCTGGAGCTGACGCTGCGCCGCCCGGGCAGCGACGCGCCGCGCTGGCGCTACCATATCGACGGTGCGCTGGATGCCTCAGCGCTGTAATCGCCCCATCCCGCGTTTTGCGGCACCCGGCATCGCGCGCCACAATGACCGGCCAGCCTCACCCGAGCAAGGAGTCGTCAGTCATGCCCCGCTACGCCCGTCACCTCTATCGTGAAGGCCCCGCCAACCCCTTCCCCGGCCTCAAGGCCCTGGAACGCAAGCTGGGGCGTTCGATTCCGCACCGACTGGGCTCCAACGAAGGGCTCGACATGCCGCATCACGCCCTGAAGGCGCGTTTCGGCGAGGCCGTGGCCGAGCTGGCGCGCAGCTACGGCGATGCCGAGGCGCTGGGCGTGCGCCGCCGGCTGGCCGAGGCACTGGACACACCAGTCGAGGCCCTGCTGGTGGACGCCGGCGCGGACAGCCTGCTCGCCCTGGCGCTGCGCGCCACCTGCGAGCCCGGTGACACCGTGATCACCAGCGCCGGTACCTACCCGACCTTCCGCTATTTCGCCGCCGGCCAGGGCTGCCGGGTGGTCGAGGTCGACTATCGCCGCGCACCGGGCCGACTGGCACCCGACCTCGCCGCCCTGGCGGAACACGCCCACCAGCACCACGCCCGGCTGGTCTATCTGGCCAACCCCGACAACCCCAGTGGCCACTGCCATGACGACGCGGCCGTGCAGGCACTGCGCGACGCCCTGCCGGCGGACTGTACCCTGCTGCTCGACGAGGCCTATCACGACTTCCGCGGCGATGCCGACGCGCCCGAGGCGGGCGCCGTGTGGCCCGGCGTGATCCGCGTGCGGACCTTTTCCAAGGCCCACGGGCTCGCCGGGCTGCGCATCGGCTACGCGATCGCCGACCCGGGGACGCTGGCCATGCTGCACAAGGTGCGCATCCATTATGCCGTCTCCTCGCTGGCCCTGGCCGCCGCGGAGACGGTGCTCGACCACCCCGGCGAGACCCGCGAGCACGTCGACGCGGTGATCCGGCGCCGCGAGCAGCTCGCCGAGCGGCTGCGCGCGCTGGGCGCCGAGGTGCCGCCGAGCGACACCAACTTCATCGCCGTGTGTCTGCCCGACGCCGAGACCGCCGAGCACGTGCACACCGCCCTGCTCGCCGATGGGGCGCTGATCCATCGCCCCGCGCACCCGGCACTGGGCGACGTGCTGCGCATCAGCACCCTGGCCGACGCCCTGCCCGAGGGCCGCCTGGCGGCGCTGGAGACCGTGCTGCCCGGCCGCTGACGCCGCCCTCTCACGCCGGGGCGGCCGACCCGCCCAGCACCAGCATCGCCGCCCCGGCCAGATAGCAGGCGATGATCGCCACGCTCTCGAAGCCGATCCGACCCGGGCCCTGCTCCTGGCGGCGGATCAGACCCAGCATCAGGATGCCGGTCATCAACAGCGACAGCGCCACCCACAGCGATACGTCGTCGGGCACGGCATGGTAGATCGAGCCGCCGCGGTAGGCGATGTCCGAGGCCGCGGCGAACAGCGTGTCGAAGGCATTGCCACCGATGATGCCGGCCACCGCCAGGGTCAGGGCGCCGCGCCGCACGGCGGCGATCGAGGTGACCAGCTCCGGCAGCGACGTGACCACCGAGGTCATCAGCACCCCCACCGCCGCCTGACTGAGCCCGGTGCGCTGGCTGATCACCGTGGCGCTGCGCTCCAGCAGCCAGCCGCTCACGCCGAGCACCGCCGCCATGATCACGAACGCCAGCCACAGCGTGGTCAGTGAGCGGGCCAGCGCCTGATCGTCCGGCTCGTCGAGACGGGTCTCGCGGGTGCGCGCCGGCTGCCACATGGGGTTGTGCTGGGCGCGGCTGACCAGACGCAGCCCGAACAGATAGATGATGAACAGCAGCGGCGTGACGGGGTGCACCTGCCACAGGGTCCACTCCGGCGAGAAGCGCCCCACCAGCAGCAGCGCCAGCAGGCAGATCAGCAGGCCGCCCTGCATCAGGTTGCCGATCGAGGCCGCGGCATGCTCCAGATTGGCGCGCCGGTGCGCCAGGTCGGCGAGCGTCAGGAACAGCGTCTGCACGGCGATGCCGCCCAGGGCGTTGCTCATCGCCAGTTCCGGCTGGTCGGAAAGTGCCGCGGACACCGACAGCACGATGCCCGACAGCGAGGTCGCCATGCCCAGCAGCAGCGCCCCGGCAACGGCCTCGCCCAGCCCGGTGCGATCGGCGAGATCATCGACTACCCGGGTCAGCCGGGTGCCCACCACCCCGATCACCAGGGCACAGGCCGCGAACAGGCCGACGCTGACCGCCAGCGGCAGGGACTCGAGCAGGGCCGTCATGCCGGGCTCCCGGGACTGCCGATCACTCGGGTGAAACGACGTGCTGTCATGGCTCGGTCCTCCGTGACCCGGATGGCCTGGCGTTCAGGCCGAGGATTCCCCGCCGCCGCGCAGCCGGTCGAGCTGGCGATAGCCGATCGCCTCCATCAGCTGGGGGCGGCCGGGATGCGGTACACCGGCCAGGTCGGCGAGCGTCAGTGCCACCCGCAGCACGCGATGGTAGGCCCGTGCCGAGAGCTTGAGCCGGGTCAGCACCTCGGCCAGCCAGACCCGCTCGGCCTCCGGCAGGGCACAGGCGGCCTCCAGCGCGGCTCCGGGCAGCCGGGCATTGAGATGCCCCCGTGCCAGCTGCCGCTCGCGGGCGGCGAGCACCCGCTCGCGTACCGTGGCCGAACTCTCGCCCCGGGTGTCGCGGGTCAGCTGGTCGGGCGGCAGGGCCGGCACCTCGACCTGCAGGTCGATGCGATCGAGCAGCGGCCCGGATAGCCGCGACTGGTAGCGCTGGATCTGCGCCGGGGTGCATACGCAGGCCTGGCGCGGGTCGCCCAGGTGCCCGCAGGGGCAGGGATTCATGGCCGCGACCAGCTGAAAACGCGCCGGGAAGCGGCGCTGGCGGCTGGCCCGGGCGATGTGGATCTCGCCGGACTCCAGCGGCTCGCGCATCACCTCCAGCACGCCGCGGTCGAACTGCGGCAGCTCGTCGAGAAACAGCACCCCGTGGTGGGCCAGCGAAATCTCGCCGGGCCGCGGCCGCGAACCGCCGCCCACCAGCGCCGCGCCGCTGGCGGTGTGGTGCGGCGAGCGGAAGGGACGCTGCCCCCACTGCGCCAGCAGGTCGAGCCCGCAGACCGAGCGCACCGAGGCCACCTCGAGCGCCTCGTCCGCCGACAGCGGCGGCAGGATGCCCGGCAGGCGGCTGGCGAGCATGGTCTTGCCGGTGCCCGGCGGACCGGCAAACAACAGGTTGTGCCCGCCCGCCGCCGCCACCTCCAGCGCGCGGCGCGCCTGATGCTGGCCACGCACCTCGGCGAGATCCGCCAGCGGCGCCCGGGACGGGGTCGGTGCCGTGAGGGTGTGGGCCGGCAGCGTGGCCTGCCCCAGCAGGTGCGCGACCACCTCGCTCAGGTGCCCTGCCGCCTGCACCGTCAGCCCCTCGGCCAGCGCGGCCTCGTCGGCGTTGTCCTCGGGCAGCAGCAGGGTCCGCTCGGCACGGCGCGCCGCCAGGGCGGCGGGCAGCACGCCGGAGACCGGGCGCAGCCGCCCGTCGAGGGCCAGTTCGCCGAGGCACTCCACGGACTCGAGCGACGCGACGGGGATCTGCTCGGAGGCCGCCAGGATACCCAGCGCGATCGGCAGGTCGAAGCGGCCGCCCTCCTTGGGCAGGTCCGCCGGCGCCAGGTTGACGGTGATGCGCCGCGTGGTGGGAAAGTCGAACCCGGCATTGGTCAGGGCGCTGCGCACCCGCTCGCGGCTCTCGCGCACGGCGGTTTCCGGCAGGCCGACCAGCGTCATGCCCGGCAGGCCGTTGGCCAGGTGCACCTCGACCAGCACCTCCGGCGCCTCGAGCCCCAGCCCGGCGCGTGTATGAACGAGAGCGAGTGCCATGGGCGGCTCCTTGATCCGACGACGTGGCCGCGAGCCGGACCGGCAGTGCCCGGCTCGCTACTTAAGAATCTGTTGATTCAGCATTCATTGATACAGATCGGGCCGTCATCGGCAAGGGCGTGGCTCAACGCGACGCCGAGTCGTCGTCCGCGGGCCGGGGCTCATCCGCCGCGGCGGCCTCGCCGGTTCCGGCGGACTCGCGCTCCGACGTGGCGTCATCCGGCGCGGGAGCGGTCGCCGTCTCGCCGGCGGACACCGGGGCGGCGCTCTCGGCCGAGGGCGTCTCGGCGTCCAGCGACGCTTCCAGCGCGGCGACCTGCTTCTCGAGCGCCTCGACGCGGGAGCGGGTGCGCTGCAGCACGTCCATGAGGATGTCGAAATCCTCGCGGGTCACCAGCTCCATGCGCTCGAAGGCACCGCGCATCACATGGTGCACGTTGCGCTGGATCTCCTCCGGCGCGTGGGAGGCATCCTGCAGGCGCTCGCCGAGCTGCTGGGCAAGGCGGCTGATGCGGTCGTTGGGGATCATGGGTCTCTCCTTGCAAGGGTGTCTCCAGCATACGCAACGCACTCGCCCCTGCACCAGCGCGTTGCGCTCGCCCCGGGACCTTCGCCAGGCCCGGTCACGAGGTCGTTCCCCGCCTGCGCCAGGGTGATGCAGCGGCGGTGTCCGCCGGCACCAAAACAGTGCGCTGCGTTGCAGCATGTCATCCCGACGCGCCTCTAAATCGGTGGCGAAAACAATTCATCTCACTGTTTTCAATCAACAAAAACAAAGGTGGCACATCCTTCGCCATATCGCTTTCAGGCGCCAGCCGACCACAAGGAGACGCAAGGGATGAAACTCATCACCGCCATTATAAAACCCTTCAAGCTCGACGATGTGCGCGAGTCCCTGGCCGACAACGGGGTGCAGGGCATCACCGTCACCGAGGTGAAAGGTTTCGGTCGCCAGAAGGGGCATACGGAGCTGTATCGCGGCGCCGAGTATGTCGTGGACTTCCTGCCCAAGGTGAAGATCGAGATCGCCCTCGACGACGACCGGGTGGACAGCGTGCTCGAGGCCATCCGAGCCGCCGCCAACAGCGGCAAGATCGGCGACGGCAAGCTGTTCGTCACGCCGCTGGAGGACGTGATCCGGATTCGTACCGGCGAACGGGGCCCCGACGCCGTCTGAGACGCAGGACAAGGAGACAACAACGATGACAGAGCTCAACTACGCGCTCGATACCTTCTACTTCCTCATCTGCGGGGTGCTGGTCATGTGGATGGCCGCCGGCTTCGCGATGCTGGAGGCCGGCCTGGTACGCTCGAAGAACACCGCGGAGATCCTCACCAAGAACGTCGTGCTGTTCGCCATCGCCTGCACCATGTACCTGCTCGTGGGCTACTACCTGATGTACTCGAGCGATGCCGGCGGCTTCCTGCCCAACCTCGGCGTGCTGCTGGGCAGCGAGAACGGCGTGGACGCGGTGCTGGCCGGCGGTGACGACGCCCCCTACTATTCCGCCCGCGCCGACTTCTTCTTTCAGGTGGTCTTCGTGGCGACCGCCATGTCGATCGTCTCCGGCGCCGTGGCCGAACGCATGAAGCTGTGGGCCTTCCTGGCCTTCGCGGTGGTGATGACCGCCGTCATCTACCCGGTCGAGGGCTACTGGACCTGGGGCGGCGGCTGGCTGAACGAACTGGGCTACTCCGACTATGCCGGTTCCGGCATCGTGCACCTCGCCGGTGCCGCCGCGGCGCTGGCCGGGGTGCTGGTGCTCGGCCCGCGCAAGGGCAAGTACGGCAAGAACGGTGCCATCTTCGCCATTCCCGGCGCCAACATGCCGCTGGCCACGCTCGGCACCTTCATCCTGTGGATGGGCTGGTTCGGCTTCAACGGCGGCTCCGAGCTGAAGCTCTCCGACGTGACCTCGGCGAACCACATGGCGCAGGTACTGGTCAACACCAATGCCGCGGCGGCGGGCGGCGTGATCGCCGCGCTGATCCTGGCCAAGCTCTGGTTCCGCAAGGCGGACCTGACCATGGCGCTCAACGGGGCGATCGCCGGCCTGGTGGCTATCACCGCCGACCCGCTTTCCCCCACCGCCCTGGGCGCGACGCTGATCGGCGCCATCGGCGGGCTGCTGGTGGTGGCCTCGATCGTGACCCTCGACAAGCTGCGCATCGATGATCCGGTGGGCGCCATCTCCGCCCACGGCGTGGCCGGCATCTGGGGCGTGATGGCGGTGCCGCTGTCCAACGGCGAGGCGACCTTCGGCGCCCAGCTGATCGGGGTGATCGGCATCTTCGCCTGGGTGTTCCTCGCCAGCCTGCTGGTGTGGCTGCTCCTCAAGGCGATCATGGGCATACGGGTCAGCGAGGAAGAAGAATACGAGGGGGTCGACCTGGCCGAGTGCGGACTGGAGGCCTATCCGGAATTTACCGTCGGCGGCAACAAGTAGCGCCGCCGACACACCGAGTGAGCTGGCGTGCTCCACCTGGCCCCCTTCGGGGGGTCTTTTTTATTCGCCCAACGAGCGGTGTATGCTTTAGGGCAACAGTACCGACGCAATCCGGGGCCGGCCTCCGCGTGCCGGCCCCGCCCCAAGGCGAGGAGTCAAGACGATGAAACTGGTGACAGCCATCATCAAGCCGTTCAAGCTGGACGATGTCCGCGAGTCGCTCTCCGAGATCGGCGTGCAGGGCATTACCGTGACCGAGGTCAAGGGCTTTGGTCGCCAGAAGGGCCACACCGAGCTGTATCGGGGCGCCGAATACGTCGTCGACTTCCTGCCCAAGGTCAAGCTCGAGGTCGCCGTCGACGACAGCATGACCGAACAGGTCATCGAGGCGATCACCAGCGTCTCCAACACCGGCAAGATCGGCGACGGCAAGATCTTCGTCTCGCCGCTGGAGCAGGTGATTCGCATCCGGACCGGCGAGACGGGCAAGGACGCGGTCTGAGTTCGGCCTGGAAACTGGCTACGCTCGCCGACGTTTCAGAGCCAACTTGCGCTCGCATCCATCCCGAACAACAACGCCCCCATGACCTTGTCATGGGGGCGTTGCTTATTTCCGTGTCGCGCTTGTGGCGTACCGCGCCGGGCGCCGCCCGGTCACTTCTCGACGAAGGCGCGCTCGATCACGTAGTCGCCCGGCTCGCCCATGCGCGGCGAGATCTTGAAGCCCAGGTCGTCGAGCAGCGCGCTGGTTTCATCGAGCATCGCCGGGCTGCCGCAGATCATGGCACGATCCTGCTTGGGATCGAGCGCCGGCAGGCCGGTGTCCTCGAACAGCTTGCCGCTGCGGATGTGATCGGTCAGACGGCCGGTGGTGCGGAATTCCTCGCGGGTCACGGTCGGGTAGTAGACCAGCTTCTCGCTGATCTCCTCGCCCAGGTACTCGTGGGCCGGCAGCTCCTTCTCGATGAAGTCGGCGTAGGCCAGCTCACTGACGGTGCGCACGCCGTGGATCAGCACGATCTTCTCGAAGCGCTCGTAGGCCTCCGGATCCTGGATCAGGCTCATGAACGGCGCCAGGCCGGTGCCGGTGGACAGCAGATAGAGGTTGCGGCCCGGCAGCAGGTCATCGGTGACCAGGGTGCCGGTCGGCTTGCGGCTGACCATGATCTGGTCGCCGACCTTGAGGTGCTGCAGGCGCGAGGTCAACGGGCCGTCGGGCACCTTGATGCTGAAGAACTCGAGGTGGTCCTCGTAGTTGGGGCTGGCGATGGAGTAGGCGCGCACCAGCGGCTTGCCCTCGACCTCCAGGCCGATCATCACGAACTGGCCGTTCTTGAAGCGCAGGCTGCGTTCCCGGGTCGTGCGGAAGCTGAACAGGGTATCGTTCCAGTGGTGGACGCTCAGCACTTCTTCCAGGGCGTACTTGCTCATCAGGGCCTCTCAATATATTCCAAAAAAGAATAATACATCGAACTTTAGCTTTCCCATAATTCTAAGACCCTGGCCGATATCTGTTAAATGGGTTGTCTGGATAACCCTTATCGGCAATCTTGATAAAGAGCCGTCACGAGTCCGCCCCATGCGCTACACCCTTCGCCAGCTCGAAGTCTTCGTCGCCGTCGCCCAGCACCAGAGCGTCTCCCGCGCCGCCCGCGAAATGGCGCTCTCCCAGTCCGCCGCCAGCACGGCACTGGCCGAGCTGGAGCGCCAGTTCGACTGCCGGCTGTTCGATCGCATCGGCCGCCGGCTCAAGCTCAACGCCCTGGGCTTCCAGCTGCTGCCCAAGGCGGTGGCCCTGCTCGACCGCGGCGAGGAGATCGAGGAGCTGCTGCGCGGCCAGCGCGGCATCGGCTCGCTGGACGTGGGCGCCACGCTGACCATCGGCAACTATCTGGCCACCCTGCTGATCAGCGACTTCATGCAGCGCCACCCCGGCAGCCGGGTGCGCCTGCATGTGCGCAACACTGCCTCGATCGTCGAGCGCATCATCCAGCACGAGCTGGACCTGGGGCTGATCGAGGGCAACTGCCAGCACGAGGACGTGGTGCTGCAGCCCTGGGTGGAGGACGAACTGACGGTGTTCTGCGCGCCGCATCATCCGCTGGCCGGCGCCGGTGAGGTGGGCCTCGACCGGCTGCTGCGGGAGGCCTGGATCATGCGCGAACAGGGCTCGGGGACGCGCCTGACCCTGGAACAGGCCACGCGCCATCGCCGCGGGCGCTTCAACATCCGCCTCGAGCTGGAGCACACCGAAGGCATCAAGCGGGCGGTGGAATCGGGGCTGGGCATCGGCTGCGTCTCCAACCTGGCCCTGCGCGACGCCTTCCGGCGCGGCAGCCTGGTGCCGATCGCCACGCCCGAGATCGACCTGCGCCGCCAGTTCGCCTTCATCTGGCACCGTCACAAGTATTTGAGCACCGGCATGCGCGAATTCCTGCGCCTGTGCCAGCAGATGACCGAAGGCATCCAGCGCAGCGATGAAATCGAGCTGCCCAGCGTCCCCTGATCCCGAAAAGTTACAACAATTTACAAAGAAGACTCCGCCCCCCCTCCCCCCGGTGCAGCGAACCCCCTCCCCCCGACAGACTGAGCCATCGTCATACCAAAAAGCCCATGGTTGCCCTGTTTTCAGGCGTTTTACTGCAACGCAAAATCAGCCTCGGGGTTCATCAATGTCAGGTTGGGCACCCTCGCGCGCGCTCTTATTATCCTGAATCCGTGATGCCGGCGTCGACACTTTCCCTATCGCCGTCAGCGAGCATTTTTTGACCTCCGATTCCGTCTCAACCGCCGAATGCATCTCTGC
>LSBP01000021.1 GCA_001577635.1 Halomonadaceae bacterium T82-2 | reverse complement strand
CGCAAAGGCATGCAATGGCCAATCGTAGACAAGGGTCAAGCCACCAAGGCTAGGTCTTCCGGATCCATCATGAATCCGACTCGGAAAGACTGACAGTCGGGTCATGGCTCGCCGGCCATGACCGAGCCGCGCATCTGGCTCCGCGCAAGATCAGGGAGGCCGTAACCGGAGTCACAACCAAGGGGCGCTCACGATGTAGTGCGTAGTCCGGATGACTTGCTTGAAGGGATGGGGCGACACGCACTATTCAAGTAAATCAATATCTTATGATCTAATCTTGGGGTGGGCATACAAATAGGCATACAAGCCGTGCTTTGCTGACCTCTAAACAATGTTCGCAAGCTATCAATTAGTCCTCTTTTTTGGGTTGAGCGAAACGCACGAAAAGCCTATCAAATTCATCTTTCCAATAGCCTTAAGCAATCATCGGGAAATCCCTCCAATCATAGGGATTCAGCCGTTTCATTCGTTGCACTGTTTCATCCGCAGGGGGTGTACCGGATCGTCCCCCCCCCCTACGGTTCCTCAGCCTGAGTCATCGTTGCTGGCGGGGCTCGGGCTACCCGCGTGCGGTGAGTATTACGAGACTTTCGCAAAACCCTCCGGCATGGCTTGCAGGTGTGGTCGCGCTGACCACGGCCCGCTTGAAAGGCGTCGATTGTTTTTCAAGCCAGGCAGGAAAAAGCCCGCACGGGGCGGGCTCGACGACGCTATAAGGTGTGTTGCAGGCGTTCCCGGTAGTCGCGGAGCCGCTGGCTCTCCCGGTGGGCCCGGTCCCTGGGGCTGCCCTTATGGAAGTCACGCTTCCGGTAGCGGGCGAGCCACCGCTTTTGCAGCTCGCCTTCACGTTCATGGCTCATGCCGCCCTCGCCAGGTCCGTGGTCTTCGGGTCGCCGTAGGCCATGCCGCCTCGGGGCATCGCTAGGCCGATCCAGTTCGCAAGCTGGGTTCGCACGGATTCCAGGTCGCTGGCCAAGTCGTGGTGAGCCATGTCCCGCACTGTCTCCAGGTCGGCGTCGATCTCGCGGGCAAGCTGGCCCATCTGCACCCGCAGGTCTTGTGCATCGCAGGCGGCGGCATAGTCGGTCATCGCCTGGGTCAATGCGGCCACGGCCTTACGCGCCTTGTCGGCAGCCTTGCGGGCTTGTTCCTGTTGCTTGCGTTCCTGCTCACGGATGGCGTCGATACGCGGCTGGGCGGCCACACGGCGAGCCTCGGGCAGAATGTCGGCCAGTGCCTCGGCTTCGATGCGCAGGCGCTTGTCGCGGCGTTCTGCCTCGCTCTGGCGGGCTTCAATGGCATCCAGGTCGCCACCCTCGATAGTGGCCAGGCGCATCTCGGCATCGAAGTCAGTCGCGGCGATCTCGTCACGCTCGGCTGAAATGTCAGCCAGGCGCTTCTCGATTTGCTCGGGGGTCTTCATCAGGCGTCTCCCTTCATGCGGTCGATCATCTGTTGGCGGGCATCGCTGGCACCCTGACCGGCGTTGTCACCGCGTGCATCGCGCTCGATCTTGTCGGCACGCACGTCGCGGCTAGTCTTGGGGCGCTGGGATTCCAGCCACTGGTCGTGGTCGATGCGGGCCTGGGTACGTTCCTGGGCTTCGGTAGTCATGCTGTCTTCCTTCGGTTGGGGTTGCTCAATGCGTAGGGTTGGGTCATCGGTACGGAAGGCCATCAGTCCTCCTCAGTAAGCTGTGCGCTGATTGTCACGACCTTGGTGGGATGGGCGGCTTTCAGGGCGGCAACGTGGCGCTGCCAGCAATCGTCGTCGCTCTCGCCCTCCAGGCGGCGTGTCTCGATGCCTTCACCGCGATAGCCAATGACCGGGCCGGGGTAGGGGCTGGTCAGCACCACCAGACGGGGGCCCGACTCATCCTGTCCATGCTGGCTTTCGAGGGCTTCCAGGCGTTTCAGCAGGTCACGGTTAGGCATGGGCGTCGCGCTCCTCCAGCAGCGATTCGAGGGCTTCCAGGGGCACGCGATTCAGCCATTCGTGACGGGGCTCACCAAGCATCGGCTCCGGGGCTTCGATGCCAAGGTTCCGCATAGCCTGATAGGTACGTGACGGGGCGTTGTCATCACTGGCCGCCCCTTGCTGCTCCAGTCGCTCAAGGCGCTGTATCAGGTCACGCCGCATGGCCAGCCACCCTTGAGCCACGGATGTTTGCCGACATGCGCTTGGCGCGGGCTTGCAGGGCATCGGCGTCATTGCCGACCAGGGTGGCGAGCCAGTCGCCTTGCCGGGTCACGATCTGCACGCGGTATTGCCGGGGCATCGTCTCGCCCCACTTGGTGCGGTCTACGTGCTGTCGCATCCACTCATGCCGCTTAGTGGTCATCGGGTCGTTTCTCCTCCAGCGCATCGAGGCGGCGCTGTATGTCGTCAATTTCCTGCACCTTCACCAGTGAGCCGATGGCGTCGATAAGGGCCCGGCCCGTCTGCGGGTCGATGCTGCCCTCGGAGACAGCCGACAGGATCGACTCGGCTTTGGCGGTCAGGGTGTCGCCTTCGATCTCGAAGCGGACAGGTTCAGCGGTGGGGCGGTAGGCGGGGATGGCGCGGTCGATGCACAGCTTCAAGGCTTGGGAATCACCGTCCAGGGCCAGCTCGACGGCCTTGGCGACCAGGGCGTTACCGTGCTTCTCCAACGCCTCTCGCCATTGCGCACGACGATCCGGGCGGCCAGGTGGGCGTCCCCTCGGGTTGCCGCTGCGGCCCTTCTCAAACGCCATCGCGCTTGTTCTCCCGCTGTTCTGAGCAATGACGTTCGTGCAGGTCGATCAGGTGGCGGGCGGCGTCGGTATCGCCTGACTCAGCGGCGCTTTTCAGCAAGCGATAGTAAGAGGCGACCTCGCTTCGGGTCGGCTTCGTGTTGCGTCTCCCTTGGCGGCTGCTCATGCCGGTGTCCTCCTCATGTCAGCTCATAAACAAGGCGTATTCAGATCGGGAATAAGCTTAGACAATTATAGCATAAATGAATAAGAATGCCTGTTTTTATGCCAATTTGTGCGGTTCTGTGCGCTGAGCGACAGGCACAAAAAACCCGGCGCGATGGCCGGGTCTCAGTCACTAGTCCGTGGTCACGGGTCTATCTGCCCGCCGCCCTTCATCAATCGCGTGACGATCAAGTTGGCAGCACGACGACCGGCGTTCTCTTTCTTCACCGGGCGCGGCTCACTCTCGGCAGCCATCCGCCAGGCGGAGACGTACCACTGAGCCAGCTTGGCTTGCCGCTTCGGGTGCAGCCGGTATAAGCCACGGACGATATGGGTCTTGTCCTCCGGCAGCAGGGGGCAGCGGTCGGCGATCCAAGAAAGCCAGTCTGGCACCTCCTCGCTGTAAGCCTCCGGGGCATCATCGGATGCAACTTTTCCCGCTTCGTTGCCCCCCGAAAGTTGCATGGGTTGCGGGCCTTCGGTTGCATCCGGGTTGCATGGCGGGTTGCACTTCTTGCGCTCTAAGTACCTGTTAGCCAAGGCTTTCAGGTCGGCAGTTGCATCGTCGGTTGCATCACTGGCGCTGAAAGTTGCATCCCGGTTCTCGGAAAGTTGCAGGTTGCGTCCCCTAGGGGGTGCAACCTGCAACTCTTGCTCTCGCGTCATGCCGCCTGCCCCCCTTCCTTCTTCTTGGATTTGGGCTTCGAGTACAGCCCCTCGCGCTCGGCACGCTTCTGGTGCCGGTGGGCGGTAGACTTGTTGATCTCCAGTTCGCGGGCGATTTCGGCAGCTAACAACCCTTCATTCAGCAGGGTCACGACACGCTGATAGGTACTGTCCTGGAGAGACTGGTAGGCCCACGATATGCGGCCATCCGGGGAGTTGGTCAGCTCGATCTCTCGGCTTCGGGCATCGTCGCCATAGAAACCCCGGTTCTTCTCGAAGTGCAGCTCAAACTTAGCTCCCTGGGCGTCCTCGTCACCGCGTGGGGCTTTAAGGCCAATCACCGTATCCAGTACGTCCTCGCGGCGACTGGTGCCGCGTTGCTGGCCGCCCTTGCCGGAGTGGTGAACGAATAGCACGGTCTTGCCTTGCGAACGCATCCTCAAGGCCCATTCCTGGACCATCAGCCAGCTCTCGCCCTCGTTCTCCTTGCCGCTCCGGCATAGCGTGGCGATGTTGTCCACCACGATCAGCTTGGCCGGATCGGTAAAGGGCTCGATGGCCACCTGCCCTTCGAGGGTGGACAGATCGGGCATACCACGCTTCTGCAAGTCCGGTGTCAGGATTTGCAGGGCGTCCGGGCTGGCTTGGTAGGGGCTGCTCTGAATCACACTCACAAAGCGTTCCTGGAGGGCTATCGCGGGCATCTCCCCGTCGATATACAGCACCGGGTGCGCCTCGCTGGCCTCCCAGCCCAGAAACTCGCCACCCGCCGCCACGGCATAGGCGGTACACATGGCAAACCACGTCTTGCCGATACCTCGGGGCGCGTAGACCATCGCCAGCCCACTGGACGGCAGCCATGGGGATAGCAGCATGGTCCTCTCGGGCAACTCCATGCTGATAAGGTCGGCAACGCTGACTGACCGCAGGCGCATTTCATCGGCGGTTTCCTGGACGGCCTCAGCCACGCTTTTCAGTTGGGGTGCTGTCATACCGTCACCTCCTCACCAGCGGCAGCCAGGTCGTTGAAGTCCGTTCCCACAAATCCCTCGGGAAACTCGGGCCAGATACAGCGGCCACCCACGGCGGTCGCCGCCTCCTTGCCCTTGGTGACGCCAGGGTTGCCACGGGTGCGGTGGTCGTTGTCGGCACAGACGATGATCGCCACGGCAGGATGACGCGCTCGCAAGCTCTGGCAGACCGGCAGCAGGTTGCCGCAGTCCATCGCACAGGCGACGGCATACCCGGTCGCTTCGTGCAGCGTCAGCCCGGTCGCCACGCCTTCACAGACCAGCAGCGGCTCGCCCGGCTTGGGTGCGCCTACTGGGAAGTAAGCGCCCTTCTTGCGACCACCAGGGCGAAAGCGCTTGATGCCGTCACCGTCGATATACTGGAAATTGACCAGACCCGCCTCGCAGTACATGGGCACCACCAGCCGGTCACCGTCTTGCAGCAGCCCGAACGGCTTGCAGCGCTTGGCGATCAGGTAGGCATGGCCAGGGGCAGCCGGGGATAGTCCCGGTTTCTCACGGCGGCACAGGCGGGCCACCAGGGCGTGTTGACGCTCACGCTCGGCTTGCCGTTCCTGTCGGGCGCGTTCGGCTTCCAGGCGGGCTTTCTCGGCGGCCTCGGGGTCATGCTCGCCATCGGGAAAGACGTACTGGGTATCGACCAGCCCCCACACGCCAAAGCAGGCGAAGTCGTGGTGAGCCACGTACCAGACGCGCTTGTTGCCCTTGCGGCTGTCGGGGTGGTCCAGCCGGTGAATGGCTCCATCGGTGGCGATGGAAACATTCAGGCCGGTATGTGCTAGAATTTCAGCCGCAAGCTTCACGACAATGCCCTGCTTCTCCGCCCACTGGTCCCCAGCCGTGGGCGTTTTCATTGCTCCTTGCATAGCACCTCCTCGCACTCGCGGATATGCTTAAACGCCCGGTTCAGCGCCAGGGTTGGCGATGCCGCGCGATAACTTGAGAACGCATCCACGTCAGGCAAATAGCGGGTGGCCTCGTACCGGCCATCGGGGAATTGCTCGACTACCACGGCATCCGGGCGGCCAAGGATGCGCAGCGCCTCGAAGTTATGCTCAGCCTCGATGGACAGCGAGCCATACAGGGTGTGAATCAGGTGGTGTGTCATGCCTCACCCCCTTCTAGGTATGCCACGCGATCATCGAGGCTTTCAGCCGCCAGGCGCAGGGCTTCGTGCAGTGCGGCACGATGGAAGTCCGTGATTTCTTCACTATCCAGCAGGTCAGCAATGCCGTTAATCACCACGGATGCGCGGCTCATGATGCGAGTGTCGCCATAGATGGTGGCGCGGTTGAGACGATCTTGGGGAGTCATTGCGCCTCCTCCTGACCGCGTGCAGCGGCTTCGAGGGCGCGGGCCTTGTCCATGTGCGCGTTGTAGCGACGCAGACGAACGGCAGTGCTTGAGTTGGAGAAAAGGGCGGATTTCGCCATTGCCCGGTGGGCAGCGGCGCGTGCGGACGCACTAAGGGCGGGAAGGCGGATTGCCATTGGTGAGACTCCATTCGGTGTGGAGTCGTCCCCGGTTGCGGCCAAGCAACGGATGGGGGCGACTGTACGCGGGTTGGCCGACCGGCCCGAATGGAAACCGGCACGCTCGAAAGCGTCCCACGCACAGCCGCCATAACTGACGGGCACAAAAATAGCGCCGTCGATATGGGCGCTTGTGCGCCATTCGGGATTCGACCGGCCAAGGTCGGTTGCCGAATTTGCGGCAACCCGGACATGGTAGTGAGACGGGATGATATGCGCAAGCATCAGGCCACCTCGTCAGTCTGGGTCGGTAGATAATACAGGGCCACGCGAGAGTGCTTTCGTCCCCACGGATCGAAAACATCTTGAAGGTGCGTGTTGATCTTGTGCCCTTGCTTACGCAGCTCATTAACGCGAGCCCCAGGGCGCATGATGTTCATTTCCTGCATCAGTTCGATGGTGGTGGCTGGGCCTTCGTGAAGGCGTACCAGGATGCGTGCGCACTGAGAGGCGGCGCTATTGTCTGTAATCTTCATGCGGCACCTCGCTCAGCCATCTTGGCTTCAAGCCATGCTTCGACCTCAGCCACGACGAAGTAACAGCCAGCTTGGCGCGTCTGGCCAAACTTGATGGGCCGGGGGAAGGTGGGGTCATTCTTGCTCAGTTTGTCCAAGCCGCTCCGGGTCATATCCCATGAGCGGCAAAGGCTGGGCTTGGAGATGATCCGCATGTCAGCGGGGAGGGTATCTAATTGCATGTGAACGCCTTCGTGTTGATGACGTTTCCATGCTCGTAAACTTGCTCTCTGGGGTCGTGAATCCTATTTCGTAGAATTAGCGTGCAGCTTGAGCAATTCATAATACGAGAAAGGCATAAGTTCTAGCTTTTCTAGTCTTGAAAATGCCTCTCTGATAAAAAGGTTTTTGTCTCCCGCGTGCTGGATGCCATGCTCAGCTCCGTCCAAAAATGCGATGGTCATTCCCAGCAGGGCAAAAGGCTTGTTTTCCCCTTTTCCGAATACATTGCGTATTGTGCCAGCCTCAAGATAGTACCCGCTTCGTGCTAAATCTTCTTTCGCTGCATGGAAATAGCTGTTGGGCTCAAACTCCTCTTGCCAGCCGGGAAGGCCATACCCCATCCAATAAGCGACGGCTGAATAAATGTGCTCATCTCTTGTTCTGTTGTCTTTAGGTCGTGGCCCCCTGCCTTTGGAAGTGCCGCTCCTAAGGGCTTTTGCAATTTTTTTGCGAAGATCGGGGCGGTCTGATAGGAGTGCTGGAAGGTTCTTTAGATTTCCATTTTCAAATAAATCCGCTAGCTTACTCGTGTCTCCTCGCTCAATAGCTTCTAGCGCCTGCTTTGCACGGATGTCTAATGTAAGCACCATTACGCCCGCCTCACCAATTCCACGATGTTCTCGCCCAGCACATTCACGCGGCTATCAAACTCGGCTTGTATCTCCGGTGTCATGCCCGCTTCCAGCGCTTCCAGATAGTCGGCATACCACTGAATCATGATGCGTCGCGGGGCCAAGTATTGCGCCTTGTCGTATGTGGCTTCCTCGCCTTTCTTGACGTGCGCTAGGTGGCGTTCCGACCATTCGGTTTTCCAGCCGTGTTCGCTCACCAGCGTCTTGAAGGTGTGGCGCGATCCGTGGCCGGTCATCTTTCCCTTGTAGCCGATCAGCGCAAAGCACTTGTTGATGCTGTTATCGGACAGGACAGGGTTCTTAGGCCCGTTGCTGGGGAATACCCACTTGCTCCGCCCCGTAGTGCGTTTGAGTTCACGCAGTAGTTCGACAACCTGAGTCGGCAGGGGAGCCAGGTGGGGAAGATGCATCTTCATCTTCTCACCGGGAATCGACCACAGGGCGTTGTCCAGGTCGATCTCTGACCACTCGGCTTGCCTGACCATGCCAGGGCGGGAAGCGGTTAGGACCGTCATCCATGCGGCGGTAGCGACCAGGGTACGGCTGGGCGTCTGCCTGAGAGCCCGCAGGAAGGCTGGTAGCTCTGACTCGTATAGGTGGGGGAGCTGCTTCTCTTTCGGCGCTTGTGCGGCCACACGGTGCATTTCTGAGGCGGGGTTGCTGAAACACCAGCCTTTGGCCACGGCCATGCCGAAGATTTCACGCAGCCAGCCGCGCACTTTCTCGGCGGTGTTGTGGGCACCGCGGGCCTCGATGGCTTCCTGAATGGCTACACAGTCGGGATGCTCAAGCGTACCGATGGGGCGATCCCCGATGGCGGGGAGAATGTCCCTATCGAGAGCCAGGCGCATTCCCTTGAGCGTGGCGGCACGGCGACCGTTCTTCTCCTTGTGTTCGTACCAGTATTCAGCGGCACGGCGGAAGGTGTTAGCCCTTGCAGCGTCCTCTGCGGCCTTCTGAGCGCGACGTTGCTTGGCTGGGTCGATGCCTTCACGGAGTAGGTCTTGAGCCTCCAGCGCCTTCTTACGGGCCTTGGAGCCGGACAGTTCCGTGTAGCTGCCCAAGCCGTACCACGTCCACTTGCTGGTATCTGGTGCCTTGTACCGCAGTTCCCAGGACTTGGAGCCGTTGGGCTTCACGCGGAAGTACAGCCCGCCGCCATCGGCTACACGGTATGCCTTGTCCTCTGGCTCAAGGGTGGCCAGTACGGTATCCGCCAGGGGGCGGCGCTTGATCTGGCTTCGCTTCATGTCTTGTATGCCCGGTGTATGCCAAAGTTCGCTTTTCAGGTGAGCATACAAGGAGGCATACACGGTGGCAACGGGTATATGTCCCCGTGTGAGAGCATGTGGAAGCGCTAAATCAGGCTGAAAACCGCGTAGTTATGGGCTTTGTGGCTGATATGAGAGCGTTTGGAAGGATATGGGGAAATGCTTGTTGGTGCGGATGGGGAGACTCGAACTCCCACGCCTCTCGGCACTAGAACCTAAATCTAGCGTGTCTACCAATTCCACCACATCCGCAGGGGAGAGGACGCCCGTATTGTACGGATGTCCGGCGTTGAGTCAATGCGCCTCGCCGGGCAGGCGCAGATGGCGGGCGGCAACCTCCGGCCCGTGTGTCTCGGCGGCGTCGATCCAGGGGACCTGGCCCAGGCAGGGGGCGTCCAGATGGTGGGCGAGCATCGTCTGGGTATCCTCGATTTCCGCGTAGTCGGGGTCGATGTGGTTGCCCACCCAACCGGCCAGGCGCAGGCCGTCGGCGCGAATCGCCTCGGCGCTGAGGCGAGCATGGTTGATGCAGCCCAGGCGCAGGCCGATGACCAGAATCACCGGCAACTCGAGTGCCCGGGCGATCGCGCTGAGGTCTTCCTGCCGATTCAGTGGCACTCGCCAGCCGCCGGCGCCCTCGACCAGGCCGAACTGGCGCGGTGACGCCTGCAAGCGGCGGATGTGGGCGATCAGGCTTGATGCTTCCAGTGTCATGCCCGCTTCGCGGGCGGCCAGGTGCGGGGCCACGGCCGGTTCCAGGGTGACCGGGTTGACTTCGGTATAGTCGACGGCGGGGGCGCTATAGCGTTGCAGCAGCAGGGCATCGCGATTGCGCAACCCCCGAGCCGTGCGCGTGCTGCCCGAGGCCACGGGCTTGATACCACGAGTGGTCAGCCCTTGCGTACGGGCACGGGCCAGCAGACCGGCGCTGATCAGGGTCTTGCCGGCGTCGGTGTCGGTTCCGGTGACGAAATACAGGCTCATGGCGTGTTCCGTTGCGGCTTGTGCAGTTCGAGGGTGAAGCAGTGGTAGGTCACCGGCAGTCCGGCGGCCTCGCGGTGGCGCTCGAAGCGTGCCCGGGCGCGGGCCAGATCGGCACGGCCGAGGCGGGCGCCGGGGCGGGCGACCTGGGCGCCGACGCCCTTGATCGAGGCCATGACGGCGTCCAGGTCGGGGTAGTGAAAGCGCGCCACGCGCGAAGTGAGGCGGCCGTGCAGGCCGGCCCGGCGGATCATCGCCCGGTATTGCGCGGCTGGAATGAAGGGCTCCACGGCGGCGGTATGACCGGGGCGCGACCAGGCATCGGCGACTTCCGCCAGGGTGCCCGGGCCCAGGGTGTTGACCAAGGCCACGCCACCCGGCGCCAGCACGCGATGCAGCTCGGCGAACAGAGCCGGCAGGTCCCGGCACCACTGGATGGCCAGGTTGGAAAACACCAGGTCCAGCGCGCCATCGGCCAGCGGCAGCCGGGTGGCGTCGGCGCACAGCCAGTGCGCGTCGCGGGCATGGCGGCGGCGAGCCTCGGCGAGCATGCCGAAAGCCAGGTCGATGCCCAGTGCCGGACGGCCGTAACGGGCCGTCAGGCGCTGCGTCCAGTCGCCGGGGCCGCAGCCGAGATCGACGATGTGCGAGGCCGTGGCCGGCAGGCATTGCCAGAGCTGCTCGCCGAGTTGTGCCTGGGCATGGGCCCGGCGGGCATAATGCGGGGCGGCGCGGCCGAAGGCATGGGCGACGCGTCGGCGCCAGTCACGATCCTGCGCGGTGTCCGTGGTCTCGACGAGCGAGGCAGTCATGCGGAGTCCTCCATGGAAGGCAGGACGCGGGCGGTGGCGACGAGCGTGTGAGCTAAATGCTCAGGCGTGGCGAGTTGCGGGCAGTGGCCGGTGCCGGGCAGTACATCGGCCTCGCTCAGGGCCGCGATGTCGAACAGCGGGTCGTGCTCGCCGATCAGCGTGATGCTCGGGCAGCCGCTGCGCGCAAGCGGGCCGTCTGTCGCCAGGGTGGCCAGCTGGGCAAGGCCGGCATCGAGGGCGGCGGTGTCCGCCGGCGGGCGGGTGCCGATCAGCCGGGCCAGGGCCTGGTGGGCGCTGTCGGGATGCGCTTCGCCACCCAGCTGGCGCGCGAGAAAGCGCTGCCAGACGACGTCGGGATCACGCAGGAAGGCACGCCGAAAGGCGCGCAGCTCGGCGGCGGACACCCGGCAGCCGGGCGCACCGGTGAAGCGCCCGGCCATGCCCAGCCGAATCAGTCCGCGCGGGGGCGGCAGGTGGTCGAGCAGGGCGGCGGCGAGAAGTGCGCCGAGCGACCAGCCGACCCAGACGGCGTCCGCCGGCAGGGCATCGCGCATCGCCTCGGCCAGCGCCTCGAGATCATCCGGCTGCTCGAGCCCGGGACTGGCACGATAGCCGGGCCAGTCCGGTGTGCTCACCTCGACCGCGTCCGGCCAGTGCGGGCCCAGCGGCCGCCAGATGCGTGCATCGATGCCCCAGCCGGAAAGCAGCACCAGCTTCATGACGCCTCCTCGGCGGCGAGCGCGGCCAGGCGGTCGAGCAGGTCGTCCAGCGTGTCGCGGTCATGGGCGGCGCTCAGGGTGATGCGCAGACGGGCCTGGCCGCGGGGCACGGTGGGCGGGCGGATCGCGCCGACCAGAAAGCCCTGCTCATGCAGTCGCCGGGCCCAGTGCAGGGTCCGCGCGCTGTCGCCGAGCCGCACCGGCTGGATGGGTGTCGGCGAGGGCAGCAAAGGCAGGCCGAGTGCGGCGCCCCGGGATCGCCAGTGGTCGATCAGGGCCTGCAGGTGGCGGCGTCGCTCGGGTTCCGCCGCGAGGATGTCGAGGGCCCGCAGGGTGGCGCAGGCCACGCCTGGCGGCTGAGCGGTGGTATAGATGTAGGGGCGGGCAAGCTGGGTCAGGGCGTCGATCAGCAGATCGTCGCCGGCCACGAAGGCGCCGGCGCTGCCCAGGGCCTTGCCCAGGGTGCCGACCAGCACCGGTACCTGGCGGGTGTCATGGCGCCAGCCCACGCTGCCGTCGCCATGGTCGCCGAGCACACCGATGCCGTGGGCGTCATCGATCACCAGCGCGGCAGCGTGGCGCTGAGCCAGGGTGGCGAGGGCAGCGACATCGGCCACGTCGCCGTCCATGCTGAAGACCCCGTCGCTGACGACGAGGCGGGGAACATCGGCCCGCGCGCGCGCCAGCAGGCGCTCCAGGTCGGCGAGATCCGCGTGATGGAAGCGTCGCGAGCGGGCGCCGGCGAGGGCTGCGCCGTCCAGCAGCGAGGCGTGGTTGAGGCGGTCCTGGAAGACCTGCGTGCCGTCACTGCCGAGCACCTGCAGCACGGCCAGGTTGGCCATGTAGCCGGTCGAGAACAGCAGGGCCCGCGGGCGCCCGGTCAGCGCGGCGAGGCGTTCCTCGAGGGCATGATGGGGCAGCAGGTGGCCGCACACCAGATGCGAGGCGCGGGCGCCGGTGCCGTGACGGCGTGCACCTTCGGCCTGGGCCTCGGCGAGGCGCGAGTCGCGGGCCAGGCCGAGGTAGTCGTTGCCGGCGAAGTCGTGCAGGCGGCGGCTGTTCCCGACCAGGCCGGCGTCACCCGCGGGCCGGTACATCGCCCGATTGCGCCACAGCGACTCGGCGCGCCGCGTCTCGAGTCGGCGGGCGAGGGTGTCACGCCACATCTCAGGCGCTCCGGGCCGTCGCATCGTAATAGAGGGCGGACGGCGCCGGACGCGTGGCGGCCACGGCATTGGGTTCGACATCGTCGGTGATGTCACGGGTTTCCGGATGCAGGCCCAGGCGCTCGAACAGCCGGTGGTCGCGGTCGGCCTCGGGGTTCTCGGTGGTCAGCAGCCGGTCGCCGTAGAAGATCGAGTTGGCACCCGCCAGGAAGGCCAGCGCCTGGGTGGCGTCGTCCATCTGTTCGCGGCCCGCGGACAAGCGCACGTGGCTCTGCGGCATCAGGATGCGCGCCACCGCGATGGCGCGCACGAAGTCGAGCGGGTCCAGGTCGTCGGCGTTCTCCAGCGGCGTGCCGGGCACCTTGACCAGCTGGTTGATGGGCACCGACTCGGGGTGCGGGTCGAGGTTGGCGAGTTGCTGGAGCAGGCCGGCGCGATCGCGGGGGGCTTCCCCCATGCCGAGGATGCCGCCGCTGCAGATCTTCATGCCGGCGTCGCGCACATGGGCCAGGGTATCGAGGCGGTCGGCGTAGGTGCGGGTGGTGATGATCTCGCCGTAGTAGTCCGGCGAGGTATCAAGGTTGTGGTTGTAGTAGTCGAGCCCCGCCTCGGCCAGCCGCGCGGCCTGGGCGTCGTCGAGCATGCCCAGCGTCATGCAGGTCTCGAGCCCCAGCGCCTTGACCTGACGGACCATTTCCAGCACCACGTCCAGGTCGCGCTCCCGGGGGCTGCGCCAGGCCGCGCCCATGCAGAAGCGGCTGGCCCCGGCGTCACGGGCGGCCCGGGCCTGTTCCACCACCTTCTCGATCTCGAGCAGTTTTTCCTTGCCGAGCCCGGTGTTGTAGTGGCCGGACTGCGGGCAGTACTTGCAGTCCTCGGGGCAGGCGCCGGTCTTGATCGACAGCAGTGTCGAGACCTGCACGGCATTGGCATCGAAATGGGCCCGATGCACCTGCTGGGCATGGAACAGCAGGTCGTTGAAGGGCAGGGCGAACAGGGCCTCGATCTCGTCGAGCCGCCAGTCGTGACGCGGAGTCGGAGAGGACGGTACGCTCATGTCAGGTTCGGCTTCCTGTGGTTAACATGGTGTCTTTTAACAAGTTGACTGTGATGATAGGGCGAGTGCGCCGGCTGTCAACCTTGGTTTCTAACAGAGTTGACCATGGGTTGCGGATAACCCTGCCCGGTGGCTGCGCCTTCTGCCTGGGGCCCTGCCCGCCGCAGGCACCTTGGTGCGAGGCCTGCCTGGCGGCGCTGCCGTGGAATCGACCCGCCTGTCGGCGCTGTGCCGAGCCCCTGCCGCCCGGTGCGCCGGACTGGTGCGGGCGCTGCCTGACCTCGCCGCCGGCCTTCGATGGGGCGCGGGTGGGGCTGCGCTACGAGGCAGAGGTCATCACCTTGTTGCAGCGCTTCAAGTTTGGTGCTGACCCGCGTGCCGGCACCCTGCTGGTGGCGCTGATGGCCCGGGAGCTGGCCGCCCTTGACGCGGCCGAGCGCCCCGAGTTGCTGATCGCCCTGCCGCGGCACCGGCGGCGTGCCCGCGAGGCGGGGCTGGATACCGGGCCGTGGCTGACCGCGCGCCTGGCCCGGTCGCTGGACCTGCCGTGGACCGTCCCGCAGCGGCGGCGCGACACGCCGACCCAGCGCGGGCTCGACCGTCGCGCGCGCCGGCGCAACCTGCGCGATGCCTTCGTCGTCGGGCACGAGCTGCCGGCCCGGGTGGCGCTGGTCGACGACGTGATGACCACCGGGGCCTCGCTCGGTGCCCTGGCCGCGGCCTGCCGGGCGGCGGGGGCGCAGCACGTGGAGGCCTGGGCGGCGGCGCGCACCCCGCTGGCGGCCGGGCGCTAACGAGCCGGCGTGCGGTCTGCTAGCATGCCCCTCATCAACGGCCAAGGATGCGCACATGACTGCCAATCTGCACCCCTTCGACACCCTGTCTCCCCAGCGCATCGTCGCGGCCGTGGAGTCGCTGGGCCTGATGCTGCCCGGCGAGCCGTTCGCGCTGAACAGCTACGAGAATCGCGTGTTCCAGTTCCGGGATGACGAAGGGCGGGGCTGGGTGGCCAAGTTCTATCGCCCGCAGCGCTGGAGTGATGCCCAGATTCGCGAGGAGCACGCCTTCCTTCAGGAACTGGCGGATGCGGCGGTGCCCGTGGCGGCACCGTGGCGGGATGATGCCGGCGAGACTTTGCACACCCATGCCGGCTTCCGGTTTGCGTTGTTTCCGCAGGTGGTCGGGCAGGCGCCGGAACTCGAGAATCCCGAGCATTTGTTCGCGCTGGGCGAGCTGATTGGTCGGCTGCATGCGGTGTCGAGCCGTCGGCCCTTCGTCGAGCGGCCGACGCTGAACCCGGCCGAGCGCGTGGCATACAGTCGCGAGCAGGTGCTGGCCGGAGCCTGGCTGAACCGGCGTCAGCGTCAGGCCTACCTGCGCATCAGCGAGGCGCTGGAGCCGCTGCTCGTCGCGCATGCCTGGCCGGAGCGGGCGCTCATCCGCGTGCATGGTGACTGCCATCTGGGCAATATCCTGGGCCGCGACGCCAAGTTCACCCTGGTCGACTTCGACGACTGCGGTATGGCACCGGCGGTGCAGGATCTGTGGATGATGCTGACCGCCCAGAGCGAGCCGGAATGGCGGGCCCAGCTATCGGAGCTGCTCGAGGGCTACGAGCAGCATCATGACTTCGATCGGCGCGAGCTGGAGTGGATCGAAACGCTGCGCACCCTGCGGCTGATGCGCCACAGTGCCTGGCTGGTGGCACGCTGGGCGGACCCGGCCTTCCCCCGTGCCTTCCCCTGGGTGACCAGCGAGGACTACTGGGATCAGCACATTCGCACGCTGGAGCAGCAGCGCCTGGCGCTGGAGGGCGCGCGCTGGCTGGCCTGAGCCGAGCGGCGACCTTTGGCTATTGGTGTCCGGCCGGTAAAGCGCTTAGCATGAAGGTTGCCCAGCGTAAGGGAGACGGCCTTGGACGGCGAGATCATCGCGTTCGACGATGCAGCACAGGAAGGGACCATCGAAACGCCGGACGGCCAGCGTTATGCCTTCGGCCTGGCGGACTGGCGTGGGCGCGGGCTTCCCGGCCCGGGCACCGCCGTGCGCTTCGATCCTCGTGGCCAGCGCGCGCGCCAGGTCCTCAACCGCCCCGAGCCCCAGCGTCGAGCCAGGCCGCGCCCCCGTCGGCGACGCCCGGCGCCACGTCCCCCCGTCATGCCAATGCCGCCATCGCCGCCGTGGTGGTGGCGCTGCTGGGCCTGTTTTTCGATGTGCTGGCGCCGCTGTTCGGCGGTGTCGCGGTCCTTTTCGCCCTGTTCGGTCTGTATCAGATTCGCCGCTCGCCCCAACGCTACAAGGGGCGGCTCTTCTGCTGGGCGGCCATCGCCCTGGCGGCGATGGTGACGCTGCTTTCGGGGCTGCTCGTGACCGCGCCGCCGGTCTCCTCCGCCAGCGCACATGTCAACGTCATGCCCGGCGAGAGGGCCGGGAGGCAGTCATCGGCGATCGCTCATCGGTCGTCGCAAGGATAAGGAGAACACCATGGAGTCGTTGCAGGATAGCTCGCTGTTTCGTCCCTTCGCCTACATCGACGGCGGCTGGGTCGCCGCCGACAGCGGTGAGCAGATCGAGGTCGACAACCCGGCGACGGGCGAGACCATCGGCAGGATGCCGCGCATGGGGCGTATCGAGACACAGCGTGCCATCGAGGCGGCCGATGCCGCACTGCCGAGCTGGCGTGCGCAAACCGCGCAGGAACGTGCCGACATCCTGATGAAGTGGTACGACCTGATGCTCGAGCATCAGGACGAGCTGGCCACCATCATGACCCTCGAGCAGGGCAAGCCGCTCAAGGAAGCGGCGGGCGAGATCGTCTATGCGGCCAGTTTCCTGCGCTGGTTCGCCGAGGAGGCGCGCCGGATCTACGGCGAGACGGTGCCCGCCGCCAAGTCCAACCAGCGTATCCTGGTGACCAAGCAGCCGGTAGGCGTGGTGGGTGCCATCACCCCATGGAACTTCCCGGCGGCGATGATTACCCGCAAGGTCGGCGCGGCACTGGCCGCCGGCTGCACCACGGTGGTCAAGCCGGCCAGCCAGACGCCGTTCTCGGCCACCGCGCTGGCACTGCTGGCCGAGCGTGCGGGCGTGCCGCGCGGTGTGTTCAACGTGGTCTCCGGCCAGGCCAGCGAGATCGCCGGCGCGCTGACCGAGTCGCCGCTGGTGCGCAAGATCACCTTCACCGGTTCCACCGAAGTGGGCCGCAAGCTGATGGCGCAGGCCTCGCAGCATATCCAGAAGATCTCCCTGGAACTGGGCGGCAATGCGCCGTTTCTGGTCTTCGAGGACGCCGATCTGGATGCCGCCGTGGAAGGGGCCATGGCCTCCAAGTTCCGTAACGGCGGCCAGACCTGCGTGTGCGTCAACCGCTTCCTGGTGCAGTCGAGCGTGGTTAACGCCTTCTGCGAGAAGCTGGCCGCAGCCATGAACAGCGAGCTGCATGTCGGTGACGGCACCAAGGACGGGGTCAATATCGGGCCGCTGATCGACCAGAATGCGGTCGAGAAGGTCGACCGGCACATCCGGGATGCTGTCGACAAGGGCGCCGAGCTGCTGCTGGGTGGTCACCCGCACCCGCTGGGTGGCAACTTCTTCACCCCGACGCTGGTCAATCAGGCCAACAGCGAGATGCTGGTCGCCTCCGAGGAGACCTTCGGACCGCTGGCGGCGGTGTTCCCGTTCGACGACGAGGAGGATGCCGTGGCCATGGCCAACGACACGCCGTTCGGGCTGGCCGCGTATTTCTATTCGCGGGACCTGAGTCAGGTATGGCGGGTCGGCGAGGCGCTGGAATACGGTATCGTCGGCGTCAACACCGGGCTGATCTCCAACGCCGCCGCGCCGTTCGGTGGGGTCAAGGAGTCCGGTCTGGGCCGCGAGGGCGGCCATCAGGGGCTCGACGAGTTCCTGGAGACCAAGTACCTGTGCATCGACCTTGGTTGACCGGACTTTGCCCGGAGCTTTAAGCCGTAAGCCTTAAGCTTTAAGAAACGAAAACCCCATCGGTCATGACCGATGGGGTTTTTCTTTCCAGACACTAGAGAAAACGGCTGGCCGAGACTCAGCGTTTTCCGCGCCCTAGTGGCGGAAGTGGCGCATTCCGGTGAACACCATGGCGATGCCCGCCTCGTTGGTGGCGTCGATCACTTCCTGGTCGCGCATCGAGCCGCCGGGCTGGATGACCGCGGTGATGCCCGCCTCGGCGGCGGCGTCGATGCCGTCGCGGAAGGGGAAGAAGGCGTCCGAGGCCATCACCGAGCCGGGGACGGAGAGATCTTCGTCGGCGGCCTTGATGCCGGCGATCCGCGCCGAGTAGACCCGGCTCATCTGCCCGGCGCCGACGCCGATGGTCTGGCCGCCCTTGGCGTAGACGATGGCGTTGGACTTGACGTACTTGGCGACCTTCCAGGCGAAGGCCAGGTCGCGCAGTTCCTGCTCGCTGGGGGCGCGCTCGGTGACCACCTGCAGCTCGTCGCGGCCGACCATCCCCAGGTCGCGGTCCTGCACCAGCAGGCCGCCGGTGACCCGCTTGAGGTCGTGCGCCGGGCGCCGCTCGCCGGGCCAGTGAGCGCCGACATCGAGCAGGCGCACGTTCTTCTTCTCGGCGACGATGGCGGCCGCCTCGTCGCTGATGCCCGGCACGATGATCACCTCGACGAACTGACGGTCGATAATCGCGCGGGCCGTCTCGGCGTCCAGCGGCCGGTTGAAGGCGATGATGCCGCCGAAGGCGCTGGTCGGGTCGGTGGCGAAGGCCTTCTCGTAGGCGGCCAGCGGGGTCTCGCCGAGCGCCACGCCACAGGGGTTGGCGTGCTTGACGATCACGCAGGCGATGTCGGTGAAGGCCTTGACGCACTCGAAGGCGGCATCGGTATCGGCGACGTTGTTATAGGAGAGTGCCTTGCCCTGACGCTGCACGGCAGTGGCCACACTGGCCTCGCTGGCATCGGCCTCGACGTAGAAGGCGGCACCCTGGTGCGGGTTCTCGCCGTAGCGCATCGACTGCTTCTTGTGGAACTGCAGGTTGTAGGTGCGCGGGAAGCCGGGCTCGCCACCCTCGACGCGCTGGCCCAGGTAGTCGGCGATGGCGGCATCGTAGCCGGCGGTGTGCTCGAAGGCCTTGACCGCCAGGTCGAAGCGCAGGGCGTCGCTGACTGCGCCGTCGTGGCCCTGCATGTCATCGAGTACCCGGGCATAGTCGGCACTGTCGACGACGATGCTGGTATGGGCGTGGTTCTTGGCGCAGGCACGCACCATGGTCGGGCCACCGATGTCGATATTCTCGATGGCGTCTTCCAGCGTGCAGTCGGGCCGGGCGACGGTGGCGGCGAAGGGGTAGAGATTGACGACCACCATGTCGATGGGCGCGATGTCGTTGTCGGCCATCACCGCATCGTCCTGGCCGCGGCGCCCGAGGATGCCGCCGTGGATCTTCGGATGCAGGGTCTTGACCCGGCCGTCCATGATCTCGGGGAAGCCGGTGTGCTCGGAGACTTCGGTGACGGCAACACCGTTTTCCTGGAGCAGGCGGTAGGTGCCGCCGGTGGAGAGCAGTTCGACGCCGCGCTCGGCGAGCTTGCGGGCAAAGTCGACGATACCGGCCTTGTCCGACACGCTGATCAGGGCGCGCCGCACGGGCTGGGGACGGGTCTGCGAAGGTTGTTCGGCCATGGTGTCACTCTCGGGATGGCGGTTTCACGGGGATTGAAACGACGGTGGCGGCCCCGGGCGACGGACCCGGTGCCACCGGGATCAGATCAGGTCGTACTGCTTGAGCTTCTTGCGCAGCGTGCCTCGATTCAGCCCCAGCATGTCGGCGGCGCGGGTCTGGTTGCCGCCGGCGTACTCGAGCACGGCGCCGAGCAGGGGGGCCTCGACTTCGGCCATCACCATGGCATAGAGGTCAGTGACCGTTTCGCCCTCGAGGTGGGCGAAGTAGCGACGCATGGCGTCGTCCACGGCCTGGCGCAGGGTCTGTCCGCGGGGCAGGGCCGGCGCGAGCGACTCCTCGTCGGGCGTGGCTTCAGGGGGTATGGGTTGCCTGCTGGTCATGCTGCGCTGATTCCATCGGTTGCCGGACGCCCGGTCCGGCAGAACAGTTCATCCACGAAACGCTGCTGCGCGTCCGGCGTCTCGAGAGCGTTGAAGCGCTTGCGTAGCGCGCGGGCGTCGTCGCGTGTGCTCAGGTACCAGCCGATATGCTTGCGCGCGATGCGCACGCCCATGATGTCGCCGTAGAAGGCATGCAGGGCATCGAGGTGCTCCTGCATGACGGCATGCTGCTCGGCGCGGGACGGTGCGGCCGGGGGCTCCCCGGTGCGCAGGAAGTGGTCGATCTCGCGGAAGATCCAGGGGTTGCCCTGGGCGCCGCGGCCGACCATGACGGCATCCGCCCCAGTATAGTCGAGAACCTCGGCCGCCCTGGCGGGAGAGTCGATATCCCCGTTGGCGAAGACCGGCAGCGACACGCTGGCCTTGATGGCGGCGATGGTGTCGTATTCGGCGTGGCCGGCGTAGCGCTGGTCCCGGGTGCGGCCGTGCACGGCCAGGGCCCGGATGCCGGCGTCCTCGGCGAGGCGTGCCACGCGTACGCCGTTGCGGCTGCGCTCGCACCAGCCGGTGCGGATCTTCAGGGTCACCGGCACGTCGACGGCGGCGACCACGGCGTGGAGGATCTCGGCCACCAGGCGCTCGTCGCGCAGCAGGGCCGAGCCGGCAGCCTTGTTGCAGACTTTCTTGGCCGGGCAGCCCATGTTGATGTCGATGATCTGGGCGCCGCGCTCGACATTGAGCCGGGCGGCCTCGGCCAGTATCTCGGCATCGCCGCCGGCGATCTGCACGCTGCGCGGTCCCGGCTCGCCGCTGTGGTCCATGCGCAGCCGCGACTTGCGGGTATGCCACAGGCTGGGGTCCGAGGTGACCATCTCGCCCACCACCAGACCCGCGCCGAGACGCCGGCAGAGCTGGCGGAAGGGGCGGTCGGTGACACCGGCCATGGGCGCCAGGATGACCCGGTTGGGTAGCCGGTAGGGGCCAATGGCGGGTGGTGCGATGCTGGCAGTGGCTGACATCGTCATGGGGGTCTCGGCTAAGGGGCCGCCTATGATACTCACCTGACCGCCCAGATTGAAGGCCGCGGCCACGCCGGGTATCGCGGCCGGACGTTCAGGCGCGGCCGGTCAGCAGCACCCAGCCGTCGCGCTCGACCGGCTCGTCCATGGCCAGCCCCTGGTCGCGGTAGGCGGCGAGCACCTCCTCGGCCTGGTGGGCGAGAATGCCCGAGAGGGCCAGGCGGCCGCCGGGGGCGACGTGTCCGGCGATGGTCGGGGCCAGTTCGACGAGCGGCCCGGCGAGGATATTGGCGAGCACGACCTCGAAGCGCTCCTCGGGCAGCGTCTCGGGCTGGTGAAGCGTGAGGTCATCTTCGGCGATGGCGTTGCGTTCGGCGTTGTCGCGCGTTGCCAGCAGCGCCTGGGGGTCGATGTCGGTACCCGTCGCGGCGCGTGCGCCCAGCTTGAGGGCGGCGAGCGCCAGGATGCCGGAGCCGCAGCCGACGTCGAGCACCCGCCTGCCCTCCAGGGCGCCGTCGACGCTGAGCTCGTCGAGCCAGCCCAGGCACAGCGCGGTGGTCGGGTGGGTGCCGGTGCCGAAGGCAAGGCCCGGATCGAGACGCAGGTTGACGGCTTCGGCGTCCGGGGCGTCATGCCAGCTGGGCACGATCCACAGCCGCTGCCCCATGCGCAGGGGCTCGAAGCCGTCCATCCACTCGCGTTCCCAGTCGCGGTCGGCGAGCAGCTCGTACTCGATGGTCGGGCAGGGCTCGTCACCCATCGCCATCGCCCAGCCCTGACGGACCCGCTCGAGCATCGCCTCGACACCCTCGAGGTCGTCGTAGAGGCCGGTCAGCACCGTTTCCTGCCACAGTGGCGTGCTGCCGCGCTCCGGCTCGAAGACCGGGTCGTCGTGGGCGTCCTGAAGGGTAATGGCCTGAGCCCCCTCGGCGAGCAGCAGGTCCTCGAGGGTCTCGGCCTGGTCCGGCGCGATGCGGGCCTTGAGTTGCAGCCAGGGCATGGCGGTCTCCTCGGCAAGCCCGGCTTATTCGCCGAGCTTTTTCTCCAGGTAGTGGATGTTGACACCGCCCTGCTGGAAGGCCGCATCGCGGACCAGGTCCTTCTGCAGGTCGATGTTGGTCTTGATGCCTTCCACCAGCAGCTCGTCGAGGGCGTTGCGCATGCGCGTCAGGGCATTGGTGCGGTCCGCACCCCAGGTGATCAGCTTGCCGATCAGCGAGTCGTAATGGGGCGGCACGCTGTAGCCGGTGTACAGGTGAGAGTCCATGCGCACACCGAGCCCGCCGGGGGCGTGGTAAAGGTCCACCTTGCCGGGCGAGGGCATGAAGGTGCGTGCGTCTTCGGCGTTGATGCGGCACTCGAAGGCGTGGCCCTTGACCTCGACGTCGGACTGCTTGATCGACAGCGGCTGGCCGGAAGCGATGAGCAGCTGCTGCTTGACGATATCGATGCCGGTGACCATCTCGGTGACCGGGTGCTCGACCTGCACGCGGGTGTTCATCTCGATGAAGAAGAACTCGCCCTTCTCGTAGAGGAACTCGAAGGTGCCGGCGCCGCGATAGCCGATCTCCAGGCAGGCATCGGTACACGCCTTGAGAACCCGGGCCCGGGCCTCGGGGTCGATATGCGGCGCGGGGGCTTCCTCGAGGACCTTCTGGTGGCGGCGCTGCAGTGAGCAGTCGCGATCGTACAGGTGAATGGCATTGCCCTGGCCGTCGGCCAGTACCTGCACCTCGACGTGGCGCGGCTCTTCCAGGAACTTCTCCATGTACACCGTGCCGTCGCCGAAGGCGCTGCTGGCTTCGGTCTTGGTCACGCTGACCGAGGAGAGCAGGTGGGCTTCGGTGTGCACCACGCGCATGCCGCGCCCGCCGCCACCAGCGGCGGCCTTGATGATCACCGGGTAGCCGATGCGCCGGGCGGTGGCTAGCACGGCGTCGTCGTCCTCCGGCAGCGGACCGTCGGAGCCGGGCACGGTGGGCACACCGGCCTTCTTCATGGCCTCGATGGCGCTGACCTTGTCGCCCATCAGGCGAATGGTCTCGGCGCGCGGACCGACGAAGACGAAGCCGGAACGCTCGACCTGCTCGGCGAAGTTGGCGTTCTCGGAGAGAAAGCCGTAGCCGGGGTGGATGGCGTCGGCGTCGGTGACCTCGGCGGCGCTGATCAGCGCCGGGATGTTCAGATAGGACTGAGCCGATGACGCCGGGCCGATGCAGACCGCCTCGTCGGCCAGGCGCACGTGCATCAGGTCGCGATCGGCCTTGGAATGAACCGCGACGGTGCGAATGCCCAGCTCCTTGCAGGCACGCAGGATGCGCAGGGCGATCTCGCCGCGATTGGCGATGAGTACCTTTTCCAACATGATGTGATCCGCCAGGTTGTCGCGTGAATCAGGAAATGATCAGCATCGGCTGGTCGAACTCGACCGGCTCGCCGTCCTCGACCAGGATCGCTTCGACCACGCCGTCCTTGTCGGCTTCAATCTGGTTCATCATCTTCATGGCCTCGACGATGCACACGGTCTCGCCCTTCTTGACGCTCTGGCCGACTTCGACGAACGCCTTGGCGCCGGGAGCCGGCGAACGGTAGAAGGTGCCGACCATCGGCGATGTGACGGCATGGCCGCTGGGCTGGGCCGGTGCCGGGTCGGCGGCCGCTGCCGCGGGCTCGGCGGCCGGTGCGGGAGCCGGTGCCGAGGGCGCGTGGTTCCACTGCGGCGCGGCAACCATCGGCTGGGCCGCGGTACCGTTCGGGTGGCGGCTGATCCGCACCGACTCTTCACCTTCCTGAATCTCGATCTCGCTGATGTTGGATTCCTCGAGCAGCTCGATGAGCTTCTTGACCTTGCGAATGTCCATGTGTCGGAGTCTCTCGAATAGATGAGTGGGGCGTGTCGTACGTGGCAGCGTCAGCCGGGAAGGCGTGGCGTGCCGAAGTTCCGAGCCGGGCTCGCGGCCGCCGCGGAAAAGCGGCGCATGATGACCAGCGGCGACGAGCCTGCGGGCTCGGGGAAGAGGGGAGGCGGCGGGTGTCCGCCTGCCGGCGCGCGGGACGAAACCGTGGTCGGCCGCGGGGGCGTCCGGGCGGTGCAAGGGCCGTGGTGTACTGGCAGTCGGGCCATGACCGTGTCCTTGAAATGGCGCTGTTAACCTGTTCGCGATTCGTTCAGATCACGGCAGGTTGTTGCAAGATGCCGCCTCTGAATATCAATAATGCAGTGCTGGCGGAGTTTGCCGAAAAACCGTGGGCTTGTCCAGCGAGGTCGCGAACAGCGTTTTCAGCGACTCGCGATCGGGCCGGCGTCGACCCGCTTCCGCACGCGATCGAGATGCGCGGCCAGCGTATCGGCGTCGACCTCCCCGAGCAGCCGGGCCGCCTTCAGCTCGTGTTCGCCATCGAAGAACAGCAGCCCCGGCGGGCCGAACAGGCCGAAATGATTGAGCAGGGCGCGGCTGGTGGCGTTGGTGTCGGTGACGTCGGCGCGGATGCGATGGAAGTCGGTCAGGCGGCGAGCAACGGCGGGTGCCGGAAATACCTCGTTTTCCATGATCTGGCAGGAAATGCACCATTCGGCACTGATGTCGACGAAAGCGGGCTGTCCGCGCTGTTCCGCCCGGGCGAGCTCGCGCTGCAGGCCCTCGAGGGTCGTCACGGTGGTGAAAGCCGGCGGTGCCACGCGAGTGTCATCCGCCAGGCCCGGGCGCAACGGGCGCAGCGGATCGCCACCGCCCTGGGCGGCGCCGAGGACCAAAGCCAGTCCCCAGCCCAGCAGCACCAATCCCAGCGTCTGGCGCAGGCGTGCCCAGCCCGCCGGCTGGCCGAGCGACAGGGCGCCGAGCATCAGTGCCGTGCCCATGGCCAGCGTGGCCCACAGCAGCAGCGTTACCGGGTCGGGCAGCAGACGTTCGACCAGCCAGATGGCGACGCCCAGCATCAGCACGCCGAAGGCGCTCTTGATACCGTTCATCCAGGCGCCGGCTCGGGGCAGCAGGGCGCCGCCGAAGGTGCCCACGAGCAGCAGCGGCACCCCCATGCCTAGCGCCAGGGCCAGCAGAGCGGCACCGCCCCAGAGCGCCTTGCCGGTCGCCGCGATGTAGACCAGCGCCCCGGCAAGCGGGGCCGAAACGCACGGCGACACCACCACCACGGACAGGGCGCCGGCCAGGGCCAGCCCCACCGGTCCGCTGCGTTGCAGGCGGGTCTGCCAGGCCGATACGTGCTGGCCGAGGCGCGAGGGCAGGCGCAGGTTGATGCTGCCGAACATCGCCAGGGCGAACAGCGTGAACAGCAGTGCAAAGGGGATCAGCACCCAAGGGGACTGCAGGCGGGCCTGGAGGTTGAGCCCGGCACCGAACAGCCCCATCAGCACGCCGACGACGGCATAGGTCGACGCCATGCCGGCGACGTAGCTGCCCGACAGCAGCAGTGCCCGTCGGCGGCCGGAGCGCTGGCCGACGATGATCGCGGCGAGGATCGGCATCATCGGCAGCACGCAGGGCGTGAACGTCAGGCCCAGCCCGGCTACGAAGAAGCCGGTCAGGACCAGCCAGGCCGGGGCGTCGTCGCCGAGCAGGGCGCTGAAGGCGCTGTCCGGGGCATCGGCGGCGGGAGTCGACGTCGGAGCGCTGGCCGGGGGCGACGGGGCGGCAGATTGCCCGGTTGTCGAGTCGGCTTTCGACGAGCGAGGTGCAGTCGATGGCGCGTCCGTCAGGCCGGCGGCCGTCGCGAAGCGTTCCGGTGGCGAGCCGGGGCGGGCGGTCAGCGAGATCGTCTCCGGCGGATAGCACAGTCCGGCCTCGGCGCAGCCCTGAAAGGTGATCCGCGCCGACAGGGGCTGGTCGCCCGGCGCGTCGCCCTGGATGGGTACGCGCATGACGACCGGATCGTGGAAGACGTACACGTCGCCCAGGTAGGGATCGCTCTTGAAGATGCCCGGAGGCAGCTGCGGCGCGCCCAGCGAGATGCCTGGAGTGTCGCTGGCCGCGGCGAAGCGCTGACGGTAGAGGTAGTAGCCGTCGGCCGGCGTGAAGCCGACGTAGAGGGTGTCCGCGTCGCGCCAGGCGCTGGCCTGGAAGGCCTCGTCAACCGGCAGGAAGCCGTCGCCGTTGGCCTGGTTGTCCGCCAGCCAGCCGGCGCGGGCGGGCTGAAGGATGAACACGGCCATGAACAGAGTCGTGATCAGCAGCAGCCGGGTGGCGAATGACGCATGACGCATGACGTATCGTCCTCGGGTTGGGGCGGTGGCGACCGCAAGGGCGGCGTTGAGGGCCCGACATGGGGCGCCGAGCATCGCATGATAGGATACCCTTCTCATTGACCCAATTCTCATTCGTCACGCCCAAGGACGTCGTGGACATGGCTCTATCTCGCAATCGCAAGCGTCGCGCCGAGGTGCTCGAACGCCCCGAGTATGGCTGGATCTGGAAACCGCTGCTGACGCTCGTCATCGTCTATCTGGTGGTCTGCATCGGGCTGGGTATCTGGTGGAGCCAGCGTCCCGGCGATATCGTCACGGTCGACGCGGCCGATACGCCCTCGCCGGTACGGGGCGTGGCGACGGTGACCGCGCTCGAGGGCGTGGTCGAGACCCTGCTCGACAAGCCCGGCGGTCTGTTGAGCAACGATGTCTTCCCGCCGGGCGTGTGGCTGGACAACATGCCGAGCTGGGAAGGCGGCGTGCTGGACCAGGCGCGAGTGATGGCGGCGGCGCTGCCCGACCTGAGCGGGCAGGCGCCGGCCGCGCTGGAAGACGCGCAGGCGGCGCTGAACGCCGACCGTGGCGACTGGCTGTATCCCGGCGCGGAGCGACGCTACGCCAAGGCGGTCGGCGCGTTGCAGGGCTATCAGGATGCGCTTGACCAGTCGACGGTGTCCGGCTTCGTCGGCGATGGCAAGCCGCTGGCGGCGTGGCTGAATGCCTCGGCCCGCCACTTCCAGCGTCAGACCCAGCACCTGCTGGCCAACGTCGATGACCCCGACGCCCTGCGCGAGCTGGGCGTGAGTGATGCGGAACTGCCCGAGGCCACGCCCTGGTTCCGCATCGACAATGTCTTCTACACGGCCCGCGGCGAGGCCTGGGGGTTCACGCAGCTGCTGCGTGCCACACGCCGTGACTATGCCGACCTCATCGCCTCGGCCGATGCCGGCGAGCTGTGGGAACGGCTGATCGCCGAGCTGGAACTGGCTCAGCGGCGCGTCTGGAGCCCGGTGATTCTCAACGGCAGCGGGTTCGGGCTCTTCGCCAATCACTCGCTGGTGCTGGCCAACCATACCCAGGCCATCTCCGAGCTGGCGCGTTCGCTGGCGCAGCGGGTGCAGGAGGTCACGGTCTCCCGGCCCGAGCCGACGCCCGCCAAGGCTGCCGACCCGCAGGCGGCCGGCGAGGAGGCCGCCGGCCAGGCGGCGCCGGGGCAGGGTACGCCCGCCCCGGCGGGGGCGCAGGGCAGCGAGGCTTCGGCGCCCTCCTCGACCACGCCGGACGCTGCCACGCCGCAGGCGACCGAAAAGACCGGCGACCACTGACCGCCGGTTTCCGGCCCCCTGCCGGAGCCTGAAAACGCCGACGGGCCGCTGAATGCGGCCCGTCGGCGTCAGGGGTGGCGCGAGTCGGTCTTACTGCTTGGTGTAGGCGGCGACAGCCTTCTCGATGGCCTTGCGCGCAGCCTCGGCGTTGTCCCAGGACTCGACCTTGACCCACTTGCCCTTCTCGAGATCCTTGTAGTTCTCGAAGAAGTGGGCGATCTGCTGGCGCAGCAGCTCGGGCAGGTCGGTGACCTCCTCGACCTCGTCGTAGAGGGAGGTGAGCTTGCTGTGCGGCACGCAGACCAGCTTGGCGTCCTCGCCGGCCTCGTCGGTCATGTTCAGCACGCCGACCGGGCGGGCGCGGATCACGCTGCCGGGCTGGACCGGGTGCGGCGTCACCACCAGGGCGTCGAGCGGGTCGCCGTCGTCGGCCAGGGTGTTGGGGATGAAGCCGTAGTTGGCCGGGTAGAACATCGGCGTGGCCATGAAGCGGTCGACGACCAGCGCATCCATATCCTTGTCGATCTCGTACTTGATCGGCGCATGATTGGCCGGGATCTCGATCGCCACATAGACGTCGTTGGGGAGATCCTTGCCGGCGGGAATCTGGTTGAAGCTCATCGTCGAATCCTTGCGTTGGGCTGTTGGGCTAGATGACGGAAAGACTGGCCGGATTATACGAACTGTATCCGGCGATTGCCATGCCGGCCCGACGGCGGCCCTCGCCGTCATGGCCGATGCACCGCGAGCGTGTATGATAGTCACGCCGCGTGACGAGCAAGGAGACCCGGTTGGCGGAACAAGCGCTGTCTTTGAGTTATGGCCAGGCCTTCGTGGCGCCCGAGCGGCGCCGGCATCGCAGCTCGATGTCGGTGCTGGTGCCCGAGGATGCCGCGGCCCTGGGGGCCAAGGGAGTCTGTGCGCTGATCAGCGATTCCATCTGGCGCAACGCGATCGCCAAGCAGGCCGGCGATCTCAGCGTGCGCGGTTTCCTGACCGACTACTACTCGACCCCGGCCCACTGGGAGGTCAAGGACTCGGCCACGCGGGTACTGCGGGCGCTCAACAGCTGGAGCCACAGCCAGAGCCGCTACATCGAGGGCGGCAGCTATGTCAGCTCGATGTCGGCCATCGTCTTTCGTGGCGCGGAGGCCCATCTCTTCCACATGGGCGACACCCTGGTCTTTCGCCTGCGCGGGGCCGAGTTCGAGCAGCTCTCGCGCGACCACGTCACCGACCTGGGCGGTTACCGTTACCCGTCCCGCGCGCTGGGGCTCGACGGCAACCTGGACATCGACTATGACCGGCTGCCGCTGAAGCAGGGCGACCTCTTCCTGTTCACCACCCGCGCGGTGCGGGGCACCCTGATGCCTTCCGACTACGTGCAGCTGATCCGCTCCGACGTCAGCGACCTGGACGCGGCCTGCGAGCGGCTGGCCGAGGCCGCCCAGCAGCGTGCCGGTGCGCGCGGCTACGATGCCGAGCAGTTCTGCTTCCAGCTGGTGCGCATCGATCGCCTGCCGGAGCGCGAGCCCGACGCCCCCGAGCCGGTGTACGGCAGCATGCCCGTGCCGCCGGAACTGGGCGTGGGTGAGCGCCTCGACGGTTTCGAGGTGCTGGCGGTGCTGTCGCGTACCGCCAAGACGCGGGTCTACCGGGTGCGCGATACCCACGGCGGGCGCGAGATGGTGCTCCGTGCGCCGAGCCCCGAACTGTCCAGCCGCAATGCTTACCTCGAGCACTTCCTGCTGCAGCAGTGGATCATCGACCGGGTGCGCTCGCCGTTCATTCCCCGGCGTGTCGACGTGGGGCGTCCCCATCGCTACCTCTATTACCTGACGGAGCCGGTGAACGGCGAGACGCTCGCCGACTGGGCGCGCCGTCACCCGCAGGCCACCTTGGTTCAGCGGCTGGACATTGCCCGCCAACTGGCCAAGGCGGTTCAGGCCCTGCACCGGCGTGACGTGCTCTTTCAACAGTTGAGGCCCGACACGATATTGATCGACCCGCACGGTCGGGTGGTGCTGGGCCATTTCGGTGCCTGTCATCGGCGCGAGGACGATGCCATGGCGCGGGAGCTGGCCCGGGAGGTGGGGCTCAGCGAGCATAGTGCGCCGGAGTATGCCCTGGACACAGAAGTGGGTCGGCGCAGCGACCAGTACTCGCTGGCGTCGGTGATCTACTGGTTGCTGACCGGCGGGCTGCCGTACGCGCAGCCGCCGCATCAGCTGCGCAGTCACACCGGGCTCGAGCAGATGCACTATCGCAGTGCACGGCTCGCCAACCCCGAGGTGCCGGCAGCGCTCGACGAGGCGCTCAAGCGGGCGCTGGACCCGCAGCGTGCACTGCGTTTCCGCCGGCTGTCGGAGTTCCTGCTGGCCCTGCGCGACCCGCGCCGTGCCTCGGCGGAGGAGGAGCGGCCCGCCCTGCGCGAGCCGGCCAACCTCTGGCAGGCGGTTGCCGGGGTCCTGTTGCTGCTGCTGGTGCTGTCCTGGCTGATTCGGTGAGTCGGCGGCCCCGCCCACCGGCCAGCATGGGGCGGGGCTTTCGCCTTACAGTTCGAAGGTGGGCAGCTTGCGCTCGACCTTGGCCAGCTTCAGCGAGGCGACCATGGGCAGGCCGTTCTCGAACGGCGGGAAATCCTCGCCCTGGATCAATGGAGACAGGTAGCGCCGGCAGGCCGGGGTGATGCCGAAGCCGTCTTCGCGGATGAAGTCGCGGGGCATGAACTTCTCCTTGTTGGCGACCTCGGCCAGCGGTGCGGCCTCGACACGCCACTCGTAGGGCGTGTCGCTGACTCGCTTGATGGCCGGCATCATGGCGTTCTTGCCGGCCAGTGCCAGCTCCACCGCCTCCTTGCCCACGGCATAGGCCTGGTCGACATCGGTCTTCGAGGCGAGGTGGCGCGCGGCGCGCTGCAGGTAGTCGGCGACCGCCCAGTGGTACTTGTAGCCCAGGTCCTGCTTGATCATGCCGGCCAGGGTCGGCGCCACGCCGCCCAGCTGGCGATGGCCGAAGGCATCGGTGTTGCCGGCGTCGGCCAGGAAGGTGCCGTCCGCGTAGCGGGCGCCCTCGGAGACCACCACCACGCAGTAGCCGTAGCGCTTGACCGACTCCTCGACACGCTTCATCACCGCGCCGCGGTCGAAGGCCACCTCGGGGAAGATCACCAGGTGCGGCGGCTCGCCCTCGCCGTTGCCGGCCAGCGCCCCGGCGGCGGCGATCCAGCCGGCGTGACGGCCCATGACCTCGAGCACGAAGACCTTGGTCGAGGTGGCGCACATCGAGGCGATGTCCAGCGCCGCCTCGCGGGTGGAGGTGGCGATGTACTTGGCGACGCTGCCGAAGCCGGGCGAGTTGTCGGTGATCGGCAGGTCGTTGTCGACCGTCTTGGGCACGTGGATGGCGGTCAGCGGGTAGCCCATCTTCTCGGAGAGCTGGGAGACCTTGAGGCAGGTGTCGGCGCTGTCGCCGCCGCCGTTGTAGAAGAAGTAGCGGATGTCGTGGGCCTTGAAGACCTCGATCAGGCGCTCGTACTGGGCACGGTGGGTCTCGATGTCCTTGAGCTTGTAGCGGCAGGAGCCGAAGGCGCCGCCCGGGGTGTGGCGCAGGGCACGGATGGCCTCGTCGGATTCCTGGGAGACGTCGATCAGGTCTTCCGTCAGGGCGCCGATGATGCCGTTGTGTCCGGCATACACCTTGCCGATCCGATCGTCGTGACGGCGGCACGCTTCGATCACGCCGCAGGCACTGGCGTTGATGACGGCGGTGACGCCACCGGACTGGGCATAGAAGGCATTGTGCTGGGCCATGGGGCTTCCTTTGCTCCTGCTGGTCATTGGGCTTGCGAGGGGGGAACGACCGTGCATCATAGCCGAAAGCGGCGCCAGCTGCACGGCGGCCGGCCTGTGGCGCCGATCGAGAGCCCCATGCTAGGCTCACCCGCCTGTGGCGGCGCCCGCACGGCGCCCCGGCGACTCACTCCGGCGGGGAACTCTTGTCATGCACGTGCATATCCTTGGTATCTGCGGCACCTTCATGGGCAGCCTGGCCCTGCTCGCCCGCGAGCGGGGGCTGACGGTCAGCGGTTCGGATGCCAACGTCTACCCGCCGATGAGCACCCAGCTCGAGGCCGCCGGCATCGCCCTGTGCGACGGCTACGCCGCCGAGAACCTCTCGCCGCGCCCCGACCTGGTGGTGGTCGGCAATGCGCTGTCCCGCGGCAACCCCGAGGTCGAGGCGCTGCTCGAGGCCCGGCTGCCCTATGTCTCGGGTCCCCAGTGGCTGGCCGAGCACATCCTGCCCGGGCGGCGCGTGCTGGCGGTGGCCGGCACCCACGGCAAGACTACCACCGCCAGCCTGCTGGCCTGGCTGCTGGAATCCGCCGGACTCAGCCCCGGATTCCTGATCGGCGGCGTGCCGCGCAATTTCGGTGTTTCGGCGCGACTCGGTGCCCCGGATGCGCCCTTCGTGGTCGAGGCCGACGAGTACGACACGGCCTTCTTCGACAAGCGTTCCAAGTTCGTGCACTACCGGCCGGATGTCGTGGTGCTCAACAATCTGGAGTTCGACCACGCCGACATCTTCCCCGACCTGGCGGCCATCGAGCGGCAGTTCCATCACCTGCTGCGTACCGTGCCCGGCGACGGGCGAGTGCTGGCCGCCGATGGCGAGCCGGCTCTCGAGCGGGTCCTGGCGATGGGCTGCTGGACGCCGGTCGAACGCTTCGGCAGCGCGGCGGACAGCGCCTGGCGCTGGGCTTCGGAGCGCGCCGACGACGGGCGCTTTCGCGTCCTGCACGGCAACGACGATGCCGTGGTCGAATGGTCGCTGAGCGGGGCGCACAACGCCCGCAATGCCCTGGGGGCGCTGGCCGCGGCGTCGACCTGTGGCGTCGACCTGGCGCGGGGCTGCGCGGCGCTTTCGCGCTTCGCCTCGCCGCGCCGGCGCCAGGAGGTGCGCGGCCAGATCGCCGGCATCCAGGTGATCGACGACTTCGCCCATCATCCCACGGCCATCCAGGCCACCCTGCACGGCCTGCGCGCGGCGACCCCCAACGGGCGGCTGCTGGCGGTCATCGAGCCGCGCTCCAACACCATGCGCCTGGGCACGCTCAAGGCGCGCCTCGGCGAGAGCGTGGCCGACGCGGATGCCGTGTGGTGGTATCAGCCGCCGGGGCTGGACTGGTCGCTGGACGCGGTGGTCGCCGCCTCGCCGGTGCCGGCGCGGCGGGCCGACGACCTCGCGGCGCTGGTCGACGCGCTGGTCGACGAGGCCCGGCCCGGCGATCGGCTGGTGGTGATGTCCAACGGCGGTTTCGGCGGCATCCACGAGAAGCTGCTGGCCGCGCTGGAGGCGCGCCATGGCTGAGCGCGAGGCCTTCGCGCCGCCGGTGACGGTGGCATTGACCGGGGCCTCCGGGGCCCAGTACGGGCTGCGCCTGATCGACTGCCTGGTCGCGGCCGGCCATGAGGTCTGGGTGATGATCTCCAAGGCGGCCCACATGGTGATCGCCACCGAGACCGACGTGCATCTGCCGGCCCAGCCGGCGCGCCTGGCCGAGGCGCTGATCGAGCGCAGCCGGGCGAGGCCGGGGCAGATCCGCTGCTTCGGCCGCGAGGACTGGATGGCGCCGGTGGCGTCGGGGTCCGGGGCGTCGAGCGCCATGGTCATCTGCCCCTGCTCGACGGGCACGCTGTCGGCGGTGGCCACCGGCGCGAGCAACAATCTCATCGAGCGTGCCGCCGACGTGGCGCTCAAGGAGCGCCGGCGCCTGGTGCTGGTGCCGCGGGAGAGCCCGCTGTCGGCGATCCACCTGGAGCACATGCTCGCGCTCAGCCGCCTGGGCGCGGTGGTGCTGCCAGCGGCGCCCGGCTTCTATCACCGCCCGACGAGTGTCGACGACCTGATCGACTTCATCGTCGCGCGCATCCTCAACCAGCTGGGCATCGCCCACACGCTGATGCCGCGCTGGGGGGAGTAGGCCCGGCCGTCACGCCTGTCGATTCCCGGATTCGCAACACGGAACCCTGCCTGATGATCAACCTTTCCCTGCTGTCGGTCTTCATTCCGACCTTCTTCATGGTGTCGCTGACCCCGGGCATGTGCATGACGCTGTCGATGGTGCTGGGCATGACGGTGGGGGTGCGCCGCGCCCTGTGGATGATGGTCGGCGAGCTGCTGGGCGTCGGTCTGGTGGCCGCCGCCGCCGGCGGCGGGGTGGCGACGCTGATGCTGCGCCAGCCGGCGTTGTTCTCGATCTTCAAGTGGTTGGGTGGGCTCTACCTGGCATGGTTGGGCTGGCAGATGTGGCGCTCGCGCGGGCGCATGGCGATTCCCGATGAGCCCCGTGCCGCCCGCGACGTCTCGCGGGGGCAACTGTTCGTCCAGGGGTTCGTCACCGCCGTGGCCAATCCCAAGGGCTGGGCCTTCTTCATCGCGCTGTTGCCGCCGTTTCTCGATGCCCGCCTGCCGCTGGCGCCGCAGCTGACCTGGCTGGTGGGCATGATCCTGTCGATCGAGCTGTGCTGTCTGCTGCTCTATGCCGTCGGCGGGCGCACGGCCAGCCATCTGCTTAGCCGCGGCGGCAACGTCCGCCTGCTCAACCGTATCGCCGGAACCCTGATGGTGGGGGTTGGTGCCTGGCTGGCGCTGGGCTGAGCAGCCGCGGGTCAGGCATGCGGCAGCCAGGCGAGGCGCGCCGCCAGCAGGGCCGTGGAAGCCAGCAGCAGGAGTAGCCACGGCGGGCGTGGCGGCCGGCACTCGGCAAAGCGGTGGTAGCTCAGGCGCACGAGGGCGCAGACCACCAGCCCCAGCAGCGCACCGCCGACCAGGTCGCTGACCCAGTGTACGCCGATGACCAGACGTGACAGGGCCATGGGTACGCAGATCAGCACCGCCAGCCAGTAGGCCGAGGCCCGGTAGCGCGGTGGCAGGGCGTCGGCGACGAAGGCCGCGGCGAGGCCGTAGAGCACTACGGCGGTCGAGGTATGCGCGCTGGGATAGGAGAACGAGCCGGCCAGATAGTCGGGGATGTCCGGCCGCACGCGCCCTGCCAGATGCTTGAACAGCGTGTTGGCCAGGGCGATGCCGCCCAGGGCGGCGAACCAGTGCAGCCCGAGGGCGACGAGCCGCCGCCCGGCCATCCAGATCAGCCAGGGGGCGACCAGGGCGATGACGCCGTAGGTATCGCCGATTCTGGCCATGATATCGGCCAGCCGGACGAGCAGCGGGTGCTGAAGATCGGCGAGCAGGGCCTGCAGCTGCTGATCCATGGGCAGCGGGCCGTCCTGGTTGAGCACCCACAGTGTCCACCCCGAAAGGGTGGCCAGGCTGGTCAGCAACAGCAGCAGCGAGGCCAGTGGCACACCGTGATCGGCGCTCGAGGGCGTCAGGGCGTCCCACAGCCGGCGCCCGCCCGGGTGGCGACCGGCGAAGGCGGCCAGGCGGCGGTAGGTCCAGCCGTCGTGATCGAGCTGTCGGCGCAGCAGCGAGAAGGCCACCAGTAACCCGACTACCAGCACTGCCAGCAGGATCAGCCAGCGCCGGCTGTCGTGAGGCAGGGCCAGCAGTTGCTGCCAGGTGCGGCCCAGCAGATAGCCCGGCAGCACATAGACCGGCGCCCAGAGCAACGCCGAGCCGATGTTGGACCACAGGAAGGTCGCCGGGCGCATGTGCATCATGCCCGCGATCAGCGGCACTATCGGGCGTACCGGTCCCACGAAGCGTCCGATCAGCACCGAGAGCACGCCGTGGCGCTGGAAGAAGCGGGCGCCGCGGGACAGCCACTCCGGGTAGCGCCGGAACGGCCATAGCGTGGGAATGCGATCCCGGTAGCGGTAGCCCAGCAAGAAGCTCAGGCCGTCGCCGATGACGGCGCCGACAGCGGCGGCCAGCAGGGCCATGGTGATGGACAGCTCATGATGCCCCGCCAGGGAGGCGGCCGCGGTGATCAGGACCACCCCGGGCACCAGCAGACCGACCACGGCCAGCGACTCGATCAGGGCGATGAGCAGGAATATCAGATAGAGCCAGCCGGGGGAGGGGGTGAGCGACGAGATCCAGTCGGTTGCAGTCACGGGCTTGGTTCCAGAAGTTTCAGGCCGGCGGCCGTCAGGCGCTGTTCGAAGCGTTCGAGGGTATCGCCGGGCAGCAGGTGCTCGCCACGAATGCGGACCTGGATGGTCCCGGTTTCGGCGAAGACGTCGCGGTTCAGTGCCTGCAGGAGGCGCTCGCGAACGATCAGCGCGCCGGCCTCGCCGGTATCCGGCAGCAATAGCCAGAACAGCGAGACACGCTCCCGGCCGAGCAGGTCGTGCTGGCGACAGTTGGCCCTGATGGTGGTGCAGGCGCGATCGAGCAGCGCCTGAAGCAGGTGGCTGCCGAACTGCTCCTCGGCCATTTCCAGCTGGGGCAGATGGATTACCAGCACGGCCAGCGGGCACTTGAGGGCTCGGCCACGCTCCACTTCGGCCGCCAAGCGCAGGGTCAGGGCATGGTGCGACAGGGCCTGGCACTGGGCATCCGGCTGCTCGCTGGCCGGCGGCAGGAAACGGCGCTGCAGCGCCAGTCGGGCAGGCAGGGACAGCAGGCCGATCAGAGCCAGGTAGGCCAGTCCGGCTTGCCAGAGGGTGGCGGTCGGGAGGGCCAGCAGCAGCCAGACCGGCGTCAGCGACAGGTTGAGCAGGGCCGCCGGTGCCAATGGCAGCAGCAGAAAGGTCAGGGCCGGCGGCACGCCGAGCCAGAACCAGGCCTGGGCACCATGCTCCGCGAGTTCGGCGGCGGTCAGCAGATAACCGCTGATCAGCACCGCATAGGTCGCCATTCGCTGCAGCCCGGGGTTGACCAGGCGCACGAACAGCGCACCGGCCAGCAGCAGGGTCAACAGGGCCGGCAACAGGATCGCGTCATAATGCCCCATCAGGTAGTGCCAGAGAGCATGGGTGGCGATCAACAGCATGCCGCCGGTATACACGGCGAGAAACAGGCGCTCGTAGTCGCGCTGGCCGAATCCACGCATGGTCAGTGGGCTCCCGCGTCGGCAATCGGCTGCGTCTGGTGCGCGAGGGCCTGTATCTGGTCGGGCAGCGACAGCCCCGGCGTCAGCCCGGCCAGTCGCAGGTGGGCCCCGGCCGGCATGGCGGAGTACAGCTGCTCCAGGCGTTGGCCGGACTCCGCCGGAGTCCGGCTGATGAAAATGACGGCCAGGGTGCGGCGGTCGCACTGGTAAAGGGCTTCGTAGCGACGCGTGTGCCGGTCCAGCAGGCGCGCCAGCTCGGCAAGCTGTCCGGGACGCGCCTGAAGCAGGAGCAGGTCGGCGGAGGAGCCTTCGCGAGTGGTGCGCGCGATTTCGCGGGTCAGGTCGCGTTCCAGTTGTCGGCGTGAATGCACGGCAAGATCGGGCAGGGTCAGGGGGCGCCAGTCGTCGTTGCGCCGCGACGTCTGGAAAGCCACCGCCTGGCCGCAGGCCAACAGGCCCAGCGCGATCAGGACCAGGGCGGCGAGCAGGCGTGCCTCGGGCGTCAGCAACGGGTGTATCTGCCAGTAGCCGAGTGCCGCCAGCAGCACGACGACCAGGCGCATCGGCAGCGGCTGGGGCAGAGCGAGCACGCCGACCCAACCCCAGAGCCATATCGAATAGTGCTGCGGCGCCTCCAGCAGGGCCAGGCTCAGCAGGGCCGCGATCAGGGCCGGCAGCCACAGTTCGGCGACGCGCCAGTGGCCGTCGGCACGGTGCCAGAGCCACACCAGCCCCGGCGCCGCCAGCACCAGCCCCAGGCGCAGCGGCGTTTCCCGTGTACCCGCCGCCAGCAGCAGCAGGGTGGCGGCGGTGATCACGATCAGCCGGCGGTGGTCCCTTGCTTTGAACTTGCTCTCCATGGTGGCTTAGTATTGATCTCCTTTTCGAATAGCCGACACTGTACGATACCCGCCCCTCCGGCGACGACTCGTATGACACTTTTTCCTGAATCACGACGGCCGCCCGGCCTTCCGGGCCCGGCCCGGCGTGTCGATTATGGAGAGATTTCCGGGCATGTCACGACACTCAGCGATCACCGACGTGGAAACCTACATGCAGCAGCTGGGGCTCGCGGCGCGCCAGGCGAGCGTGGCTCTGCGGCGGCTGCCGACCGGGCGCAAGAATGCCGCGCTGCAGGCAATGGCGCGCCATGTCGAGGCGTCGCGAGATACGCTGCTGGCCGCTAACGCCCGTGATCTGGAGCGGGGACGTGCCGGCGGGCTCGATGCGGCGCTGCTCGATCGTCTGGCCCTCGACGACAAGCGCCTGGACGCCATGATCGATGGGCTCCATCAGGTGGCCGCACTACCCGACCCGGTCGGCGAGATCGACGGCCTGCGTGCCCGGCCCAGTGGCATTCAGGTCGGGCAGATGCGCGTGCCGCTGGGGGTGATCGGGATCATCTACGAGTCGCGGCCCAACGTGACGATGGAGGCCGCCAGCCTGTGCCTCAAGTCCGGCAACGCCTGCATCCTGCGCGGCGGCTCCGAGGCCAGCGAGAGCAACGCGGCGATCGCCGACTGCATTGCCGCCGGTCTGGCCGAGGCCGGGCTGCCGGAGTCGGCGGTGCAGGTGGTGGCGACCACCGACCGGGCCGCGGTGGGCCGGCTGATCGCCATGCCGGAGTATGTCGACGTGATCATTCCGCGCGGCGGCAAGTCGCTGATCGAGCGGGTGTCCCGGGAAGCGCGGGTGCCGGTGATCAAGCACCTCGATGGCGTCTGCCACGTCTATGTCGATGCCACGGCCGACCGGGACAAGGCCCTGGCCATCGCCGTCAATGCCAAGACGCAGCGCTACGGCACCTGCAACACCATGGAGACGCTGTTGATCGACGCGCCGGTGGCCGCCGAGCTGCTGCCGCGGCTGGCCGAAGCCTACGCGGCGCACGGCGTCGAGCTGCGCGGCTGCGAGCGCACGCGCAGCGTGCTGGCCGACGTGAGGCCGGCCGAGGAGGCCGACTGGCATGCCGAATACCTGGCGCCGGTGCTGGCGGTCCGTGTGGTCGAGGGGATCGACGAGGCGATCGCCCATATCGAGACCTACGGGTCCCACCACACCGATGCCATCGTCAGCGAGTCCTATTCGCTGGCGCGGCGCTTTTTGGCCGAGGTGGATTCCAGCTCGGTGATGGTCAATGCCTCGACCCGTTTCGCCGACGGCTTCGAGTACGGTCTCGGTGCGGAGATCGGCATCTCCACGGACAAGTTGCACGCGCGCGGCCCGGTGGGGCTCGAAGGGCTCACCACGCGCAAGTATGTGGTGCTCGGCGACGGCCAGATCCGTGAGTGAGGCGCCGGGCCGCCCCGCGCGCATCGCCATGCTGGGCGGCACCTTCGACCCCGTTCACGTCGGCCATCTGCGCAGTGCGGTGGAGTTGCACGAGGCCCTGGGGCTGGATCGGGTCCACATGATTCCGGCGCACGTGCCGCCGCATCGCTGCGCCCCTGGGGTCGACGCCGCGCAGCGCCTGGCGATGCTCGAGGCGGGCATCGGCGACACCCCGGGGCTGGTCGCCGATGATCGTGAGCTGCGCCGTCAGGGGCCGTCCTACAGCGGCGACACCCTGGCGTCCCTGCGCCGCGACTACGGCGTGCGGGCGCGGCTGGTCATGACGGTGGGCGTCGATGCCTTCCTCAAGCTACACCAGTGGCGCGACCCGCAGCGGCTGTTCGAGCTGGCGCACGTGGTGGTGATCGATCGCCCCGACCACCGGCATCTGCCGCCCGAGGCGCTGAGTCGCTTGATCGAGGGGCGCGAGGCGGCCAGCGCCGGCGAGCTGTTCGCCCGACCCGCCGGCGGTGTCTTGCGTCTGCGGCTGCCCAGCCGCATGGCGGTCTCGGCGACGGGCCTGCGCGAGCGGCTGGCCGAAGGCCGCAGCGTGCGCTATCTGCTGCCCCGGGCAGTGGAGGATTACATTCGTTCGCACGATCTTTACCGCTAGCGGGAACTGTCGGGGTAGAATGTCGTCTGACGAGACTGTTGCTTACGAGGAGCTATGCAGACCGACGCACTCAAGACCCTGGCGATCGATGCCCTGGAGGAACTCAAGGGGCAGGATATCGCCGAACTCGACGTCTCGGCGCTGACCAGCGTCACCGATGTCATGCTGGTGGCCAGCGGGACATCGTCCCGCCACGTGGCGGCGCTGGCCAACAACGTGGTCGAGAAGGCCAAGGAAGCCGGCGTGCGCCCTCTGGGGGTCGAGGGCAAGGCCGGCGACGAATGGATGCTGATCGACCTCGGCGATGTGGTGGTGCACGTGATGATGCCGGAAACCCGTCGACTCTACGATCTGGAGCGCCTGTGGGCCGACATGCCCGCCGACGTCGAGGAGCGGGTCGGCGGAGGGCGGGCGTGAAGGTACGCCTGATCGCCGTGGGCAACCGCATGCCCGACTGGGTCGAGCGCGGTGTCGACGAGTACCGCAAGCGACTGCCGCGGGATTTCGCGCTCGAGATCGTCGAGATCACTCCCGGGGCACGCGGCAAGAATGCCGACGTGGCCCGGGCCGTGGCGCTCGAGGGGCAGCGCATGCGCGATCGTCTGCGCGGCGACGAACTGACGGTCGCCCTGGAAGTCGGCGGCAAGGCCTGGTCCACCGAGTGGCTGGCCCGGGAAGCCGACGACTGGCGCCATTCCGGGCGCGATGTGGCGCTGCTGGTGGGTGGGCCGGACGGTCTCGAGCCGGGGCTGTCGGCGGCGGCCGACCAGCGCTGGTCGCTGTCTGCTCTCACCCTGCCGCATCCCATGGTGCGCCTAATCCTCGCCGAGCAGCTCTATCGGGCATGGACGCTCCTGGTTGGTCATCCCTATCACCGCTGACGACGTACCGATGTCACCACGTAGTAGCCATCATCGCCGACACCGAGCGCGTGCCACCTCGCCATGCCTGACGTCATCCGCGGTTCGCGATGCGTAAACGTCGCGATGCGCTGAAGAATCCCGAGCAGGAGCTGCGCGTCTTCCGCAACCGCTCGTTGCTGGCGGCGGCACTGGTGGTGCTGATGTCCGGCGCGCTGGTGGCGCGGCTGGTCTATCTTCAGGTCGTCCAGCACGAGGTCTACACCACGCGCTCCGAGGACAATCGGGTGCGTGTCGAGCCGCTGCCGCCGACCCGCGGGCTGATCTATGACCGCACCGGGCGGCTGGTGGCCGAGAATCGCCCCACCTACAACCTGACCATCGTCCCCGAGCGGGTCGATGATCTGGACGCCACGCTCGAGCTGCTGGTCGATATCCTGGATCTTCCGCCCGAAAAGGCCGAGATCTTTCACGAACGGGCCTACCAGCGGCAGCGTCCCTACCAGCCGGCATTGCTGATGAGCGAGCTGGATGAACGGCAGATCGCGCGGCTGGCCGTCAATCGCTATCGTCTTCCGGGGGTCGAGGTCGAGGCGCAGCTGCTGCGCTACTACCCCGACCCGAAGATCATGTCCCATGTGCTCGGCTACGTGGGGCGCATCAATGCCGAGGAACTTCGCGCGCTGGATGGCGGCGAGTATGCCGGCACCCATTTCATCGGCAAGACCGGGGTGGAGAAGCAGTACGAATCGGTCCTGCACGGCAAGGCCGGCTTGCGCCAGGTCGAGGCCAACGCGCGGGGGCGGGTGGTCAAGGAGATCGGGCGCACCGATCCGGTGCCCGGCAAGGATATCGTGCTGACCATCGACGAGCGCCTGCAGCAGCTGGCCTACGATCTGCTGGACGGCCGGCGTGGGGCGATCGTCGCCATCCAGCCCAAGACCGGCGACATCCTCGCCATGGCGTCGTCGCCGGGCTTCGACTCCAACCTGTTCGTCACCGGCATCAGCCGCAAGGATTACCGCGCCCTGCGCAACGACCTCGACCTGCCGCTCTACAACCGGGCGGCGCGCGGCCAGTATCCGCCGGCCTCGACGGTCAAGCCCTACATGGCGCTGGCCGGTCTGGCCAATGAGGTGATCTCACCCGACAAGACGATCTTCGACCCCGGGTACTACAAGCTGCCGGGCTTCGACCGGCGTTATCACAACTGGCTGCGCTGGGGGCATGGGCGTGTCGACATGCGCCGGGCCATCGAGGTGTCCAACGACACCTACTTCTATCGCCTGGCCCATGAGCTGGGTATCGATCGGTTGTCGGCCTTCATGCACCGCTTCGGCTTCGGCGAGGATACCAGCTACGACGTCTACGGCGCCTCGAAGGGGCTGATGCCGTCAAGGGAGTGGAAGCGCGAGCGCAAGGGGCAGGTGTGGTTCCCCGGCGAGACCCTTTCGGTCGGCATCGGCCAGGGGTACTGGCTGGCCACGCCGCTGCAGATGGCCACGGCGCTGTCGGTACTCGCCAATCGCGGCAAGTGGGTAACGCCGCACCTGGCCAAGCGGATCGGCGACGAGCCGGTCAAGCCGCCGCCCGCCAAGCCCGATATCGAGCTCGACGACAAGTGGTGGGATCTGGTCCGCGACGCCATGGGGCGGGTGATGAGCGGCAGCGAGGGCACCGCGCGGCGTGTCGGTGCCGGGCTCGAGTACCGCATGGCCGGCAAGTCGGGCACGGCGCAGGTCTTCACGCTGGACAACGATGAGCGCTACAACGCCGACGAGCTCGAGAATCGCCTGCACGACCACGCCCTGTTCACCGCCTTTGCGCCGATCGACGACCCGCAGATCGCGGTGGCCGTGGTGGTGGAAAACGCCGGCGGCGGCAGCTCCCATGCCGCGCCGCTGGCGCGGGCGATCACCGATGCCTGGCTGCTGCCCGACGACAACGCGTTGGACAAGGCCGCGGCGGAAATCCGCGAGCGAGGGACCCATGCGACTCCGTGATTCGGCCCTTCTTCACTATCCGCGCAACGCCCGCGTCAAGCGTCGGGTGACGCTGTGGACGCGTATTCATCTCGATCCCTGGCTATGTGCCTTTCTGCTGCTGCTGCTGGGCGGTGGGCTGGTGGTGCTCTACAGCGCCAGCGGTCAGCGCCTATCGGTGGTGGAAGCCCAGGCGATGCGCCTCGGGGTGGCGCTCACGGCGATGGTGGTCGTGGCCCAGTTCTCGCCGAAGACGCTGTGTCGCTGGTCGCCGGTGGCCTACGGGGCCGGGCTGCTGATGCTGATCGCCGTCGAGCTGATGGGGGATATCGGCATGGGCGCGCAGCGCTGGCTGGTGATTCCCGGAGTGATCCGCTTCCAGCCCTCCGAACTGATGAAGGTGGCGATGCCGATGATGATCGCCGCCTACCTCCATCGCCGGGCGCTGCCGCCGAGCCTGCCGGACCTGCTGGTGTGCGCCGTGATCATCGCCGTCCCGGTACTGCTGATCGCCCGGCAGCCCGATCTGGGGACTTCGCTGCTGGTAGCGGCCTCGGGCGTGTTCGTGGTGCTGCTGGCTGGTATCTCCTGGCGCATCGTCGCCGTGCTGGGCGCACTGGCCGGATCGGCGCTGCCGCTGCTGTGGATGAACATGCACGACTACCAGCGTCAGCGCGTGCTGACCTTCCTGAACCCGGAAAGCGATCCGCTGGGTTCGGGCTGGAACATCATCCAGTCGACCACGGCCATCGGCAGCGGCGGCATTTTCGGCAAGGGCTGGACGATGGGCACCCAGTCGCAGCTGGAGTTTCTGCCCGAGCGCCACACCGATTTCATCGTCGCGGTACTCGGCGAGGAGCTGGGATTGATCGGTATGCTGGCTTTCCTGACCCTCTATCTGCTGATCGTCGGCCGTGGCCTGGTGATGGCGAACCAGGCGCACGACACCTTCGGTCGGCTGGTCGGCGGCAGCCTCATCCTGACCTTTTTCATCTATGTGTTCGTCAACATCGGCATGGTCAGCGGCATTCTGCCGATCGTCGGCGTGCCGCTGCCGCTGGTCAGCTACGGCGGGACCTCCAGCGTGACGTTGCTGACCGGCTTCGGTATTCTCATGGCGATTCACGGGCACCGGCGGCTGTTGCCGCGCTGATTTGCGATCCCCGCGGGGATGTCCATCGGCCAACAGGGAGATTCGACGACAATGAGGAAGTGGCTGGAGCGTCGACAACGCGCGCTGCGGGCAGGCGTACTGGGCGGCCTGGGTCTGCTGGCGGCCCTGCCGGCGGTGGGCGCCGACGAGACATTCGATCCGGGCACGCACCCGGCCGTCGCGCGCTGGGTCGATGCTCAGGTGGCCTCCGGCGCCGATCGTGGCTGGCTGGAAAAGGCCCTGAAGCAGGCGGCGTATCGCCAGGGCGTGCTCGACGCGATGTCGAAGGCGCCCGAGCGCCATCTGCGCTGGGACGAGTATCGTGACATCTTCATTCAGCCGGAACGCATCCAGGCGGGTGCCGACTTCGTGCGCGCCCATCGCGATGCCTTCGAGCGGGCCCGCAAGACCTACGGCGTCGCGCCCGAGGTGATTGCCGCGATCATCGGCGTGGAAACCTACTATGGACGCCATACGGGCAGCCATCGCGTGCTCGATTCGCTGGCCACGCTGGCCTTTCGCCACCCGTCGCGGGGTGAGTTCTTCCGCGGCGAGCTGGCCGCCTTCTTGACCATCACCCGCGAGCAGGCGGTCGACCCGGGTTCGCTGGAGGGTTCCTATGCCGGGGCGATGGGCTATCCCCAGTTCATTCCCACCAGCTATCAGGCCTATGCCGTGGACTTCGATGACGACGGCAAGCGGGATCTGTGGCATGACCCCGTCGACGCCATCGGCAGTGTCGGCAACTACTTCGCCCGGCATGGCTGGCAGGCGGGAGCGCCGATCGTCGGCGAGGCGACGGGGCCGGCCACACCGCCCAACGATATCGCCTTCAACCGCACCAAGCCGCCCTATGAGCGTGTCGATGCGCTGGCCGCCGCCGGCATCCGGGCACAGGGTTCTAGCCTGGCGGCGAGTCGCCGGGTGATTCCGCTGGCGCTCGAGGTGGCCGACGGCGAGACCCGTTACCGCCTCGGCTACCGCAATTTCTACGTCATTACTCGCTACAACCACAGCCACCTCTATGCCATGGCGGTGGCCACCCTGGCCGAGCGCATTCGCGAGGCGCTGGAGGCGTCGGCATGAAACGTGCGTGGTGGCTGCCGGCGGCGCTGGTCGCGTTGCTCATCCTGGCCGGTTGTGCCGGTGACGGAGGGCGGCGGGACGGCGGCCGCTATGCCATGCGCGATGATGCCTATCCCGACAGCCCGCCCGATGTCACGCAGGTCCCGGACGCCGTGCCCCGGGTCGAGCCGCGGGCCAAGAGTGGCAATCGGCCGACCTACCGGGTCTGGGGCAAGACCTATCACGTGCTCTCCGATCCGCGAGGTTACGCGGCGGAAGGCACGGCCTCCTGGTACGGCAAGAAATTCCAGGGGTATGACACCGCCAGCGGCGAGCCCTACGACATGTACAAGATGTCGGCGGCGCATCGGACCCTGCCGTTGCCGACCTATGCGCAGGTCACCAATCTCGATAATGGTCGTACGGTGATCGTCAGAGTCAACGATCGCGGACCGTTCAAGGGCAATCGCCTGATCGATCTGTCCTATGCGGCGGCGGCCCGTCTGGGTATCCTGCGCAACGGAACCGGCAAAGTGCGGGTCGAGGCGATCGACCCTGTCGCCTGGCAGGCCGAGTATCGTCAGAATGGCGCGGACAAGGCCTTGGCGAGTGGCGAAACGTCGCCGGGAAAAGGGCCTGCGGAGCGTCCGGAAGAGACTCGACTCAAGGCGCCGGATGCACCGGTTCGTGCGGGTGGTGACGTCGCCAAGGCGCTGCCGGCCGCTGGCCAGCCCCAGCCCGTCGCCGAGCCGGTGCAGGCCAGCGCAGCATCGCGGATCTATCTGCAAGTGGCGGCGCTCAGTTCGGCGGCTAGCGCCGAACGGCTCAAGTCACGATTGCAGCAGCAACTGGCGCGACCGGTGCGCATCGCTCGCGATGATCGCCTGTACCGGGTCCAGGTTGGCCCGGTCGCCAATCAATCGGCGCTCAAGCGCCTGCGCAGCGAACTGCGTAAGGCGGGTTATGCGCAAGCCTTTTCGGTGAGCGCTGGGCGTTGAAGCCGCTTTACCATTACTCTCCGTCGAATCAAACCACGAGAAACATCGTATGAGATTGCCCGCTTTACCGACACCGTCCTGGCATTGGCTGACTGCCGCCGTCACTGTATTGTTCATCGCGGCCCAGCCCGCCCAGGCTCAGGACGCGGCGCCTCAGCCTGATCCGGCTCCCCAGCCCGATTCGGCGCTGCAGCAGACGCTGCCGGAGCCGATGATCCCCTCGCCGCCGACCCTCAGTGCCTCGTCATGGATTCTGATCGATGCCAACAGCGGCGAGGTGCTGGCCGAACAGAATGCCGACAAGCGGCTGCCGCCAGCCAGTCTGACCAAGATGATGACGGCCTACATCGTCGAGAAGGAGATCGACGACGGCAATATCAACGATCAGGATCTGGTCACGATCAGCAAGAAGGCCTGGCAGACCGGCGGCTCACGAATGTTCATCCGCGAAGGGACTCAGGTCAGCGTAGAAGACTTGCTGCGCGGCGTGGTCATTCAGTCGGGCAATGATGCCAGTGTCGCGCTGGCCGAGTACATCGCCGGCTCTGAGTCGGCCTTCGCCGAGCTGATGAACCAGCAGGCGCAACGCCTCGGGCTCCAGAACAGCCAGTTCGCCAACGCCACCGGCCTGCCAAGTCCCGGACACTATTCGTCGGCACGGGACCTGGCGACCCTCGCCAAGCACATCATTCAGGACTATCCGGAGCATTACCAGATCTACTCGGAGAAGTACTTCACCTACAACGGTATTCGTCAACCCAATCGCAACCGCCTGCTGTGGCGCGACGCGTCGGTCGATGGCCTCAAGACCGGGCATACCGAAGAGGCCGGATACTGTCTGGTGTCTTCCGCCAAGCAGGACGACATGCGGCTGATTTCCGTGGTGATGGGCACCAAGTCCGACGAGGCCCGCGCCCAGGAGTCGCAGAAACTGCTCAGCTACGGCTTCCGCTTCTTCGACACCTTCAAGCTCTACCAGCGGGGTGCCGTACTCAATCAGCCGCGTATCTGGGGCGGGGCGAGCGATGCCCTCAAGCTGGGTGTGACCCAGGACATCTACCTGACCGTGCCGCAGGGCCGGCGTGATGAAATGACCGCCAAGCTGAACATTCCGGAGACCATCAAGGCGCCGGTACAGGCCGGTCAGCAGCTGGGCACGCTGCAGGTCAAGCTGGGTGGCAAGGTGATCCGCGAGCAGCCGCTGGTGGCGCTGCAGAGCGTGGAGCAGGGCGGCTTCTTCAAGCGTATCTGGGATTCGATCGTGCTGTTCGTGACCGGCCTGTTCTGAGGCCACCCGCGCCCGGCGGTGGTCGATCGCCGGCCGCCATGCCTGGCCTGTGTACCGGTCGACCTTGGTCGGCCGGTACAGGTTGCGTAGAATACTCGGAAATGGCTTTCACCGAGTGACCCTCATGAACGACAAATCCCTGCGCGACCTGCGGGTCGAGACGCCGACCTCCGGGGTCGAGCGGCCTCGGGTCGAGTTCCCCTGTGACTATCCCATTAAGATCGTCGGCGATGCCGCGCCGGACTTCGAGCAAGTCGTGATCGAGATCGTCGAGCAGCATGCCCCGGGCGTCGATCGCACCACCATCAATGCCGTGGACAGCCGCAACGGGCGCTTTCGCTCCGTTCGCGTGACCATCACCGCGACCGGCCATGACCAGCTCGAGGCGCTGTTCGCCTCGCTGAAGGCGACCGGCCGTGTGCACATGGTGGTGTGATGACGAGCGACAGCGGCCGTCTGCCGGTTCAGGTGCAGCGCCTCGGGCGGCGCGACTATCTGCCCGTCTGGCAGGCGATGCGCGAGCTCACCGACCAGCGTGACGCCGACACGCCCGACCAGTTCTGGCTCGTCGAGCATGATCCGGTGTTCACCCAGGGGCAGGCCGGCAAGCCCGAGCACCTGTTGATGCCCGGCGATATCCCGGTGGTAGCCACCGATCGCGGCGGTCAGGTGACCTATCACGGCCCCGGTCAGGTCGTGCTCTACCCGCTACTCGATGTGCGGCGTGCCGGCCTGGGCGTGCGCGATCTGGTGACGGCGCTGGAGAACGCGGTCGTCGCCCTGCTGGCGGGGTACGGCGTGACGGCAAAGGCACGCCCCGATGCCCCGGGGGTCTACGTGGGCGAGGCCAAGATCGCTTCGCTGGGGCTGCGTATCCGTCGCGGGTGCAGCTTTCACGGCGTGGCCCTCAACGTCGATGGGGACCTGTCGCCCTTCCTGCGCATCAATCCCTGCGGGTATGCCGGCATGGCGATGACGCGGCTTGCCGATCTGATCGATGACTGCCCGGATGTCGATACGGTGGCCGGGCGCTTGGCCGAGTGTCTGGCCCGTGAGCTGGGTCGTGAGCTAATCCTGGCCGAGGCATAGCCTGTGCGGGAAAAGCGGGCATGAAAAACCCGGCGGCCTTTACAGGCTGCCGGGTTTTTTCATGCGTGGGGGCGGCGCTCAGCCGACGTTGACGGCGTCGATGCGGTTCGGATCGGAGGACTGCCCGGGCACCTCGGCGGGGGCTGCCAGGCCCAGGTTGTTCTTCTCGAACACCCGATCCGCTCGATAGCTGGAACGCACCAGCGGACCCGAGGGCACTTCCATGAAACCCTTTTCCAGCCCCAGCACCCGGTAGCGTTCGAACTCCTCGGGGGTGACCCAGCGCTCCACCGGCAGGTGGTTGCGCGTCGGCTGCAGGTACTGCCCCAATGTCACGATATCGACGCCGATGGCCCGCAGGTCATCGAAGGTCTGCAGGATCTCTTCCTCGGTTTCGCCCAAGCCCAGCATCAGGCTGGTCTTGGTGATCACCTCGGGGCGGTGACGCTTGGCGTGAGCGAGGACGTCGAGGGTCTTGCGATAGCCGGCGCGCGGGTCGCGCACACGCTGGGTCAGCCGTTCCACGGTCTCGACGTTCTGGGCGAACACTTCGAGGCCGGAGTCGACGACCTGTTCGATGGCGCTGGGCGTGCCGTCGAAGTCCGGGGTCAGCGCTTCCACGGCGACCTCGGGGGTGCGTGCCTTGATGGCCCGGATGCACGCGGCGTAGTGGCTGGCGCCCCCGTCCGGCAGGTCATCGCGGTCCACCGAGGTGAGGACCACGTAGCGTAGCCCCATCAGCTCCACCGACTTGGCGGTGTTGGCCGGTTCCTCGGCATCGAGCCAGCCGCGCGGGTTGCCGGTGTCGACGGCGCAGAAACGGCAGGCCCGGGTGCACACCGAGCCCATCAGCATGATGGTGGCGGTGCCGTTGCTCCAGCATTCGCCCATGTTGGGGCAGTGCGACTCGGCGCAGACGGTGCTCAGCCGGTGTTCGGCGACGTTGCGCTTCACGGCGTCGAAACGCCCGCCGCCGGGAATCTGGGCGCGCAGCCACTGGGGCTTGCGCCCGCCGACGCCACCGCCTTCGCTCTGGTTGCGAGACTTCATGCCATCCTTGATGGCGGCGATGCCGTGATCGTTGCGGTATTTCTTGCCGCTGGTGACGCGCTGGGAGGGGGTGTCGCTCATGGTTCTTGAGCCTCTCTGCAAGCCGGCCGCTGGCGCCGGAACGCCGGCACTGCCGCGGGGGCATGGGCGCTGCGCCGAATGGCGGTTCCGGGCGGCCGGGCATGACGGATGATGCGTGGATCGATGGCCTCAACATACCACACGAGGCCCGGTTCTGGACAGCGAGCGCCGGCCTGGCCAGGGCTATTGCCGATAGCTGAAACATGGCTCGGGCTGAGCCGGCGGCAGGCTTGCGAGGAGGCGCTGTAGACCCTTCCCTGGGCGCTACCGATGCCATCCCTGGCATCGGACCTCCCCTCCAGTCTGCCCCCGGCGCCCTCGTCGAAGCCAACTGCGATTGCCCTGCCGGCGCGGCGCTCAGGCGTCGACCATCGGCAGGCACACGAAGCTGGGCCCGGGGGCGGGCTCGATCGGTGCCTTGAAATGGGCGTTGAGCTCCGGCAGCAGTTCGCGCACGAAACGCATGAACAGCTCGGTGACCGGGGTCGGGTAGCGGTCCTTGGGGTAGACCGTGCACCAGGAGCGCTTGAGCGGAAAGCCGGGCAGGTCGGGGGAGGCGAGCAGCCCCGAGGCCAGCTCGAGCTGAACCGCCAGGCGCGGCAGCACCGCCACGCCGAGATGGGCCATCACGCCCTGCTTGATCGCCTCGTTGGTGCCCATTTCCAGCGTGTGCGCCAGGGAGACACGCTCGCGCGCGACGAACTCCTCGAAGGCGGTGCGCGTGCCGGAGCCGGGTTCGCGCATCAGCACGTAATGGCGCGTGAAGTCTTCCAGCGTGGGCTGCGTGGCGGTGAGCAAGGGATGCCCGGGCCAGACGATGGGAATCATCTCGTTGTCGAGAATCGGCATGAAGGCCAGGTTGGCGTCGTCGGGCACCATGCCCATGATCACCAGGTCGTCGCGTCGCTCGGCGAGACGCTCCAGTGCCTGACCGCGATTGCACACCCGCAGTCGGATGTGGACTTCCGGATAGCGGGCACGGAAACGCGCCAGGATGTGCGGCACCACATACTGGGCGGTGGAGACTGCCGTGAGATTGAGCTCGCCGCGGATCGTGCCGGCCAGTTCGGACAGTTCCATCTGCAGGCTCGAGACCTGGCCGAAGATCGACTGCACGGTGGCCGCCAGAGCGTCGGCGGCGGGCAGCACGTGCAGGGTCTTGCCGGCGTACTTGAACAGCGGCTGCTCGAGAGCCTGTTCCAGCTGACGGATCTGGGCGCTGACCGCGGGCTGGGTGAGCCCCAGTTGCTCGGCCGCGCGCGAATAGGATTGCTGGCGGTGAACGGCCTGAAAGACCTGAAGCTGGCGAAAGGTCAGTCTGTTGAGCAGGTGCGGGCGCGACATGGTGGTTTCCGTTACAGGTATAAGCGCTACCTTATAGGTTGGCAAAAAAATATCAATTTTTCTATTGGTGTTTGCCCGGGGTAGCGTAAAAGCCACACCCAACACGGCCGAGGCAACGGACAAGCCACCCTTGAGTTTTTCGCATGCCCGTCGTGGACGCAACCCTGGAGGACAGCCTGTGTTCCGGAAACTGTTGATCGCCAACCGCGGCGAGATTGCCGTACGGATCGTGCGCGCCTGTGCCGAAATGGGGATCCGTTCCGTCGCCATCTATACTGAGCCGGATCGCTTCGCGCTGCATGTCAAGCGCGCCGACGAGGCCCACTTCGTCGGCGACGACCCCCTGGCGGGCTATCTCGACCCGCGCCGCATCGTCGACCTGGCCCGCGAGACGGGCTGTGACGCCATTCATCCCGGCTACGGCTTCCTGTCCGAGAATGCCGACCTGGCGCGCATCTGCGCCGAGGCAGGGATCGCCTTCGTCGGCCCGGATGCCGCGGTGATCGCGCGGATGGGCGACAAGACCGCGGCGCGTTCGGCGATGCGCGAGGCCGGGGTGCCGGTGACGCCCGGTTCGGAGGGCAACCTGGAAAGCTGCGAGGCGGCGCTCGCCCTGGCCGACGAGATCGGCTACCCGGTGATGCTCAAGGCCACCTCGGGTGGCGGCGGGCGCGGCATCCGTCGCTGCGACGATGCCCGGCAGCTCGAACAGGCCTGGGAGCGGGTGATCTCCGAAGCCACCAAGGCCTTCGGCAGCGCCGACGTGTTCATGGAGAAGTGTGTGGTCGAGCCGCACCACATCGAGGTGCAGATCCTCGCCGACCGCCACGGCCACGTCATTCACCTGTTCGAGCGCGACTGCTCGATCCAGCGCCGCAACCAGAAGCTCATCGAGATTGCCCCCAGCCCGCAGCTGACCCCCGAGCAGCGCGCCTATGTCGGCGAGCTGGCGGTGCGCGCCGCCAAGGCGGTGGGCTACGAGAACGCCGGCACCGTGGAGTTCCTCGTCAAGGGCAACGAGATCTACTTCATGGAGATGAACACCCGGGTTCAGGTGGAGCACACCATTACCGAGGCGATCACCGGGGTCGACATCGTCCGCGAGCAGATCCGCATCGCCGCGGGGCTCAAGCTGGCCTTCCGTCAGGAGGACATCCATCACCACGGCTACGCGATCCAGTTCCGCATCAACGCCGAGGACCCCCGCAACGACTTCCTGCCGTCGTTCGGCCGCATCACCCGCTACTACGCGCCCGGCGGCCCCGGGGTGCGCACCGACACGGCGATTTATACCGGCTACACGATTCCGCCGTATTTCGACTCGATGTGCCTGAAGCTGATCGTCTGGGGGCTGACCTGGGAGGAAACCCTGAACCGGGGCATCCGCGCGCTCAACGACATGCGCCTGCAGGGGGTCAAGACCACCGCGCCTTATTACCAGGAAATCCTGCGCCATCCCGACTTCCGCAGCGGCGAGTTCGATACCGGTTTTGTCCCGGCCCATCCCGAACTGCTCAACTACTCGGTGAAGCGCAACCCCGAAGAGGTTGCGCTGGCCATCGCCGCCGCCATCGCCGCCCACGCCGGACTATAAGGAGAGATTCATGAGCCCGAAGCAACCCGACCGGGTCCACGTCACCGACGTCGTGCTGCGTGACGGTCACCAGTCACTGATCGCCACTCGCATGCGTACCGAGGACATGCTGCCGATCTGTCCGCAGCTGGACGCCATCGGCTTTCACTCCCTCGAGGTCTGGGGCGGGGCGACCTTCGACGCCTGCGTGCGCTTTCTCAAGGAGGACCCCTGGGAGCGGCTGCGCGCACTGAAGGACGCGCTGCCCAACACGCCGCTGCAGATGCTGCTGCGCGGCCAGAACCTGCTGGGCTACCGTCATTATGCCGACGACGTGGTGGAGCGCTTCGTCGCCCGATCCGCGGAAAACGGCATCGACATCTTCCGGGTGTTCGACGCGCTCAATGACCTTCGCAACCTCGAGACCGCAATGCGCGCGGTCAAGGCCAGCGGCAAGCACGCCCAAGGTACGCTGTGCTACACGGTCAGTCCGGTGCACACCCTGGCGATGTACGTCGACCAGGCCCGGCGGCTGGTCGAGATGGGTGCCGATTCCATCGCCATCAAGGACATGGCCGGGCTGCTCACGCCGTATGCCGCCGAGGAGCTGGTCGCCGCGCTGAGCGAGGCCGTCGACGTGCCCATCCAGTTGCACGCGCATGCCACCTCCGGACTCTCGGCGCTGTGCCAGCTCAAGGCGGTCGAGGCCGGCTGCCGGCACATCGACACCTGCAACTCGGCTTTCGCCGGCGGCACCAGCCATCCTTCCACCGAATCGATGGTCGCCGCCCTGCAGGGGACCGGCTATGACACCGGACTGGATCTGGAGGCGCTCAAGGAGGTGGGCGACTACTTCCGCGAGGTGCGCAAGAAGTACGCTGCCTTCGAGAGCGAGTTCACCCGCGAGGATGTCTCGGTACAGATCAACCAGGTGCCGGGCGGCATGATGTCCAATCTCGCCAACCAGCTCAAGGAACAGAACGCGCTGGGCAAGATTCGCGAGGTGTTTGCCGAGATTCCGCGAGTGCGTGCCGACCTCGGCTACCCGCCGCTGGTCACGCCGACCTCGCAGATCGTCGGCACCCAGGCGGTGATGAACGTGCTGACCGGCGAGCGCTACAAGACCATCACCAACGAGGTCAAGCGCTACCTGCTGGGCGGCTATGGCCATCCGCCGGCCGAGGTCAACGAGACCGTTCGTCGGCAGGCCATCGGCAACGAGCCGGTCGAGGAGGGGCGTCCGGCCGACAGCCTGTCGCCCGAGATGACGCGCCTGACCGGCGAGATCGGCGAGCTGGCCGAAAGCGAAGAGGATGTGCTGACCTTCGCCATGTTCCCCGACCTGGGACGCGACTACCTGCAGGGTCGCCGCGACGGCACCCTGGCGCCCGAACCGCTGCCCAGCGCCGAGCCGGCCAAGCGACCGGTGACCGAGGGCGTGCCCACCGAGTTCGTCATCGACGTGCACGGCGAGTCCTACGAAGTGCAGATCACCGGGGTGGGGCGCACCGGCGGCAAGCGCCAGGTCTACCTGACCCTGGACGGCATGCCCGAGGAAGTGGTCTTCGAGGCCAAGGACGATTATGTCGGCGGCGGCGAGTCGGGGCGTGCCAAGGCCTCCGCGCCCGGTCACGTGACCACCTCGATGCCCGGCAACATCGTCGACGTGCTGGTCGCGGCGGGCGACCGCGTCGAGGAAGGGCAGGCCGTGCTGATCACCGAGGCGATGAAGATGGAAACCGAGGTGCATGCCCGGGTCGCCGGCAGCGTCAAGGCCGTGCACGTGTCGCGCGGCGATCGTGTCACGCCCGGCGAGGTACTGATCGAGATCGAGTGACGTGGCATGCTCGTCACCCCTTGGTTGCCCGGCATCAATGCCGGGCTTTTTCGTCTCTGGCGGCTATCACCTATGCTGACAGCATCTTCAGGCGGATCGGGAGCGTGTCATGAACGCCAGAGGAGTGCTCGAGGAGTTGATGCAGCAGGCCGGCAGTCGAGGCAGGCGGGGCCCGGATCCACGCCGGCTGGTGCCCGGCAGCGCCCTGGGAATTCTGCTGGGGTCCCATCGCGGGCGCCGTGCCGGCCGCAAGGCGGTCAAGTATGGGGCCCTGGCCGGACTGGGGATGCTGGCCTGGCGCGCCTGGCAGTCGCACCAGGCCGAGCGGGAATCCCCCGAGCCGACCGTGCCCGACGACGGCGAGCCACTGGAGCAGTTGCAGGGCGAGGCCCGCGAGGCCCGCAGCATGGCGCTGCTCAAGGCGATGATCGCCGCCGCCCGCGCCGACGGCCATATCGATGCCGCCGAGCGCACTCAGCTGGTCGAGCAGATCAATGCGCTGGGTGCCGACCCACCGTTGCTGGCCTGGGTGGACGAGCAACTCCAGGCGCCGCTGGATGCCGAACAGCTGGCGATGGACGCTGATTCTCCCCAGGCGGCGCGTGAAATGTACCTGGCCAGCGTTGCCATCATCGACGTGCAGAACCCGATGGAGCGGGCCTGGCTCGATCAGCTTGCTGCCTCGCTGGGGTTGGGAGGCGACGTGATCGAGGCGCTCGAGGCCAGGACCGTGAACGGCGGCTGAGGCCGTCCGGGCATGATGGCCCCGCACGCCGTGCGGGGTGAAAAACGTATCTTCATCGACGCGAAGGAGAGAATCATCATGGATGACAGGCAGGCGAAGGATGAGCTGAGCCGCTGGCTCGATCGTTGCTGTGGTCAGGCGTGCAGGCTGGATGCGCGCAGCGTGCTGACCGGGGGTGTGCTGGGGCTGCTGTTGAGCAGCCGCCATGGCCGCAGCGCCCTGGGCAAGGCCGTCAAGTACGGTGCCGTGGCCGGACTGGGCGCCCTGGCATGGCGCGAACGGCAGCGCGGCACCGCCACGGCGCCCGGCGCGTCGACGCCGGGCGGCTCAGCGGAGCGTGACACGTCGGCCGGCGCCGACGAGCCGCCCGAGGTCTTCGAGTCGCCCTCGGGCGAGCCGCCGGCAGCCCCGCCGCGCGGCGAGGGTCCGCCGTCCGCCTGAGCGGAAGGGCGGTTGTTCAGTCACGATTCGGCGTGGCGCTGATCCGGTGCAATGCCAGGTCGGCGCCCTCGAATTCCTGCTCTTCGCTGAGACGGATACCCACCAGCCGCTTCAGTCCGCCGTAGACGATGCCGCCGGCGACGACCGCCAGCAGGATGCCGCCCAGCGTGCCGATGAGCTGCGAGGCCAGGCTGACCCCACCCAGCCCGCCCAGCCAGGTCTGGCCGAACAGGCCCGCGGCGATGCCGCCCCAGGCGCCGCAGATGCCGTGCAGCGGCCATACGCCCAGCACGTCGTCGATGCGCCAGCGATTCTGGGTGAGTGTGAACAGGGACACGAACAGGGCCCCGGCCACCACTCCCGTCACCAGGGCGCCGATCGGGTGCATCAGGTCCGAGCCGGCGCAGACCGCCACCAGCCCGGCCAGCGGCCCGTTGTGGATGAAGCCCGGGTCGTTGCGGCCCAGCGCCATGGCCGCCAGGATGCCGCCGACCATCGCCATCAGCGAATTGACGGCGACCAGGCCGCTGATGCCGTCGAGGGTCTGCGCGGACATGACGTTGAAGCCGAACCAGCCCACCGTCAGGGTCCAGGCGCCCAGGGCCAGGAAGGGGATGCTCGACGGCGGGTGGGCGGCCACCGCGCCATGGCGAGGGTAGCGGCCACGCCTTGCCCCCAGTGCCAGTACCGCCATCAGCGCGATCCAGCCGCCGAAGCCGTGCACCACCATGGAGCCGGCGAAGTCGTGGAAGGGGCGGCCGAAGGTCTGGGTCAGCCAGTTCTGGATACCGGCGTTGCCGTTCCAGACGATGCCCTCGTAGAACGGATAGGCCAGCCCGACCAGCAGCAGCGTGGCGGTGAACTGGGGGTAGAAGCGGGCCCGCTCGGCGATACCGCCGGAGATGATCGCCGGTATGGCCGCAGCGAAGGTCAGTAGGAAGAAGAACTTGACCAGGCCGTAGCCGTGGTCGGCCGACAGGGTCTGGGCGCTGACGAAGAAGCCCGAGCCATAGGCGATGAAATGGCCGATCGTGAAGTAGGCCACGGTCGAGGCGGCGAAGTCGGTAATGATCTTGACCAGGGCGTTGACCTGATTCTTGGCGCGTACCGTACCGACTTCGAGAAAGGCGAAGCCGGCGTGCATGGCCAGTACCATGCAGGAACCGAGGAGCAGGAACAGGACGTCGGAGCTGGAAGGCGTGTCGGTCATGGCGTGTCGTGTCGTTATGTGGGTTCCTGGTGCACGTCGCGGGGCTGATCGCGGGCGCCGTGCATTTGGTAAGCACGATACATGCCAATCCTGTTTCCATTTAAAAACAGCGGGTTGTTGTCAGGCCTCACCAGAACGATGCTTTCCATGCACTGGTTTGGTGCTCTGGGACTGCGGGAGTGCACCATAAGAGTGCCTTGCGCGGCGCCGGCTGCGCCTGAAATGCGCATGAATTTGCAGAGCCGGTGGGCTGTATCGACGGCGGGGGAAGCGTATGCTTATCTTGCAGTGCAGCACTCACTTCCGGAGTCGACCCATGTTTCCCGTCAATGCCTCGCTTGCCACGTCACTGACCGCCCTGTGGGACCCCCTGGGGCTGGGCCAGGCCGCCGTCGACTACTGGCGAGACACCCTCGAGCGCAGCGTGCTCTACCTGGATGTCATGCGCCAGCGGGGCAATCAGTATCTCGAGCACATGGAGCAGACGCGCCCCTCGGTGCTGGGTTTCGAGGCGGAGCTGCTGATCGACGGCCGGACGCTGGCGCGGCCGGTCAACTACGAACTGCTGCGCATCCTGCCCCCGGAGGGGGTCGAGATCGACGAGGACCAGCGTCCCTTCGTGGTGATCGACCCGCGTGCCGGACACGGGCCAGGGATCGGCGGCTTCAAGCCGGACAGCGAGATCGGCGTGGCCCTGCGAGCCGGGCACCCCTGCTACTTCATCGGCTTTCTGCCGTTTCCCGTGCCCGGCCAGACCGTCGAGGACGTGGTCGAGGCGGAAATCCAGTTCCTGCGTGCCGTCATCGAGCGGCATCCGCAGACCACGGAACGCCCCATGGTGGTCGGCAACTGCCAGGCCGGCTGGCAGATCATGATGGCGGCCGCCCTGGAGCCTGCCTGCTTCGGACCGATCCTCATCGCCGGTGCGCCGCTGTCCTACTGGGCGGGCGAACGCGGCAAGGCACCTATGCGCTACACCGGCGGCATGAGCGGTGGCAGCTGGGTCACGGCCCTGGCCAGCGACCTGGGGGCCGGCAACTTCGACGGCGCCTGGCTGGTGCAGAACTTCGAGAAGCTCAACCCGGCCAACACCCTGTGGAGCAAGCAGTATCGCCTGTTTGCCAACATCGACAGCGAGGCCGAGCGCTATCTGGAGTTCGAGCGCTGGTGGGGCGGGCACGTGGTGCTGGCCGGCGAGGAGATTCAGTACATCGTCGACAACCTGTTCGTCGGCAACCGCCTGAGTACCGCGCAGCTGCTCACCCGCGACGGCCGGCGCATCGACCTGCGCAACATCCGCTCGCCGATCGTGGTGTTCTGTTCTCGCGGTGATGACATCACGCCACCGCCCCAGGCGCTGGGCTGGATTTCCGACCTCTACGACAGTGCCGACGATATCCGGGCCAACGAGCAGACCATCGTCTACTGCATTCACGACACCACCGGCCATCTGGGCATCTTCGTTTCGGGCAGTGTCTCGCGCAAGGAGCATGCCGAGTTCACCGCCAACATGGACTACATCGACATCCTGCCGCCGGGCCTGTACGAGACCCAGGTCACCGAGCGCCCGACATCGGCTACCGGAGGCGTCGACGGCGACTACCTGCTCGAGTTCACGCCGCGGGAGCTCGACGATGTCGAGGCCGTGGTCCAGCCGCTGCACGAGGACGAGCGGCGCTTTGCCACCGTGGCGCGCCTCTCCGAGATCAACCTGGGGCTCTATCAGCGCTATCTGCGGCCGTGGATACGCACCTGGATGACCCCGGAAGGCGCACGCTGGATGCGCCGCATGCATCCGATCCGCCTGGGCTACAAGCTGCTGTCGGATCGCAACCCGGCGACGGTGCCTCTGCCGGTCCTGGCCGATACCGTGCGTGCCAATCGTGCCCCGGTGGGTGACGACAACCCCTGGCGAGTCGCCGAGCAGGTCATGTCCGACAACATCGTGCGTGGGCTCGATGCCTACCGGGACATGCGCGATCGCGCCATCGAATGGACATTCCTGGAAGTCTATGGGCAACCCTGGCTGCAGATTCTGGCCGGGCTGGGGGGCGACCGGGGCGAGGTGCCCAATCGTCGTCCCGGTCGCGAGCCGGAGCATCGGCGCTTCATCGCCCAGCGGCGAGCGGAATTGCGCGCCAAGGTGGATCAGGGGAGCAGCCATGATGCCGTGGTCCGCGCCATCATCTTCGTGCTGGGTGGCGCGCCATCAACCGACGAGCGCAACTTCCAGCGCCTGAAGGCGACGCGCGCCGAGGTCGAACCGGGCACCGACCTGGCGCATTTCAAGTCGGTGGTCCGCGAGCAGTTCTTCGTGCTCAAGCTCGACGCGGTGGCCGCGCTCGAGGCCTTGCCGTCACTACTGGAGGGGGATGTCGTCGAGACCATCGACCAGCAGCTGGCCCACGTCGAACATGTCGTGGCGGCCAGCGCGCCGCTGTCGGCCAGCAGTCAGGCGCGGCTGGAGCGGGTGAGGGCCCTGTTCGGCACGGCGCGTGAAACCGCGATGGAACGGGAGAAGGCGCGCGCGAAGCCGGAGCTGCCGCGCGCCTGACGCGATCGTCAGTCCCGGGTGCGCGAGGCGATCCACTCGCCGGCATCCGGAATGCTGGCGTCGTAATTTTCCGCCACGTAGGGCGAGCTGATCATGAAGTCTGCGCTCGCCGCGTTGCAGGCGACCGGCACGTTCCACAGCGCCGCCAGGCGCAGCAGGGCCTTGACGTCCGGGTCGTGAGGCATTGGCGAGAACGGGTCCCAGAAGAAAATCAGCAGGTCGAGGCGCTGCTCGGTGATGCGGGCTCCGATCTGCTGGTCCCCGCCCAGCGGGCCGCTCATCAGCCCTTCCACCGGCAGCCCCAGCGTGTCGGCGACGCGCCTGGCCGTGGTGCCGGTGCCCAGTAGTTCGTGGGCGGCCAGCGTGGCCTGCCAGCGTCTGGCCCAGGCCAGCAGTTCCTCCTTCTTGCCGTCGTGAGCGATCAGCGCGATGCGCTTGCGCTCGGGCAGCGTGCGCCGAACGTCCCGGGCGGGGCGCTGCACGCTCATGACGTCGCTTCCATATCGAGAATCTTCATGGTGTTGGTGCCGCCGTGGGCGTTCATGTGATCGCCGCGGGTGAGGATGACGTGATCGCCGCTGTCGGCGATGCCGCGCTCGCGCAGCAGGTTCAGGGCCCGGGCGTCGAGGTCCTCGGCGGGGATGTCG
>LSBP01000004.1 GCA_001577635.1 Halomonadaceae bacterium T82-2 | reverse complement strand
CTTGAGCAGCTCGCTGTAGAAGCAGGCCACGTAGTGCATCAGCCGGATCGGCATGGTGCGATCCACCGACGACTGGAACTCGAGCAGGATGTACAGGAAAACCCGCTGGGTGATGCCCTGCCAGGTGATTTCCACCGACCACACCACATCCTCGAACTTCTCCTCGAACAGCGGTGTGATGTAGTTGCCGCTGTGGTTCTTGAGGGTGGTGAAATCCATCAGGCCGGCGATCTCGCCGGGTGCGAAGCCTTCGATCAGCTGCTGGACGAACTCGGGGTGGCTGAACAGCTCCTTGTAGCCGGTGTCGTGATGGTTGGTGGCCATGCGCCCTCCTGTCGCGGGCTTCACAGTCTACCAGAAATCACTGATGCACTGGCGCCGCCTCCCAGGCTTCGATGGCATATCATCACTCACTCGCTTGCTGCTGCGGCTCTCTACCAGACCAGTCTTTTCAGGAAACGTGAATATTAGGTAACGGGCAAGGTAAAGTTCACCCGCCACCCGCCGATAACCAGCCAAGGAAAACGAAAACCGGCGACCCCACGAACTCGCCCTTCACCACAAGGCTTGCCCATGTCACGCAGATGGATCCTTGCCACCCTCGGCAGCGCGCTGTTGCTGAGCGGCTGTTTCGCGGTCAACACCACGCAGGTGCCAATGGCCGACACCTACCCCTACAGCACCCAGCGCAAGATGCAGGCCGCCCACCACTGGGATGTGCTGGCCGCCAACGAGGCGCAGGGCATGCTGCGCAGTCGGGCGCTACGCGGCAAGGCGCTGTATATCGACCCCAACGGCGAGAACTCGACGTTCGCGCAGAGCTACCAGGATCTGCTGACCAGCCGGCTGGTCTCGCAGGGGGCACTGGTGCGCACCGCACCCGGCAACACCGCCCGCGTCACCTTTGAGGTGCAGACGGTCGAACACCGCGCCCGTCGCGATGCCCGCGCACCACGCGGCACCTGGACCGCCCTCTCCGCCGGCATCGCGGTGGCGACCCTGCCGATCAACCAGTGGGGGGAGCCCGCCCTGGCGCTGATCCCCGCGGCGGGGCTGGTGGACCTGTTCAGCGGCAGCTGGGAGTCGGTCAGCAACCACGAGGTGATCATCACCACCAAGGTCACCGAGGACGATCGCGTGCTCTATGCGTCGTCCAACCTGTACTACATCAACGGCGATGACGCGGGCCAGTATGCCTCTTCGCGGCCGCTGCCCGTCTCCAACACCTGGTAAAGAGGAGCATGACCATGCGACGCGCCCTGCTACTGCCCGCCCTGCTGGCCCTGCTCGTCTCGCTGACCGGCTGCGCCACCTCCGGCGGCAAGCGGATCGGCAATGCCGAGGACACCGTCGACGTGATCGCGCGGGTCCAGGCCACCGCCACCGACCTGCTGGCCAATACCCGCGGACTGGACCCGGATCAGCCGGTGGTAGTAGCCACCTTCGTCGATGTCGATGACCTGCACGAATCCTCGACCTTCGGTCGCACCCTGGCCGAGCTGTTCGCGTCGTCGCTGACCCGCGCCGGCGTCGACATCATCGAGGTCAAGATGCGCAAGAGCCTGTTCATCGAGGAGCGTACCGGCGAGCTGATGCTCTCACGCGATATCCGCCGGCTCAGCGCCTCGCACAACGCCCAGGCGATCCTGGTCGGCACCTACGGACGCGGCCGGACCACCGCTTACGTCAATGTCCGGCTGGTGCGCACCCGCGACAACCGCGTGCTCGGCGCGGCCAGCACCGCCATCCCGCTGGATCGCAATACTCGCGCGATGCTGCCGGCTCAGTGGTAGAAGAATCGTTCAGCGATCCGGCTCAAGTTCCATCGGCAACGGCCGATATGCTTAAGACGCGCTTATCCCTATATCGACAACAATGACGCAAGCGCTGCATCGCCGCGGCGCTTCCGGGGAGTTCGAGCATGAGTACACCGCTGACCGACGTGGCCGCCACCTTGGCCGGCAAGGCCTCGCCCGTGACCGATGCGACACCCCAGCAGCGTCTCGAGCGCGTGCTGGCCAACCTGGCGCCCCAGCCCGGCGCCTCGCCGGATGAGGAAAGCCAGGCGTCCGCGGCCACCCGCAGCGACCTTGCCGAACCGCTCCAGCGTGTCAACGCGGCGATGAAAAACTACGGGATCGAGTTCGACCTGCACGAGTACGAAGGCCGTATCGTCACACGCATCATCGACCGGGAAAGCGGCGACGTGATTCGCCAGATTCCCAGCGAGGAACTGCTGCGTGTCGCCTCCAGCCTGTCGGAAATGCAGGGTCGCCTGATCCATATCGAAGCATGAGGCTTTCTTGATCACCATGTGGCACCCCCGGCACGGCAACGACGACCAGCCCCCTACTCGGGATCGTATCCGCGATCCGCGACGCCTGGCCGCGCTGAGAGCGGTGCAACTGCTCGACACCGACGATGAGGAGCGCTTCGACCGGCTGACCCGCCTGGGCTGCCGCCTGCTCGAGGTGCCCATTGCACTGGTCAGTCTGGTCGATGAACGGCGCCAATGGTTCAAGTCGGCCTGTGGCACCACCCTGCGCGAAACGCCCGTCGAGCATGCTTTCTGCGGCCACACCATCAACCGGCAGGACACCCTCGTCGTCGAGGACGCCCGACAAAACGACGACTTCATCGACAACCCGATGGTTTCAGGGCCGCCTCACATTCGCTTCTATGCCGGCGCCCCCATCCACGGCCCTGACCATCAGATACTGGGCACGTTCTGTGTCGTCGACACCCAACCACGCGTATTCGGCCCCCGTCAGCGCGATATCCTCGAAAGCCTGGCCCGCCTGACCTCGCTGGAGATCGCCCGCCGGCAGGAAACCCACCGCCTTTCGGGCGGGGCGGCAGCCGGCACACCGCACCGGATTTCCGCGTCGGCCCTTCTCGGCGACCTGCTGCGTCACATCGAGCGGCGTCATATCGCCGGCGATGCGCCACGGCTGATCCTGGCCGAACTGCTCGACGACGTGCTGCGCTGCCTCCAGGGCGAGTACGGGCTGGTCGGCGTGATGCAACCCGCCGACGCCCCCGACCCCGAGACGCTGGAGATCATCGGCCTCTCGCTGGGTGAGGTCACGACCGACATGCACGACTTTTTCCTGCATGGCGGGCGCAGCCTCGACCTCACGCGACTCGACACCATGACCGGTGGCGGGTTCCGCCGGCCGATGGTCCAGTACCTGGCACCGCCGGACATGCGAGCCATGGATCATTCCCACCTGCCGGCCAGCCATCCACCGCTGCGCAACGCCCTGCTAGTGCCGTTTCTGCGCAACGAGCGCGTCATCGGCACCCTGGTCGTCGCCAATCTGGCCCATGCGCCGGACAATCCGACCCTGAGCGCCCTGGCCCCGCTGCAACAGCTTGGCGGGCGCATGGTGCGGGCCTTCCACGATGCCCGCCAGCGCGATCGCCTGCAGGCCGCGCTCGAGGAATTCCGTGCGACGCTGGATGCCACCCTGGACGTGATTCTCATCGTCGACGAGGAAAGCCGGCGCTTCAGCTACTGCAACCAGGGCGCGCTGAATCAACTCGGCTACAGCGAATCCGACCTGCTCGCCATGCACAGCGACCGGCTGAACCCGGCGCTGGCAATCGACGCCCTGCACAACCGGCTGCATTCTCTGGATGCGTCCACTCGTTCGCTGCGATTCGAGCTCAACCTGTGCTGCCGGGACGGCGGCGAGATCCCCGTGCAGGCGGTCATCCAGCGCATCGCTCACCATGCCACCGGGCGCAGCAACTACATCATCGTCGCCCGCGACCTGCGCGACAGCCTCCAGGCCCAACGCGAGATCGACTGGATCAGCCGGCACGACATCCTGACCCGGCAGCTCAACCGCTACGGTTTTCTGCACGCCCTCGCTCACGCCGGCGACGAGGTCGATGCCGACCGGCCGCTGCGCCTGGTCGCCGTGTATGGCACCGACCGCTTCAAGCGGCTCAACGAGGCCCACGGTACCCAACGGGGGGACGCCACCCTGCAGGAGCTGGCCCAGGTGCTGGACCGGCTGACCGGCGCCCAGCCCGGCGCGTTGCTGGCCCGCGTGGGTGGCGACGAGTTCGCCGTCGCGATCCGGGTGGCGGAAAGCCACGAAGCCGTCGCCCTAACCGAGCGCTGGCGCAAGACCATCGAGAATCACGCCTTCCAGGCCATCGAGGGGTTGCAGCTGACGGTCAGCACCGGACTCGCCATCGACTGGCAGGGCGACCTGTCGCCGGAGGAGCTGCTGCGACGCGCCAATGCCGCCCTGATGCGTGCCAAGCAGGGGGGGCGCAACCGCTTCCGCCAGTACCTGTCGGGCATGTTCGATGAGATCAGTCGTCATGAAACCATCGAGCGGCGGCTGGCCGGGGCCTTCGTCCGGCAGGATTTCTTTCTCACCTTCCAGCCGCAATGGGCGCTGGGGGATCTCTCGATTCCCTGTGGTGCCGAGGTGTTGCTGCGCTGGCACGACGCGGAGCTGGGCAGCATCACGCCGGACGTCTTCATTCCGGTACTCGAGGAAAGCGGCATGATGCTGGAGGTGGGCCGCTGGATCATCGAGAGCGCGCTGGACAGCGTCGCCGCGGCCCGCGATCAGCTGCCCGCCGGCTTCTTCATCAGCATCAACATCAGCGCCGTTCAGCTGATGGACGACAAGGAGCTGCCCGAGTTCATCGTGCATGCCCTCGCCGAGCGCGACCTGCCGCCTGAGGTATTGGAAGTGGAGGTGACCGAAACCGCTCTCATCCAGTCACCCAAGCGGGTCGGCAAGCAGCTCGAGCGGCTGCATCGCCGCGCGATCGCCATCGCGCTGGACGATTTCGGCACCGGCTTTTCCTCGCTTTCGCACCTCAAGCAGTTTCCCTTCGACACGGTCAAGATCGACAAGTCCTTCATCGCCGGACTGCCCAGCGCCACGGAGGACCGCGCCATCGTCGAATCCCTGCTGACGCTGTGTCACGGCTTCGGGCGACGCGTCTGCGCGGAAGGCATCGAAACGCCCGCCCAGCTCGATTTCCTCAGACGACTGCGTTGCCAGCGGGCCCAGGGCTACCTGCTCGCCAGGCCGGAACGCACGCTGCGGTTCGGCCCGCCGGCAGGCCGTTGACGCCGCCGGTACAGAGACGAGAAAAACCGCGAGCAAGCGAGGCATGGAAATGAAAAGGCCGCGCCCGGCATGGTCTGCCGGACACGGCCTTCTCGCAGGCTGGCGGCACCTACACCTGCATATTCATCACTTCCTTATACGCCGACACCATACGATTACGCACCTGAGTGCCCATCTCGAAGGCGACGCTGGCCTTCTGCATGTCGACCATGACGTCGTTGAGCGACACGCCGGGCTGACCGGCCTGAAAGGCCCGGGAGCTTGCCTTCGAGGTCTGCTGCAAATGATTGATGCGTTCGAGCGAGGACTGCAGGGCATCGGCGAACCCGCCCTGCCCGACCGTGGTGTCGACACGGCGGCCGGCCGACGGGGCTCCGGCCTGGGCGGCCAGGCTCTTCATCTGCTCGAGTGCCGATTGCATGGCAGGCGTGCTGCTCATGGAAAACCCTCTCGACGGGAAATTGATGCCGCAAGCCTATCAACCCGCCGCCTTCCGGCATGGCGGCAAATGACGGGCAAAAACCGGGCTTTTCTCGCCTTTAGGGTGACAGTGGCTCCGGATAATGACCTCCATCAAACGACCGCCCTGATTTTGCCGCCCCCCGTGCGCCACGCCCGGCGACAGCGACGACATCATTACACCGGCAAGCAGGCCGCGGGCAGAAACAGGATGCTGGAGCCGAATCCGATTATGCGACTTGCAGCGCCCCGGACACGCCGGGCCGACCATCACGCCCCCTCCCCGAGCCTGACGAGCGGAATACCGACGCGGAGGCTCGCATGAGCGACGCTGCCACGCCGTCCTCTTCCGGTACGCGCCCTGCTGCGGGGGCCGGCGCCGCCTCGTCCACGGGGTGGCTCGACAAGCTGCGCGGCAATCCGCGAATCCCGCTGATCATCGCCGCGGCCGCCGCGATCGCCCTGATCGCGGTAATGCTGTTGTGGGCCCAGAGCCCCACCTACCGTGTGCTCTACAGCAACCTGACCAACGCCGACGGCGGACGCATCGTCGGCGAGCTGGACAAGCGCGGCGTCCCCTACCGCTTCAGCGACGGCAGCGGCGCGATCATGGTCCCCGCCGACCAGGTCCACCTGCTGCGCCTGCAGCTCGCCGAGCAGGGTCTGCCCAAGGGCGGCAATGTCGGCTTCGAGCTGATGGACAACCAGGCCTTCGGCATCAGCCAGTTCGCCGAGCACGTCAACTATCAGCGCTCGCTGGAAGGCGAACTGGCCCAGTCGATTCAGGAGCTGGGGCCGGTTTCCGCGGCCCGCGTGCACCTGTCACTGGCCAAGCCATCGGTCTTCGTGCGCGAACGCGAGCCCGCCAAGGCGTCGGTGGTGCTGACCCTGGAGCCGGGCCGGGTGCTCGGCGAGGGCCAGGTCAACGCCATCGTCCACATGGTTTCCAGCAGCGTCTCCGACCTGGCGCCCGATGCGGTCACCGTGGTCGATCAGGACGGCCGCCTGCTGTCGCGCAGCGACGGCGACGCGAGCGGTCTCGACGGCACCCAGCTGGACTACATCCAGAAGGTCGAGCAGAACTATCGCCAGCGCATCGAGCGTATCCTGACGCCGATTCTCGGCGCCGATAACGTGCGCGCCCAGGTCTCCGCCGAGATCGACTTCTCCCGGCGCGAGCGCACCGCCGAGCACTACGGGCCCAACCAGCCCCCCAACGAGGCAGCGGTACGCAGCCGTCAGGTCGATGCCACCTATTCCGGCGGCAGCGAACTGGCCCAGGGCGTACCGGGCGCGCTGACCAACACCCCGCCCGGCTCGGTCGCCTCGCCGATCGACAACGGCAACAACACGCAGAACGGCAACAACGGCCAGGGCAACGGTACGCCCAATGCCGGCCAGAACCCGGCGGCCAACAACAACGCCGCCAACGCTCAGGGGCCCAACGGCCAGGCCGCGGGTAACACGCAGGGCAACAACCCGACACGCCGCCTGCAAAGCAGCGACACCATCAACTACGAGGTGGATCGCCAGGTCGATCACGTCAAGTTCGAGCGCGGCAACATCGACCGCCTGTCGGTCGCCGTGGTGGTCAATTACCGCAACGTGGTCAACGACAAGGGCGAGACGGTTCGCAAGCCGCTCAGCGACCAGGAAATGGCCAGCATCAATCGGCTGGTACGCCAGGCCGTGGGCTTCTCGGCGACCCGCGGCGATGCCGTGGAAGTGGTCAACTCGCCGTTCACCCAGCGTGACACCAGCGTGCCGCCGACGCCCTGGTGGCAGTCACCCGAGGTCATTCAACTGGCGATGACCCTGGGCCGTTACCTGCTGGTGGCACTGGCGGCGTTCTTCCTCTGGCTGCTGATCCTGCGCCCGCTGATCAAGCGCCAGACGGCACAGCCGATCGCCGAGGGTACCCAGGGCGCCGCCCTGCGCACGCCCAGCGCAGCCGAGACGGCACTGGAGTCCGGCGGCGAGACGGGCGATGACGAAACCGCGGCCGAACCGGTCCAGGCGCGCCGTCGCCGGCAGGCGTCGGCCTACGAGCAGAACCTCAAGGATGTCCGCGAGATATCCCAGGAGGATCCGCGGCTGGTAGCCATGATCATCAGAAGCTGGATGAGTGAAGAATGAGCGATATGAGCGGTGCCCGCCGCAGTGCGATCCTGCTGCTCTCGCTGGACGAGGACAGCGCGGCCGAGGTCTTCAAGTTCCTGTCCGCCAAGGAAGTCCAGGAACTCAGCATGGAGATGGCCGGACTCGGCCAGGTCTCCCACGAGGACATGATGAAGGTGCTGGCCGACTTCCACGATGAAGCCGAGCAGTTCAGCGCCATCAACCTGCACTCGAGTGACCATATCCGTTCGGTGCTGACCAAGGCGCTGGGCAGCGAACGCGCCTCGAGCCTGATCGAGGATATCCTCGAGAGCACCAGTTCCAGCTCGGGCATCGACTCGCTGAACCTGATGGAACCCTCGATGGTCGCGGAGATGATCCGCGACGAGCACCCGCAGATCATCGCCACCATTCTGGTCCATCTGGAGCGCCATCAGGCGGCGGACGTGCTGCAGCTCTTCGACGACAAGCTGCGCAACGACGTGGTACTGCGCATCGCCACCTTCAGCGGCGTGCAGCCCGCCGCCCTGCAGGAACTGACCGAGGTCCTCAGCGGCATGCTCGACGGCCAGAACCTCAAGCGCAGCAAGATGGGCGGCGTGAGAACCGCCGCCGAGATCCTCAACCTGATGAACTCCTCGCAGGAAGAGGTGGCCATCGAGAACATCCGCGCCCACAGCGAGGACCTGGCGCAGAAGATCGTCGACGAGATGTTCCTGTTCGAGAACCTGATGGACCTGGACGACCGCAGCATCCAGCTGATCCTCAAGGAAGTCGAAACCAACTCGCTGGTGGTCGCCCTCAAGGGCTCTCCGGACGCCCTGCTCGAGAAGTTCATGGCCAACATGTCGCAACGCGCCGCACAGATGCTGCAGGAAGACCTGGAAGCCCGCGGCCCCATTCGCATCTCCCAGGTCGAGGCCGAGCAAAAGGCGATCCTGCAGATCGTCCGCCGCCTGGCCGACAGCGGCGAGATCGTGCTGAGCGGTGGAGACGATACCTATGTCTGACCGGCTCACCGAGCCCGAACACGACACCGGGGACTGGCAGCGCTGGCAGATGGACGAGCTGGAATCGGCGCCCGAAGGCGCCGATCGCCAGGCTCGCGATCGCGCCCGGCGCGAGGCCATTCGTCGCCGCGCCCTGGAACACCAGGCCCGGCTCGATGCCGAACGTGAGGCGGCGCGTCGGGAGGCCTACGAGGCCGCTTACCAGGAAGGCTTCGCCAAGGGCGAGCAGGAAGGCTACGAACAGGGCCTGAAGGCGGGTCGCGATGCCGGCGATGAACAGATGCGCCAAGAGATCGAGCAGACCCTGCGCCCGCTGCAGCCGCTAGCCGAGCAGTTCCGCGCCGCACTGGACGAGCTCGACCAGACTCTGGCCGAGCACCTGGTGGATCTGGCCCTGGCCACGGGCCGGCAGCTGGCGGGCGAGGCTCTGGAGGCCCACCCGAAGGAGATACTCGACATCGTGCGCGAACTGCTGCATGTCGAGCCCACCCTGTCCGGACGCCCCCGGTTGTGGCTGCACCCGGCAGATCTGACGCTGGTCAAGGCGCACCTGGGTCACGAGTTCGAAGCCGCCGGTTGGCGGCTGCAGCCCGACGACACCATTCAGCGCGGCGGGTGTCGGGCCACCAGTGCCAGCGGCGACCTGGACGCCACGCTCGAGACACGCTGGGAGGCGATCGTCGATCAGGTGCGACGTCGACACGGCGAGTCGGGCGGCAAGCTCGATGACGAATCGCTTCCGGACAGCGAGAGCGATCCATGAGCCCGACGCCGGATACCACCAACCCCTACCAGCAGCACTGGCAGGACGCGCTGACCGGCGTGCAGCGCCGAATCGCCGGCCTGCCCGGCTACCGGGCCAGCGGTCGTATCGTGCGCGCCACCGGCCTGGTGCTCGAGGCCGTGGGGCTGCGGGTGCCGCTGGGCAGTGCCTGTCGTATCGAACTGACTCCCCACGTCGGCGCCCCCGACAGCCGGCCGCAGCCACGCTTCGCCGAGGCCGAGGTGGTGGGCTTCTCGGGCGAAAAGCTCTTTCTCATGCCGCTCGAGGAGATCAGCGGCCTGGTGCCCGGCTCCCGGGTCTTCCCGCTGGGCGAGGGTCAGGATGCCCAGAGCAGCGCCCGTCGCTTTCCACTGGGCGATCATCTGCTGGGACGCGTGCTGGATGGCAACGGCCGGCCGCTGGACGGCAAGGGTCCCCTGTTCGACGTGCCGCACGCGCCCCTGGCCACTCCGCCTTTCAATCCGCTGTCCCGTGCCCCCATCGAGACCCAGATCGACGTCGGCATTCGCGCCATCAACGGCCTGCTGAGTGTCGGCCGCGGTCAGCGCATGGGGTTGTTCGCCGGCTCGGGCGTGGGCAAGTCCGTGCTGCTGGGCATGATGGCCCGCTATACCCAGGCCGATGTCATCGTCGTGGGGCTGATCGGCGAGCGCGGTCGCGAGGTGCAGGATTTCATCAACAATATCCTCGGCGAGGAGGGACGCCGCCGCGCGGTAGTGGTGGCCGCCCCGGCCGACACCTCGCCGCTGCAGCGCCTGCAGGGCGCCGCCTACGCCACGCGCCTGGCCGAGGATTTTCGCGATGCCGGCCGCAACGTGCTGCTGATCATGGACTCGCTCACCCGGTATGCCATGGCCCAGCGCGAAATCGCCCTGGCGATCGGCGAGCCACCGGCCACCAAGGGCTATCCCCCCTCGGTGTTCGCCAAGCTGCCCAACCTGGTGGAACGTGCCGGCAACGGCCCCAAGGGCGGCGGCTCGATCACCGCCTTCTATACGGTGCTGACCGAGGGCGACGACCAGCAGGACCCGATCGCCGATTCGGCCCGCGCCATCCTCGACGGCCACATCGTGCTCTCCCGGGCCCTGGCCGAGGGCGGCCACTATCCGGCAATCGACATCGAGGCGTCGATCAGCCGCGCCATGACCGCCGTCGTCGATGACGACCAGTGGCGCCGGGCCCAGCAATTCAAGCAGATGGTCTCGCGCTACCAGCGTAACCGCGACCTGATCAGTGTCGGCGCCTACACGCCGGGCCACGACCCGCAGCTCGACCAGGCCGTCTCGCTCTACCCGCAGCTGGAGCGCTTTCTCCAGCAACGCATCGACGAACGCGCGAATATCGAGGAAACCCACCAGCTTTTGCAGGCATTGATCCAGACCGGTAACGGGTAGTCTGGGTCATCATCGAGGTGAACCATCATGTCGCAAGCGTCTCCCCTGGAAACCCTGATCTCGCTGACCCGCGAGAAACGCGATACCGCCAGCCTGCGGCTGGTGGAGCTGCGCCGTGCTCGGCAGGACGCCCAGACCCAGCTCGAGACGCTGCAACACTATCGCCAGGAATATCGCGAAAAGCTGCAGACGGCCATGCAACGCGGCATCGGTCCCGACAGCTGGCGGAATTACGAGCAGTTCCTGCGCTCGCTGGATTCTGCCATCGAGCGCGCCCGCCACTCGCTGGCCGAGCGCGAGCGCCAGCTCGGTCAGGGCCAGCAGCACTGGCAGCAGGAGCAGCGCCGGCTGTCCGCCTACGATACCCTGGAGTCTCGTCGCCAGCAGCGCGAGCAGCAGCGCGAGCAGAAGCGCGAGCAACGCCAGAACGACGAGATGGCCAACACCCTGCTGCAGCGACGCGAATCGCGGACCGCGTCCCACGAGTCCAGTCACTGAAGAGGTAATCCCCCATCATGGCTTTGTCAGCACTGACTCCCGTTGCGGGGACGCCCTCCTCCTCCCCCGCCGGCAATGGCGCCAGCGACGCATCCGCGTCCCCGGCCGGCCTGTTCGCCAGCCTGCTCGGCAAGGCCGGCAGTGCCAATGCGCCCGGCCAGCAGCGGATCGCCGGCTCGCCGGGCGTGAACACTGCCGAGCTCTCGGCAGCCCTCAAGCAGCTCGCCGCACAGCTCAAGGGCGACGATTCGGGCCCGGGCTCGCTCAAGGAAGCCCTGAACACCCTGCTGAAGCATCTGGACGATGGCTCGTCGGCCGGGCAGGTTCAGGACACATCGCTCGACACTCTGCTCAAGCGCCTGTCCGCCGATCAGGGCGACAAGCCAGCTGACGGCGAGTCACTGGTCGATCAACTGGCCGCCCTGCTCCAGCCACTGCTGGCGGAAACGGCCGACAGGAAGGCGACGCTCGATCTCTCGGCCCTCCACCAGCGCCTGCCGCGCGAGACTGCCGGTGGCGACGCCACGCTGGATGCCATCCGCCAGCGCCTGGATGCCATTGCCGGCACCCAGGGGCGCTCGCCCGATCAGGCCGACGCCTCGCTGCTCCAAACGGCCAGGAATTCGGCCGACATGCGTAACCCGGCCATGAACGCCATGCCCGCCGACACACTAATGGCCGGCCGCAACCCGGACGGAAAGGTCGACGGCAATACGTCGCCCTCGCTGTTCCAGGCACTGCAGACGGCGGCATCGGCCACCGACGGCAATGCCGCGACACCCCGGACCACAGCCGGGCTTCCATCCTCGTCCACGACCGGCGACGCCAACAGCCATTGGCAGGGCGCCCTGCTGGATGCCGCGCGGGGCGATACCACCCAGGCGCCGCTGAATACCTTCGCCAGCCAGGCCAGCGGCGCGCTCGGCGGCACGGCGGGGCATGCCGCCGGCGCGGCCGCCGCACCGGCAACCGCGACACTGAGTGCCCCCGTGGCCTCCGCCCAGTGGCAGCAGGGGCTCGGCCAGCAGCTGGTTCAGCTGCATCAGCGCGGCGGTCAGCAGGTTCAACTGCATCTTCATCCTGCCGAGCTGGGCCCGCTGTCGGTCCAGCTGAAGATCGATGATCAGCTGGCCCAGGCCCAGTTCCTGTCCCACAACCCGCAGGTCCGGGCTGCCGTCGAGCAGGCCATTCCCCAGCTGCGGGCCGCCCTGAACGAGGCCGGCATCCAGCTCGGCGAGGCCATGGTCGGCGATCAGCCCCAGCCGGGCCAGCAGGATGCATCCGGCGGCTCCGGCCACCCCGCGTCCGGTGCGCCGGGCACCCTGGCTCAGGGCACCACCCGCCTTGATGACGAGGGCGTCGACGGCGAGACCAGGATGACGATCACCGCACCATTGAACTCGCGCGCCGGCGGCGTCGACCTCTACGCCTGATCCGGCGAAGCGGCATGGCCGGTGGACCGACACCATCGGCCGGTTCACTGCCGGCAAAGCGCCGAGTTGACCCCGTATGTACGCCCTTTTTCCGCCATCCCGGGCCCGGCGCAGGACGCATACTCCCCCCACTTGCAATCCACGACGGCGTAAGCAATGGCCAAGACACAGACCGACGGCAAGAGCCGCAAGCCCTGGTGGCTGCTGGGCTTATTGATCATCCTCATCTCGGGTGCCTGCTCGGCCGGCGTCTATTTCCTGCTGGAATCGCGCCTCTCGTCGGCCAGCCAGTCCGATACCGAGGAAGCCGCGGTACAGGAACCGGCCACCCCCATCTTCGTGACCGTCGATCCGTTCACGGTCAATATCCAGAGCGACGACTATTCCCAGCGGCTGCTCTACATCGGCCTGTCTCTCAAGGTGCTCGATGACCAGACCCGAGAGGCACTGCTGACCTACATGCCTCAGGTCCGCAGCCGCCTGCTGATGCTGCTCTCCGGCCAGAAAGCCGGGGATCTGGTGACGCCGGCCGGCAAGCAGGCGCTGTCCAAGGCGATTCTCGCCCTGTTCGACAAGCCGTTCGCGAATGCCCAGAAGCCGCTTCACGTGGAAGACGTGCTTTACACCGACTTCATCGTGCAATAGACCATGGCTCAAGACGATCTCCTGTCGCAGGATGAAATCGATGCCTTGCTCAAGGGCGTCAGCGGCGAAGAGGAAAGCGGTTCGGAAAGCGAGGCGCAACGCGGCAACTCGCGCATCCGCCCGTATGACCCGGCCACCCAGCACCGCATCATCCGGGAACGCCTGCACGCGCTCGACATCATCAACGAGCGCTTTGCCCGCCAGTTCCGGATGAGCCTGTTCAACCTGCTGCGCCGCAGCGCCGACATCACCGTCGAGGCCGTGCGCTACCAGAGTTACAGCGACTTCTCGCGGCATGTGCCGGTGCCGACCAACATCAACCTGATCTCCATGAAACCGCTGCGCGGCACGGCCCTGGTGCTGTTTCCGCCCAACCTGGTGTTCATGGTGGTCGACAACCTGTTCGGCGGCGACGGGCGCTTTCTGACCAAGTCGGAAGGTCGCGAGTTCACGCATACCGAACAGCGCATCATCCAGCGCCTGCTCCGCCTGGCCATCGACGCCTACCAGGACGCCTGGAAGTCGGTCTATCCGCTGGAGATCGGCTACTCCCGCTCGGAGATGCAGGTCAAGTTCGCCAACATCACCAGCTCGCCCAACGAGATCGTGGTCACCAGCACCTTCCATCTGGAAGTCGGCAACCTGTCCAGCAACTTCCAGATCTGCATGCCCTACTCGATGATCGAGCCCATCCGCGACCTGCTGTCCGGCCCGCTGACCGACAGCAACGCCGAGGAAGACCGGGTGTGGGGCGAGCGCATGGCCGACGAGGTCAAGGAGTCGCAGATCGAACTGGTGGCCAACTTCGTCGACATCACCACGACCCTGGGGCGGGTGATGTCGCTGAAGAGCGGCGACGTGCTGCCCATCGAACTGCCGGATATCGTCACCACCAGCGTCGACGGCGTGCCGGTCATGCAGTGCGAGTACGGCAGCCAGCATGGGCAGCGCGCGCTGCGCGTGCGCCGCCTGATCGACCATGTCCAGTCCCACGCCAAATTTGCTCCCGGGCCGAGCGGAGTCAAGGAATCCGAGAATGACTGATCCCAACAAACCCGATCAAAACAGCGCCGACGACGATTGGGCGAAGGCCATGGCCGAGCAGGCCGGCGGCGAGCCGGCGGCCGAGGGCGACCCCTGGGCCGCCGCCTTCGCCGAACAGGCCGAGGCCGAGCACCAGCCCGACGAGCCACCGGAGCCGGCCGCCGACACCAGCCAGGCCCGCGCCGCCGGCGACACGGTCTTCAAGCCGCTGGACGGCGGCAATGACGGACAGTCGTCGATGCGCGACCTCGAGATGATCATGGACATCCCGGTCAAGCTGACCGTGGAGTTGGGTCGCACGCGCATCACCATCAAGCAACTGCTGGAGCTGGCCCAGGGCTCGGTCATCGAACTCGACGGTCTGGCCGGCGAGCCCATGGATATCCTGATCAACGGCTACCTGATCGCCCAGGGCGAGGTGGTGGTGGTCGATGACAAGTACGGCATCCGCGTCACCGAGATCATCACCCCCTCCGAGCGGGTGCAGAAGCTCAACCGATGAGCGCGAGCGATGCGGCACAAGGCGCCACGCCCGGCAGCGACAACCTGCTGGAACTGGCCATGCTGGGCAAGACCGCCCTCGCGCTGGCGGTGGTGGTCGGCATCATCCTGCTGTGCAGCTATGCCCTGCGCCGGCTCAATGCCGGTCGCGGCCAGGCGGGTCGTCACCTGAAGGTCGTGGCCAGCGCCGCGGTCGGCCAGAAGGAGCGCGTGGTGGTGGTTCAGGTCGAGCAAACCTGGCTGGTGCTGGGTGTCGGCGGCGGTCAGGTCAATGCCCTGCATCACCTGCCCGCGCCGGCCGAACCGCCCGAGCCCCCCGCCGCCGCCGATGGCGGCTTCGCCACGCGCCTGGCGAGCGCCCTGCGCCAAGGCAAGGCGCGCTCGGGGGATGACGGAGCGTCGTCATGAGCGCATTCCGACAGGCGCGGCCCTGTCACTGCGGCTGGCTGCGACTCGTTCTGCTCGCGGCGCTGGCCCTTCTACCGCAGGTGGCCCTGGCCCAGTCGATCCCCGGACTGACCAGCCAGCCTCTCGAGGACGGCGGCCAGCAGTGGTCGCTGAGCCTGCAGCTGCTGCTGCTGCTCAGCGCCATGGCCTTCCTGCCGGCCATGCTGCTGATGATGACCAGCTTCACGCGGATCATCATCGTGCTGAGCCTGCTGCGCACCGCCATGGGCACCCAGGCCACGCCGCCCAACCAGGTACTGCTCGGCATCGCGCTGTTTTTGACCTTCTTCATCATGTCGCCGACGCTGCATGATGCCTACGAGCAGGCCTGGGTACCGCTCTCCGAGAAGCAGATCGGCCTGGAGACCTTCGTCGAGCGCGTCAGCGACCCGTTTCGCGAGTTCATGATGGCGCAGACCCGCGAGCCGGATATCGCCCTGTTCGCGAAGCTGGCCAATGTCGGCGAGATGCAGGGCCCGGAAGACGTGCCCATGCGCGTGCTGCTGCCCGCCTACGTCACCAGCGAGCTGAAGACCGCCTTCCAGATCGGCTTCACCATCTTCATCCCGTTTCTGATCATCGACCTGGTGGTGGCCAGTGTGCTGATGTCGCTGGGCATGATGATGGTGCCGCCGGTGACCATCTCGCTGCCCTTCAAGCTGATGCTGTTCGTGCTGGTCGACGGCTGGCAGCTACTGATCGGCTCGCTGGCCCAGAGCTTCCAGTTATGATCCCCGAGCATCGTTCTCTTTCCTCGATGGAGCGCCTGCCATGACACCGGAAATGGTAATGAGCCTGGCCTACCAGGGCATGAAGGTCACCCTCTTACTCGCCGGCCCACTGCTGTTGACGGCGCTGGCCCTCGGCCTGCTGGTGAGCCTGTTCCAGGCGGCCACCCAGATCAACGAGCAGACCCTGAGTTTCATCCCCAAGATGCTGGGCGTGTTCGGCGTGATGGTGCTGGCCGGCCCCTGGCTGCTCAAGCTGATCACCAACTTCACCACCGAACTCTTCCACAACATTCCCTTGATGCTCGGCTAGGGCGCGCCTCCGCACCATGCTCGAGGTCACCTACGACCAACTCCACGCCTGGCTGGTTGCCTTCTTCTGGCCATTCGTGCGCCTGCTCGCCTTCATCATGGCCGCGCCGCTGTGGGGCCACGACAGCATTCCCCGCCAGGCGCGGATTGGCCTGGCGGCGCTGCTCGCCTATGTGATCGCACCCTCGCTGCCCCCGCTGCCCGCGGTGCCCATTATCTCGTGGCCGGGGCTGGGCATCCTCGTCGAGCAGCTGCTGATCGGGGTGGCGATGGGGCTGGTGATGCACGTCACGCTGTCGGTGGTGATGGCCGCCGGCGAGTACATCGCCCTGAAGATGGGGCTCGGCTTCGCCACCTTCTTCGCGTCGGACATCGGCGAGAATACCGTGGTCCTGGCGCGCTTTCTGTACATGATCACCCTGCTGATGATGCTGGCCCTCAACGTGCACCTGGTGGTCATCGAGATCCTCGCCGACTCCTTCACCGCCCTGCCGATCGGCGCCCATCCCCTGAATGCCGACGCCTTCGCCGCAATCGCCCGCTACGGCGGCACCATCTTCCACTCCGGCCTGCTGCTGGCCCTGCCGGTGATCGCCGCGCTGATGATCATCAACCTGTCGCTGGGCATCCTCAACCGGGCCTCGCCGCAGCTGACGATCTTCTCGATCGGTTTTCCGCTGACACTGACGGCGGGGCTGGCCCTGCTGATGGTGCTGATGATGGACTTCAGCCGCTTTCTGGAAAACCTCTTTCAGAATGGCCTGAACATGCTCCAGCAGGTCATTTCGGCCATGGCGGGGTAAGGCAGGCGCCGCTTCGGCCCATCAGCCCCCATCAGCAAGAAAGCCTTCGAGGGTCTCGAAGGCTTTCCATCACTGCGTGAAAGACAGACGTTGCCGGATTACAGCATCTGGAACAATGACATGCCACGCATGTCGACGAAGGCCTTCTGGGAGGCCTGCAGACCGACCTGACGCAGGGTATAGTCGGACACCGCCTTGGCGTAATCCAGGTCGACCAGATCGGACATTTCCGCCTCGTAGTTGACCGAGCGATTGCCGCCGACCTTGTCGAGCACGTCGAGCTCGTTGAGACGCGCCCCGACCGAGGCCCGGGTCGTCAGGACGTTATCCAGGCTGTTGTCCAGCTGGCGGCTGACGGTGGACAGGGCGTTATCGAGGTGCGCCTTGCCGGCCGCCGTCTCCGTCGAGGTATCGAGCGCCTTCATGGCGTTTTCCAGGCTGGAAAAGATATTCTGGTCCTGACCCTTGCTGACTTCGATGGTGTCGCCACTCGCCGGATCACCATCAAGTTCCAGCGAGACACCATTCAACTGAATCGATGCCCCACTTTCCGGGTCATAGGCAATATTGCTCATGCCGGAAACCGCATTGCCGCTCCCGTCCTCGACACTGTACTGCCAGTTATTCGGCGTGCCGGAAAAGACCACGCTGAAGGTCTCGCCATAACCGGCAGCGGAGGTATCCTCGACGACCGGCCCGGAAAAGCTCAGGCTGCTGCTGTCATCGGTCGTTGCCTCGGCGACATAGTCCGCGCCGTGATGAACACCGAAGAAGACTTCACGACCGCTGTTGCCGATCTTCATCTGCCGCGAGGCATCCACCTGCTGATGCCGCACGGTGTCCGCACCATGATATTCCACCTCGTCGCCGGCATTCTTGCGAAACGGCGGCGCATTGTCCTTGATGCCGCCGAACAGGTAACTGCCATTGCCATCGGTGGTGTTGGCCTGGCCGATCAGCGCCTCGTAGATGCCCTGCAGCTGGCTGCGCATGGAAGACCGGTCGGCGTCGCTGAGCGTCTCGTTGCCCGCCTGCACCATCAGCGTCTTGGCGCTGGTCAGGGCATCGCTGACGCTGTTGAGCACGCTCTCTTCCTGCGACATGGCATTGCGTGCCGATACCCGCGAATCCGCGTACTGCTGCGTCACGGCCAGCGACTGGGAGACCCCGACGGCGCGAGACGCCGCCTGGGGGTCGTCCGAGGGCGAAACCACACGGCGCCCGGACGCCATCTGCTTGCCGACCTCCATGAACGCGCCCTGCTGGCGGTTCATGGAAGACAGGCTCGACTCGAACATGGTCAGCGTGCTGATACGCATGACGAAAAACTCCCGTGAACCGGTTAACGAATGCCCAGAATGCTGTCGAAGACCGTGCTGGCGGTCTGGATGACCTTGGCGTTGGCCTGATAGTACTGCTGGAAGCGGATCAGGTTGGCCGCTTCCTCATCGAGGTTGACGCCGGACTCGGACTGCTGGACCTGCTTGAGCTGTTCGGTCAGCGTATTCTGGGCATCCAGGTTGGCCTGGACGACGTTGGTACGGTTGCCCACGTCGCTGACCATCGAGGCATAGGACTCGTTGAGGCTTGCCTTGCCGCCGACAAGATCGGCATTCTGCAGGTTCTGCAGCTTCAGGGCATTGGCATTGTCGCCGGCCGCATTAGTTTCAGCCGCGGCGATCCTGGACGTATCGTTGATCACATTCTCCAGCGTGCCGGCCAGGTTGCGCGTCGGCTGCAGCTGATAGACATCGCCATTCTGCAACTTGGTAGCATCATCCACCGTCAAGGTGACACCATCGAAACTTAGCTCGCCGCTGGTACTGTCCCAGGCGACATCGCCACTATCCAGCTGCGTCCCCGTATCCAGGCGCGTTACGTCAAATGCACTGCCGTCATAACGCAGCTGGTAATCCCCCGGAGTCACCTTCGAGACATCACCGAACACCGCTGACGTGATACTGGCGTTTCCTTGGTTAGTATCTTCACTGAAGACCGTGGGCCCACCGATGGCAAAGAAGTCACCGCCCGGATCACCGTTCAGGTCCTGCCCTGCGCGGTGCTGGTCATTGAAGCCGGCGGCCAGCGACAGCGCCATCTGCCCCAGCTGGTTCTGGGTCTTGTCCAGGGTTTCGCGACGGAAGGTCATCAGCCCGCCGAGGGTGCCGCCCTCGAAGGTCGAGTCCCGCAGCTCGACCTGACTGCCGCCCGGGTCGTTGTAGGCAACCACCGTGCGCGAGGGGTCGGCGGACGACGGCACGGCTTCCAGCGTGTAGCTGCGATTGCCGGCGACCAGCGGCTGGCCATTGCCGAGCATGACGTTGTAGGTGTCGCCGTCCTGCACGCTCAGCGAGACATCCAGCCGCTCGCTGAGCGTGGCCACCATATGGTCGCGCTGATTGAGCAGGTTGTTGGGAATGTCGCCGGTCTTGGCCTTGGTCAGGGAGATCTGGCGATTCAGCTTGGCGAGCTGGTCGGCCGTGTTGTTGATCTGGGTGACCTCGTCGCGAATCTGGCCGTTGATGCCCGACTGCATGTCGTCCAGGTAGCTGTCGAAGGCACGGAACTGACCCGTCAGGGTATCCGCGGTGCCGATGACACCTTGCCGTGCGGCCGGATCGGACGGTGCACCGGCGAGGTCCTCCATCGAGGAAAAGAAACTTTGCATCAGCGGCGCCAGGCCGGAATCACTGTCCGCCAGCAGATTGTCGATCTGACTCGCCTGGGTATTGTAGGTCTCGAGCGCGCTGGAACGGCTGGTGGCCGCATTGAGCTGCGAGGCGATGTACTGGTTGAACTGACGTTCGACATCGTTGACCTGAACGCCCCCGCCCGCCGGCTGGGTTTCACCCAGCTGGGTGACCTGACGGTTGTAGCCCGGCGTATAGACGTTGCTGACGTTGGTGCCGGCGGTCTGCAGGGCCACCTGGGCGGCATTGAGACCACTGAGGCCGGTGGAAAAGAGGCTCATGTTGCTATCCCGATCTGGCTATTGTCAGAGATATCGGCCGAGCGCCGAAGAACTTGAGCATCATGTCTCGGCCCGTGGTGGATCAGAAAAGACGCGTGGGCACCTGCTCCAGGCTGAAGGGGTCAAGTGTCGTGGACGCGGGCTGCGAACCCACTCGCGCCACCGCCTGTGCTTCGGCATCGCCGCCCGGCTGCCGCAGGCTGCGCATCACGGCAATCAGCTTGTCGGCGTAGTGCGGGTCGGTGGCGTAGCCGCCCGTCTGCAAGGCGCGCGCGGCCTGGTCACCACTTGTTGCGGTCACCACGCCAGCATAACGCGGGTTATCGCCGATCAGGCGAGCGTAATCGGTGAAGGCCGCCTGGTAGTCGTCATAGACGCGGAAGCGGTCCACGCGCTGTTCCGGGCGGCCGTCGACATATTCGGTGGTAACGATATCGGTGGTCTCGCCGCGCCACTGGCTGCCGGCCTTGATGCCGAACAGGTTGTGGCTGTTGCCACCCTCGGCGGTGGGAATCTCGTAGCGCCCCCAGCCCGTTTCCAGCGCGGCCTGGGCCAGAATCAACTCGGCCGGAACGCCGGTTTGCCGTGCCGCCGCCTGGGCCGGGCCGCGCAACGTGTCGACGAAGCTCGCCACGTGTGCCGGGCGTGTGTCCTGGCTCTCCGGCGATGCCGCCGAGGCCCCGGAGCGGGAAGCAGCCCGACTCGCCGCTTGTGCATCCAGCGCATCGAGAAAGCCATGGCCCCGGGCCGTCGAGGCAGTGGCCGCCATGCTCGCGTCACTCTTCAGCACACGCGGCGTGCCTCGCGGGATGCCGGCGATCAACGGCTCGCCCGCGCGCTCCCCGCCGGGAACCATGCCGCTGTTCTGGAGCTGGTCGACCAGTTTCTCCGCCAGGCCGAAGCCCTTCCCGGACAGCTCCTGCGCCCATTGCTTGTCGAGCATTTCCGTATAGAAGCGGGCCTGCTGGCTGTCGAGCAGCCCCGACTGGGGGGTGGCCTCGCGCATGCTCTTGAGCATCATGCGCAGGAAGATCGCCTCGAAGTCCTTGGCCGCCGACTTCAACCCCTCCTGCGGGTTCTGGCGAGCGGTATGCTTGAGCCGCTGCAACCCCTGCAAATCGAGCGCAAACTGGCTGCCCAGATTGTTGACCGTCATCAGATGATCTCCAGCTTGGCGCGCAGCGAACCGGCCGCCTTGAGGGCCTGCAGAATCGACATCAGATCCTGGGGCGTGGCACCCAGCGCATTGAGCGCACTGACCACCTTCGCCAGGTCCGCGCTGGTCTGCACCATCTGCAGCGAGCCGCCTTCCTGGGAAACCGACACGTTGGCATTGGGCACCACCGCCGTCTGGCCCTGGGAAAACGCATTGGGCTGGCTGACCTGCGGATTGGAGTTGATGGTGACCGACAGGTTGCCATGCGCCACGGCCGCCTGGTGCAGCGTCACACTGCTGTTCAACACCACCGAGCCGGTCCGCGAGTTGATAACCACCTTGGCGGGCTCCTGGCCGAGCGCCAGGTCGATGTTCTGCACCCGCGCCATGAAGCGCACGCGATCGTTGCTGTCGGCCGGCGCCTGCAGGCGGATGACCCGCCCGTCGACCGCCGAGGCCACCGGCGCACCGAATTCACGGTTGATCGCCGCCACGGCACGCTGAGCGGTATCGAAGCTGTACTCGTTCAACTGCAGGTCGAGCGTGCCGTCACGTCCCAGGGCCAGCGGCACCGCTCGCTCGACGGTCGCCCCGCCGTTGATGCTGCCGCCGGCCTGCTGATTGATCGAGACACTGCTGCCGGCGGCCTGGGCACCGGCACCGCCGACGAAGACATTGCCCTGGGCCATGGCGTACACCTGCCCGTTGGCCCCTTTCAGCGGCGTCATCAGCAACGTGCCACCACGCAGGCTGCGGGCATTGCCCACCGACGACACCACGACGTCGATCGCCTGCCCCGGGCGCGCGAAGGGCGGCAGCTCGGCGGTGACCATGACCGCCGCCACGTTCTTGAGCTGCATGTTGGTGCCCTCGGGCACGCTGATCCCCAGCTGATTGAGCATGTTGGTCAGGCTCTGGGTGGTGAACGGCGCCTGGGTGGTCTGGTCACCCGTGCCGTCGAGGCCGACCACCAGCCCGTAGCCCACCAGGGCGTTGTTGCGTACGCCGGCGAACGACGCCAGGTCCTGCAACCGTTCGGCACGGGCCGGCAGCGCCAGCAGGCAGGCCAGCAGCATGCCGAGACACCACAGCCACGGCCTGATGATGTCGGAGGAATGGGTCTGCGTTTTCATAGCCCGTGCCTTCCTTCGCTCAGAACGGCGATATGTTGAGGAAGAAGCGCTGCAACCAGCCCATGGTCTGCGCCTCGTTGATATACCCCTTGCCGACGTATTCGATACGTGCGTCGGCCACCTGCGTGGACATCACGCTGTTCTGGCCGCTGATGTAATCGGGGTCGACCACGCCGGCAAAACGAATGAACTCGGTGCCCTGGTTGATGGCGATCTGCTTCTCGCCCTGCACCTGCAGATTGCCGTTGTAGAGCACATCGGTCACGGTCACCGTGATGGTGCCGGTAAAGCTGTTGTTCGCCGACGCCCCGCCACTGCCGGAAAAGTCGCTCTTGCCTTCGACATCGAAGCCGTACTTGCTCAGCTTTTTCAGCCCTTGCGGCAGGGCGTTCAAGCCCAGGGTGGCGCTGCCGTCGCGCCCGGCATTGGCCGAGGAACTCTTGCTGGCACTGACCTTCTCGTCGAGCACAATGGTCAGCACGTCGCCGACCTGACGCGGGCGGCGGTCCTCGAACAGCGGCTGATAGCCACTCGCCGGCTGATAGATGGCCCCGTTGGGCACCGGCGGCGGCGGGGGCTGCAGGGCGATCTTTTCCTGCTCGCCGACCACCGACGGCCGCGGCAACTGGGCACACCCCGTCAGTATCATTGCCATCAGCAGCGCAGCGCCGAAGCCGATATGGCGGGTGATTCGCGGTAGCCGGTCACTCATGAGCGTTGGGTCTCATCATGTCGCTGCGTTTACAGCTGGGCCAGGCGCGCCAGCATCTGATCCGACTTCTCGACGGCCTTGCTGTTGATCTCGTAGGCCCGCTGGGTCTCGATCATGCCGACCATCTCCTCCACCACATTGACGTTGGAGGTTTCGACATAGCCCTGATACAGCACCCCGGCACCGTTGTTGCCGGGCAGGTTCTGTGCCACCGGGCCCGAAGCATCGGTTTCCAGATACAGGTTTTCGCCGACGCTCTCGAGCCCCGCCGGGTTGCTGAAGTTCGCCAGCGCCAGCTGCCCGACCTGCGTCGACTGAGTCGTACCAGGCTGGGTCACGGAGACGATACCGTCGCGGCTGACCGATACCGACAGCGCGTTCTGCGGAATGAAGATGGCCGGCTGAATGGGGTAGCCACTGGCGGTGACCAGCTGGCCGTTCTGGTTGACCTGGAAGCTGCCATCCCGGGTATAGGCGGTACTGCCGTCCGGGCGCTGGACCTGGAAGAAGCCCTTGCCGTTGATGGCCAGGTCCCGGGAATTCTCGGTGTTCTCCAGATTGCCCTGGGTGTGCAGGCGCTCGGTTGCCACCGGGCGCACCCCGCTGCCGACCTGGAAGCCGGATGGCAGGTTGTCCTGCACGGTCGACTGGGCACCGGGCTGACGCAGGTTCTGGTAGAGCAGATCCTCGAAGACCGCCCGCGAGCGTTTGAAGCCGTTGGTGCTGACGTTGGCCAGGTTGTTGGAAATCACGTCCAGCTGGGTTTGTTGCGCCTCGAGACCGGTCTTGGCGGTCCACAGCGATCGAATCATTTCGTTGGCTCCCTGGAAATCGATACTCAGCTGGTGACGGACAGCAGACTGTTGGCCCGCTGTGCATTCTCGTCGGCGCTGGAAATCACTTTCATCTGCATGTCGTAACGGCGCGCGCTGTCGATCATCGCCACCATGGCCTCGGTGGGGCTGACGTTGCTGCCCTCGAGCGCGCCACTCACCACCCGCACGGTGTCATCGGCCTGCAGGGCCGCCGGCGCCTGACCGTTGGCATCGGGCCGGGGGCGGAACAGGCCATCGTCGCCACGCACCAGATCACCGGGCTGCGGATTGACCAGCTTGAGCTGCCCGGCCGGCCCCCGCGCCACCGGGTCTGTCCCCGGCACCTGGGCGCTGAGCGTGCCGTCGCTGCCGATGCGCACATCCGCACCCAGCGGCACCACGATCGGCCCGTTGACGCCCAGCACCGGGCGGCCCTGCACGTTGACGACGCCATTGGCATCGACCTGCAGGTCACCACGCCGGGTGTAGGCCTCGCCATCGGGCGTCTGCACCGACAGCCAGCCATCGCCGTCGATCGCCACGTCCATGGGCCGACCGGTAGTGTTCAGCGGCCCGGCTGAAAAGTCGCTGCCCGGCGTGGAGGCCATCACGGAAGCCCGCGTGGGCAGGCCCTCGCCCTGCACCGGCACGGCGCGCATGGCGTTGAGCTGGCCGCGAAAGCCCGTGGTCGTCACGTTGGCCAGGTTGTTGTTGATCACCGCCTGCTGGTCCATGCTCTGGCGGGCGCCGCTCATGGCGGTATAGAGAAGACGATCCATGCTGTTGGGTTTCCGGCTGGACAGTTGCTCCCCCGGGCCGGCAAGGCGCCGGCCCGGCGGCCCACGACATCAGCGCAGCTGCGCGATCTGGTCCATCACCTCGGACTGGGTACGGATCGAGTTGGTGTTGGCCTGATAGTTGCGCTGGGCGATGATCAGGTTGACCAGCTCTTGGGTCAGGTCGACGTTGGACTGCTCCAGGGTTTCCGGTGCAATGCCGCCAAACTGACCGACGCCGGCGGTGCCCAGCACCTCGGCCCCCGAGGACTCAGTTGCTGCCCACATGTTGTCGCCGGAAGCCTTGAGGCCTTCCGGGTTACGGAAGTTGGCCATGGCAATCTTGCCTGCCGCTACCGACTTCTCATTCGTGTAGTTGCGCATGACTGTACCATCATCAGCCACACTGACACCGATCAAAGAGCCCGATGTATAACCATCCTGGACCAAGGAATTTTGGGTAGAATCATTGGCGAACTGGGTCGTTCCCGCTAAAGAAAAATCAAAGTTTAACTGGTCCGCGCCGCCTCCAAGCTGGTCACTATTGAATGTTATAGAAGGAGTGGCAGCAGGAGTCGTAAGTGTTCCGTTTTGCAACACTCCGGCCAACGACCCGTTGGGGTCAAAGTTCATTGTGAATTGATTGTTAAGCTGGGCCGTATCATTCACACCATCGCCATTACTATCTGTAAAGCTACTGGCTGACAAGACCCCATCTACTGCCAAGGTACTTTGCCAAGTGTTATCCCCAGATTTCTTGAAATAGACGGTAGCATTACGCTGATTACCCAGTGAATCATAAAGAGTAAAGCTGTTTGAATAATTATAATCAACGGGGACGTCCAGCTTTTGCCCCGAGTTGTCATCCAGCTGCGCAGTGAGATTGACAGTGCTCAGAGCGGAACTGTCATTCTGATCAACACTGGCGTCCAGGTTGTAGACGGCCTTGACTCCAGTATCCACTCCAGTCGCCTGAGCCGGCATATCGTCAGACGGGATGTTCAATGCAACCGGCTGCCCGCCGGTCACGACCTTCGAAAAAGGACCACCCGAAAGGCCATAGCCCATCAACTTAGCGCCCTGAGCGTTGACCAGATCCCCATCGGCGGTCATGGTCAGCTGGCCGTTGCGAGAATAACCGACCTGGCCATCCTGCTCGAAGCGGAAGAAGCCGCTGCCGGTGATCGCCAGATCCAGATTGCGTCCAGTGGATTCCAGATTGCCGTTGCTGAAGTCCTGCAGAACGCCGGAGACGCGGGTCCCCAGGCCAATCTGGCTGTTTGCGAACACGTCGGCGAACTGCACCGACGAGCTCTTGAAACCCGAGGTCTGCGAGTTGGCGATGTTGTTGCCGACGACGTCGAGCTGCTGAGAGGCCGCACCGACCCCGCTGAGTGCCTGTGAAAAACCCATGATTGCCTTCCCCTACGTATACCGAATGTTCTGTTTTAAAAGGGTGACTCAAAGAATCTGGCGGACTGCATCCAGCCCGACCTGCCCGCGAATCGCGCCCAGGTCGAGCCGCGGGCCGCTGTCGGTGGTGACTACACCGTTGACCTGGGCATAGTTCAGCGCGGTGACCGGCACGGCCTTGTCGTCCTGGGTAGCCTCGACACGCACGCGATAGGCGCCGTCCGGTGCCGTGGTGCCGTCATTGCGGGTGCCGTCCCAGACGAAGGATTGGGTGCCGGCCTGCAGGGCGCCCACCTGTTGCGGGTCGATGGTGCGCACCACCTCGCCGTTCTGGCCGACGATGGACACCTTCACGGTGTCCGCCGGGCTGTCCAGCTCGACGCCGAAGGGCGTGGTGGCGTCGTCCTTCTTGAGCACCTGATCCCCCGGCACCAGCACGCCCTGGCCGATCAGCGCGGCCGCCTGCAGCGACTGGCCGGTATCGATCTGGCTGGTGAGGCTATCCAGGGTGTCGTTGAGCTGGTTGATGCCGTTGACCGTGTTGATCTGCGCCAGCTGCGAGGTCATTTCGGCATTTTCCATGGGCTTCATGGGATTCTGGTTCTTCAGCTGGGTTACCAGCAGGGTCATGAAGCTGTTGCTGAGGTCTTCGGTCGAACCCGATCCCGCCGCCTTCTTGGCGGCGGCGCCGAGGTTCATGTTGTTGAGCACGCTCGGGTCGATGGTGTTGGCCATGCGGGGCCTCCTGACAATGGACGAAACCGGGCCGATCAGTTGTCGCCCAGACTCAGTGTCTTGAGCATCAGTGACTTGCTGGTATTCATCACCTCGACGTTGGCCTGGTAGGAACGCGAGGCGGAAATCATGTTGACCATCTCGTCGACCGGTTCGACGTTGGGCATGGTGACGTAGCCCTGATCGTCGGCCATGGGGCTGTCGGGCCGATACTCGCGCCGCATCGGGCTGGGATCATCGACCACCCGGCTGACCTGTACCCCGCCGACGCCGCTGGTGACGTCCGAGCGTGTCTCGAAGATGACCTGCTTGGCGCGATAGGGCTCGCCGTCCGGCCCGGCCACGCTGTCGGCGTTGGCCAGGTTGCTGGCGGTCACGTTCATGCGCTTGGACTGGGCGCTCATTGCCGAGCTGGAGATATCGAAGATGCTGAACATGGACATCGGCTTACTCCGGTTGCATGGCCGACTTGAGGCCCTGAATCTGGCGTTTCATGAAGGTCAGCGCCGCCTGATAACGTACCGAGTTGTCGGCGAAGGCCGCCCGTTCCCGGTTCATGTCGACGGTATTGCCGTCCAGGCTGGGCTGGTCCGGCACGCGATAGCGCAGATCCAGCGACGTCGCGGCGGGCGCATGGGCCGGAATGTGACGGCTCGAGGTGCGCGACAGCGACAGGCCGCCATCATCGCCCCGGCCCTGCTGCATGACGCGCGACAGCTCGCCGGCAAAGTCAAAGTCGCGTGCCTTGTAGTTGGGCGTATCGGCGTTGGCGATGTTGCTGGCCAGCACCTTCTGGCGCTCGGCACGCAGGTTGAGCGCCTCCTGGTTGTAGCGCAGCGCCCCCTCGAGCTGATCGATCATGTCCGGCCCCTGCCTTGGATGGGGAAATTTCAGCCTGCGAGAATAGACGCCCCCTTGTCATGACAAAGGCCGAAACAGCCCCCGGTTTGGGCACCATTTCCGCGCTTGATCGCTGGTGTCGGGGCCTAGAATCTGGCGGCAACGATCAGGGGGGAAGCCATGCGCCAATCAATCCGGCAGCGGCAGGTCTGGCCACGGGGGACAATCTTCTTCGCCCTGATATTCGGTCTGCTGTTTTCCGGGGGGGCCGATGCCACCAGCGATGTACTGACCCAGCGCGTCACCCAGCTACTGACCCGGCAGGCCGGCGAACTCGGCGAAGTGGCCGGCGTCAAGGTCCATACGCCGTCGGCCGTCTTCAGCCACTGCGATGACCCGCAGCCCTTTCTGCCCGACAACGGGCAACGGCACTATGGGCGAGTCTCGGTGGGCGTGCACTGCGAGGGTCCCGGCGGACGCCGGCAGACCCGCTACCTGCAGGCCGATGTGTCGGTGCGTGTACGCTACGTGACCGTCGCCCATGACCTGGACCGTGGCAGCGTTATCGCCCGCAACGACCTGCAGCTCGCGGAAGGGCGACTCGAGAAGCTGCCGAGGGACATCGTTCGCGATCCCGGGGCCATCGTCGGCCAGGTCGCGACGAGCCGGCTGCAAGCCGACAGGCCGCTGCGCGCCTACCAGCTGCATCCCAGGGACCTGGTCAAACGTGGACAACGCGTCACGGTGATCGCCAGAGGGCCCGGCTTCGAAGTGAGTCGAGAGGCCGAGGCGCTGGACAACGGCGCCATGGGCGAGCAGGTTCGCGTGCGCGCCGGGGATCGAAAGATCCTGAGGGGACGCGTCATCGGCCCGCGCCGACTCGCCATCGACTTATGAGGGACCGCACCACTACACTGATGGCACGCCCAGTCGCAGCCACGGGCTAAAGTTTTCCCGCCGTCCGTCGATAAACAGGGAAAGCCGATGCCCAAAGAGAGTGTGCCCCGTGAAGATCGATGGTTCTCATCCCCTGCAGCGCCCCACCCAGAGTGACGCCACCCGGACCGGCAAGCCGTCGCGCGCCGAGGACGGCGATACCCGGGGCGCCAGCGCCACCTCGGTGGCACATCTGAGCGACAGAACCCAGGATGCCACCCGCGACATCGATACCGCGCGCGTGGCCGAGGTGCGTCAGGCGATCAGCGAGGGACGGCTCGAGATTCGGCCCGAGCGCATCGCCGACGGCCTCATCCAGAGCGTACGCGACCTGCTCGACTGACGTCGCGGCGCCCCTTTGAACTCCGGAGACCGAGCATGAGCCTGGCCCAGCATCTCGAACGTGAACTCAAGCATCTCGACGCCTTTATCGAGCTGCTGGAAACCGAGCATCGCTCGCTGTCTCAGGCCGATGTCGACGGCGAGCAGCTGCAGCAACAGGCCAGCGACAAGCAAGCTCACATGGCGCGTCTGGAATCACTGGAAACCCAGCGTCGCAATGCTATGAAAACCCTCGGCTACGGCGACACCCGCCGCGCTTCGGAACAGGCGGCCATCGATGCCGGCTGCCAGCCGACGTGGCAGCGTTTCCTGGAACGCGCCCTGCACGCCAAGCAGCTCAATCAACGCAACGGCATACTCATCGAAGCGCGCATGACCCAGAACCATCGCATCCTGCGCTTTCTCAACGACACCGCGAGCAAGAGTCTCTACGGCCCCAACGGCCAGGCCCGCCCGGGGAGCCGCGGCATCAGCTCCCGGGCCTGAGACACCGCCACGCGCTCGGCATCGGCCACACGCCGCCGGCAGGCCTACTACCTGCTGACGCGCCTCTACAGCCGCGCCTCCACACGTGACAGGATCTGGCGACTGACCTGATTCACCAGCGGGGTCGCCGCCTTGTCGACCGCCTTGGCCAGCCACCGGTTGCCCAGTTGATAGCTGACGCACAGTTCGACCCGCGTACCCTCGGGCACGGCAACCAGTGTGTAACGCCCCTGGTTGGCCACCCCCGCAAGTGACTCCCAGGCCAGCACGCGGGGCTCGTGACGCTCGACCACCTGCACATCGAACTGCCAGTCACGCCCGATGACATGAAGTTGCCAGCGATAGCGATCCTCGCCGAGCGGCTCGATCGAGGTGATCATGTCGGAATAGTCGACGAAGTTCTCGACCCGGGCGAGCAGCGGATAGACGCGCTCCGGCGGCGCCGGCAATACAGCGCTGTGTTCAATGATCGGCATGCCTGTCCCTGTTTGCGGTGAAAGCTCTCGCCCGAGGGTACGCATTGCCGGGGACCAGTGCCAGCCCGACGCCCACGGCTGTAAGGCTATCGCAGTTAGGCAGGGCGAGGAGCGCCGGGGGCAGGTCGAGGAGGGGGTCCGACGCCACGGATGGCGTCGGTAGCGCCCAGGGAAGGGTTCACAGCGCCCCCTCGCAGGCCTGCCGACGGATCAGTCCCGAGCCGACGACTAACTGCGATAGCCCTGCCCACGGCTGGAGCCGCGAGCGCCCTGCCGTTACAATGCCGCCCTGCCGCCCGCGGGCGGCCATCCGGACGCCCGGACCCCGGAACCGTGACCCACGGCCATAAATTCTCCGGCAGGACCCCAAATGACCCGAACTACCCTATCGACGCCCGCCAGGGCCGTCGTCATCTATTCCGGCGGCATGGACTCCTACACCGTGCTGCACCACGCCCTGCGCCAAGGCTTCGAGCTTCACGCGCTCTCCTTCCATTACGGCCAGCGCCATGACCGGGAGCTGGACGCGGCGCGGCGCGTCTGCGAGCAACTGGGCATCGCCCATCAGGTCGTCGATATTCAGGCCATCCACCCGCTGATCGACAACTCGGCGCTCACCGATGCCGAGCGCGCCCTGCCCGACGGCGACTACGCCGAGGACAACCTGACCGCCACCGTGGTGCCCAACCGCAACATGATCCTGTTGTCGCTGGCTATCGCCAAGGCGGTCAACATCGGTGCCGAGGTGTGCTTCTACGGCGCGCACGGCGGCGACCATGTACTCTATCCTGATTGCCGCCCCGAGTTCCTGGCACGCATGAACGATGTCGCGGCCATCGCCAATTTCTCGCCGGTGACGATCGAGGCGCCCTACCTGCATGCCGACAAGGCCGATATTCTCGCCGACGGCCTGGCCATGGGGCTGGATTACGCCGAGACCTGGACGTGCTACCAGGGTGGCGAGACCGCCTGTGGCGAGTGCGGCAGCTGCCGGGAACGCCTCGCGGCCTTCGCCGCGCATGGACAGGTCGACCCGTTGCCCTACGCCGCCACGGGGCGCTGATCATGTACAGCGTCAAGGAAGCCTTCTATTCACTGCAGGGCGAAGGGGCCCGCACGGGGCGCCCCAGCGTGTTCTGCCGCTTCACCGGCTGCAATCTCTGGTCGGGCCGGGAGCGCGATCGAGCCGGCAGCCTCTGTCGCTTCTGCGATACCGACTTCATCGGTACCGACGGCCAGAACGGCGGGCGCTTTGCCGATGCCGAACAGCTGGCGACGCACCTGGCTGAACTGTGGCCTGACGGCACCGAGCGTGCCGTCCCGTACGTGGTCTTTACCGGCGGCGAGCCGCTGTTGCAGCTCGATCCCGCCCTGATCGCTGCCATGCATACACTGGGCTTCGAGATCGCCGTGGAGACCAACGGTACCCTGCCGGCCCCCGAGGGAATCGACTGGCTGTGCGTCAGCCCCAAGGGCCGGGCCGAACTGACGATCACCCGGGGCGACGAACTCAAGCTGGTCTATCCGCAGCCGGACGCGCCACCGGCACGCTTCGCCGATCTCGCCTTTCGACATTTCTACCTGCAGCCGATGGATACCCGTCCCGCCGGCATGGCGAATGACGAATCCCCGCTGGCGGCCAGCCTGGCCTTCTGCCTCGCGCACCCCCAATGGCACCTGTCGCTGCAGACTCACAAGCAACTGGGAATCGACTGATGACCCTGTTCGTCAACGGCCTGAGCCATCTGGATGCCTCGCTGTGGAGCCCGGAGCGCGGCCTGATCGGCGTCAGCTGGCACGTCGACGTCGCCCTCCACGGCAAGCTCGGCGAGGATGGCATGCTCTTCGACTTCGGCGGCGTCAAGCCGTGGATCAAGACCGTCATCGATGACGGCCCCGACCATACCCTGCTGGTACCGACCGCAGCCGCGGGCGTCACGGTGAGCGAATGCCGCGAGGGGCTCATGGTCCGCACCACCGCCCCCTACCCGATGGAGATCCGCGCACCGCGCCAGGCCTATACCCTGCTGCCCTGGGCACGCATCGATCGCGAACGGCTGGCCACCCACCTGAGCGAGCAGCTGACGCGACATGCCCCGCCCCGCGTCGATGGTGTGGAGGTCATGCTGCGCGACGAGATAATCGATGCCGCCGGCGCCTACACCTACAGCCACGGGCTCAAGCACCACGACGGCAATTGCCAGCGCATTGCCCACGGCCATCGCTCACGGCTGCACATCTGGTGCGCTGGCCGGCGGCGTCCGGACCTGGAGCACCACTGGGGCGAATACCTCGACGACCGCTATCTGCTGCACGCGGAAGACTGCGAGCCCGACAGCGAGGCAGGCAGCACCGCGATCCGCTATTCCGCGCGTCAGGGGCATTTCTATCTGCGTCTGCCTGCCGAGCGCTGCGAGATCCTGCCGACCCCGACCACCGTCGAGCATATCGCCCGCTGGGTGGCCGAGCAGACCGCCCGGCACCATGCCCCCGGCCAGCGGGTGCGCGTGCAGGCCTTCGAGGGGATCGACAAGGGCGCCCTGGCGGAGGCCGGGCCATGAGTCGCTCGCCCGCCATGACACCCGGCAACCCGGCTGAACAGGACGCAGCCTGTCGCCCCGGCTGCGGTGCCTGCTGTATTGCCCCGTCGATCAGCTCGCCGATTCCCGGCATGCCCGGCGGCAAACCGGCAGGCGTGCGCTGCGTGCAGCTCGACGAGCACAACCTGTGCCGCCTGTTCGGCGATCCGGTGCGCCCGGCGGTCTGTCGGGACTTCACCTTCGATGTCGATGTCTGCGGCAGCGAGCGCCACGACGCCCTCGAGCGCATCACGTTGCTGGAAACGCTCACCTGAACACGCCCGCCAGTACCGGACACAAGAACCCAGGCGATAGCGCCGGGGTCGGAAGGTGGTCAGGTTTGGAGCGAGTTCAGCGTGCCGCCTGGGTGACGAAACGGGTATCCAGGTAAGCTTCGATCGCCTCGCTGCCCCCCTCGGTGCCGTAGCCGGACTCCTTGATGCCGCCGAACGGCGTTTCCGGCAGCGCCAGCCCGATATGATTGATGGTCAGCATGCCGCTCTCGATATCGCGTCCCAGTGCCGTGACGGTGGCATTGGCTCGGGAGTAGGCATACGCCGCCAGGCCATAGGGCAGACGGTTAGCTTCCTTGACCGCCTCTTCATAAGTGGAGAACGGCATGACCAGGGCCAGCGGGCCGAACGGTTCCTCGTGCATCACCCGCGCTTCCATGGGCACGTCGCTGAGCACCGTCGGCTCGAAGAAGAAGCCCCTGCCGTCACGACGCTTGCCGCCGAGACGCACCTTCGCGCCCTTCTCGACCGCATCGTTGACGAAGCGCTCCAAGGACTCCAGCCCGCGCTGGTGCGCCATCGGCCCCATGGTCACCCCCTCCTCGAGGCCGTTTCCGACCCTGATCTCGCGGGCGGCGGCCACGAACTTGTCGATGAAGGTCTCGTAGACACTTTCATGGACCAGGAAACGGGTCGGCGAGATGCAGACCTGGCCGGCATTGCGGAACTTGGCACCGGCAAGCTCCCTGGCGGCGGCATCGAGATCGGCATCGGCGAACACGATGGCCGGCGCATGGCCACCGAGCTCCATGGTCGCGCGCTTCATGTACTGTCCGGCCAGGGCGGCGAGGTGCTTGCCGACCGCGGTGGAACCGGTGAAGGAGATCTTGCGGATGGCCGGGTGTGGTATCAGGTACTCGGAAATCTCCGCCGGCACCCCGTAGACCAAGTTGAGCACACCGGCCGGCACACCGGCATCGGCGAAGGCGCGCACCAGTTCGGCAGGCGCGGCAGGTGTGTCCTCGGGGCCCTTGACGATGAACGAGCAGCCCGCCGCCAGGGCTGCCGACAGCTTGCGCACCACCTGATTGATCGGGAAGTTCCAGGGCGTGAACGCCGCCACCGGGCCTACCGGCGTCTTGATGGCAAACTGCTGCACGTCGGACTGACGCGACGGAATCACCTGACCGTAGGTACGCCGTGCCTCCTCGGCAAACCACTCGATGGTATCGGCCGCGCCCAAGGTTTCACCGCGCGACTGAGCCAGCGGCTTGCCCTGCTCGAGCGTCATCACCTGCGCGATGTGATCGGCCCGCTCGCGCAGCAGCTCGGCCGCCCGGCGCAGAACCTTGCTGCGCTCGAACGGCGAGGTTGCCTTCCACGTCTGAAAGCCGCGCTCGGCCGCCGCCAGCGCCAGATCGAGATCCGCCTGCTCGGCGTGCGCGATATGGCCGATGACTTCCTCCGTCGCCGGATTGATCACGGGCAGCGTCTTGCCGGCGACGGCATCGCGCCATTGACCATCGATATGGAGCTGTACATCGGAATACATGGCGTTTCCTTTTGACGAAATGGAACGGACCGGGGCCGATAACCCCGTCACCTGACAAATAAAGTTAGGGTGTTAATGAGCATTTTCAAGCCGTCACCATGAACACCCGACGGATCCGGGGCTGAAACCCGACGGCCATATGCAAGCAGGGGGGCGCGACCTGATCGCGCCCCCCTGCTTGTCTACCATTGAGCCCCGATCAGGGACGCTCCGTTCGAGGATGAACCATTAGAGACGTTCGATAGTCGCCTTCTCGCGCAGGGATTCCAGCAGCCCCTGGATGGCGGCCTGGGCTCGCAGGCGCTCTGCCAGCCGCGCCGCCAGTGCCGCCTGACGATCCGAACTATCCTGGCCATCCGGTGTGGTCACCTGATTCAGGGCGATCAGTGCCACGCCCGAATCGCGCACCGCCCGACCATAGACCGGCTGGCCGGTCTCGCCCGGCCGCGGCAGACGAAACACCTGATCGATGACCGCCTGCGGAACCTCGGTATTCTGGGGGCGACGTGTCATCGAGTCGACCGTCTGCCAGTCCAGCGCCGGCGCCTTCCCGGCCTCGAGCGCACCGGCCAGCTGAGCGGCCCGCTCGCTCAGGGCGTTCCGGGTCTTTTCCGTGGTCACCGCGCTGCGCACCCGGTCGCGAACGTCATCCAGCGGCAGCGTCGTTGCCGGACGGTGATCGGTCACGCGCAATACCAGGCGGCGCTGGTCATCCAGCTCGATCACGTCACTGTTGTAGCCCTGCTCGAGCACGTCGGGCTTGAAGGCCGCATCCATCACGCCCGGCTCGGCCAGCACGCCATCGGCCGAATCGCGCGATACCCAGTTGCTGTGCTGGAGTTCGAGCCCCAGATCCTTCGCCACGCTGGCCAGATCGTCGGCAGAGAAACTTTCGTCGATCAGCTGCTGGGCCTTCTCGTTGAAACGCTCCTCGGCCTTCTGCATGGCTAGCTTCTGGCGCAGCGAGTCACGCATCGCGTTGAAGTCGGGGATATCGATGCCCGTCGCCTTGAGCAGGTGCAGGCCATTGTCCGTGGCAACGATGCCGGATATCTGGCCCGGCTTCAGGGAGAAGGCGGCATCCTCGAACGCCTTGCCGAAAATGCCACGGCTGATCACGCCCAGCTTGCCGCCCTTGTCGGCGGTGGTCTTGTCATCGGAGTACTCGGCGGCCAGCTTGGCAAAGCTTTCGCCCTGCTCGAGACGCTGACGCACCTTTTCCAGACGCGCCTTGGCCTCTTCTCGGGTACGCGCATCACCGAAGCTCACCATGATGTGCGCGATGCGACGCGGCGCCTCGCTCTTGCGCTGCTCGTAGGCCTGACGCAGCGCCTGGTCATCGACCTTGACGTCGTCGGCCAGCGCCGACTGGTCGAGCACGACATAGTTCAGCTGAACCTGCTCGGGACGCTTGAACTGCGCCTGATGCGCCTGGTAGTAATCCTCGACTTCCTGAGCGGTGACGGTCACCGGCTGCTCGAGATCATCGGGCGTGAGCGTCACGTAGCGGAAACTGCGCGTCTGGTTCTGCAGGGCGACCAGCTGACGGCGCTCCGACGGCAGCAGGAACTCGCTCTCGGCCAGCCCCTGCTGGATCTGCTGGCGTTGCAGGTCCTGCTTGAGCTGGCGGCGAAACGCCAGGGGCGTGTAGCCGGCACGGGCCAGCCGGTTGCGGAACAGGTCGGCGGAGAACTTGCCGTCCTGATCCTGGAACTCGGGACGATTGACAATGACCTGATCGAGCTGACCATCGGACAGATAGAGGCCACCGTCAGCCGCGTACTGATCGAGCAGCGACTGGCTGATGAGCTGCTCGATGACCTGCTTGCGCACGTCGCTTTCCTGATCCGCCGGCACCTGGCCTGAGCGAATCGCGCGTTGCACCTCCGTCTCCACCGCCTGCCGGCTGATGCCTTCGCCATTGACCTCGGCGACGTTGTCGGAGCCTTGCGTGAACAGGTTGACGAGGGACTCGATACCGAAAAGGGCGAGCGCGACGATGACGGCCCCGACGATAACCTTGGCGATCATGCTCTGAGAGCGGTCCCGGATTTGTTGCAGCATGCTGGCCTCGGATGCAGTGTTATTCGACAAGTTCACTAACGAAAAAGGCGCATCGCGGATGCGATGCGCCTGACAACGGATACCGGGAAACCACTTCTGGCCCAAGGGGGATGCTGAGCATCACAAATCAATCATCCGCGCACTGATCTGGCCGCTGTCCCCGGCGTCATTCCGTGGAAATCGGGACTCAGTTGACCGAGTCCTTGAGCGCCTTGCCCGCCTTGAAGCTGGGCACCTTGGCGGCATTGATTTCGATCGGCTGGCCGGTTTGCGGATTGCGACCGGTGCGTGCGGCACGCTCCTTGACGGTGAAGGTACCGAAGCCCACCAAGGCCACGGAGTCGCCTTTCTTCAGGGAGTCGGTCACGGTATCGATCATTGCATCCAGGGCACGACCGGCCGCCGCCTTGGGAATATCGGCGGAAGCAGCGATGGCTTCGATCAGCTCGGATTTATTCACACTTCACCCCTTGACTGTTTCGGAAATTACTGGAAATCGGCGCGATTAAGCGGGTGGCCTTGCACGATCACAGCAAAAAGCAATTTATAGCAACGTGCAGGAACGACTGTCAACCAACCTTCGGCGCCAAGGCCCGCCATACCGGGCTTTCCGCACCGGCATGACGGCTTAAATCGGCTTAATGCGTGCTTATCATGCTGCGGGTGGACGAGGTCTCTTCGACACGACCTTCGTCGCTATCACCACCGGACACATCGACCAGAGCAATGTCGAGAACTTCATCGATCCAGCGTACAGGCCGAATGTCCAGGGCATCCTTGACATTATCGGGAACTTCCTTGAGATCCCGACGATTCTCCTCTGGAATCAGCACGGTCTTTATACCACCGCGCCGTGCCGCCAGCAATTTCTCCTTGAGACCACCGATCGGCATGACCTCGCCACGCAGGTTCACCTCACCGGTCATCGCCACGTCGCAACGAACCGGACGCTCGGTGTAGGCAGAGACCATGGCCGTCACCATGGCAATACCGGCACTCGGTCCATCCTTGGGGGTCGCCCCTTCGGGCACGTGGATGTGCAGGTCTTCCTTCTCGAAGCGCTCCGGGTCGATTCCCATGGGTACGGCCCGTGCGCGCACCACGGTGTGCGCAGCATCGACCGATTCCTTCATGACATCGCCCAGCGACCCGGTCTTGTTGACACGCCCCTTACCTGGCGTGACCACCGACTCGATATTGAGCAGCTCGCCCCCGACCGAGGTCCAGGCCAACCCGGTGACACGCCCGACCTGATTCTCCTGATCGGCCAGGCCGTAGCTGTAGCGACGCACCCCGGCATAGGACTCAATGTCCGCGGCGGCCAGCAGCTGCGGCGCCTGCGCCCCTTCCTTGGCTTCCTTCTCGAGGCGCTCGCGCAGCACCTTCCGGCAGACCTTGGCGATCTGGCGCTCGAGTTCGCGTACCCCGGCCTCGCGGGTGTGGTAGCGAATCAGCTCGAGCAGCGCCTCGTCGGAGAAGCGCAGCTCCTCGTCCTTGAGGCCGTTGGCCTTGAGCTGCTTGGGCACCAGATAGCGCTCGGCGATGGCCCGCTTCTCGTCCTCGGTATAGCCCGGCAGACGAATCACTTCCATGCGATCGAGCAGCGGGCCGGGGATGTTCATCGAGTTGGCCGTGCAGATGAACATCACGTCCGAGAGGTCGTAGTCGAGCTCCAGGTAGTGATCGCTGAAAGTGTTGTTCTGTTCCGGGTCCAGCACCTCCAGCAGCGCCGAGGAGGGGTCGCCGCGGTAGTCGGCACCCAGCTTGTCGACCTCGTCGAGCAGGAACAGCGGGTTGCGAACGCCGGCCTTGGTCATGCGCTGGACGACCTTGCCCGGCAGCGAGCCGATGTAGGTCCGCCGGTGGCCGCGGATCTCCGACTCGTCGCGCACGCCACCCAGCGCCAGGCGCACGTACTTGCGGTTGGTCGCCCGGGCGATCGACTGCCCCAGCGACGTCTTGCCCACCCCGGGCGGGCCCACCAGGCACAGCACCGGCCCCTTGAGCTTCTTGACCCGTTTCTGGACCGCCAGGTACTCGAGAATGCGCTCCTTGACCTCTTCCAGGCCGTAATGGTCCTCGTCGAGCACCTTCACCGCATGGGCCAGGTCATGCTTGACGCGGGTCCGCTTCTTCCACGGCACGGCCACCAGCCAGTCGAGGTAGGAGCGCACCACGGTCGCCTCGGCCGAGGTCGGCGCCATCATCTTGAGCTTGCCGAGCTCCTGATTGGCCTTTTCGGCAGCCTCTGCCGGCATGCCGGAATCCTTGATCAACTGCTCGTACTTCTCTGCCTCGTTGGGCACATTCTCGAGCTCGCCCATCTCCTTCTGGATGGCCTTCATCTGCTCGTTGAGATAGTACTCGCGCTGGGACTTCTCCATCTGCTCCTTGACCCGGGAGCGGATGCGCTTCTCGACCTGCAGCAGATCGATCTCGGACTCGATGAGCGCCATCAGGTGCTCGATGCGATCCCGCACGCGATCCATCTCGAGCAGTTCCTGCTTGTCGCCGATCTTCAACGACAGGTGCGCGCAGATCGTGTCGACCAGCCGGCTCGGGTCCTCGATGCCCTGCAGCGAGCTCAGTACCTCGTTGGGCACCTTCTTGGAAAGCTTGACGTACTGCTCGAACTGGTTGAGCAGCACCCGCACCAGCGACTCCTGCTCACGCTCGGTCAGCGGCTGACTCTCGCGCAGAGTGATCTCGGCAATGCTGTAACCGCTTTCCGCCTGGCCGAGCTGGCGAATGTCGGCCCGGGAGGCCCCCTCGATCAGTACCTTGACGGTGCCGTCCGGCAGCTTGAGCAGCTGCATGATGTCGGCCACGGTCCCCACCGCAAACAGATCACCGGCATCCGGATCATCCTGCCCGGCCTCGCGCTGAGCGACCAGCAGGATCCGCTTGTCGGCTTCCATCGCCGCCTCGAGGGCCTGAATGGACTTCTCGCGACCGACGAAGAGCGGGATCACCATCTGCGGGTAGACAACCACATCCCGCAGCGGAAGAAGGGGCAGACTCTGTGTCTGTTCGGTGTTCTGCTGCATTGCAGGCAGTTCCTCACGAATCGGATGGTTGGGCCGCCTGAGCGGCTCATGGCTGGAATGAACAATGGGGGCGGCGCGACCACTTTGCAACCGGGACGGCGGCTGCCGGGACGCGGGAAACGAAAAGGGGGCCTGGCGGCCCCCCGTTCGGAAACAGCCTCGACTCAGCCGTCCTTGTTGGCGACCTTGCCTTCCTCGGAGGAGGAGTAGATGAGCAGCGGATCGCTCTCGCCGGCGATCACCGACTCGTCGATCACCACCTTGGTCACGCCTTCCAGCGAAGGTACCTCGTACATGGTATCAAGCAGCACGGACTCGAGAATCGAGCGCAGGCCCCGGGCGCCGGTCTTGCGCGCCATCGCCTTGCGAGCCACGGCACGCAGGGCGTCCTCGCGGAAGTCGAGCTCGACGTTCTCCATCTCGAAGAGCTTCGCGTACTGCTTGATCAGCGAGTTCTTCGGCTGGGTGAGGATCTGGATCAGGGCATCCTCGGTGAGCTCGGTGAGCGTCGCGATGACCGGCAGGCGCCCGACGAACTCGGGGATCAGGCCGAACTTGACCAGGTCCTCCGGCTCCACGCCGGTGAGGATGTCGCCGACCCCCTGATCGGAGTCCTTGCTCTTGACGGCGGCATTGAAGCCGATGCCGCCCTTCTCGGCCCGATCGCGGATCACCTTGTCCAGGCCGGCGAAGGCACCGCCGACGATGAACAGGATGTTGCCGGTATCGACCTGCAGGAACTCCTGCTGGGGATGCTTGCGCCCGCCCTGGGGCGGCACCGAGGCCGTCGTGCCCTCGATCAGCTTGAGCAGCGCCTGCTGAACCCCCTCGCCGGACACGTCACGGGTGATCGACGGGTTGTCCGACTTGCGGGAGATCTTGTCGATCTCGTCGATGTAGACGATGCCCTTCTGCGCCTTCTCGACATCGTAGTCGCACTTCTGCAGCAGCTTCTGGATGATGTTCTCGACATCTTCCCCGACGTAGCCCGCCTCGGTCAGCGTGGTGGCGTCGGCGATGGTGAAGGGCACGTTCAGCAGCCTCGCCATCGTCTCGGCGAGCAGCGTCTTGCCGCTGCCGGTCGGCCCGATCAGCAGGATGTTCGACTTGCCGAGCTCGACATCGTCGGACTTGCCGCCGGCCCGCAGCCGCTTGTAGTGATTGTAGACGGCCACGGAAAGCACCATCTTGGCGCGATCCTGACCGATCACGTAGTCATCGAGGGTGTCGCGGATCTCGCGCGGAGCCGGCAGGCGATCCTCGTCGCCCTCGGCGTCGGCCTCGAGGACTTCCTCGCGAATGATGTCGTTGCACAGATCGACACATTCGTCGCAGATGTAGACGGAGGGGCCAGCAATCAGCTTGCGTACCTCGTTCTGATTCTTGCCGCAGAACGAGCAGTACAGCAGCTTGCCCTCGTCCTTGCCTTTGCCGTCGGCCATTCGCGTACCTCTTTACGGCGACGGCCCCTGGCGGGCCGCCTGGATATGCAGGGTTGGATTTACGCTATCAGGATACCGGCCGCTTCTCCAGCATCTCGTCGATCAGGCCATAGGCCACCGCCTGCTCCCCGTCCATGAAATTGTCGCGGTCGGTATCCTTGGCGATGGTGTCGATGTCCTGACCGGTGTGATCCGCCAGAATGCGATTGAGCTTGTGACGGATATTGAGAATCTCCTTGGTGTGGATCTCGATATCCGAGGCCTGGCCCTGATAGCCGCCCAGCGGCTGGTGAATCATCATCCGCGAGTGCGGCAGGCAGAAACGCTTGCCCCTGGCGCCACCGGCGAGCAGCAGCGCCCCCATGCTGGCCGCCTGCCCCAGGCAGACGGTGGAAACGTCCGGCTTGATGAACTGCATGGTGTCGTAGATCGACAGCCCCGCGGTCACCGAGCCACCGGGCGAATTGATGTACAGGTGGATGTCCTTGTCCGGGTTCTCGGACTCGAGGAACAACAGTTGTGCCACCACCAGATTCGCCATGTAGTCTTCCACCGGACCCACCAGGAAGATTACACGCTCCTTGAGCAGGCGGGAGTAGATGTCGTACGCCCGCTCGCCGCGCGCGCTCTGCTCGACCACCATGGGGACCAGGCCGCCGGCGTTTTGAATATCGAACTCATTGCCCATTGCGTGACACCCTTAACATCCGGTGATTGGGATAATCCTGGCTTGCCGACCGACAGTCGCAGTGACTAGAGACCCGGCACTCGGCCGGGTCCGTGCTGCCTGCTTGTCGGCCTCAAGCCGGGTCGTCGGCCTTCTCGTCATCGGCGTCGTCCTCGCCACCCTGCTGCTGGGCGGCCTGGAGTGCCTCTTCGTAGGACATTTCGACGTCTTTAACCTGTGCCTGCTCGAGCAGCTTGTCAACCGCCTTCTCCTCGAGCACGGCAGACTTGACCTGATTCTTCATCTGCTCGTCCTTGAGGTAGTACTCGATGACCTGCTCGGGCTGCTGGTACTGCTGGGCCAGCTCCTCGACCTTGGCCTTGATCTCGTCGTCGCTGGCCTCGAGGCCGTTGTCCTCGATGACCTGGCCGAGCAGCAGGCCGACCTGAACGCGGCTCTTGGCCTGATCGGCGAACAGCTCGTCGGGCAGCTGGGAGACGTCGAAGTCCTCGCCCAGGCCGAACTGCTGGGCCGCCTGGCGCTTGAGCGCGTCGGTTTCCTGGCTGATCAGCGAGGCCGGGACCGGGATGTCGTTGGCGCGCTGCAGCGCCTCGAGCACCTGCTGCTTGACCCGGTTGTCCACCGCCTGCTTGATCTCGCGCTCCATGTTCTTGCGGACCTCGGCCCGGAACGCCTCGAGATCGCCGCCCTCGACACCGAAGCGCGCGATGAAGTCGTCGTCGATCTCGGGCAGCTGCTGGGCGCTGACCTGATGGACCTTGACCTTGAAGGTCGCTTCCTTGCCGGCGAGGTGCTCGGCCTGGTAGTCCTCCGGGAAGGTGACCTTGATCTCGGGCTCGTCGCCGGCCTTGGCACCAATCAGCTGCTCCTCGAAACCGGGGATGAAGCTGTTGGAGCCCAGCACCAGATCATGACCCTCGGCCTGACCGCCCTCGAAGGCTTCGCCGTCGATGAAGCCCTGGAAGTCGATCTTGACCTGATCGCCCTCGGCGGCCTCGCGCTCGACGACCTCCCAGGAGGCGTTCTGCTTGCGCAGGGTGTCGATCATCTGATCGATGTCGGCGTCGGTCACCTCGGCGACCGGGCGCTCCACCTCGGTCCCCTCGATGCTGCTGAGCTCGACCTGCGGGTAGACCTCGAGCGTCGCCACGAACTCCAGATCCTTGCCAGCTTCGTCGACCGTCGGCTCGATGGAGGGATAGCCCGCCGGGTTGAGGCTGTGCTCGGTGATCGCGCGCACGTAGTGCTGGCGCATCACTTCGCCAACCACCTCGTTGCGCACGTCACGGCCATAGCGCTGCTTGACGACGGCCATCGGCACCCTGCCCTGACGGAAACCGTTCAGGCGCACCCGCTTGGCGGTGTCCTGAAGACGTTCGCTGACAGCCTGATCGACCTCCTCTGCCGGTACCTGTACCGTGACGCGGCGCTCGATCGGGGAAGTCGTTTCGACGGAAACTTGCATGAATGGTCCTCTACCGACTAGGGCTGTTTGGAGTACGTTCAAAAGAGATGGATTCTAAGAATCCCGGGGCGACCTGGCAAGTTCGCCCGCTTTCCCCGATACATGGGGGCTGTACCGAAGCTTTGCAAGGGGCTCGCCGACACTCCAGGCCACCTGACGACGAATCGCGACCGGAGCCGGAGAGAAACCGCCGGGGAAACGGAGAACATGCGAGGAACGAGCGAGACTGCAGGATCGGGAAGGAATGAAATGGGGTGGATGATGGGGATCGAACCCACGACCACCGGAGCCACAATCCGGGGCTCTACCACTGAGCTACATCCACCATTTCATGAACTGCATTGCCGACGTCGACGTGGGGTGGATGATGGGGATCGAACCCACGACCACCGGAGCCACAATCCGGGGCTCTACCACTGAGCTACATCCACCACTGTCGTGTCGACTCGCTTGACGCCCTGCCCGAGAGCCTGCCGCCGGACTGCAGCATGGCGCGCCCAGCAGGACTTGAACCTGCAACCCACGGCTTAGAAGGCCGTTGCTCTATCCGGTTGAGCTATGGGCGCCGAACTGTTACGGCCCAGCCACTGCCACAGCCGCGACGAGCAACGCAACCCATCCGAGACGTCGCAGCCTGCGGATGGTCGGGGTAGAGGGATTTGAACCCCCGACATCCTGCTCCCAAAGCAGGCGCGCTACCAGACTGCGCTATACCCCGCCGGCGAGACATACGGCCTTGACGCTTGCCTCCGGGCCTCGTCAAGCGCTGCATATTCTACGCAACATCCTCCGCGAGTCAAGCCCTTAGCATCACCACCTGCCCCCCGGCGCTTTGACTGCGGGGTATTGCATGCGAAAATCGACGTCACTTCTTTTTTCCCGCATCACTGATTGCCGCGAAGCAAAGGAACTTTCGATGACCGCCCAATTGATCGATGGCAAGGCCATCGCCGCGCATGTCCGACAACAGGTCGCCCGCCAGGTGGAGGCTCGCCGCAGCGAGGGCGCCCGCGTGCCCGGGCTTGCCGTGGTATTGGTCGGCCACGATCCGGCATCCGAGGTCTATGTCCGCAACAAGCATCGCGCCTGCGAACAGGCCGGACTGCTCTCCTTCCGCCATTCGCTGCCCGCGGAGACCTCGCAGGCCGAGCTCGAGGCGCTGGTCGACCGCCTCAACGACGACCCGGCGGTGGACGGCATCCTCGTCCAGCTGCCGCTGCCGGGGCATCTGGATGCCCGCCCGATTCTCGAGCGCATCCGCCCGGACAAGGACGTCGACGGCTTTCACCCGTACAACCTCGGCCGCCTGGCCCAGCGTCTTCCCGTGCTGCGCCCGTGCACGCCCAAGGGGGTCATGACCCTGCTCCAGGAATCGGGCATCCCGGTACGCGGCCTCGACGCCACCATCGTCGGCGCCTCCAACATCGTGGGCCGGCCGATGGCCCTGGAACTGATGCTCGCCGGCTGCACCACCACCGTCTGCCATCGCTTCACCCGCGACCTAGAGGCCCACGTGCGCCGCGCTGATCTGCTGGTGGTCGCGGTCGGCGTGCCGGGCCTGGTCAAGGGCGAGTGGGTGAAGCCGGGGGCCATCGTCATCGACGTGGGCATCAATCGCCAGCCGGACGGCAGCCTGGTCGGCGACGTCGAATACGCGCCCGCCGCCGAGCGCGCCAGCTACATCACCCCGGTGCCCGGCGGCGTGGGCCCGATGACGGTCGCCTCGCTGCTCGAGAACACCCTGTTCGCCGCCGAACTGCATGACGCCATGCACGGCAACGGCTGAGCCGATATAATGCGCGCCCAACAACGCACCATTCAGCAACACATCAGGAGACCTGAATGAGCGAGACGCCGATGAACGTCGAGAGCTTCAACCTCGACCATACCCGGGTCAAGGCCCCCTACGTGCGCCTGGCCGGCATCAAGACCGGCGAGAACGGCGACAGCATCCACAAGTACGACATGCGCATCTGCCAGCCCAACAAGGGGCACATGGAGATGCCCGCCCTGCACTCGCTGGAACACCTGATGGCGGAACTGTCGCGCAATCACAGCGACAAGGTCGTCGACATCAGCCCCATGGGCTGCCAGACCGGCTTCTACATCGCGATGATCAACCACGACGACTACGACGGCGTCCTGGCCCTGATCGAGAAGACGCTGCAGGACATCCTCGTCGCCGAGGAAGTGCCGGCCTGCACCGAGATGCAGTGCGGCTGGGCCGCCAGTCACAGCCTGGAAGGCGCCCAGGCGCTGGCCCGGGATTTTCTCGCCAAGCGCGATGAATGGCACCAGGTCTTCGCCTGAGCCCACACGGAGGACGATTCGCCCCATGCGCAAGATCGGCATCATCGGTGCCATGGAGGAAGAGGTCGCCCTGCTGGCCTCCCGCCTGGAGAACCGCCGGACCCGCCACCACGTCGGTTCGACCTTCCACACCGGGCGCCTGAACGGCGTCGAGGTGGTCATCCTGCAGTCCGGCATCGGCAAGGTGAACGCGGCCATCGGCACGACGCTCATGCTCGACATGTATCACCCCGAGGCCATCATCAACACCGGTTCCGCCGGCGGCTTCGGCACCGGGCTGGACGTAGGCGACGTGGTGATCTCGACCGAGGTGCGCCACCACGACGTGGATGCCGTGGTCTTCGGCTACGAGCACGGCCAGGTGCCGCAGATGCCGGCCGCCTACCTGCCCGACGACCGCCTGGTGTGCGTGGCCCGCGAGTGCATCGAGAGCCTCGGCCACCTGCGCGTCCACGAGGGCCTGATCGCCACCGGCGATGCCTTCATGGCCTGCCCCGATGCCGTCCAGCGCACTCGCGAGCGGTTCCCGACGATGCTCGCCGCCGAGATGGAAGCCGCCGCGATCGCCCAGACCTGCCATCTCTACGGCTGCCCCTTCGTGGTGATCCGCGCCCTCTCGGACATCGCCGGCAAGGACTCCAACCTGTCCTTCACGGCCTTCATCGACCAGGCGGCCCGCCACTCCGCCGAGATGGTCGAGGCCATGGTGACGCGGCTGGGCACACCGCAGGCGACGCCTCAGGAAGCCTGACCTCCCGCCCCGCCGAGCGGCGGGCTGAAAACCGGCCATGAAAACGCCGCACCCAGGAGGTGCGGCGTTTTCGTTTCCACCATGCTGACGAACGTCGTGCCGAATCAGCGCTCCAGTACCCAGGAGGTGCCTTCCCGGGAATCCTTGAGCACGATACCCAGCGCGGCCAGTTCATCGCGGATGCGATCGGCCTCGGCAAAATCCCGGGCCTTCTTGGCGGCCGCCCGCGCGGCAATCCGCGCCTCGATCTCCGCCTCGGCCAGCGGCAGCGCGCGCCCGCCCTGGAGAAACGCCGCCGGCGCCTGCTCGAGCAGACCCAGCACCTGGCCCAGGCGCTTGAGCTCGAAGGCCAGCGCCGCGGCGCGCCCGGCATCCTCGGCCTTGGCCCGATTGAGTGCGCGGGCCAGCTCGAAGAGCACCGACAGCGCCTCGGGGGTGTTGAAGTCGTCGTCCATCGCCGCGGTGAAACGCTCGGCGTAACCGGCATCGACCTCGCCGGCCACCGGCTCGACGCCGTCGAGCGCATTGTAGAAGCGCTCCAGCGAGCGCCGCGCGTCGTCGAGCGCATCCGGGGCATAGTTGATCGGGCTGCGATAGTGGCTCGACACCAGCAGGTAGCGCACCACCTCGGGGTCATGCTCGGCCAGCACATCGCGGATGGTGAAGAAGTTGCCCAGCGACTTGGACATCTTCTGCTGATCGACCCGCACCGCGCCGGCATGCATCCAGGTGTTCACGTAGCGCTGCCCCGTGGCCGCCTCGCTCTGGGCGATCTCGTTCTCGTGGTGCGGGAACGTCAGGTCCGGACCGCCGCCGTGAATGTCGAACGTCTCGCCCAGGCAGCAGGTGGACATCGCCGAGCACTCGATGTGCCAGCCCGGACGCCCCTCGCCCCACGGCGATGGCCAGCTCGTCTCGCCCGGCTTGGCCGCCTTCCACAGCACGAAGTCGAGCGGGTCCTCCTTGTGGGTGTCGACTTCCACCCGCGCCCCGGAGCGCATCTCGTCCAGGTCGCGGTTGTTGAGCCTGCCGTAATCGGCGAAGCGCCGCACCCGGTAGTAGACATCGCCGTTGTCGGCCCGATAGGCGTAGCCCTTGTCGATCAGCGTGGCGATCATCGCCTGGATGTCGTCGATGTGCGCCGTGGCACGCGGCTCGAGGTCCGGGCGCAGCACGCCGAGCCGCGCCTCGTCCTCGTGCATCGCCGCGATCATCCGCTCGGTCAGCGCGGCAATGGGCTCGCCGTTTTCCTCGGCGCGCCGGAGGATCTTGTCGTCGATGTCGGTGATGTTGCGGACATAGGTCACCTCGAAGCCGCGCGAGCGCAGGTAGCGGGTGATCACGTCGAACGCCACCATGACCCGGGCATGGCCGATGTGACAGTAGTCGTAGACGGTAATCCCGCAGACATACATGCGGATCCTGCCCGGCTCGATCGGAACGAAGGTTTCCTTGGTGCGAGTCAGGGTATTGTAGATCTGCATGCTCAGCCCTTCTTCTGGATCTTGGCCCAGGTATCCTTGAGACCGACGATGCGGTTGAAGACGCGCTGCCCCTCGGCGGCGGCATGGCGATCCGCACAGAAATAGCCCACCCGTTCGAACTGATAGCGGGCCTCCGGCTCCACCTCGGCCAGGCTCGGCTCGGCGTAGCCCTGCACCACCGTCAGCGAATCGCGGTTGAGGTGCTCGAGGAAATCGACGTCCCGATCACGGTCGGGTGCCTCGACCTGGAACAGGTTGTCGTAGAGGCGCACCTCGACCGGCACGGCGTGCGCCGCGCTGACCCAGTGGATCACACCCTTGACCTTGCGCCCTTCCGGATTCCTGCCGAGGGTATCGAAATCCACCGAACAGCGCAGCTCCTCGATCTCGCCGGCCGCGTTCTTGATCACCTCGTCGCAACGGATCACGTAGGCGTTGCGCAGGCGCACCTCCTTGCCCGGCGCCAGGCGGAAGAACTTCTTGGGCGGCTCCTCCATGAAGTCGTCGGCGTCGATCCAGATCTCGCGGGTGAACGGCAGGCGACGCACGCCCATGTCGTCACGTGCCGGATGGCCCGCCACCTCGAAGGCTTCGTCATGGTCCTCGGGGACGTTGGTCAGCACCACCTTGAGCGGCTTGAGCACGCACATCGCCCGCGGCGCGTTGTCCTCGAGATCGGAACGAATCGCGTGGTAGAGCATGGCGATGTCGACCATGCCGCCCTCGGCCCGGGTGACGCCGATCATCTCGCAGAACTTGCGGATCGAGGCCGGCGTGTAACCGCGCCGACGCATGCCGGAGATCGTCGGCATGCGCGGGTCGTCCCAGCCGTCGACCACGCCCTCGTCGACCAGCAGCTTGAGCTTGCGCTTGGAAGTCACGGTGTAGTTCAGGTTGAGGCGCGCAAACTCGATCTGGCGCGGCCGCGCCGGAACCGGCAGGTTGTTCAGGAACCACTCGTAGAGCGGGCGATGGTCCTCGAACTCCAGGGTGCAGATCGAGTGGGTGACTCCCTCGATAGCATCGGACTGGCCGTGGGTGAAGTCGTAGGACGGATAGATCTTCCACTTGTCGCCGGTCTGGTGGTGGGACGCATGGCGAATCCGGTAGAGGATCGGGTCGCGCAGATTGATGTTCGGCGAGGCCATGTCGATCCTGGCGCGCAACACCTTCTCACCCTCCGCGAACTCGCCCCGGCGCATGCGCTCGAGTAGGTCGAGGTTCTCTTCCGGCGCACGGTCGCGATACGGGCTCGGCCGGCCCGGCTCGGTCAGCGTGCCGCGATACTCGCGGATCTCGTCCGGCGAGAGGTCATCGACGTAGGCCTTGCCCTCGCGCACCAGGTGCTGCGCCCAGGCATACAGCTGATCGAAGTAGTCGGAGGCATAGCGCACCTTGCCCGCCCAGTGAAAGCCCAGCCATTCCACGTCGGCCTTGATGGCGTCGATGTAGGCCTGCTCCTCCTTGGCCGGGTTGGTATCGTCGAAACGCAGGTGACAGTCCCCGCCAAACTGCTCGGCCAGCCCGAAGTTCAGGCAGATCGACTTGGCATGGCCGATGTGCAGAAAGCCATTGGGCTCCGGCGGAAACCGGGTGACCACGGTATCGACCTTGCCCGCTTCGACCTCCTCGCGAATCTGGTTGCGGATGAAGTTCGGGGCGCTGCTGCTCTCGTTGGTCATGGGACGTCGGGGAACCTCTTGATGATCGGGTATCGCAGACGGCCAAGCCTAGCGGCTTCGCCTGTCGCTGGAAAGCGGCTATTATAGCGTGACGCTCGCGCGCTACGCCAAGGCGCCCCCACCCAGACAGTCCGGAAGGATTCCATGATCGTTCTGCATACCAACTACGGCGAAATCCACCTGCAACTCGACCATGAAAAGGCCCCCGCGACGGCGGCCAATTTCGAGCAGTACGTGCGTGACGGCCATTACGATGACACCCTGTTCCACCGCGTAATCGACGGCTTCATGGTCCAGGGCGGCGGCTTCGATACCCAGTTCGAACAGAAGCCGACCCGCGCGCCGATCGACAACGAGGCCGACAACGGCCTGAAGAACCGCAAGGGCACCGTGGCCATGGCCCGCACCCAGGACCCGCACTCCGCCACCGCGCAGTTCTTCATCAACGTCGCCGACAACGACTTCCTCGACCACCGCGGCAAGTCTCTGCAGGGCTGGGGCTACTGCGTGTTCGGCGAAGTGATCGCCGGCATGGACGTGGTCGAGAAGATCAAGGGCGTGCCCACCACGCGCCGCGGCATGCACGCCGACGTGCCGGCCGAGGACGTGGTTCTCGAGCGCGCCGAGATCCGCGACTGACACCATCCCCTCGACGCCCGCCGGCCGTCGCCGGCGGGCGTCGCCGTTTCACTCACCCACCGATGCGCCCCCTGCCATGACCACGCTGCTGATTTCCGATTTGCACCTGCACCCCGGCGCTCCCGAGATTGCCGACGGCTTCCTGCGCTATCTGGACGGACCGGCCCGCCAGGCCGAGCACCTGTACCTGCTGGGCGACATCTTCGAAGCCTGGATCGGTGACGACTACCGGGGCGAATTCGAGACGGGCATTCTCGACGCCCTGCGCCGCCTGAGCGACGCCGGCACGGCCCTGTACTTCATGCACGGCAACCGGGATTTCCTGATCGGCAACGGCTTCGCCGAGGCGACCGGCGCCACCCTGCTGAGCGACCCGAGCGTCGTCGAGCTGGGTGGCGAGCGCGTATTGCTGATGCACGGCGACAGCCTCTGTACCCGCGACGAAGCCTATATGGCGTTTCGCGCCAAGGCACGCGACCCGCAGTGGCAGGCCCAGATCCTGGCGCTGCCGGTCGAGCAGCGCCTCGCCCTGGCCCGCGACCTGCGCCGCCAGTCCGGCGAAGCCAACTCCAACAAGGCCGAGGACATCATGGATGTCACCCCGAGCGAGGTGGAACGCGTAATGGCCGAGCATGGCGTGCGCACCTTGATTCACGGCCACACTCACCGCCCTGCCGTGCATGAACTCAGCGTCGACGGCCAGCCGGCACGCCGCATCGTGCTGGGTGACTGGCAGCCGAACCGCGGCTGGGACGTTCGTGTCGACGCCGACTCGGAGCCCCGACTGCGCGACTTCCCGCTCACCGATTGACGACACCCGGGCGACGAGTGCGCTTCAGGGAGCGCAGGTCGCCGAACTGGACAGCGACTGATCGAGCAGCGTTCGCCAGCGCAGCAGCACCGGTGCATCGGTCTGGGTCACCTCGCCCAGCAACTGGCGCAGCGCATCTTCGGCCTGCTCGTCCCCCGGTGCCACCACATCGAGCCACAGCTCCAGCGCATAGAGCTGATGATGGGGGTTCTCGTGCTCCCGCGCCTGTTCGATCGCCTGCTCCACCAGACCGCGAACCATCTCGGGCGAGCGCCCCAGCCGGTGATGGACCCGTGCCAGATGCACGCAGAGCTCCGGCACGAAGAGCGAGCCGCGCTCGCGGGCCATCATCAGGCACTGATCCAGGTAATCCTCGGCGCGCGCCAGCTCGCCGAGGGCCATGCAGGCATCGATGTACCACAGCATGGGGCGCTGGTGGCGGTCGCGCCCGACCAGTTCGGTGAACTCGTCCAGCCCGGCCTCGATCATTGCCAGCCCCGCGCGGTCTCCGGTCAGCGCGCGGTGCCAGCCCAGTGCACACTGCGCCGTCATGTGCCAGAGGTGCAGGTCGGGGGTACGGGTCAGCTCGAAGGCTCGCTCGGCACGCGCCCCGGCAAGGTGCACATGCCCCAGCTGCCGATACAACGCCGCCGCGCTCATCAGCGCCAGCGCCAGCGAGCCGGGATGGTTGAGCGTCTCGGCCAGACGCACCGCCGCTTCGACCTGCTGCTCGGCACGCCGGTAATCACCGCGCAGGCACAGTGCCCAGCCCTGATAGCAGGCCGCCGCCACTTGCGGATGATCCGAGAACGGCAGCCACTCCAGCATCATCGGCTGATGAAGCGGGTCGATCTCCTCGAGATGATCCAGCGCCTGACGCACACGTCCCGCCCAGTATTCACAATGAGCCCGCGCATAGGCTGCCAGGCGCCGATAACGCGGGTCGGGCAACTGCTCGGCCAGCGCCGCCATTCCCGAGGCCAGGGAAAAGGCATCCGCCTGCGCGAAACGCTGACTACAGCCCACCCACAGCCCCCACTTGACCAGAAACCGCTGCACCAGCTCGGTTTCCTCGTCGGCCCCCTGGGTGCATTCGAGCAGCTCGCGTGCCTTGACGAAGCTCTCGTGCGCCGTGGGCGAACCGTGCCCTTCCAACGCAAAGGCGGCCTGACCGCGTACCGTCAGCAGGCTGATCTCCCGCTCCACCTGCCCCTCGATCTGGCGCAGGCTCGCCAGACCGAGATCGGCCATGTGAAGCGCCGTGCGATTGGCGCTGACTCGCAGCGCCTCGCGGGCGGCCAGCTCGAAGTAACGGGCACCTCGGGCGTAGTGGCCGCTGCGCCGCAGATGCGTGGCGAAATCCCCCGGGTGACGGCTGATCCACATCGGGAAGCGCTCCTCGATCAGGCCGACCACCTGCTGGTGAATGCGCGTGCGGATATCCCGCGGGCAGGACAGATAGGCCGCTTCCTGCAGCAAGGGATGGGTGAACTGATATTCATATTCGCTGTGAGCGTCACAGCGCTCGATAATCTCGAGACGCTGCATGTGAACGAGCGCCTGTTTCAGGCGTTCCGGATCGAGCTCGCTGCATTCGCGCAGGAAATCGAGCCGGAACTGGCGACCGAGCACCGCCGCCACATGCGTCACATGGCGGTCGTTGTCGAGCTGGTCGATGCGGCTGGCCAGCAGCCCGAGCAGGCCATGGGGCAGCTCGTCGACCTGGATACTGCGCCCTTCGCGTCGGTCCATGTCGAGACGCCGGCAGATTTCCTGAAGGTAGAGCGGCACGCCGTCGCAGCGTTCGATCAACTGGCCGCGCAGGCGCGGACTGAGATGCAGGCGGTAGCGCCGGGCCAGCTGCGAGAGCAGCCGCGATGACTGCATGGCGTCGAGCTTGTCGAGCAGCAGTTGCTGGTCCCAGTGCAGGCGCACCGGCAACGGATCGCGCCCGTGATGGCTGGCTACCAGCAGAAAGGCCGTGTTGATCGGTAACCGCGCCTGCAGACCGGCCAGCAGCTTGAGGGACGGCTCGTCGATCCACTGCAAATCGTCGACCAGCAGCACCAGCGGCTTGCGAGCGGCGGTACGCTCGATCATGCGATGCAGCACACCGACCAGCAGGTCGACCGCTTCACCGCTCTGGGCGGCAGCCAGCGAGTCATCGGCTTCGGCCAGCCCCAGGGCCTGCTGCAGCAGTTGCCAGGATGCCGACGACTGCAGCAGCGCCTCGTCGCCCTGCTCGCTCAGCAGCTCGGCCAGGCCGGCCTCGTCGAGGTGCTCGCCGCAATGCCAGCGCAGCATCAGCCGCGCCAGCCCGAACGGTTCCTGCATCGACATGCGCGTGGTCGATTGCCAGCACAGCGCCACGTCCTCGCTTTGCACCAGCTGCCGAAAGCTCACCATCAACGCCGACTTGCCCATGCCCGACGCGCCCTGCACCAGCAGGCTCTGGCGCAACCCCAGCCCGGCTCGAGCCAGGGCATCGCGCAGCTTGCGCAGGGCACTCTCGCGACCGATCAGGCTCGGCGGCACCGCGCTGCGCCCCCCCTCGTTGACACCCAGCACCAGGGCACGCAACCGCACCTTGCCGTCGCTGGCCAGCAGGCGGGTCGACAATCGCGGCTGAAGATCCAGCGCCGGGGGCATGTGCTGGCTGGCCTCCTGGGAGATCACCAGTTCGCTGCCCTCGGCGGCACTCATCAGCTCCAGGGAACGCGCTGCGTCACCTGCCCCAGCGGGTCGACCAGCTGGCGCTCCGGCAGATAGAGCACCCGGCCGCTGTCCAGTCCGGCAGCCAGATCGAAGCGCGGCATGTCGCCACGCCCGCTCCAGAGTCTCGCCGCCTCTTCCGGCAGGGCCCGGCGGCAGTGCTCATAGAGCGCCACCAGCTCCGCCAGCTGATGGGCCGGCCCGTGGGTACCGAAGCAGGCCAGACCGAGCCCGCCGGTGGCTCCCGGCAGCCAGAACCCGCCGAGATGGTGACACTGGCGCTCCAGCCAGCGCAGCAGCTCGATCTGCAGCGACAGGCAGGCCCGAGCCTCGCCACGCTCGTCCCACTCGCCCCGCAGACGCAGGCGAATGGCCATCACGGAGAGCTGGCGGTGCTCGATCTCGTCATCGCTCAGTGGCTGGCTGTCCGCCGCCAGGGTTCGCGAGTAGGCACCGCGCGGGGTTACCGGCAGGGTTTCGCCACGGCCGTCCGACCAGTAGCGCGCCAGCTGAAGGATGCTCGGTTCGGGCTGCTGACCGGACAGGGCCAGCAACTGGAGGTAGGCGTTGTACTCCTCGTGGGCGGCGGCGGACTGGCGCTGGTCGATCAGCTGGCGGATCAGGCGCTCGTGAAACGGCGCATAGCCGGAAAAGCGACTGACCAGGGTGCGCAGCAGGGCATCGGGCAGCGCCTCGCCGCCCTCCAGCACCTGCTCGGCATAGCTCAACACCCGTTGACGCCACTCGCCACGCATGCGCACCAGCCAGCGTTGATATTCCGCACATTGAGCGAGTTGCAGATCCTCGACGAGGTCGCCACGATAGACGGCCAGTACCTGCTCAAGGCCCGCCACGTCCGGCACGCGTTCGAGCAGCGTCTCGAGCTGCTTGAGGTCGAAGCACCAGTTGTCGGGCAGCGCGAAGGCGATGGTCTGGCGCGACACCTCGAGCGTGCGCTCGGCCTCCTCGCCCAGGCTCTGGCGCAGGCAATGCAGCGCGTGGCGCAGGTTGGTACGACCGGAGGACAGCCCCTGGTCGGGCCACAGCAACTCGGCCAGCGCTGCCCGGTTGACCGGCTGTTCCATCAGCAGCAGATAGACCAGCAGCGCCTTGACCTTGTCGTAACTGAACTGGGTGAGCGTATCCTCGCCCAGGGTGAGCGAGAAGTGACCGAACAGCGTCAACTGCGTGTTGCCGGAAGAAGACCGTGCCATTGTTATCAGTTCCTGCGTTGTTCGTCAGCGAGGGCGAGTACGCCACCCGGACCGCGGCACGCGTGTCAGGCCGCCGCCGGCAGGCCGCTGTGAAAGCGGAAGGTGGCATCGGGCGATTCGATCAGTTCCCGCTCGCGTTCGGCGAAGAAGGCGATGCGCGTATCGATGGACGATGCCGAGAAGCGCCTGGCCAACATCAGGTAGTCCTCATAATGCCGCCCTTCCGACTTAACCAGAGTGCGATAGAACTTGGCAAGCTCCGCGTCCAGATGCGGAATGAGCGCGGCGAAGCGCTCGCAGGAGCGTGCCTCGATGAAGGCCCCCACAATGAGTATATCGACCAGCCGTTCGGGATCTTCAGCGCATACATGCCGGCGCAGTCCCTCGGCGTAGCGTGATGCCGCGATATGCCGGTACTCGACGCCGCGCGATTCCATCAGCCTGACCACCTGTTCGAAGTGCAGCAACTCCTCGCGGGCCAGTTGCGACATCTTGGTCAGCAGCAACGGCCGGTCGACGTAGCGATACATCAGGCTCATCGCGGTGGACGCCGCCTTCTTCTCGCACTGGGCGTGATCGATCAGCAGCAGCGCCTGATTGGCCAGCGCGGCCTCGATCCAGGCATCGGGCGTGGTACACGGCAAAAAGGCCAGCAGTTCGGGGGACAGCAGGGTTTCACGAGTATCGGGCATGGGGGTTCACGTCATGGATTCATCGGAGTCACCGGCGTCCCGGCAGGCTTCGGCACGCGCCAGCAGCATCGTCGCGATCGCCTCGTGAAGCTGCACCGGCGACATGCCGGCACCCGCCTCCCGGGGCTCGAGCCCATAGCGGCGAATATCGCGCATGCGCTCGCGGCCCACTCGCAGCAGTTCCACCGCTCGCGACAGCGCCGGCTGATCGGCACGAAAGCGGATACCGTGCCGCTCGAGCTGGGCCTGCAGCCGATCGGCATCCGTAACCCGCAGGTAGTGGCCGGCCACCGCCACGCGCCAGCCGTCCAGACGCTGCATCACCGCTTCGCGGGTGGCGTGATCGTAGCCGAACCAGTCACGGATCTCATGATCGCTGCGCTGACAGCCGCGGCAGACACTGTCGCCGACGGTGGTGGAACACAGCCCCACACAAGGGGAAACGATTCGTCGACTCATGGGACCTCCCGGTGAAGCGCCCATGGTAACGCGCCGGGCGCCGGCCGACGAGACGGCCACGCCAGTTGCCTCGCGTTGAAGCCCACGGCGTACGACCAAAATCGTGCGCCCCCGTCACACCCTTGCCTTAACATTGTCGACAGTTTCGCGTAGAATGCGCTCGGCTCTGAACAGAGCATCAGAAGGCAGGATTTGTGCGATTTTCAGCGATGTTCGCTGCCATTTTCTGCACCTACTGGATTCCGAAAATCGATGAGGGTCCCCAACGTGCTTGAAGCCTACCGTCAACATGTCGAGGAACGCGCTGCCGAGGGCGTACCGCCGAAGCCGCTGACCGCCGAGCAGACCGCCGAACTGGTCGAACTGCTCAAGAACCCGCCGGCCGGCGAGGAGCAGTTTCTGCTCGAGTTGATCACCGACCGCGTTCCGCCCGGTGTCGACGAAGCCGCCTACGTCAAGGCCGGCTTCCTGACCGCCATCGCCAAGGGCGACGCCGAATCACCGCTGATCGACAAGGTGCACGCGGTCAAGCTGCTGGGGACCATGCAGGGCGGCTACAACATCGCCACCCTGGTCGAGCTGCTCGACGACGAGAGCCTCGCCAGGGAGGCCGGCGAACAGCTCAAGCACACCCTGCTGATGTTCGATGCCTTCCATGACGTCGCCGAACGCGCCAAGGCCGGCAACAGCGTCGCCCAGGGCGTGCTGCAGTCCTGGGCCGACGCCGAGTGGTTCCTGGCCAAGCCGGCACTGGCCGAGAAGATCACCCTGGCGGTGTTCAAGGTGCCCGGCGAGACCAACACCGACGACCTCTCTCCGGCACCGGATGCCTGGTCGCGCCCGGATATCCCGCTGCACGCCAACGCCATGCTCAAGAACCCGCGCGACGGCATCGAGCCGGAAGTGCCGGGCAACAAGGGCCCGCTGGCACAGATCAATGAGGTCAAGAGCCAGGGCTACCCGGTCGCCTACGTCGGCGACGTGGTGGGCACCGGCTCCTCGCGCAAGTCCGCCACCAATTCGGTACTGTGGTTCTTCGGCGACGACATCCCCCACGTACCCAACAAGCGCGCCGGCGGTTTCGTCTTCGGCGGCAAGATCGCGCCGATCTTCTTCAACACCATGGAAGACGCCGGCGCCCTGCCCATCGAGATGGACGTCGAGAAGCTCGACATGGGCGACCTCATCGACGTCTACCCCTACGAGGGCAAGGTCTGCAAGCACGGCACCGACGAGGTGCTGAGCACCTTCGAGCTCAAGACCCGGGTGATCCTCGATGAAGTCCGCGCCGGCGGCCGCATCCCGCTGATCATCGGTCGCGGCCTGACCGAGAAGGCCCGCAACGAGCTGGGCCTGGAGCCCTCCGACGTCTTCAAGAAGCCGGAACAGCCGGCCGACAACGGCAAGGGCTTCACCCTGGCGCAGAAGATGGTCGGCAAGGCCTGCGGCATGGATGGCGTGCGCCCGGGCATGTACTGCGAGCCGAAGATGACCACCGTGGGCTCCCAGGACACCACCGGCCCGATGACCCGCGACGAGCTCAAGGATCTGGCCTGCCTGGGCTTCCAGGCCGACCTGGTGATGCAGTCCTTCTGCCACACCAGCGCCTACCCGAAGCCGGTCGACGTGGAGACCCACCACACCCTCCCCGACTTCATCATGAACCGCGGCGGCGTCTCGCTGCGCCCGGGCGACGGCATCATCCACAGCTGGCTGAACCGCATGCTGCTGCCCGACACCGTGGGTACCGGCGGCGATTCGCACACCCGCTTCCCGATGGGCATATCCTTCCCCGCGGGCTCCGGCCTGGTGGCCTTTGCCGCCGCGACCGGCGTGATGCCGCTGGACATGCCGGAATCCGTGCTGGTGCGCTTCAAGGGCAAGCGTCAGCCCGGCGTCACCCTGCGTGACCTGGTCCACGCCATCCCCTACTACGCCATCCAGCAGGGCCTGTTGACCGTCGAGAAGTCCGGCAAGAAGAACGCCTTCTCCGGTCGCGTGCTGGAGATCGAAGGTCTCGAGGACCTCACCGTCGAGCAGGCCTTCGAGCTATCCGACGCGTCCGCCGAACGCTCCGCGGCCGGCTGCACCATCACGCTCTCCGAGGACAGTGTCAGCGAGTACCTGACGTCCAACATCACCCTGCTCAAGTGGATGATCGATCAGGGCTACGGTGACCGCCGCACGCTGGAACGCCGCATCGAGGGCATGGAGGAATGGCTCGCCAACCCCAGCCTGATGCGCGCCGACAAGGACGCCGAGTACGCCGAGGTGATCGAAATCGACCTCGACCAGCTCGACCAGCCGGTGCTGTGCGCGCCGAACGATCCGGACGATGCCCGCCTGCTTTCCGACGTGGCGGGTGAGTCCATCGACGAGGTGTTCATCGGCTCGTGCATGACCAACATCGGTCACTTCCGCGCCGCCGGCAAGCTGCTCGAGAAGCAGCCCGCGGGCAGCCTGAAGACCAAGCTGTGGCTGGCCCCGCCGACCAAGATGGACCAGCACCAGCTGACCGAAGAAGGCTACTACGGCATCTACGGTCGCGCCGGCGCGCGCATGGAGATGCCGGGCTGCTCGCTGTGCATGGGTAACCAGGCCCGGGTGGCCGCCAAGAGCACGGTGGTCTCCACCTCGACCCGCAACTTCCCCAATCGCCTTGGCGACGGCGCCGATGTCTACCTGGCCTCCGCCGAGCTGGCCGCCGTGGCCGCTGTGGAAGGTCGCCTGCCGAGTGTCGATGAATATCGTCGCTACATGAGCGAGTTCGATGCCATGGCCGGCGAGATCTACCGCTACATGAACTTCCATGAGATCGAGGAGTTCCAGAAGGCCGCCTCCAACGTGATTCCCCTCGCCGAGGAAGCCTGACCCTTCGATTCCGATGCTCGCAACATCGTCAATCGATGACCGAAGCGCCCCGCCCCAGGCGGGGCGCTTTTTATTACAAAAAACAACACACATTTACCTCCACCGCCTTGAGGGGCGAACACTGTTCGACCTAGATTCAAGACGTCGCGAGCCCCCGCAACAACGCGTTCGCGATTCGGCAGGACGCCGACATGCACCCAATGAGAGGCCGATGCCACGGCCCTTGTGCATGCCGACTTTCATTCGCTTCGGCGAAGGAACCATTCAAGGAGAACCCTCATGAACATCAAGACACTGCTGTCTGCTTCCGTCGCCACTGCGACTCTGGTTGCCACCGCGCCCTCCGCCTGGGCCATCGACGGTGCCAAGGGCCTGTATCTGGGTGTCGGAACCGGTTTCAGCTCCCTCAAGAACGACGAAAGCGAGGTCGGCGACTTCATCGAGTCGGGCAGCGAGAGTTTCGATCTCGACAATGACGACAACGTCTTCAAGGGGTTTGTCGGCTACGAGTTCACCCCCTATTTCGCCACCGAAATCTTCTATGCGGACCTGGGCCGAACACGCCTGGAAGGCAATTCCGGTGCCAATACCGACCTGGAATCGGATGCCTACGGCGTAAGTGCCGTCGGCCAGCTGCCGATCACCCCCTGGTTCACGGCCTTCGCCAAGGCCGGGCTGGCCAAGTGGGAAACCGACGTCGACGGCAACCTCGGCAATGCCAGCGTCAACCTGAAGGATCAGGACGGCACCGATCCGGTCTATGGGGTGGGCGCCCAGTTCAATTTCGCGCCGTTCCTGATCCGTGCCGAATACGAACGATACGATTTCGACAGCGACTACCAGATCGACACCTTCACGGCCTCCGCCGGCTGGCGTTTCTGATCCGAGGCTCGCCTCGGACACCACCGTTTGCAACGACGCCGGGCCCGAGCCCGGCGTTTTCCTCTCGACTCTACCGCCCCGGCCGCGTCGATTCTGTGGCACCCTGTCGATTCAACACTTCGACATGGAGACGCGCCATGCCCCCTATCGTCACCCCCGATATCTGCGACGCTCATCCCGACGTCCGGGTGCTCGATCCCATATTCGTCAATCTCGGCGGACGCGAAGCCTTCTCGGGGCCGGTGCGCACCGTCAAGTGCTTCGAGGACAATTCGCGCGTCAAGGAAGCCGTCGCCGAGCCCGGCGAGGGCAGCGTTCTCGTCGTCGATGCCGGTGGCTCGCTGCGCTGCGCGCTGCTCGGCGACCGGCTGGCCGACCAGGCGGCGCGCAACGGCTGGGCGGGCGTCGTTCTCTACGGCTGCATCCGCGATGTCGACGTGCTGGCCGATGTCGACCTGGGGGTTCAGGCGCTGGGCGTCCATCCCCGACGCAGCAACAAGCACGGCGAAGGCCAGCGCGACCTGCCCGTCACCTTCGCGGGCGTCACCCTGAACCCGGGCGACTGGCTCTACGCCGACAACAACGGCATCGTGGTGGCCGACGCCCGCCTGCCGGTCGACGGCTGACGCGCAATCGCCGGCCCTGTCGGGCACTGCGACCGACATGCTAGCGTGGGGGCATGCCTGACTCACCGGCCACGACACTCGCTCCGCATGCCCTCGGCGTTGCGGCATTGCGCTCGCTGCGCGAGCACTGGCGGCCGCTGGTCGCCTATCAGTTGTTCTTCACCCTGCTCTCGGCCACGCTGCTGCTGCCTGCCAGCGCCAGCACCCTGGCCGCTCTGCTTCGCGAGCTCGGCCGTCCACCGCTGACCGGGGCCCAGCTGCTCGACGTCGCCTTCACGCCATGGGGCGCACTCTGGCTGCTGGCCGTCATCGCCTTGAGCGGCCTGCTGCTGGCCCTGCAACAGGCCGGCATGCTGCTGGTGGTGACCCGGCCGGGGGGGCATCGCTATCGACAGGCGCTCGAAGCGCTCTGGAGCGTCTGCCGACGCCTGCCCGGCATTGCCGGGCTGACCCTGCTGCAGACCTCGGCACAGCTGGCGATCGCCGTGGCCCCGCTGCTGCTTCTGGAAGCCCTGTATGGCTGGTTATTGGGCGGCATGGAAAGCTATGTGGTGCTGCAGACTCGCCCCGCTGCACTGGGCTGGCTGCCCGAGCGAACCACCTGGCTGATCCCGGCCATGCTCGCCTACCTGACGCTCTACGGCCTGCTGACCCTGGCGGCGACGTTCATCGGGGTAGCCGTCAACAGTCTGGTGACAGGATGTCTTTACCTGCGCCTGGCCCACCGCCAACCCCGGCCACCCTCGCCCACCCGCCGCGACCATCCGGCCTGGGTGGCCTGGGGCGCCGAGGCACTGGTCCTGCTGGTCGCAGCCGGACAGGCCTTCACCGAGCTCAACCGCTTCACCCTGCAGGACACGGTCACCATCACCGCCCATCGGGGAAGCTCGATCGAGGCGCCGGAGAACACCCTGGCCGCCTTCGAACGCGCCATCGCTGACGGCGCCGACTACATCGAGTTCGATGCTCGCCTATCCGCGGACGGCCAGGTGGTGATCTCGCACGACGACAGCCTACGGCGCCTGCTCGGCCGTGACGAGCGCATCAGCGAACTCGCCTGGCCGGCGCTGCGGGAGATCGACGTGGGCAGCTGGTTCGGCCCGGCCTACCGCGGGGAGCACATTCCCCGGCTCGAGTCGGTCCTGCGCCTGACCCGCAACCGAATCCGGCTGTATATCGAGCTCAAGCCCACCGGCGACAACGCCGCCGCACTGGTGGACGCCGTCCTCGCCCGGCTGCCCCGCGAACGTCGCGACCAGGTGGTGATCGCCTCGCTGTCGCCGGCGGTCATCCGCGAGGTGGAGCGCCGCGCCCCGCAGCTGCACACCACCCTGTTCGCCCAGTTCATGGTCCGCGGCGGGCTGGCTCTGGGCGATATCGACGCCCTGGGGCTACGCCATGCGCGTATCGACGCCGCCACCGTCGCCGCCACCCACGGTCGGGGCTATGCCCTGCACGCCTGGACGGTCAACGACCGCCGGCAGATGGCGCGGCTGATCGACCTGGGCGTGGACAACATCATCACCGACCGACCGGCGCAGCTGGCCGAGTTGCTGGCCGAGCGTGCCACCCTGAGCGACGGGGAGCTGCTGCTGCTAAAGCTGCGCAGCTGGCTGCACGCCTGATCGGGCATTTTCAAAAAGTCTGCGCTCGGCAATACTGCGTTGAAATTAAACTCAAAATGCTCATTTACATCTGTAAACTGCGCTTTTTCGCTCAATTTCGCCTTGTCTTGCCTTCGCTCGCCATTTTTGAAAAACACCCTCTACTCTCGATAAAAAGCCCGGCCTCTCGCGAGACCGGGCAGGGGGAAGTATTCCGTTGAGAGACTCAGCCGAGGGTTTCGCCCGCCAGCATGAACCAGGTCTCGAGCACCGCGTCCGGGTTCAGCGACACCGAGTCGATGCCCTGCTCCATCAGCCACTTGGCCAGTTCGGGATGGTCCGACGGTCCCTGGCCGCAGATACCCACGTACTTGCCCTGGGCCTTGCAGGCCTGGATGGCCATGCTGAGCAGCTTCTTGACGGCCGGATTCCGCTCGTCAAACAGGTGGGCGACGATGCCGGAGTCGCGATCCAGCCCCAGCGTCAGCTGCGTGAGGTCGTTGGAACCGATCGAGAAGCCGTCGAAATGCTCGAGGAATTCGTCGGCCAGCAGGGCGTTGGCCGGCAGCTCGCACATCATGATGACCTTGAGGCCGTTGTCACCGCGCTTGAGGCCATTGGCGCTCATCAGCTCGACCACTTCTCGGCCTTCGTCCGGCGTGCGCACGAACGGCACCATGACCTCGACGTTGTCCAGCCCCATCTCGTCGCGTACGCGCTTGAGCGCCCGACACTCCAGCTCGAAGCAGGGCCGGAAGGCCTCGGAAATGTAGCGCGAGGCGCCGCGGAAGCCGAGCATCGGGTTTTCCTCGCCCGGCTCATAGAGCTTGCCGCCGATCAGGTTCTCGTACTCGTTGGACTTGAAGTCCGACATGCGCACGATCACCCGCTTGGGATAGAACGACGCCGCCAGGGTCGAGATGCCCTCGACCAGCTTGTCGACGTAGAAGGACACGGGATCATCGTAACCGGCGGTGCGCACGTCGATGATCTGCTGGAGATCCGTGGGCAGCTTGGCATAGTCGAGCAGTGCCTTGGGGTGCACGCCGATCATGCGGTTGATGATGAACTCCAGGCGCGCCAGGCCGACACCGGCGTTGGGCAGCCCGGCGAAGGCGAAGGCACGGTCGGGGTTGCCGACGTTCATCATGATCTTGAACGGCAGGTCCGGCATGCTGTCGACGCTGGTGGTCTGGCAGTCGAACTCCAGCAGCCCGTCATAGACGTGACCGGTATCGCCCTCGGCGCAGGACACGGTGACTTCACGGCCGTCCTCGAGCACCTCGGTGGCATCGCCGCAGCCGACCACTGCCGGGATGCCCAGCTCACGGGCGATGATCGCCGCGTGGCAGGTACGCCCGCCACGGTTGGTGACGATCGCCGAGGCCCGCTTCATCACCGGCTCCCAGTCGGGGTCGGTCATGTCGGTGACCAGCACGTCGCCGGGGTGAATCTTGTCCATCTGCTCGGTGGATTCGACCACCTTCACCGCGCCGCGGCCGATACGCTGGCCGATGGCACGCCCGTTGACCAGTTGGCGCCCCTTCTCCTTGAGCTGGAAGCGCTCGAGCTTGCCGCCCTCCTGGTTGGAGACCACCGTCTCGGGACGTGCCTGGACGATGTAGAGCTTGCCGTCGTCGCCGTCGCGGGCCCACTCGATGTCCATCGGGCGGCCGTAGTGCTGCTCGATGATCACCGCCTGACGGGCCAGCGCCATGACGTCGTCATCGTCGATGCAGAAGCGCGCGCGATCCGTCGGCGAGACGTCGACGGTCTGCACCGACTTGCCCGCCGAGGCCTCGTCGGTGTAGGTCATCTTGATCAGCTTGGAGCCCAGGGTGCGGCGCAGCACGGCCGGGCGGCCCGCGGCCAGGGTCGGCTTGTGGACGTAGAACTCGTCGGGGTTCACCGCGCCCTGCACCACGGTCTCGCCCAGGCCCCAGGAACCGGTGACGAACACCGCGTCGCGATAGCCCGACTCGGTGTCGAGGGTGAACATCACGCCCGCCGCCCCGGTCTCGGAACGCACCATCTTCTGGATGCCCGCGGACAGCGCGACCTGGGCATGATCGAAACCGCGATGCACGCGGTAGGAGATGGCCCGGTCGTTGAACAGCGAGGCGAACACCTCGTGCACGGCACGCTTGACGTTGTCGAAGCCTTCGATGTTGAGGAAGGTCTCCTGCTGGCCGGCAAACGAGGCGTCCGGCAGGTCCTCGGCGGTCGCCGAGGAGCGCACTGCGACCTTGAGATTGGCGTGGCGCGATTCCAGCTCGCGATAGGCTTCACGCAACGCGGCCTCGAACTCCGGGGGCAGCGGTGTGTCGATGACCCACTGGCGGATCTCGCGTCCCACTCGGGTCAGCTCGGCCACGTCATCGACGTCCAGCCGCGCCAGCGCGGTGTTGATGCGCTCGTTGAGCCCCTCGTGAGCGAGGAACTGACGGTAGGCATGTGCCGTGGTGGCGAAGCCGCCCGGCACGGTGACGCCGGCATCGGCCAGATTGGAGATCATTTCGCCCAACGACGCATTCTTGCCGCCGACACGATCGACGTCATCCATGCCCAGGCGATCGAACCATTCGATGTACTGTTCCAAGGGGTCCCCCTTTTATCCAATGCGGTGTCGGCGCCGGACACGCCTGCTGGCAATCGGGGAACAAGGTAACAAGCCACCGCCCTATTAGCCATTAGTCTAATAGCGAAGTCACTGGAGTATTTTTACAACATTCGTCGATTGTCGGCATTTCCTGTAGTCGGCTGCCGGACACCCTCGCCATGGCTTGTCGCTGCCACCCCGAACCGGGACAATGCGACAAACCCTCGCGAGAGTTCCCGCATGTCCCGCACCGCGTTCTTCATCTCCGACGGCACCGGCATCACCGCCGAGACCCTGGGCCGCAGCCTGCTGGCGCAGTTCGAAAGCCTGGAGATCCGGATGGTCACCAAGCCGTACATCGACTCCACGGAAAAGGCCCAGCAACTGGCCGACGTGATTCAGGCCACCGCGGCACGCGACGGCGAAACGCCGATCATCATCGACACCATCGTCGACCAGACGATCCGCGAGATCATCAGTCAGGCGCCGGGCTTCAAGGTAGACGTCTTCACCACCTTCCTCGCCCCCCTCGAGGAGGAGCTGAAGGTGCACTCGTCCTACTCGGTGGGACGCACGCACTCCATCGGCCAGGACGAGGTCTACATGCATCGCATCGACTCGGTGCACTTCGCCCTGGACAACGACGATGGCGCCCGGGTCAGCCAGTACGATACCGCCGACGTCATCCTGGTGGGCGTGTCACGCTGCGGCAAGACGCCCACCTCGCTCTACCTGGCGCTGCAGTTCGGCATCCGCGCGGCCAACTATCCGCTGACCGAGGACGACCTCGACGAGGACGGCAACCTGAAGATGCCCCGCGCCCTGGCGCCGCACCGCCACAAGCTGTTCGGCCTGACCATCGATCCGCGCCGCCTGGCGGCCATCCGCACCGAACGGCGCCCCAACAGCCGCTACTGCTCCATCGACCAGTGCCTGCAGGAAGTCCAGCAGGCCGAGGCGCTCTATCGGCGCTTCCACATCCCCTACATCGACACCACCCGCTTCTCGATCGAGGAAATCTCCACCCGGCTGATCGCCGAGACCGGCCTGCAGCGCCGCTTCAGCCCGCGCTGAGGCGACCGGTCCGTGCCCCGAAGCGCCGGGCGAGATGCCGGCGCATTCGCCAGGCCGAGAGCATCGCCATCAGCAGGTTCGCCCCCAGCATGCCGGCGAAGATGCCCACCGGCCCGGCGAGGCGTCCCCCCAGCCAGGCCAGCGGCACGGTCAGCACGAACAGCCGCACGACCGACAGCACCAGGGCGTGGCGCGGGCGATGCAGGGCATTGAACGAGGAATTGGTGAGGATCACCACGCCCTGGGCGCCCAGCCCCAGCGGCACGAGCCAGAGATACCAGCGCAGCGTCTCCGCCACCTCGGGGCCCTCGGCGTAACCGGCGATCAGCCAGGGCGCCAGCCCCTGCAGCACGCCCCACACGAGCAGCTGCCAGGCCAGCACGAAGCCGAAGCAGCCGAAGATCGCCCGCCGGACCCGATCAGGCCGATCGGCACCGTGATTCTGGCTGACGAACGGCGACAGGGTCATCGACAGCGTCAGCACCACCAGCTGGGCGATGGCCTCGACCCGGGAGCCCACGCCGAAGGCCGCGACCGCCGTGTTGCCCTGCCCGGCCACGATGCGTGTCAGAAGCCCCATGGCGATCGGCGTGAACACGCTGGTCACCGCCGCCGGCAGCGCGATCTTGCCCAGCTCCCGCCAGGAGTCGAGCAGCCCGGCGAGCCGCCAGCCCTTCCAGTCCAGGCTGGTGCGCAATACCGGCAGAAACAATAGCCCCAGGGTCATCACGCCCCAGCTGATCAGTGTCGCCAGGGCCGCGCCTCGCACGCCCATCGCCGGCAGGGGGCCGGCGCCGAAGATCAGCAGCGGGTCCAGCAGGGCATTGAGCAGCGCCGCCGCGGCCATCATCAGCCCCGGCACCAGGGTGTTGCCCTGCGCCCGGAGCACGCTGTTCAGTACCCGCGGGGCGATCAGCAGCCCCGCGCCCCAGTACCAGACACCCATGTAGGCGTCGATGAACGGCATCAGCCCACGATCAGCCCCCAGGAACCGGAACAACGGTTCGAGCGTGGCCAGCCCCGTGGCCGTCACCAGGGCGCCGACGACCACCGCCAGCAGCAGGGCATCCGTGGCGCGACGCCGCAGCAGGGCGTGTTCGCCCTGCCCCAGGCGCCGTGCCACCACCGCGGAGGTACCGATGCCGAGACCGATCGCCAGGCTGATCGCGGTAAAGGTCACCGGAAACGTGAAGGCCACCGCCGCCAGGGGCTGCGTACCCAGTCCGGCGATGAACCAGGTATCCACCAGGTTGAACAGCATCATCGCCACCATGCCGAGCATCACCGGCAGCGACTTGCGCGCCAGTGTCGCGGCGATGGGGCCATGCAGAAAGGGAGAAGCGGCAGGCGAGCGAGTCGATGGGGGCATGCGGGCGTCCCGGGCAGACAAAGGGGCTCATTCTGCCCAAGGCTGCCGCGCAACCCAAGCGTGAGACAGAGCTCAGAACCCCATCACATCGGTCAGCAGGCCCTCGGCAATGCGCCGCTCGGTGGTCTCGTCCACCAGTATCCTGACCAAGTGCAGGGCGAAGGCCATCGCCGTGGCCGGCCCCTGGCTGGTCACCAGCTTGCCGTCCTCCACCACCGGCTGGCGGGAGAGATGACCGCCGGCCTCGACCAGCGCGGCCTGAAAGGCGGGATAGCCGGTCACCACGTAGCCCTGGACCAGATCCAGCGGCGCCAGCACCACGCCCGGTGCGGCACAGAGCGCACCGATCCAGCCATCCTCGCGTCGCTGACGATGCAGTCGCTCGGCAAGATCGAGCGAGTCGCGCAGGTGCTCCGCGCCCGGCATGCCGCCGGGCAGCACGATCATCTCGAAGCCCCGTTCCGGGCCGACCTCCGCCAGGCACGTATCGGCGACCAGCCGCGTCCCGCGCGCCAGGGTCACCGTCGGCTGCGACATGACCGAGGCGACCGTGACCTGCACATCCGCACGCCGCAGCACATCGATCAGCGTGACGGTTTCGATATCCTCGCTGCCGTCGGCGACGGGCAACAGCACCTGAGTCATATTCAACCTCCCGAAGTACGCGGACTGCGTCCGTTCAGCATAGAAGCCCCTGCCGCCGCATCAATCCTCTCGCGAGACAGGCCCCTGCGCCTCGCACCAGGCGCTGAAACCGCCGCCGATATGGCAGACCGGTCCGAACCCCATGCGCTGCAACTGCTGCGTGGCCAGCGCCGAACGCTGCCCCTTGGCACAGAACAGCACGAAGCGATCCGGACGCGCGAAGGCGGCCTGGTGATAGGGCGAGGCCGGGTCCACCCAGAATTCGAGCAGCCCGCGCGGGGCATGCAGCGCGCCGGGGATACCGCCCTCGCGCTGCAGCTCGCGCACGTCGCGAATGTCGACGAAGGTCACGCCCGGCTGACCGTGCAGGGCCAGCGCCTGAGCCGGCGTGAGTGTCTCGATTTCCCGCTCGGCCTCGGCCACCAGCTCGGCCGCGCCCTTGATCAAGTTCGTCATGAGGTGTCACCGCCACGATAGAAGCGCTGGATGCTGGAGAAGTCCAGCCGCCCGTTGCCCCCGCCGGCGTGCAGGGCGTAGAGATTGCGCGCCTGGGCCCCCATGGGGATCGGCGAGCGGGAGGTGAGCGCCAGCGAGGTCGCCAGCCCCAGGTCCTTGCTCATCAGATCGACCAGGAAGCCGCCCTGATAGTCATTGGAGGCCGGCGCCTGGGGCATCACCCCCGGCCAGGGGTTGTAGACATTGAGCGCCCAGTTACCGCCACTGCTCTGCTTCATGATCTCGGATAGCACCGCCGGGTCCAGGCCATTCTCGACCCCCAGCGCCAGCGCCTCGGCGGTGCCGCTCATGAGAATGCCCAGCAGCATGTTATTGCAGATCTTGGCCACCTGCCCCGCCCCGCTGTCGCCGGCATGAAAGACGTTGCGTCCCATGGCCTCCAGCATCGGCCTGGCGGTGTTGAAGCCCGCCTCGCTGCCGCCGACGATGAACGTCAGGGTGCCCGCCCGGGCGCCACCCACGCCGCCCGACACCGGTGCGTCCAGGCAGGTCAGGCCGCGACGGGCGGCGGCACCGGCCACCTCTCGCGCGTCCTCCGGGGCGATGGTGGAGGCATCGATGATCAGCGGCTGCCCGCTCAGCGCCTCCAGCAGCCCGGGCTGGTCGTCGCCGCCCAGATACAGCGATTTCACATGAGCACCGGCCGGCAGCATCGAGATCACCACGTCGGCACCGTCCGCCGCGTCCCGCGCCGAGCCCGCGGGCGTAGCGCCCTCGGCGGCCAGGGCCTGCATGGCCCCCTCCACGAGGTCGAAGACGCGGACGCGGTAACCGGCCTTGACCAGATTGGCGGCCATCGGCGCGCCCATGTTACCCAGACCGATGAAGGCGATTTGCATGGCTTGCTCCTTGAATTGTCGTTGTCGTGGAACCTGGAACGGTACGCCAGGTGGGCTCTTCCGACGACAAGCCTCGCGGGGGCGCTGTAAACCCCTCCCTGGGCGCTACCTTTGCCATCCATGGCAAAGGACCCCCGCTTTGCCTTGTCCCCGGCGCCCACTATTGCAGGGGATTGGAAATAAACTCTAAAGGTCCTGCAGAGGGTGCTCCCGGGCCGGCCACAGCGGCGCCAGAAACGCCTCGACGTCGTGGCGCGGCACACTGGCCACGTCACGGTGCGACCAGCGCGGCTGCTTGTCCTTGTCGATCAGCAGCGCGCGAACGCCCTCGGCCAGGTCCGCATGCCGGGCGCACTGCACCGCCAGGTTCAGCTCGTCACGCAGCGCATCGGCCAGGCTCGTGTGGCGGTGGCGCGCCTGCATCTCCCACACCAGATGCGCGGTGATCGGGCAGCCGCCGGCCAGGCGCTCGCGGTTGGCCGTCAGCCAGGGGTCGTCATCCGTGTCCGCCAGGATGCGCTCGACGGCGGTGGCGACATCGGCCACCTGAGTCATCGCCTGTAATCGGTCGAGATGCGCCAGCACGAGGCTTTCCGGGGCCGTCTCGCGAGCCTCGAAGCGGGCCAGCACCTTCGTCACCGCATCCGCAGGGTGTGTCAGATCCGCCGCCTGCAAGGCGGCCAGCACGTCCTCCTGCTGGTCGCCGGGGATACACCGATCGGCCAGCCCCAGCAGCAGCGCATCACGAGCGTTGAGCTGGGCTCCGGTCAGCCCCAGGTAGCGGCCGATACCGCTGGGCATGCGGTTGAAGAACCAGCTCGCCCCCACGTCGGGATAGAGGCCGATGGTGATTTCCGGCATGGCCAGGCGCGAGGCCTCGGTGACCACGCGCTCACCCGCCCCGGCCAGCAGCCCCAGGCCACCGCCCATGACGATGCCGTCGCCCCAGGCGATCAGGGGCTTGGTGAAGGTATGCAAGCGGTGGTCGAGCCGATACTCGGCAGTGAAATAGGTGGTGGCAAAGGCGGCACCCCGCTCGACATCGGTCATCGCGCGATACAGTGCTACCACATCCCCACCGGCGCAGAACGCCTTGCCACCAGCGCCGTCGAGCCACACCGCGGCGATGCCGGGATCCTGCTCCCAGGCCGCCAGGCGGGCCGTGAGTGTCTCGATCATCGCCAGGGACAGGGCGTTGAGCGAGCGCGGGGCGTTGAGCGTCGCGCGGCCGATGCGTGCGCCGTCGCGGCCGGCGAGTTCGGTGAAGCGAACGAGCGGTTCGGTCATGAAACGGCAGTCTCCCGTGCAGCGTGCGTGTATCCTGCGTTATATCAGGTTTTCGAGGGCATCGGGTTCGAACAGCCGTCGAGCCACGATCACGCGCATGATTTCATTGGTTCCTTCGAGGATCTGGTGGACCCGAGTATCACGCACCAGCCGCTCGAGCGGATACTCCTTGATGTAGCCATAACCGCCATGCAACTGCAGTGCTTCATTGCACACGTTGAAGCCGATATCCGTCGCCAGTCGCTTGGCCATGGCGCAGTGCGCACTGGCCGCGGGGTCGTCGTGGTCGAGCCGCCAGGCGGCATGACGCACCATCAGGCGCGCGCTCACAAGCTCGGTGGCCATGTCGGCGAAGCGGAACTGCAGGGCCTGGAACGCCGCCAGCTCACGACCGAACTGACGTCGCTGATGCAGGTAGTCCCGCGCCAGGGTCAGCGCCAGTTGTGCGGCCCCGAGCGAGCAGCTGGCAATATTCAACCGCCCACCATCCAGGCCCTTCATGGCCAGCTTGAAACCCTCGCCCTCCTCGCCCAGCCGCTGCCCGGCCGGTACCCGCACGCCATCGAAGCTGACCAGACGGGTCGGCTGGCTCTTCCAGCCCATCTTGTCCTCGTTCTTGCCGTAATGAACCCCCGCGGCGTCCGCCGGCACCAGAAAGGCGGAAATGCCGGCCGCACCGCTGTCGGGCGCGCCCGTGCGGGCCATCACCACCAGAGCGTCCGTGGATCCGGCGCCCGAGATGAACATCTTGCTGCCGTCGATCACGTAGTCGTCACCCTCGCGCACCGCACGGGTACGCAGACTGGCGGCGTCCGAGCCGGCACCGGGTTCGGTCAGGCAGTAGGAAGCCAGCTGCCGCCCGCTGACCAGCGCCGGCATCCAGGCCTCGCGCACGGCCTCGCTGCCCCACTTCGCCACCATCCAGGCCGCCATGTTGTGAATGGTCAGATAGGCGGTGGTCGACACACAGCCCTGGGCGAGCTGCTCGAAGATCAGTGACGCCTCGAGGCGCGACAATCCCAGCCCGCCCTGCGCCTCGTCGACATAGAGCGCGAGAAAGCCGGCCTCGCCGGCACGCTGGATCACCTCCACCGGAAAGTGCGCGGCGGCATCCCACTCGGCGGCATGCGGGGCCAGTTCCACCCGGGCAAAATCCGCCGCTGCCTGCTGCAGGGCACGCTGGTCGTCACTCAGGGCAAAATCCACGGCAGCCTCCGGAATCGTGCGGGTGTCTCAGGCAAAATTAGCATTCCCCGGCGACCCGGCAAGGTGACACTTGGTCTACTTTACGTAAACGTCAAGCTCGCCTAGCCTTGGCTCCGGGTGCCTGACAATCGCGTCATCACCCCAAGCATGAGGATAGTCCGATGTCCGAGACCCTTTCCCCGACGGCGTCCCGCGAACGCCGGACCTACTCGATCGGCGAGCTGGCCCGGCGCTTCGAGGTCACGCCGCGCACCATCCGCTTCTACGAGCAGGAAGGTCTGCTGGAACCGGAACGGCGCGGGCAGACCCGCGTCTATCACGAGAAGGACCGGGTGCGCCTGGCACTGACGCTGCGAGGCAAGCGACTGGGCTTTTCCCTCGCGGAAATTCGCGAGGTCATCCAGCTCTACGACCATGCACCGGATGGCGACGAACGCCAGCTGCGCCGGATGCTGGACATCCTCGCCGAGAAGCGCCGGGGGCTCGAGCGCCAGCTCGAGGACATCCACGCCCTGCAGAACGAACTCGATGACGTCGAGGATCGCTGTCGCGACTCGCTCGACGCCCTGCTGGCACGCCACTCGCGCGACACCTGACATCCGATTCCCCTTCGCCACAACAACAAGCAGGAATCCAACGATGACACCCCACACCGATACCGCGAGCGCCACGGCGCCGACGCCGCGCTACAGCTACGTCAGCGGCATCAGCCACCAGCCGCTGAAGGGCGAGACCATCGGCGACTGCTTCGACGCCATCGTCGACAGTCATCCCGAACGAGACGCGCTGATCAGCCGCCACCAGCGCCAGCGCTATACCTGGCGCGAGCTTCAGGACATCGTCGACCGTACCGCCCGCGCCTACATGGCGATCGGCGTGGAAAAGGGCGACCGGGTGGGCATCTGGGCCACCAACCGCAGCGAATGGGCCATCACCCAGTTCGCCACGGCGAAGATCGGCGCCATTCTGGTCAACATCAACCCCAGCTACCGTACCCACGAGCTGGAGTACGCCCTGCGCCAGTCCGGCACATCGACCCTGGTGCTGCAGGGCGCCTTCAAGACCTCGCGCTACGCCGACATGATCGCCGAGCTGGTCCCGCAGCTCAGCAAGGCCGGCACGCCCCTTACCAGCGAGCGACTGCCCGCGCTCAAGCGGGTGATCTGCCTCGACGAGGACTGGGCCCTGCCCGGCATGCTGACCTGGGACGGCCTCCTCTCCCGCGCCGATGCCGTCAGCGCGGCGGCGCTGGCCGAGCGTCAGGCGATACTGCAGTTCGACGAGCCGATCAACATTCAGTACACCTCCGGCACCACCGGCGCGCCCAAGGGGGCCACCCTCTCCCACCACAATATTCTCAACAACGGCTACTTCGTCGCCGAGCGCATCGGCCTCACCGATGCGGACCGCATGGTCATCCCGGTGCCGCTCTATCACTGCTTCGGCATGGTGATGGGCAACCTGGGCTGCATGACCCACGGCGCGGCGATGATCTATCCGAGCGAAGGTTTCGACCCGCTGGCGACGCTGACCGCCGTCGCCGAGGAGCGCGCCACGGCCCTGTACGGCGTGCCGACCATGTTCATCGCCGAGCTCGAGCACCCCGAGTTTCCCACCTTCGACCTGAGCTCGTTGCGTACCGGCATCATGGCAGGCTCCATCTGCCCCATCGAGGTCATGCGCCAGGTCATCGACAAGCTGCACATGAAGGAAGTCAGCATCTGCTACGGCATGACCGAAACCAGCCCCGTCAGCCTGCAGACCCAGACCGACGCCCCGCTCGACAAGCGGGTCACCACGGTGGGCACCATCCATCCGCATCAGGAGGTCAAGCTGGTCGACCCGGCGACCGGACGCATCGTCCCCCGCGGCGAGCGCGGCGAACTCTGCACCCGCGGTTACAGCGTGATGCTGGGTTACTGGGAAAATCCGGAAGCCACCGCGAAGTCGATCGACGCCGCCGGCTGGATGCACACCGGCGATCTGGCACAGATGGACGACGAGGGCTATGTCGCGATCACCGGACGCATCAAGGACATGATCATTCGCGGTGGCGAGAACATCTATCCGCGCGAGATCGAGGATTTCCTCTATACCCATCCGGCCATTTCCGATGTACAGGTCATCGGGGTGCCCGACGAGAAGTACGGCGAGGAAGTGATGGCCTGGGTCAAGTTGATCGAGGGCGAAAGCCTCGATGAAGAGGGGCTCAGGGTGTTCTGCAAGGGGCGCATCGCCCACTACAAGATTCCGCGCTACGTGAAGTTCGTCGACGTCTTCCCGATGACGGTGACCGGCAAGATTCAGAAGTACAAGATGCGCGAGGTAGCGAGCCAGGAGCTGGGACTCTAGAGGGGAAGGCCCGCTCGGCAGAAAGCCAGGCGGGCCATCGCCTCACATCCCCTTGGGTGCGAAGATGCCCGGCGCGTTGCGCCAGTAGCCCTTGTAGTCCATGCCGAAGCCGAACACGTAACGGTCCTCGACCTCGAGGCCACAATAATCCGCCTTGAGCCCCGGCACGGCCTTGCGATCGTGGCGCTTGTCCACCAGCACGGCCGTGGACACGCTGGCCGCCTGCGCCTCGCGGCAATACTCGAGAATCGCCGCCAGGGTGGCGCCTTCGTCGAGGATGTCGTCGACGATCACCACATGACGGCCGGCCATGGGAATCTCCGGCGACACCCGCCAGAACAGCTCACCGCCCCGGGTACGCCCGCGGTAGCGCGTGGCATGCAGATAATCCACCTCGAGCGGGAAGCCCAACCGCGTCAGCAGGTGGCCGGTGGTAATCAGGCCGCCGTTCATCACGCAGTAGAAGACCGGCAGCTTGTCGCCCAGACGCTCGGTCATGGCCTCGGCCATGCGATCCAGCGCCGCCTCGACCTCGCTCTGACTGATCAGGCAATCGGCATTGTCCATGATCTCGCGCATGGAGTGCAGGGAGTCGTGGTGTTGGGTATCGAGTTCAGACATCGGAATCCTGGTCAGTGTCTCTGTCTTGGGAATCGCGGCGGGGAGGCGTGCCCCGGCGCGAGGAAGGCGGCGACGAGGGCGACTCGTCATGATGCCGGGTCGCCGAGGCTTCGCGGGCCGGCACCGGGGTCTCGGCGCGCGGCCCGGCGACATGCAGTTCACGGGCGGGAATCGCCACGACCGCGCCTGCCTCGGTGGCGATGTCGGCGCAGCGCAGCAGCACCGCTTCCTGAATGGCCTGATGCGTCGCCCAGTCGGTGGTCCGGGTGTAGGCATGAATCAGGATGTCCAGGTTGGACTCGCCGAAATGCTGAAAATAGGCCATGCACAGGTCATCGCTCTCGATGTCGTCGTGCTGCTCGAGGTACTCGCGAATGCGCCGGGTCACTGACGCCACCTTGTCGAGGTCGGCGTAACGCAGGCCGATTCGCTCCTTGATGCGCCGGTTGTGCATGCGTGATGGATTCACCACCACCATCGAGCCGAACATCATGTTGGGCACGTACAACGGGCGGGTGTCGAAACCGCGTATCCGGGTCAGGCGCCAGCCGATATCTTCGACGACGCCCTCGATGTCCCGGTCCGGCGAGCGAATCCAGTCACCCACCTTGAAAGGGTTGTCGAGATGAATCGCCAGCCCGCCGAAGAAGTTGGCCAGCACGTTGCGCGCGGCAAAGCCGACCACCAGCCCGCCGACGCCACCGAAGGCCAGCAGCCCGGACGGCGACATGCCCAGCGCCTGCAGCGCCGCCAGCACCACCAGGGTCAGGATCAGCGCGCCGACCAGCTTGCTGATCGCCGAGGCCATGGACGCATCGAGCGGCCGGGCGGGATGCCGGGGCGGCGGAAACACCAGGCGCCGCTCCACCTCACGGGTCAGGCGGATACCGAACCAGCCGAGCATGACCAGCGTGAACAGCCACAGCGCAGTCGGTGCATGGGCAGCCACCCAGGTCAGAGACAGCCGTTTGCCGACCAGCCCCGTCAGGGCGATCAGTGCCACACCCCAGATGCCCACCCACAGCGGCCGGCGAATCGCCCACAGGGCGACATCATCCCAGCGGCTGCGGGTGCGTGACAGCCACTGGGCCGCACGCCAGATCACCAGCCGCGTGAAGCCGTCGGCCAGCAGCGCCGTGGCGAGTATCACCAGCGGCGTCACCAGCGCGGTCGGCAACGACACATGGCGACTCACCCACTGCTCGAGCGGCGCCAGCACCTCCAGCACGTCAGTCCTCCCGTGGGGCCGGGTCGGTCTCGATCAGCCCTTCCAGCCGGGCATGAATGCGCCGCCAGCGCGACAGGGCCGGCAGCGAGGCCAGGTCGGGGCGCGCCCGACTGTAGCGCAGCCGGGCCGGCCGCTTGGTGGTACGGCCGACACAGGCGTCGAGTACCGCCTGCGCGGCCGGGCGGTCGTTGCAGACCAGCACCATGTCGCAGCCGGCTCCCAGTGCCTCGCGGGCCCGCTCGGCGGGACCGCCGGCCACGTGCGCGCCGGCCATCGACAGGTCGTCGGAGAAGATCGTGCCCTTGAAGCCCAGATCCTCGCGCAGCATGCCCAGCCAGCTCGGCGAGAAGCCCGCCGGACGGGCATCGAAGGCCGGGTAGACTACATGGGCGGGCATGATCCCTTCCAGGCGCCCGGCCAGCGACGCGAAGGGGATCAGGTCATGCTCGCGCAGTGCCTGCAGCGAACGCGGGTCTTCGGGCAGCTCGTGATGCGAATCGGCGGCGACCCCGCCATGGCCGGGAAAGTGCTTGCCCACGGCCACCATGCCGGCCTCGTGCAGCCCGTCGACGAAAGCCCCCGCCATGGCCGCCACCGCATGGGGATCGCGGGAGAAACTGCGGTCGCCGATCACGCTGGACACCCCGGCATCGACATCGAGCACCGGCGCGAACGTCAGATCCAGCCCGCACGCCGCCATCTCCAGACCGATCAGCCAGCCCGCATCGTGGCAGAACTGCCGCGCCCGCTCCGGGTCGTCAACATAGCAGCGTCCCAGCCGGCCCATCGACGGCAGCCGGGTGACGCCCTCACACAACCGCTGCACGCGCCCGCCCTCCTGGTCGATGGCCAGCAGCAGATCGCCACGCAGGCGACGGATCGCGTCGCACAGCCTGCGCACCTGGGCGGCATCGACGATATTGCGCGCAAAGAGGATGACGCCCCCGACCTCGGGACGTTGCAGCAGCTCGCGCTCCTCGCGCGTCAGGGTGGTGCCTTCGAGATCCAGCATCACCGGACCGATGGGTTGGGTCATAAGCGATGTCCTTGCCCGTGAAGGGGGCCGATTCTAGACCAATGGCGTAGTCGACGACAGCGTATCCGTGTTCACGCGTGCAGCCAGACCGGCGTACCGGGCGGCGCCAGCTCGCCCAGCCTCAGCAGGGTCGCGTCACGCAGCCGGATGCAGCCGTGCGAGGCGGGATACCCCATCGGCTCGCTTTCCGGCGTGCCGTGCAGGTAAATATAGCGGCGCTGGGAATCGACGCTGCCGCCGCGATTGAGGCCCCGCTCGAGACCGCAGAGCCAGAAGATGCGTGTCAGGATCCAGTCACGCTCGGGATGCTCGGCGGCCAGGGCCGATGAGTACACCTCGCCGGTAGGCCGACGGCCGCGGAACACGCAGCCCACCGGCTGGCCGTCGCCGATCACCGCGCGTATATAGTGCCAGCCCAGCGGCGTCCCCCCGCTGCCCTCGGCCTGGCCGGCCCCGGCAGCGGCCGTGGAGACGGCGTGCGCTTCCAGACACTCGCGGCCGCACCAGACGTTGAGCGCCTGACGCGCCACATCGACCTCCAGCCACACCCCGTCTTCCGGCGGCAGGGTTTCCAGTCGCGGCGTGGCCAGGCTCATACCGCCACCGCCTGCGGCGGCTCGGGAAGCGGCGCATTCATGCCGGCCACCACCACCGGGCGCAGGCGACGAATCAGGTCGCGTACGCTGACATGCTCCCCGTAGTCCTTCTCGGCGATGTCGCGCAGCGCGTCCAGCCCCGACAGCGTGAAGATCACCGTGCCCAGCATGAAATGCAGGCGCCAGAAGCGTTCGGCATCCGGCAGCTCCGGCGTGGCCCGGCGCACCAGTTCGGTGAAGCGGGTGAAGACGCTGCCGTAGTGCTGCTGAATATAGCCGCGCAGGTGCCCCTGGGCCTGGGTGTAGGCCAGCCCCAGCAGCCGCATGAAGACCTTGAGACTGTTGCGCTCGGCGGGCACTTCCAGCACCGTCCGCGCCATGCTCTCCAGCAACACTTCGAGCGGGATCGGGCGGCCATCGTACTCCCGCTCGAGCGCGTCCAGGGTTGCATGGAAACGCTCGGTGAAGGGATCCAGGTAACGTGCGAACACGGCCTGGATCAGCGCCTTCTTGGAGCCGAAATGGTAGTTCACGGCCGCGAGATTGACCTTGGCCTTGCTGGTGATGGTGCGCAACGACGTCTCGGCAAAGCCGCGCTCGGCGAACAGCACTTCGGCGGTGTTGAGAATGCGAGTCACCGTGTCGGTCTGAGCCATGCTATATCCCTGCCTGCTGATAAACGGCTGTTTGAAACGTTATTGGAATTCTACTCGGCTTACCAAAAGACAACAATCCGTGGCGTTTCAAACACGCTCGCGCGGCCCCGCGCCTCACCGCTCGCAATTACTGGATACAATGCCATGCTGTATACTTAGCCACATACTCACATCGCCAGCGACCAGCGGAGGCCGCATGACCCGCTCTCTCACCCCGCGCCAGCAGAATGTCTATGACTTCATCGTCAAGACCATGAACGAGCTGGGTTATCCGCCGACCCGCGCCGAGATCGCCCGGGCGTTGGGCTTTCGCTCGCCCAACGCCGCCGAGGAACACCTTCGCGCGCTGAAGCGCAAGGGCGTGATCCGCATGATTCCGGGCACGTCGCGCGGCATTCGCCTGCCGCCACAGGAGGCGGAAGCCGCCCCCGACGGCGAGCCGGGCCTGCCCGTCATCGGCGAAGTCGCCGCCGGCAGCCCGATCCTCGCGGCCGCCCACATCGACCGCTACTGTCCGCTGTCCCCCGACTTCTTCTCGCCCCGCGCCGACTACCTGCTGCGCGTGCGCGGCCTGTCGATGCGCGACGTGGGAATCCTCGAGGGCGATCTGCTCGCGGTACACCGCACCAATCGCGTTCGCGACGGCCAGATCGTGGTCGCCCGGCTGGAGGATGACGTTACCGTCAAGCGCTTCCAACGCCGGGGTCATCACGTGACCCTGCTGCCCGAGAACACCGATTTCGACCCGATCGAACTCGACCTGCGCCAGGACTCTCTGGAAATCGAAGGCATCGGCGTCGGCGTCATCCGTGGCGGCAACGGCCAGGCGCTCAACTGAGTCGCGAGCCCCGCGCATGCGCAAGATCCTGCATGCCGACTGCGACTGCTTCTATGCCGCGATCGAGATGCGCGACAATCCCGCGCTGCGCGACATCCCGCTGGCGATCGGCGGCACGGCGGCCCAGCGCGGCGTCATCGCCACCTGCAACTATCCGGCGCGCGCCTTCGGCATCCACTCGGCGATGCCCACGGCACGTGCCCTGCGGCTGTGCCCGGACCTGACCCTGCTGCCACCGGACTTTCCCCGCTACCGCGAGGTGTCCGAACGCATTCAGGCGATCTTCCGCGAGCTGACGCCACGAATCGAGCCACTTTCGCTCGACGAGGCCTATCTCGACGTCAGCGAGGTCCGTCGTTTCCGGGGCAGCGCCACCTGGATGGCCCGCTGGCTCAAGGAGGAAACGCGCCGGCGCACCGGCATCACGCTCTCGGTGGGCGTGGCGCCCAGCAAGTTTCTCGCCAAGATCGCCAGTGACTGGGACAAGCCCGACGGCCTGACAGTCATCCCCCCGGAGGCCGTCGAGAACTTCATCACCGAGCTTCCGGTGGACCGGCTTCACGGCGTGGGGCCGGCCACCGCGGCCCGGCTGGCGGCGCTGAACATCGCGACCTGCGCCGACCTGCGGAGCTGGTCGCGGGAGGCGCTCGTCGACCACTTCGGCAAGTTCGGCCAGCGGCTTCACGAGCTAGCCCGTGGCATTGACGACCGACCGGTAAAGACCGAACGCGAGCGCAAGTCGATCAGCGCCGAGACCACCTTCCATCAGGACCTGCCGGACCTCGCGGCCTGCCGGGCGGCCCTGCCTCCACTGATCGAGCGGCTACGGGCACGCCTGGCACGTCACGGCGATCCGGCGATCAAGGGCAGCTTCATCAAGGTCCGTTTCGATGACTTCACGCTGACCACCCTCGAGGCCGCCGGCGCCCAGATGGACACCGAGCATTTCGCGACACTGCTCGAGGCGGCCTGGCAGCGCGGCGCCCGCCCGGTGCGTCTGCTGGGGGTCGGGGCACGGCTGCGGCCGGCGGAGGATGCCCGCCAGCTGCTGCTGTTCTCCTGACTGAATCAGGCGAACACGACGGTCTTGTTGCCGTGGATCAGCACCCGGTCTTCCAGGTGCCAGCGCAGTCCGCGGGCCAGCACGGCCTTCTCGATGTCACGCCCGAAGCGCACCAGATCCTGTGCGGTATGGCAGTGTGAAATGCGGTGCACGTCCTGCTCGATGATGGGGCCGGCATCCAGCTCCTGGGTGACATAGTGACAGGTCGCGCCGATCAACTTGACGCCACGCTCGTAGGCCTGATGATACGGTCGCGCGCCGGCGAACGAGGGCAGGAAGCTGTGATGGATGTTGATGACCCGGCCGGCGTAGCGTTCACACAGCGACGGCGGAAGGATCTGCATGTAGCGCGCCAGCACCACGGCATCGGCTTGTGCCGCCTCGATGCGCTGCTGGGTCTCCTCGAAGGCGTCCGTCTTGTCGGTGGCCGGCACCGGGACATGGTGGAAGTCGATGCCGTGCCACTCGACGAGATCGCGCAGGTCCTCGTGATTGGAAATCACACAGGGAATCTCGCAGTCGAGTTCGTCGGCCTTCCAGCGATAGAGCAGATCCACCAGGCAGTGCGAGGCGCGGGACACCATCAGCACGATACGCTTGCGACGCTGCGAGTCATGGAACGCCCAGTCCATGGAAAACGCCTCGGCGATCGGCGCAAAGGTGGCCCGAAGCGCGTCGGCGTCCACGGCCGATTCGAAGCGAATCTCGTAGCGCATGAAGAAACGCCCGGTAGCCAGATCCGAGTGCTGGTTGGCCTCGGTGATGGAGCCCCCCTGGGCGGCGATGAAATTGGAAACCCGAGCAACGATCCCGACCTGGTCGGGACAGGAAACGACAAGACGATACGAATGAGCCATGAAAGGTCCGCTGTGTCCGCAAGGAAAGGCACTGAAGGCCAACTATTCTAACGAAATCGCGGCCCTGCGCTAACGCGCGTTGTGAGCCCCCGGAACCATCCCGTATAGTGGGGTCCCCATGACAATGCCGTGTCGATGATGTTGCACTCTCGCGTCCAGATCCGCCCCCGCCGCAAGCCACCGCTGTCCTTCCTGCCCCTGGGCGGCAGCGGGGAGATCGGCATGAACCTCAACCTCTACGGCTATCGACACGACTGGCTGGCCATCGATTGCGGCATGATGATCCGCCAGGACCTGCCCGGCGGCCCGCTCCAGGTGCCGGACATCGAGCGCCTTCCCGAGCAGGGCATCCGCCCGCGGGCGCTGTTCATCACCCATGGTCACGAGGACCATATCGGTGCCGCGGCCTGGCTGTGGCCGCACTGGGGCTGCGATATCTATGCCACCCCGCTGGCCGCCGGCCTGCTGCGTGCCAAGTTCGCCGAACGCGGCCTGCCCGACACCGCGATCCGGGTGGTCGCGCCGGGCGAGGCGCTGGGGTGCGGCGCCTTCACGCTGCGCTATCTGCCGTTGACGCACTCGATTCCCGAAAGCTGTTCCCTGCTGGTCACCACGCCCCACCATCGGGTGCTGCATACCGGCGACTGGAAGCTCGACCCCGAACCACTGATCGGCAAGCCGGTGGACCCCGAGCTCTATCGCGCCATCGCGCCCGTCGATCTGGTCGTCGGTGACTCCACCAATGCCTGCGTCCCCGGCACCTCGCGCAGCGAAGGCGAGGTCGCCCGGGCGCTGGAGGGTACGGTCGCCGCATGCGAAGGCCGGGTGATCGTTTCCTGCTTCGCCAGCAACCTGGCTCGCATCCTGGCACTGGGCCACGCCGCACAGCGCTGCGGCCGGCGCGTCGCCCTGATGGGACGCTCGATGCAGCGCATGGTCAGCGTGGCCCGCGGCCTCGGCTATCTGGACGACTTTCCGCCCCTGGTGCCGATCCGCGACGTCGGCTACCTGCCCGCCGATGAAGTGATGATCATCGCCACCGGTAGCCAGGGCGAGCCAAGAGCGGCACTGTCGCGGCTCGCCCGGGGCAGCCACCCCGATCTCGCCCTGCAGACCGACGACACGGTGATCTTCTCGGCCAAGGCCATTCCCGGCAACGAACGCCTGATCGAGCGCCTGCAGGCGGCGCTCACCCGTCTCGGCGTGCGCATCCTGGAAGAAAGCTGCCACCCCGAGCTGCATGCTTCCGGGCATCCCGCGCAGGCGGAATTACGCACGCTCTACGAGTGGATCCGCCCCCGCCACCTGCTGCCGGTACACGGCGAACATCGCCATCAGGAAGCACACCGGCAACTGGCTCGCGAGCTGGGTATCGACGCACCACTGGTGCCCGGCAACGGCGACTGGATTCGTCTGGATGCCGACGGCCTCGCCGTGGAACGCCGCTTGCCCCTGACCCCGCGTATCGTTCATGAAGACAACGTGCGTGACCTGGCAGGGCTGGAGAATCATCCCCGTGCCCGCCATGAACGGGAAGGTGACTTCGCCCTGCTGCTGCCGGTGACGCTTACCGGCTCGGGATGGCAGCGCGTGGGCCGTCTGCTGCTGGATTACACCGGCCCTTCGCCTCTGGACGACACCGCCTTCGCCGACTGGCTCGATGACACCCTGACCCGGCTGGATGCCGAGACACCGGCCGCCCTGCGCGCCCAGCTCCAGGGTCCATTGCATCAATGGCTGGCCGACCACCTGCGGCGCCCCCCCACCCTTCATCTGCAGATCTCGGCGGCGGAAGCCCTTCAGTAGCACGCCCGAGGCCGCATTTCGGCGACCGAAAACCGGCAGCAAGCCATGAAAAAAGCGGGCGATTTTTCGCCCGCTTCGAGGTCTCTTCCACCGGGAAACCCGGCCCGGGTCGAGAGGTCAGGCTGCTACCAAGACCCCTCGCCCCGCCCGTTTCGGCTCAGCTACCGGCCTGCTTGTTCTTCGGCGGTCGACCGCGGCGCCGCCGCGGCTGTTCGCCGACCAGATCATCGAGTGACAACCCGGCATCATTGATCGCCTCGCGAATCTCCTCGAGCTTGCGTGCCTTGACCGACTCTTCTTCCTGACGGCGACGCTCTTCTTCCTGCTTCTGCTCAATGACCTCGTTGATCACTTCGGCCAGTTTGTTGAGTTGTTCCATGCTCAACTGACGCGCGGCGGCCCGCGCCACATTCTTGTTGCGAGCGATCTTTTCCAGGGACTCGGCTGACATCGTCCTCCTCCATACCAGGCTGTGAAATACCGAAAACGGCATGAGTCTGTAAAAAGTATATGGTCGGCGGGGGAATTGGCAAGAAAAGTCGACGCCGACGCCGGGGAAAACTCACGGCATCGGCGCGTTCATCCAGGCAGGAATGACAGCGGCACGTCGGAGTGACTAGCCGCCCGTCATGTTCATGAAGCGAACGATCTGTACGTCGCCGTCGGTCGAGAAATGATGACGTTCGGGCTTGAGCGGCATCGCATCGATGATGCGCTGCTTGAGGGGTTCGATCTCGCCGGGGTGACGCCGCAGTACCTCGCGCAGATCCACCGAATGCTCGTTGCCGAGGCACAGCAAAAGACGCCCTTCCGCCGTGACGCGAACCCGATTGCAGGTATCACAGAAATTATGGCTGTGAGGCGAAATGAAACCGATGCGGACCGGGCTGTCGGGCATCATGAAATAACGGGACGGCCCCAGCGTCGTCTCGGTGGTCGGTGTCAGGGAATAGGCCGTTTCGATCCAGCGCTGCACCTCATCGCTGGAACAGTAGGTCTCCCCCCGCGAGTGATCCGAGACATCCCCCAGCGGCATCTCCTCGATGAAGCTGATGTCCAGACTCTCGCGACGTGCGAAGTTGACCAGATCCAGTACTTCATCGTCGTTGCGGCCGCGCAGGATGACCGCGTTGAGCTTGATGCGTTCGAAACCGGCATCCTGGGCGGCGTGAATGCCGTCGATAACCCGCTGCAGATCCCCGGTACGGGTCAGGCGCCGGAAGCGCTCGGGGTCGAGGGAGTCCAGGCTGATATTGAGCCGATTCATCCCGCCTGCATGCAATGCCCCGGCATGCTTGCCCAGCCCGGCACCATTGGTGGTCATGGCGAAATCGGTCAGACCGTCGAGATTGCCGATATCCGCCACCAGCTTTTCAATACCGCGCCTGACCAGCGGTTCGCCCCCGGTCAGGCGGATCTTTTCGACCCCCAGCTCGGTAAAGGCACGGGCTACCAGAGCCAGTTCCTCGAGCGTCAGCACCTGCGAACGGGGCAGGAACGTCATGTCCTCGCTCATGCAGTAGACACAGCGGAAGTCGCAGCGATCGGTGACCGAAAGCCTGACGTAACGCACCGTGCGCTGAAAATTGTCGACCAGCTGTTGCGTCATGAAGCCTCCCAGCGACGGGCCGCATCGTGATCCGTGGTCCGCTCGGCGACCCAGTAGTCGCCCTCGGCGGTATGCTCCTTCTTCCAGAACGGCGCCCGGGTCTTCAGATAATCCATGATGAAGTGGCAGGCCTCGAACGCCGCCAGCCGATGGGCACTGGCCACCGCCACCAGCACGATCGGATCGCCCGGTGCCAGCCGGCCGACACGATGGATCAGGCGCACGCCGTTCAATGGCCATCGGGACTCGGCCTCGGCGACGATGTCGGCCAGTGCCTTCTCGGTCATGCCGGGGTAATGCTCCAGCGTCAGCGCCGACACCTCGGGGCGCTCGTTGAAGTCGCGTACCAGCCCCGTGAAGCACACCACCGCGCCGATGTCCCGGCGCTGTGCGGTCAATGCCGCCTGTTCGGCGCCGGCATCGAAGGGCGCCGTCTGGACCCGAATCATGTTCAGCCTCCCGTTACCGGCGGAAAGAATGCCACTTCATCCCCGTCGGTCAGTTGTGCCTGCTCGCCGCTCATCACCTGATTGACGGCACACAGCACGCGCTGCTCGCCCAGCAGCGCGAAACGCGCATCCCGCGCCGTCAGCGCGGCCTTGAGTCCGGCAACGTCATTGGACGGCAACTCGTCGACGAGCACCTCGACCTCTCCCACACCGAGCCGTTCGCGCAGCTCGGCCAGGCACTTGACCTGAATGCACGGCTGCGCCGGGCGCGACATCATGCCGATGCCGTTGCCGGCGGCCTCGGCGGCGACCAGCGGCGTCGGTGCCGCTTCGTCATCAGGACGCCGGTAATCCCCGGACTTGCCGCCACGCTTGCTTTCCAGGCGGACATCGCCGATCACCATATCCTTGTCGACCGCCTTGCACATGTCATAGAGCGTCAGACACGCCACGGAGGTCGCGGTCAGGGCTTCCATCTCCACGCCGGTGCGTCCGGCGAGGCGGCACAGCGTCCGCACCTCGACGCAGCCGGCCGCCGCATCCAGCCGAAAGTCGATGCTGACCTTGGTCAGCGCCAGGGCATGACACAGCGGAATCAGCTCATGGGTGCGCTTGGCGGCCTGAATGCCGGCAATCCGCGCCGTGGCCAGCACGTCGCCCTTGGGCATGCCGCCCGCCTCGAGTCGGGCCAGGGTCGCGGCCTGCATGTAAATACGCCCGCTGGCCACCGCTTCGCGCTGGCTGACGGGCTTGTCACCGACGTCGACCATGTGGGCCTCGCCGCGGGCGTTGAGATGGGTCAGGCTCATGTCAGCTCACCGAAGAATTGAAAGATCGGGGTCTCGTTTCCCGACCACCACCCGACCGGCAGTGCTGCCGATTGGACGGTGGCCGGCGGAAACAGGACGTCATACCGCATGATGCCGCCTTGCCCCCGCCGGCGGCAATGCGCGGCAACGTCTCGCGTGCCTCAGGACTCTTCTTCCCTGGCCGGCGGCAGCAGCAGGTTGAGGACGATGCCGACCAGCGCCGAGAGACTCACGCCCTGCAGCGAGAACTCGCCGCTGCCGATCTGCATGCCGCCGATGCCGAACACCAGGATCAGCGAGACGATGACCAGGTTGCGCGAGGCGGTCAGTGCCTGCCCGGCACGCACCAGTGTATTCATGCCGACCACTGCGATGGAGCCGAACAGCAGCGTCATGATGCCGCCCATCACCGGCGCCGGAATGCTCTGCAGCAGGGCGCCGAGCTTGGCGACGAAGGCCAGCACGATCGCCACACAGGCGGCCACGATCATCACCCGCGGGTTGAAGTTGCGTGTCAGCGTCACCGCGCCGGTCACCTCGGAATAGGTGGTGTTGGGCGGACCACCGAACAGGGCCGCGGTGGAGGTCGCCAGGCCGTCGCCCAGCAGTGTGCGATGCAGCCCCGGCTTGACCAGGTAGTCGCGCCGGGTCACCGAGCCAATGGCGATCATGTCGCCGATGTGCTCCACCGCCGGAGCGATGGCCACGGGCAGCATGAACAGCACGGCGGACAGGTTGAAGGTGGGCGCGACGAAGGAGGGCATCTCCAGCCAGGACGCGGCCTTGACCTGGCTGAGGTCGACCACGCCCATGCCCAGCGACAGCAGATAACCGACCAGGATACCGCCCATGATCGGAATCAGGCGCAACAGGCCGCGGCCGAAGACAGCCAGTACCAGCGTCACCAGCAGGCTGATCATGGACAGGGTGATGGCCTGGCCGTAGGCGATGTGCTCGCTGTTCTTACCGGTCGCCATGTCCACCGCTACCGGCGCCAGCGCCAGCCCGATGACCATGATCACCGGTCCGACGACGACCGGCGGCAACAGCCGGTGCAGCCAGCCGGTGCCCTTGAGGCGAATCGCCTGCGAGATCGCCACATAGACCAGCCCCGAGGCGAACAGCCCGCCCAGCGTTGCCGGAATGCCGTAGCTGGCGACCGAGCCCTGGATCGGCGCGATGAAGGCGAATGACGAGGCCAGGAAAACCGGCACGCTCTGGCGGGTCACGGAATGAAAGACCAGAGTGCCGGCACCGGCGGTGAACAGCGCCACGCTGGGGTCCAGCCCGGTCAGCAGGGGCACCAGCACCAGCGCACCGAAGGCCACGAACAGCATCTGCGCACCGGTCACCAGCGTGCGCAGGGGAGAATCGGCGCGAGGCGCCGTGGTTACCGTATCAGTCATTGCAAATCATGCTCCGGTTGTTGTCGGACCGCTCTCTCCAGGGGAGCGGCTAAGCGGCCGGGCTCCCTCCGCAGGCCGCGCGAAAAAACGCCCCAGACGTCAGGGACCCCGGGGCGATAGCGTGACGGCTGTGGAGGGCCGGTCAGCGCGTGCCGAAGATCTTGTCGCCTGCATCGCCCAGACCGGGCACGATATAGCCGTTCTCGTCGAGCCGCTCGTCGATGGACGCGGTGTAGATCTCGACATCCGGATGGGCCTGCTGCACGCGCTGGATGCCTTCCGGCGCCGCCACCAGCACGATCACCTTGATCAGCGGGCAGCCCCGCGCCTTGAGCATGTCCAGGGTGGCGACCATCGAACCGCCGGTGGCCAGCATCGGGTCGATGACGATCGCCAGCCGTTCGTCCAGATCGTTGGTGAACTTCTCGAAGTAGGGCACCGGCTCGAGGGTTTCCTCGTTGCGGTAGAGCCCGACGACACTGATGCGGGCACTGGGAATCAGGTCGGTCACCCCGTCCAGCATACCCAGACCAGCGCGCAGGATCGGCACGATGGTGACCTTCTTGCCCTTGAGCTGCTCGACGTCGATCGGCTGGCCGCTCCAGCCCTGAATGGTCTGCGGCTCCAGCTCGAGATCCTGGGTGGCCTCGTAGGTCAGCAGCTTGGCGACCTCGCCGGCCAGCTCACGGAAGCTCTTGGTGCTGATGTCGGCGGTGCGCATCAGGCCAAGCTTGTGCTTGACCAGCGGATGTTGGATGGCATGAACGCTCATGGCGGGGTCCCTTGCGAGGCAAATTGGGCGGATCGGGACCCGGGGCCCCGAAAAATCGCGCGCCATTCTAGCGCGCCGGGGCCGACGGGTTAAGTCAAACCCGCCGACCGTCCGTCAACGCCTCACGCCGGCACCTCGACCGGCAGCTGCCAGTCGATGGGTGAACGCCCCCGCTCGGCCAGAAAGGCATTGGCGCGGGAAAAGTGTCGCTGACCGAAAAAGCCGCGATGGGCCGACAGCGGCGACGGATGCGGAGCATGCAGCACCAGGTGCCGGTCGCGATCGACGAAGGCGGCCTTCTTCTGGGCGTAGCTGCCCCACAGCAGGAACACCACGCCGTCGCACTGCTCGTTGACGACCTGGATCGCCCGGTCGGTGAAGGTTTCCCAGCCCTGGTTGCGATGGGCGCCGGCGTTGCCGCGCTCGACGGTCAGCACGCTGTTGAGCAGCAGCACGCCCTGCTCGGCCCAGCGCTCGAGAAAGCCGTGATTGACCGGTGTGGTGCCGACGTCGGCCGCCAGCTCCTTGTAGATATTCTGCAGGGAGGGCGGCACGGGCACGCCCGGGCGCACCGAGAAGCACAGACCGTGAGCCTGGCCGGGGCCGTGGTACGGATCCTGGCCGAGCACCACGACCTTCACCCGGTCCAGCGGCGTGAGATCGAAGGCCCGGAACCAGTTCGAAGAATGCGGGTAGATGACCTTGCGCGCCGCCTTCTCGCGGGCCAGGAAGTCACGCAGGGCCTGCATGTACGGTGCGGTGAATTCACCCCCCAGATGGCGGGCCCAGCTGTCGGGCAAGGGAATCTGCGTCATCGTCTGCCTCGTCTGTGTCGCCGGCGACTCAGTCGCTGCGCCCGTCGGCCGGCTGGCGCATCTGCTCGACCAGCGGCTCGACATAGGCGACACCCATGTCCCAGGGGAACTGGATCCAGCAGTCCTGGGCAACCTCGGTCAGGTACTGGTCGACCAGCGGGCGCCCTTCCGGCTTGGCATAGACGGTCACGAAGTGCGCCCTGGGCAGCATGTCGCGCACCGCCCGGGCCGTCCGGCCGGTATCGACCAGGTCATCGACCAGTAGCCAGCCGGCACCGTCATGATCGACGCCCTTGACCACCTCCAGCTCGCTCTGGTCCATGTGGTCGTAACTCTTGATGCACACCGTATCGATCAGGCGCACGTCGAGTTCTCGGGCGATCAGCGCCGCCGGGATCAGGCCGCCACGGGTGATGGCGACGATACCCTTGAAGTCACGCTCGATGAGCTTGTGGCACAGCGCACGCACGTCGCGATGCAGCTGGTCCCAGGACACCGTGAACTGCTGATGGTAACGATCGGCTGACATAGAGGAAGCTACCTGTGAAAGGAAACGCGCCGCCACCGGCTCGCCGAGGCGGCAAGACAGTGGCGGCGCGAGGTCAGGAGGCGACGTCAGTCGCTCTCGAGAAAGGAACACACCGCGAAGACGCCGTGGCCGGCCTCGCGAATCTTCTGCGAACCACCCAGCTCGGGCAGATCGATGATGGTGGCGGTCTCGACCACTTGCCCGCCGCTACGCTGAATCAGCTTGGCGGCGGCCAGCATGGTACCGCCGGTGGCGATCAGGTCATCCATGATCAGGATGCGATCGCCTTCGCGGAAGGCATCGGAATGCAGCTCCACGGTGGATTCGCCGTACTCGAGGGTGTAGGTCTCGCTGATGGTGCGGAACGGCAGCTTGCCCTTCTTGCGCACCGGCACGAAACTGCAGCCCAGCTCATAGGCGACCGGCGCACCGATGATGAAACCCCGCGCATCGATCGCGGCGATAGCGTCGAGATCCATCTCCTGATAGCGATGCACGAAGCTGTCGATCAGCTTGCGGAACGCCGCGCTGTTCTGCAGTACGGGCGTGATATCACGAAAGTTGACCCCCGGCTGCGGCCAGTCGGGCACGGTGCGAATCACGGACTTGATGTAGTCCCCGTAGATACTACTCATCAATGGCCTCCGTCGAGGAACAGGAACTTGGCAATGAACAGCACCGACAACACGACCACGGCCGGGTTGAGATCACGGTGACGCCCGGAGAACAGCTTGATCAGCGCATAGCTGATGAAGCCCAGGGCGATGCCATTGGCAATGGAATAGGTCAGCGGCATGGCCAGGGCGGCGATCAGCACCGGCGCCGCCTCGGTGACGTCGTCCCAGTCGGCATGCGCCAGGCTGCCGCACATCAGCACGGCGACGTAGAGCAGCGCTCCCGCGGTGGCATAGGCGGGGATGGAACCGGCCAGCGGCGCGAAGAACAGGCTGACCAGGAACAGGATGGCAACCACCACCGCGGTCAATCCGGTGCGCCCACCGGCCGCGATGCCCGAGGCACTCTCGATGTAGCTGGTGGTGGACGAGGTGCCCAGCAACGCACCGCTGATGGTGGCCGAACTGTCGGCCATCAACGCCCGATTGAGCCGCGGCAGCTTGCCGTCCTTGTCCAGCAGGCCGCCGCGATGGGCCACGCCGATCAGGGTACCGGCGGTGTCGAACAGATCGACGAACAGGAAGGCGAAGATCACGCTGAGCATGCTGACATCGAGCGCACCGGCGATATCCAGGTGAAAGAGCACCGGTTCGACCGACGGCGGCATCGACACCAGGCCGCCGAACTGATTGTGGCCCAGCAGGATGCCGACCACGGTCACGCCCAGAATGCCGATCATCACCGCGCCGGTGACGCGCAGATAGGACAGTGCGGTGATCACGAAGAAGCCGGCCAGGGTATAGAGCGCCGGCGGCTGGGAGAGATCGCCCAGCGTCAGCAGCGTGGCAGGATGATCGACGATGATGCCGGCGTTTTCCAGGGCGATGATCGCCAGGAACAAGCCGATACCCGCGGCAATGCCCAGCCGCAGCGAGATCGGGATCGAGTTGATGATCCACTCGCGGATACGGAAGATGCTGAGCAGGAAGAAGGTCACCCCGGAGAGGAAGACCGCGCCGAGCGCTACCTCCCAGCTCTTGCCCATGCCCATGACCACGGTGTAGGTGAAAAAGGCGTTGAGCCCCATGCCCGGCGCCAGCGCCACCGGATAGTTGGCCCAGGCCCCCATGATCAGACAGCCGATCGCCGCAGCCAGGCAGGTGGCGACGAACACCGCCCCCTGGTCCATCCCGGCCTGCGAGAGCACGCTGGGGTTGACGAAGATGATGTAGGCCATCGTCAGGAAGGTCGTGATGCCACCGATGACCTCCCGGCGTATCGTGGTATCGTGTTCGTCCAGCTTGAAGTAGTTATTGAGTCGTCGCTTCAGCATTGGCCAGCCCCGCGCTCGCGTCAGGTTCCAGGGATCATGAAAAGCCGCCTATGGTACCCAAAGGGTCACGGCGACGCGAGCCATCCGCGCCGAGGCCAGTCGGGCCACCGGGGCGGCAGCCCTCCCTTTATAAGCAAGTGCCGACGATCGTGCCATCGCCGCCACTAACGCCCCTTCGACGCGACACGACTCAGGCGGGCTGCCGCGCCGCCAGCACCCGCTCCACGGTCTCGACGATCGCCTGGGTCTGCGGGTCGATCTCGATGTTGACCCGGTCGCCCGGCACGCGCTCGCCCAGCGTGGTGCGGGCCAGCGTTTCCGGGATCAGGTTGACGCAGAAGCGCTGCCCCCGGACCTCGCCGATGGTCAGGCTGATACCATCAATACCGATGTAGCCCTTCTCGAACAGGAACCGCTCATAGGGCTGCGGCAGAGTGAACCACAGTCGGCGATTGTTGGGCGCCTCGTCGATCTCGCCGAGCTCGGCCATGGCGATCACGTGCCCCGACATGGCATGCCCGCCGATCTCGTCGCCGAAGCGCGCCGCCCGCTCGACGTTGACGCGGTCGCCGACCGCCAGCTGGCCCAGGTTGGTCAAGCGCAGCGTCTCGCGCATCAGGTCGAAGCTCACCCGCTCGCCGTCGATCGCCGTCACCGTCAGGCAGCAGCCGTTGTGCGCCACCGAGGCGCCGAGCTCGAGTCCCTCGCGCAGTGCAGCCGGCAGGGCCAGCACATGGGTACGGAATTCCTGTGCTTCCTCCACCGCCACCAGTTCCGCGGTCCCCTGAACGATACCCGTGAACATCTTGCGTCTCCCTGAAGTGAAGCGGCCAGTCTAGTGAACGCCACATGGGCGCGTCCACGGCGAGCGCAGCCCCCGCCCGTCATTCACACCGGCCATCCCGCCAAGGATCTTCTCACAGAAGCACCTCCTTACAGCAAGATATCCTGCATGGGACGACCCTGCCTTGCGACATATCCCGAAATCGTTGACGGGTTTCGACCACCCCTATAAAATTTCGCGGATATTCTTCAGGCGCCGATTTGATCCCGGCTTGCGGGCGCCTCCGCCAGAAGCCCTCGGGCTGCTGTGCGGAAAGTGCAGCTAAAAGGGTGTGTCCAGCGTTGATGGCCACCCGACAGGGTGGCCTTTTTTTCGCCCGGCAGCGCCCTCCGCCCGGCAATCGCGCCGCGACACGACCTGGCCCATGATCACTCTCGACAACGTTTCCAAGACCTACGGCACGGGCGAGCAGGCGATTCACGCCCTCAAGCCCGTGCATCTGCACGTCCCGCAAGGCGCCATTCACGGCGTCATCGGCCTGTCCGGCGCCGGCAAGTCGACGCTGATCCGCTGCGTCAACCTGCTCGAGCGCCCCACCACCGGCCGTGTGTTCGTCGACGGCGAGGAACTCACCGCGCTCGATGCCGCCAGCCTGAACCGGGCCCGCCACCGGATGGGCATGATCTTCCAGCATTTCAACCTGCTGTCGTCGCGCACCGTGTTCGCCAATGTCGCCCTTCCCCTGGAGCTGATGGGCGTCGCCAAGCGCGAGATTCGCGAGCGCGTCGAGCCGCTGCTCGAGCTCACCGGCCTGGCCGACAAGCGGGACATGTACCCGGCCCAGCTTTCCGGCGGCCAGAAGCAGCGCGTGGCGATCGCCCGCGCTCTGGCCAGCCGCCCCAAGGTGCTGCTGTGCGACGAGGCCACCTCGGCGCTGGATCCGCAGACGACGCTGTCGATCCTCGAGCTGCTGCAGGACATCAACCGCAAGCTGGGCCTGACCATCCTGCTGATTACCCACGAGATGGAGGTGGTCAAGACCATCTGCCATCGCGTCAGCCTGATCTCCGCCGGCGAACTGGTGGAGGAAGCCGACGTCGGCGACTTCTTCACCGCCCCGCAGACCCGCCTCGGGCGCGAGTTTCTCAACGCCTTCCTCGAGCTCGAGCCGCCACAGGCACTGGTCGACCGCCTCGCCGCCCAGCCCGGCGACGACACCCACCCGGTGGTACGTCTAGCCTTCACCGGCGACTCGGTGTCCACGCCGCTGGTGTCGCGGCTGGCCCGGGATTGCAACATCGACGTCAGCATCCTCGAAGCCAAGGTGGAGTCGATTCAGGACCGCACGCTGGGGCTGATGATCGCCGAACTGATCGGCCCCGCCGACAAGACCCGCGAGGCGCTCGCCTACCTCGAATCCCACGACCTGCAAGTGGAGGTGCTCGGCCATGTCCAGCGCGATGCTTGAACTGATTCTCGAAGCCACGCTCGACACCCTCTACATGGTCGCCGTCTCGGGCCTCATCGCGGCGGCTTTGGGCGTGCCGCTGGGCGTGCTGCTTTATGTCACCCGTCCCGGGCAGATTCTCGCCCAACCGCTGACCAACCGGGTACTGGGCATCGTCACCAACATCGGCCGCTCGATCCCGTTCATCATCCTGATGGTGGCGATCATCCCCTTCACGCGGGCCCTGGTGGGCAGCTCGATCGGTACCAACGCCGCCGCGGTGCCATTGACCATCGCCGCCATTCCGTTTGTCGCCCGGCTGGTCGAGGGGGCGCTGAACGAGGTGCCGCCGGGGCTGGTCGAGGCCGCCCAGTCGATGGGTGCCACACCCTACCAGATCATCACCAAGGTGCTGCTGCCCGAGGCCCGCGGCGGCATCATCACCGGCCTGACCATCACCGTGGTCACCCTGATCAGCTATTCGGCGATGGCTGGCGCCGTGGGCGGCGGCGGCCTCGGCGATCTGGGCATCCGCTACGGCTACAACCGCTTCAATCCCACCATCATGCTGATCACCGTGGTCATCCTGGTGGTGCTGGTACAGGGCTTTCAGATGCTCGGCGACTACCTGGTCCGCCGGAGCGACCACAAGTAAGCCTATTGGATTAATAACAGAAAAGAATTATAAATACCGCGTTTATGCCTTATAATTCGCACATGACGCGCGGAACGAGCGCGCAAATCGAGACAAGGAGCGCAACCATGAAGCATGCAATCGCCAAGGCGCTGGGCGCCACCCTGCTGGGCCTGGGCATGATCGGCAGCGTCCAGGCCGCCGACGACCACATCAAGGTCGGCACCGTGGCCGGTCCGGAAACCGATGTCATGAAGGTCGCCAAGCAGATCGCCAAGGACAAGTACGGCCTCGACGTGGAGATCGTCGAGTTCACCGACTACGTCACGCCCAACGCCGCCCTGGCCGACGGCAGTCTGGATGCCAACGCCTATCAGCACGAGCCGTACATGAAGTCGATGGTTCGCGATCGCGGCTACAAGTTCGCCATCGCCGGGCGCACCTTCGTCTACCCGATCGGCGCCTACTCCGACAAGTATGACAGCATCGACGCACTGCCCGATGGCGCCACCATCGCGCTGCCCAACGACCCGTCGAACGAGGGCCGGGCGTTGATCCTGATGCACAACAAGGGCCTGCTCACGCTCAACGACCCGAACAACCTCGAGGCGACACCGATCGACATCGCCGAGAACCCGCATGACTTCGAGTTCCGCGAGATCGAGGCCGCCCAGCTGCCCCGCGTGCTGCCGGACGTCGACATGGCGTTCATCAACAACACCTTCGCCCAGCCCGCCGGCCTGAGCCTGGATGACGCCCTGATCAAGGAAGGCCCGGAGTCGCCCTACGTCAACCTGATCGTGGTGCGCGAAGGCGACCAGGACCGCGAGGCGATCCAGGAGCTGGTCGACGCCTATCACAGCCAGGCGGTGATCGACAAGGCCGACGAGCTGTTCAAGGGCGGCGCGGTGCCCGGCTGGAAATAAGTCCACCGCTCGTCACGCACGCACCGTTTTCTCGGGCCGGCCTTGCCGGCCCGAGTCATTTCCAAGGAGCCTTCCATGACCGACTACGCCCTGCTCGAGCGTCAGCTCGCAGCCCTGCTCGACACCCGCGACTGGCTGACCAACGCCGCCCAGACCTGCGCCTTCGTGATGCAGGAGGTCGGCGAGCTGAACTGGGCCGGTTTCTACCTGCACCGTCGCCCGATGACCCTGGTGCTCGGCCCCTTCCAGGGCAAGCCGGCCTGCAACCCGATTCCCTTCGACAAGGGGGTGTGCGGCGCCGCAGCCCGCAGCCACGCGACCCAGCGCGTCGATGACGTGCATGCCGTGGCCGATCATATCGCCTGCGATGCCGCCTCACGCTCCGAACTGGTGGTGCCCATCATCGTCGACGGCCGGCTGTGGGGCGTGCTGGATCTCGACAGTCCGAGCCCGGCCCGTTTCAGCGCCGCCGACCAGGCCGGCATCGAACGGCTGGTCGACACGTTCGTGGCGGCCAGCGATCTACCGCGCCTGGATTGATTTCGCCGGTCTATCGCGGCGCTGTGTGCCGAGCGGCACCTGAGGACAGTTCAAAGAGGGAGTTCTCGCCAGGGGCGGCCGAGGTAGCGCCCATGGAAGGGTCCACAGCGCTCCCTCGACGACCTGTCGCCGGCAGCTCGCCGAGTGCGCCAAGCCAGCATTCCCCCCTCCTCGCCCGACCGATTGCCCGAATCGGCCGGACCCGCCATGCTGAACCCGGACCATCACGCCACTTTCCGACTCCCGGGGAACAGCCATGACGACCACCTCGCCCGGCGCGAACCATGAAGGCCTGGACGCCGTGCTCGCCCACTTCGAGCGCCTCAAGAGCCTGAACACGGCCAGCGGCAATGACCTGACCGTCAAGCGGCGGCTGCTCGAGAGCTACTTTGCCGCCGACCCGAGCATTCTGACGATTCGCTGTCGCGTCGAGCCGCTGCTGATCCCGGCCCGCGACGGCCGGGTCATCGCCGCCGAACGCCTGTGCCCGGACGAGCCACCGGGCACCGCCGGGCGCTATCTGCTCTATGTGCACGGCGGCAGCTGGATGGCCGGCAGCGCGGCGAGTCATCGCCCGCTGGCTGCCCGACTCGCCCAGGCCTGCCGCGCCGAGGTCATCAGCATCGACTACCGGCTGGCACCGGAACATCCGTTCCCGGCCGGCCTCGAGGACTGCCTCGATGCCTGGGCATGGCTGGCCGACGAACACGGCGACGCACCCCTGCTGATCGCCGGTGACAGTGCCGGCGGCAACCTGGTGCTGGCCTGCCTGAATGAACTCGGCGCAACGGGGCAACGACGCCCTGACGCGGCCATCGCCTTCTCGCCGGCCACCGACCTGAGCTGGGAAAGCGATTCGCTGCACCGCAAGGCCGACGTCGAGCCGATCCTCGACCCCGCGCTGTTGCCGCTGATCACGCAGCTCTATCTGGGCGAGCCGCCCGCGGCCTCGGTCAGCGACCCTCGCGTCTCGCCACTCGAGGGCGACCTGAGCAACCTGCCGCCGACACTGATCCAGTGCGGCGAGGCGGAAGTGCTGCTCGATGACAGCCGTCGCTATGCCGAGCAGGCCAGCCAGAGCGGCAGCCCGGTAAAGCTGAGCCTGTGGCCCGACATGCCGCATGTCTTCGTGGGATTCGCGCCGCGCCTGACCGCGGCCCGGCAGGCGCTGACGGAGATCACGCGCTTCGTCGACAGGCACCTGCCATGAATCAGACGAACGCGAAAACGCCCGACTCCTGAGGGAATCGGGCGTTCGAAATCTGGTAGGACCGAGCGGATTTGAACCGCTGACCTCCACGATGTCAACGTGGCGCTCTAACCAACTGAGCTACGGTCCTGCAAACGCAGTTTCACACGACATTGCCACTCGAAAGCGGCTTGGTAGGACCGAGCGGATTTGAACCGCTGACCTCCACGATGTCAACGTGGCGCTCTAACCAACTGAGCTACGGTCCTGCCGACTTGCCGGTTCGTGTGCCCCGACAACGGAAGCGTATTCTACGGATAGCGCCGAAAAATGCAAGCCCGTCTCGATGAAAAAATGCAGCCCAACTCAAACGCTTGGGCGTCCTCACCGGCGTCAGCCCGCCTCGCCGCTCTTGACCCGCGCCACGGCATCCAGCCATCCGCGATAGAGCCGCTCGCGCTGTGCTTCCGGCATCGTCGGCTGAAAACGGCGCTCGCCGTGCCACAGCCGTGCAATATCATCGAGCCCCTGATACCAGCCGACCTGCAGGCCGGCGAGGTAGGCCGCACCCAGCGCCGTGGTCTCGAGCACATGCGGACGCTCCACCGTCACGCCGAGCATGTCGGCCAGAAACTGCATCATCCAGTCGTTGCCCACCATGCCGCCATCCACGCGCAGCGTGTCGCCGGTCGTGGCGATATCGGCGCTCATGCACGCCTGCAGATCACGGGTCTGATAGCAGACCGACTGTAGCCCCGCGGCGACGATCTCGCCGATGCCGGTATCACGGGTCAGGCCGAGGATCGCACCGCGCGCCCCGGGGTCCCAGTGCGGCGCGCCGAGCCCGGTGAACGCCGGCACCAGATAAACGCCGTGCTCGGCCCGCGCGGCACGCGCCAGCGTCTCGGAATCGGCTGCCTCGCGAAGCAGACCCAGGCCGTCGCGCAGCCACTGGATCGCCGCGCCGGCGACGAAGATGCTGCCCTCCATCGCATAGGTCGTCTTGCCCTCGAGCCGATAGGCCACGGTGGTCAACAGCTGGTTGCGCGACACCGCCGGCGTATCGCCGGTATTGAGAACCATGAAACAGCCGGTACCGTAGGTGCTCTTGGCCATGCCCGGCGAGAAGCAGGCCTGGCCGACCAGCGCCGCCTGCTGGTCACCGGCCACGCCAGCGATGGGGATCGGCGCGCCCAGCACCGTCGGGTCGACACTGCCGAAGTCGGCGCTGCAGTCACGCACCTCGGGAAGCAACGCGCGCGGGATGTCGAACAGCGCCAGCAGGTCATCGTCCCACTGCTGAGTGTGAATGTTGAACAGCGCCGTGCGCGAAGCGTTGGTGGCGTCGGTGGCGTGCACACGGCCGCCGGTCAGCCGCCAGAGCAGAAAACTGTCGATGGTACCGAAGGCCAGTTCGCCGCGCTCGGCACGCTCGCGCAGTCCGTCGATGCTGTCGAGCAGCCAGGCCAGCTTGGTCGCCGAGAAGTAAGGATCGATCAGCAGGCCGGTGCGCTCGCGAATCCGCGCATCGTGCCCCTGTTCTTTCAGCGTCTGGCACAGGGAGGCGGTGCGCCGGTCCTGCCAGACGATCGCCGGATAGACAGGGCGACCGCTGTCACGCTCCCAGACCAGTGTGGTCTCGCGCTGATTGGTCAGCCCCACCGCTACCACATCACCGGCCTGGAGGCTGGCATCAGCCAGCACCTGACGGCAGGTCCGATGCACCGACTGCCAGATCGCCTCGGGATCATGCTCGACCCAGCCATCCCGGGGAAACGACTGCGGGAACGCCTCCTGAGCCACGCCATGAACCTGCCCGTGGCGATCGAACAGTATGGCCCGGGAACTGGTCGTCCCCTGGTCGATGGCAAGGATGCAGGATGCCATGATGCACAACTCCTTCTGACGATGAACGGACCCGATGACAACGGATGGACAAGCACCGATGTTCGCTTCCCACCACCGGACACACCACTAGACTTTCGCAAGAGAACATTCACGTTCCTCTCTCGCCATGCCGCACACCTGATACCATAGCGTCTGACGAGCCGGCCCGCGGCGCCGACTCCCGCCCATCTTGCCGACAGCGATTACCATGACCCAGCAGCAACGCCACGACGCCATCGTCGCCCTGGTCAGGCGCCAGGGATATGCCTCCATCGAGCAGCTCACCCGGGACTTCGGCGTCACCCCCCAGACCATTCGGCGCGACCTCAACGCCCTGGCCGACGACGGGCTGATCCGGCGCGTCCACGGTGGCGCCGGGCTCGAGTCCAGCACCGTCAACACTGCCTACCAGACCCGCAAGACGCTCAATCTGGACGCCAAGCGGCGCATCGCCGCCCTGCTGGCCAGCCACGTCCCCGATCATGCCTCGCTGTTCATCAACATCGGCACCAGCAACGAGATCGTCGCCGAGGCCCTGCTCGCGCATCACGGCCTCGAGGTGATCACCAACAACCTCAACGTGGCCGCCATCCTGCAGCACAAGGAAGACTTCAACGTGATCGTCGCCGGCGGCCAGGTGCGCTCCCGCGACGGCGGCATCATCGGCGAGGCAACCATCGACTTCATCAACCAGTTCAAGGTGGACTTCGGCATCATCGGCATCAGCGGCATCGACGATGACGGCTCGCTGCTGGAATTCGACTACCAGGAGGTGCGCGTCGCCCAGGCGATCATCCACAATTCCCGCCAGGTCTACCTGACCGCCGATCATTCCAAGTTCCGCCGCAACGCCGTGGTTCGACAGGGCAACATCGCCCAGATCGACGCCCTGTTCACCGACCGACAGCCACCCGAGAGCATCCTGACGCTGATGGAGGCCCACGACGTCAGCCTCTACCTGGCCGACGCTGGCACCACTCCCCACCGAAATACACCCGCCCCGCTGCACGCCTGATCCGCATCGCCGCCCGGAAGAAACCGGGCAGCACGAGCGCGCACCTTGATGTTCGTTTTCGATTAGACTATTTTCGTTTTCGAAACAAACAAGCACTCTGTCTTTCATCAACGAACGCAATCAGCGGAGTCCACGCATGGGCAGCACGTCATCCCTCCCTCTCTACGACCTGTTCGTCGTCGGCGGCGGCATCAACGGCACGGGCATCGCCAACGATGCCGCCGGACGCGGCCTGCGGGTCGCCCTGTGCGAGCAGGGGGATCTGGCCCAGGCGACCTCCTCGGCCAGCAGCAAGCTCATCCATGGCGGGCTGCGCTACCTCGAGCACCGCGAGTTTCGCCTGGTGCGCGAGGCTCTGCGCGAACGCGAGATCCTGCTCGGCAAGGCACCGCACATCATCTGGCCGCTGCGCTTCATCCTGCCCCACCGCCCTCACCTGCGGCCCGCCTGGCTGCTGCGTACCGGGCTGTTTCTCTACGACCATCTCGGCCATCGCGACAGCCTGCCGGCCTCGCGCTCGCTGCGCTTCGACGCCACCAGCCCCCTGCAGCCACACATCACCCGTGGCTTCGAATATTCCGATTGCTGGGTGGATGACGCCCGGCTGGTTGTGCTCAACGCCCTGCAGGCCCGCGAGAACGGCGCCGACATTCACGTGCGCACGCGCTGCGTGTCAGCCCGCGAGGTCGACGGTCACTGGCAGCTCACACTGGAAGACAGCCGCGACGGTCGCCGCAGCGAATGCCGGGCAAGAACCCTGGTCAACGCCGCCGGCCCCTGGGTGGAAAGCTTCCTGCGCCAGCGCACCGAGCACCGGCCGCGCTACGGCATCCGCATGATCCAGGGAAGCCATCTCATCGTGCCGCGCCTGAACACCGACGAACGCGCCTACATCCTGCAGAACCGGGACGGACGCATCGTCTTCGTGCTGCCCTACGAACAGGACTTCAGCCTGGTCGGCACCACCGACGTACGCTATCGCGGCGACCCGGCGACGGTCACGGTCGGCGAAGCGGAGATCGACTACCTGCTGGAGGTCGTCAATGCGCACTTCTCGCGCACACTCGACCGTGACGACATCGTGGCTCACTTCTCGGGCGTGCGGCCGCTGTGTGATGACGAGTCCGCCGACCCATCGGCCATGACCCGGGACTACACCCTGGACCTGGACGAGTCCGGCGCCCCCCTGCTGTCGGTCTACGGCGGCAAGATCACCACCTATCGCAAGCTGGCCGAAGCCGCCCTGAGTAGCTTGGCGCCGCATCTACCCCAGGCCGGGCGCTCCTGGACCGCCGAGACACCGCTGCCCGGCGGTGACTTCGACGCTCCGGAGGCCTTTCAGGCCCGCCTGCTGCACGACTACCCGTTTCTCGGCGAGGCACGCGCCTGGCGCTTCACCCGCAGCTACGGCACGCTGTGCCGGCGCTTCCTCGACGGCTGCACCAGCGAGGCCGACCTTGGCGAGCATTTCGGCGCCGGGCTCACCGCCTGCGAAGTGGACTACCTTGTGGATCAGGAATGGGCTGTCGACGCCGATGACCTGCTGCGGCGTCGCAGCAAGCTCTACCTGCGCCTGAACGCCGCCCAGCGCGAGCGCCTGGCGGAATATCTGCGCGAACGTAGTCAGCCCCGCATGCCCATCACCTGACGGCTCGTGCCGATGCGGCGTTCATGTTATTGATGGAGACTCAATCACGTCACGCCTAGAGGGCGTGGCCCGTCCCGGGAACTCGTCATGATCGATATCGGCCTGGCCGTCGCCGCAGCGCTGCTGGTGCTGTCAACCCTTATGCCCCTGCTGCCGCTGCGTGTCTGGTGGGTGCGCGGCTTCGACTTTCCCCGCCTGCAGCTGGCCGGCCTGGCGCTGCTCACGGGAGCGCTGGCGCTGCTCTGGGGCTCCGGCACCTGGCAGGTCGGGGTCGTGCTGGGCTGCCTGCTGGTCATGCTCGTCCAGCTCGCCCATGTGCTGCCCTGGACGCCGCTGTGGCGCAAGCAGGTCATCGATGCCGACGACGACACGGAGCAGGCCCAGCTGACCCTGATGGTCGCCAACGTGCTGACCGACAACCGCAACGCGGACGACCTGACACGTCAGATCCACGCCGAGCAACCGGATCTGGTGTTGACCCTGGAATCCGATGCCTGGTGGGGCGAACAGCTGAGCCGCGCGCTGGACGAGGGCTGGCCTCACAGCGTCAAGATCCCGCTGGACAACCTCTACGGCATGCACCTGTTTTCCCGACGGCCACTGGAGGATGTCGAGGTCAAGTGGCTGATCCAGAGCGACATTCCCTCGATCCACGCCTGGCTGCCGATGCCCTGTGGCACCCGCCTGCGCCTGCATGCCGTGCACCCGCGTCCGCCGGCCCCCGGCGAGAGCGACGACTCCCTGTGGCGAGACGGCGAACTGCTGCTGGTGGGCAAGGGGATTCACCAGCACGAACAGCCCACCCTGCTGTTCGGCGACCTCAACGACGTGGCCTGGTCACGCACCACCCGGCGCTTCTGCCGCATCAGCGGCATGCTCGACCCGCGGCGCGGGCGCGGCATGTTCAGCACCTTCCACGCCAGGTACCCGCTGATGCGCTGGCCGCTCGACCACATCTTCGTCAGCGAGCATTTCACGCTGGCCGATATGCGCCGCCTGGCCCGGTTCGGCTCGGACCATTTCCCGATCATCGCCACCTTCCGCTATCGCCCCGCGCGTGCCGACGAGAACGACACGCCCGAGGCGGACCGGGAAGAGCGTCAGGAGGCCAACGAGACCATCCACGAGGCCCGTCGCGAGGGCGACGGCGAGGCCTGAGGCCAGACGGAGCCCGGCGTGGCGACGCCCGGCGTAGCGACGCCCGGCGTGGCGACGCCGGGCATGGCCCTCACTCGGGCACGCCGCCCCGGGTCAGTCGCGCCGGATCGAGCAGCGTCTCGAGTTCGTCGCGGGACAGGTCGGTCTCCTCCTCGGCGACGTCGATGATCGGCCGTCCGGCCTGATAGGCCTTCTTTGCCACCTGCGCCGCCGCGTCATAGCCGATGACCGAATTGAGCGCCGTCACCAGGATCGGGTTGCGGGACAACGGCGCCTCGATGTTGTCGCGCCGTACATTGAAGGTGGCGATGGCCCGGTCGGCCAGCAGGCGGCTGACGTTGCCGAGCAGGGTGATCGACTCCAGCAGGTTGCGGGCGATCAGCGGCAGCATCACGTTGAGCTGGAAGTTGCCGCTCTGCCCGGCCACGGTGATGGCACTGTCGTTGCCGATCACCTGCGCGGCCACCTGGGCAGCGGATTCGGGAATCACCGGGTTGACCTTGCCCGGCATGATCGAGCTGCCCGGCTGCAGGGCCTCCAGCTCGATCTCGCCGAGCCCCGCCAGCGGCCCGGAGTTCATCCAGCGCAGGTCGTTGGCGATCTTCATCACCGTGCAGGCGTAGGTGCGCAGATGTCCCGAGAGCTCCACCGCGGCGTCCTGCCCGCCCAGGCTGGCGAAGAAGCTGTCGTTGGGGCGCAGCGGCAGATGGGTCTCGGCCGCCAGCCGCTCGGCCACCTTCGCGGCGAACTCGGGGTGAGCATTGATGCCGGTGCCCACGGCCGTGCCCCCCAGGGCCAGGCGCGAGACGCGCCCGAGGCCGTCCTCCAGGCGCTCGATCGCCTGACCGACCTGGCTCGCCCAGCCGCCCAGTTCCTGGCTCATGCGCACCGGCATGGCATCCATCAGGTGCGTGCGGCCGGTCTTGACCACGTCGTCGAGCGCGTCGGCCTTGCGCTCGATGGTCGCCTTCAGATACGTCATGGCCGGCTGCAGGTGCTCCTTGACCGTCAGCGCCGCCGCCAGATGAATCGCCGTCGGCACCACATCGTTGCTCGACTGGCCCATGTTGACGTGATCGTTGGGGCCGACCTCGAGATCGTCCCGCGAGGCGAGGTGGGCGATCACCTCGTTGACGTTCATGTTCGACGAGGTACCGGAGCCGGTCTGGAAGACGTCGATCGGGAACTGGTCGGCATGCTCACCGTCGATCAGCGCCTGGGCGGCCGTATCGATGGCCTCGGCGCGCGCGTCATCGAGCAGCCCCAGTTCACGATTGACGCGGGCGGCGGCCTGCTTGATGCGCGCCACGGCCCGGATGAAGGCCTCCGGCATCGGTTGGCCGCTGACCGGAAAGTTGTTCACGGCGCGCTGGGTCTGGGCGCCGTACAGGGCGCTGGCCGGCACTTCCAGCTCGCCCATGCTGTCGCGCTCGATGCGAGTCTCGCTCATGTCATCCTCCTGATTCATTGCCTGGCATCCTTGGTACAGTGTGGCGATATCCACGGGGTGGACGCCAATCATCCTCCCGAATCGGCAGGATAGCCCGGCGCCATGCCCCGGCCTTCAGGCCGCCATCCGGCCCGCTCATGCCGGGCGACGGCATCACGCACACACCCTACCCCAGGGAGCCCCACCATGTGGCACCAGCAGACCGTGACCCTGCCCGCCCACCCGCGCGGCTTTCACCGCATCACCGATGCCCTCGTCGAGGCCCTGCCCGAGATCGCCGAGCTGCGCGTCGGCCTGCTGCACCTGCAGCTGCTGCACACCTCCGCCTCGCTGACCCTCAACGAGAGCGCCGATCCGGACGTGCGTCATGACATGGCGCTGTTCGCCGACCGCCTGGCCCCGGCGAACCTTTCCGGCCTGAGGCACACGCTGGAAGGCGACGACGACATGCCCGCCCACGTACTGGCCAGCCTGTTCGGCACCCAGCTGACGCTGGCGATTCGCGACGGCCGGCCGGCACTGGGCACCTGGCAGGGAATCTGGCTCGGCGAACATCGCGAGCACGGCGGCGCGCGACGGGTACTGGCGACACTCAACGGCGAGTGAGTCTTACCAGTCGAGGGCCTGCTTGACAAAGGGGATGGTCAGCTTGCGCTGCGCGGACAGCGAGGCGCGGTCGAGCCGCTCGAGGGTGGCGAACAGCTCGTTCAAGTGGCGTGGACCCCGGTGCAGGATGTAGCGCGCCACCTCGTCGGGCAGCTGCATGCCCCGCCCCCGGGCGCGCAGCTGCAGCGCCTCGAGACGCTGGGTATCGTCGAGCCGATGCAGATGGAAGGTCACGCCCCAGGTCAGGCGCGACGCCAGGTCGGGGAGCTGCACGGGCAACTGACGCGGGGCCGCGGCAGCGCCGATGACCAGGCGCTTGCCGGCATCGCGCAGCCGGTTGAAGGCGTGGAACAGGCCCTCTTCCCAGCGCCGGCGCCCGATGACGAGGTCGAGATCGTCGATCGCCAGCAGGTCGAGCCGCTCGATGTCCTCGAGCATGTGCGGCGGAAAGTGCCCAAGATCGTCGAGGGGCAGGTAGAGCGCGCGCTTGTCCCGGGCGCCGGCCTCGTGGCAGGCCGCCTGCAGCAGGTGGCTGCGCCCCGAGCCCTCGCCGCCCCACAGATAGATGAAGGCTTCCCCGTCGTCATCGAGCTGGGCACGCAATCGGCCCACCGGTGCCGCGTTGTCACCCGGCAGGAAGTTGGCGAAGGTTGCATCGTCACGCAGCCCCACGCCCAGTGGCAGCTGCGCCGGCCCCGTGCTCATGCGTCGTCTCCGTTATCCGGCAGGTGTGCACCGGCGTCATATAACTGACTGTTTTTATAGCGTTCGTGCAGATGGCGCAATACTACCATGATCACCGCCGCCACCGGCAGGGCCAGCAGCACCCCGGTGAAACCGAACAGCTGCCCCCCCGCCATCACGGCGAAGATCACCGCCACCGGATGCAGGCCGATCTTGTCGCCGAGCAGCAGCGGCTGGAGCACGACGCCCTCGAGAATCTGGCCTACCGCGAAGATCGCCCCCACGCCCAGCAGGTGGACGAGATCCCCGTACTGGAAGAAGGCCACCAGTGCCGCCACGGCCAGCCCCACGATCACTCCCAGATAAGGGACGATGCTCGCCAGCCCGGCCAGCAGGCCGATCAGCACGCCGAACTGGATGCCCGCCAGCGTCAGCCCCACCGCGTAGACGATGCCGAGGCTCAGCATCACCAGCAGCTGGCCGCGCAGAAAGGCCGACAGTACCTCGTCGCACTCCAGGGCCAGCCGCGTCACCGTCGGCTCCAGCCGCCGCGGCAGCAGATCGCGCACCTGGGCCTTGATGCGGTCCCAGTCGAGCAGCAGGTAGAAGGTCACCACCGGAATCAGCGCCAGGTTGGCGACCCACAGCGCCAGGGCCAGCCCCGAGCGGGACACCCGCGCCAGCAGGCCCGCGGCGAAGGTGCCGGTTTCCTTCCAGTTGGCCATCAGCGCCTGGCGCAGGGACTCGAAGTCGGTACTGAGGTCGATGCCCGAGACCTCGCGCACCCAGGGCAGCACGGTGCCCTGCACCCAGTTGAAGATCGCCGGCAGGGCGTCGATCAGCTGACCGAGCTGCCGGCCGAGCAGCGGTACCATCACCAGCACGGCCAGCCCCAGGGCCAGCGACAGCACCAGGAACACCACGCTCACCGCCAGCCGCCGCGACAGCCCGCGGGCTTCCAGCCAGTCGGTCAGCGGGTCGCCCAGGTAGGCAAGAATCATGCTGATGAAGAACGGCATCAGGATCGGCTCGAGCAGCACCAGCAGCCACAGCACGGCCGCCAGGCCCAGCAGTATCCAGATGTGTTGACGTGTCATGTCTCGTCCTTGCAAGCCGTTGACGGGAACCGCGCCTGCCGATGCACCCCGGCAGGCGCGATGCTACAATGCGCGCGCTTTCACCTCTAGGTCACTTCGACAGGACACGCCATGACCCGCAGCGACGCCGATCCATCACAGCCCCCCTCCCTGAGCTACAAGGACGCCGGCGTGGACATCGATGCCGGCAACGCCCTGGTGGAACGCATCAAGGGAGTCGCCAGGCGCACCCATCGCCCCGAGGTGATGGGCGGCCTGGGCGGCTTCGGCGCCCTGTGCGAGCTGCCCGCCGGCTACCGCCAGCCGGTGCTGGTCACCGGCACCGACGGCGTGGGCACCAAGCTGCGCCTGGCCATGGACCTGGGGCGTCACGACACCATCGGCATCGATCTGGTGGCGATGTGCGTCAACGACCTGGTGGTGGCCGGCGCCGAGCCGCTGCAGTTCCTCGACTACTATGCCACGGGCAAGCTGGATGTCGACATCGCCACCGACGTGGTGAGCGGCATCGGCGAGGGCTGCCTGCAGGCCGGCTGCGCGCTGGTGGGCGGCGAGACCGCCGAGATGCCGGGCATGTACGAGGGCAGCGACTACGATCTGGCCGGCTTCTGCGTCGGCGTGGTCGAGAAGTCCGAGATCCTCGACGGCAGCCGGGTCGGCGAAGGCGACGTGCTGCTCGGCCTGGTCTCTTCCGGGCCGCATTCCAACGGCTACTCGCTGATCCGCAAGATCCTCGAGGTCAGCGACGCCGACCTGCAGGCCGACCTCGACGGCCGGCCGCTGGGCGACGCCCTGCTCGCGCCGACGCGCATCTACGTCAAGCCGCTGCTGTCGCTGATCCGCGAAAGCGGCGTCGCCGTCCATGCCCTGTCGCACATCACCGGCGGCGGCCTGCTCGAGAACCTGCCGCGGGTCCTGCCCGAGACCCTCGCCGCGCGTGTCGACGTCACCGCCTGGCAGCGTCCCGCGGTCTTCGACTGGCTGCAGGAAAAGGGCAACGTCGCCGCGCGCGAGATGTACCGCGTGCTCAACTGCGGCATCGGCATGGTCGTGGTGGTGCCGGCGGCCCAGGCCGAGGCGGCCCGCGCCCATCTGGAGGGCGCCGGCGAGCAGGTCGTCACCCTCGGCGAGATCGTCTCCCGCGAGGGCGACGAGGAACAGGTACGACTGGAGAATCTCGAGGCATGAGCGACGAGTCGACCACCGACACCCTCAACGACTTCACCGCCGAGACGGCCGAGCCACGCCGGGTGGTGGTGCTGATCTCGGGCAACGGCAGCAATCTGCAGGCGCTGATCGACGCCCAGTCCTACGGCGAACTGGGCGGCGAGATCGTCGCGGTCATCTCCAACAAGGCCGACGCCTACGGCCTCAAGCGCGCCCATGACGCCGGCATCGAGGCAGTCGCCCTGCCCCACCGCGAGTACGACAGCCGCGAGGCCTTCGACGGCGCGCTGATCAAGGTGATCGAGCGCCACGAGCCCGACCTGGTGGTGCTGGCCGGCTTCATGCGCATCCTCACCCCGATGTTCGTGCACCGCTTCCATGGCCGCCTGCTCAATATCCACCCCTCGCTGCTGCCCGCCTACCAGGGCCTGAACACCCACGCCCGGGCGCTCGCCGACGGCGTCGAGGAGCACGGCGTCAGCGTGCACTTCGTCACCGAGGAGCTCGACGGCGGCCCGGTGGTGATGCAGGCGGTGCTGAAGCTTCGTCCCGGCGACACCGAGGAGACGATCATCGAGCGCATCCACGCCCGCGAGCACCTGATCTACCCGATCGCCGTGCGCTGGTTTCTCGAGGGGCGCCTCCAGCTCGGTACCGACGGGCCGACGCTCGACGGCGTGCCGCTGCCGCCGCAGGGCATGCGGCTCTCCCACGCGGACGCCGCCGAGGAACTGGACGAGGATATCGAGGAGTAACCGACGCCTCCGCCCGCCCCGAAAGCAACACAGCCCCGCCGGGTAGCCGGCGGGGCTGTGTTGCTTTTGACGCTTCGTTGCTTCAAGCATCCCCAAAAAGCTGGTGATTTGCGTAGCGAGCGATGGCAGGCTGGCTACCGCCGGAGCGCAAAAACCGGAGTGTAGCTTCCTACACGAGGATTTTGAGTACCGCCGGAGGCCAGGATGTCAAGCGCAGCAGCAAATCGACGCTTTTTCAGGTCCGCGGCAGGGTCACGCCTCTCTGCCCCATGTACTTGCCGCCGCGATCCTTGTAGGAGATCGCGCACTCCTCGTCGGACTCGAGGAACAGCATCTGTGCCACGCCCTCGTTGGCATAGATCCGCGCCGGCAGGTTGGTGGTGTTGGAGAACTCGAGCGTCACGTGACCTTCCCACTCGGGCTCGAGCGGCGTGACGTTGACGATGATCCCGCAACGCGCATAGGTCGACTTGCCCAGGCAGATGGTCAGCACGCTGCGCGGAATGCGAAAGTACTCGACGGTCCGGGCCAGCGCGAAGGAGTTGGGCGGAATCACGCAGACATCGCCCTTGATGTCGACGAAGCTCTTCTCGTCGAACCCTTTCGGGTCCACCACCGCCGAATGGATATTGGTGAACACCTTGAACTCGTCGGCACAGCGCACATCGTACCCGTAGCTGGACGTCCCGTAGGAGATCACCCGCTGGCCGTTGACATGGCGAACCTGATCGAACTCGAACGGCTCGATCATGCCTTCCTGCTCGGCCATGCGGCGGATCCACTTGTCGGATTTGATGCTCATCGGGAAGTCCTTGCACTCTCTCGGTCGCCGCGGCCTCACTCATCGAAGCCCGGGCGAAAAAACGGGGCCGTTATCATAACGGCCCCGTCGGCGCGGCGAAAGCCATGCCGTCTCCGCAAGGGTATTACCATTTATGTTGCTACCAGGGGCTGACCCGTCGACAGGTCTGCGAGTGGGCGCTATGAACCCCTCCTTGGGCGCTACCTACGCCATCCATGGCGCAGGACCCCCTCAGCGACCTGTCCCCGGCGCCCCTTGCCGGAAATAATGGCGATTGCCCCAGCCTCAGTCGCCGAAGGAAATGTTCGGCCCTTCCTCGGCCTGACCGGCGATCCCGTCGACCACCGCCGTCGCTACCTGCCGGAAGGTGGCGGTCACCTCGCTGTCGGGCTCGGCCACCACGGTCGGGCGACCGCCGTCGGCCTGCTCACGAATGCCCAGGGTCAGCGGCAGCTGGCCGAGCAGCTTGGTCTCGTACTGCTCGGCGATGCGCTCGCCGCCGCCGGCGCCGAAGATCGGCTCGCTGTGACCGCAGTTCGAGCAGACGTGCAGGCTCATGTTCTCCACCACGCCGAGCACCGGCACGTTGACCTTGCGGAACATCTCGATGCCCTTGCGCGCGTCGAGCAGCGCGATGTCCTGGGGCGTGGTGACGATCACCGCCCCGTCCACCGGTACCTTCTGGGCGAGCGTAAGCTGGATGTCGCCGGTGCCCGGCGGCATGTCGATGAACAGATAGTCGACGTCATCCCATACGGTCTGGTTGAGCAGCTGCTGGAAAGCACCGGCGACCATGGGGCCGCGCCAGACCATCGGTTCGGAGATATCCACCATCAGCGCCATCGACATGGCCTGGATGCCGTGAGCCATGATCGGCTTGAAACTGTTTTCACCGACCACCTCGGGTCGCGTGCCCGGCGCAATTCCCAACATCTGCGCCTGGCTGGGGCCGTAAATATCGGCATCCAGCAGACCTACTCGGTAGCCCTCGGCCGCCATGGCCAGTGCCAGGTTGGCCGTCACCGTGGACTTGCCGACCCCGCCCTTGCCGGAGGCCACGGCAACGATGTGCTTGACTCCCTCGATCACGGTTGACTCCTTGATTGGTTTGCCCGACGCCCTTCGCGGGGCGTCGTGTGGCGCCAGTATAACCCGCGACCACGGGCCATAACCAAGCGCGGTGCTCAACCATTCACGCCATCGACTCAACCGTCAGCGACCAGGGATTGGCGGTCAGGGGCTCGGCGCCATCCGACGTGATACGCACCGTGTCGCTGCAACCGATGCCCCACTGGCCGGGCAGGCGCAAACACAGCGGCAGGTGGAAGACCATGTCGGGCGCGAACTCTCGCTGCTGGCCGCGCGCGATGAACCCCGAGCCCTCGACCCAGGACGGCGGAAACTGCCCACCGACGGTGTAGCCGAAGACCCCGGAAAAGTAGGCGGCATCGCTCAGTGGCGCCAGCGCCCGCTCCGCCGCCCAGGCGGCGCTGTCGAAGGTCTGGCCGGGGCGCATCGCCGAAAGCAGGACGTCATTGATGCGGCGGCAGGTATCGAAGACTTCCTGCATGCGTGCGCTGGGCCGCCCGGCCACGACGGTGCGCATCATGGGGGCGGTGTAGCGGTTCCACGCCGAGCCGAACTCCATGAACACCGGCTCATCGGCGGCGATGGGCCGGCGCCGGTGATTCAGGTGGCCGACGCTACTGCTTACGCCACCGACCACGATGGGCTGCATGCTCATGAACTCGCTGCCGGCCTCGTGCAGGGCCTGCGCGCCCGCCGCGGCGATATCGCTGTCGGTCGCCCCATCCGCCACCGCATCGGCGGCCGCCGCGATCCCGGCACCGGTGATCCGGGCGCTGGCGGCGAGGCAGTCGAGCTCGAGCGGCGACTTGACGATCTTCACCCCGGCAAGCAGCGAGCCGGCATCGGCCAGCGCCATCGTCGGCAAACGCTCTTTCAGGGCCGCCATCACACCCTGGCGCAGGCTGCCCTGCCAGGGATCGACGCCCAGGCGCGCCACGCCCGCCAGACGCTCGGCCAGCGGCTCGATCACCTCGTCGAGATTCTCCCAGCGATAACTGCAGATGTCGTCGACGCGTGTCGTGGTCACGGCCGGACCCACCTCGATCGACGGCACCTGCAGCGTCAGCCGCTCCTGTGTAACCAGCAGCGCCGCATGCACGGAGACCTCGAAGGTGCTGTACCCCGTCAGGTAGAAGATGTCCGCCGGCGCGGTCAGCAGCAGCGCATCCAGCGCCGAGGCCTGCATGGCCTCACGCACGGCCTCGCAGCGGCGCTCGAACTCCGTTTCGGGAAACACGCACTCGCTGCCGGCCAGTGGCTCGAGCTGGCGGCGATATGTCGAATGATCCATCGATACGATCCCATTGCAGCGATATTGGCGCCTTCACTCTAGTCGCCTCGCCGCGGGGCTCGCCAACCTCGCAACGACTTCACGTTCGTGCCTGAAACGCAAAAGGCCGGGGGCATGCCCCGGCCTTTCAGAAAGGGCCCTGCGGCCCCGTTCCTCGCCCGATCAGGCGGTGGTGGTGGACTCGGTGGCACGCGAGTCCGACTGCTTGTCGGACCCGGCATTCGAGGGCTCGTCGCTGCCGTCGGAGGGCTTGTTCGACTCATCCGTCTTGCTCGGCTCGTCAGCCTTTTGCGGGGCATCGGCCTTCTTCGGCGCGTCGGCCTTGTCCGATGTACCGGCCTTGTCCGATGTACCGGCCTTGTCCGATGTACCGGCCTTGTCCGATGTACCGGCCTGGCCCGATGTACCGGCCTGGCCCGATGTACCGGCCTGCTTCGAAGCGGCGGATGCATCCGCCTTGCCGGCCTGGTCCGACGCCGTCTTGTCCGCGCCTGCGGCAGCGGCATCCGGCTTCGCCGTGTCGGCCTGATCCCCCGACTCACTGGGCGCGCCAGCCGCCGCGGCCGTGCCGTTATCGGCATCGACGCTGGCCCCCAGCTTCTTGAGGGTCTCCTGCATGCCGGCGATGGCCGACAGTTCCTGCTGTACCTGCGTCAGGTGCGCCTTGAGCGCGGCCAGGCGCTGGGTACGGGTCTGCAGCTGATCGGTCACGTCCGCGAGACGCTGCTCGGCAGCCTGGACCTGCTTGGTCAGCGTCTCATGACGCTGGCGGGCCTCCGCCACGGCCTGACGCGCCTGGTCGAGATTTTCCTTGGCCTGGGCGGTCTGGCCCTGGAGCTCGGCCAACTCCGATTCACGCGAGGTGATCTGCTTGTCGAGCTGCTTGAGCCGCTCCTGACCGGATTCGACCTTCTTCTGCAGGGTCGCGTGCTGCCCTTCGACCTCCGCGGTCTTTTCCTGAACCTGCTTCAGTTCGCTGCGCGCCTGGTCGAGCGTCTTCTGGGCGGACTTGACCTGACCATCGAGATCCTCGCGCTTGGCCTGGGTCTGCTCGATGCGCGCCTGAAGCGCCTGGATCTGCTGATTGCGAGTATCGAGCTGATCCTGACGCTCGCCCAGTTGCTGCTTGGCGTCATTGATCTGCGTCTGCAGGGCATCGAGTTGCGACTGAGCCTGATTGTTCTGTGTCTGCAGGTCGTCGCGAGCCTTCTGCGCCTGCTCGACACTGTCATAGGCCTTCTCGAAGTCGGCATTGCGCTGCTCCAGCGCCTGCTTGTCCTCGGTCAGCTGATCGATGCGCGTCTGCAGTTCGCTGCGCTTTTCTTCCCAGCTCGACCGCTGCGAACTGGCGCTGGAAGCGACATAGACGGCGGTAATCACCGCGACGACCGCAACGGCGCTGATCACCTGGACCCGGACATCCTTGAACGGGCTGCGGGGCGACTGGTCCGGCTGATTCGAAGAGGGTTCTGCCATGGCTGTCTCCTGACGATCGAAACGGGCCCACCACCATGACCCGATGCTGCCCGCCGAGCAAGACGAAATCCATCATCGGCACCCCGCCACCCTCCGCAGCCACAGAAAAAGTTCCTTGCAATCAGCATCTTGAAAATTCATTGCGACTTTTTGTCTAGTCCGAAAAACTCAGTGCCCGACCTTGCCGCGCAGCGCCTTGCGCTGCCCCTTGCGGGCCTTGGCGTCGAGCCGGCGCCGGCGCGAAGCCCGAGTTGGCTTGGTGGGAACACGCTTCTTGGCGGGCTGCGCGACGCTGCGAATCAGCGTCTGTAGTCGTTCCAGGGCATCCTCGCGGTTCTGTTCCTGAGTGCGATGGCGCTGCGCCTTGATGATCAGCACGCCATCCCGCGTGATCCGCCGATCGCGCAGCGCCAGCAGGCGCTCCTTGTAGCTGTCCGGCAGCGACGAAGCGGGGATGTCGAAGCGCAGATGCACCGCCGAGGCTACCTTATTGACGTTCTGGCCGCCCGCCCCCTGGGCACGGACCGCCTGCAGCTCGATCTCGTCGTCGGGCAGGCTGACCTGCCGGGAAATGTACAGCATGTTGCAGACCTCATGGATGGCGGGAGAGCCGTGGGGAATTCGCCGGCAACGAACGGCCGACGATACCCGTCATGCCTCGGCCGAGATGTCTCGGGGCACCAGCGGCTCGCCCTCGAAGGTGACGCCGGCCCAGCCGACACGCCGGAACTCCCGGATGTTGCGATGGCCGGTGCCCTGCGGATCGCCCAGCACCTCATCACGATAGACCTCGCCAAAGCAATGCAGGGTCTGTTCGACATCGAGGCCATGACGTCGCGCGAAGGCCAGCACCCGGCAGGAGCCGGCATTCTCGCCGGGGCGATTGATGACTTCGCCGTTGCGAAACCCCACCGGGGTGACAAGGTAGTAGCGGTCGATCACCGCCAGGGTGTCGCGGAAGGTCAGGCGCTCGGGCCGATGGCGAAGGGTGTCGAGAAAGGCGTCCAGAGTCATGGTAAAAGGCCGGTAGCGGGAAACGCCCCACTCTACGCAAGTGCGGCAACGCTCACCACCGCGCCCGGCCGAAGCCGCACTCGCCGGTACGGGGCTTGGTGAAGGCCTGGGCTTTGACGGATACTGTCGGCACGCGGCGCGACGACGCCCGAAACGACGACCGCCTGCGGGAGCCGCCATGCCACGTCTGGTCCTCATCCCTCGTCTCTGGCACTTCTCGACCCGAGTCCTGAAAGCCTTCTTCGCCAATCGCGGCATCCTGCTCGCCGGGGGTGTCGGCTACAACGTGCTGCTTTCGACGATTCCGCTGTTCGCCCTGCTGTGCGTGCTGCTGACCCATGTGGTCAGCGAGCAGCGTCTGCTGGGGATCATCGCCATCCAGGCTCAGCATCTGGCGCCGACTCACGCCGACGTCATCCTCGATTCGGTCCGTACCCTGGTGGATTCGCGGGATCTGGTCGGCCTGGTCGGCACCCTGGTACTGCTGTTCTTCAGCTCGTTCGCCTTTCGCATGCTCGAGGACTCGATCGCCCTGATCTTTCACCAGCCCGACAACCCGCACAAGCGGCGCTTCTGGGTCTCGGCGCTGCTGCCCTATGCCTTCATGCTGGTGCTGGGCGCCGGCCTGCTGGCGCTGACCCTGCTGGTCGCCATGGGGGATGCCGTCAACCAGCTGCTGGTGCTGCTGCTGGACGTGGAGCTGCCGTCGGCGCTGTTCGCCAAGGTGACGCTGAACCTGCTGAGCTTCGTCGGCATGTTCGGGCTGTTCAGCGCCATCTACAAGGTCATGCCGGTGGTCCGCATCGCCATGCAGCGCGCGCTGATCGGCGGCTTCGTCGCGGCCCTGCTGTGGGAGCTGGTGCGCCTGGGGCTGGGCTACTACTTCGCCAACCTCTCCTACGTCAACGCCGTCTACGGCTCGCTGGCCACCCTGATCGTGGTGCTGCTGGGCCTGGAGATCGGCGCCATCATCCTGCTGCTGGGCGCCCAGGTGATCGCCGAGCTGGAACGCAGCGCCCGGGCCGGGCGGCACTGGTATCAGGCCCCCTGAGTCGGCCTAGAGTACGGTGATGCCCTGCTCCCGCTGCACCCTCACCTTGGCGTGGATGAAGTCGCTGTGGCGCACGAACAGCAGGTCGGCGAGCTTGCGGATGCGGTGCTCCTCGTGCGCGTCCAGCGACGCATCGGCATAGGCCAGCCGCCACATCAGCTCGACCAGCTCGACCTTGTCCGCGTAGCCGTAGTGCGCGTTGACCAGATGCACGAACTGAAAGTGATCCACGGCCTGCTCGGCCTCGGCACGGGCCAGCGTCATCAGCTCGTCGACCGCCTCGTCGGTCAGGGCGAAACGTGCCTTGAGCATGCCGTGCAGGGCCTCGAGCTCGCTGGCGTCGTCGTGATGGTCGGCCCGCACGATCTCGCACAGCAGGGCCGCCGTGGCCAGCTCCAGCGTCAGCCGATGGCGGCGCGAATCGCTCCCCTCGGGCACGGCCAGGGCACGCTGGAAGAACTGTTGAATCGCCTCGAGCATGATGGGCCTCCGGGTGGCAGATGAGTCGTCACGTCTGTGATTTATGACCCGCATCCCGGCGAGAGGTTGCACGGCAACCGGCCCCGGGTTCGGCAAGCGCGTCGCCGTTGCGGTATCGTCGGACGCTGATATCCCAGCCCCTGCCTCGAGGCCCGGCATGACCGATCTGATGCAAACGCCCGTCACGTTGTCGCTGCTGCTGATCAACGTGGTCTTCAGCCTCTACGTCCTGCAGCGCCGGCCGGCTTGGCTGGTCGCCCTGGCCCTGCGCCCGACGCGCATCCTGCATCACCACGAATACTACCGCCTGCTCACGGCCGGCTTCCTGCACGCCAACGGGGCGCACCTGCTGATCAACATGCTCACGCTGTATTTCTTCGGGCCCGTTCTGGAGCGCTACCTGGGCCCGCTGCGCTATCTGATCCTCTACCTCGGCGCCGACGCCGCCGCGCAGGGGCTGACGCTGCTGCTCCAGCGCGCCAACCCGCACTACATGGCGGTGGGCGCCTCCGGCGCGATTACCGGGCTGGTCTTCGCCTTCTGCCTGTATGCGCCGTTCCAGCCGCTGTACCTGTTCTTCGCCATTCCGATACCCGCCCTGCTGTTCGCGATCGGCTTCGTGGCGCTGTCGATGTACGCCATGCGCCAGCGCCAGCCAGGCCGGCAGGGCGGCCTGGCCCATGAGGCTCACCTGGGCGGCGCCCTGGGCGGCATCGTGATCACCCTGCTCATCGACCCCACGGCATGGGGGCGATTCCTGCAGCAACTGGGCAGCTGAACGTCAGCAATCATCGACCGGCCAGGAAAGTGCTAAATATTCTGTGGGCCTGGCCGATAGCTCGCCAAGGCGTGTAAGCGATCTCCTACACGATCTCGCCCACGCTCTTTCCGTCGCCACAACATCAAGAATGCCATGCCTCGTTTTCTCGCCTCGTTGCGCTATCGCTTCTTCCTGGCCCTGGGCATCACCCTGCTCATGGCCCTGGCGGCCCTGGCCCTGATCGCGAGGCTGCTGGTCCTGCCGGCCCTGCTCGAGGACGAGCGCCTCTATGCCAGCCAGGAGCTGGACCGGATACAAAGGGCCATCGACAATGAACTGGGCCACCTGAGCCTGCTCAACAAGGACTGGGCGGTCTGGGACGACAGCTACGCCTTCCTGCGCGGGCGCTATCCCGACTACCCCAGCAGCAACCTGACCAACGGGCAGCTCTTCGACGATGCCAACCTGCGCCTGGTCGTGTTCCTGGACACCGCCTACCGGCCGTACCGCGTGGCCGGGATCGACCCCGACACCGGCGACTACACGATCTGCACGGCACCCACCGGCGCCTGCCGCTGGGCCGCGCCGCTGGTTGCCTCGATGCAGCGCCATGTCGCCCGGGAGCGCGCCCACACCCGCCATACCTGGCTGCATGCCTGGCCCACGCTGAGCATGGTCAGCGCCTGGCCGGTGCTGAAGAGCGACGGCAGCGGGCCGCCGGCAGGCTGGCTGGCCATGGCGCGCGGCATGAACGCCACCTGGCTCGTTCGCCTGAAAGCCAGCACGGGGATCGCCTTCACGGCGACGCCGGCCAGTGACGCCGCGGATGCCGACCCGCCGCTGCTGGTGCGACGGAGTGACGATGACATGCTCGCCACCCGCCGCCTCGCCGCCTCGCCGCCTCGCCGGCCGGACATGCCATCCAGCTGCAGGCCACCCTGCCCCGGGACGCCTTCCAGACATCCCTCGGCACCTTCCGCTTCGCCCTCTACTGGACCCTGGCGCTGGTCGTGCTCGTGGTGCTGGTGGTGCTGTTGCTGCTCGAGATGATCGTGCTGCGGCCATTGCGCCAGCTGGCGCGACTCACCGACCGGGTACGCTTCGAGGAGGACACCCGGGTGCCGGCCCCCCTGACTCGTCGTCAGGACGAGATCGGCCGGCTCGCCCAGGCCTTCAACCACCTGCTGGCCTTTCAGCGTCGCCGCACGCACTCGCTGGTCCAGCTCTCGCAGCATGACCCGTTGACCGGGCTGGCCAACCGACGGCTGTTCGACCGGCGCCTGGCCCGGGCACTCGACGAAGCCCGCCACGAGGCTCGGCCGGTCGCCATGCTGATGATCGACATCGACCACTTCAAGGCCTACAACGATCACTACGGCCATCCCGCCGGCGATGTCTGCCTCAAGCGGGTCGCCCAGGCCATGCAGGCCAGCCTGGCCGCTCCCGGCTACCTGCTGGCCCGCACCGGCGGCGAGGAATTCTCGATCCTGATGCCCGGCGCGGACCTCGCCACCGCCCGGCAGCAGGCCGAGACGGTCCGCGCCGCCGTCAAGGCACTGGGCATCGAACACGGCACGGCGCCGCACGGCGATGTGGTCACCATCAGTCTCGGCCTCGCCGTATCGACGCCCACCGAGCCCCTGGCCCCCGGGGCCCTCTGTGCCGCCGCCGACGCTGCGCTTTACACGGCCAAGCGGACAGGCCGCAACCGTATTGCGGCAAGCCCGATGCCGGCCTGAGTCAGTGGCACTGCAGGCCCCCGCCGGTGGAGCCACCGCATCAGGCCTGATACCCTGCCCGCCCCGACGACACCGACTGCTCAAAGACCACCGCCACGCCCATGCGCTATCGGATCAAGCTGTTTCCGGAAATCACCATCAAGTCCCGCGCGGTGCGCCAGGAAATGGTGCGCTGCCTGCGCACCAACATCCGCAACGCCTTCGCTCGTCAGGGGCTCGAGGTGCGCGTCGCCGATCACTGGGATGCCCTCGAGGTCCGCCCTCGGCACGATTCCGATGCGGACACGCTGGCACAACTGGAAGATGGGCTGACACGGATTCCCGGCATTCATGAAGTCCAGGCCGTCGAGACCCATCCCTTCACCACCTTCGAGGCCGCCGCCACGCAGGTCGTGCCGCACTGGCGAAACGCCATCGAGGGCCGCCGTTTCCGGGTCAGCGTCAAGCGACGCGGCCGCCATGCCTTCACGTCCGAAGCACTCGAACGCTATCTTGGCGGTGAGATGCTGGCCGCCGCCGAGGGGGCCCGCGTGGACCTGAAGCACCCCGAGGTCGACGTTCGCCTCGAGCTGACCGACGACAAACTGCGCCTGGTCAGCCGCCGCCACCCGGGGCTGGGCGGCTATCCGCTGGGCACCCAGGGACAGGCACTGGCCCTGATCTCCGGCGGCTATGACTCCCCGGTGGCCGCCTGGCGCCTGTTGCGCCGTGGCCTCAAGGTCCACTATCTGTTCTTCAGCCTCGGCGGGCCGGCCCATGAAGCCGCGGTCCGCGAGGTGGTGCATCACATCTGGTCGCGCTACGGCGCCTCGCATCGCGTCAACTTCGTCAGCGTGCCCTTCGAGGGCGTGGTCGACGAGATCCAGCGCCGGGTACCGGCCGGGCTGGCCGGGGTGGCGCTCAAGCGCATGATGCTGCGTGCCGCCAACCGGGTCGCCCGCCGCGCCCGCATTCCGGCGCTGATCACCGGCGACGCCCTGGCCCAGGTATCCAGCCAGAGTCTGGTCAACCTGGGGCTGATCGATGCCGTCAGCGAGCGCCCGGTACTGCGCCCGCTGATCGCCAGCGACAAGCAGACGATCATCGCCGATGCCCGTCATATCGGCACGGCGTCACATGCCGCCGCGCTGCCGGAGTATTGCGGCACCATCGCCCGGCGGCCGCACGTCAAGCCCCGGCCGGCGCAGATCGCCGAGGCCGAGGCCGCCTTCGACGACACCGTGCTCGAGACTGCCATTACCGCGTCCACCCTGACGCCCGTGGATCGCCTGCTCGACACCGTACCCGCACTGCCCGACATTCCGACCGTCGACTCCCGCGCGGCGCTGACCGCCCTGCCCGAGGCCACGGTGATCGACATCCGTCATCCCGACGAGCGCGAGGCCGCGCCTCTCGTGCTGCCGCACGGCGAGGCGCTGGCGATCCCCTTCTTCGAACTGGCCGACCGGGCCCCCGAGCTGCCCGGCGATCGCCGCTACCTGCTCTACTGCGCCCAGGGCATGATGAGCCGCATGCAGGCCATGCACCTGGCCGATCGCGGGCTGACCGGGTTCGGCGTCTACCGGCCCGCGTGAACCGGCCGACGGCTGCCACGGATGCAGCCGTGCGTCAGGCGGGCTACAATCGCCCCCTTGTCCGCGTTCAAGGACGCCATCCCCCTTTCGAATCAGTCACTAGAGCCGCCATGTCGACAACCGCCAACGCCAAGCGCCAGATCCTGGTCACCAGTGCCCTGCCCTATGCCAACGGCTCGATCCACCTGGGCCACCTGCTGGAGTACATCCAGACCGACATCTGGGTGCGCTTCCAGAAGAGCCGCGGCCACGACTGTCACTACGTCTGCGCCGACGATGCCCACGGCACCGCCATCATGCTGCGCGCCGAACAGGAGGGCATCACCTCCCAGGCACTGATCGACCGCGTCAGCGAGGAGCACCAAGCCGACTTCGCGCGTTTCGGGGTGGCCTTCGACAACTACCACTCGACCCATTCCGAGGAAAACCGCTACTTCAGCGAGCTGATCTACACTCGGCTGCGCGACCAGGGCCACATCGCTACCCGCGACATCGAGCAGATGTACGACCCGGTGAAGGGGCTGTTCCTGGCCGACCGCTTCATCAAGGGCACCTGCCCCAGGTGCCATGCCGATGACCAGTACGGCGACAACTGCGAGGCCTGCGGCGCCACCTATACGCCGGCCGAGCTGATCGACCCGGTCTCGGCGATCTCCGGCGCCACGCCGGAAGTCCGCAGCTCGACCCACTACTTCTTCAAGCTGCCTGACTTCGCGGCCTTCCTGCAGGGCTGGATCAACGACGATCACGTCCAGCCGCAGATCCGCAACAAGCTGATGGAGTGGTTCGAGTCCGGCTTCAACGAGTGGGACATCTCCCGCGACGCGCCCTACTTCGGCTTCGAGATCCCCGACGCCCCGGGCAAGTACTTCTATGTCTGGCTCGACGCGCCGATCGGCTACCTGGCCAGCTTCAAGAACCTCTGCGAACGCGAGGGTCTCGACTTCGACGCCTACTGGCGCACGGATTCCGACGCCGAGGTCTACCACTTCATCGGCAAGGACATCGTCTACTTCCATGCGCTGTTCTGGCCGGCCATGCTGCACGGCGCCGGACTGCGCACGCCGACTGCGGTGAACTGCCACGGCTTCGTCACCGTCAACGGCGCCAAGATGTCCAAGTCCCGCGGCACCTTCCTCAAGGCCGCGACCTATGCCGAGCACCTGAACCCCGAGTACCTGCGCTACTACTTCGCCGCCAAGCTCACCGCCGGCGTCGACGACCTGGACCTCAACCTCGAGGACTTCGCCCAGCGCGTCAATTCGGACCTGGTCGGCAAGGTGGTCAACATCGCCAGCCGCTGCGCCGGCTTCGTCAGGAAGCTCGGCGACGGCCGCCTCGCCGCCCGCTGCACCGAACCCGACCTGGTCGAGCGTTTCATGGCCGCTGGCGACGAGATCGCCGGCCACTTCGAGGCTCGCGAATTCGGCCGTGCCATGCGCAAGGTGATGGAACTCGCCGACGAGGCCAACACCTACATCGCCGAGGCCGAGCCCTGGGTGCTGGCCAAGCAGGAAGGCCGCGAGCAGGCGGTCCTCGACATCTGCTCGGTGGGCATCAACCTGTTCCGTCAGCTGATGGTCTATCTGGCCCCGGTGCTGCCGGAAATGGCCGAGGGTGCCCGTGCCTTCCTGAAACTCGACTCCCTGGCCTGGGACACCCGGCAGGAACTGCTGCTCGATCACGAGATCGCCAAGTTCAAGCCGCTGATGACCCGGGTCGAGCGCGACCGCATCGACGCCATGATCGAGGCGTCCAAGGAGGATCTGGTGGAAGAACAGAAGCTCAAGGAAACGCCCAGGGGGCCGCTGGCCGATGCCCCCATCGCCGACGAGATCGCCTTCGACGACTTCGCAAAAGTCGATCTGCGCATCGCGCGCATCGCCAAGGCGGAGTACGTCGAGGGCGCCGACAAGCTGCTCAAGCTCACGCTCGACCTGGGCGGCGAGACGCGCACGGTATTCTCCGGCATCCGCTCGGCCTACGCGCCCGAGGCGCTGGAAGGCCATCTGACGGTGATGGTCGCCAACCTGGCCCCGCGCAAGATGCGCTTCGGCGTCTCCGAGGGCATGGTGCTGGCCGCCGGTGACGGCGAGGGCATCTACCTGCTGGAACCGCATAGCGGCGCCAAGCCGGGCCTGCGCGTCACCTGAGGCCGTCATGACTGCCGCCCGTATCGACGTCATCGATGCCGCCCTGCCGCAGACCCAGTGCGGCAAGTGCGGCCATGACGGCTGCCGCCCCTATGCCGAGGCCATCGTCGCCGGCGAGGCGATCAACAAGTGCCCGCCCGGCGGCGAGCGGACCCTGCACCAGTTGGCCGCGCTCACCGGACAACCGGCGCTGCCGCTGGAGCGCCCGGCCGAATCGCCGCAGGTGGCGGTGATCCGCGAGGACGAGTGCATCGGCTGCACCAAGTGCATCCAGGCCTGCCCGGTGGATGCCATCCTCGGCGCGGCCAAGCGCATGCACACGGTGATCGAGGCCGAGTGCACCGGCTGCGAGCTGTGCGTGGCGCCCTGCCCGGTGGACTGCATCGACATCCTGCCCCACCCGGACTGGGAGGCTGCCGACACGCCGGCCGCGCAGGATGCGTTCCTCGCCCGGCGTGCCGCGCTCGGCCGGCAACGCCACGCGGCCCGCGAGGCACGCCTGGCCCGCGAGGCCGAGACCCGCCGGGCCCGACGCCGCGCATTGCAGGCGCGCAGCACCCCCGCCGAACCGGCGACCACCACGGCCGACGATACTCGACGGCTCAAGACCCAGCGCGTGACCCTGAACGCGGCACTCAAGCGCCTGGAGCGCCAACGCCGCGAGCTCGAGGCCGACACGCCCTCGGCCCGCGAACTGGAAACGCGCATCGCCGACCATCGCGAACAGCTGGCGGCACTCGATCGCCGTCTCGCCGAACAGGCTTCCGCGCCGCAGTCCGCCGATGCTCGTCCGCATCGTCAGCGCATGGCAGTGCGGGCCGCGGAACAGGCCCTGCGTCGCGCCCGCGCCCAGCTCGCCCACGCCGAACGCCAGAACGATGCCGAGGCCATCGCCGGCGCCCGGGCCCAGTGCGAACAGGCCCGGGCCATGCTCGACACCGCCAGGAACGGAACCGCATGAACGCCCAGAAACGCCATGCCATCTTCGCGCGGCTACGCGAGCACAACCCCGAGCCCACCACCGAGCTGAACTGGTCGACGCCGTTCGAGCTGCTCACTGCCGTGCTGCTCTCGGCGCAGGCCACCGACGTGGGTGTCAACAAGGCCTGTGCCCGGCTGTTCCCGGTGGCCAACACGCCGCAGGCGATTCTCGACCTGGGCCTCGACGGCCTGAAGGCGCACATCAAGACCATCGGCCTGTACAACACCAAGGCCGAGAACCTGATGAAGACCTGTCGCCTCCTGATCGACCGGCACGACGGCGAAGTACCGCGAACCCGTGCGGCGCTGGAGGCGCTGCCCGGGGTCGGTCGCAAGACCGCCAACGTGATTCTCAACACCGCCTTCGGCGAGCCGACCATCGCCGTGGACACGCATATCTTCCGGGTCGCCAACCGCACCGGACTCGCCCGTGGCAAGGACGTGGTCGAGGTCGAGCAGAAACTGATGCGCCACGTGCCGACGGAGTTCCGCCAGGACGCCCACCACTGGCTGATCCTGCACGGCCGCTACACCTGCGTGGCGCGCAAGCCGCGCTGCGGCAGCTGCGTGATCGAGGATCTCTGCGAGTATCCGGACAAGACCGAGCCGGCCTGATCGGCCGGATACGGGCACAGGGCCCCGCTCAGCCCCCTCGCAACCGCTCGATCTCGTCCATCAGTTCCAGCGCCAGCGCCGCCCCGGCCAGGTTGACGCCCAGCTCCCGCTGCAGGCGCAGCGCCACGCGCGCCCGGATCAGGTGGCGGCCGGAAAAGTGCCACTGCTGCGGCAGGGACCCGCCGGGCGTCAGGATGCCCTCGTCGACCAGCTCGATGATCGCCTCGGCATGCACCGCGCAGGCGCGGCTGAGATCGGCCAGGGTCAGCGTCTCCTGCTCCTCGAGAATCACGCCGCTCAGGGGTTGCGAACGATCGACCATGCTCATCCTCCCAGCCCGGCACGCGGCTTGAAATCGGCGAAATGGGCCGCCAGGGCCCGGTAGGCGTCGCGGTCCGCGTCGCCGTCGACGGGCGGCTGCACGATCTTCAGCACCACCAGGAAGTCACCCGGGCGCGCCGCGGGCAGACCACGCCCACGAATGCGCAGCCGGGCCCCGTTGCGCGCATTGGCGGGAATCTTCAGTTCCACGCTGCCGGTGGGCGTGGGCACCGTGACCGGCCCGCCCAGCGCCGCCTCCCAGGGCGCCACCGGCAGGTCGAGATAGACGTCGTGCCCGTCCAGGCGATACAGCACATGGGGCCGGAATGCCACTTCCAGGTACAGGTCACCGGCCTTGCCCTGGCCGTGCCCCGGCTCGCCCTGCCCCGCCAGGCGGATGTGCTGCCCGGGGGCGATGCCCCGGGGTACGGTGACGCTGAGCTTGCGCTCGTGCCAGCTGACCCGCCCGTGAGCGTCGTGCTCGGGCAGGCGCAGGGTGATCACATGGGTGGCGCCGTGATAGCTGTCCTCCAGGTCGATCTCGAGCCGGGCGTGGCGATCCTCGCCATGAGCATGGAAACCGCCACGCCGGCCGCCCGGGGCAAAGCCGTGGCCGAACAGGGTCTCGAAGAAGTCGCTGAACCCGGCGGCATCCTGTTCGGTGAAGCCGCCGCCGGAGAATGCGAAACCGGCATCCCAGTCCGGCGGCGGGCGGAACTCCTCGCCCGGCTGCCACTGGCGCCCCAGCTGATCGTAGGCGGCCCGCTTTTCCGGATCCTTGAGCACCTCGTAGGCCTCGCCCAGTTCCTTGAACCGGACCTCGGCATCCGGCTCCTTGCTGACATCGGGGTGATACTTGCGCGCCAGCTTGCGGTAGGCCCGCTTGATCGCCTCCTGGGAGGCGTCCTTCTCCACGCCGAGAACGTGATAGTAGTCCTTGAATTCCATGGCCGCCCTCTGCCCTCGGGACGACCGGAAGGCCCTCCCCGACAGGCAGCATGGCGCGACTTGCCGAGAGACGCCTTGACGCGGATCAAGCCGTGTCCGGTCGCGGGCGCAGCCCCAGGACCTCGCCATAGGCCGAGCGCCAGGCAGGCCATTGCCACTGGCGGGCATCCGGCAGCGGCGGCCGGCTGGCGGGATCGGTCAGCCAGCCACGCAGCCGCGCGACCAGGCTCTCGACATCCCCCAGGTAGCGGCAGGCGTCGGGATAGTAGTCGGGAAAGCACAGCCGGTCGGGCACCAGCGGCAGGCAGCCGCGGGTGACCGCCTCCATGATCGCCAGCCCCTGGAACTCGTGGTCGGTGGTGGACACCACGATATCGGCGGCATCGAGCATGGCCGCATAGTCCGCCGCGGGCTGCTCGCCCCAGCACACGATGCGCTCGCCCAGCCAGGCCCGCGCCGTGTCGAAGACCGCCGGCCGATCCCGGAACTGCTGCCCCATCACCGCCACCTCGAAGTCGATGCCCTCGGCGACGAGCCGCTCGAGCGCGGCGAAGAACGCTTCGGGATTCTTGTCGTATTCCCAGCGATGGTTCCAGACGATGCGACGCCCCCGGCCCGCCGGCCGAACCGCCTGATCGGGCAGCGGCACGGGGAGCACATGGGCATGCGCGGCCAGCCGCGACAGCCACGGCTCGAGCGGCAGCCGGTCCGGCATGCGAGAAAGGAAGTCGCGGGCACCGGCCACCAGGCTGTCGCGGTTGTAGGCACTGTTGAACACCACCACGTCCGCCGCCAATGCCGCATAGAGGTTGACCATCATCGGCTCGGGGCGCAGAACCTGGCGCGAGGAGCGCGGGAAGGCGAACTGGTTCTCGTGGAAGTAGACCACCTTGCGGGCCTGCGCCAGCGACGGACAGAGGCCGACCAAGGTGGCCAGGTCGACCATCGAGGTGGCGACCACGAGGTCGAACGACTGCTCCAGCACCGCGTGATTGGCAAGCCGCCACATCAGCGGGTTGCCTCGCACCCGCCACTGGAAGTGGCGCGGCGGCAGTTCCAGGCGCTGCCAGTCGATTTCCGGGAATGCCTGTTCCAGACCGTCGGCCCAGAAACGGTGGCTGGCGGCGGCATAGGCAGAGAGCAGCAGGGCCTTCACGGGCGAGTCCTCGGCAAATGACCGGCAAGCTACCCGAGCCCGCCGCCGCTTGCAAAGCCGCCGGTCAGCCCGGCCGGATTACAGGGTAAACTCGCCGCCGCGCTCCACGGCTCGCCGATAGGCGGGGCGTGCCTTGAGGCGGCCCAGCCAGTCGCGCAGCGCCGGGCGCTCGCCCAGGCCGCCGCGGGCGTCCCGGGCCAGCGCCGGGAAGCTCATCTGAATGTCGGCCGCACTGAAGGCCTCGCCGGCCAGCCAATCCGATGCCGTCAGGGTCTGTTCCCAGTAGTCCAGATGGGTCCTGATCTGGGGCTCCAGATACCGCGAGGCGACGCCACGGCCCAGCAACCGGCCGAACGGTCGCACCAGCGCCGGCACCGGGGGCTTGCCGAGCCGGGTGAAGACCAGCGACATCACCAGCAGCGGCATGGCGGAGCCCTCGGCATAATGCAGCCAGTAGCGGTACGCGCGGTGCGCCGGGGTCCCCGGCGGCGGCATCAGCCGGCCGTCCGGGTCATGGGCGTCTATCAGGTAGTCGATGATCGCGCCGGACTCGGCCAGCGTCACCTCGCCGTCGACGATCACCGGCGACTTGCCCAGCGGGTGCACCTGCTTGAGCGACGCCGGCGCCAGCAGTGTCTCGGGGTCCCGGGTGTAGGGAACCACCGTGTAGTCGAGCGCGAGCTCCTCGAGCAGCCAGAGCACCCGCTGCGAGCGGGAATTTTCCAGATGGTGCACTTCGAGCATGACAGGGCCTCGCGAGATCGACATGACGGTTCTTGACCCTAGCGCATTGCCACTCGAGCGGATACCACCGGCCGAAAACGCGGCGACCCCGTCTGCGAGGAGGCAGACGGGGTCGTCAATACGGCAAGCCGTGATGATCAGTGGTGCGAGGCGAAGATCTCGTCCCCCAGGTCATCGATGAACCGCTGGGCCTTTTCCAGGGTCAACTCGACGCAGGCCTCCCGGGAGCCGACGGTGTCGGAGCGCTCGAAACGATGCTCGAGCGTCTCGCCCCCCTCGACCGGCTTGCGGATCCAGCCGCTGACCCGATACTGCCCGCCCGCATCCTGCGGGTCGGGCGTGATCAGATAGCTGCGATACTCGGTGGCAGGAATCTCCTCGTCATTGACGTTGCCACTGCGGAACAATCCGTCGATCAGCTTCTTGAGCATGTCGCCTCCTCACGGAGCCTTCCGGGCGCCGGACATCCCGGAAGGACGCTCTCAGTTGGCGCTGCGACCCTTGCCGGCGGCAATCCGCAGGCGCAGCGCGTTGAGCTTGATGAAGCCTTCGGCATCCTTCTGATTATAGGCGCCGGCATCATCCTCGAAGGTGGCGATCGACTCGTCGAACAGCGATTCGTCGGACTTGCGACCCACCACGGTGGCACTGCCCTTGTAGAGCTTCATGCGCACCACGCCGTTGACGTGGGTCTGGGTCTCGTCGATCGCCGCCTGCAGCATCCGGCGTTCCGGGCTCCACCAGTAGCCGTTGTAGATCACTTCGGCGTACTTGGGCATCAGCTCGTCCTTGAGGTGCGCGGCCTCGCGGTCGAGGGTGATCGACTCGATGGCGCGGTGGGCACGCAGCATGATGGTGCCCCCCGGGGTCTCGTAGCAGCCGCGCGACTTCATGCCCACGTAGCGGTTCTCGACGATGTCGAGGCGGCCGATGCCGTTGTCGCCGCCCAGCTGGTTGAGGCGCGACAGCACCTCGTGCGGCGCCAGGCGCTCGCCGTCGATGGCGACGATGTCGCCCTGCTCGAAGGTCAGCTCGATGTAGGTCGGCTGATCCGGGGCCGCCTCGGGCGAGACGCTCCAGCGCCACATGTCCTCCTCGGCCTCGGCCCACGGATCCTCGAGGATGCCGCCCTCGTAGGAGATGTGCAGCAGGTTGGCATCCATGGAGTACGGCGACTTCTTCTTGCTCTTGGAGAAGTCGACCGGAATCTCGTGCTGTTCGCAGTAGGCCATGAGCTTCTCGCGGGAGGTCAGGTCCCATTCGCGCCACGGCGCGATCACCTTGACCCCCGGCTTGAGCGCATAGGCGCCGAGCTCGAAGCGCACCTGATCGTTGCCCTTGCCGGTGGCCCCGTGGGAGATGGCATCGGCGCCGGTCTCGTTGGCGATCTCGATCAGCCGCCTGGCGATCAGCGGCCGGGCGATCGAGGTCCCCAGCAGGTATTCGCCCTCGTAGATGGTGTTGGCGCGGAACATCGGATAGACGTAGTCGCGGACGAACTCCTCGCGCAGGTCCTCGATGTAGATCTCCTTGACTCCCAGCGCCTGGGCCTTGGCCCGCGCCGGCTCGACCTCCTCGCCCTGACCGATGTCCGCGGTGAAGGTCACCACTTCGCAATCGTAGGTTTCCTGCAACCACTTGACGATCACGGAGGTGTCCAGGCCGCCGGAATAGGCGAGGACTACCTTTTTCACATCGGACATCGGGGGCTCCTTCTGATTCTTGCGCTTGGCAACATGGGACGTCGACGGTGACGCGCCGACGCACGACGATTCCGCGATTATAGCGCCCCGGCCGAGTGGCGAACACCGCCGTTGGGGACGCCAACCGTGCAAAATGCTAGACTCTCGCGCTATGCAACGCGGGACGACCGCGGGGAATCGACTCAGGACGGGAGAGAGGCATGACCGAGGCGAACGCCCAAGGGCTGTTGTCCCAGCGTTTTCGAAGTTTCCTGCCGGTGGTGGTGGACCTGGAAACCGGCGGTTTCAACGCCGAGCGTGATGCCATTCTGGAGATCGCCGCGGTCACGCTGACCATGGACGCCCAGGGCAACCTGATGCCGGACGCCACCTACGCCTTTCATGTCGAGCCCTTCGAGGGAGCCAACATCGACCAGGCGGCACTGGACTTCACCGGCATCGACCTCGACAACCCCCTGCGTCGGCGTGTGGCCAAGGCCGAAGCCGACGCCCTGGGCGAGATCTTCCGGCCCGTGCGCAAGGCCATCAAGTCGGAAGGCTGCACGCGGGCCGTGCTGGTGGGCCACAATGCGGCCTTCGATCACGGCTTTCTCAACGCCGCCGTCAATCGCTGCGGCATCAAGCGCAACCCCTTCCATCCCTTTTCGAGCTTCGATACCGCCAGCCTGGCCGGCCTGGTGTACGGCCAGACCGTGCTGGCCCGCGCCTGCCGTGCCGCGGGTATCGACTTCGACAATGCCGCCGCCCACTCGGCGCGCTACGACACGGAGCGCACCGCAGAGCTGTTCTGCGCCATCGTCAACCGCTTCAAGGACCTCGGCGGCTGGGATCTGGCCCAGCGTGAACAGGGCATGGAGGACTGAGGCCAACTCCCGTTCGAAAACACGAACGCCCCGCCATAATGGCGGGGCGTTGCGCATCCGGGCGGCGCCGGAGGGAGCGAATGATCGCTCAGGCGTCGTTCTGCTCGGCACCGGCCTTGGCGGCCGTTTCCTTGATCAGGGTTTCCAGCTCGCCACTCTGGTACATCTCGACGACGATGTCGCAGCCGCCGACCAACTCGCCCTCGACCCACAGCTGCGGAAAGGTCGGCCAGTTGGCGTACTTTGGCAGCTCGGCGCGGATGTCGGGATTGTCGAGGATATTGACGAAGGCGAAGCGCTCGCCACAGGCCATCAGCGCCTGCACGGTCTGGGCGGAGAAGCCGCACTGCGGCAACTGGGGCGTGCCCTTCATGTAGAGCAGGATCGGGTTTTCACGGATCTGCTGCTGGATGTTCTCGAGCGTGGTACTCATCGCGTCTTCCTTGCCGGGGCACCGTCATGTCACGGGTGCCGCGTTGCCGGTGAATGATTGCGTGGCCCCTCATTCTACGCGCGCCGCCGCGCGAAAACAGCCCCATGGCGTCCCGGCCACGACGCTGCGCGACAGGCTGCATTGCGCACCGTCGCGGGTCTGGCTAGGATGATCGTTTTTTCGCGCGGCCGGCTCTCGACTCCGGCCGGGGCGCCGAGGTGCAGACAGACCAGCCCCTCGGCGCCCTTTTCGTTAGGGAAACACTGTATAAATGGCTGCGCGGGAAAATCACTTCGTTGTGCGGTGCGCGGAATCCTCACCTATACCCCATAGGCTCCGGTTCCTGTGCGCCGTACGCCTCGTGCTTTACGCCGCTCGCCGATTTATTCAGCGCTTCCTTAGCGGCTTGCCGATGACAGGAGCTTGCCATGGCCACACGTCACTTTCTGACCCTGCTGGACCTCACCCCGGACGAACTGACTCACCTGATCCGCCGGGCGATCACCATCAAGAACGGCCTGAAGACCCACGGTCCGACCTACACGCCGTTCTCCAACCGCACCCTGGCGATGATCTTCGAGAAATCGTCGACCCGCACCCGGGTGTCGTTCGAGACGGCGATGGCCCAGTTCGGCGGGCACGCCCTGTTCCTGTCCCCGCGTGACACCCAGCTGGGCCGCGGCGAGCCCATCGCCGACACCGCCCGCGTGCTTTCCGAGATGGTCGATGCGGTGATGATCCGCACCTTCTCCCACGCCGGCCTGGAAACCTTCGCCGCCGCCAGCACGGTGCCGGTGATCAACGCCCTGACCGACGACTACCACCCCTGCCAGCTGCTGGCCGACGTGATGACCTGGACCGAATGCCGGGGCTCGGTACGCGGCAAGACCGCCGTGTGGATCGGCGACGGCAACAACATGTGCCACTCGTGGATCAATGCCGCCCGCCAGTTCGACTTCCAGCTGCGCATCTGCTGCCCGGAGGGTTACGACCCCGACCCGGCGATCCTCGCCGCCGCCGGCGAACGCGTCACGATCCTGCGCGACCCGCAACAGGCGGTGGACGGCGCCGACCTGGTGACCACCGACGTCTGGGCCTCGATGGGCCAGGAAGAGGAACAGGCCCGGCGCGAGCAGGCCTTCCGCGGCTTTCAGGTGACCGAAGCCCTGCTCGACCGGGCCGCCGGGGATGCCCTGTTCCTGCACTGCCTGCCCGCGCACCGGGGCGAGGAGATCAGCGAGACGCTGCTCGACGATCCGCGTGCCGTGGTCTGGCAGGAAGCCGGCAACCGGCTTCACGCCCAGAAGGCGCTGCTCGAGTTCCTGCTGCTGGGTCGCGTCGAGTAAACCGCGTGCCTGGTCGGCTTACGCATTTCAACCTTGTGCTGACGATTCGCTACAGACGCGACGGGACACGCCAACCACGCTGAAAACTGCGTATCGGCCAGGGAAGGCAGCGCGCTCCGGGAAAACGGCGTGACGTCCCGGCCGGCACGCGGGGCAGCAATCCCGAAGCCAGCGGAGGAGGCGAACGATGACAGCGGAAGTCCAGGTAGTAGCACACGACGACGAATGGGGCGTCCGCCAGGGCGACACCGAGCACGGCGAGGAACAGTTCTCGAGCCCTGCCGAGGCGATCGCCCACGGGCGGGCCATGGCCGAACGCGACGCCGTCGACCTGGTGATTCACGGCCCGCATGGCACGGTGCGCGAGAAGCCCGGCCGGGAGGATACCGAGCACGGCGACTGAGCCGTCGACCCCGCCCGGCTGCGGCCGGGCGACACGTGCGGCCTGCCCCGTCGCTCCCGGGCGCCACAGGCATCGTCACATGGCCGGAGGCATAAAAAAGGACCGCCAACATGGGCGGTCCAGGTACGCAGGGAACTGAAGGGTCACGAACATTCCGGGACTGGCGGAATGTCGAAGGGGCAAAGCCCCGCAACGACGCCGGTCTCGGGCGTCGCTCATTGCAGCCCCGCCGAGGGCGGGACGCCGCAATTCGGGTGGCATCCTTGCCGGGGAGTCCTTTCCCGAAGCACCTTTCCATGCCCGAAGGCGGTGCCATCTCATCGCAACCTGAGTCACACATCGCAGTGAACGGCAAGGAAGGGAGTGAAGCGCCCGGGGGAGCGCTTGCTGCCTCGCCTTCCCGTTCACCCAATATATTGCCAAAGGCGTGCCAATAAATACTTTAAACCAATTAAATCAATAACTTGAAAAGAAACTCCGAATCCGGCGGCCGACCGGCACGGCCCTGTCGGGCAATGGAGTGTTGCCAAACGACGACTGGCGGACCGTGTACCGGCCAGACGCCCGGCCTCCCCCGAAAAACCCTTTTAAAACAGTCATCTGAAATGTCCCTCGTTGGCGACACTCCGCGGTTTCCCCTTGACGGGGGCTTCGCCCCGCGCTGTCGAACCTGACGACATTCCGCACGAGTTGGACGACACTGGGAGGACCATTGGCAACACACCCGGAGGAGAAGCCATGCCGAGAGAGGATCTGACAGGCCAGGGCGTCTACCGGCTCAGCGACGGCAAGCTGATCAAGCGCTGCAACACGCTCCATGAACTCATCCACACGGGCGAGAGCACCCCGAGCGATGATGCGACCTTTCTCGATCGCGCCGGCTTCACGCCGCTCGAGCAGATCGCGGGTGCCTACACGATCCACGTAGCCAGCCCCGACATCGAGGTGGGCAGTGCCTACCGGGAAGGCGTGGAGGGCATTCGCTACCTGATTCTGGTCACCCCTGATCCGCAGGCGCATTTCTATATCATGGTGGGTGACAGCCTGGCGGAATACCTGGAGATTCTGGAACTGCTGAAACCGCTGGCCTGGCACAAGCGGCAGGCCAGCGCCCCGGAGTGAGTCGCAGGGATCCGGGCGACTCGAGACATCCACCCCGAACAAGCAAGGAGCGCTTGTGAACTTTCATTCTCACGCCCTGATTCTGACGATCAAGATCATTGCCCGCTGCGGCTATATCGCCAAGGGCATCGTCTACCTGATTGTCGGCGGCCTGGCCAGCCTGGCCGCCGCCGACCTGGGCGGCCGCAACGCCGGCACCAAGGAAGCCATCACGCAGCTGGCCACCCAGCCCTTCGGTGGCGTGATGCTCGCCCTGCTGGGCCTCGGCCTGCTGGCCTACGCCCTGTGGCGACTCATCCAGGTACTGCTGGATACCGAGCATCTGGGACATGGGCTACGCGGGCTCGTCACGCGGGCGGGATTTTTGATCAGCGGCGGCATCTATGCCGGTCTGGCACTGTATTGCGCCAACCTGCTGCGCAACGCCGCGACCGGCAACACCTCGACCACCGACCGCACGGCGGAACTGATGAGCCATCCCGGCGGCGTGCTGCTGGTACTGGCGATCGGCATCGGCTTTGCCGGCGTGGGCATTCGCCAGATCTGGCGAGCGGTCAGGCGCTCGTATCTCAAGAACTGGCACATGATCGAGATGAGTGATGCCCAGCAACACCTGGCCGAAGCCGCCACTCGCTGGGGGCTGAGCGCCCGGGGCGTGGTCTTCCTGATCATCGGCGGCTTCCTGGTCGTCGCCGCCATCCAGACCAACCCCAGTCAGGCCCAGGGCCTGGGCGGCGCCTTGAACGTGCTGGCCCGCCAGCCCTTCGGCCCCTGGCTGCTGGGCGTGGTCGCGCTCGGCCTGGTGGCCTATGCGATCTACTGCTTCGTCAATGCGCGTTTTCGCGACGTGACCCCCTGAACGCATCGGGCCCGCAGGAAAGCGGGCCCGATGCTACGCCAGACACTGCCCTCAGCTCATCAGCATGGCGCCACCGGCGCCGGCGATGGCAGCGCCCAGACCGCGTAGCCAACGCTGGTCGTGCCGCGCAAGCCAGCTGCCCAGCAGCCTCCCGCCGGTGGTGATCGACACACTGGCGATCAAGAAGCCCGTGGCATAGAACAGCGCCGAAGCGCCCGGCGCCAGCTCGCTGCCGTGGGCATGGCCGTGCAACAGGATGAAGGCGCTCACCAGCGCCCCGCCGGCCAGCGTCGGCAGCCGTACCAGGCTGGCGGCCAGGATACCGGCCAGCAGCACGCTGGAAGCGATGCCGAATTCGACGCCCATCAGCGGCACGCCGGCCCAGGCGAGGCCGGCACCGGCCAGCATTCCGATGGCGATGAGCACAGGCATGGCCCGGCGCAACCCCGGCCCCTGGCGAACGCTCCACAGCCCGATGGCGAACATCGCCAGCAGATGATCGAGCCCGGTCAGCGGGTGCAGCAAGCCGGCCAGGAAGCTGCCCCCGTGGGTATGCCCCAGGGCGCCGGAGTGAGCAAGTGCCGCAGAACTGGCCAGCAGCGCCGCCGGGGCCAGCAGCCAGCTCAGGTGGCGCGATGAATGAACGTGCGATGACATGTCGAACTCCTTGTCGGATGAAACGGAGTCACTTGGCGGTCGTGGTTTCCGAGCCAGTGATGGCTTCCTCGGCAGGTCGGCGCTCCGGTGGCCGGCAATCCGGCGGCCGGCGCTCCGGCAGCATGCCGCGCTCGAGGATGAAGGCGATGATGGTCTCGAGCCCTACCCCATCGTGCAGGTTGGTGAACACGAACGGCCGCTCGCCGCGCATCGTGCGGGCATCGCGATCCATCACCTCCAGCGAGGCGTGGACATACTCAGCGATATCGATCTTGTTGATGATCAGCAGGTCCGACTTGGTGATGCCGGGCCCCCCCTTGCGCGGGATCTTGTCGCCGGCCGAGACGTCGATCACGTAGAGCGTGAGATCGGAGAGTTCGGGACTGAAGGTCGCCGAGAGGTTGTCGCCACCGGACTCGACCAGGACCAATTCCAGATCGGGATGGCGCGCCTGGAGGTCATCGATCGCCGCGAGGTTCATCGAGGCATCCTCGCGGATTGCGGTATGCGGACAGCCGCCAGTCTCGACACCGAGGATGCGATCTGCCGGCAGCGCCTCGTTATTGAGCAGGAAGTCGGCATCCTCGCGGGTATAGATGTCGTTGGTGACCACCGCGATATCATAATGCTCGCGCAGCGCCAGGCAGATCTGCTTGAGCAGGGCCGTCTTGCCGGAGCCCACCGGGCCGCCGACGCCGACACGCAGGCAATGGGTCATGGCGTTAACTCCTTGTGTGGAAATTTTTCAACTTCGAAACAGTCGTGAGTACTGTGTCTCGTGCAGCGCGCTGGCCAGCGCGAGTCCTGGCAACGCCGGGCCCAGCTCATCGTCTTCCAGGGTGAGCGCGGTCTCGACTGCCTCGGCGAGGCGCGGACGCAGGCGCTCGATGATCCGCTGCGCCGCAGTCTGCCCGAGCGGCAGTGCCTTGCAGGCCACAGCCAGCTGGTTCTCGAGCCAGGCCCAGGCGAAGCCCAGCAGCGTCTCCTCGACGGCCACGCCGCGCTGCTCGGCAGCAGCGGCAAACATCACCACATAGCCCGGCGTCTCGGGCAGCGGTGCCGTCCGAGGCAACAGCTCCAGGTTGCCCAGCAGACGCACCAGCGCCACCCCCAGGCGCCGCTCCTCCTCGAGCAGTTCGGCGGTTTCCCGATTGGCGGCGAACCAGGCGTTCCAGTACGCCAGCGCCTCGCCATCGCCCCGCGACCAGGCGCGTTGGGCACGCGCCAGCACCGGCAGTTCACAGCGTGTCAGGCCATCGTCGAGCACCCCGTCGATCCAGGCCTCGAGCGAGGCCTCGTCGCGGACCCAGTCGAGCTCGAAGGCACTCTCCAGCCCCTGTGACCAGGCGAAGGCACCGATCGGCAATGCGGGGCTGACCAGTTGCAGCAGGCCGACCAGCGCCAGCGGGTCGCGCGGCGCCTCAGTGGGCATGGCCATGCGACCGCTCATGGTCGTGATCTTGGGAATGGCCGTGGCCGTGGCCATGCGAATGCCCGTGAGAATGTCCCCCGAGCGTATAGGCACCGGGCTCGGGATCGAACGGCGCCTCATGATGCTCGATCTGCGCGCCCAGCCGTTGCGCCAGCTCCTCCAGCACGTGATCCGGCGCGAAGCGCACCCAGCCCTGGCGGTCGTCGCCGCCAAGCGCCAGCGTCACGTGCCGGTTGCCCAGGTGATAGGCGAGCCGCGCCAGCGGCAGGCCGGCGTCTACCCGGGCGGTGGCGACCGGTTCGGGAGCGGCGACGATCCGCACGATCTCGCCGCTCTCGGCCCGGAGCCCTTCGCCGTCGCGCAGCACCGGCCCGCGATCCAGAAACAGTCCCAGATCGCGCCCGCCATCACTGGTGGCCCGCAGGCGCCCGCGGATGCGCAGCTCATAGGTCAACGTCAGTGTGTCAATCGCCTCGCTCGCGGCGACGGGGCCCAGACGCTCGATCAGTTTCAGCATGGCGTACTCCAATCGTCGGCCACGGAGTGCGAGTCGCCTCCGTGGCTCGGTGTCAGAACAGGTGGTAGCGCTGCGCCAGCGGCAGCTCGGTGGCCGGCTCGCAGGTCAGCAGTTCGCCGTCGCAGCGCACCTCGTAGGTCTGGGGATCGACCTCGAGCTGCGGGCAGGCGTCGTTCAGCTTCATGTCGCCCTTGCGCACGCCGCGTACGTTCCGGCACGCCGAGAGCCGGCTCGCCAGGCCCAGCCGGTCCTTGAGCCCGGCGTCGATCGAGGCCTGACTGACGAAGCTCAGGCGCGTCGCGCTGGCCGCCTTGCCGAAGGCACCGAACATCGGCCGGTAGTGCACCGGCTGCGGGGTGGGGATCGAGGCGTTGGCATCGCCCATCGGCGCGGCGGCGATCATTCCGCCCTTGACGATCAGTGCTGGCTTGACGCCGAAGAAGGCCGGCGACCAGAGCACCAGGTCGGCGAGCTTGCCGACTTCCACCGAACCGACCTCATGGGCGATGCCGTGGGTGATCGCCGGGTTGATGGTGTACTTGGCGATGTAGCGCCGGGCGCGAAGATTGTCGGCGCCGCGCTCGGCGTCTTCCGGCAGCAGCCCGCGCTGGACCTTCATCTTGTGCGCGGTCTGCCACGTCCGGCAGATCACCTCGCCGACCCGGCCCATGGCCTGGGAGTCCGAGGCGATCATCGAGATCACCCCCAGGTCGTGGAGAATGTCCTCGGCGGCGATGGTCTCGCGACGGATGCGCGAGTCGGCGAAGGCCACGTCTTCCGGGATGTTCGGGTCCAGGTGATGACAGACCATCAGCATGTCGAGATGCTCGTCGATGGTATTCACCGTGTAGGGCCGCGTGGGATTGGTCGACGACGGCAGCACGTAGTCCCTGGAACAGGCGGTGATGATATCCGGCGCGTGACCGCCCCCCGCCCCTTCGGTGTGGTAGGTGTGGATGCCACGCCCCTTGAACGCCGCCAGGGTATCTTCGACGAAGCCCGACTCGTTGAGCGTGTCGGTGTGGATGGCGATCTGCACGTCGTAACGCTCGGCCACGCTCAGGCAGTTGTCGATCGACGCCGGCGTGGTGCCCCAGTCCTCGTGGAGCTTGAGCCCCATGGCGCCGGCCTCGAGCTGGGCTTCCAGCGCCTCGGGCAGGCTGGCGTTGCCCTTGCCCAGCAGACCGATGTTCATGGGCAGTTCGTCGACCGCCTGGAGCATGGCGCCGATGTGCCAGGCCCCCGGCGTGCAGGTGGTGGCGTTCGACCCCGTGGCCGGGCCGGTTCCGCCACCAAGCATGGTGGTCACGCCGCTCATCAGCGCCTCTTCCACCTGCTGGGGGCAGATGAAGTGGATGTGCGCATCGATGCCACCGGCGGTGAGGATCTTGCCCTCGCCGGCGATGATCTCGGTGCCGGGGCCGATGACGATATCGACGTCCGGCTGGGTGTCGGGGTTGCCGGCCTTGCCGATAGCGTCGATGCGCCCACCCTGAATCCCCACGTCGGCCTTGACGATGCCCCACCAATCGAGAATCAGCGCATTGGTGATCACGGTGTCCATCACCGCGTCGTCGTGGCGTTGGCTCTGGCCCATGCCGTCGCGGATCACCTTGCCGCCGCCGAACTTCACCTCGTCGCCGTAATGGGTGTGGTCGGTCTCGACCTCGATCCACAGCTCGGTGTCGCCGAGGCGGACCCGGTCTCCCACGGTCGGGCCGTACATGTCGGCATAGGCCTCCCGGGTGATTTTCATGATGTCGCTCCTTGATCCAGGCTGCCCATGCATTCCCCGCGAAAGCCGTAGACATGCCGACGACCGACGTAGGGAATCAGCGTGACCTCGCGACTTTGGCCAGGCTCGAAGCGAATCGCCGTGCCCGCGGCCACGTCGAGACGATACCCCCGCGCCTTGTCGCGATCGAAGACCAGCGCCGGGTTGGCCTCGGCGAAGTGGTAGTGCGAGCCGATCTGGACCGGCCGGTCGCCGGTATTGGCGACCTCGACGGTGATTCGCTCGCGTCCCGCGCAGAGCTCGATCTCGCCGTCCTTCAACTGATATTCACCGGGAATCATGGCGAGCTCCTTAGACAATCGGGCTATGGACGGTGACCAGTTTGGTACCATCGGGGAACGTCGCCTCGACCTGCACCTCGTCGATCATTTCCGCCACGCCGTCCATCACGTCGTCGCGGGTCAGGATCTCGCGGCCGTAGCTCATCAGCTCGGCGACGCTTCTGCCGTCGCGGGCGCCCTCGAGGATCTCGAAGCTGATCAGGGCCACGGCCTCCGGGTAGTTGAGCTTGAGACCACGATTGCGGCGGCGCTCGGCAAGCTGTGCGGCGGAAAACAGCAGCAGCTTGTCCTTGTCGCGGGGCGTCAGTTCCATGGGAAGCGTTCCTCTCGTCAATAGGCTGGCGTGATTGATTCTGGTGTGTTCTCAGGTGGCCCAGATGCGCGGCGCGTGGGCCTCGCGGCCGACGAGGCGCGGGCGCAGGCACTCCCAGGTGCGCTGGCAGAGCTCCCAGGCGGCGTTGCGGGAATCGCCGAGATAGCGCAGCAGCAGCACGTCGTTGCGCTGGGTCGCCGCCCAGCACACTGACGCGGGCAGCGCCTCGCGCAGGGCCTCGACGGCCGAGCGCGGGTCGTCGAGGCCCACCGCCCACAAGGTGGCCTGTACCGTCGCCCCGCCCTGCCCCCAGCACCCGTGAAAACGCGGATGCTGAGGGTCGAGAGGCTGTCGCTCCAGCCACAACGGCAGACCGTCACGCATCAGGCGAAAGTGCTGCTCGACCCGCCCGCTTTCGAACGGGAGCCGGCTGGCCGGACGGCCCAGGGCCATGATTTCCCACCCCAGGCAGCGGGCGTCACCGGTGAGCTCGATGGTCGTCGACTGGCTGCCGCGCGAGCCGTCGAAGGCCAGCGTCTCCTGCGGCAGCCACTCCAGCATGCCCCCCTCGGCGACCGTCAACCGGGCGTGCTGGCTCCAGCTCACGCCCTGGCTGTCGGCCCGGTAGAGCTTGGCGGCGGCCGGCGTGGTGAGTAGCGCGTGGGCATCGCGAGCGACAGCCACGTCGATGGCCAGCGCGTCCCCGCTTACCAGCCCGCCGGGCGGATGCAGCAGATAGACGTGGCTCGGCGCATTCGCCTCTCGCCCTTCCGGGTAGAAGGGGCGCTGGACCCGCAACGGGCCTTCGTGGCGCGCCCTGACCAGCCGTGTCCCGCGCTTGCCAGCGGCGAAGCCCAGTTCGAGCGAGGCCGCCCAGCGCCGCTCGGCGTCGAAGCGATGCCCCGAGTCGTGATGGGCGACAGCGCGTCCAGCCGGGATGAGATCGGGAAATAGCGTCATACGGTCAGGTGCCGTTTGATCAGGTCGTCGCCGAGTTCGTCGATGGCGCCCTGTGCCACCGGCCGGCCGCGATCGAGAATCACGAAGCGATCGGCGTACTTGCGCACGAAGGGCAGCTTCTGCTCGGCGAGCAGGACGGTCATGCCATCCTCGCGGTTGAGCCGGCGGATCACCTCGCCGATCTCGGCGACGATGTTGGGCTGGATGCCCTCGCCCGGCTCGTCGAGGATCAGCAGCCGCGGCTCGAGCACCAGGGCGCGGCCGATCGCCAGCTGCTGCTGCTGGCCGCCGGAGAGATCGCCGCCACGGCGATGGCGCATCTCCTTCAGCACCGGGAACAGCTCGTAGATGCGAGCCGGGATCACACGTTTGCCGTCGCGGCGCGCGGCCAGCCCGGTGCGCAGGTTCTCCTCCACCGTCAGCAGCGGGAAGATCTGTCGTCCCTGGGGGACGTAGCCGATGCCCAGCCGCGAGCGATCCTCGACACGCCGCCGGGTCAGCGGTATCTCCCCGTCATAGGTGAGCTCGCCGCTGGTCACCGGCACCTCGCCCATCACGCACTTGAGCAGCGTGGTCTTGCCCACGCCATTGCGGCCCATCACGCAGGTGCATTGCCCGCCGGGCACGTCGAGCGAGAGATCCCACAGGGTATGGCTCTCGCCGTAGAACTGGTTGAGGGTATCGATCGCCAGCATCACGCCTCCTCCCCGAGATAGACCTCGACGACCCGAGGGTCGCTTGCGACCTGATCCATGCTGCCCTCGGCCAGCACGCTGCCCTGATGCAGCACCGTGACCTTGCGGGCGATCGAGCGCACGAAGCCCATGTCATGCTCGACCACCACCACCGACTGCTTGCCGGCCAGGCTGGTGAGCAACTCGCCGGTACGTTCCATCTCCTGCTCGGTCATGCCCGCCACCGGCTCGTCGACCAGCAGCAGTCGCGGGCGCTGCATCAGCAGCATGCCGATTTCCAGCCACTGCTTCTGACCGTGGGAAAGGATTCCCGCCGGGCGTCGGCGTGCCGCCTCGAGGCCGATCAGCGAGAGTACCTCGTCGATGCGATCGCGGGCCTCGCCGTCGAGCCGCGCGGTGAGCGTCGACAGGACCCGCTTGTCGGCGCTCATCGCCAGCTCCAGGTTCTCGAACACGCTGAGTGCCTCGAACACCGTGGGCTTCTGGAACTTGCGGCCGATCCCCAGGGTGGCGATCTCGGGCTCGTTCAGGGTCAGCAGGTTGTGCCGGCTGCCGAACCACACCTGCCCCCGGTCGGGCCGCGTCTTGCCGGTGATGATGTCCATCATGGTGGTCTTGCCGGCGCCGTTGGGGCCGATGATGCAGCGCAGCTCGCCGTCGTCGATGGTCAGGTCGAGCGCGTTGATCGCCTTGAAGCCGTCGAAGCTGACGCTGACATCCTCGAGATAGAGGATCGGCCCGTGGCGCACGTCGACCGGCGACTCCCTGGGGATCAGGAAGTCGAAGACCCGGTCGCGGTCGGCCAGTGATTGCAGGATGCTCATGCCATCGCCTCCTTGCCCGTCGTCTCGTCATCATGGCGCGCCCCGCGCCGGCGCCACTGCATCAGGCCCGCCAGGCCACGCGGCAACAGCACCGTGCAGACCACGAACAGCCCGCCCAGGGCGAACAGCCAGGCATCGGGCATCACCCCGGTGAATACCGTCTTGGCATAGTTGACCAGAATCGCCCCGATCACCGCGCCGTAGAGCGTGGCACGGCCGCCCAGCGCCACCCAGACGACGATCTCGATGGAGAACAGCGGCGAGAACTGGCTGGGATTGATGATCCCCACCTGCGGCACGTAGAGCGCCCCGGCGACGCCGGCGAGCATCGCCGAGACGACGAACACGAACAGCTGCACGCGCTCGACCCGGTAGCCGATGAAGCGCACCCGCGCCTCGGCATCGCGGGCGGCCACGCAGACCCGCCCCAGCTTGCTGGCGACGATCGCCCGACACAGCCAGTAGCCGAGGCCCAGCGCCACGCCGGAGGCCAGGAACAGGCCCAGGCGCGTGCCGTCGGCGCTGATCGGAAAGCCCAGCAGTTCCTTGAAGTCGGTGAGGCCGTTGTTGCCGCCGAAGCCCATCTCGTTGCGGAAGAACGCCAGCATCAGCGCGAAGGTCAGCGCCTGGGTGATGATCGACAGATAGACCCCGGTGACCCGCGAGCGGAACGCCAGGAAGCCGAACACCAGCGCCAGCACCCCGGGGGCCAGCAGCACCATCAGGAAGGCGAACCCGGCCATGTCGAAGCCCTGCCAGTACCACGGCAGGTGATCCCAGTTGAGGAACACCATGAAGTCCGGCAGCACCGGGTCGCCGTAGACACCGCGGTCACCGATCTGACGCATCAGGTACATGCCCATGGCATAGCCGCCGAGGGCGAAGAAGGCGCCGTGACCGAGACTCAGGATGCCCAGATAGCCCCACACCAGGTCGACCGCCACGGCGAGCAGCGCATAGCACAGATACTTGCCGAGCAGCGCCACCGTGTAGGTCGAGACATGCAGGGGGTTGGCCACCGGCAGCGCCAGATTGAGCACGCAGACCACCGCCAGGGCCGCGATCAGCACGCCGACGAAGCATTGCGTCGAGCGCTCCGTGGCCGGCTTGAGAAACCAGTTCATGGCTCAGCCCTCCGCCGCGCGGCCCTTCTGCGGGAACAACCCGCGCGGGCGCTTCTGGATGAACAGGATGATGAACACCAGCACGATCACCTTGGCCAGCACCGCGCCGGCCCAGGGCTCGATCACCTGGTTGATCACGCCCAGCGACATGCCGGCGACCAGCGCGCCCCACAGGTTCCCCACGCCGCCGAACACCACCACCATGAAGGAGTCGATGATGTAGTTCTGGCCCAGGTTGGGGCCGACGTTGGTCAGCTGCGACAGCGCCACCCCGGCGAGCCCGGCGACCCCGGAGCCCAGCGCGAAGGTGAGGATGTCGACGCGCGTGGCGTGGATGCCCATGGCACGGGCCATGCTGCGGTTCTGGGTCACCGCGCGGACCTCCAGGCCGAGCCGGGTGCGACGCATCACCAGCACCAGCGCGGCGAACACCACCAGCGCGAAGCCCAGCACGTAGAGCCGGTTGAGGGTCAGCGACAGCGCCTCGTTGACCACCAGCGAGCCGCTCATCCACTCGGGGGTGACCACGGTGCGGTTGAGCGGCGAGATCACCGTGCGCACCAGCTGCTGCAGGATCAGGCTGACGCCGAAGGTGGCGAGCAGCGTTTCCAGCGGCCGGCCCTTGAGGAAGCGGATCACGCTGCGCTCGATGATCACGCCGACCAGCGCCGACACTAGGAAACCGGCGGGGATCGACAGGATCAGCGCCAGCCCGGGCTGGCCGGGCAGCAGCTGCTGCAGCATCCAGGTGGTGTAGGCGCCGAGCATGATCAGTTCGCCGTGAGCCATGTTGATCACGCCCATCACGCCGAAGGTGATCGCCAGGCCGATCGCCGCCAGCACCAGTACCGAGCCCAGGCTGAGGCCGAAATAGAGCGTCTCGGCGGCATGGTTGAGCTTGAGCGTCTGCTCGATGCCGGCCAGCGCCTGCTGCGCCGCCGCGGCGGCCTCGCCGTCGCCCCGGGCCACCTGACCGAGCGCGGCGCGCACGGTGGGGTTGAGGCTGCCGGAGAGCGTGTCGATGGCGGCATCGATCTGGCCGGCGTCGCCCGACTGCAGGCGGTAGAGCGCCAGCGCCTGGGCCAGCTTGGCGCGCACATCCGGGTCGGATTCGGCGTCGAGACGCTCGCTCAGTGGCTCGGCCAGGCTGTCGTCGACCTCGCCGATCAGGCGGTCGGCACTGGCCAGCCGTTCGGCCGGGTCATCGGCGTCGAGGTCGAGGATCGCCATCGCGCTGCGCAGTTGATTGCGCAGTGCGTTGTTGATGGTGATGCGGTCGATGTGGCGCCGCGAGACCTCGCCCAGCGGGGCGTCGTCGACGGCGTCGATGACGGTCCAGTCGCGGCCGCGGTTGTTCGTGACGATCACGAAGCGTCCGTCGTCCTCGAGCCGCTGCAGCTTGCCGTCGAGCAGTGCCTGCAGCCAGATGCGCGTGCGCGGGGCGTGACTGGCGACGAGGTCCTGGATGGCCCGGGACTTGGCGGTATAGGAATCGGCAGCCAGGGCACGCAGTTCGGGCGGCGCCTGCTGCGGGGATGCCGCGTCCTGGGCCTGGGCATTGCCCAGGCCCAGGACGGCGAGGCAGCCGAGCAGCACAAGCGCGGTGATGGTCCGCAAGAGGGTCATGCGGGAATCCTTCGCGTGGCGTGTCGCGGAGCCGGCGACGGCAGCGCCGTGCCGGTTCCGGAGGTTATCGGAGCCGGCCGTGACGCGCACGGCCGGCGACTCGCATGGGCTGACTGGCCGTTTACTCGGCACTGCCGCCGCAGGTCTTCTCGACCACGTTGTAGTTGCCGCACTCCAGCGGCTTGCGCCAGTCGCTGATCAAGTCACGCGAGCCGGGCAGGTAATCGGACCAGGCGTCGCCGGCCACGGTGGAGGGCGTCTGCCAGACCACCGAGAACTGGCCGTTGTCCTGGATCTCGCCGATCATCACCGGCTTGGTGATGTGGTGGTTGGGCATCATCGTCGCGTAGCCACCCGAGAGGTTGGGCACGGTGACGCCGATGATCGCGTCCTTGACCGCGTCGACGTCGGTGGAGCCGGCCTTCTTGACCGCCTGCAGCCACATGTTGAAGCCGATGTAGTGGGCTTCCATCGGATCGTTGGTGACCACGGTGTCATCGTCGTCGTTGTAGGCGATCCAGTTGTCGATGAAGTCGTAGTTGGCGTCGGTATCGACGCTCATGAAGTAGTTCCAGGCCGCCAGATGACCGACCAGCGGCGCAGTGTCGATCCCCGAAAGCTCCTGCTCACCCACCGAGAAGGCCATGACCGGAATGTCGGCGGCGTCGATGCCCTGGTTGGCCAGCTCACGATAGAACGGCACATTGGCATCGCCATTGATCGTCGAGACTACCGCGGTCTTCTTGCCCTGGCTGCCGAACTGCTTGATGTTGGAAACGATGTTCTGCCAGTTGGAGTACCCGAATGGCGTGTAGTCGACCATGATGTCGTCATCGGCGACACCGTGTTCCTTGAGATAGGTCTCGAGAATCTTGTTGGTGGTACGCGGGTAGACGTAGTCGGTGCCCTCGAGTACCCAGCGCTTCACGCCGACGTTGTTCATCAGGTAGTCGACGGCCGGGATCGCCTGCTGGTTGGGGGCGGCGCCGGTATAGAAGATGTTCTCGGAGGACTCCTCGCCCTCGTACTGCACCGGGTAGAACAGCAGGCCGTTGAGCTCCTCGACGACCGGCAGAACCGCCTTGCGCGAGGCGGAGGTCCAGTTGCCGAAGATTACGTCAACCTTGTCCTTGGCGAGCAGCTGACGGGCCTTTTCGGCGAACAGCGGCCAATCGGAGGCCGGATCGACCACCACCGGCTCGAGTTTCTTGCCGAGCAGGCCGCCCTTCTCATTCTGCTGCTGGATCAGCATCAGGAGCTCATCCTTCAGCGTCGACTCGCTGATCGCCATGGTGCCGGAGAGCGAGTGAAGGATACCGACCTTGATGGTGTCTTCCTGAGCCAGGGCAGGAACCGAAATTCCCAGGCCGAGCAGGCCGGCCGCGATCCAGCGATGGGGCTTGGTTGCGTTCACTTGAATCTCCTTGCGCTTATGATTGTTGGTCGTGTCCAGCGGCGAGCGCACTATGGCGGACGCCTTGACATCGCAATTGCAAGGAATGTGCCACTATTTCAAAAAATACTGATCACCCTTTACAAACAGTAGCTTGAATAGCGAAGAAAAGCCCTATCCCGGTATACCGCTCTCGGACCGACACCCGGCAGGCGCCACAATGAAGCAGCCTTGACGGGATCACGCACCACAACAAGGCAGGCTATATAAAAGAGAGGGAAAAATGCCCGCCGGTTGCAGCGGGCGGCGTCTCAAGCGCGTCATTCCTCCGGGTAAAAGGCGTCCTCGGGCAGCGCCATCAGCGTCTCGGCGCCCGCTCCGATCTCGTGCTCCAGCGATGTTACCCGGGGCAACAGGCGCGTCAGGAAGTAGCGCCCCACCGCCAGCTTGGCACGATAGAAGGAATCACCCGAGGGCCCCTGCTGCTGCAGGCCCTGGCGGGCCGTGGTCATCATGCGCCACCACAGCCAGGCATAAACGACATGTCCCAGCAGCGAGAGATAGCCGGTCGCCGCTGCACCCAGCTCGGAAGCATCCTCGCGGGCCCGTTCCAGCAGCCCCGCCGTGGCGCGCTCCAGTCCAGCCACGGCCTCGGTGACGCGCCGGCGTTCATCGGCCAGTTCCGGGTCGCGCTGCGCATCGAGCTCGCTGCGGACGCGCTCGACGAGTCGCGCGACCAGAGCGCCCTGATTGCGGAACAGCTTGCGTCCGACCAGATCCATCGCCTGAATGCCGTTGGTGCCTTCATAGATCATCGCGATACGCGCATCACGCACGTACTGCTCGGCGCCCCACTCCACACAGTAGCCATTGCCGCCATAGAGTTGCTGGGCCTCGACGGTGACGTCGAAGCCCCGATCGGTGAGAAAGGCCTTGGCCACCGGCGTGAGCAGAGCCACCAGGGCCTCGGCGTCTTCGCGCACGGCGGCGTCGGGATGCAGGCGCGCCCGGTCGAGCTGGCCGGCGACGAAGCCCGCGAAGGCGCGCCCGCCCTCGTTCCAGGCGCGGATGTCCAACGCCATGCGGCGCACGTCGGGGTGCACCAGGATCGGATCGGCCGGCTGGTCGGGCTCCGCCGCGCCCTGCGGCGCCCGCCCCTGGCGCCGCTGACGGGCGAAGTCCATGGCGCTCTGGCCGGCGACCTCGCCTAGCCCCAGCCCCTGCAGCCCGATCGACAGCCGCTCGTAGTTCATCATCGTGAACATCGCCGCCAGGCCCTGATGCGGCTCGCCGATCAGCACGCCCTCGGCGGCGTCGAAGTGCATCACGCAGGTCGCGCTGCCCTTGATGCCCATCTTGTGCTCGAGACCGCCACAGCTGACGCCGTTGGCTTCGCCGAGTACACCGTCCGCGCCCACCTGGCGCCTGGGCACCAGAAACAGCGAGATGCCCCGGGTGCCGGGCGGGGCATCGGGCAGCCTGGCGAGCACCAGATGCACGATATTGTCGACCATGTCGTGCTCGCCGCCGGTGATCCAGATCTTGCTGCCGGTGATCGCGTAGCACGCCTGCCCGACGGCGTCCTCCCCCGCCAGGGGCTCGGCGCGCGTGCGGATCAGGCCGAGATCGGTGCCGCAGTGGGGCTCGGTCAGGCACATGGTGCCCAGCCACTCGCCGGCGTACATGCGCGGCAGGTAGACGCGCTTGACCGGCTCGGGGGCGTGATGATCCAGCAGCAGGGTGGCACCGGTGTTGAGCGCCGGGTACAGGGCGAAACCGGTATTGGTGGCGTAGAGCATCTCCTCGAAGGCCACGGTCAACAGCTTGGGCATGCCCTGGCCGCCATGCTCGGGATTGCCGCCCAGGCCGAACCAGCCGCCCTCGGCCAGCGTGCGCCGGGCTTCCTTGAAGCCGTCGGGCGTGGTGACCCGCCCGGCCTCGAAACGACAGCCCTGGGCATCGGCGGGCTGGTTGAGCGGAAACAGCTCGGCGCGGGTCAGACGGGCCGCTTCCTCGAGGATGGCATCGGCCAGATCGGGCGTCAGCTCGCGGGTGGCGGGCATGGCGGCCCACTCGTCACCGGCCTGGAAAACCTCGTTGAGCACGAAGCGCATGTCACGCAGGGGTGCCTGATAGTAGGCCATGAACGGGACTCCAGCAGATTCAAACGGTCGCTTGAATGTAGCGCAGATCGGCCGGCGCCGTCATCTCGACCTTCGCCGGGCGGTGCATCGCGATGTTGCCTCGACGCATCGCCGAACGGCCGGTTTCACCATCTTTGTGCCGCAATTTCTCCCGAAAGGTGGTAGGCAGGGATTTATTGATTCAGGATAATTCCTGACGCTTGCGCGTTCCTGTCGAGTCGCCGCCCCTGCCGGCGAAACACGCTCGAACGACGCATGGGGAACGCAAGGGGAATGTCGAGAGCGGTATCATCCCCGACATTGCATCTCGGACTGAAAAACGGAGACAACCCGTGGCTCAAGACACCAACAGCCAGCCGGAGCCGCCACAGGAAGGCGTGCCAGCCCCTGAAGGCCCGGCCAATCTCATCGATACCGATTACGTGATCGGACAGGACAACATCACCACCAACAAGTTTGGCTTCGATGTCGACCTGCACGGCAAGGTCTTCACGATCTCGTCGCTGTTGATCCTGTTCTTCGTGATCATCACCCTCGCGCTGCCCGACCAGATGGGGCCGATCTTCAACGGTACCCGCCAGTGGCTGACCAGTCACCTGAGCTGGCTCTTCCTGCTGTCCGCCAACATCTTCGTCATCGTCTCGGTGGTGCTGATCTTCACGCCGCTGAGCAAGGTGCGCATCGGCGGAGCTCACGCCAAGCCGGATTTCAGCTACGCCGGCTGGTTCGCGATGCTGTTCGCCGCCGGCATGGGCATCGGCCTGATGTTCTATGGCGTCTCCGAGCCGATGACCCACTTCGGCACCTCGCTGGGCGGCACCACCGTCGAGAACGGCGTGCGTACCGACTGGGCGCCGCTGGGCGCCGCTGGGCGCCGCCCAGGGTGACGAGCAGGGCGCCATCGCACTGGGCATGTCCGCCACCATCTTCCACTGGGGGCTGCATCCGTGGGGCATCTATGCCGTGGTCGCCCTGGCGCTGGCCCTTTTTTCCTACAACAAGGGCCTGCCGCTGACCATGCGCTCGATCTTCTACCCGATCCTGGGTGAGCGCGTCTGGGGCTGGCCGGGCCATCTCATCGACATCCTGGCCGTGTTCGCCACCCTGTTCGGTCTGGCGACCTCACTGGGCATCGGGGCCTCCCAGGCGTCCGCGGGGCTGCACTATCTGTTCGACACGCCCAACAACAACGTGGCGATGGTCGTGCTGATCATGGGCATCACCCTGGTCGCGCTGGGGTCGGTCGTGCTGGGCGTCGACAAGGGCGTCCAGCGCCTCTCGCAGCTCAACATGGTCCTGGCCTTCCTGCTGCTGGCCTTCGTGATCTTCGTCGGCCCCACGCTGATGATCGCCACCGGCTTCTTCGAGAACCTGGGCTCCTACCTGAAGAACCTGCCGGCGCTGTCGAATCCCTTCGGCCGTGAAGACGTCAACTTCGTGCAGGGCTGGACCGCCTTCTACTGGGCCTGGTGGATCTCCTGGTCGCCGTTCGTGGGCATGTTCATCGCTCGCGTCAGCCGCGGCCGCACGGTACGCGAGTTCCTGATCGCCGTGCTGCTGGTGCCCTCGCTGGTCTCCGTGCTGTGGATGACCGCCTTCGGCACCACCGCCATTCACCAGGTCATCGCCAACGGGTTCGAGGGGGTCAAGGATGCTGCCCTGGAGCTGCAGCTGTTCGTCATGCTCGGCCAGCTGCCGCTGACCGGCATCACCTCCTTCATCGGCATCATCCTGGTCATGGTGTTCTTCATCACCTCGTCCGACTCCGGTTCGCTGGTGATCGACTCCATCACCGCCGGCGGCAAGGTCGATGCGCCCAAGCCGCAGCGCATCTTCTGGGCCCTGATCGAGGGCGCGATCGCCATCGCCCTGCTGCTGGGCGGCGGCCTGAGTGCGCTGCAGGCAGCGGTCATCTCCACCGGCCTGCCCTTCACGCTGGTCCTGCTGGCGGCGTGCTACGCCATCATCCAGGGCCTGCGCAGCGAGCCCCGGACCTGACAGCCGAGTCCTTCGCAACGACAACGGCCCGCCTTTCGGCGGGCCGTTTGCGTTTCTGCCGGGCTGAACGGATTTCCTGCCCCGGACTGAGCGGGCCGGGAACGTCCGACTAGCGCCAGAGCTCGCCCACCGGGGTCTCCAGGGTGTGATAGCGGGCCACCTGCGCCTGCAGCAGTTCCGCCGTGGCCAGGGCATCCACCAGGGCATGGTGGCCGGTGTAGGGCGGCAGATGATAGCGCTGGCGACTCTCGTGAAGCCGGATCGAGGCAGCCGGCTGGCCCAGCCAGCGACGCAACCGGGCCCACCAGGATTGACGATGGATGCGGGCTTCCAGCGACATGGTGTCGATCACCGGAAACAGCAGGCTCTCGCCGAGGCGCTCGCGAATCGCCGCGTCCAGGAAGCTGCGCTCGATGCGCCGGTAGTGGACCACCACCAGGCGTCCCGACAGGCACGCCAGCAGCTCATCGAGAATCGCGCTGAGATCGGGAGCGCCGGCCACCTCCGAGTGCGTGATATGGTGAAAGGCGACGGACTCCTCGCTCAGGTTGCGCCGGGGCGACAGCACCCAGTAGCGCCCCTCGCGGACCCGTATCCGCTCCAGGGTGAAGGGCATGACCCCGATGCTGACGATGTCGTGCCGACCGGCGTCCAGGCCGGTGGTTTCCAGATCCAAGGCCGCCAGCGGCACCCGGCCGATCGGCGTGTCGGGAGACAGCGCCTCCACGCCGGCCGAGAAGAAGTTCACCAGACGCGAATCCCGGGCTTCCCGGGCCCGCGAGGCCAGGTAGACATCCCAGTCCGGTCGCGTCTCGCGGCGCCTGAAGAGTCCGCCGGCCCTCATCCGCGGGACCGTTTCGAGGGCATGGGATAGCGGAATCCCAGGAACTTCTGGGCGTGACTGATCACTTCGAAGGCATCCTTGAGATGGTGTCGCTCGCGACTGTCGATGTTTTCCGGCTCGATATTGTTGTCGGGCTCCTCGCCCTGCTCGATATCGTGGGCCTGATGCCGAATGCGCACCATCGAGAGGAACTCGAAGGCGTAGCGCAGCCGCTCGTTGACGCCGTCGGCCAGCAGTCGCGTCTTGGCGATGTCGTCCAGCCGAGCGAAGGTGTTCTGGGCCTTCGAGCCACAGGCCAGGGCATGCACGCGCACCAGATCGGCCAGTGGCGCGGTGCCGCGCCGCTTGAGATTGATGGATTTGCGGTGCTTGCCGTCCTGTTCCATGACGAAGGTACGGAAGAAGCCCAGTGGTGGAGTGCGGCCGAGCGCATTGCGGGCCATCGCCGCGAGGAAGAAGGGCCGCTGTGGTGCGCGTTCGGCAATGAGGTCCTGCAGGGCCTCGACCAGCGGCTCCTCGCCATGTACCGCCGCCAGATCGAAGAAGATCGAACTGTGCAGCAGCCGCTCGGGATTGGGCGCATCCATCCACTCGGTGAAGTAGCGCTTCCAGACCTGCAGGGGCTGGCGCCACCGCGGGTTGGTGGCCATCACGTCGCCCTTGCAGTAGGGGTAGCCACAGGCGGCAAGGCCGTCGCTGACGAACTTGGCCAGGGCCTCGAAGTAGGCGTCGTGCTGCTCGGGGTCGAAGCGGTCGTCGAGCACCAGGGCATTGTCCTGGTCGGCGGTGATGGTCGGCTCGTCACGCGCCATCGACCCCAGCACCATGAAGCAGTAGGGTACCGGCGGCGGGCCCAGCCTGGCTTCGGCGAGCTCGATCAAGCGGTGCGCGAAGCTGCGCCCCACGGTCGCCAGTGCCCGCCCCACCATCTCCGAGTTGGCGCCGTCGGCCACCATCCGGGCAAAGGCGGTGCGCACCTCCTCGGAGAGGTGGGCGAGCTGGTCCACCTCGTTCTGGAGAAAGATGTTGTTGACCAGAAAGAGGCTGCTGTGCGTCTCGTAGCGCACGATATCGGAAAGGTGCAGGACACCGATCGGCTGACGCCGGTGCAGCACGGGCAGGTGGTGCACCTGGTTGCGCAGCATGCTCAGCATCGCCTCGTAGACCGTCTCGTCGGACTGCACCACGATCAGCTGCCGGGACATCGCATCGGTCGCCGGGGCCTGGGGCGTGACTCCCTCGGCCAGCACGCGGGTGCAGAAGTCACGATCGGTGAGAATGCCGCACAGGCGCCAGCCGTGACCATCGCGATCGATGAAGGTATACGGCGAGGCCTTTTCCGCCGGCTCGATGACCAGCACGCAGGTGGTGTTGGCATCCCGCATGCGCTGGGCCGCTTCCTGCAGAGTCACACCGGCCTCGATCATCTCGGCAGGGCGACCGAGCAGCTTGCGCACCCGGGTGGTCATCATGTCGCTGTCGTGACGCTGCTGCTCGACCGTGGCCTTGAGCCGCTGGCCGCCGGTGTCGACGAACTCGGCGAACTCGTCGTCCTGGTCGCAGACCTCCTCGAATACCTCGGCGGGAATGAAGTAGATCAGGGTGTCCTCGATGGCCCGGACCGGATAGCGCACCCGACGATTGCGCAGCAGATCCGAGTAGCCGAAGATGTCGCCCTCCCCCAGCCGATTGAACAGCCGGCCGTTGCGCAGGTACATCTCCACCGCCCCGCTGCGCACGTACCAGAGGGCCTCGATCGGCTGATCCTTGACCAGCAGCTCGGTGCCGGCCTGGAAGTAACGGATTTCGACCGACGCGGCGACCGTGTCGAGCAGATCGTCCGACAGGCTGTCGAAGGGCGCGAACTGCGCCAGGTGATCGCGGATATCCAGCTGCTCGACGTTCATGTCGGCCTCCCGTGACGTGATGGCGTCATTCTCGGAAGCCCGACCGACTCCCGTCAATCCGGAGCGCCGATGTCAGGCACTGTCGGCCTGCGCCCGGGGTGTCGGATGCTTGCCCTCGTCCCAGCCGCGACTGGCGGCACGCTGGGTCTCGAACCAGTCGAGCCGTTCCTGCAGGCCCACGACATGCCCGATCACGATCAGCGTCGGCGGCCGGATGCTGTCACCGTCGAGGCTTGCCGGCAGAACCGCCAGGGAACCGACGTGAACGCGCTGTCGCGCCGTGGTGCCCTGCTCGACCAGCGCCAGAGGCGTGTCCCCGGCAAGGCCGTGAGCCTGCAGTTCCTGCTGAATGACCTCGAGACTGCCCAGTCCCATGTAGAAGACCAGCGTCTGCCCCTCGCGGGCCAGCGCGGGCCAGTCCAGATCGCAGCTGCCGTTCTTGAGATGCCCGGTGACGAAGCGCACCGACTGGGCGTGATCCCGGTGGGTCAGGGGAATGCCGGCATAGGCCGCGCAACCCGAGGCCGCGGTGATGCCGGGCACCACCTCGAAGTCGACTCCCGCCTGGGCCAGGCTTTCCAGCTCCTCGCCGCCGCGGCCGAAGATGAAGGGGTCCCCGCCCTTGAGACGAACCACACGCCTGCCACAGCGCGCCCAGTCGACCAGGGCCCGGTTGATTCCCGACTGGGGGACGCTGTGCGAGGAGCGCGCCTTGCCGACATAAAGCCGCTGTGTGTGGGGCGGGATCAACGCGAGAATCTCGTCGCTCACCAGGCGGTCGTGCAGCACCACATCAGCTGTCTGCAACCGCTTGAGCGCCTTGATCGTCAGCAGTTCGGGATCTCCCGGTCCGGCACCGACCAGACAGACCTGCCCACGCGGGAAATCGCGCAAAGCCGCGAGGCGAGCGGGATTCGAGACAGCATCGTCGGTCGGAAACATGGCGCACCCTGTTATAACAAAAACGCAAAAAGACTCTATATCTTATACGTAAAAATAATGAACAAGGGCGCCGGGTACCAGTAACGTCTAGTTGCCAGCATATAACTCGATCGTTGGAATGCAAGACGCCTCCGGCGAATGCTCGCCGGAGGCGTCCAGTCAGGCTGCCCGACGGAGCGGGATCAGCCGGCCAGCTGCTTACGCAAACGCGGGCTGAGTAATTCGCCGATAACGGTGAGCACAACCAGCGCCGCTATCAGCCAGGGCCACTGGCTGCTCATGTCGAGCGTCATCACGCCCAGGGCGTCGATGAAGATGACCACGATGCCCAGCGGGCTGACGTAGCGGATCATGAACAGCCACAGGGCGTGCTGCGCGGGGCTCAGGCCCAGCTCGGAGCGGAAGATGTCGTTGCGGAGCACGAAGCCGGCCAGAATGGCCATGCCCAGACCGCCCAGCGGCATCATCCAGCGCGAGGTCAGGTAGTCCAGCCAGCCGAAGAAGTTCTTGCCGGCGAACGTCCAGTCCGCACCGACGTTGAACGACAGCATGGCCAGCGTGCTGACGATCCACAGCACGATGCCGGTTCCCCAGGCCGCCTTGACACGGGAGATCCCCTTGCTCTCGTTGAGCCAGGCCACGGTGGCCTCGATCATCGAGATCGCCGAAGTCAGCGCGGCCATGGTCAGCATGATGAAGAAGATGGCTTCCAGCAGGGTGCCCAGCGGCATCTGCTCGAAGGCCAGCGGCAGGCTCATGAAGATCAGCCCCGGGCCACTGGCCGGATCCAGGCCGTTGGCGAAGATCACCGGGAAGATCGCCAGACCGGCCATCAGCGCCACCAGCGTATCGCAGATCGCCACGGTGAAGGTGGTGCGGGCGATGGACTTGCCGTCAGGCAGGTAGGAACCGTAGGTCAGGATCGCACCCGACGCGAGAGACAGGGTGAAGAAGGCGTGCCCCATGGCTGCCAGCAGGCCGGCGCTGGAGAGCTTGCCGATCTCGAAGCCGAACAGAAAATCGAGCGCCTGACCGAAGCCACCGGAGAACATGGCGTAAACGATCATGATACCCAGCATGATCACCATGCCCGGCATCATCCAGCGAACGCTCTTCTCGATGCCTTCCTGGACGCCCTTGCCGACGATCAGCATGGTGACCACCGTCACCAGCGTGCTCCAGAAGCCGAGGTTCCACGGGTTGGCATTGTTGGCGCCGAAGATCGCTGCCATGCCGTCCACCGTGTCGGCGCTGAGACCGCCGGTCACGGTCTTCCACAGGTAGGAAACCGACCAGCCGGCCACCACCACGTAGAAGGAAAGAATCATGAAGCCGCAGAGCATCGCCATCCAGCCGATCAGCGACCAACCCGAGCCCTGGCCGGACTCCCGGGCCACGCGGCGAATGGCGTCGATCGGGCTGCCACGACCGCGACGACCATAGCCGATCTCGACCATCATGATGGGAATGCCGATCGCCGCGATACACAGCAGGTAGACCAGCACGAAGGCCCCGCCCCCGTATTCCCCGGTCATGTAGGGGAACTTCCAGATATTGCCTAACCCCACCGCAGAGCCGGTCGCGGCAAGCACGAACCCCCAGCGACCCATCCAGAGATTTTGCGGTTTTTCTCTTGTCGTCATAACACACACCTTGAAGGTTTTATTGTTGTGCCAAAGGCCGCCCACAGGGTTTGGCAAACAAGGCTGCGATTGTAGCGTCAACCCGTCCGCTTGCACCATCGCCGCGCTTTGTTCTGCCGTACCTTGAGCATTTTGCAGCAAAAAGCACTGCGTTTACCGAAATCGTTCATGCCGGGATGGCATCGGGCTGCGCCTCGGGCGCGGCCCGGCGGAACGCCTCGAGTTCGCGGGAGCGGGCGTCCAGCGCGACCAGTGCCGGATAGTCATCGAGCGGACAGTCGAAACGCCGCGCGTTGTAGAGTTGTGGCACCAGGCACAACTCCACCAATCCGGGCCGCTCGCCCAGCGAGAACGGGGTCGACCATTCGGTCACCCGAGCCTCGAGCGCCGCCAGCCCTTCCGCGACCCAGTGACGGTACCAGCGCAGCTTGTCCGGCTCATCGATGCCCAGTTCGTGCGTCAAATACCGCAGCACACGCAGGTTGTCGAGAGGATGAACCTCGCAGGCAATGACCTGGGCCAGGGCGCGGCTGCGAGCGCGGGCCGCCGGTTCCGGGGGCAACAGTCGAGGTCCGGGGCGAGTCTCGTCCAGATACTCGACGATCGCCATCGATTGCGTCAGGCAGGTGCCGTCGCTGTCAATGAACAGCGGCACCAGCCCCTCGGGATTGCGCCGTCGGTATTCGGGGGTGTGCTGCTCGCCCCCGGCACGCACCAGGTGCACGCTGCGGTGCTCGACCTCGACCTGCTTGAGATTGAGTGCGATCCGAACGCGATAGGCGGCGCTCGAACGCCAGTAGCCATACAGTATGGGAGGCGATTCCGACATCGCGATCTCCTCGGCCGGTCACTGAAGGGGTCGACCGTTGCCGACCCGGCATAAAGTTTCATTTGAAACCATATGCGCAACGCCCCAGTCGCTCAAGGGCCACTCGCTCGCCCTTAGTCGTAGCCGCTTCACAAAGCTGTCAACTTTTCCGTACAGCGAGGCGCCCCTGCCACGCCCGGCGAGGCGCGATTATACTCGGGGCACCATTCACGTCATGGCACATCAGGAGTCCGCGCTTGCCCTCGACCACTGCCGCCCCCCGCGCCGAACTCGATCTCAAGGTGTTTCTGCCCTACCGACTGTCCAACCTGGCCGAACGCATCAGCCAGGCGCTGTCCTCGATCTATGCCGAGCAGTATGACCTGACCATCGCGCAGTGGCGCATTCTGGCCTGGCTTCAGCAGGCCCAGCCGCTGACCGCCAAGCGCATCTGCGAACTGACGGCCATGGACAAGGCCCGAGTGTCTCGGGCGGTCTCGCAACTGCTGGCGCGTGAACTCATCGCTCGCCAGCGCGACGACGACGATCAGCGTACCCTGTGGCTGACACTGAGCGAGGCGGGGCATGACCTGCTCGACCTGGCCATTCCACGGGCCCTGGCCTGGGAGCACTCGCTGGTGGCCGCCCTGAGCGAGGCGGAGTATCGTGACTTGTTCCGGTTGCTGGACAAGATCGAGGCCGGACTCGCCTCGGAGGCGAAGCGCGACTAGCCCGCATCCACCGTCTTTTTACAAGGAGGTTTCATGGCTCACCAGTTCGCGCTCCTGGGTCTGGGCTACTTCGGCGTCACCGTCGCCCAGGAGCTGCGCCGCCAGCGCAATGACGTGCTGGGCGTCGATCATGACGAGGACCGCGTCAACGCCATGGCGGATCTGCTGAGCCACGCGGTGGTGGCCGACGTCACCAACGAGAAGGCACTGGCCGAACTTTCGCTGGGTGATTATGACGCCGTGGTGATCGACGTCGACGACAATATCGAAGCCAGCATGATCTGCACGCTGCTGGTCAAGGAGCAGGGCGCCCGGGAGATCTGGGTCAAGGCGCATTCCGATACCCACTATCGGCTGCTCAAGCACATTGGTGCCGACCATATTGTCTACCCCGAATACGACACCGGCCTACGCGTCGCGGAAAGCCTGCACTACCGCGCCATGGTCGACTTCATCCAGCTCGGCGACCGGCAGTTCATCGTCGAGCTGCAGGCGACCGACAAGCTCAGCGAGCGTTGCCCCAGCGTAGCCGACCTGGCTCTCGACGAGAGCGACCTGGCCCTTATCGCCATCAAACGCGGGACCGAAGTGATCCGGGACCCGGACGGCGACACGTCACTGCAAGGCGATGACCACCTGGTGCTGATCGGGGATCTCGACGCCCTCCGCGAACTGGGCAAGAAGCTGTGATCTTCAAGCCATGAACTACCGCCAGCGCATCGTACGTCCGCTTCGCTACCTGCCTCACGGGCGTGTGATTCGACTCTCGCCGCCGGAAATTCTGCTGTTCGGCTTCGCGCTGCTCAGTGGGTTCGGCACTTTGCTGCTGTGGCTGCCGATCTCGGCCACGGTGCCCCTGAACTGGCATGAAGCCCTGTTCACGGCGACCTCTGCCGTCACGGTAACCGGGCTGTCGGTGACCCAGACCGCCGACCTGACCCTGTTCGGCCAGTGGGTGGTCCTGTGCCTCATTCAGGTCGGCGGGCTGGGCTTCATGACCTTCGCCGCACTGACACTGGTCCTGATGGGCATGCGGCTACCCCTCTACCAGCGCAATCTGGTCAAGGAGAGCCTGAATCACACCTCGTTCAGCGAATTGATGACGCTGGTCCGCCTGGTGGTGGTCTTCGCCCTCGTCGCCGAGGCGACCGGTACGCTGCTACTGGCCCTGAGCTGGGTCCCGCGATTCGGCTGGTCCCATGGCCTGTGGGTCAGCCTGTTCCATGCCGTCTCGGCCTTCAACAACGCCGGGTTTTCGATCTGGCCGGACAGCCTCACCAGCTTCGTCGCCAGCCCGCTGGTCAATCTGGTGATCTCGGGCCTTTTCATCGTCGGCGGGCTGGGATTTGCGGTCATTGCTGAACTGCTCGAGTGGCGCCGAACTCGCCGGCTGACACTCCATGCCCGCATCGTGCTGCAGGCCACGTTCTGGCTCTCTCTGATCGGCATGCTCGCGGTACTGGCGCTGGAGTGGCGTAACCCCGCAACACTAGGTGGGCTCGACAGCATCGGCGCAAAGCTGCAGGCGGCCTGGTTTCAGGCCGTCACGCCACGCACTGCCGGCTTCAATACCCTGGATACCGGCTCGCTGACCGACCCGACGGCGCTGTTGACCATGTTGCTGATGTTCATCGGCGCCGGTTCGGGGTCCACAGCCAGTGGCATCAAGGTCACGACTTTCGTGGTACTGCTGCTGGTGGCACGGGCCTTCATTCGCGGCAATTCACAACCGGTGGCCTTCAACCGCTCGATTCCCCAGGAAACCGTCATCAAGGCCGTGGCGGTGGCACTGGCGGGTATGCTGCTGATATTTACCTGTCTTTTCCTACTGACCGTGACGGAGCCCGGAAAGTCTTTTCTCGATCTGGCCTTCGAAAGCGTTTCCGCCTTCGGCACCGTCGGTCTATCGCGGGGCGTGACCCCCGACATGAGCGCCGGCGGCCAACTGACGCTCATTGTGACCATGCTACTGGGACGCGTCGGCCCCTTGTCACTGGGATATCTCATGTCCACGCAACGCGACAAGGGGCTGCGCTACGCCCGCGGTTCCGTGCAGATTGGCTGACGCCCCAGGGGCACACGAAAATCAAGAAGAAGCCCCGCATGGCGGGGCTCTAAAGGGACTCAAGCCGGAGCTTTCGGACATGGCACTGAAAGCCCTGATCCAGACAGATCACTTCCAGCCTGCCTCACGGTGGGCTGTCTCACCATAGGAGAACCGCGCTACTGCCCGTAGGAAATGAGCGACAGCCCGACGCCCTGCATCGGCGCGCCCGATAGGCCTGTTGCAAGATGTCACTTCGACCTTGAAATCAGCAAGCGGGAAGAAAGCCGGCCACTTTTCCCGGCCCCCAAACGCAAAAACCCCGGCCTGTGGGCCGGGGTTCTGCGGTATAGATGCCTGACGATGACCTACTCTCGCATGGAGAAGCTCCACACTACCATCGGCGCTAAGCGGTTTCACTGCTGAGTTCGGCATGGGATCAGGTGGG
>LSBP01000020.1 GCA_001577635.1 Halomonadaceae bacterium T82-2 | reverse complement strand
TGGCACGCATCGCCTTTTCACTGATGAAGCATGAGACGGGATATCGCCCTCCAAGCCCCATCAAGGCTTGACGGGCAACATAGAATCTCCCACGGCCAGATTCCGGCACCGAGAGATGGCAGCTAGCGGCCTGGGGGCCGCCTCTAAGACCAACGGTGAGCGAGCGTTCGCCCCGGGCTTTGCTAATATGCTCGGACATGCCCGCAAGAGAGCCCGGCGATGCTGCAACTGACCGACGTGGCCAAGAGCTACCCGACGCCCCAGGGGCCGCTGTTCGTCCTCGACGGCATCGACCTGCGACTGGCCCCCGGCGAGAGCCTGGCGCTGATGGGCGAGTCGGGCAGCGGCAAGTCGACGCTCCTGCACCTGGCCGCGGGGCTCGACGTGCCCGACCGCGGCGAGATCCACTTCCTCGAGCAGGCGCTGTCGACGCTCGACGAGCCGGGCCGCGCCGACCTGCGCCGCCGCCACCTGGGGCTGGTGTTCCAGCAGTTTCACCTGGTGCCCAGCCTGGCGGTGATCGACAACCTGACCCTGCAGGCCCGCCTCGCCGATCGCGAGGACCCCGACTGGACCGCCCACCTGCTCGAGCGCCTGGGCCTGGCCGGGCTCGAGCAGCGCTACCCGGAGCAGCTCTCCGGCGGCCAGCAGCAGCGCCTGGCGATCGGCCGGGCGCTGGCGACGCGTCCCGACCTGCTGCTCGCCGACGAACCCACCGGCAACCTGGATGAGGCCGCCGCGGATCGCGTGCTCGCCCTGCTGCACGAGCTGATTCGCGAGAGTCGCTGCGCCCTGCTGATGGTCACCCACAGCGCACGGGTCGCCGCCCCGCTGGACCGCTGCCTGCACCTGCATTACGGCCGCCTGGAGCCCGTCGAGCCATGAACCGCCAGCCAGCCCGGCGCGTCGGCGTGGTGGGCGTGACCCTGGCCACCCTGCTGTCCCACTACCGCCGCCATCCCGGCCAGCTGGCGATGCTGCTGCTGGGGCTGTGGGTGGCCGGCGCGCTGTGGAGCAGCGTGCAGGCCATCAACGCCACCGCCCGCGACAGCTACGCCCGGGCCGAGGCGCTGTTCGAGACCCGGCTCGACCGCATCGAGCGCCGCGACGGCACGCCGCTGTCGCCGGCCACCTATGCGGCCCTGCGTCGCGACGGCATCGCGGTCTCGCCGCTGGTATCGGGCGAGCTGGCCCTGGCGGGCACCGCCGAAGGGCAGCCGCCGGCGCGTCTGCTGGGCATCGACCCGCTGACCCTGCCGGGCACCTCGCCGCTGGCCCGCCATACCGGCGATGCCGCCTCGCTGCGCGACTGGCTGCTGCCGCCGTACCGCCTGCGCGCCGCCCCGGACGTGGCCGACGCCGCCCGGCGCGATCCGCGCCTGCCGCCGGTGGAAGTGGACGCCAGCCTGCCGCCCGCCACGCTGGTCACCGACATCGGCGTCGCCCAGCGGCTGCTGGGGCTGGCGGGCCCCACCCGGCTGGTGATCGCCCCCGAGGCTCCCGCCGAGCTGCCCGACGCCCTGATGCGCATCCCGGCCCGCCAGCTGGCCTCGCCGGGCCAGCTCGCCGACAGCTTTCACCTCAATCTGACCGCCATGGGGCTGCTGGCGCTGGTGGTCGGCCTGTTCATCGTGCATGCCGCCCTGGGGCTGGCGCTGGAACAGCGTCTGGGCCTGCTGCGCACGCTGCGCGCCCTGGGCGTGCCGGGCCGCACCCTGGTCGTCGCCCTCGGTCTGGAACTGCTGACCCTGGGTCTGGTCGGCGCCGGGCTGGGCATCCTCGGCGGCGTGCTGCTGGCCCGGCTGCTGCTGCCGGATGTCGCCGCCAGCCTGGCGTCGCTCTACGACAGCCACGTCGGCACCCGCCTGGCGCTGCCCTGGCACTTCTGGCTGGGCGGCGTGGCCATCATCCTCGGTGGGCTGGCCAGCGCCGGCGCGGGCCTGCTGTGGCGGGTCGCGCGGCTCGACGTGCTGGCACTGGGCCATGCCCAGGCCTGGCGGGCCCGGCTGGGCGGCCTGCTGCGCCGGCAGGCCTGGGCCGGCGGCGCCCTGATCATGCTGGCCGCGGGGCTCGGCGGCTGGCTGTGGCTGACCGGCGACCGGCAGCTGGTCGCCGGCTTCGTGATGGTCACCGCGGCGCTGCTCGGCGTGACCCTGTGGCTGCCCGCCTGGCTGGCCGGTAGCTGGCGGCTCGCGGCCCGGCTCGGTCGGCGCCGGGCACTCTGGGCCTGGGCGCTGGCCGACCTGCAGCTGCAGCTGCCGCGCCTGCAGCTGCCGATGATGGCCCTGCTGCTGGCGCTGGCCACCAACCTGGGGGTGAGCAGCATGGTCGGCGGCTTTCGCCTGACCTTCCTCGACTGGCTCGACCAGCGCCTGCTCGCCGATCTCTACCTCCACCCCGAGGCCGAGCGCCACGACGCGCTGCAGGCCTGGCTCGCCGACCAGCCGGAGGTCGCCACGCTGCTGCCGGCGCGCCATGCCGAGGCCACGCTGCTCGACGCCGCGGCGCAGTCGGCGGCCCCGGTGGCACTGTTCGGCATCCGCCCCGCGGCGGTGCTGCGCGCGCACTGGCCGCTGCGTCTGCCCGCGGCAGAGCGTGACGCGGCCTGGCAGGCGCTGGCGGCGGGCGAGGTGTTCGTCAACGAGCAGCTGGCCAACCGCTATCGCCGCCGCCCCGGCGACACCCTCACGCTGCGCGGTGCCGACGGCCGCCGCCACCGGCTGAGCATCGCCGCGATCTATCCCGACTACGGCAACCCCCGCCCCGAGGTGGTCATGCCCGTGGCACGGCTGACCCGCGTGTTCGCCGCGCCCCCCGGCAGCCTCGGCGTGGTGCTGCGCGACGCGCCCGGGTCACGTCGCCAGCGGCTCGACGCCCTCGTCACACGGCTCGCCGCCCGCTTCGGCCCTGCCACGGCCGAATCCGCGATCGACCAGCAGGCGCTGAAGGCGGACGCGACCCGGGTCTTCGAACGCACCTTCGCCATCACCCGCGCCCTCGACGCCCTGACCCTCGGCGTGGCCGCCCTGGCCCTGCTGACCACCCTGCTGGCCCAGGCCGGGACCCGTCGCGCCCAGCTGGCGCCGCTCTGGGCGCTGGGCGTGTCGCGCCGGCGGCTGGTCGGCGTGCAGTGCCTGCAGCTCACCGGTACCGCGCTGGGCACGGCCTTGCTGGCGCTGCCCCTGGGCCTCGCCCTGGCCTGGGCGCTGGTGGCGGTGATCAACGTCGCGGCCTTCGGCTGGCGGCTGCCGCTGCACCTCTTTCCGCTGCAGCTGCTCGTCACCCTGGGGCTGGCGGTGCTGGTCGCCGGCCTGGCCGCGCTGCTGCCCGCCTGGCGCCTGTGGCGGATGCCGCCCCGCCAGCTGCTTCAGGAGTTCGCCGCGACATGAAGTACCTCAGGCTGCTGCTGGCCGGGGTGCTGGTCGCCCTGCTGGCCGTCGGCCTCTGGCGGGGCTGGCACTCGACGCCGGAACAGGACACGGCCCGCGGCTACGCCGGCCTGGGCAGCGCCGCCGAGGGCTACGCCGAGGCCCGCCCCGGCGACCGGCTCGTCTTTCCCGCCGACCACGGCGCGCACCCCGACTACCGCATCGAGTGGTGGTACCTGACCGCCAACCTCGAGGACGCCGCGGGCCGGCCGTTCGGCATCCAGTGGACGCTGTTCCGCCAGGCCCTGGCGCCGCCCGGCGCGACCGAGGCGGCCCCCGACTCGCCCTGGACGAGCCGCCAGCTGTGGATGGCCCATGCCGCGGTCTCCACGCCCGACGGGCACCGCGCCGCCGAGCGCTTCGCCCGCGACATGACCCCGGCCGAGGGCCCGGGGCCGGCGGGGGTGCGCGCCGCGCCCTTCGCCGCCTGGCTGGACGACTGGCGACTCGCCGCCCCCGACGGCACGGACAGCGGTCTCGACGCTCTCACCGTGCGCGCCGCCGGCGACGGCTTCGCCTATCGCCTGACGCTCGCGGCACACGGCCCGCGGGTCATCCACGGCGACCACGGCTTCAGCCGCAAGTCCGCCGACGGCCAGGGCTCGATCTACTACAGCCAGCCGTTCTACCGGATCGCCGGCACGCTGACGGTGGATGGCGAAGAGCACGCGGTGAGCGGCCGCGCCTGGCTGGACCGCGAATGGAGCAGCCAGCTGCTGGGGCCGGGGCAGTCGGGCTGGGACTGGTTCTCGCTGCACCTCGACGGCGGAGCCAAGCTGATGGCGTTTCGCCTGCGCGGTGCCGGCCGCTCGGGCGGCGACTACCTCTCGGGCAGCTGGATCGCCGCCGACGGCACCGTCACGCCGCTCGACGGCGACGCCCTGCGCCTGACGCCGCTGGCTCGCTCGCCGGTCGCCGGTCGTGAGCTGCCCACCGCCTGGCGCGTGCAGGTGCCCGCGCAGGCACTCGATGTGCGCGTCGCGGCGGTGCATCCCGACCAGTGGATGGCCACCACCTTCGCCTACTGGGAAGGCATGGTGCGCGTCACGGACACGCAGGACGGCACGCCGCACGGCATCGGCTACCTGGAGATGACCGGCTACTGAGCCCCGCGCTTGGCGGCGACGGGGCGGCGTGGCAGGCTAGGCGGACGGCCCCGGGGCGCCGGCGACCAGGCGCCCCTCGATTCTTGTGCAAGGAGCTCCCATGACCCTGTTCACCGAAGAACACCCCGGCGTCGAGACTCACGTGCCGCCGGAAACCGCCGGCTTCACGCTCAATCACTCCATGCTGCGGGTCAAGGATCCGCGGCGCTCGCTGGCCTTCTACAGCCGGGTCTTCGGCATGCGCGTGCTGCGCAAGCTGGACTTCGAGGAGATGCAGTTCACCCTCTACTTCCTGGCACGCCTCGAGGAGGAGGACGAGGTCCCCGAGCAGACCTGCGACCGCACCATCTGGACCTTCAACCAGCGCGGCCTGCTGGAGCTGACCCACAACTGGGGCACCGAGGACCAGGCCGACTTCGCCTACCACGACGGCAACAGCGAGCCCCAGGGCTTCGGCCACATCTGCTTCTCGGTCCCTGACCTCGGCAGCGCCGTCCAGTGGCTCGACGAGAACGGCGTCGAGTTCGTCAAGCGCCCGGAACAGGGCAAGATGAAGAACGTCGCCTTCGTCAAGGACCCGGACGGCTACTGGATCGAGATCGTCGAGCCGGCGCTGATGGGCAACGTCGGCGCCTGACCCGTCTTTACCCCGGGCCCTTCCGCGAGGGCCCGATACCCCGGATCACATGCCCATGAACCGGCTCGACGCCATGACCGCCTTCGTGCGGGTCGCCGAACTCGGCAGTTATACCCGTGCCGCCGAGGCACTGGATCTGTCGCGCACGCGTGTTTCCCGCCAGGTCATGGCGCTCGAGGAACACCTGGGGGTGCGCCTGCTGCAGCGCACCACCCGCCGATTGCATCTCACCGAGGCGGGGGAGCGCTATCTGGCACGCGCCCAGAGCATCCTGCAAAGCCTGGAGGACGCCGACGCGGAGGTCGGCAGCGGCACCACCGAGATGCGCGGTCGACTGCGCCTCAACGGCCCGATGAGCTTCGGTACCCGCTATCTGTCGCCGCTGGTGGCCCGCTTCATGGCCGAGCACCCCGCCCTGGAGGTGCGCCTCGACCTCAACGACCGGCGGGTCGACCTGCTCGAGGAGGGCTACGACCTGGCGATCCGCATCGGCAGCCTGCCCGATTCCAGCCTGGTCGCCCGACGCCTGACCCGCTGCAAGCTGCTGCTGTGCGCCGCGCCCGACTACCTGTCCCGGTACGGCACGCCGCGCCGTCTGGCGGATCTGGAGAGTCACCGTTGCCTGCGCTACCGCACCGGCGGCCGGGGCGGCGACTGGCAGTTCGGCGGCAGCGGCTTCACGGTGCGCGGCCCGCTCGAGAGCAACAACGGCGATGTGCTGACCCACGCCGCCGAGGCCGGGCTGGGGATCGCCCAGCAGCCCAGCTTCCTGATCACCGACAGCATCGCCAGCGGGCGTCTGGTGCCGATCGCGCTCGAGGAACCCACGGTCAGCCTGGATGTCCACGGCCTTTACCCCGCCCGGCGCCACCTGCCGGCCAAGGTCGACCACTTCCTGAACACCCTGGCCGAGGCCTGGGGCGACCCGCCCGGCTGGGAGCGGGAACTGGGCCTGTGATGTGGCGGAACTGTCGCTGATAGCGCAACAGTCCTTTGCCAGATCTGAAGATTATCTCCGCCGTCCATGCGAATAGAGTGAGGCCATTCACGGCAACCCTCGCTGACGGAGACCCCTCTCATGACCCGCCATACAGCCCCCTCGACCCCGCTCGACGCCCTGCAACCCGCCGCCATCACCCTGCTGCGTGTGGCGCTAGGGGCCATGACCCTGGCCCACGGCCTGCTCAAGCTGTTCGTCTTCACGGTGCCCGGCACCGTCGGCTATTTCGAGTCGCTGGGACTGCCCGGCAGCTTCGCCTACCTGGCCATCCTGGCGGAAGTGGGCGGCGGCCTGGCGCTGCTGCTGGGCCTCTACACGCGCTGGATCAGCCTGGCGCTGATTCCGCTGCTGCTCGGCGCCACCTGGGTACACGCCGGCAACGGCTGGGTGTTTTCCAGCGACGGCGGCGGCTGGGAATTCCCGGTATTCTGGACCCTTGCCCTGCTGGTGCAGGCCGGGCTCGGCGGCGGCCGCCTGATCTTACATCCGCGCTTCGCCTGACCCCGGCGCCGCCTGCGGGCGGCGCCTACCCATTCGGAGATCGCCACCATGCTACCCAGCCTCTTCCTCTCTCACGGCTCGCCGATGCTGGCGCTGACCCGCACCCCGGCCCACGATTTCCTGCGCGAACTGGGCCGCCGGCTTCGCCCCACCGCGGCGGTGGTCGTCTCGGCTCACTGGGAAAGCCGCGAACTGCAGGTCAGCACCAGCGAACAGCCCGAAACGATCCATGATTTCGGCGGCTTCCCCCGCGAACTGTTCGAGCGCCACTATCCGGCGCCGGGCGACCCGGTGCTGGCCGGACGACTGGCCCACGAACTCGGCGCCGCACCGGTGGAGCGCGGCCTGGATCACGGCGCCTGGGTGCCGCTGTCGCTGATGTTCCCCGAAGCGGACGTGCCGGTGGTATCGCTGTCGCTGCCCAGGGGCCGAGCGAATGCCGAGCTGGCCGCGCTCGGCGAGCGGCTCGGCTCCCTGCGTGACGATGACGTGCTGGTGATCGGTTCCGGCAGCCTGACCCACGACCTGCGCTCGATGGCGCCTCTCGAGGCACCGACACCGGCGTGGGTCGATGAATTCACCGACTGGGTCCACGAGCGGCTGATCGCCGGCGACCGCGAGGCCCTGCTCGACTGGCAGCACGCGCCCCAGGCACTGGCCAACCATCCCACGCCCGAGCATTTCCTGCCGCTGCTGGTGGCCATGGGCGCCGGAGGACGGGCCGAGCGGCTGCACCACAGCGTGGAATACGGCGCGCTGGCCATGGACGCCTACGCCTTCGCCTGAGCCGCCCCGTCAGACGCGCCTGCAACGAACGAGGCCGCCCGATGGGCGGCCTCGTCATGTCGGGTATCAGTCCCTTCTCGGGTACCAGTCCCTACGTCGTATCAGGCGTCCAGGTCGAAGGCCACCTTGGCCGCCGGCCAGGCAGGCTTGCCATCGGCGGTGGTCACACCGTCCAGAAACCCTTTCACCTTGGCCGGGTGAGCCTGCATCCACTCCACCGCCACCTTGTCGGCGGGCTTCTCCTCGTAGCCGTAGCCGCGGATCATCGCGCTCTGATCGTCGGCGGTGAACACCAGCTGGTCGAGCAGCCGGGTGATGTTGGGGTTGGCGTCGGCAAACGCCTGGGTCACCAGGGTCTTGACGTCACTGCGCCCGCCGTTCGGCCCCCACAGGTCCTTGGGGTCGTCCAGGTAGGTGATGTCGTACTCGATGTTCATCCAGTGCGGCGTCCAGCCGGCGAAGACGATCCACTGGTGCTCGTTCATGGCCGCCTTGGCGGCGCCCAGCATGCCCGGCGTGGAGGTCTCGGAAAGCTTCCAGTCGCCCAGCCCGTAGAGGTTCTTGTCGGCGCCGGCGTTGAGCTGATCGCTCATCCCGGTACCGGCCTCGATGGAGTACACGGTACGCCCGAAGCGCTCGGCGTTCTGCGGTGCGTTCAGATCCTCGGCGGAGGTCACGCCGGCCTCATAGACGTAGGTGGGCACCGCAAAGCCGATCCGGGCACCGTCGACGTTGTTGCCCAGGTCGACGAGGGTCTGCTTCTTCATCGCCGCCTCGTACATGCTCTGCTGGGCGGGCAGCCAGCCGGCGAGGAAGACATCGACCTCGTTCTGGTTCATCGCCTGATAGGTGATGGTAGTCCCCAGTTGCTGCTGCTTGGACGCATAGCCCAGGGTGTCGAGCAGCTGGGTAGCCAGTGCCGTCTTGACGGTGACGCCCGGCCAGGGCGGCACAGCGAAGGTCACGGGGTCGTCCGCCTGGGCGAACGCGGCGCTGCCGGCGCCGAGTGTGCCGACGGCCAGGATGGCGGAAAGCCAGTGAACGGTATGGCTGGATGACTTCATGCTTGACTCCTTAACGCATCATTATTCTTTGAAGGAATGACTATAACACATACTTATCACCTGGCCGCCAGCGCCCCCTCCGGCTAGGCTTGACCGAAAACCCATCGAGAATCCCCCGGAGTCCGCCGCATGCCGTATTGCGCCCCGTTGTCCGCGGCCACCGCCGTTTACCCCGGGGTCGCCACCTCGCCGCACCGGCGTTTCGCCGCCATGTATCTCGTTCTGCTGCTGGCCGTGCTCGGTCTCGCCGGATGCGCCGGGCCGCAGCTGCAGACGGCCGACCTCGGCGGCGGGCAGGCGGCGCCGCTGTCCATCGAACGGGCGATGATCCTTGCCAATGCCCGCCAGGCGCTGGGCACGCCTTACGTCTTCGGCGGGGCATCGCCACGGGGCGTGGACTGCTCGGGGCTGGTGCAGATGACCTACCGCGCCGCCGGCCTGCAGGTGCCGCGCACCGCCGAACAGCAGTACGAGGCGTTGCCGGCGCGCGACGTCGCCCGTCCCGGCGACCTGCTATTCTTCGGCTCAGGGGCCCGCGCCACTCACGTCGGCATCTATCTGGGCGGCGGCCGGATGATCCACGCACCGGGCCGCGGCCGCGAGGTGACCACCACGCCGCTGCAGATCGACTACTGGCAGGAGCATTTTCTCGGTGTGGCGGGGCCGGCGCCCTGAGGCCGGTTTTCATGCCGTCCGGCGCTTTTCCTGGCCCGAGGGGTTGTTTCCCCCGCCAAGGGCCCCGATGTCATAGTAGCGAGTCACGATGTTTCTCATCGGTTCCAACCAAGGAGGTTCGATATGGCACTGCATCTCGGTGATACCGCCCCGGATTTCACGCAGGAAAGTACCGAAGGCACCATTCATTTCCATGAGTGGGTCGGCGACAACTGGGTGATCCTCTTCTCGCATCCCAAGGACTTCACCCCGGTCTGCACCACCGAGCTGGGCGAGGTGTCGCGGCTCAAGCCGGAATTCGAGAAGCGCAACGCCAAGGCCATCGGCCTGTCGGTGGACCCGCTCGAGGACCACAAGGCCTGGGCCGGCGACATCCAGGAAACCCAGGGGCACGCCCTGAACTTCCCGCTGCTGGCCGATGCCGACCGCAAGGTGAGCACGCTCTATGACATGATCCACCCCAAGGCCAACGATACCCTGACGGTGCGCAGCGTGTTCATCATCGACCCGGCCAAGAAGGTGCGGCTGACCATCACCTATCCGGCCAGCACCGGCCGCAACTTCGCGGAGATCCTGCGGGTGCTCGACAGCCTGCAGCTCACCGACAACGAGAAGGTCGCCACGCCGGTCAACTGGAACAAGGGCGACGACTGCATCATCGTGCCGGCGCTGTCCAACGAGGAGGCCAAGCAGCGCTTCCCGCAGGGCTGGGACGAGAAGAAGCCCTACCTGCGCATGGTCAAGCTCGACAAGTGAGCCCTCGGTCCCGGCCGCCCGGCCGGGACCTCGTTGCTCCCGCCTCTCCCCCCTGAGCTCGTTCCTCGAGCCACCGCCCTGCCACGCTTGATCCATATCAAGACTCGCGCGTTTTATGGGGCTGAGTGACAGCAGCGAATCCTTGCCGCCCACCTGAATCACGGCAAGCAACCCTGAAAAATCAGACGGATAAATGAACCCCTTCCGCTCGCGACGGCGAATCCGCGACGATTGGGGATTACGCTGCAGCGCAGTATGCTGGACCCGGGTCCACGACGGTGCCGGGCGCGCCGCGGCCCACCCTCGTCAACCGGGGCGGCCCGAGCCGCCGAAGGAGGCGTCGCATGGCGGAAACCGTCACCTCGTTTCAGGGCATCACCGCGATCGTCGGCGACATCGTCGAGATCGACGTGGCCGCCGCCCGGCGCATGGGGCTGATGCCGCGCAACCGCGAGCTGGCGCTGATCGAGCAGGACGGCCGCCCCTTCTCGCTGGCCCAGGTGGTGCGCCTGGCCCACGACAGTGCCTCGCTGCAGGTGTTCGCCGGCACAAAGGGCCTGTCCAGCCGCGCCGGCATCCGCTTTCTCGGCGAGATGCTGCGCGCCATCTACTCCGAGAACATCTACGGCCGGGTCTTCGACGGTGCCGGCCGTCCGATCGACGGCGGCCCGAGGCTGGCCGACGATCGCCGCATCGCCATCGCCGGGCCCACCGTCAATCCCATGTCTCGGATCCTCGCCTCGCGCATGATCCGCACCGACATCCCCATGATCGACGTCTTCAACTGCCTGGTGGAGAGCCAGAAGATCCCCATCTTCTCGGTGCCCGGCGAGCCCTACAACGCCCTGCTGGCGCGCATCGGCATCCAGGCCGACGCCGACGTGGTGGTGTTCGCCGGGCTGGGGCTGATCTTCGACGACTTCCACACCTTCCGGCAGGCCTTCGAGGACGCCGGCGTGCTGTCGCGCACCGTGATGTTCGCCAACCTGGCCTCCGACCCGGTGGTCGAGCGCACCCTGATCCCCGACCTGGCGCTGGCGGTGGCCGAGCGCCTGGCGGTCGAGGAGGGCAAGCGGGTGCTGGTGCTGATGTCCGACATGACCGCCTTCGCCGACGCCCTCAAGGAGATCGGCATCGCCATGGAGCACATCCCCTCCAACCGCGGCTACATGGGCGATCTCTACTCGCAGCTGGCGCGCCGCTACGAGAAGGCCTGCGACTTCCGCGGCGCCGGCTCGGTGACCATCCTCTCGGCGACCACCATGCCGGGCAACGACGTCACCCACCCGGTGCCCGACAACACCGGCTACATCACCGAGGGGCAGTTCTACCTCCACGACGGCATGCTCGATCCGTTCGGCTCACTGTCGCGGCTCAAGCAGCACGTGATCGGCAAGCAGACCCGCGAGGATCACGGCGCGCTGATGAATGCCATGATCCGCTACTACGCCGAGGGCGTGGAGGCCGAGCAGAAGCAGGCGATGGCCTTCGAGCTGTCGGATCGCGACCGCCGCCTGATGCGCTTCGCCGCCGCCTTCCGCGAGCGCTTCATGCGCCTCGACGTGCGCCAGCCGCTGGAGGCGGCGCTGGATGCCTGCTGGGCACTGCTCGCCGAGTGCTTCACGCCCGACGAGGTGGTGATCAAGCAGTCCCTCAAGGAAACCTACTGGCCCGAGCATGCAGACACCCGCCCTCAACAAGAGCTCCCTGAGTCGTCTTGAGCGCCAGCGCACGCTCTACCGCCGCTACCTGCCGGCGCTGGAGATGAAGCAGCGCACCCTGCTGATCCAGCGCCAGCAGAGCGCCGAGCACCTGGCGACCCTGCGCGAGCGTGCCGAGCGCCAGCAGGCCGCGGTGGGCCGCGAGCTGCCGATGCTCGCCGATACCGACGTTCCGCTGGAAAGGCTGGTGCGGGTGGCCACGCTGCGCCTGGGCCGCGAGAACCGCGTCGGCGTGAGCCTGCCGACGCTGGCCGAGCTGACCCTGGAACGCACGCCCTACGACCGGCTGGTCCAGCCGCACTGGATCGACACCCTGGTCGAGCGCCTCGAGACCCGCCTGCGCCTCGAGGTCGAGACCCGCGTCGAGGCGCGTCGGCTCGCGCGCCTCGACGACGCCGTGCGCACCGTCACCCAGCGCGTCAACCTGTTCTCCAAGGTGATGATCCCGCGCGTCGAGAAGGCCATCGCCCGCATCGAGCTGTACCTCGCCGACCAGGAACGCGCCGCGGTGGTCCGTGCCAAGCTGGCCAAGCGCAAGCTCGCCGCCGGCGGGCGGGAGGCGACGCGATGAGCATCGCCCCCATGCAGCGGGTGACCCTGATCGGCCTGGCCGAGCGCAAGCGCGAGATCCTGCGCCGCCTGCAGGCGCTGGGCGTCGCCCACGTGATCATGCGCGGGGAGGCCGTCGAGGAGGACCGCCGCGAGCACCTCGAGCTGCGCGCGGCCCTCGACTACCTGCTCGACAGCCCGCTGCGTCGCCGCCTGCAGCGCCCCGCCGAGACGCCCGAGCTGGCAAAGCTGCTCGAGACCATCCACACCAACCGCCGCCGCCGCGAGGACGTCGTCGACCGCCTGACGCTGCTGCGCCGCCACCGCCGCGCCCTGGCGCCCTGGGGCGAGTTCCGCTTCCCGCCGCTCGAGGAGCTCGGCGGCCGCCGCCTGTGGCTCTACCTGGTGCCGCTCGGCCGCCGCGAGGCGATCGACGCCATCGCGCTGCCCTGGGCGATCGTCAACCGCGACCACCGCAACCTCTACCTGGTGGTGATCGCCGCCGACGAGCCGACGCCCGAGCAGGTGCCGTTCGCCCGCTCGCACACCGGTGGGCGCTCGCTGACCGATATCCGCGCCCTCGAGCAGGCCGCCCACGGCGAGCTCGAGGAGCTCGATGCCGAACGCTACGTGCTGACCCGCTGGATCGCCAGCCTCGCCGACCAGCTGGCCCGCGCCGCCGACGACGCCGAACTGGGCCGGGTGATGCGCGAGGGCGACGACGACGGGCGATTGTTCGTGCTCGACGCCTGGGTGCCGCGCCGCGCGATGACGACGCTCAAGACGCTGTGCCGCGACGGCGACGTGGCGCTGCGCGAGCGAGCGCCGCGCCCCGACGAGGAACCGCCGGTGCTGCTCGACAATCCCGAGTGGCTGGCCGGCGGCGAGGAGGCGGTGAAGTTCTTCCAGCTGCCGGGCTACCGCAGCGCCGACCCCTCGGCGATGGTCTACGTCTCGTTCGTGCTGTTCTTCGCCATCATCCTCGCCGACGCCGGCTATGCGCTGGCCTTCGGCGCCCTGGTGTGGCTGGCCCGGCGGCGCTGGAAGCGCAGCGTCATCGGCCGCCGCCTGGGCAGCATGGGCCTGGCGATGAGCGGCGGCGCACTGCTCTACGGCATCCTGCTGGGCAGCTACTTCGGCCTCGCTCCGCCGCCGGGGTCGCCGCTCGCCGCCCTGCAGTGGCTGTCGATCGACGACTTCGGCGCCATGATGACGCTGTCTATCGCCATCGGCGTGCTGCACCTGATCGCCGCCAACGCCCTGGCCGCCTGGTACGCCAAGCCGCGACGGCTGGCGCTGGGCAACCTCGGCTGGATCCTGCTGCTGGGCGGCGGCTTCGCGCTGTGGCGCGTCACCCAGGGCGCGCTGGCGACGCCGCGGCTGCCCTGGCTGGCCCTGATGGCCGGCGGCGCGCTGCTGGTACTGCTGTTCTCGCGGGCGACGCCGTTCGACGGCTGGCGCCACGCCGCCCAGCGCCTGGGCGGCGGCCTGATCTCGCTGGGCGGGCTGTCGCAGGCCTTCGGCAACGCGCTGAGCTACATGCGCCTGTTCGCCCTGGGGCTGTCGAGCGCCTCGCTGGCGGTCACCTTCAACCAGCTCGCCGTCGACGCGGGCCACGCCGCGGCCGGCGCCGGCCCGCTGCTGTTCCTGGTGGTCCTGCTGCTCGGCCACGCCCTCAACTTCGCGCTGGCGCTGATGGGCGGGGTCGTCCACGGCCTGCGCCTGAATCTCATCGAGTTCCTGCGCTGGGGCATCAAGGGCGAGGGTCGCCCCTATCAGGCATTCGCCAACAAGGAGGAATCGACGTGGATCAAGTGATACTCGTGCTCGGCTGGCTCGGCATCTACGCCCCGGTGGCGCTGGGCACCATCGGCAGCTCGATCGGCTGCACCCTGGCCGGCCAGGCCGCGGCCGGGGCGATGCTCGACGTCGAGAGCGGCTACGGCAAGTACATCGGCCTGGCGGCGATGCCCTCGACCCAGGCGATCCTGGGGATCGTCATCATGTTCTCGCTCAATCGCGGGGTGACCCTGACCAACGCCCCGGGCCTGGCGGCGATCGGGGTGCTGTCGGGCGTGGCGCTGCTGTTCAACGGCGTCTACCAGGGGCGCTCGCTGGTCAGCGCCATCGACACCGTCAAGAACAAGCCCGAGGTGTTCGGCCTGTCGCTGGCCCCGGCGGCGATCGTCGAGGGCTTCGCGGTGTTCACCTTCGTCTTCGCCCTGGTGCTGAGCGGCGCCCTGCCGCAGTGAGGAGCGCGTCATGAGCACACCGTCACAGCCCGACAGCCACGGCATCCAGGCACTGCTCGACACGCTGCGCGAGCAGGGCGTCGAGGCCGGCCAGCAGGAGGCCACCCGGCTGGTCGAGGAGGCCGAGCAGCGCGCCGCCTGGCTGGTCGACCAGGCCCGCGAGGAGGCCGCGCGACTGACCCGCGAGGCCGAGGAAGAGGCCGAGCGGCTGCGCGAGGCCGGCCGCCAGGCCCTGACCCTGGCCTATCGCGACCTGTGCCTGACCGCTCGCGACACCTTCAGCCAGCAGTTCGCCGGCGAGCTGGAGACGCTGATCCACGACACCCTCGACGACCCGGAGCTGCTCGCCCGGCTGATCCAGGAGGCGGCACGCCGCGCGCCGCTGCCCGAGGACGCCCGCGGGGAGGCACTGCTGCCCTCGCGGGTGGTGGGCATCGACGAGCTGCGCGAGAACCCCGAGGCCCTGCACGAGGGCGCCCTGCCGGCGCTGCTCGCCCGCGTCGCCCGGGCGATGCTCGAGCGCGGCATCGTTCTCAAGGGCGACGACGCCGTCGAGGCCGGGGTGCGCTTCGTGCTCGACGACGGCCACATCCATGTCGATCTCAGCGACCGGGCGATCGCCGGGCTGCTGCTGCGCCACCTCCAGCCGCGCTTCCGGGCGCTGCTCGAGGGCGTGATCGCCTGACCGGGAGCCTGCCGTGGCCGACGACGCCTACCGCTACGTCACCCTGCTGTGCGCCCTGCCGGCGCTGCGCCGCCCCTTCCACTGGGAGCGCCCGCCGATCTCGCGGGTCCGCCTCGAGCAGCGCCTGGCCATGCTCACGCCCGGCGACCGGGCTCGGATCGCGCGCATCGAGGCGCTAATCCGGCCGCCGCGGGCCGACCCGCCGCCGGACGCCGCCGCGCTGCTGTGCGACGCCGCCCGGCTGCTCGCCGAGCTCGACTCGCCGCCGCTGCGCGAGTGGCTGCACTGGTGGCTGAGCCTGAAGGTGCTCACCGCCGCCCTGCGCGCCCGTCGCGACGGCCAGGCCGACCCCGGCGTGCTCGGCGAGGCGCCGCGGGTGGGCCGTGCGCTGCGCGAGCACTGGACGCACCCGACCTTCGCCCTGGCCCACCAGCACCCCTGGCTGGAGACCCTGGCGCCGCTGATCCAGGCCGGCGACGCCGCGGCGACCGAGCAGGCCCTTCTGGAGCTGGCCTGGCAGTATCTCGACCGCCGGCGCCCCGAGCCGCCCTACGGGCTCGCGGCGGTGGTCCACTACCTGTTGCGCTGGTCGCTGGTCGAGCGCGGCTGCCAGCGCGACGAACGCCGGGCCGGCGAACGCTTCCGGGCGCTGCTCGACGCCATCCCCGATCTGGACGCATCCCTCGAGGCCGACTCATGACCGCCACCGTTCCCGACACCCCGGACGCCACCGCCCACGTGATCGCCATCAACGACGACGTGGTCACCCTGCGGCTCGACGATCCCGACGCCGGCCGCTGGGTCAAGAACGAGGTGGTCCATCTCTGCCTGCCGCCCGACCCGGGCATGGAGCGAACCCACCTCGAGGCCGAGGTGCTGCGGGTGCGTGGCGCCGAGGCCGACGCCCAGGTCTACGAGGACACCGCCGGGGTCGGCATCGGCGACCCGGTAATCCAGAGCGGCGAGCAGCTGGCGGTGACGCTCGGCCCGGGGCTGCTCGGTCAGGTCTACGACGGCCTGCAGAACCCGCTGCCGCGGCTCGAGGCGATCGGCGGACGCTTCCTGCAGCGCGGTCTCGACGTGCCGGCGCTGGACCGCCAGCAGCGCTGGTCGTTCGAGGCGACGGTACGCAGCGGCGACCGGGTGGTCGCCGGCGACGTGCTGGGCAGCGTTCAGGAAGGGCGCTTCGCCCACCGTATCTTCGTGCCCTTCGGCTGGGCGGGGCGCTTCACGGTATCCTGGGTCCAGGCCGGCAGCGTCACCCTCGACGCGGTGATCGCCCGGCTGCGCGACGACAACGGCAAGGAGCACCCGGTGACGCTGGCCCAGCGCTGGCCGGTGCGCCGACCGCTGACCGCGACCCTGCAGGCCGATGGCCGCACGCAGCGCGCCTACCCGGACACCCCGCTGACCACCTCCCTGCGCCTGATCGACACCTTCTTCCCGATCGCCAAGGGCGGCACCGCCTGCATCCCCGGGCCGTTCGGCGCCGGCAAGACGGTGCTGCAGAACCTGATCTCGCGCTACTCCGACGTCGACATCGTGATCGTCGTCGCCTGCGGCGAGCGGGCCGGCGAGGTGGTCGAGACCATCAACGAGTTCCCCCAGCTCGCCGACCCGCGCACCGGCGGCACCCTGATGGACCGCACGATCATCATCTGCAACACCTCGTCGATGCCGGTGGCCGCCCGCGAGGCATCGATCCACACCGGCATCACCCTCGGCGAGTACTACCGTCAGATGGGCTACGACGTGCTGCTGATCGCCGACTCCACCTCGCGCTGGGCGCAGGCGATGCGCGAGACCTCGGGGCGCCTCGAGGAGATCCCCGGCGAGGAGGCCTTCCCCGCCTACCTGGAGTCGTCGATCCGCCAGCTCTACGAGCGCGCCGGGGTGGTCCAGACGCCGGCCGGCGACACCGGCAGCCTGACGCTGATCGGCACCGTCTCGCCGGCCGGGGGCAACTTCGAGGAGCCGGTCACCCAGGGCACCCTCAACACCGTCAAGACCTTCCTGGGGCTGAGCTACGACCGCGCCTACCGGCGCTTCTACCCGGCGGTCGACCCGCTGATCTCCTGGTCGCGCTACCGGGATCAGCTCGACCCCTGGTTCCGCCGCGAGATGGGCAACGACTGGCGCCGCCGCGTCGAGCGCCTGCAGCAACTGCTGCGCGACGGCGACGACATCCAGCGGATGATGCAGGTCACCGGCGAGGAGGGCATCAGCGACGCGGACTTCCTGACTCACCAGCAGGCGGCGCTGGTCGATCGCGTCTACCTGCAGCAGGATGCCTTCGACCCGGTCGATGTCTCGACGCCGCTGGCGCGTCAGAAGGCGATGCTCGAGCTGCTCGACCACGTGGTGGCGATGCGCGGCCCCTTCGCCGACAAGGCAGCCATCCGCGCGACCTTCACCCGCCTGACCGACCTGTTTCACAACCTGAACGGGACCGCGTCCGACAGCGACACCTATCGCCAGTACCGCGATCGCATCGAGGCCCTGGCGAGCGGAAAGCAGGACGCCGCGGAAACACCCGCGCCAGAGCCCGACGACAGCGAACGCGACGGGACCTAACCGGCCACGACGGCGGTCATCAGGCTCACCCCGACAACGAGGAATATGGTTATTCCAAGATCATAGAGGCAGAAATTTCTTCGCGGGCGGCGAGTCGCTATAGTTTCGGGCCTGACAACAACCGCCCGGAGATCCCCCATGCGACGACTGTTCCAGTGGGTCGGCGCGCTCGCGCTGACCGCCCTGCTGCCGAGTGCCGCCCTCGCCCAGGATGACAGGACCACCCTCGAGGTCGGCTACATGCCGATCCTGCCGGTGGCCCAGCTGTTCGTGATGGAGGGCGCCGGCTGGACCGACGAGGCCGGGCTCGACCTCAAGCTGACGCGCTTCTCCAGCGGCCCGGCGATGGTCCAGGCGCTGGCCTCGGGCAAGCTCGACGTGATGAATTTCGGCATCGGTCCGGCGATGGTCGCGCGTGCCAACGGCGTGCCGCTCAAGGTGGTGGCGTCCAGCATCCAGGAGCAGATCGGCCTGATCGCCCGCGGCGACTTCGCCGACGCCTTCGACGGCAACGACGCGGCGACCGCCATCGCCCGCTTCACCGAGGAGCACGACCGCAAGCCCAAGATCGCCACCTTCCCCAGCGGCTCGGTGCCCTACACCGTGCTGCGCTACTGGCTGCAGGAACAGGTCGGCGTCGATCCCGACGCGGTCGACATCGTCACCATGGGCGCCTCGCGGGTCCAGCAGTCGCTGCTCGCCGGCGCGGTGGATGCCGCCTCGACCCTCGAGCCGATCTTGAGCGTCGTCCAGGGCCGCGACCCGGATGCCCGGGTGGTGGCCCGCGGCAGCGACATGCTGCCCAACCAGCCCGGCGCGGTGCTGGCGGTGCGCGAAGCGGCGATGAAGGACCACCCCGAGGCGATCAAGAAGCTGGTCGCCCTGCACGTGCGCGCCACCAAGCTGCTCCAGCAGCACCCGGAACAGGCCGCGCCCTATGTGCGCGACTTCGTCGGCAAGCGGCTGATCAGCGAGGACACCGTCAAGACCGCGCTGGCCTCGCCGTCGTCCAACTACCTGGCCGACCCGCACGCCATCGTCGACGCCACCCGCACCATGGCCGACTTCCAGAAGCGCATCGGCACCCTGAAGAAGCCGGTGGACGTCGACGCGCTGTTCGACACCTCGATCTATGACGCCGTGACGGCCGGGGCCGGGGAGAGCGAGACGCCATGAAGCGCCTGGCGCGCCACCGACGCACCCTGATCAGCGCCGCCAGCCTCATCGGCCTGGTGGCGCTGTGGGAACTCGCCCTGCGGCTGGGCTGGCTGCCGGGCAACCTGGTCCCGCTGCCGTCGTCGATCCCCGCCGTGCTGTGGGCCGAGATCCACGACGGCATCTGGCTCGAGGTGGTGCTGGCGAGCCTGTCGCACTACAGCGTGGGGCTGGCGATCGGCTCGGTACTGGGCATCGCGGTGGGGGTCGCCGCGGCGCTGGTGCCCACCTTCGACGCCGCCCAGAGCTGGCTGGCGCGGCTGCTGCGCCCGATCCCGCCGCTGGCCTGGATCCCCTTCGCGATCATCTGGTTCGGCGTCACCGAGACCGCCGCGGCGTTCATCATCAGCATCGGCGTGTTCTGGATCAATTACTTCACCAGCTACAGTGCGGTGCGTGCCGTCGACGACGGCTACTACGAGGTCGCCCAGGCCTTCGGCCAGGGCCGCTTCACCGCGCGGCTGGCCAAGATCAGCCTGCCGGCGGCAGCACCGGGCATCCTCGGCGGGCTGCGCGCCGGGCTCGGCCAGGGCTGGATGACGGTGGTCGCCGCCGAGCTGTTCGGCATCCCCGGCATCGGCCAGCGCATGATGGAGGCCTCGGGGCTGCTCGCCACCGACGTGGTGGTGGTCTACATGCTGACCATCGCCGCGCTCTATGCGCTGTTCGATTTCCTGTTCATGAGCATCCAGCGGAGGGCCCTGCGGTGGCAGAACTGACATCCCCGAGCCCCGCCGCCGACGCGGTGCTCTCGGCGCGCGGCGTGCGCCTGGGCTTCGCCGGCGACGTGGTGCTCGACGGCGTCGACCTGGACGTGGCCCCGCGCGAGTTCGTCGCCGTGGTCGGCGCCTCGGGCGTCGGCAAGTCGACCCTGCTGCGCGCCCTGGCCGGCCTGCTCACGCCGCAGCACGGCGAGGTGCACCTCTCCGCCGCCGGCGAGCCGGCGAGCCGCGCCTGGTCGATGGTCTTCCAGGCGCCGCGGCTGTTCCCCTGGCGGCGGGTGCGCGCCAACGTCGAACTGGGCCTCGAGGGGCTCGGCCTGTCGCGGGCCGAACGCCGCGCCCGGGCCATGGCGCCGCTGGAGCTGGTGGGCCTGGCCCCGCTGGCCGAGCGCTGGCCGCGCACCCTCTCCGGCGGCCAGCAGCAGCGCGTGGGCATCGCCCGGGCGCTGGCGGTGAAGCCGCGGGTGCTGTTCATGGACGAGCCGTTCTCGGCGCTCGACGCCCTGACCCGCCAGCGCCTGCAGGGCGAGCTCGCCGAGCTGCGCCGGCGCAGCGACGCGGCGATCGTCTTCGTCACCCACGATATCGAGGAAGCAGTGCTGCTCGCCGACCGCGTCGTGGTCCTGGCCAAGCCCGACGAGCACGCCCCGGCCGGCGTCCGCGACATCGTCACCGTCGACCTGCCGCTCGACCAGCGTCGCGGGCAGGCCGGCTTCCGTGAATACGTGCAGCGCCTGGAACAGCATATCGGCGTTGCCGCCACCCACGAGGAAACCCCGTCATGAGTACGCTTCGTGTCCTGCTCCACGCCCCCACCGCCGACGGCCTGGCCCGGGCGCGGCGCAACGCCCGCAACCTGATCAAGTCGCGCCCCGGTGCCGAGGTGCTGATCATCGCCAACGGCGGCGCCGTGGCCGCCGCCCTGGCCGAGCCCGACCCGGACAGCGACGGCTGGCTGCGCCTGTGCCGCAACACCCTGAATGCCCAGGGGCTCGACAAGCCCGCCGGGCTCGAGGAGGTCGAGGCTGCCGTGGTCACCCTGGCCGAACTGCAGGCCGACGGTTGGGCCTACATTCGCGCCTGACCCGCCGCCCGGGCCGTCAGGTACTGCTGGGCCGGGCCTTGATCGCCACCCGCCGCTCGTGAAGGGCGATGGCCAGGCCGCTGGCGATGATCACCCCGGCGCCGACGAAGACCCAAACATCCGGTACCTCGCCCCACAGCCACCAGCCCAGCAGTACCGCCCAGACCATCGCCGTGTAGTCGAAGGGTGCGGCCAGCGCGGCGGGCGCGTAGCGAAAGGCCAGGGTGATGAACGACACCGCGCCCATGCCCAGCACCCCCGAGCAGATGAACCCCAGCCAGTGGATGCCCTGCGGGGTGCGCCACACGCTCGGCAGCAGCAGGGCGCTGACCACCAGCGGCACCAGGGTGGCGTAGAAGACCATCGCCCACAGGCGCTCCTTGCCGCCGTAGCGCCGCGCGGTAATCATCATCAGCGCATAGCAGATTGCCGCCCCGATGACGATCAGCGCGCCCCACTGGAAGCCGGCCGCGCCGGGGCGCACCACGATCAGCACGCCGAGAAACCCCACCAGCGACGCCAGCGCCGGCAGGCGCTCGACCCGCTCATGAAGCAGCGGCCCGGAAAGCAGGGTGACGAACAGCGGCGCGGCGAAAGCGATCGCCGTAGTCTCGGCCAGCGGCAGCAGGGTCAGCCCGGTGACGAAGCAGAACATGGTGCCGGTGAAGATCAGCCCACGCAGCAGGTGCACGCCCGGCCGGCGCGTCTTGAGCGCCGGCCAGCCACCACGCCACCACGCCAGCAGGCCAATCAACGGCAGCGAGATCAGGGTGCGGAAGAAGATGATCTGAATCGGATCGTAGGTGCCGCCCAGCCACTTGGACACCGCGTCACCCAGCGCCAGACAGAAGACGCCGGCACACATGATCAGGATACCCAGCAGCGACGATGACATCTCGACCTCCACGACGAGCGATGGCCGCGAGTGCGTCGCGGCCATCGACAGGAAACGGACCGGCCGTTCGGCCGGCCTTCGAGCATAGCCGAACGGGCTACGCACCGCGATGGTGCAAGCGCTGCCAGGAGTTGGTAAAACGACACCCCGTCCTATCCCTCGAACCACCGGAGATGCCAGGCCGATGACCCTCGACACCACCGCGCTCAATCGCCGCATGACCCACTTCGACCAGCACGACTCGGTGTGGCTGTTCGGCTACGGGTCGTTGATCTGGAAGGCGGGGTTTCCCTACCGGGAGCGGCGCCCGGCGTCGATTCGCGGCTGGACGCGACGCTTCTGGCAGGCATCGCACGATCATCGCGGCACGCCCGAGGCGCCGGGTCGGGTGGCGACCCTGGTCGCCGAGGCAGGCGCCGTCTGCCACGGCATGGCCTACCGCATCACGCCGGACGTGTTCGCGCCGCTGGACGTGCGCGAGAAGAATGGCTATCTGCGCGTGATCACGGAATTGACGTTCGCGGATGGCGGGCAGGACACCGGCGTGGTGTATATCGCCGGCGAGGACAACGCGGCCTTTGCCGGCCCGGCGCCCGAGTCCGAGATCGCGCGGCGGATCGCCGCGTCGCACGGACCCAGCGGCGCCAACCGGGACTATCTCCTGAAGCTGGCCGAGGCACTGCGCGAGCTGGGTGTCGACGACCCCCACGTCTTCACGCTGGAGCGCGAACTGCTCGCCCTGCTGCGTGACCGGCCGGGGCGGGCCGACGGGGCCTGAGGATCAGGTCGGGATTCAGCGGGCCTCGCCGCCGTCGCTTTCCTTGCCGGCGATGCTGGTGGTCACGCCGGACGTGCCGTGGACATCCTGAAACGCGTTCGCCTCGCTTTCGGTGACGACGGTGAACGGCAGCATGGCGGAGACGACCACGGCGGCCAGCATGGAGAAAAGGCGATTGAGTACCTTCATGACACCCTCCTTCGGTGGTGTGCAGGGTGCGGCGTTTCGCCGCAACCAGACTGATAGCTTGCTACCTATCAGAGGGGCTCGTCAAGCCGGCCGCCGAATAAATCGCAACAAAACTGACACCGTTCCTTGAAGCCACGAAAAAATCAATGACTTGCAGAGACAGGCTTGCCTTGGCATGGCACTCGGATATGCTGGACACCGTCCCGTAACCTTAACGTCCGCAAGAGTCCGCCATGCCGCACAACCTGCCCATCGAGCACATCATGCAGACCGGCCTGCTTACCTGTTCCCCGGCCACGCCCCTGCACACGGCGGCCGCGCGCATGGCCGAGCGCCGCTGCAGCTCGATGCTGGTGGTCGAGGGCGAGCGGGTGGTCGGCATCTGGACCGAGCACGACAGCCTGCGGGTCGACTTCGCCGATCCCGTCTCCCTGACCCGCCCCATCGCCGCGGTGATGAACCCGTCGCTGGTCACCCTCTCGCCCGACACGCCGATCGGCGAGGCGGCGGTACGCTTCAAGAACGACGATCATCACCACGCGCTGATCGTCGATGCGGCCGACAAGCCGCTGGGCATCGTCTCGCGGACCGACGTGGTGCTGCGCCAGGGCATCGAGCCCTATCTGAAGCTGCGTGACGTGAGCGCGGCAATGCGCCCCGTCACGCAGGTGGTGGCCCACGACGCCTCGCTCGACGAGACTGCCGAGACCATGCGCCGCCAGGCAAGTGACGCGGTGATCGTGCGCTGCGGCACGGATCTGGGCATTCTCACCGAGCGCGACCTGGTGCGTTTCATCGCCCACCACCCCGGTGCCACTCCCGTCGGCGAGCTGGCCAGCCAGCCATTGCTGACGGTGCGTCGCGACGACGTGCTGATCCATGCCCGCGACCTGCTGATCGACCATCACGTGCGTCATCTCGCGGTGCTCGACGAGGCCGGGGCCGTGATCGGCCTGCTGGGCTTCGAGGACATGCTGGCCGGCGCCGAGCAGCTCTATCTCGATGACCTGCGCCAGGCCCTGGAACAGCGCGATCATGCCCTGGCCCAGTCGCGCAAGCACCTGCAGCTGGCCGAACGGGTCATCGACTCGTCGCTGGAGGGCATCATCATCACCGACGCCCGGACCCGCATCGAGTTCGTCAACCCGGCCTTCACCCACATGACCGGCTACACCCTCGAGGAGGCGGTCGGTCGCACCCCGGCCATGCTCTCCTCGGGGCGCCACGACGCCGCATTCTATCGGCAGATGTGGGAGGCCCTGCAGAGCCGGGGCTTCTGGCGAGGCGAGATCTGGAACCGGCGCAAGAGCGGCCAGCTCTATCTGGAGCTGCTGACCATCACCGCGATGCGCGACGAGCAGGGCGAGATCACCAACTTCGCGGCACTGTTCAACGACATCACCCACCTGCGCGAGAACGAGGAACGCGTGCGCCGGCTGGCCTACTACGACGCCCTGACCCAGCTCCCCAACCGGCGCCTGCTGGAGGACCGGCTCTCCCTGGCGATCCGCCACGCCCACCGCCAGGACCAGCCCCTGGCGGTGGTCTTCATCGACATCGATCACTTCAAGCAGGTCAACGACAGCCTCGGCCATGCCCTGGGCGACGAGCTGCTGGTACAGGTCGCCCGGCGTCTGTCGGCAGAGCTGCGCGAGGATGACAGCCTGGCGCGGCTGGGCGGCGACGAGTTCATCGCCCTGCTGCCCGAGGTCCGCTCGCCCGCGGAGGCCGCACGGGTGGCACGACGGCTGATCGACACCATCAGTTCGCCCTTCACGCTCGGCGGTCGCCAGTTCCGCATCGGCTGCAGCGTGGGCATCAGCCTCTACCCCACCGACGGCGACGATGCCGAGTCCCTGGTGCACCATGCCGACGCGGCGATGTACCGTGCCAAGCAGGAGGGCCGCAACACCTACCGCCTGTATCGCGCCGACATGCATGCCCAGGACAGCCAGCGGCTGGCCCTGGAAACCGCACTGCGCAACACCGCCGAGACCGGTGACGGCCTGGTGGTCCACTACCAGCCCCTGTTCGACCGCGACAGCGGTCAGATCCGCGGGGCCGAGGCGCTGGTGCGCTGGCAGCATCCGACCCTGGGGATGATCTCGCCCGGCGACTTCATTCCGCTGGCCGAGAGCTCGGGGCTGATCCTGCCCCTGGGCGAGCAGCTCATCGACGTCATCATGGGCCAGCTGCGCGCCTGGCACCAGGCGGGGCTCGACCCGGTTCCGGTGGCGATCAACCTCTCGCCCCGCCAGTTCTGGCAGAGCGGGCTGGCCGAGTGGGTCGGCCAGCGCCTCGCCCATCACGACCTGCCTGCCAGACTGGTAGGCTTCGAGCTGACCGAAAGCTGCCTGCTCGACCAGTCGCAGGCAGCGGCCGCCATACTCCGGGGCCTGCAGTCGCTGGGCTGCTTCACCGCCATCGACGACTTCGGCACCGGCTACTCGTCGCTCAGCTACCTGCAGGACCTGCCGTTCAACGAGCTCAAGGTCGACCGCACCTTCATCCGCCGCCTCAACGACGGCACCCGCAGCAGCCGCGCCATCCTCGGCGCGGTGACGGGGCTGGCCAGCGAGCTGGGCCTGACGGTGGTCGCCGAGGGCGTGGAAACCGCCGAGCAGCTCGAGCGGCTAAAGCCCTACCAAATCGACCTGATCCAGGGCTTCCTGATGGGGCGGCCGTCTCCCGCCGCCACCTTCGCCGACACCTGGCTGGCGCCGCGACGCATGACGGCGGATGACGCCAGCGATCGCTAGACCCTAGAACTCGCTCCACTCCGGCTCATCGCTGCCGGTGTCCGCTACCGTCTGACGACGCCGGGGAGCCGGGGCGTCCTGGCTCACCGGTGTCGCCCGGCGGGTCTCGTCGGCGGCCGCGCTCGGCAAGGCCCGGGCCGGCGTGCCGCCCTCCAGGCGGAAGCGCGCGATCATTTCCGCCAGGCGTTGCGACTCGCCACGCAGTGAACCGGCCGCGGCACTGGTCTCCTCCACCAGCGAGGCATTCTGCTGGGTCACCGAATCCATCTGGGTGACCGCCGCGCCGACCTGCTCGACCCCGGCCTTCTGCTCACGGGCGGACATCGCCAGCTCGTCGATCAGCTCGGCGACGCGGCGAATCGAGGCCACCACCTCGTGGATCTTTTCCCCGCTGCGACCGGCCTGGGCGGAGCCGGAGGTGATCGTCCGCGAGATCTGCTCGATCATGCCACGAATCTCCCGCGACGACTCGGCGGTGCGGGTCGCCAGGGTACGCACCTCGCTGGCCACCACGGCGAAGCCACGGCCGTGCTCGCCGGCGCGGGCCGCCTCGACCGAGGCATTGAGCGCCAGGATGTTGGTCTGGAAGGCGATCGAGTCGATGACCTCGATGATCTCGCCGATCTGCTTCGAACTCGACTCGATCTCCTGCATCAGGGCCACGGTCTGCTCGACCTCGCCGGCGCCGCTCTCGGCCTGGTCGGCGGCCGTGCTCGACAGGTTGTTGGCCTGTTCGGCGGTCTCGGTGTTCTGGCGTACCGTCGAGGCGATCTGCTCCATGCTCGAGGCGGTCTCCTGCAGTGCCGAGGCCTGCTGCTCGGTACGCGACGACAGATCCTCGCTGCCCGCGGCGATCTCCGCGGCGCCGGTGGCCACGGTGTCGCTGCTGGCCTTGAGGGTGCCGACCAGCTGCCGGAGCCCGGCCTGCATGGATGCCATCGCCGTGTAGAGCTGGCCGATCTCGTTGTCGCGCCGGCTACGGATGTCACTGGTCAGATCACCTTCGGCGATGCGTTCGCAGTGCGCCACCGCGGCGTCCAGGGGTTCCAGCAACCAGCGCTTGACGGCCACCATGACCGCCGCGAACAGCACGACCGCCAGGCCCATCAGCACCAGCCCCAGCACATTGGCCAGGCCGGCGAAGCTCGCATCCTCGGCGATCAGGGTATTGCCACGCTTCTCGGCGTAATGCACGAAGGCATCGACGGCGTCGGCGAACCGGCCGTAGTTCTCGAGGAAGGCGTCATCGTTGGCGAGCAGCGCCTGCACGTCACCGGCCTCGAGTGCCTTGAGGAAGGGGGCGCTGACCGCCTGCTGGTAGGCCTCGGTGATCGCCTTCACGTAGGACTGCCGCTCGCTGCCCGCCGGCAGGTCCACCTGCTCGAACTGGGCGAAGCGGGCCGTCGCCTGGTCGAAGGAACGCTGTGCCTTCTCGAGCCAGGCCTGCGCCTCGGCCTCGTTGCCGCGCTGCTGGAAGTTCTCGAACTTGACCAGCCGGGTCTGCCCCTGGGCCAGATTGACCTGGGTGCGGTTGAGGGTGTTGACCTGTTCGACGTTGATATCGGCCAGCTCGTGCAGGCCGCGGCTGCTCACGTCATGGGCGTAATAGCCGAGCCCGCCGATCAGGACGATCATCAGGGCCATCAGGCCGAAGGCCATGAAGAGGCCTTGCTTCACTGACAGGTTGCGCATGAGTCATGTTCTCCCTCGTCATCCCGGAGGGATGCACGAGCCGGATGAGTGGGATATGGATACACAGATACGGATACACAGAGAAGAAGAATCGGCAGGACTGCCAGGAACTTTAACAATTACTATACTAAGTACACTTCAGACTTGGACAGGGAGGGTTCATGCCCGTACCTTCGCGGCGCCGTCAGGGCGCCGGACTCCTCGGCTGGTTCGCGGTGTGCTTCGCCGCCGCCGGCATCGGCGCGGTCGCCTCGGTGAATGCCGCCACCTTCTACGCCCGTCTCGCGCAGCCAGCCTGGGCGCCGCCCGCCGCGGCCTTCGGTCCGGTGTGGACGACCCTCTATGCGCTGATGGCCATCGCCGCCTGGCTGGTGTGGCGCCAGGCCGGGTTTCGCGACGCGCGCGGCGCGCTGACGCTGTTCCTGATCCAGCTGGCGGTCAACGCCGTGTGGAGCTGGCTGTTCTTCGTCTGGCACCTGGGGGCCGCCGCCTTCGTCGGCACGCTTGCCCTGTGGGCGCTGATCGCGGCGACGCTGGTCGCCTTCTGGCGGGAGAGTCGGCCGGCGGGCGCGCTGCTGCTGCCCTACCTGGCCTGGGTCACGCTGGCCACGGCGCTGACCTGGCACGTCTGGCAGGCCAATCCGCAGCTGCTCGGCTGAACCGGGGCGGGCCGCCGGCGCGACCCGCCCGCTGTCGCCTCAGACCGTCTCGGTCAGTGCCCGCGGCGCCGGTGACGAGGACGCCGTGGATCCGACGCCCGGCAGCGCCTCGCGGGATCGGGTACTCAGCGTGAAGCCACCCACGGCCGCGGCCAGCCGCCGGGCCTGGGCGCGGAGCTCCTCGGCGGCGGTGGCGGTCTGGCCGACCATCGCCGCGTTCTGCTGGGTCGCCTGATCCAGGTCGGCCACCGCCTGGTTGACCTGGCCGATGCCCTGGCTCTGCTCGCGGGTCGCGGCGTTGATCTCGCCGAGCACGTCGGTGACCCGCTTCACGCTGTCGACGATCTCCTCCATGGTCGCCCCCGCGGCGCGGACCCGCTCGGTGCCACTGCGGGTCTTGGTCGCGGAGGCGTCGACCAGCGCCTTGATCTGGCGCGAGGCGTCGGCGCTGCGGCTGGCCAGCTGGCGCACCTCGCCGGCCACCACCGCGAAGCCGCGGCCCTGCTCGCCGGCCCGCGCCGCCTCCACCGAGGCGTTGAGCGCCAGCAGGTTGGTCTGGAAGGCGATGCCGTCCATCAGCGTGACGATCTCGGCGATCTGCCGCGACGAGGCCTCGATGTCGTCCATGGTCTGCACCACCTCGCTCATCGCCTCGCCGCCCCGCGAGGCGACGTCCGCCGCCGAGGCGGCCAGCTGATCCGCCTGGCGTGCCGAGTCGGCGGTGTGCTCGACGGTACCGGCGAGCTCTTCCATCGATGCCGAGGTTTCCTGGATGCTCGACGCCGCCGACTCGGTACGGGCCGAGAGATCCTGGCTGCCGTGGGCGATCTCGGAAGAGGCGGTGCTCACCGAGTCGCTGCTGTCGCGCACGTCGATCAGCACGTGCTCGAGCTTGTCGACGAAGCGGTTGAAGCCATCGGCGATGCGTGCCACCTCGTCGCGCCCCTGGGCCGGCAGGCGCCGGGTCAGGTCACCGCTGCCCGAGGCGATGTCCTCGAGGGCGTCACGCACTCGCTCGAGCCCGGCGAGCATGCGCTTGAGCCACAGCCCCAGCAGTACCGCCGCAGCCCCGGTGGCGATGACCAGGGTGATCAGCAGCGTTTTCAGGACAGCCTGCAGCCCGGCGGTGGCCTGGGCCTGGTCGAGCGCGACGCCCAGCCGCCAGTCGGTGCCGGCGATCGGCGTCACCGCCAGCCGCTTGGTACGGCCGCCGACGTTCACCGCCTGCCAGCCGTCCCCCGCGGCCAATCGGTCCAGCAGCGCGCCGTCGAGCGACTGACTCAGGGTGGAGAGCGGCTTGAGCGTCAGCGAGGTGTCGGGGTGGGCGATCAGGGTATCGCCGGTACTCAGGAAGGCGAAGCTGTCGGGGGTCGGCCGGATCGCCGAGACGGTGTCGACGATCTTGTCGATCATCACGTCACCGCCGATCACGCCCCACAGCGTGCCGTCGCGCTCGACCGGCGTGGCAAAGGTCACGATCGGCTTGCCGCTGCTGGCGTCGATGTAGGGCTTGGAAACGATGGTGTGGCCGGCGGCCTTGGCCGCCTTGTACCAGCCGCGCTCGCGGTGGTCGTACTTCGCCGGCGGCTGCCAGCCGTTGGACGAGACGAAGCGGCCGCCCGGGGTCCCCACGTAGGTCATCTCGAAGCCGCCGGCCTCGGCCAGCTGGACCAGCGCCGCCTGCATGGCGCCGCCGGTCACCGGCTGGCGGGCCGCCTCGATCATGGCGCGCCGGTCGGCGATCCAGGTCTCGATGGTGTCGCGGCTGCCGTCGACCAGGGTGGAGAGGTTGTCGTCGAGGGTGGTTTCGTAATGGGCGCGGATGGTGACGTAGCTCACCGCGCCGGCCGCCAGCATGGCGACGGCGATAATGGCCACACAGGCCACCTGCAGGCGTCGTTTCAGGGAGGACATCGGAAGTCTCGCTCAGGCCGGAAGTGTCGGGGTCGTTCTTGTTATCGGTCGTGGGCTGCATGGGCCCTTCCCGGCTATCGGCAGCTTCCCCGGCAACTTGAATCGAGAACCGCGCCCGACATTCCCGCACACGACACCGCCGGCCCGGAGGCCGGCGGCGGAAAGGCTGGAAGACGGCGAGCGTCAGGCGTAGGGCTTGCCCAGCGTCTCGGCAATCTGCTCCTTGGTCGCCTTGGACAGGTCCTTGTCGAGCTCCTTGACCACCAGCTTGCGCGTCGCGTCATCGAGCTTGTCGCGCAGCTGACCGAGGAAACGCGGCTCGGCGATAATCACGAAATGGTCCGCCTTGCCCTGCGAACGCGCCTGCTTGAGGTAATGGGCCACTTCCTTGGCGAAGAACATGGCGTGCTTCTCCAGGGTGGCATCGGCGTTGCCGGTCTGGCGCAGGTGGGCGCCGCCGCCGGCATCGCCCTTGCCGCCGGTGCGCAGGTCGCCGATGTGCTCGCGGCTCTCGGGATGGACCAGATCCTCGACTTCGCGCATCACGCCGGCGGCGTGGGCGAAGACCCGGGCGCGGGCCGCGTCGGTGGCGATGATGTAGGTGGTACTCATGGAGTCTCCTTGTTCCGTGATAACCGCTGGCTCAGCGTCGATGACACGCCGCTCCGATGTCCGGAACGGCGACTGAACGGGCACACCGCCCCTCCCGGGCGGCCTTCCCCTTCAGGATGGGCGATAGCGATACGCCAAGCAACGTCGATGCGCGCTTCCGGCGGCGACGGCGCCTTCACGGCGTCTCGCAGAGCATCCAGCCGCGCACCAGGGCCGCCAGCGAGCCCACCTCGAACTTGGCCATGATGTGCGCACGGTGCAGCTCGACCGTCTTGGGGCTGATGCCGAGCTTCGCGGCGATCGCCTTGCTGGTGTCGCCGTCGACGACATGCGCGAGCACCTCCCGCTCGCGGGGCGTCAGGCGCGCCAGGCGCTCGCGCATGACGCGCCGGCGATGCCGCGAGCGACGGCGCGTCAGGTGGTGCGACACCATCCGGCAGACCCGCTCGCGAAGCCGCTCGCCATCGACGGGCCGCAGCAGCACGTCCGCCGCCCCGGCGCGCATCGCCTCGAGCCCCAGTGCGGCATCGTCGCGCCCGGCCAGCAGCAGCAGCGGTGGCGCCTCGTCGTCCCGCACCGCCAGGCGCCGCTGCAGCTCGAGGCCGGTCATGGTGGGCAGGCGCAGATCGCAGACCAGGCAGGCGGCCGCGTCCATGCCGGGCTGCCAGGCGTCCAGAAAGGCGCGACCGCTGGCGTGGCGACGCACCGGCCAGGGCAGCCGGCCCGTCCAGGCCTCGGGCAGTGCCAGCGGCGCCAGGCCGCTTTCGACCAGATGAACCGCGGCGGTGGTTGGCATGACAGCTCCTCGGTGTCCCCTCCATGGCACGACGCCGATGGGCTCGGCGCCCCTACAGCCTAGACGCTCGACCTGGGGTTTTCCCCTATGGCGGGCCCGGGCGCGAGCCTCTTTACTGAAAGGCTGAATGGATTCCGATAACGATACGCGGCCGGAAACCGACGACCGGCCCGACCGTGTCTCTCTGGACGGGAGCAACCACCATGCACGACGAGGCGCAAACGGAAGCGCGCTGCACGATCCATGTCGACGGCCGGCCCCTCGAGGCCATCCCGGGCGAGCCGCTGATCGCCTGCCTGGAACGTCACCGGATCGACCTGCCCCACCTCTGCTACCACCCGCAGCTCGGCCCGCTGGAAACCTGCGACACCTGCTGGGTGCAGACCGACGACGGCCTGACCCGGGGCTGCACCCTGCAGGCCGGAGAGGGCCTGGCCATCGAGCTGGCCCCCCGGGAGGCCGATGACGCCCGCCACGAGGGCATCGACCGGGTGATCGCCCGCCACGAGCTGTACTGCTCGGTGTGCGAGAACAACAACGGCAACTGCGAGGTGCACAACACGGTGCGCGACATGCGCGTGCCCGGCCAGCGCTACCCCTACGAAGCCAAGCCCTACGCGAAGGACACCTCGCACCCCTTCTACACCTACGATCCCGACCAGTGCATCCTCTGCGGACGCTGCGTCGAGGCCTGCCAGAACCTCGAGGTCAACGAGACGCTGACCATCGACTGGGAACGCGACCACCCGCGCGTGCTGTGGGACGGCGGCGAGGTCGCCGACCAGTCGAGCTGCGTGTCCTGCGGCCAGTGCGTCACCGTCTGTCCATGCAACGCGCTGATGGAGAACGACATGCTCGGTCGGGCCGGGCCGCTGACGGCGATGCCGTGGGACATCAAGCGCCCGCTCACCAACGCCATCAAGGGCCTCGAGCCGACCACCGGCTTCGGGCCGATCTTCACGCTCTCGGAGCTCGACAGCACCCAGCGCCACGCCGACATCCAGCGCACCAAGACGGTATGCACCTACTGCGGGGTGGGCTGCTCGTTCGAGATGTGGACCCGGGGCCGCGAGATCCTCAAGATCCAGCCCACCGAGCACGGCCCGGCCAACGGCGTGAAGACCTGCATCAAGGGCAAGTTCGGCTGGGACTTCGTCAACAGCGAGAAGCGCCTGACCCGGCCGCTGATCCGCGAGGGCGATCACTTCCGCGAGGCCAGCTGGGACGAGGCGCTCGACCTGGTGGCGCGTCGGCTCGGCGAGGTCCGCGACGCCCACGGCCCCGACGCCCTGGCCTTCGTCGCCTCGAGCAAGTGCACCAACGAGGAATCCTACCTGACCCAGAAGCTGGCCCGGGCGGTGATCGGCACCAACAACGTCGACAACTGCTCGCGCTACTGCCAGAACCCGGCCACCACCGGGCTGTTCCGTACCGTGGGCTACGGCGGCGACTCGGGCAGCATCCAGGATCTGGAGATGGCCGACCTGATCCTGATGGTCGGCACCAACACCGCCGAGAACCACCCGGTGATCGCCTCGTCGCTCAAGCGCGCCCAGAAGCACCACGGCCAGCAGCACATCGTCGCCGACGTGCGCCGTCACGAGATGGCCGAGCGCGCCGACCTGTTCCTGCAGCCGCGCAACAGCACCGACCTGGTGTGGCTGTGCGCGGTGACCCGCTACCTGATCGACAACGGCTACGCCGATCGCGACTTCATCGACGCCCACGTCCACGGCTTCGAGGAATACCGCCGCTCGCTGGCGCCGTTCACCGTGGCCTACGCCGCCGAGATCACCCGCCTCAGCGAGGCAGCGATCATCGAAGCCGCCGAGCGCATCGGCCGCGCCGAGCGGGTCTGCGGCGTGTGGGCGATGGGCGTGACCCAGCACACCTACGGCTCCGACACCAGCACGGCGATCTCCAACCTGCTGCTGGTCACCGGCAACTACGGCCGCCCCGGCACCGGCGGCTACCCGATGCGCGGCCACAACAACGTCCAGGGCGCCAGCGACTTCGGCTCGCTGTGCAACATCTTTCCCGGCTACCAGTCGGTCGAGGACGCCGAGGCCCGCGAGCACTGGCGCCGCGGCTGGGGCGTCGACTGGCTGCCGGAGAAGGCCGGCTTCAACAACCACTCGATGATCAACGCGGTCAGCGAGGGCAAGCTCCGGGCGATGTACATCATCGGCGAGGAGAGCGCGCTGGTCGACGCCAACGCCAACCACGTGCGCGAGAACTTCGGCCGGCTGGACTTCATGGTGGTGCAGGACATCTTCTTCTCGCGTACCGCCGAGTACGCCGACGTGGTGCTGCCGGCGGCGCCGAGCGTCGAGAAGGAGGGTACCTTCGTCAACACCGAGCGGCGTATCCAGCGCCTCTACCAGGTCATGGAACCGCTCGGCGACGCGCGCCCCGACTGGGCGATCCTCGCCGACCTGGGGCGGCGCCTGGGACACCCCTGGCACTACGCCCACCCGTCCGAGATCATGGACGAGGTGGCCGCCCTCAGCCCGCTGTTCGCCGGGGTCAGCTACGAACGACTGGAAGGCTGGAAGTCGCTGCAGTGGCCGGTGGCCGCCGACGGCACCGACACCCCGCGCCTTTACGAGGACCTCGAGTTCCACTTCGACGACGGCATGGCGCGCCTTCATCCGCTCGTGTGGCGCGACTCCCCCGAGCGCATCGACGACGAGTACGACCTGCATCTCAACAATGGCCGCGTCCTCGAGCATTTCCACGAGGGCAACCTGACCGGCGCGGGGCGCATCAATGACAAGCTCGCGGAAGTCTTCGTCGAGGTCAGCCCCGAACTGGCCCGCGAGCGCGGCGTCGAGACCGGCAGCCGGGTACGGCTGACCTCGCGGCGCGGCGAGATCGAGCTGCGCGTGCTGGTCACCGAGCGCGTCGTCGGTCACGGCCTGTACGTGCCGCTGCACACCCGCGAAGGCAACGTCAACCGCCTGACCGGCGATCACGCCGACGTCGCCGTGGAAACGCCGGCCTACAAGGAGATCGCCGTGAAGATGGACGTGCTCCAGGTCGACGGCCCCTCGCCGCTGCCGCGCAACAATCACCGCAACGGCCGGCGCATCCCGATCCACGACATCGGCGTCGAGCGCAAGTGGGCGCGCAGCGACTACCACCGCCCGCCCCAGGCATCCACCGACCCGGAGCGATTCTGATGGCCCAGGCAATCAAGTCCGACCGCGTCCCCGCCGGCGCCCTCGGCGGCAAGACGGCGCCCGACGCCCACGACGAACTCGCGCGGCTGATCGACAACCTGCACCGCCGCCAGATCTTCCGCCTGCTCAACGACGCCCTCGAGTCGCTGCCGGAAACCTCGCGGCTGATCGCGGGGGAACTCGAAAGCGAGGGCGGCGTGCGTGGCGGCGCCAACCTCTTCGTGCTGCTGCGCACCCTCGGCCGGGTGCCGCCGGAGGACCTGCAGCGCTGGCTCGACGCCGCCGCCCGGGGCATCAGCGCCGCCTCCCGCGAGGAAGCCCGCGAGGCCTATCCGGCGCCCGGCGTGCTGGGCGTCAAGGACCTGCTCCACGACGAGGCGCTGTGGCACTCGCTGAGTCCGCTGCTGGAGGGGCTCAAGGCCTTCACCGGCGAGCTGCAGGCGGCGGCGGATTCGTCGCCGGGCCCCGCGGAGGGCTCGCGTCCCGACCCCGAGGAGGGCGCCGACCTGCCGCCCCGGCGCGCCGGCAGCGGACGCGACCCGCAGGAACAGGAGGAATCGCCGCACCGGGAGTGAATCGTCGTCGCCCATCGTGGGATTTCGCGCCGACACGGCCGCGGTGTTAGTATCAACTAACCGGCAGGGACTGCCGGACCGCGACCGCGTCGCCCGTCCCGGCGCCCCGGGGCGCCCTGCAAGACGCGATGACCAAGGAGAGAGATCCACGATGCGCGACTTCCTGCTGCTGCGCCGCCCCCTGCCGCGACGCACCCTGGTGCTCTGTCATGTCACGGCCCAGCTGGCCCTGCTCGTCACCGCGCTGGGCTGGCTGGCGCTCCACGCCCCGGCCCTGAGCCGGGACGGCTGGGTGGCGGGCTGGCCGAGCTGGGTGATGGCCGTCAGCCTCTGGCTGCTGGCCAGCGTCGGTGTGCGCCTGCTCGCCGAACTGCTGATGCTGCCGCACCGCCTGAGCGACCCGCACGGCCCCGGTGCGGTGATGACCCGGGCGATCGACCGCCGCCCGGCGGTTCACGACCCCGAGCAGCGCTGGGTCAACGCCGTCTCGCCGGTCGCCCCGGCCGAGGCGGTGGGCGAGCCCCGCGTCACCCGCCGCGAGCCCTCGCTCAAAACACGCCTGCACGGCGCCGACGATGACTCGCCCAGGGCGGCCGGAGGCTGAGACGCTCGCAGCGGCGCTTCTCCCCGCCGACATGGACGACGTGAGCAAACCCCCTTAGGCTAGAAAGCTTTCTGCCAGCCGACGGAACACCTCGCGCCGCACCGGCCCCGTCGGGCGGCGCCGCCCTGCCCGCCAGGGTGGCGCCACGCAACACGATGGGGAAGCTGCGCCAATGTCGTCGGTCGTCAATGTCATCCTGCCCATCTTCGGGCTGATCCTGGTGGGCTACGTGTGCCGCCGCACCGAACGGCTGGGCGAGACCGCCGCCTCGGAGCTCAACCGCTTCGTCGTCTGGCTGTGCCTGCCGGCACTGCTGTTTCGCGCCACGGCCACGGCGACCTGGGCGGAGGTCTGGCACCCCGAGTTCATCGCCGTGGTCGCCATCGGCACACTGGCCATCTTCGCCCTGACCCTCGTCTACCGGCGGCGCGCGACACGCCATCTGGTGGATGCCAGCATCGACGCCCTGGGCGCCGCCTACGCCAACACCGGTTACGTGGGCATCCCGCTGAGCCTGCTGGTGCTGGGCGACCCCGGCCTGGAGCCGGCGCTGATCGCCACGCTGTTCGTGGCCTGCGTGCTGTTCGGCCTGGCCGTGGTGTGCATCGAGGTGGGGCTGCAGAGCGAACGCTCCGCGGCCCGCGCCGGCCTCAAGGTGGGCAGGGCGCTGGCCCGCAACCCGCTGGTGGTCTCGCCGATCCTCGGCGCCCTGTGGGCGATCGGTGGCCTGTCGCTGCCCCACGCCGCCGACACCTTCCTGCGTCTGCTCGGCGACGCCACCACCCCCGCTGCGCTGGTCTCGCTGGGGCTGTTCCTGGCCCGCCGCCAGCCCGGCACGGCCCAGGGCACCCTGGGGCTGGTCGGCCTCAAGCTGGTCGCCCACCCGCTGATCACCTGGGTGCTGGCCTACCACGTCTTCGCCCTGCCGCCGCTCTGGGCGCAGTCGGCGCTGCTGATGAGCGCCCTGCCCACCGGCACGGGGCCGTTCATGCTGGCGGAGTTCTACCAGCGCGAGGCCGCGGTGGTCTCGCGCACCATCCTGCTGACGACGCTCGGCTCGCTGCTCACGCTGTCGCTGTGCCTGTATCTGCTGCAGGGGTGAGGGGTGAGGAAAGGTCTCAGGACCGGCCTCGGGACACGGGCCGCCAGCGCCAGGCCAGCAAGCCGCCACAGGCGAGCAGCACACCCAGGGTGTTGGCGAGGATATCCAGCGGGTCGCCGCCGGCCCGGCCGGGCACGCCGAGCTGGGCCAGTTCGATGAGCACGCCATAGAGAACGGCGGCGGTGCCGGCGACCGGCAATCGCCAGCCGGCCAGGCCCAGCGCCCCGGCCAGCCCGGCGTAGGCCGCCAGGTGGTTGAGCTTGTCCCACGGCAGGTCCGGGGGCAGCGCATCGGCCGGGACCAGGCTGCCCCAGGCGATGGCCGCGGCGACGCTCAGCGCGGCCAGCCCCCAGACGGTGCGCCTCGCCACGCCGTCAGTCCTGCGGATGATAGGCGGGGCTCAGCTCGTGGAGTGCCTCGAGGAAGTCGCTGACCCGCTGCGGGTCGGTGTGCTGGCTGATGCCGTGCCCCAGGTTGAAGACATGCCCGGCACCGAGGCCGTAGCTGTCGAGGATGCGCGCCACCTCGGCGCGGATCGCCGCCGGCCGGGCGAACAGCACGCTGGGGTCGAGATTGCCCTGCAGGGCGACCCGGTGGCCGACCCGGGAACGGGCGTCGGACAGCTCGGTGGTCCAGTCGAGCCCCAGGCCGTCGGCGCCGGTCGAGGCGATGTGCTCGAGCCACTGCCCGCCGTTCTTGGTGAACAGGATCACCGGCACGCGGCGCCCGTCGTGCTCGCGAATCAGCCCGGCGACGATCTGCTCCATGTAACGCAGCGAGAATTCCAGGTAGGCCGGGGTCGACAGGGCGCCGCCCCAGGTGTCGAAGATCTGCACCACCTGGGCACCGGCCCGGATCTGGGCGTTGAGGTAGTCGGTCACGGCGTGGGCCAGCAGGTCGAGCAGCTGGTGCATGGCTTCCGGGTTGCCGTAGAGCATGCCCTTGACGTGGCGGAAGTCCTTGCTCGAGCCGCCCTCGACCATGTAGGTGGCGAGCGTCCAGGGGCTGCCCGAGAAGCCGATCAGCGGTACCCGGCCGTTGAGCTCGCGGCGGATCGTGCTCACCGCGTTCATGACGTAGTCCAGGTCGCGCTCGGCGTCGGGCAGGCGCAGCGCCTCGACCTCGGCCTGGCTGCGCACCGGCTTTCTGAACTTGGGCCCCTCGCCGGTCTCGAAGTACAGCCCCAGCCCCATGGCGTCGGGGATGGTCAGGATGTCGGAGAACAGGATCGCGGCATCCAGCGGGTAGCGCTCGAGCGGCTGCAGCGTCACCTCGCAGGCCCGCGCGGTGTCCCGGCACAGGTCCATGAAGCTGCCCGCCTCGCCGCGCACCCGGCGATATTCGGGCAGGTAGCGCCCGGCCTGACGCATCATCCACACCGGGGTGCAGTCCACCGGCTGGCGGGCCAGGGCGCGCAATAGGCGATCGTTCTTGAGTTCCATGGGGCTCTCGCTGCTGGCGGATTTGGCTCATTGTAACGGATGCGCGCCGCAGGGCGAGCCATGCGGCCCTGTGCCCCACCGCACCGGATGAGCTCGCCCGGCGATCCTGCTATCATGGGCGTCTTCATCGGCCGGGCGCTGGTGCCCCGCCGGTCCGCAGTCGAGGGTTACCGTGACGATTCGCTTCATCGCCGCCTCCAGGCTCCCCACCCCCTGGGCCACCTTTACCATGCACGGCTTCGAGGACGAGGCTACCGGCAAGGATCACGTCGCCCTGACGCTCGGCGATGTGGCGACCGGCGAGCCCGTGCTGGGCCGCGTGCACTCGGAATGCCTGACCGGGGACGCCCTGTTCTCAATGCGCTGCGACTGCGGCTATCAGCTTCAGGAGGCGCTCAAGCGCATCGCCGCCGAGGGCCGCGGCGTGCTGCTCTACCTGCGCCAGGAAGGCCGCGGCATCGGCCTGCTCAACAAGATCCGCGCCTACCATCTGCAGGATCAGGGCTATGATACGGTGGAGGCCAACGAACATCTGGGCTTCGGCGCCGACCTGCGCCGCTACGATCTCTGCGTGCCCATGCTCGAGCATCTGGGCGTGTCCTCGCTCAAGCTGATGACCAACAATCCGCGCAAGGTCGACGCCCTGACCCGGGACGGCGTGACCGTGAGCGAACGCCTGGCGCTGACCACGGGTCGCAACCCGCACAACGAGCACTACCTGTCGACCAAGGCCGGCAAGCTCGGCCACCTGATGGCCCTGGACGACTTCACGCCGGCCGACGACGTGGACATCGAACGCAAGCCGTAGGGGCTCGCCCGCGCCCCCGGCCGAACCGCGGGAGGTGCTGATGAACACTCCGGAAACCACCTACACCCGCCTCGAGGAGTGGCTGCACAGTCTCAGCCACGGTCTCGGTGCGGCACTGAGCCTCGCCGGCATGGTAGTGCTGATCGTGCTGGCCAGCCTGGCGGCGCACGTCGACCCCTGGAAGATCGTCGGCGTGAGCCTGTACGGCACGACCCTGGTCGGCCTCTACACCGTCTCGACGCTCTACCACGGCTTTCGCCACCCGCGCCTCAAGCGGGCCTTCAAGATCGCCGACCACTGCGCCATCTACGCGCTGATCGCCGGCACCTACACGCCCTTTTTGCTGGTCAACCTGCGCGGCCCGCTGGGCTGGACGCTGCTGGCGGTGATCTGGACGCTGGCCGCGGGCGGCATCGCCCTGAAGCTGCTCTGGCCGCAGCGCTTCGGCGGCTGGCGGGTCGCCGTCTACCTGCTGATGGGCTGGCTGATCGTGGTGGCCTCCGGCGAGATGGGTGCCTCGCTGTCCGACACCAGCCTCGGCCTGCTGGTGGCCGGCGGCATCACCTACACGGTGGGCGTGCTGTTCTACGCGGTGCGCGCCATCCCCTTCCACCACGCCATCTGGCACCTGTTCGTGCTGGGCGGCAGCGCCTGCCACTACTTCGCGGTCTACACCGCGGTGCTCGGCCCCTCCGGCTGAGCATCGGTCAGGGCGCCAGGCGGCACGCCCCCGAGTCCGTCTCGCCCAGCACGTCCTCGGGGTTGCGCAGCGGGCAGCACGCCAGCGACAGGCAGCCGCAGCCGATGCAGCCATCCAGCTGGTCGCGCAGCCTGACCAGGGCGTCGATGCGCGCCTGCAGCGCGTCGCGCCACCCGGCCGACAGATGGTGCCAGTCCTCGGCGGTGGGCGTGCGCCCGGTGGGCAGCGTGTTCAGGGCCGCACCGATCTCGGCCAGCGGCACCCCGGTACGCTGGGCGATCCTGATGACCGCCACCCGACGCAGCACATCGCGCGAATAGCGCCGCTGGTTGGCGGCGTTGCGCCAGGCGTGAATCAGCCCCTTTTCCTCGTAGAAATGCAGCGTGGACACCGCCACCCCGCTGCGCGCCGCCACGTCCCCGACCGACAGCGCCTGCTTGTGCGGATCGACCCGTCGTGCCATGGCCTTGACCTCAAGTTAACTTGAGCTTCTAGAGTGCGTCATGACCCTGTTACCGTCAAAGGAGCCACGTCATGACCGCACCGCCGCTCTCCCTGGCCCTGCTCCCGGGCAGCACCTGTCACCGGCGCTTCTCGCGTCGCGTCGCCGACTGGGCACAGCGTCGGCTGGCCGGGCACGCCGACCTGGTCGCCGAGTTCGTCCTCCCGGCGCCGTGGGAGGCCGACGCCAACCGCCGGCTGCACCGGACCGATGCCTTCCTGGTCATCCTGCCGGATCAGCCGGTGACCGGCACCGCCGACCTGGCAGCGCTGTTCGCCACTCCCGCCGAGGCCTGGCATGCCCGGCCGGTGGGCTTTCTCACCTACGGCGGCAGGAACGGCGGCCGCGCGGCCATCGAGCGGCTGCGCCCGTGGCTCGTCGACCGTCAGGCGATTCCGCTGGGCGAGAACGTGGATTTCATCGATGCCTGGGAGCGGCTGGGGGCACGCGGCAAGCTCTATGCGCCGCTGGGCGAGGATCGGCGGCTGGCGCGGCTGCTCCCCCGTTTGCAATGGTGGGCCCGGGCCCTGCGCGATGCCCGGCAAGACGGCCCCGGCGCTCTCTCCGCCGGGTCCGCGTTCGCGGCGGGCCCGCTCAGGGAGGGCGCGTCCGGGAAGGCGTGATCAGGCCGCTTCGGCGCGGGCCTGCTTGATCAGGTCATAGGCGTGGGTGATCTCGCGGGTGCGCTTCTCGGCCATCTCGCGCATGCTTTCGGGCAGGCCCTTGGCGGCCAGCTTGTCGGGATGGTTCTCGCTCATCAGCTTGCGATAGGCACGCTTGATCTCGCTGTCGCTGGCCCCGGGCTCGACGCCCAGCACCCGGTAGGCGTCCTCCAGCGCCTGCGCGGAGGGCGCCCCGCCCTGCCCCGCGTCGCCGGCGGTCGCGCCGCGCAGCATGGCCTCGATCTGGGCGACCTCGCTCTCGCTGCAGCCCAGCCCGCGGGCCACGCGCACCAGCATCTCGTGCTCGGCGGGATCGAGCCGCCCGTCGGCGGCGATCGCGGCGAGCTGGATCTGCAGGAACACCTGACGCAGGGCACTCTGCTGGCCGACGATCGGGCGCAGCCGCGCCAGCTCGGCGTCCAGGTCGAAGTCCGCCGCCTTGCCGCGGTTGAAGTCGGCCCGCGCGCGGGCGCGCTGGCCCTCGTCGAGCCGCAGCTGATCCCAGATGCGCCGCGAGGCTTCCAGCTCGTCCTCCGAGACACGGCCGTCGGCCTTGCACAGGCAGCCCATCACCGTGAAGGTCGATTCGAGAAACTGCGTCCGGGCCCCGGCCAGACGCCCCAGCGCACTGCGTCGCCAGCGCCGCGCGATCCAGTAGCCGATCCCCCCGCCGATCAGCAGCCCCAGGGGGCCGCCGATCCACAGGCCCAGCAACGCACCGATCAGTATTACGGTCAGCATGCGATCCTCGTGTCAGTCGTCGGAAGGTCGGGCCGCGAGACGCCGGCGAATCGCCGCCTCGATGCCGTCGGCGTCGAGCCCGCAGTCGGCGAGCAGCTCGGCCGGCTTGCCATGCTCGATGAAGGCGTCGGGCAGCCCCAGGTTGAGTACCGCCACCGGCTCGCCGGCCTCGGCCAGCAGCTCGTTCACTCCGCTGCCGGCGCCGCCGGCCACGGCGTTCTCCTCCAGGGTGACGAGCAGCCGGTGCCCGCGCGCCGCGGCCAGCACCGCCTCGCGGTCGAGCGGCTTGACCGTGCGCATGTTGAGGTGCGTGGCGTCGAGCCGCTCGGCGACCTCGCCGGCGGGGCCGTTGAGGCTGCCGAAGGCCAGCAGCGCGATGTCGCCGGCGCCCTCGCGGCGCCACTCGGCCCGGCCGATGGGCAGCGGCTCGAGGTGCTCGGGAATCGGCGTGCCCGGCCCCTTGCCGCGCGGATAGCGCACCGCCGCCGGCCCGGGATGGTGATAGGCGGCGCTGAGCATGGCCCGGCACTCGGCCTCGTCGGCCGGCGCCATGACCACCAGCTCCGGCACGCAGCGCAGGTAGGAGAGATCCAGCGCGCCATGGTGGGTCGGGCCGTCCTCGCCGACCAGGCCGGCGCGGTCGATGGCGAAGGTGACGTCGAGCTTCTGCACCGCCACATCGTGGATCAGCTGATCGTAACCGCGCTGCAGGAAGGTCGAGTAGATCGCCACCACCGGCTTCATGGCCTCGCAGGCCATGCCCGCGGCGAGCGTCACGGCGTGCTGCTCGGCGATCGCCACGTCGTAGTAGCGCCCGGGGTATTCCTGCGAGAAGCGCACCAGATCGGAGCCCTCGCGCATCGCCGGGGTGATGCCGATCAGCCGCTCGTCGGCGGCGGCCATGTCGCACAGCCAGTCGCCGAACACGTTGCAATACTTGCGCGGCTGGGCCCGGGGGGCCACCGGCGGCTGGCCGGCGGGGGCGAGCGGCTCCACCTTGGGCGCCGGCTCGGGGGCGGCCTTCTCGAGCTTGGTGATGGCGTGATAGCCGATCGGGTCGGCCTCCGCCGGCCGGAAGCCCTTGCCCTTGCAAGTCTTGATGTGCAGGAACTGCGGGCCGTCGAGGTCGCGCAGGTTGCCCAGCGTGTGCACCAGGGCGTTCAGGTCGTGGCCGTCGATGGGGCCGATGTAGTTGAAGCCCATCTCCTCGAACAGCGTCGCCGGGCTGACCATGCCCTTCATGTGCTCCTCGGTGCGCCGCGCCAGCTCCAGCGCGCCGGGCAGGCGCGAGAGCACCTTCTTGCCGCCCTCGCGGACGTTGATGTAGGTCTTGCTGGCGAAGATCTGCGCCAGGTAGCTGGCCATGCCGCCGACGTTCTCGGAGATCGACATCTCGTTGTCGTTGAGCACCACCAGCAGGTTGGCATCGACGTGCCCGGCGTGGGCCAGCGCCTCGAAGGCCATGCCCGCCGACAGCGCGCCGTCGCCGATCACCGCGCACACGCGGCGCTTCTCGCCTTTCGTGCGGGCGGCCAGCGCCATGCCCAGGGCGGCGCTGATCGAGGTGCTGGAATGGCCGACGCCGAAGGTGTCGTATTCCGACTCGTCGCGCTTGGGGAACGCCGCCAGGCCGTGCAGCTGGCGGATGGTCGCCATCCGCTCGCGCCGTCCGGTGAGGATCTTGTGCGGATAGGCCTGGTGGCCCACGTCCCAGACCAGCCGGTCGTGGGGCGTCTCCAGGCTGTGGTGGAGCGCGAGGGTCAGCTCGACCACGCCCAGCCCGGCGCCGAAGTGGCCGCCGGTGCAGCCCACGCTGTAGAGCAGGAAGGCCCGCAGCTCGTCGGCGAGCTGGGCCAGCTGCGACGGGCGCAGCGCACGCAGGTCGGCGGGCGTGTCGATGGTGTCGAGCAGCGGCGTGGCCGGGCGCTCGACCGGAATCTCGTCGAACAGCTTCATGGGCTTGTCTTCTGTCGGTTGAGGCACGGCTCGATGGGCAGGCTCGCGCCACGCCCGGGCGCCTTCGGCAAGGGCGGGCGACACGGGTCGCGGCGGTTCGGCCGGGGAGTCATCGATACCATGCTGGCTCAGTAGTCGCGCTCGATCATGTAACGGGCCAGGTCCGCCAGCGGCTCGCCGGCCTCGCCGAGCGGCGCCAGTGCCGCCAGCGCCTCGTCGCGCAGGGCATCGGCACGGGCGCGGGCGCCGTCGAGACCCAGCAGCGCCGGATAGGTCGGCTTGTCGCGGGCGGCGTCGGCGCCCGCGGCCTTGCCGAGGGTGCCGGTGTCGCCGACCACATCGAGGATGTCGTCCTGGATCTGGAAGGCCAGGCCGACCGCCGCCGCGTAGCGGTCCAGCGCCGCCAGCCGCGGGTCCGCCTCGGGCACCGCCACGAGCCCGCCCATGCGCACCGCGGCGCGAATCAGCGCACCGGTCTTGTAGCGGTGCATGGTCGCCAGCGCCTCGGCATCCAGCCGGTGACCGACGGCGTAGAGGTCCAGCGCCTGGCCGCCGGCCATGCCGCCACGGCCGGCGGCCCGGGCCAGGGTGCCCACCAGCGCCGCCGTGCGGGGATGCGCGGCCTCGGCGAGCACCTCGAAGGCCAGCGTCTGCAGGGCGTCGCCGGCGAGGATCGCGCTGGCCTCGTCGAACGCCTTGTGCACGGTGGGCTGGCCGCGCCGCAGGTCGTCGTCGTCCATCGCCGGCAGGTCATCGTGGACCAGCGAGTAGGCGTGGACCAGCTCGATGGCCAGCGCCGCCGGGTCCAGGGCGTCCAGGTCGGCCCCCAGGGCGCGCCCGGTGGCATAGACCAGGATCGCGCGCAGGCGCTTGCCGTTGCCGATCACGCCGTGGCGCATCGCCGCGTCGAGCCGCTCGGCGGGGGCGGCGCGGTCCGCGAACAGCGCCTCCAGGCGCGCGTTGATGCGCTCGCGGTCGGCACTCAGGTGCTGCGTCCCGTCCCGTGCGTCAGCGAGCATGGCCGTCCTCCGGCGGAGTATCGGCGGCGAAGGGCGCATCCGCGAGACTGGCGTCGGGCTGTTCCACTAGGGCACGGACCTGCAGTTCGGCGGCGTCGAGACGCTGCTGGGCCTCGCGCGTCAGGCGCACGCCCTGCTCGAACGCGGCCAGCGACGCCTCCAGCGACAGCTCGCCGGCTTCCAGCCGGGCCACCAGCTGCTCGAGCCGGTCGAGGGTGCCGGCAAAGTCGTCGGGGGTTGCCTCGTCAGCGCCGGGCGCTGCGCTTTCCTGGTCTGCCATGGCGCGTCTCGCTCATCGACACGGGCCGCCCGGCAGGCGGCGCCGCAGTATCAGGGTCTGGGCGCACAGTATACACGCTCATCCCCGGGGTGCGTCTGCCCCGGGCGCCGGCGCCACTTCGATTTCGCTCATGCCGGACACGCAGCGTTTTCATCCCGCCGACAGGCCGGTGTGGTACCATGTGTGCCCTGTTGCGCTGTCCCATGCCTGGCTCGGCCCTCACCTTTCGTACCCGCCACGGGCCGTTGCCGCTCGAAACGCCGCCAACAGACTCCACATTCCCGACGCCAATTCGCGTCGTCAGTCGACGAAAGGGTTGAATCGACAATGGCCAAGACGTCCCTGGACAAGAGCAAGATCAAGATCCTGCTGCTCGAGGGCATTCACCAGTCCGCGGTGGATAACTTCCTGAACGCCGGTTACACCAACATCGAGCACCTCTCCACCTCGCTGGACGAAGAGACGCTGATCGAGAAGATCCGCGACGTGCACTTCATCGGCATTCGCTCGCGGACGCAGCTCAACGAGCGGGTCTTCGCCGCCGCCGAGAAGCTCACCGCGGTGGGCTGCTTCTGCATCGGCACCAACCAGGTCGACCTGAACGCCGCACTGGCCCGCGGCATCCCGGTGTTCAACGCCCCCTACTCCAACACCCGCTCGGTGGCCGAGCTGGTGCTGGCCGAGACCATCATGCTGCTGCGCGGCATTCCCGAGAAGAGCACGCGCGCTCACGAGGGCGGCTGGCTGAAGTCGGCGAAGAATTCCCACGAGGCCCGCGGCAAGACCCTGGGCATCATCGGCTACGGCAGCATCGGCGCCCAGCTCTCGGTGCTCGCCGAGTCGGTGGGCCTGGACGTCATCTACTACGACGTCGTCACCAAGCTGGCCATGGGCAACGCCCGACAGGTGGGCAGCATGGAAGAGCTGCTGGCCCGTGCCGACGTGGTCACCCTGCACGTGCCGGACGTGCCCTCGACCCGCTGGATGATCACCAAGGAACAGTTCGCGCTGATGAAGCCGGGCAGCATCTTCATCAACGCCTCGCGCGGCTCCACCGTGGTCATCGAGGACCTGGCCGAGGCGCTCAAGGCCGGCAAGCTGCTGGGCGCGGCAGTCGACGTCTTCCCCAGCGAGCCGAAGAGCAACGACGAGGAGTTCGTCTCGCCGCTGCGCGGGCTGGCCAACGTGATCCTCACCCCGCACATCGGTGGTTCCACCCTCGAGGCCCAGGAGAACATCGGCGTCGAGGTTTCCGAGAAGCTGATCACCTACTCCGACAACGGCACCACCATCACCTCGGTCAACTTCCCCGAGGTGGCGCTGCCGGCCCACCCGGACAAGCATCGCCTGCTGCACATCCACGAGAACGTGCCGGGCGTGATGTCCGAGATCAACCGCGTGCTCTCGGAGAACGATATCAACATCTCCGGCCAGTTCCTGCAGACCAACGAGAAGGTCGGCTACGTGGTGATCGACGTCGACAAGGCCTATGGCGCCAAGGCCCTCGAAGCACTCAAGCAGGTCGACCATACCCTGCGCACCCGCGTGCTCTACTCCGAGACCAACTACCAGGACTGAGCCCGCCCTCGAGATCGGCCCTGCCACGCCCCCGGCCCTGCCGGGGGCGTTTTTGCATCAGTCGTCAGAATTCGACGCCCACCCCGGCATACACCGTGCGCCCCGGCGCCGGATCATAGTAGCGCTCGTGGCTGGCGTTGATGATCACGTTGGCGTAGTGCTCGCGATCGAACAGGTTGCGCACCCCGGCATAGGCCTCGAGCACGGTGTCGCCGCCCAGACGCCAGCCGTCGCCGGCGCGCAGGTTGACCAGCCAGACGGCGTCGATCGTCTCGTCGTTGGCGTCGTCGGCGGCCATCGAGCCGATGTAGCGGGTCTCCAGGGTGGCGAAGCGCCGGTCGAGCCCCTGCCATGACAATCGGTTGACCCAGGTCCGCTCCGGCACGCCGGGAATGCGGTTGCCATCGAAGTCCTGCCCGTCGACGCGGTAGTCGTCGAATGCGTAGCTCGCCAGGGTCAGGGCGCTGTCGACACGCCAGCTCGGGGTGAACTGCCAGCCCAGCTGGGTCTCGATGCCCTCGCGGGTGCTCTTGCCGGCATTGCGATAGTAGCTCTTGCCAGCGGCATTCTCGTAGGCCACCAGGGAATCCCTGACCCGGGTCGAGAACACGGCGAGGTCATAATCCAGCCCGTTGTCGAAGGTGCCGCGCAGCCCGAGTTCGCGGTTCCACGCCGCCTGCGGCTCGATGTCCGGGTTGAAGCCGCCGCCGTCGGGGTTGGCGAACTCCGAGAAGGTCGGCGTCTCGTAGGCGGTACCGGTCGCCAGGTAGAACTGGTGGTCGGGCAGGTACTGGAAACTCAGCCCCGCACTGCCGCTCCACTGACCGAAGGTCCGGTCGCCGCTGTCGTCGCCGTCATCGAGCCGGTGATCGTCGATGTCGAAACGCACCCGGTCGTAGCGCGTGCCCAGCGAGAGCGTCCAGCGCTCGGTGAGCTCCAGGTCGCCCTGGGCGAAGACGCCCATGGAGGTCGCCTGCTGGGTCTCGTCCTGGGAGCGACGCACGTGCTCGCCATCGATCAGCACGTCGTCGCTGTGACGGTCGTCCACCTGACGCGCCACGTCGACGCCGGTCATGTAGCGCAGGGGCAGCCCGGCGAGCGTCAGCGACTGGCGATACTCGGCGCTGCCGCCGTAGTAGTCGCGATCGTAGGCGATGTAGTTCTGCACGTCCGTGATGTCACGGTCGCCCCCGGCGAAGGCCAGTTGCTGCTGATAGTCGCGATGCAGGTAGAAGCCCTTGAGGGTGAGCGCCCCGGGCCCGGCGGACAGGTCTTCGTACTGCAGGCCGATGACCTGCTGGTCGACCTCCTGCCCCGAGTCGATATCGACCGGCGAGTAGTCGTAGTACCCCCGCGTATCCATGGCGGCCCGACGGTCTTCCTCCACGGATTCGAGCGTCTTGCCGCCGGGATCCTCGGCAAACGGGCTGTCGAGCAGGTTGAGGACGGCGGTGATCTTGCGGTCATCGCCCAGCTCGCGGCTCAGCTTGGCGTTGAGCAGATACTTGCGGGCGGCGCTGTGCTCGCGATAGCCGTCGTAGTCCATCGCCGAGGCACTGACGTGATGCGACCAAGGTCCCTCGGTGCCGCCGTTCTGCACCGACAGCTTGCGATAGCCGTCGCTGCCCGCCTCGACGCGGATCGCGCTACCCGGATCGCTCTCGCCGCTGGCGGTGGTGACGTCGATCACCCCGCCGGCGGCATTGCCGTAGGGCACCGCCGCCGGACCGCGGATCACCTCGATGGTCTCGGCGCTGTCGAGGTCGATGGCATCGAGCTGGGCCTGGCCGTCCGGCAGGGTGTAGGGGATACCATCGACGACCACGGTGATGCCGCGCACGCCCCAGGGGGTACGCGCGCCGAAGCCGCGGATCGACACGCGCTCGCCCTGGGCGAAATTGTAGCGGTTCTGCAGGTACAGGCCCGGGACGCCGGCCAGCGACTCATCGAGGCGCACGCGCTGCTGGCCCCGGGCGATCGCCTCGCGGTCGATCACCGACACGGCGGCGGGCGTGGCGTAGAGCTCGCGCGTCAGACGCGGGGCGGTGACGGTGATGACATCCGTGTCAGGCTGGGCGGCAGAACGGCTTTCCACGGCCACCGCGACGCATGGCGCGAGGCCCAGGCCGCAGGCGCTCAGCCCGAGCGCGCGGATGAAGGGGCGATGAGGCATGACGATTCCCTGTCAGAGGATGTTTACAAAGTCGGCGAGCGAGGCCGGCGCTGCCCGGCGCGGTCGCGCCCAGCCTAGCGCGCCGGCCCCGCCGCCTCCAGTCGGGCGCCACGGGTGTGGCGCAAAAGCGCTATCGGCACCGGCACCGATTGGCTCATTATCGGCGAGAAGGTCGGCAGCCAGCCGGACAAGGCCCGCAGGCTCAACGAGAACAGGAGAGCGACCGCCGAAGCGCTCTTCAAGGACGCGTCTCGCGCGCGGGTATCGTGACAATCGGCGTGGTCGGGGTGCAGCCCCGATCCGCTTTCGCAACGGAGGGCGCAGACATGCTCACCATTGAGGTTCGTGACGGCCAGGCCAGGGTGGTGGTCGACCCCAGGCTCGGCATGGACCGCGAGACCCTGAGCTTTCTATCGGCCACTGCCGACGTGCACGGGCACCTGCTGCCGGACGGTTATCACTCGCTGGACACCCTTGCCGATGTGATCGACAAGGACAATGAGGAGGATTCCCCGGTCCGGGCGGCTGTTGCGGACCAGCTCCGTCAACTCGCCGGGCTGTATACGCCCGGACTGAAGGCCGACCCCGCGTTTGTCGTCCATGAAGAAAATACCGAGGGGCGCGACTTCGTGGTGGGCGACATCCACGGCCAGTACGACGCCCTGCAGGACGCGCTGCGAGCCGTGGACTTCGATCGTCAGCGGGACCGGCTGTTCTGTGTCGGCGACCTGATCGACAGGGGCGCTCGCTCGTTCGATTGCCTGTCACTGGTATTCGAGCCGTTCTGCCACTGCGTGCTTGGCAACCACGAATGGCTGGCGCTGACGGCGCTCGGCGACCAGGGGACTCGGCATGACTGGGATCTCTGGCAGACGAACGGGGGCGGCTGGATTCATGGCGAGGATGCCCGCGAGGTGAAAACCCTGCTGGAGGAGGCTGCCCGTTACCTGCCGCTCGGTCGGGAGGTGGTGGTCGATGGCAAGCGCATCGGCATCTGTCATGCCGAGCCACCCCGGAACTGGAACGGGTTGCGGGAAAGCCCCGAATCGCTCCTGGAGCCAACCATCTGGAGTCGGTCCCGCATCAAGGAGGGCGACATCACGCCGATTGGTGGTATTGATGCCGTTGTGGTGGGGCACACCCCCGTCCCCGAGCCCCGCTGGCTGGGCAACGTCTTCTACGCCGATACGGGGGCTTTCCTCCGCGACGGCAAGCTGACCCTGGTGAACCTCGCGGATCTGGCGGCTCGAGTCTGATCGACACCCCGGGCCGGGCAACCGGCCCCCTGCAGCGACAAGGAGGCAAGACCACAATGATGAGCTGGAGTCCCCCGGTGATATGGGTCCTGATCGCTCTGCTGCTGGGGCTATCCGAACTGCTGACAGGCGGTGTCGTCATGCTGGCGCTGGGGGCCGCGGCACTGCTCACGGCCGTCGTGGCGGCCCTGGATGCCTCGTACAGCATGCAGCTACTGGCGATGGGCATTTTCTCGGGCGTGCTGGCGCCACTCGCCGTCTGGAAACTCCAGCCGCACTTTTCCCCCAGGGGGATGAAGTACGGCAACACCGGCAGTGGCCAGGAATCCGGCCAGCGGTTCAAGACCCTGACACGCGATTTCGACCGGGCCACTGTCATCAAGATCAAGGGCGATCTCTATCGGCTGCGGGTGGCCGGCAGCGGGGAAATGGCCCTGCCGGACGGCACGCCCGTCATCCTCGATCATTTCGAGGGAGCCACCGCCATCGTGCACCTGGAAAACCACCCAGAAGAAGGAGCCTCCCATGGCTGATGCGCTGCTGTTTTCTCCGGCCACCGTGCTGGCGCTGATCATTGTCCTGATCGGCATTCTCATCATCGTCAAGGGGCTGGTCATTGTGCGCCAGTCGGAAGTGATGGTCATCGAGCGGCTGGGCTCGTTTCACCGTGTCATCGAGAGCGGAATCAACGTCATTATCCCGTTCATCGAGCAGCCACGCGCCATCACGATGATTCGCTATGAAAAGCGGGGCGACGAATACACCGCCGTCAGCCGGCAAGAAACGCGCATCGATCGCCGGGAGACCGTGATGGACTTCCCGGGTCAGCCAGTGGTGACGACGGATAATGTCACGGTCAGGATCAATGGCGCCCTCTACTACCAGATTATCGACCCGAAGAATGCGGTCTATGAGGTCGAGAACGTCGTGCAGGCGGTAGAGGTCCTGGCCAAGACAACACTGCGTAGCGTCGTCGGCAAGATGGAGCTCGACAAGTTGTTCGAGAGCCGGTCGGAGGTGAACGACCAGATCCAGTCCGCGATGGAGGAACCGGCTTCAAAGTGGGGAGTAAAGATCACTCGTGTCGAGGTTCAGGACATCAGCATGCCCGAAGAAGTCGAGGAAGCCATGCGGCTCCAGATGGCGGCCGAGCGCAAGCGTCGCGCGACCGTCACCGAGGCCGAGGGCAACAAGCAGGCGGCGATTGCTCGGGCGGAAGGGGAGCGCCAGTCAGCGATCCTGAACGCGGAAGGCGACAAGGAGTCGGCCATCCTGCGTGCCGAGGGGGAACGCGAATCCATCAAGCTGGTGCTGGAGGCTCTCGGAGAGGGAGAAGACCACAAGCGCACGGTGGTCAGCTACCTGCTCGGCCAGTCCTACATCAAGACCCTTCCCGACATGGCGGCCCAGGGGGAGCGGGTATTTGTGCCCTACGAGTCGTCGGCCCTGATCGGCTCGATGGGCATGTTCCGCGGGCTGACCGGCACGCCCGAAGATGCCGTATCTCGCCACCTCGCCGAGCAGGGTGGGAATACCGCCATGCGGGCCGGTGTCGTAGGTGGAGCGGCCGCCAGTCCTGGTCAGTCCCAGTAGGGCGGATCGCCGGCCTCCGGCTCCATGTAGCTGTAACGCAGGTGGCGATGTGCCGCGAGGTCTTCCGAGCGCCGGGGCGTGCCGAACGGCTGGTCCACTGGGAGCGCGCCCCCCATGCCCGCTTCTGCCACCCGCGGGAGGAGCATCTGCTGCCGCTGCACGTCTGCCACGACCTGGCGGGCCGGCCCACCGAGCCCCCGATCGTCGCCACGAGCCTGCGCAAGAAGGCGGGCATGTTCCACTGGCAGCTCGCCCGCTGAGCAGGCCGCGGGTTCAGAAGCGGGTTTCCATGACCTCCTGCACCGCGAGGTGGCCGTCGACGCGCAATACCCGGCGCCACTTGTCGAAGGTCAAGCAGGGGTGCGAGGCGCCGAAGGCCACGATGTCGCCTACGCGCACGTCATCCCCTCCCCCAGCCTCCGCCGGCAGCGCCAGGAAGGCGTGCTGATCCATCAGCCGGGTCACCCGCCAGCCCGTCACGTCCAGCGGCCGATCGGCACGCCCGCCCTCGCGGAAGCGACGCAGCGGCACCGGCAGGGTATCGGCGCCGATATCGCGCTTGCCGAGCGCGGCGATCGCCAGGCCCGGCTCGGGCATCGACTGGATCTGGGCGAAGACCTCCAGCGCCGGGCGCAGGCCCTCGTGCAGGGCCGGGTGGCGCGCCAGCACGCCCTGCTGGGCCTCGCGATAGATGCCGTGGTCATGGACCACGTAGCAGCCGGGGCGCAGGACCGGCGTGAGGCGCGCCGTGATCCCGGACGCCTCGAAGACCTCGGCCACCAGGTCGTACCAGGCCGACCCCGCCGCGGTGATGATCGGTGTGTCGACCGGGAAGTGCCCCGCCCGATCGAGCCGCCGCGCCGCCTCGACCAGCCGCGCGGCATAGTCGCGCACCGCCGAGACCGGATCGGCCGCCTGCACCACGCCCTCGTAGCCCTCCAGGCCGATCAGGCGCAGCGCCGGCTCGGCCGCGATCCGGCGCGCCAGTGCCTCGACCTGTTCCACGCTGCGACAGCCGGTGCGCCCGCCGGGCACGCCCAGCTCGATCAGCACGTCGAGGGTCTGCCCCCGGTCGGCGAAGAAGGTCCCCAGCTCGCGGACGTTGTCCGCGCCGTCCACCACGCAGCAGAACTCGGCACCGGCGGCCAGCAGGTCGGCGACGATCGCCATGTTGGCCCGGCCGACGAGCTGGTTGGCCATCAGCAGGCGCGTCACCCCGGCGGTGAAGGCCGCCCGGCACTGCGGCGCGGTGGCCAGGGTGATGCCCCAGGCGCCGACATCGAGCTGGCGCCTGAACAGCGCCGGCGCCATGGTGGTCTTGCCGTGGGGCGCGAGATACGCGCCGTGGGACTCGGCGAAGCGCTGCATCCACGCCAGGTTGTGGGCCAGCGCCGGCTCGTGGATCACCGCCGCCGGCAGACTCACGTCCGCCAGCAGGTCGCTTCCGGTCTCGGGCAGGCCCTTGTCCCCGGGCGACGCGCCTCCGGATACCGTTCCCGCATTCGCTGTTTCCGTCATCGCTGTTTCCCTCGATCGGCTGTCGTGATGCTTCGCGACATTCTGCCATCCCGGCCGACTTGCCGCCGCCCTTGAGGAAGGAGTACTCTTTGCATTCGATAACGAATCTCATTCTTTATCGAGAATGCGTCCTTTCACCTCGTCTCATCAGGACTCCGCCATGCTCGTTCCCTTTCTCATCATGCTGCGCGAAGGGCTCGAAGCCGCCCTGATCGTTGGCATCATCGCCGGCTACCTCAAGCAGACCGGCCGCGGCGCCTGGATGCCCGCCGTCTGGATCGGCATCTTCCTGGCCACGGCGCTGGCCCTGCTCGTCGGCGCCGGCCTGCAGTTCGCCAGCGCCGAGTTTCCACAGCGCGAGCAGGAGCTGTTTGAAGCCTTCGTCGGCCTGGTCGCCGTGGGCGTGCTGACCTGGATGGTCTTCTGGATGCGTCGCGCCGCCCGGGGCATGCGCCAGGCACTGACCGGCGCTCTCGACGACGCCTTCGCCAGCGGCCGGGGCCACACCCTGGCGCTGATCGGCATGGTGTTTCTCGCCGTCGCCCGCGAGGGGCTGGAATCGGTGTTCTTCCTGCTCGCGGTGTTCCAGCAGAGCGCCGGCAGCGCCGCCCCGCTGGGCGCCCTGCTGGGCATCCTCGCCTCGGTGGCGGTGGGCCTGGCCATCTACCGCGGCAGCCTGCAGCTCAACCTGGCGCACTTCTTCCGCCTGACCGGGCTGTTCATCCTGCTGGTGGCCGCCGGCCTGCTTGCCGGCGCCGTGCGCGCCCTGCACGAGGCCGGGCTGTGGAACCACGCCCAGCAGGTGCTCTTCGATCTCGGCGGCAGCCTGCCGCTGGATTCGCCGCTGGGCGCGGTGTTCTCGGGCGTGTTCGGCTACCAGCCCGCCCCCACGCTCAGCGAGGCCGTGGTCTACGTGGGCTACCTGCTGATTACCCTGCTGATCTTCTTCCGTCCTGCCCCGGCGCGGGTCGTCACCCCGCAGGCCGATGCCCGCTGACCGGAGAGCCGCCATGAGCCAATCCCCTGCCCCGTCACCGCGCCTGCTCAAGCTGGGCGTCCTGGCCGCCACCGTGGCGATGCTGGCCGCGCTGGGGCTGTTCGCCCTGACGCTGGACGCCCGCGACCGCACCGACGCCGGCACCCGGCTGGTCGTCACCGCCGAGGGCTGCCGGCCCGAGACACTCAACGTGCCCGCCGGTGACACCACCTTCACCATCGTCAACGCCTCCGACCGTGCCATCGAGTGGGAGATTCTCGACGGGGTGATGGTGCTCGAGGAGCGCGAGAACATCGCCCCCGGCCTTCACCAGCCGCTGACCGCCCGCCTTGCCCCCGGCGACTACACCATGACCTGCGGCCTGCTGAGCAACCCTCGCGGCACGCTGCACGTCACCGCCAACGACGAGGCGGCGCCGGTGGCCCGCCTGGCGCGCCAGGACTTCATCGGTGCCCTGGCCGAGTACAAGGTCTATCTCACCCTGCAGGGCCGCCGGCTGACCGACGCCGCCGACACCCTGCACCAGGCCATCGCCGCCGGGGATCTCGGCTCGGCCCGAGCCGCCTACCGCCGGGCGCGGCTGATCGACCAGCGCCTGGCGATGGCCACCGGGCTGTTCAGCGACCTGGACCAGCGCCTCAACGCCCGCGCCAGCGACTTCGCCCGCCGCGAGAACGACCCGCAATTCGTCGGCTTCCAGCGTCTGGCCCACAGCCTGTTCACGGCGGGCAGCACCGAGGGGCTGGCACCGGTCGCCGCGCAGCTGGGCGAAGACGCCCGGACGCTGACGACGCGCCTGCGCCAGGCGTCGATCCCCCCGGCCCGGCTGGCCGACGGCAGCGCCCGGGCACTGCAGGTCTGGCTCGACCACAGCGGCGACCCGGGCGCCGATCAATCGGCACTCGATGCCCGCGAGCGACTCGACCTGCGCGGCCTGACCCAGGGCGCCGACAAGATCGTCGCGCTGCTCGATCCGTTGCTCAAGCGTCGCGCCCCGCCACTGCGGCAACGCCTGCACGACGCGCTCGACACACTCGAGAAGGCCCTGCCCGATAGCACCACGGCCGGCGACGGCGCCGACCGCGACGCCCTGGTGGCAGACACCCGGGCGCTGGCAGACACCCTTCAGGAACTCAATCCCGCGCTGGCCCTGAACGGCTGACGCGTCATCGTTTGCACTATCACGGTTTCCGCCATGAGTGACCAACCCGACAACACCTCACGCTGCCCGTTCACGCTGGACCGCCGCCGCTTCCTGCAGGGGCTCGGCGCGGCCGGCGTCGGGGTCGCCGCCGGCGGCCTGGGACGGCCGGCCCGGGCCGCCGATGATCATGCCGTCACCGGTGCCCCGGTCAGCACCACCACGGCGCAGGCCTACCCCTTCCACGGCCGCCACCAGCAGGGCATTCTCACCCCGCGACCGGCGGCCGGCATGGTGGTCGCCTGCGACGTACTGGCCCGCAACCGCACCGGGCTCGAACGCCTGCTGCGCACCCTCACCGAGCGCATCGCCTTCCTGACCGAAGGCGGTACCTACCCCGAGCGCGACCCCGCCTACCCGCCGGCGGACTCCGGCATCCTCGGGCCGACCATCGCCCCGGACGGGTTGACCGTCACCGTCTCGCTCGGCGCCTCGCTGTTCGATACGCGCTTCGGCCTGGCCGACGCCCGGCCGCGTCACCTGCAGCGCATGACCGGCTTCCCCAACGATGCCCTGGAGCCGGAGCGCTGCCACGGCGACCTGTCGCTGCAGATCTGCGCCAACACCCACGACACCACCCTTCACGCCCTGCGCGATCTCATCAAGCACACCCCGGGGCTGCTGATGGTGCGCTGGAAGCAGGAGGGCACGGTCCCGGTGGTGCCACCCCGCGATAACGGCCCGACGCCCAGCGCGCGCAACTACCTGGGCTTTCGCGACGGCACCGCCAACCCGGACACCGACGACGCGACGCTGATGGACGCGCTGATCTGGACCGGCGACGACCCCGAGGAGCCGGCCTGGACCCGGGGCGGCAGCTATCAGGTGGTGCGCATCATCCGCAACTACGTGGAGCGCTGGGATCGCACCCCGCTGGCCGAGCAGGAAGCCGTGTTCGGCCGCCACAAGGCCAGCGGCGCGCCGCTGGACGGCGCGCAGGAACACGACACGCCCGACTACGCCGCCGATCCCGAGGGCAGGATCACCCCGCTCGACGCCCACATCCGCCTGGCCAACCCCCGCACGCCAGGCTTCGAGAAACATCGCATCCTGCGCCGGCCGTTCAACTACTCCAACGGCGTCGAGGCCAACGGCCAGTTCGACATGGGCCTCTTGTTCATCGTCTACCAGGCGGATCTGCAGGCGGGCTTCATCACCGTGCAGAACCGCCTCAACGGCGAGCCGCTGGAGGAGTACATCCAGCCGGTCGGCGGCGGCTACTTCTTCACCCTGCCGGGCGTCGTCGACGCAACCGACTACCTGGGTCGCGCGCTGCTCGAGGCGACCGCGACCTGATGCCGATCCACCACCCCACCCCCGATCAAGGAGTCATTGCATGTCATCCCGTTCGTTGCTGATTGCCGCTGCCGCCTTCGGCCTCATGGCCCTGCAGGGCCCCGCCCGGGCAGATGTCGAGCCCGAGGCGCTGGTCGAGCCGGTCGCCGAGTACAAGCTCTACGTGCTCGATAACCTCGACGCCTTCGTCGGCCACACCCGCGACTTCACCCGGGCCATCGAGGCCGGCGAGCTGGAGCGCGCCCAGTCGCTGTACGCGCCGACCCGCGTCTACTACGAGCGCATCGAGCCGGTCGCCGAGCTGTTCGCCGACCTCGATGCCAGCATCGACGCCCGCGAGGACGACTACGAGAAGGGCGTCGACGACCCCGACTTCACCGGTTTCCACCGCCTCGAGTACGGCCTGTTCAAGCAGCAGACCACCGACGGGCTGGCCCCCTATGCCAGGCGTTTGATGAGCGACGTCAAGGATCTGGAATCCCGCGTACAGGGCCTGACCTTTCCGCCGGCCAAGGTGGTCGGCGGCGCCGCGGCACTGATGGAGGAGGTGGCCGCGACCAAGGTCAGCGGCGAGGAGGATCGCTACAGCCACACCGACCTGTGGGACTTCCAGGGCAACGTGGACGGCTCGCAGAAGATCTTCGCGCTGTTCAAGCCGCTGATCGCCGAGGAGGACCCGGCGTTCGTCGAACGCGTCGAGGACAACTTCGCCGCCGTCGAGGCGACGCTCGCCCACTACCGGCTGGCGGCGAACGACCCCGAGGCGGGCTTCGTCAGCTACGAGAAGGTCAGTGACAAGGACCGCCGCGCCCTGGTCGGCCCGGTGACCGTGCTGGCCGAGGATCTCTCGACCCTGCGCGGCAAGCTGGGGCTGTAGGGCGGCCGGACAGGCCGTATAAGGTTGGGAGGGAGCCGGCGGCGCCGGCGCCTGAACTCAGACTCAGGCCGAGGCGCCGCCCCGCAGCAGTGCCACGGCCTGACGGATCGCCTCGCGGGCGGGCGCGGCGTCGCCCTGCGCCTTGGTCAGAGTCGCCGCGCCCTGCTGCAGGGCCATGACGAAGGCCGCCAGGGATGCGGGCGGCGCCGTGGCGGCGATCTCACCGCGCGCCTGCAGGTCAGCGATGACCGGCGTCAGCGCCGCCTCGACCCCGACGAAACAGGTCTTCACGGCCTCGCGATAGCCGTCCTCGCTCTCGTGAAGGCCGGCGACGATGGTCCCCGCGGGGCAGCCGCGCCGGCAGTGCAGCGCCTCCAGCTCCTCGATGAAGCCGAGTAGCCAGCGCTCCAGGTCCGCCAGGGTGACGATCTCGCCGCGCAGCGGCGCCATGGACGCCTCGAGGCGTGCCTCGAAATCGCCCAGCACCGCCGCGACCAGCGCATCCTTGTTGCGAAAGTGCTGGTAGAACTGGCTCTTGCCGGCACCGGCCCGGCGCAGGATGGCGTCTAGGCCGGTGCCGTCGACGCCGCGCGCGTGAAACAGCTCGGCGGCAGCATCGACGATGCGGCGTCGGGTATGTTCGCCCTTACGCCGGAGCGGCGGTTTCCCGGGTGTCGCTGTGGGTTGCGGAGACTCCATTGCGTTCTCGCCATTGCGCTTCGTTGGCCAGGCTGGCGTGCGGGGCCAGCATAGCAAAATCCATCGCCGTCAGCGGCAGGCCCTCGCGCACGCGCCGCGGCCAGTCCCGGTTGGCCAGCGCCAGCTTGCCGACCGCCACCAGATCCGCCTCGCCGGCGGTCAGTACCGCTTCCGCCAGCGCCGGATCGCCCAGATTACCGTTGGCGATGACCGGCACGCCGACACGCTCCCGCGCCAGGGCCGCCAGGCTCTTCTCGGTGCCCTCGAAGGCGGGTGCCCGTGCGTCGATGTCGGACAGGTGCACGTAGTCCAGAGCCTCCTCGGCCACGCCCCGCAGCAGGGCATCGGCCTCGTCCAGACCGGCCCAGCGATAGTCCGGATCGGTCACCTTCACCTGGGAAAGACGGATACCGACCAGGAAATCCTCGCCGACCGCGTCGCGCACCGCCCGGATGACCGCCCGGGGCAGGGCCAGGCGCCCTTCGATGCTGCCACCCCAGCGGTCGCTGCGCCGGTTGAAGCCGGTGGAGAGGAACTGGTCGAGCAGATAGCCGTTGGCGGCGTGCAGCTCGACCCCGTCGAAGCCGGCCTCGCGGGCGCGCCGGGCGGCATCGGCGAAGCCGGCGATGACCGCCTCGATGTCCGCTTCGCTCATCTCCCGCGGCACAGGGTAGGGGCCCTGGCCACCATAGAAGCCGAGCTGCTCGCCCTTCGGCGCCACGGCGGACGGGCCGGCGGTATCGTCACGGAAACGGTTGCCCTGAGTCTGGGCGCCGCCGTGCATCAGCTGGGCGATGAACACCCCGCCCTGCTCGTGCACCGCCTCCACCACCGGCCGCCAGCTGTCGCGCTGGGCGTCGTTGGCCAGGCCCGGCTGACCGAGGTATCCCTGACTGTACGCCTCGTCGGTATAGATGCCCTCGGTGATCAGCGTGGCGAAGCCGCCCGCGGCGAAATCGCGGTAGTAGTCACGCATCGCCGCCGTGGCGTGCCCTTCGGCGGTGCCGCTGACCCGCGTCATCGGTGCCAGCACGGCGCGGTTGGCCAGCTCGCGCCCCTTGAGGCGCACCGGGCTGAACAGCTGCGAATGGGTCGATGTGGTCATGGATTCGCTGACTCCCTGGCAGTCGGCTGCCTGAAAATGAACTGATCGGTACATTCTAGGCAGCCACCCGTGCCCTCGCAACACCCGATTCCGGAACGCCGGGCCGCCGGAACGCCGGAACGCCGGAACGCCGGGTCGCGGCATCACGGCGCCATGACCCGCACCTTGACCGTGTTGGTCCCGCCGTGGGCGTTCATGTGGTCGCCGCGGGTGAGGATGACGTGATCGCCGCTGTCGGCGATGCCGCGCTCGCGCAGCAGGTTCAGGGCCCGGGCGTCGAGGTCCTCGGCGGGGATGTCG
>LSBP01000019.1 GCA_001577635.1 Halomonadaceae bacterium T82-2 | reverse complement strand
TCAAGCGTTACATTGTTCGTGAGGTTTACCGTCTCCTCCGGCATGGCCCCAAATTAACAAAATACACGACTTGACACATATAGGAGCATCAACGCGTGCGCCGAGAGCTTCTTCCATAGCCTGAAGATCGAGGCGATCCATGGCGAGCGCTTCGAGACCCGGGCTGCCATGCGGCGGCAAGTGTTCGAATACATCGAGCTGGACTACAATCGGCAGCGCCGGCACAGTGCGATTGGGATGATCAGCCCTGAGGCCTTCGAGGCCCGAATGATCTCTTAGATCGGTGTCCACGTTTGCTGGGTAAGATCAAACGTCCGCTTCTGGCCGAAAGCGGCCCTCCTCCTCGCTTAGGTAAGAGAGCCCATCAACACCCCAATCCACTCACCCGCATCACTCGTCTCTGCGCCGCGTCCATCAGCTGGCCGCGGCCGGTTTCCACCAGCGTCAGCCAGTGGCGGGCGCGGGTGATGCCGGTGTAGACCAGCTCCCGGGTGAGGATGGGGTTCGGCGCGTCGGGCAGCACCAGGGCGGCGTGGGTGAACTCCGAGCCCTGGGACTTGTGCACCGTCATCGCGAACACCGTCTCCACCGCTTGCAGGCGCGAGGGCAGCACCCACTTGATGCGATCGGTGCCATCAGTGGCGGGGAAGGCCACCCGCAGCAGGCGACGGTTGGTGTCTCCAGTCGCGGCGCCCGGACGCGGCATATCCAGAGTGATACCGATATCGCCGTTCATCAGCCCCAGGCCGTAGTCGTTCTTCGTCACCAGCACCGGGCGGCCGGGGTACCAGCGCTGTCGGCCGTCCTGGCTGTCGATCAGCTTCTCCCGCTCCAGGGCCCGGCGCACCCGCTCGTTCAGGCCTTCCACGCCCCAGGGGCCGCGGCGCAGCGCGCACAGCAGCTGAAAGTCGCCGTGGGCTTCCAGCACCGCGCGGGCCCAGTCATCGAACTGTTCCTGAGGAGCGTCGTCTTTCGGGCGCTCCTTTGCTACCACGCTCAGGAAGTGCCGATAGCCCACCGGGGGTGGCAGCGTTTCGCCGCGATGCAGGCGGCCCTGGCCGTTATCGGGAAAGCGCTCGGGGCAGCCGGTCACGGCCAGGCGGGCCAGGCCGCGTTCGTCGTCGGCGCGCAGTTTCTGGTGCGAGAGGTCCGCGAAGTCCTCGTTCAGCGCTTTCGTGATCGCACTGCGCTTGGCGGCGGGCTGATCTTCCAGGTTGACTGCCGCGGCGAGCTGGCCGATGCCGCTGTCGGCGGTGAAGCGGTGGCTGACGCGCAGCATGGCGATGGCCTGGTCGAGGGGCTGGCCGTCGGCGTCCAGTTTGTCCGCGGGCGGTGTCTGGCCGGTGGCCTCAGCCAGCCACTCGGCGGTGGCCGGGGTGTAGTGGCCGCCCTCGGCCCGGGCGCACAGGTCGCCGAGCACGGAGCCGGCCTCCACCGAGGCGAGCTGGTCCTTGTCGCCGAGCAGCACCAGCCGCGCCCGGGGCGGCAGCGCCTCGAGCATCGCGGCCATCATGCCCACGTCCACCATCGAGGCCTCGTCCACCACCAGCACGTCCAGCGGCAGCGGATTGTGGCGGTCGTGGCGGAAGCGGCGGGTGTCCGGCCGCGAGCCGAGCAGGCGGTGCAGGGTGCTGACCTCCGTGGGCACCGCCCGCTTGAGGGCCTCGGCGGGATTTTCGCGCAGCAAGCTGCGCTCCCACGAGGCGTCTTCGCCTTGTTCCGGGGCGTCGTCAGCGGCTTGCCACAGGTCGGTCAGTGTCTTGAAGGGCAGCTCACTGACCTGCTTGGCGATGGATTCGTTGAGCCGCGCGGCGGCCTTGCCGGTGGGCGCGGCCAGGCGGATGCGCAGGGCTTGTCCGCCATCATCCTTTTCTTCACCCAGAGCCAGCGCCTGGAGCAGGGCGAGCAGGCGCACCACGGTGGTGGTCTTGCCGGTGCCGGGGCCGCCGGTGATCACCGCGAAGCGCGAGCGGCCGGCCAGGGCGCAGGCGGCCTTCTGCCAGTCGATGGCGTCGGCTTGCTGTGGCTTGTGAAAGAGGGCGTCGAGGATCGGGCGCAGGCGGGCCGCGTCCGGGGCGTCGTCGCTGTCCGTGCCACCGAGCCGGGCGACGATCCGGCTGTGGATATCCTGCTCGTGCTGCCAGTAGCGGCGCAGGTAGAGCCTAGGGCGTGCGGCGGTGCCGGCGAGCACCAGCGGGGTGCTGCCGGGGCCGTCGGCCACCAGCTCGGGCTGATCGAGCGCGGCGCGCCAGGTATCCAGTTCGAGCGTGGCCATCACCCGGCTCGGCATCGGCGGCGGGTCGTCCAGGCTGTCGCCCTCCGGCGGCAGCGAGAGCGCCAGGTCCGGGGTTGCCAGCGTCTGGGCCAGATCCAGGCACACGTGGCCACGGCCGAGCTGGTGGCTGGCCAGCGCCGCCGCGAGCAGCAGCAGGGGCGAAGCCTCACTGTCCGTGTGCCCCTTACGCGCCTCGCGATGCAGGAAGGCGGCGAAGGCGCGATCCAGCGAGCGCAGCCAGCCACGATCCACCCAGCGGTCGAGCAGGGCGAACAGAGCCGCGTGATCGGCCAGCGCATGGTCGGGCGCTTGAGCCAGCGCGTGTTCGGGCGTGGCGGCGTGGTTCGGGGTATCCGGGGTCATGCGGCGGCCTCCTCGGCGGCGCGGAACAGGGCATCGAGCGCGAGGATCAGCTCGCTCGGCGGGCGTTCGGCGTGCACGCCGCGGGAGGGCGCGCGGGTGCCGCGCAGGAAGACGTAGAGCGCCCCGCCCAGGTGGCGCTCGATGTCGTAGTCCGGCAGCCGCGCCTCGAGCAGCCGGTGCAGGGCCAGCAGATAGAGGCAGTACTGCACGTCGTAACGCTTGTCGAGCACGGCCTCCGCCATTGCCGCCTCGGTATAGGCGGCATCACTCGCGCCCAGGTGGTTGGACTTCCAGTCGAGCACGTGGAAGCGCCCCTCGTGCTCCACCACCAGATCGATGAAGCCCTTGAGCATGCCGTTGAGGGTGTCGGGCTCGAGCGCCGGCCGCGGCCGTCCGCCGAGTGTGTGAGCGCTCACGAGGGCGTCCAGCCGGCGGGTGTTCACCTTATGCGCGGCGAACCAGAATTCCAGCTCGACCCGATAGTCGGTGGCGCCGTCCAGGGCGTCGAGGCGCAGCGGTGCGGCCTCGCCATCACCCGGCATCGGCAGCGGCGTGGTCAGGAGATCCGGCAGCCATTGTTCGAGCGCGGGTATCTGGCCCTCCCAGCCGCGGCGGTTGGCGCGCCGGGCCAGGGTGTCGGCGCGCAGCTCGGCGTCCTCGGCCACCTTGGCGAAGCCTTCCTCGCCGGCCCATTCCAGCAGGCCGTGCAAAAACGTCCCCGCCGAGGGCCCGCGGGGGAAGCGGTGAAGCGAGCCCTCGCTCACCGTGGCGGCGGCGGCATCGAAGGGCTCGTGGAGCACCTCCATGGCGGCGGCTTCAATGGCGGTAGCGGGTTCGGGCGACGGTTCGGCCTCGGCGGCGGTGTCGTCCGTGCCGACGTCATCCGGCGTGGCGCCGGTGCGCAGCGCCGAGTAGCTGGCGATCCACCAGTGCTCGCGGATCGCCCGGGTGGGCGCGCGGGCCTCACCCAGCGGTGTGTCGTCGCTGGCGAGCTGGACCGGCGTGGCATCGGCCTCGGGGGCGTCCTGCACCGTCACGCGATCAACGCGCTTGTCAGCCAGCGCCTCGAGCGCCGGGCGCAGGGTGTCGGGCGAGAGCGCCTCGCCACCGGAGAGCAGATGGCCGACGGCGCTGCGCTCCAGGGCGTCCAGCGGCGCCAGGCCGAGCCAGGTGGCGTGGCGGGCGCGGGTCAGGGCGACGTAGAGCTTGCGCAGGTCCTCCCCCAGGCGCTCGTGGTCGGCGCGGGCCAGCGTGGCCTCGTCGGCGGAGAGCGTCAGGCGCAGCTGGCCGTCATCGTCGTGCCAGCGCAGCGGCAGGTCGCCCTGCTTCACCGGGCGGAAGGCGGCGATGAAGGGCAGGAACACCAGCGGATATTCCAGGCCCTTGGACTTGTGGATGGTGACCACCTGCACCAGGTCGGCGTCGCTCTCCAGGCGCAGGCGGTGGGTGTCGGACTGGGCCTGGGGATGGGCGCGGGATTCGGCCAGGAAGCGCAGCAGGGCGTGCTCGCCGTCGATCTCGGCGCTGGCTTCCTGCAGCAGCTCGCCGAGGTGCAGCAGGTCCGTCAGCCGTCGCTCGCCCTCGGGCACGGCCAGCAGCCGGCCGGGCACCGCGAAGTCGGCCAGCAGCCGGTGCAGCATGGGCAGCACGCCGCGGCGCTGCCACTGGCGGTGGTAGTCGCGGAACTGCATCACCCGCGCCTCCCAGGCCAGCTCGTCCTGCTGCGGGCCGCCGTTCAGGGCGTCGAGCTCGGCGAGGCTCAGGCCCAGGCTCGGCGTGGCCAGGGCGGCGCGCAGGCAGCGCTCGTCGTCCGGCGCGGCGCAGGCCGCCAGCCACACCTCCAGCTCGGCGGCGGCCTCGGTCTCGAACACGCCCTCCTTGTCGGAGAGGTAGACGCTGCGGATGCCGCGGGCCAGCAGGGCGTTGCGGATGGCGCGGGCCTCGCCGGCGTTGTTGACCAGCACGGCGAGGTCCGACGGCGCCAGCGGGCGCAATTCTCCGTCTTCCTGGAAACCGGTCTGCCCGGCCTGGCCCTCGCGCAGGAGGCTCGCCATCTCGGTGGCGCAGCGTGCGGCCAGCTCGGCCAGGTAGGCGCCCTTGCCGAGCGTCTCGTCGGTGGCCAGGTGCCAGAGCGTCAGCGCCGGTTGGGCGGCGCCGCGGCGCACGAGGGCGTCCTTGCGGCCGTTGGCGTCGACTGGGGCGAAGGGGACCGGATTGTCGTCCCCGCGACGGAACAGGAAGGCGCCGGACTCGCTCTGCTCGGCGTGGGCGAACACCCGGTTCACGGCCTCGACCATGGGCGTGGCGGAGCGGAAGTTGGTGCCCAGCGTGACGTGGCGGCCGGCGGTGTCGCGCCGTGCCTGGAGGTAGGTGTGGATATCGGCGCCGCGGAAGGCGTAGATCGCCTGCTTGGGGTCGCCGATCAGCATTACTGCGCTGTCATCCCGGTTCTTCTCCAGCTCGTAGACGCGGTCGAACAGCCGGTACTGCACCGGGTCGGTGTCCTGGAACTCGTCGACCAGCGCCACCGGGAACTGCTCGCGGATGCGCGCGGCCAGGGTCTCGCCGGCCTCGCCCGCGAAGGCGGCGTCCAGCCGGTGCAGCAGGTCGTCGGGGCCGAGCTCGGCGCGGCGGCGCTGCACGGTCTCGCGGCGGGCGGCCATCCAGTGCACGGCGTGGGCGAGCAGGTCGGCGAACGGGTCGGGCAACTCGGCGAGCTTCCCCGGCAGCTCGGCCAGGGCCTCCAGCGCCGGCAGGTTGGGTACCGGGTCTTCCTTCCAGATCTCGGCGATGCCGTCCGGCGTCAGGCGCTTCCAGGCGGCGTCGGTCAGCGCCGGCTTGGCTAGCTCTGGATCGTTGGCCCAATCGCGCAGGGCGTCGAGCCAGTTGGCGCGGCTCCTGGCATTGAGCTTGCGGGCGTCGAAGGCCTTGCGCGCGTTCGCCTGCTCGAGCAGGTCGTCCAGCTCGTCGAGCCAGGCCGGCCAGGGCGCCTTGAGCTCGGCCAGCGCCACGGCGCGCTGCTCGCGGTAGTTCGAGAGCGCCTCGAAGGGAGGCGGCGCCACGGGCAGGGCGGCGGCGTGGGTGCGCAGCCGGGCGGCGGTGTCGTTGAGGGCGTCCGGCGTGGTCCAGTAGCGGGCGACGATTTCCAGCGCCTCGGGGGCGAGGTCGTAGTAGAAGCTGCGCCAGTAGTCTCGGGCGATCTCCAGGTCCATCTCGGACTGGTCCAGCGACATCTCCAGGGCGAACAGGCTGCCGCTGTCGAAGGCGTGTTCGCGCAGCATGCGGTGGCACCAGGAGTGGATGGTGGAGACCGCGGCCTCGTCCATCCACTCGGCGGCCAGGCGGAGGCGGCGGGCGCAACTCGGCCAGCTCTCGCGCGGGTAGCTGTCGCGCAGGGCGAGCAGCGGGTCGCCGCCCGGCGGATCGCCGCTGGGCGTCTCATCGTCAGGTGTCGGATTATCCACCGCCGGTTCGGCGAAGAGATCCCCAGTTTGGTGCTGTGACGGGTCTGATCCGGCGGCAGATCCCGAAGTGTCGGACCATCGCGGAGGCGCTGTGGAACCGTCCTTGGGCGCTACATTCGACATCCCTGTCGAATGACCTCCGCTTTGACCTGCCCCCGGCGCCCCGTCTTCGTCGATGGGCTGAAAGGCGTCGGCGGCCTCCACCAGCCGGGCGCGGATGCGGTCGCGCAGCTCCTGGGTGGCGGCGTTGGTGAAGGTGACGACAAGGATCTCCGGCGGCGTCAGTGGCCGCGGGAAGCTGGCCGTGTCGTCATGCCCTTCGTGTGAGCCGCGCGGGCCGAGCACCAGCCGCAGGTAGAGCAGGGCGATGGTGAAGGTCTTGCCGGTACCGGCGCTGGCCTCGATCAGCCGGCTGCCGGTGAGCGGCAGGGCGACCGGGTCGAGGCGCGGCGTCGCGGTGATCTGATTGTCTTCCGTCATCGTCATGCCTTGCCTCCCTGGCTTTTGCCCCCGTTCTTCTTGGCCTTCACCGCATCGTGCAGCGGCGCGTAGAGTGCCGGGGTCAGCTCGGTGAAGCGCCGGCCAGCGGCCTCGTGCCGCACCAGGCCTTCGAGGTCTCGCCACTGGCGGGCGAGGTACGGATCGCGGTCGCGCTCGCCGGGCGTGTAGTCGCTGCCCTCGAACACCTGAACGGCGGCCTTCCAGGCCTTGAGGTCTGCCTCCTCGGCCTGCTCTGCGTTTCCGAAGACGCGGGCCAGGGCGCTGGGGTCGCCACCCTTCTCGTGCCAGGCGAAGGCGGTGTCGCGGGCCAGCGGCAGCGGCGCGGTCATGCCGTCCCGCCAGGCTCGGGCGATGGCTTCCAGATGCGTGCGTGCGGTCTCGGCGTCCAGCGGCGCCAGGGTGCCGCCGCCGGCGCGGGAGAGCAGCACCGTGGTCATGGGGCCGAGGGCGAGCTGGCCGGCCAGATGGGCGACCCAGGGGGCCAGCCAGTGCTTCCAATGGTATTTGCCCTTGTTGACCAGGCTGCTGGTCATCAGCACCAGCCGGCAGCGCTCGCCGGCGGCGTTCTCGCGCAGGCCGTCCAGCCAGTCCTCGATGTGAATCGGCTCGTCATTCGTGGCGAGCGTCAGCGACACGGCGGCCGGCGTCTCCCGGGCGTGGGGCCAGGCCTCGAGCTGGTCGGCGTAGTCGCCGAGTACCTTGTCCAGCGGCTCGACCAGCTGCTCGCGCATCAGCTCGGCGAAGCCGCCCATGGCCAGGCGCCCCTCGCGCTCCAAGCGCTCCAGGGTGTCGTGGATGGCTGGCGTCGGCGGTTCGGCGGCGTCCACGGCGCGACGCCCGGCCTCGATCAGCGCCTGCTGGAGCTGCCAGTGGTCCAGGCCGTCCAGGGCGAAGGGCTCGTGGTCGGGGCTCTCCAGCGCCTCGCGCTCGAGATGGACGCCGAGCCGGGTGGTGAAGAAGGCCTTCACCGGGTCCTTGAGGAAGCCGGACAGGCGTGACAGCGGCAGTGCCGTTTCCAGCGTGATCGGCGATAGCTCGCCGTCCGCGACGCCGCGTGGCGCGTTCTCGACGGCATGCACCGCCCGCCATTCATGGGCGTAGGTGAACAGCCGGGCGTTATCCGAGAAGTAGCTTCTGCTGAACGGCTGCAGCGGGTGCTCGGTGGTCAGGGCGTCGACCAGGGCCTGCCCGGCGTCCTCATCCTCCGCCGCGTCGGCCAGCCGCCAGCCGGCGGCGAGATGGTCACGCAACTGGCCGAGCAGCACCGAGGGCGGGCGCGGCGCGTTGTCGTGGATGCTGCGGCCGACCCAGCTCACCATCAGGCTGTCGCGGGCCGAGAGCAGCGCCTCGAGGAACAGGTAGCGGTCGTCCTCGCGGCGCGAGCGATCGCCGGGGCGGTAGTCCTGGCCCATCAGGTCGATGTCCAGCGGACGCTGGACCCGCGGGTAGTCGCCGTCGTTCATGCCCAGCAGGCAGACGTGGCGGAACGGGATGGCGCGCATCGGCATCAGGGTGGCGACGTTCACCGCGCCGGCCAGGAAGCGCTGGGAGAGATTGGCCTCGTCGAGCTGGCCGAGCCAGTGCTCGCGCACCACCGAGAGCGGCAGCGCCTCGGTCAGGCCGGCGTCCTCGGCGGTCTCCTGCCAGTCCTCCAGCAGTTCGCCCAGGCGGTTGAGGGTGGCGAGGTCGGCCTCGTCCTCGGCGGCGAAGCAGGCGCCCAGCAGCTCGCGCAGGCGGCGGCACCAGGTCGGTACGTCGGCGGGCTCGCTGAGCGCGCGCCACTGGGCCTCGAGGGCGTCGAGCAGGTCCATCAGCGGGCCGGCCAGCGCCGCCTCCAGGCCGCCGATGTCACCAAAGGGCTCGATGTCGTGCCAGGGGCCGTCGGCCGTGTCACCGACGGCGTAGCCCAGCAGCAGCCGGCGCAGGCCGAAGGCCCAGGTGTTGGCGGTGAGCCCGCCGGGCAGGTCCAGGCGGGCGCGCTGCTCGGCGTCGAGCCCCCAGCGGATGCCGGCGCCCTCGATCCAGCGCCGCAGCACCGGCAGGGTGTCGGCGTCCAGCCCGAAGCGCCCGCGCAGGGCGGGCACTTCCAGCAGGTCGAGCAGGTCGCTGACCGTGAGGCGCGATTCCGGCAGGTGCAGCAGCGCCTCGAGCGCCACCAGCAGCGGCTGGCGGTGGCGGCTGGTCTGGTCGGAGAGCGTGAAGGGAATGTGGCGCGGGTCGTCCGGCGGCAGGCGGCCGAACACCGCCTGGACGGCGGCGGCGTAGGTGTCGATGTCGGGCACCATCACCAGCACGTCCCGCGGGCGCAGCGTGGGGTCGGCGTCGAAGGCGGCCAGCAGCTGGTCGTGGAGGATCTCCACCTCGCGCAGCGCGCTGTGGGCGACGTGGAAGCGCAGGCTGCGGTCCTGGGCCGGGTCCACCGCCGGCCAGGTCTCGCGGGTCTCCTGGGGCGGACGCAGCTCGAGGATGTCGTCCTGCAATTGCTGCAGCAGCCCCGGGGCCTCGCCGTCGGCGGGCGAGTCGAACAGGTCGATGCGCAGCGCCTCGGCGTCGAACAGCGCCCGGTAGGCGTCCTGGTCGTCGAACTCGTCGAGCAGGAGCAGGTAGTCGCGGCCCTGCTTGCCCCAGGCGGCCAGCAGCGGCTGGGCGTGCAGATGCAGCTTCGTGTCGTCGAGCTCCAGCGGCATGCCGGGGCGGTGGCGCTGGCGCCGGCGGGCGGCCCGCAGCAGGTCCTTGTGCTCGATGATGTCGGCCCAGAAGTGGCGGCAGGGATTGTGCACGCAGAGCAGCACCTGGGTGACCTTCGACACCGCCGCCAGGGCCTCCAGCGTCTGGCGCGGCAGCGAGGAGATGCCGAACACCACCACCCGGCGCGGCAGGCTGGCCGGTCTCGTTTCGGGCGTCAGCTCGCGGCAGGCCGCGAGGAAGCGGGTGTGCACCCAGGCGCGGCTGGTGGCCAGGCCGTGCTCGCCGATATCGTCGCGCAGCCACCGCCACAGTGCCGGCTGCCAGCGCTGGTCCTCGGAAAGCGGCCGGGCCTGGCCGCGGGCATCGATCAACACGTCGCGGCCCTCGGCCCAGGCGGACAGCCAGTCGGCGCGATAGACCTGGTACTGGTCGAACAGGTCGGCGAGACGCTCGGCGAGCTGGTGGCGCTTGCGGCAGTCCTCGTCGTCGGCCAGGAAGCGGGCCAGCGGCGCGAAGGTCTCGTCATCGAGCAATTCGGGCAGCAGGCGCATCAGCCGCCAGATCAGCCGCGGCTTGTCCAGCGGCGAGGCCGGCGGCACGGCGTCCGAGCCCAGCACGGCCCGATAGGCCTGCCACAGGTAGCGCGCCGGCAGGGTGACGTCCATCGCCGCGGCGATGCCGGCGCCCGCGGGCGGATCGGCGGCCAGCGCCAGCTTCAGCCACTGGCTGATGCCGTTGCTCTGCACCAGGATCACCTCGTCCTCGAGCGGCGAGAGCGGGTGGTTGCGCAGCCACTCCACCGCCAGGTCGCGCAGCGCCTCCAGGCGGTTGCCGTGAATCACCATGAAGCCGGGTTGCAGTGAGGAGGGCGAGTGGGCGGGCATGGCGATCCTGCGTGACTGGATAAATGAGCAGGGGGTATGGTGCCCCAGCGAGCGGCGGGAGCAAAGGGGAAAGGACAACCACGTCGATCAACGCCGTTGCGTCAAAACGCGCAGCAGATCCTTGGGCTCGATGCCCAGCGTCGCGAAGGTCTTCGCCCCCTCGCCGACGATGTTGTCCTTTTCCAGCAGGATCACCTGGTCGCGGGTCAGCGGCGGATTGGGCAGTATCGAGAGCAGTGTGCTCAGGGCGCGCCAGAGGGCGAAAGGCACCGGCACCAACGGTGGGTGCCGGCCCGCGGCGTCCAGCGCGGCCTGGACCAGCTCGCGATAGCGGTGAACGCCATGCCCGCCCAGCTCGACGGTGGCGCCGGTCATGCCCCGTTCCAGGAGACGTGCCACGCCCTCGGCCACATCGTCGACATGCACCGGCTGCAGGCGCGTATCGCCGTGACCGAACAACGGCACCACCGGCAGCCGGGCGAGCATGCGCAGGCTGCTTGCGAAGGCGTCGTCGGGGCCGAACAGTACGCTGGGGCGTATCACCACCGCGTCGGGATGGGCCTGGCGGACGGCATTTTCCCCCGCGGCCCGGGCGCGCACGTAGGCCGAGTCGGAATCGACGTCGACACCAAGGCCCGAGACGTGAACGAGTCGGATGTCGGCGTCGGCAGTCTGTCGGGCGATTCGGGTGGCGGCCTCGACGTGGATGTCCTCGAAGGTCAGGCCGCCGCGCTCGATATAGAGGCTGACGGCGTTGACCGCGGCGTCGGCGCCTTCCAGCGCCGCGGCCACGTCATCGGCGTTGCGGACGTCGGCGCGGCGGAAGACGACTGTGCCTGACGCATCCTCGGGCACGGCGACCTCGCCTGCATGGCGGGCGGCGACGATCACCTCGCTGCCCGCGTGGGCGAGGCGTTCGACGAGGCGCCGGCCGAGGAAGCCGGTGCCGCCGAACACGGTGACTCGCGGGTGCGTCATCGTCTGGCCTCCCTGTTGCGGATCACTCTCCCGGGTTGTGCGTCTTCCCGTAGGGTAGTCGGCAGCGGTCGAGCCACCCCGTGACCCGATCGCGGCCGAACAACTGGCTACCCAGCCGGTAGAGCAGGTAGAGGAAGCCCAGCGGGAAGAGCATCGTCTGGGTGATGAAGATCATCGTCAGGTCGATGACCTTGTCGGTGATCGCGTTGAAGCCGTCGACCACGCTCTCCACCGGATTGCCCACCAGGTTGCCGAAACTGTCCTTGAGCCGGTCTCACCAGTTCTCGGCGTCGTCCCGGCCGCTGATCTGTTCATCGGCGATGGCCGCCAGCCGGGTCTGGGTGGTTTCCAGCTGCTGCATGGTGGCGGTTCTGGGGTCGTCGAGAAAGGCCTGGCCGGCGAGGCCGCTGGCCAGTGCTACCACGAGCACGGCAAAGCGCAGGAACAGCGCCGCCATGGCCAGCTTGAGCGCAGCCGACTGGCCGATGCGCGTCTTCAGCGCCACCAGGCCGGCGGCGAGCAGGCAGGCGCCGGTGGCCAGCGCCTTGATCAGGGCGCTGCCGGAAATCGTCAGCAGCAGCTTCTGCAGTGCCAGCGAGCCGGTGGCGGCGAACATCACCCACGAGAAGCGCTCGATCATGTCGTTGGCCGGGTCGAGTGCCTCACCCGGGGCGATCTGGAACACCTGCAGGTCGACGGTGGAGGATTGCAGCACCGAGATGGTGGCATTCAGGCCCTTGGCGATGGCGAAGGCGGCGAAGGCCTGGTCCAGCGACTGGTCGAGCGTGGCCCGGGCGAACTGCTGGGGCGCCGGGAGCCAGGGCAGCAGGGCGGCGAGCAGCAGCCCGGCGACGACGACGTGGCGTGGCGTCATGGCGTTGCGTGGCGTCATGAAAAGTCCCGCGATGAACGGAGGATGCCGGCATTCTCGACGATAGCCGAGCGTCTGTCAGGTTCGGGCGTGCATCGCGGGAAACGTGCGTTTAGCGGTAGGTTTCCTTGTAGCGCTCGCGTAGTTGGTTCTTCTGCACCTTGCCCATGGTGTTGCGCGGCAGCTCGTCGATGAAGAACACCCGCTTGGGCTGCTTGTACTTGGCCAGTCGGCCGGCGAGCGAGGCCAGCACCTCGGCTTCCTCCAGCGCGGCGCCGGGCTGGCGCACCACCACCGCGGTGACGCCCTCGCCGAAGTCGGGATGCGGCACGCCGATCACCGCCGACTCGACCACGGTGTCGAGCTCGTCGATGATCTGCTCGACCTCCTTGGGGTAGACGTTGTAGCCGCCGGAGATCACCAGATCCTTGTCGCGGCCGACGATCTGCACGTAGCCGTGCTCCTCGATGCGCGCCAGGTCGCCGGTGACGAAGAAGCCGTCGTCGAGCAGTTCCTCGCGGGTCTTCTCGGGCATCCGCCAGTAGCCGATGAAGACGTTGGGGCCGCGCACCTCGAGCATGCCGATGTCGCCATCAGGCAGCGGCTGGTGGGACTCGCCGTCGGTGATGCGGATCTCCACCCCCGGCAGCGGACGCCCCACGGTGCCGGCGATGCGCTCGCCATCGTAGGGGTTGGAAGTGTTCATGTTGGTCTCGGTCATGCCGTAGCGCTCGAGGATGGCATGCCCGGTGCGCTGTTCGAACTCGCGGTGGGTCTCGGCGGTCAGCGGGGCCGAGCCGGAGGTGAACAGGCGCATGTTGGCGGTCAGCTCGCGGGTCAGGCGCTCATCCTGCAGCAGCCGGGTGTAGAAGGTCGGCACGCCCATCATGGTGGTGCCCCGGGGCAGCTCGTCGATGATCGTGTCGACATCGAAGCGTGGCAGGAACAGCAGGCTGGCGCCGGCCATCAGGCAGACGTTGCAGGCCACGAACAGGCCGTGGGTGTGGAAGATCGGCAGGGCGTGGATCAGCCGGTCCGCCTCGGTGAAGCGCCAGGCCTCGACCAGCGAGGCGGCGTTGGAGCCGAGGTTGCGGTGGGTGAGCATGGCGCCCTTGGAGCGGCCGGTGGTCCCCGAGGTGTAGAGGATCGCCGCCAGGTCATTGTCGTCGCGGGGCTCGATGGCGTCGAAGGGGGTGGCCTTCTCGAAGGTCTCCATCAGCGTGCCGTCGCGGCCGGTGCCCAGCGAGGCGACCTGCGGGCAGCCGGTCTCCCCGGCGACGCGACGCGCGTTGTCGAGATCGGAGGGGCGGCAGACGAACAGTGCCGGCTCGGCGTCGCCCAGGAAGTAGCGGATCTCCTCGGGGGTGTAGCCGGTGTTGAGCGGCAGGTAGACGCCACCCATGCGCAGGCAGGCCAGATACAGCAGCAGCGTCTCCGGGCTCTTGTCGACCTGCACGGCGACCCGGTCGCCGGGTGCGACACCCAGCTCGCGAAGGGCGCCGGCCAGCCGGGCGGTCGTGTCGAGCGCCTCGCGGTAAGTGTAGCCGTGGCCCTCGCGGGTGGTGACGAAGTCGGCGTCCCCGCGGGCCTGCATGCGCTCGGCGAAGGTGGCGAAGAGATTGTGGTTCATTTTTCGTTGTCTCCCTTGAGCAGTTTGCGGGCACGCCGGTTGAGGTCACGCACGGCGGAGGAGCAGGCGATCGTGCCGTCGGTGGTGTATTGCTCGTGATTGCGTTCGATGTCGTCGATGACGTAGAGGTAATTGACCATCAGTCCGGCGGCCTGCTGGAGCCCCTTGTTCGAGGTGTCGCCCAGCCAGTTGATGCGGTGCAGTTCGGCGCCGTTGCCGAGGTGGAAGCGGGCCACCGGGTTGAGCGGCAGGCCGTGACGGTTCTTCTCGCGGACCAGATAGTGGGCGGCCAGCGGGCGGATGACGTCGCGCAGGGCCGCGGCGCGCTCCGGGTCGGTGTGCCAGTGATCGTCGTCGAGCTGGGCCAGGGTCTCGCGAGTCTCGTCGTCGAGCGGCGAGGCCTCGCCGCGCTGGGTGCTGTCCAGCCACTGGCGAAAGCCGGGGACCGGTGAGAGCGTGACGAAGTTGCGCAGGTTGGGCAGCTCCTGCTTGAGCTCCTGCACCACCTGCTTGATCAGGAAGTTGCCGAAGGAGATGCCGCGCAGCCCGGTCTGGCAGTTGCTGATGCCGAAGAAGGCGGCGGTGTCGGCGCCTTCGGGCTCGCCGATGTCGTGGTGGTTGCTGTCGAGGATCGGCTGGATCTGGTCCGGCAGCCCCTTGTGCAGGGCGACCTCGACGAAGATCAGCGGCTCGTCGCCGATCGCCGGGTGGAAGAAGGCGAAGCAGCGCCGGTCACGGGCGTCGAGGCGCCGGCGCAGGTCGTTCCAGTCGTGGATCTCGTGGACCGCCTCGTAGCGGATGATGCGCTCGAGGATCGCCGCCGGAGTGTTCCAGTCGATGCGCCGGAGCATCAGGAAGCCGCGGTTGAACCAGGAGCTGAACAGGTGCTTGAAGTCGGCGTCCAGGGCGTTCAGCGGCGAGGCCTTGTCGAGCCGGGCGAGCAGGTCCTCGCGCATGCGCACCAGCTCGTGGGTGCCGCCGCTGGTCAGGTTGAGGCGGCGCAGCAGCTCCTGGCGGCTGGGTTCACAGGTGTCGAACAGGGCTTGCAGGTCGCGCTCGTCGCGGGATTCCCGGTAGGCGGCATAGGCCTGGTCGACGCGCTCGGGGTCGGCCGAGAAATCGTGGGTCAGACGCTCGAAGAAGCGCACCTTCTCGTCGGCGTCGAGGCGGGCGTAGAGCTCCAGGGCACGACTCGCCAGGGTGATGCTGGAGGCTTCGCCGTCGCTGTCGAGCAGGGCCCGGCAGGCGGCGAGCACATGCGAGTGGTCGACGGGCGTGGTGTTGCCGCTGCGCCGCCGGCGCAGGGCGTCGCGCCGGGTGATGGTACTGAACATGTCCTGCAGAAAGCTGGTGTTCATGGTCGCTCGTCCTCCGGGGCGGTTCTCAGCCAAGAATCAGGTCGGGAAGCCAGGTGGCGATCCCGGGGAAGAAGCACAGCAGCACGATGCCCAGCACCATGCACAGGGCGTAGGGCAGGCTGCCCAGCAGGATGTCCTTGAGGGCGATGTCCGGGGCGATGCCCTTGATGATGAACAGGTTCAATCCCACCGGCGGGGTGATCAGGCCGATCTCCAGGTTGATGGTGAGAATCACCGCGAACCAGTAGGGGTCGAAGTTGGCCGAGAGGATGATCGGCATCAGGATCGGGGCAGTCATCACGATCACCGCCACCGGCGGCAGGAAGAAGCCGGCCACCAGCAAAAACAGGTTGATCACGCCCATCAGCACCCAGCGGTTGACCTCCAGGTCGGCGATGCCGCCGGCGACGGTCTGGGTGATGTACAGCGAGGAGAGTGCATAGGCGAAGATCTCCGCCGCGGCGATGATCAGCATGATCATCACGCTCTCGCGCAGGGCGTCGCGCAGGATGACCTTCAGGGGCTTCGCCTGCCACATGCGGTAGACGACGATGGCCAGGGCCAGGCACAGGAAGGCGCCGGCGCCGGCGGCTTCGGAGGGCGTGGCCAGGCCGCCGTAGAGGGCGAACAGGATGCCCGAGACCACGATCAGGAAGGGCACCACGCGCACCAGCGCCTTGAGGTTGCCCTCGACGTTCTGCTTGACGGCGCTAGCGGCCTCGGCGACCGGATTCTGATAGCCGCCGGCCAGCTTGCAGGCGATCAGTGTCCAGGCCATGAACAGACCGGCGAGCATCAGCCCGGGCATGGCGCCGGCGATGAACAGGCGACCGATCGAGGTCTCGGTGGCGATGCCGTAGACGATCATGGTCACCGAGGGCGGAATGAGGATGCCCAGGGTGCCGCCGGCGGCGATGCAGCCGGCGGCGACGCCGTCCGGGTAGCCGCGCTTGCGCATCTCGGGGATCCCCAGCTTGCCGATGGCCGCGCTGGTGGCCGGCGAGGAGCCGGAGAGTGCGGCGAAGATCGAGCAGGCGCCGATGTTGGAGATCGCCAAGCCGCCGGGCACGCGCCCCAGCCACAGGTCCAGCGAGCGGTACAGGTCGCGGCCGGTGGGGGAGGAGGCGACCGCCGCGCCCATGAGGATGAACATGGGAATGGCCACGAAGCCGAACGAGGCGATGCTGCTGTAGAAAGTCTCGCCGAAGTAGGTGAGCTCGCTCATGCCGCTGCCCAGCACCAGGGCGGCCAGCGAGACGCCGCCGAGCGCGAAGGCGATGGGGGTGCCGATGGCCATCAGGGCGAACAGGGCAACGATCACCAGAATGCCGCTAGTCACTGGATCCATTGTCGGAATCTCCACGCAGAATGTTCGCCACGTATTGCAGCGCAAGCAGGGTGCTGCCGATGGCAAGGGGCAGCAGTGAAGGCCATACCGGCGGGTTCCAGACCGTGCCGGTGGTCCAGCCCATCGAATAGGCCTCGATGAAGTAGTGCCAGGCGCCGTAGGTCAGCGCCGTGCAGAAGGCCAGGCCGATCAGCGAGGCGATGAACTGCATGATCTTGCGGGCGCGGCCGCCCAGGGCGTCGGGCAGCACCGTGACCGCGACGTGGCCGCCGGTCATCAGCACGTAGGGGGCGCCCAGCAGCATGGCGCCGGTGATGGCGAAGATGGTGAATTCGGTCTGCCAGGTGGTGTTGTGGCCGAGTACCGCGCGCACGAAGATCATGTGGCAGACCACCAGCACGCCGGTGACCAGCAGGGCGCCGGCCAGCACGGCGGTGACCGACGAGAGGGTGTCCATCAGCCGAATGTAGCCGCCGACGAGCCCGCGATGCGGCCGAGCCGCACGGGTGTGTTCCGTTTCCATAGCGCACCCCGGCGTGGATGAGGAGGCTGCCTCGGGCGAGGCAGCCGGGTCGGTGATGGCGCGGCCGGGGGCCGCGCGCTGGATCGAGACGGTCATGGCGCGATCGCCTCAGTCGACGGCCAGGGCGGCGTCGATCAGGGCCTGACCATTGGGCACCTTCTCGGCGAAGGTCTTGTAGGAACTCTTCTTGGCGACGTCCAGCCAGGCCTGGTAGTCCTCGGGCGACATGGTCACGACCTTGACGCCGTTTTCCTTGTAGACATCGACCAGTTTCTTATCCAGCTCGGCGGCCTGGTCGGCGAAGTAGGATTCTGCCTTCTCGCCGGCTTCCGCCAGGGCCTTCTGCTGGGCGTCGGTGAGTTTCTCCCAGCTCTGCTCGGAAACCAGAATCGGCTCGTACATGAACCACAGGGCGTTCTTGCCCGGTGCGGTCAGACAGGTCGACTGCTCGTAGATGCGGTAGGACACCAGCGACCCCGAGGAGGTGTTGGCGCCGTCGAGCACGCCGGTCTGCATGGCGGTGTAGATTTCCGAGGAGGGCATCGAGGTGATCGAGGCACCGGCGGTGGCCAGCATTTCGTCGAAGGCCGGCCCGGCGGCGCGCATCGCCTGCCCCTTCACGGTGTCCGGCGAGGTGATGCAGCGCATGTCGGACACGAAGCCGCCGGCCAGCCAGGCATCCGAGATCACGCGGGCGCCGGCATCGTTGATGACCTTCTTGATCATGCCCATGAACTTGGAGTCATTGAGCCGCTGGGCGCGCTCGTGGCTGCGCACCAGGCCGGGCATCAGCGTGGCGGAGAATTCCGGATGGCGGCCGCTGGCGTAGTCGAGCGGCAGGGCGGTCATGTCCAGGCGCCCGCGGACCAGTGCTGGCCACTGCTCCTTGGCGCCGAACAGCGATTCGGCCGGGTAGACCTGGACCTTGAGGTCGACGTCGGCCTTGGCCACCTCGTCGGCGATCATCTGCACCATCTTGTCGCGGACGTCCCCCTTGGGGAACTGGTGCGAGGCGCGCAGCACCGTTTCCGCCGAGGCGACGCCGCTCATGGCGACACTGAGCCCGAGAGAGGCGAGAGCTAGCTTGAGGGAGGTTTTCATGGCGTCTCCGTTACGTTTGTTTTTGTGTAATATTTATCAGCGAGGCTGATGTATACTTTAATAGGTCTTGAGGATACTCAGTGTCAAACTAGGGTCATTAGACCTTGGTGGCAATGCTCGGCGGACCCGGCATGCGCGGCAGAAGGGGGCGAACGTGAACGGCGACAAGCGATCGAATGCCCAGCGGCTGAAGGAGTCGTTGGAGAACGACATCATCAACGGGCGTCGGGCCCCCGGGGAGCGGCTCGATCCCGAGGCGCTGGGCAAGGAATATCAGGTGTCGCGGACGCCGGTGCGCGAGGCGATCCAGCAACTGGTGGCCAGCGGACTGGTGACGGTGACGCCCAAGAAGGGCACCTTCGTCGCCAAGGTGGGCATCGAGCAGTTGATCGAGATGTTCGAGGTGATGGCCGAGCTGGAGGGCATGTGCGGGCGGCTGGCGGCGCGGCGCATCACCCCGGCCGAGCTCGCGGTGCTGCACGAGGCGATCGAGCGCTGCGAGGCGGCCGCCCGCACCGGGGACTCCGACGAGTACTACTACGAGAACGAGGCCTTTCACCACGGCATCTACGCGGCCAGCCACAATGGCTTTCTGGCCCGCGAGGCGCACCAGCTCAAGCAGCGTCTCAAGCCCTACCGGCGCCTGCAGCTGCAGGTCCGCCACCGGCTGGCGACCTCGCTGGCCGAGCATCGCGAGATCGTCGCCGCCATCGAGGCCGGGGATGCCGAGCTGGCCGAGCGCAAGCTGCGCGAGCACGTGCTGATCCAGGGCGAGCGCTTCAGCGACTTCGTGGCCAGTGTCAGGGCGCTGGAGGCCGGTTGAGGGTGTCCTGCCCCGGATCCACGTTGTCTTGGCGATGGCCCGCACCGATATAGTTGACCCGTTCACTATGGTTTATGGTGAAGGCAGCACTGGGTTTGTACGAAAAGTCGGCGAGCGAAGGCAAGACAAGGCAAAAATCGGCGAAAAAGCGGAGTTTACGGGGTGTAAATGAGCATTTTGAGCCAATTTTTAACGCCGTATTGCCGAGTGCAGGCAGTTTTCGTGCAAAGCCTAGCCAGTCATCGACGGGAGTCCCCATGTTTTCCCCCTTCACGCTGCGTTATGCGCGCCTGCCGGCGCATTTCTTCGCGCGCTTCGACCCCGTGCCGGTCGAGGCACCGCACCTGATCGCCTTCAACCGGCCGCTGGCCGAGGAACTGGGTTTCGATCTCGCGGCCTTCGACGAGCGCCAGGCGACCGAGTGGTTCTCCGGCAATGTCGTGCCGCCCGGTGCCGAGCCGCTGGCCCAGGCCTACGCCGGCCACCAGTTCGGCAACTTCGTGCCCAGTCTGGGCGATGGCCGTGCGGTGTTGCTTGGCGAGGTGACCGACCGTCACGGCCGGCTGCGCGACGTGCAGCTCAAGGGCGCCGGGCGCACGCCGTTCTCCCGCGGTGGCGACGGTCGGGCGCCGCTGGGTCCGGTGCTGCGCGAGTATCTGGTCAGCGAGGCGATGCACGCGCTGGGTGTTCCCACCACCCGGTCGCTGGCCGCGGTGGCCAGCGGCGAACGGGTCCTGCGCCGTGTCCCCGAACCCGGCGGCGTGCTGACCCGCGTGGCCGACAGTCACCTGCGGGTAGGCACCTTCCAGTACTTCGCCGCCCGGGGCGACATCGATGCCCTGCGCACCCTGGCCGACGAGGCGATCGCCAGACACTATCCCCATCTGGACGAAGAACCGCCCGAGACGCGCTATCTGGCCCTCTTCGAGGCCGTCCTGCAGCGCCAGGCGGCCCTGGTGGCGCGCTGGATGGGCGTCGGCTTCATTCATGGCGTGATGAACACCGACAATACCTCGGTCGCCGGCGAGACCATCGACTACGGACCCTGCGCCTTCATGGAGGCCTACGATCCGCGCACCGTGTTCAGCTCCATCGACGAGCGCGGGCGCTATGCCTACGGCAACCAGCCGGGGGTCGTGCAGTGGAATCTGGCGCGTTTCGCCGAGACCCTGCTGCCATTGATCGACGACGATCGCCAGCGCGGCATCGAGCGCGCGACCCGGGTTCTCGAGACCTACCCCGGCCAGTACGACGCCGAATGGCTGGCAGTGATGCGTGCCAAGCTGGGCCTGGCGCGCGAGGAGGAGGGGGATTTCGAGCTTGCCGAGTCGCTGCTCGAGGCGCTGCATGCCGGGCGTGCCGACTTCACCCTGAGCTTCCGCCAGCTGGCCGACGTCGCCGAATCCGCCGAGGCTCGCCCGGCCTTGTTCGAACTGACCGAACGTCGCGAGCCCCTCGAGGCCTGGCTGGCGCGCTGGCAGGCCCGGCTGGCAAGCGAGGACGCCGACGGGGCCGCCGTCGCCTCGCGCATGCGCGCGGTCAATCCGTTCTACATCCCCCGCAATCATCGGGTCGAGGAGGCGCTGGCCGCCGCCTACGAAGGCGATTTCGCCCCCTTCGAGACCCTGCGCGAGGTCCTGGCCCGGCCCTTCGAGGCGCAGCCCGGTCGCGAAGCGTACACGCTGCCGGCCCAGCCGAGCGAGCGGGTGTTCCGTACCTTCTGCGGCACCTGAGAGGGCGCCTACAAAATGTCTGTGCTCGGCAATACGGCGTTGAAATTGACCTCAAAATGCTCATTTACCACCTTGTAAACTGCGCGTTTTCGGTCAATTTCGCCTGGTCTTGCCTTCGCTCGACTGTTTTGTACCCGCCCTCTCGATCTGCCTATTGTCCGGCGAATCGTCGTGTGCCTAATCTTGAGGGGATAACCCGCCGCGTCTGTCCGGGCCAACCCGCGGCACCGCGCAAAGAACAATCACAACCGGCGAGCCGGCCGATGCCGCGCTCGCTCCGTCAGGAGCCGCCACCATGTCCGTTCGTGAAATCGCGTTGTATATCGATGGTCAGCCCGTGCCCTCGCAGTCCGGCGAGTGGCGCGAGGTGCTCAATCCGGCGACCCAGGAGGTGGTCGCCCGGGTGCCGTTCGCCACGCTCGAGGAGGTCGATCGCGCGGTGGCCAGCGCACGGGACGCCTTCACCACCTGGCGCAAGGTGCCGCTGGCCCGGCGCATGCGCATCATGCTCGCCTTCCAGGCACTGATCCGCGAGCACACCGCCGAGCTGGCCGCGCTGATCACCGAGGAACACGGCAAGACGCTGCCCGATGCCAAGGGCGAGGTGGGGCGCGGACTGGAAGTGGTCGAGCACGCCTGTTCGATCACCAGCCTGCAGCTCGGCGAGATCGCCGAGAACGTCGCCAGCGATGTCAACGTCTATTCGCTGCACCAGCCGCTGGGCGTGGGCGCCGGCATCACCGCCTTCAACTTCCCGATCATGCTGCCGTGCTTCATGTTCCCGCTGGCCATCGCCACCGGCAACACCTTCGTGCTCAAGCCCTCCGAGCAGGATCCCTCGTCGACCATGCGCCTGGTCGAACTGGCCCACGAGGCCGGCGTGCCGGCCGGGGTGCTCAACGTGGTGCACGGCGGGCCCGAGGTCGCCAACCGGCTCTGCGACCACCCGGACATCAAGGCGCTGTCGTTCATCGGCTCGACCCGGGTCGGCACCCACATCTACGAGCGGGCCGGGGCCGCCGGCAAGCGTGTGCAGTCGATGATGGGTGCCAAGAACCATTGCGTGGTGATGCCCGACGCCAACCGCAGCCAGGCGATCAACAACGTGCTGGGCTCGGCCTTCGGCGCCGCCGGCCAGCGCTGCATGGCCAATTCGGTGCTGGTGCTGGTCGGCGAGGCGCGCGACTGGCTCGACGAGATCGTCGAGCGCGCCGGACAGCTCAAGGTGGGGCCCGGTACCCAGGAGGACGCCGATCTGGGGCCGCTGGTCTCGCCGGCGGCCCGCGACCGGGTGCTGGGGCTGATCGACCAGGGCGTGGCCGAGGGCGCGACGCTGCGTCTCGACGGGCGCGGCCTGACGGTCGAGGGCTATCCCGACGGCAACTTCGTCGGCCCGACCATCTTCAGCGACGTCTCCGCCGAGATGACCATCTACCGCGAGGAGGTCTTCGGGCCGGTGCTGTGCGTGGTCGGCGTCGAGACCCTCGACGACGCCATCGCCTTCATCAACGCCAACCCCAACGGCAACGGCACGGCGATCTTCACCAACTCCGGCTGGGTGGCGCGGCGCTTCGAGGCCGACATCGACGTCGGCCAGGTGGGCATCAACGTGCCGATCCCGGTGCCGGTGGCCTACTTCAGCTTTACCGGCTCGCGGGCCTCCAAGCTCGGCGACCTGGGGCCCAACGGCAAGCAGGCGATCCAGTTCTGGACCCAGACCAAGACGGTCACCGCGCGCTGGTTCGAGCCGGAGAACGTCTCGAGCGGCGTCAACAGCACGATATCGATGGGCTGATCACCCTCGCTCGGTGACAATACGGCCCCGCCTCGAGAGAGGCGGGGCCGATGTCGAATCAGCGCCGCGCGGGGGCGATCCCGCAGCGCTCGAGCAGCTGGATCATCGGCTCCAGCTGGCTCTCGTGCAGGACCAGCAGGGTTGCGACGTCCGGATCCGCGTCCCGCGGCAGGATGACCGCGAACTCCCCCTCCTCGAGATGGAACTCGTGAATCTCGCGTTCGCCCTGCGGGGTGAGGCAGTACGTCGAGCGGTAGTCATCGTCCTCGCCGTAGGTCAGGCGGTTGTAGACCTTGAACAGGGTGTACAGGGTCAGACCCTGCGCGAAGGCCGGCCAGCGGGCGGGGCTGTGCCGCGTGGCGTCGTCGATCGGCTGGCCGGCGGCCTCGGCGCGGCGGATGGCGTCTTCCAGGGGCTCAGCCAGCAGCGAAGCGCTGTCGCAGGGCGACGGTCGGCCTTCGGCCCGGGCCGAGGTGTAGGCGGCGAGTACCTGGCGCATGTCGTCCAGGCTGGTCAGGGCATGATCGCTGTGCTGCAGGTGGCGCGGGTCGAAGTCGCCGTTTTCCCAGCCATGCACGACGCGAAGCCGCAGGCTGTCCGCCTCCAGGGCCGGGGCCAGCAGGGCCTGCAGGGCACGCGGCAGGTGGCTCCAGCGGTCCGGAATGTCATTGCCGAAGGCCTGGTAGGGATCGTCGAAGAGGCGGTGCAGGCGGCCCGGCACATGTTCCTGGGCTTCGTGGTATGGCATGGGGATCTCGGATCTGATCGTTGTCTGGTGTTCTGGTAGAGTGAGATCGCTTCACGACCCCGAGGCGGCGCGTTGCCGTCGGCAGGGGTCGAATGCAGGACGGATACTCGCTCCTATCGACCGATATCCGCAAAACTTTAATCATCCCGACATTCAACGTCGCCAGGGGAGCCCCGCTCGATCGGGGCTGAGAGTGTGCCGGCCGCGGCGCAGACCCTGGAACCTGATCCGGTCAATACCGGCGGAGGAAGTGCGACATGTATCTTGCCACCCTGGCCGTGCTGGGCGCGGCCCTGTTGCTGTTTGCCATTCTGGGCCTGCGCGCCGGACGCGCCGACTCGCCCCTCGATGATTACGTGACGGCGCGCAACTCGCAGCGCGGCACCACGCTGGGGCTATCCTTCCTGGCGTCCGGCATGGGCGCCTGGATTCTCTTCGCGCCGCCGGAAGTCGGGGCCTTCGTCGGTCCGGTGGCGCTGGCCGGCTATGCCATCGGCTCGGCGCTGCCGTTCATCGTGCTGGCGCTGTGCGGGCCGGCGATTCGTCGTCGGCTGCCGGCGGGGCGCAGCATCGGCGAGTTTGCCGCCGAGCGCTTCGGCACCGGCATGCGCCGCTATGTGGCCCTGCTCTCGGTGCTGTACATGGCCTGTTTTCTGGCCGCCGAGCTGAGTGCCATCGGCGGTATCACCGCACTGCTCTCGCCGCTGGCGGGCAGCGTGGCGATCGTGGCCGTGGCGCTGACCACGCTGGCCTACACCGCCTGGGGCGGGCTGCGGGCCAGCCTGGTCACCGACCGCTGGCAGGCCCTGCTGCTGGGCGTGTTGCTGGTGCTGGTGACAGGCGCGGTCCTGGGTGACCTGCCCGCGTTGCCGGCCGATGCCGCCATGCCGAGTGTGCCGCCCGGCGAGGCGCTGAATGTGGCCGTGACTCTGGTCATCGCGGTGACGGCGGCCAATCTCTTCCACCAGGGCTACTGGCAGCGGGTCTGGGCGGCCCGTGATGGCGCCGCGCTGGGACGTGGCGCGGTGCTGGGCGGCGTCACCACCGTGCTGGTCGTGGCGGTGGTCGGCGGGCTGGGTATCCTGGCGGCGATGAGCGGCGCTGATCTCGGCCAGCCGCCGATGCCCTTTTTCGCGCTGCTCGATGCAGCGCCGGCCTGGTTGACCCTGCTGGTGCTGGTACTGGCGGTGACGCTGGTGGCCTCCAGCGTCGACACTCTGCAGAACGGTATCGCCTCGCTGCTGGTCGGCGAGGGCGAGGCGCTGAGCCGCCACGGCGTCTCGCTGACGGCGGCGCGCTGGATCACCCTGGCGCTGATGGTGCCGGCGGTGCTGGTGGCCCTGCAGGGCTATTCGGTGCTGCGGCTGTTTTTGATCGCCGATCTGCTGTGTGCCACGGCGGTGGTGCCGGTGCTGATGGGGCTGTGGCCACGGATGAGCGCGCCGGCCGCTGCTGCCGGCGCGGTGGCCGGTCTGGTCGGTGCCATCCTGCCGGACTGGATCGCCCGGGGCAGTCTGGGCGATGCACTGCTGGCGGCAAGCTTTCCGGGCGGCGAAACCACGCTCGCACCGTTTGCCGGCGCCCTGGCGATTTCCAGTGCGGTGGCGCTGCTGGTGGCACTGGTGCGCCCGCACTCCGCCTGGCAGGCGGGCTGAGCAGACCGAGGTGGGCAAGAGGTCGAAGTTAGCATTATCGTTCGGGCTGATCCGTCGACAGGTCTGCGAGGGGGCGCTGTGAACCCTTCCATGGGCGCTACCGACGCCATCTGACCGCCATGGATGGCGGGAATGCCGAAATTGAAGGGAACTCTTTTCGGCCCTGACGTCGGACCCCCTCTTTGACCTGTCCCCGACATCCCTTGCCAGACCCAGCGGCGATTGCCCTGCCAAGGGGCGCGGTATTTGCGTCCTCTCCGGTCCGCTCCCAGACTGAGGCGCTATGTTGAAATGACATCGTGCAGCCGTGGAGAGGACCGATGAGCGATCAGAGCAACACCCCGGACCCGCGTCGCCGTTACTCCGGCCCGGTCGTCGACGGGCCGGGCAAGGCCGCCAGCCGCGCCATGCTGCGGGCGGTGGGTTTTTCCGACGAGGACTTCACCCGCCCGCAGGTGGGCGTCGCCTCGACCTGGAGCCAGGTGACGCCGTGCAACAGCCATATCGGCGATCTTGCCGACGCGGCGCGTGACGGCGCCGATGCGGCCGGTGGCAAGGGCGTGATCTTCAATACCATTACCATCTCGGACGGTATCGCCAACGGCACCGAGGGCATGAAGTACTCGCTGGTCTCGCGCGAGATCATCGCCGACTCGATCGAGGCGGTGGCGGGTTGCGAGGGCTTCGACGGTGTAGTGGCGATCGGCGGCTGCGACAAGAACATGCCGGGCTGCATGATCGGCCTGGCGCGCCTCGACCGGCCCGGCGTGTTCGTCTATGGCGGCACCATTCTGCCGGGCGAGAACCATACCGACATCGTCTCGGTGTTCGAGGCGATGGGCGCGCATTCCCGCGGCGACATCGACCGCATCGAGCTCAAGCAGATCGAGGAGACGGCGATTCCCGGGCCGGGATCCTGCGGCGGCATGTACACCGCCAATACCATGGCCTCGGCGATCGAGGCGCTGGGCATGAGCCTGCCGGGCAGTTCGGCGCAGAACGCCGTGTCACAGACCAAGCGCGACGACAGCCGTGCCGCCGGGGCGGCGGTGCTCGAGCTGCTCGAGCGCGACATTCGTCCCAGCGACATCATGACCCGCGAGGCCTTCGAGAACGCCATCACCGTGGTCATCGCCCTGGGCGGCTCGACCAATGCGGTGTTGCATCTGGTCGCCATGGCCAGCGCGATTGGTGTCGAGGTGTCGCTCGATGACTTCACGCGCCTCGGTCGGCGCGTTCCGGTGCTCGCCGACCTGCGGCCGAGTGGCCACTACATGATGAGCGAGCTGGTGGCGATCGGTGGCATCCAGCCGCTGATGAAGATGCTGCTCGATGCCGGCCTGCTGCATGGCGACTGCCTGACCGTGACCGGGCACACGCTGGCCGAGAACCTGGCCGACGTCGCGCCCTATCCCGGCGATCAGCGAATCATTCAGCCGCTCGATGCCCCGGTCAAGGCACAGAGCCACCTGCGCATCCTGCGTGGCAACCTGGCTCCGGAGGGGGCGGTGGCCAAGATCACCGGCAAGGAAGGCACGCGTTTTACCGGCCGTGCGCGGGTGTTCGGTTCCGAGGAGGAGGCCCAGGCGCGTATCAACGACGGCACCGTGGTCGCCGGCGACGTGGTGGTGATCCGCTACGAGGGACCGCGCGGCGGACCGGGGATGCGCGAGATGCTCACCCCGACCTCGGCGATCATGGGCCGGGGCCTGGGCGATGCGGTGGCGCTGATCACCGACGGGCGCTTCTCCGGCGGCAGCCACGGCTTCGTGGTCGGCCACGTCACGCCCGAGGCGTTCAACGGCGGGCCGATTGCGCTGGTCGAGGACGGCGACGAGATCACCATCGATGCCGAGGCTGACACCATCGATGTCGCCCTGAGTTCCGAGGAGCTCGAGCGGCGTCGCGCCGCCTGGCACCAGCCGGCACCGCGCTATCGCCGCGGCGTGCTGGCCAAGTACGCGCGCACGGTGAGTTCGGCCTCGCTGGGGGCGGTGACCGACCTGCCCGAGTGACGTGTGCCCGGCTCGGCCGTCGTGAGGGATACACACGGGCGGCCGGGCCGGCGAGGAGCTGGCTGCTACACGAGAGGCGTTTGACGTCTAGGGTGGCGTGGGCTGCAGGGGGTCGTCGATGTCCTCGGCGACGGCCGGCATGCTGTCGCGGATGGCCTTGAGCTCCTCGGCGGAGAAGTGCTCCAGGCGACCGGCCAGCAGGTCGCTGATGCGCTGGCTGGGAACACCAGCGCGTCGGGCGATTTCCCGATTGCCGAGTTCGGAGAGGGCGATGCGGCGGGTGACGACACGCATCAGTCGGGTGCGGCGTTCCATGTCTCTGACATCGAAGTCGCGCTGTCGAGTGGCTGACTGTGCCGGTCTGACACAGTCGCTACGTCTTCGTACCGCGTCCATGGGGCTCCGTTATCTGACGATTGGACGACATCAGGATGCGCAATTTTTTCGCGTTAGGCCAGAGGGGCGAGCGACTTTTCGCTTGACCGGCGTCAACGCCAATCAACGCCAGGTCGACGCTTCCCCGCGTCTCATTCCGGTGCCGGGGTCGGACGGACCAGGATCTCGTTGACATCGACATGCTCCGGCTGGCTCACCGCGTACATCACGGCATTGGCGATGTCGCGATCCTTGAGGGCCGTCTCGGGCGGCTGGTCGAAGAACGGCGTGTCGACCATGCCGGGCTCGATCAGCGTGACGCGGATGCCGCTGCCGCGCAGTTCCTCGCGCAGGTTGTAGCCGATGCCGGTCACGGCCCACTTGCTGGCGCTGTACATCGAGCCGGGGATGGTGGTCCGGCCGGCGGCGGAGCCGGTGAGCAGGATATGTCCCTGGCTGCGCCGCAGGGCCGGCAGGGCGGCCTGGATCGTCAGCCCCACGCCGTAGACGTTGGTCATCAGCATGTCGCGCCACACGCGGTGGTCGGCGCTGCTGAAGCCGCCGGGAGAGCCGCCCATGCCGGCGTTGGCGAAGACCACGTCGATGCGCCCGAAGCGCTCGAGGGTCTGGTCGATCATGGCCTGCTGCGCGTCCATGTCGGTAACGTCGCAGGTCAGGGCCAGGGCCTTTTCCGGGCCGAACTCCTGGACCAGGGACTCGAGCCTGTCCGTCGAGCGGGCGGCCAGCGCCAGCTGGTAGCCCTGGTGATGGGCGGCTCGGGCGGTGGCGGCGCCGATGCCGCTGGAGGCGCCGGTGATCAGGAATACGCGATCGTTCATCGTCATCTCCTCGCTCCGGTGATTGCCTGCTGTCGGTGAGCGGCGCGCGGGCACGTCCTTGCGTGCCCGCGCGACAGAGGCCGGTTACAGCACTCGATCGGTGCGCAGCACGCTGGCCTCGCTGTCGTCGAGGGTGTCCTCCTCGCCGTAGCGCGAGGCGCCGGAGCGCAGCGTGGTGCGCAGGTTGAGGTGGGCGGCCTCGGTCTCGGCGGGCAGCAGGTGCTCGACACCGGCCTTCTCGTCGATCAGCTCCTTCTCGGTGGTCTCGATGCGCTTGCGGGCGGCCTCGTCGATCGGCAGGCCCTGGACGATCTCGTAGCGCCCGTAGCGGCAGCGTACCGGGAAGGAGAAGACGATGCCCTTGGTCACGCCGTAGCTGCCGTCGGACACCACGCACATGCTGACGAAGTCGTCATCGGGGGTGCCGAAGTACCAGTCGCGCATGTGATCGATGGCCCCCTGGGCGGCCGAGGCGGCGCTCGACTGGCCGCGGGCGGCGATGATCTCGGCGCCGCGCTTCTGGACCCGCGGGATGTACTCTTCGTCCACCCACTTGGGGTCCAGCTCCGGCCACACGGGCTCACCCATGGCCGTGGCGTGATGCAGGTCCGGGTACTGGGTGGCGCTGTGGTTGCCCCAGATGGCGACCCTGCGGATGTCGCTGGCGTTGCAGCCGAAGCGGTTGGCGATCATGCCCTGGGCGCGGTTGTGGTCGAGCCGGCTCATCGCCGTGAACTGGGAGGGCGACAGGTCCGGGGCGTTGCGGCTGGCGATCAGGGCGTTGGTGTTGGCCGGGTTGCCGACCACCAGCACCTTGACGTCGGGATTGGCGTAATCGTTGAGTGCGCGCCCCTGCGCGCTGAAGATCTCGGCGTTGGCGGACAGCAGGTCGGCGCGTTCCATGCCGGGCCCGCGCGGCTTGGCCCCCACCAGGAAGGCGAAATGCACGTTGCGAAAACCGTCCTGAACATTGTCGTGCAGGCGCACGTTGTGCAGCAGCGGGAAGGCGCAGTCCTCGAGTTCCATCGCCATGCCACGCAGTGCTTCCATGGCCTCGGGACGCTCGATCAGCTGCAGGATGAGCGGCTGGTCGGGGCCGAAGACCTCGCCCGCGGCAAGACGGAAAAGCAGGGAGTTGCTGATGCTACCGGCGGCACCGGTAACGGCAATGCGAAACGGACGCTTCATGTCGGACTTCCCTAGGCTCGTTGAACGGTAATGCCGGCCGTGGTGCCCCTCCTGGTCGATGCCGGAAAGCCCCGGCCGGGTGATGAACACAGGATTTCATCAGTCGTGGTGACGACCGATTCCTCCGCAAGCATAGCAGGACTGACGGAAATTCCGCTTCGACCTTGATCGATGATCCGCGTACGTTCCCTTCGGCCGGTTTCGCCCTTCGGGGTCTTGCGTATCGTCACGAGACAGTATTTTCTTGATGAAACGTTTCATGCCAGGGCATGAAATGCGTCCATGAAGGCGGTGGGCACGAACGCCTGGTGCCGTGCCCGCCGCTTGTTCGTAAAAGCGTTCGTGAAAAAGTAGCAGGGAAACAGGAGCCGGAATGTGACGGGCTGGCTGAGCGGGTCGGGTGGCAAACGCGGGGATCCGGCGGAACAGTGGATACGCGATGAGCAGGTCGCGATGCTGTATCAGGGGCTCTGGCAGCCCTGCCTGTTCAGCGTCATAGGGGCGGCCCTCCTGGTGGGCATTCTCTGGCCGGTGGTCGCCCACGGGGCCCTGCTGGCCTGGCTGCTGGTCATGCTGCTGGTGTCGATGGTGCGCTGTGGAATCGGCGTGTACTTCCGCCGTCTGGACCATGCCGCCCGGCGGCATCCGCGCTGGCGCTGCCTGGCCCTGGGCGGGGCGCTGCTGACCGGCAGTGTCTGGGGCGCGGCGGTCATCTGGCTGTTCCCGCATGAGCCGGCGTATCAGCCGGCGCTGGTGCTGACCGTCGCCGGGGTGAGCGCGGGGGCCGTGACGACCCTGTCACCGCTGTGGGCGGCGGCGATCGTCTGCCTGGTACCGGTGGCGCTGCCGATGGCGTTCCAGTATGCCCGGATGGACACGCCGCTGGCCTCGAAGCTGGCCCTGATGGTCGGGGTCTTCCTGGTGTTCGTGATCGGCGCCAGCCAGCGCTGGAGCAGCGTGCTGCGCGAGAAACTGCGGCTCGAGGCGGATCGCCAGCGCCGCGAGCAGGACCTGCGGGAAAGCGAGGCCCGCTATCGGGCGGTCTTCCAGGCCTCGCCCCTGGGGGTCTTTCATTTCGATGCTCGCGGCCGGATTCTCGACTGCAACGATCGCTTCGTGGACCTCATCGGCACGTCCCGCGCCGGGCTGATCGGACTCGACCTGCCCGCCACCCTGCGGGATACCCGGGTATGCCGTGCGCTGACGCAGGCGCTGACCGAGGGCCAGGGGCACTTCGAGGGCGATTACACGGCGGTGCTCTCCGGCCAGACCCGGCCCATGCGGGCCCTGTTCAGCGGCATTCGCGACGAGCAGGGGGCCATCGTCGGCGGCATGGCGATCATCGAGGATCTCACCGAACACCGGCAGGCCGAGGCCACCATTCACCGGCAGGCCTTCTATGACCCACTGACGAACCTGCCCAACCGGCGACTGTTGCTGGATCGGCTGGCCCGGGCACAGGCGCAGTGCCGGCGTCGTGGCGAGCATGGCGCGGTGCTGTTCATCGACCTGGATCATTTCAAGAAGGTCAACGAGTCGCTGGGTCATGCCGCCGGCGACCGGCTGCTGATGCTGGTTGCCGAACGGCTCAATACGCTGTCGGGCGACGGTGGCGTGGCCGCCCGGCTCAGCGGTGACGAGTTCGTGGTGGTGCTGGATTCGCTCGGCGAGACATTGGCCCGGGCCAAGACCGACGCCCAGCAGATGGCCGAGCGGGTCGTGGCGTCCCTGTCGGTGTCCTATCCGGTGGCGGAGCGAACGCTCACCATCACGCCGAGTCTGGGTATCGCCCTGTTCGGCGCGACGCCCGCCAGCGCCATGGAGCTGATCAAGCAGGCCGAGACGGCGATGTATCAGGCCAAGGCGTCAGGCAGGGCCTGCGTGCGCCACTACCTGCCGAGCATGCGCACCGCCGCGTTGCATCATCTGGCGCTGGAACAGGGGTTGCGCCAGGCGCTCGCCTCGGGGGACCAGCTCATGCTGTATTTCCAGCCGCAGGTGGGGCGTCACGAGCGGATCACCGGTGCCGAGGCCCTGCTGCGCTGGCAGCACCCCACGCTGGGCATGGTCTCGCCCGCCGAGTTCATCCCCGTGGCAGAGGAGACCGGACTGATTCTCGAGCTCGGCGACTGGGTGCTGCGCGAGGCCTGCGAGGCGCTGCGGCGGCTGCCGGCGACCCGGCTGCCGCGGCTGTCGGTCAACATCAGTCCGCACCAGTTCGCGCGCCGCGATTTCCTCGAGCGCGTCGCGGCGTGTGTCGATGCGGCAGGGATCGACCCCGCCCGGCTGTTGCTGGAGATCACCGAAGGGGTGCTGATCGATGACCTGTACGCCGCCATCGAGACGCTGAATGGCCTCAAGCGCATCGGAGTGGGGCTGGCGATCGATGACTTCGGCGTGGGCTACTCGTCGCTGTCCTATCTCAAGCGCCTGCCGCTCGACGAACTGAAGATCGATCGCAGCTTCATTCAGGAGCTCGAGGACGCCAACGATGCGGCCATCGTCCAGACCATCATCGCCATCGCGCGGCATCTGGCGCTGGACGTGGTCGCCGAAGGGGTCGAGACCCATGACCAGCAGGCGTTTCTCGAGGCCAACGGCTGCCATGCCTTCCAGGGCTTTCTCTTCCACCGGCCGATGCCGTATGCGGCGCTGGCGTCGTCCCTGAAGGCGGTGGCCGGTGCGACGGACTCCATGCCCCAGGGGTAGTCCGCGCGCTGTTCATTGCCCGTCGTTCCCGGGGACTGGATGCCATGCCGGATGCGCTCGCGAGAGGGGCAAGTTATCGTCAGGATATCGACGGTCGACCGGGTTCTTCCCGGAGCCCGATGCCTTTCATCGATGATCAAGGAGTCACCGCCCATGCGAATCGGTCTGCTGCAGTGTGATGACGTCGACGAGGCGTTGCAGCCTCGTCACGGCAACTATCCGGCGATGTTCGAACGGTTGTTTACCAGCGTCGATCCCACGGTCGAGTTTCGGGTCTGGCGCTGCCTCGACGGCGAGCTGCCCGACGATGTCGATGCCGTGGATGCCTGGATGACCACCGGTTCCAAGTATGGGGTCAACGACGGTGATGCCTGGATCGAGGCCCTGTGCGGCTTCGTGCGCGAGCTGTGGGCCGCCGGCAAGCCGCTGGTGGGGATCTGCTTCGGCCACCAGCTGATCGCCCGGGCCCTGGGCGGCGAGGTGGTCAAGAGCGAGCGTGGCTGGGGCGTGGGCATGTCGTTCAATCGCCTTACCCGCCATGCCGAGTGGATGGAACCCTGGCAGGAGAGCCTCGACCTGGTGGTCAGCCATCAGGATCAGGTCGTGCGCATGCCGGAGGGCTCGACGCTGCTTGCCGAGAGCGACTTCTGCCCGATTTACGTCATGCAGGTCGGCGAGGCCTTTCTCGGCGTACAGGGCCATCCGGAGTTCGCCAAGGCCTACTCGGCGGACCTGATGACGCGGCGCCGGGATCTGGTGCCGGCCAACCGGGTGCGCGAAGGGTTGGCGTCGCTCAATGCGCCGGTGGATGACCAGGTGATGGCACGCTGGATTCTGAATTTCCTGCGCCAGGCGAACGAGCGGCGTGCCTCGCGCGGTTGAAGGGGCTGCCCAAAAGCAGCGGCGATACCCCGCGGGGTACCGCCGCCCAGGCGATGCGTCCGATTTCCGGCAGGTTCCATGCCAGCCTTTCCCTGGCGTCCGCCATGGCGTGCCGGGCATGACGCGCTCCGCGTGCGGCGTCTCTCCGCTGGCCAGCGCCGGCGCGGCGCGCTAGGGTCACCCACGACAGGCCGAAAACCGCGTCGGGGCGCGGCGGGAGAGTGTTCATGAAGATCGGGGAACTGGCGCGTCGTACCGGCTGCCAGGTGGAAACCATCCGCTACTACGAGCGCGAGGGGCTGCTGCCGGCCCCCGCCCGCAGCCGCGGCAACTATCGTCTCTACGGCGGCGCGCATGTGGAGCGCCTGACATTCATTCGCCATTGTCGTGCACTGGACATGACCCTCGACGAGATTCGCACCCTTCTGATGCACCGCGATCATCCCGAGCGTGACTGCGCCGAGGTCGATGCCCTGATCGACGAACATATCGGCCATGTCGAGAGCCGGCTGGCCCAGCTAGAGAGCCTGCGCGGTGCGCTGCTGGAGCTGCGGGCGCGCTGTCGGGGCGACGGCGGAACCCAGGACTGCGGCATCCTGCGCGAGCTGGCGCAACCCGCCGACGAGGAGGGGAGCGATGCGCCGCCCTCGGCGGTGGAGCATATCGGCGGCGCCCACTCTCATTGAGGCCTGCCCGCTCGCTGCCCGGCGTCCATCCTACAGCCAGTTCTTGTGCTTGAAGTACAGATACGGTGACACCCCGGCGGCGACCATCAGGCCCAGGGCGAAGGGGTAGCCGTAAGGCCAGGAAAGCTCGGGCATGTGCTCGAAGTTCATCCCGTAGATGCTGGCCACCAGGGTCGGCGGCAGGAAGACCACGGCGGCGATCGAGAAGATCTTGATGATCTGGTTCTGCTGGATGTTGATGAAGCCCTGTGTGGAGTCCATCAGGAAGTTGATCTTGTCGAACAGGAAGGCGGTGTGGCTCATCAGCGTCTCGACGTCGCGCATCACTTCCCGGGCGGTTTCCTGCAGTTCGCCGTGGCCGCGCAGGTGGCGGATCAAGAAGGACACCGAGCGCTGGGTGTCCATCAGACACAGGCGGATCTTGCCGTTGCTGTCCTCGAGCTTGGCGAGCTGGTCGATGGCGTCCTCGAGGTCCGAGTCCTCCTCCTCAAGCACCAGATAACTGACGTCCTCGAGCTTGCGGTGGATGTCCTCCAGGGTGTCCGCGAGGTTTTCGACCTTCTGCTCGAAGATGGTCATCATCAGGGTTTGCGCCGAGTCGGCCTCGACCTGGCCGCTGCGTGCACGCAGGCGCAGCAGGCGGAAGTCGGCGAGCTCGCAGTCGCGGAAGGTAATCAGCCGCTCCGGCTGGAGGATGAAGGCCACCGTGGTGTTGCCGTGCCGACCCTCGCTCTGCGACAGGAACAGCGAGTGGACGTGGATGCCGTCGGCGTCGACGAAGTAGCGGGCCGAGGACTCGATCTCCTCGACGTCGTCGGTGGCGGGCAGCTCGTCGGCGAGGAAGGCGTTGAGTCGTTCGCGCTCGACATCATCGGGTTCGTGCGCGTCGATCCAGGTCGCCCGGGACAGGCGTTCGGCAAGCGGCAGGGTGTCCTCGGAGACTTCCTTGATGGTCTGGCGCTGGAGTTGAAAGGTGCGAATCATCGACGGCCTTGAGTGCAGCGGGTAAGTGCGACCAGATTAGGGGGTCGGACGCATCAAGCCAACCGTTGCCGTGATTCGGCGGTAAAACGCCCCGGCGCGGTGCCGGGGCGGCGGGGTCACTGCTTGGTTTCGAAGTACTTCTTGTAGAGTTTGTCGTAGGTGCCGTTTTCCTTGAGCGTGTCGAGGGCGGCGTCGAATTTCTCGGCCAGTTCCTTGTCGCGCTTGCGGAAGGCGATGCCGAAGCCGTCGCCGAAGTACTTCTTGGGCTCGCTGATCATCTTGCCGACGATCTTGTAGTCGCCGTCGTTGCTGTCGAGCAGCGTGGACTTGCCCACCGGGAAGTCGAGGAAGACGATGTCCAGGCGGCCCGCGTCCATGTCCAGCACCATGTCATCGGCGGTGGAGTAGCGGTTGATATCGGCGACGTCACCGAACATGTCGGTGGCGTAGTTGTCCTGCAGGGTGCCGCGCTGCACGCCGATGGTCTTGCCCTCGAGGGTCTGCTTGGAGGGCACGGTGATCTTGCTGTCGGCCGGGGCGAACCAGGCGGACGGCGGCGTGAAGTACGGATCCGAGAACAGCACCTGCTTGCGACGCTGATCGTTGATGGTCATCGAGGACATGATGGCGTCGTACTTGCGGGCCAGCAGGCCCGGAATGATGCCGTCCCAGCCCTGGACGGTCCAGGTGCAGTCGATGCCGATCTCGTCGCACAGGGCGTTGCCCAGCTCGATGTCGAAGCCGGTCAGGTCGCCGTTGGGCAGGCGGTATTCCATCGGCTCGTAGGGCACGTCGACGCCGAAGCGCACGGTGTCGTAGTCGCGGGCCTGGGCGGTGCCGGCGAGCACGGCAGCGCTGAGCAGCGAGACGGTAAGCAGTTTTTTCATGAAACGAATCCCCCAGTTTCTTGTATTGATCGACCGTGGTCGATGACCCGGACACGGTAGCGCACCCGGGCATCGGCCGGAAGTCGGAAAAGCGGCGTGGGCCGACAGTTTTCCAACGCTCGTTTGACGCCGGCTCAGGTCTGCGGCTTGAGGTGGGCCAGCAGTCGTTTCTCCAGATAGCGGAACAGGTAGAGGATGCCGAAGGTCAGGCACAGGTAGATCGCCGCGACGAACAGGAAGGCATCGAAGGGCGCGTAGAAACGCGCATAGACGAAGCGGGCCGCGCCGGTGAGGTCCATGATCGTCACCACGCTGGCGATCGCGCTGGCGTGCAGCATGAAGATCACCTCGTTGCCGTAGGCCGGCAGTGCGCGACGGAAGGCGCTGGGCAGCACGATCCGCCGCAGCATCTTGGCCTGAGACATGCCGTAGGCCCGGGCCGCCTCGATCTCGCCCTTCGGCGTGGCCTTGATCGCGCCGCGGAATATCTCGGTGGTGTAGGCGGCGGTATTCAGCGTGAAGGCGATCAGCGCCGGGTAGAAGGGCTTCTCGAGGATCAGCCACAGCCAGGTGTCCTGGATGCCGTCCACGAACACCACGCCGTAGTAGATGATGTAGAGCTGGATCAGCAGCGGCGTGCCGCGGAACACGTAGGTGTAGAGGAAGATCGGCCACTTCACCCACGGGCGGGAGGAGCTGCGGCCGATGGCCAGCGGCACGGCGAGCATCAGGCCGATCAGCAGCGACAGCAGCACCAGTTGCGCGGTGTTGGCCAGGCCATGGGCGTAGTAGCCGATGGTCTGGGCGGTGAAGATCTCGTTGTCGGCCAGCAGCCGGGTGAACCAGGCGTTGAGCTGTTCCATGTTCACGACTCCCCGAAGCCGACGTTGTAGCGTTTCTGCAGCCGCGCGAAGCCCCACTCCGAGACGCTGGCGATCAGCAGGTAGATCACCGCCACCGGGATCAGGAAGGTGAAGGGCTCATGGGTGGCCTTGGTGGCTTCCTCGGCGACGCGGACCATGTCGGTCAGGCCGATCACCGAGACCAGCGCGGTGGTCTTGAGCAGCACCATCCAGTTGTTGGACAGCCCCGGCAGGGCGTGGCGCATCATCTGCGGGAAGCGGACGCGCCGGAACATCAGCGACTCGGACATGCCGTAGGCTCGGGCTGCCTCGATCTGGCCGCTGTCCACGGCCAGGAAGGCGCCGCGGAAGGTCTCGCCCATGTAGGCGCCGAAGATCAGGCCGATGGTCACCACGCCGGCGACGAACTCGTTGATGTTGATGAAGATGTCGATGTCGAACTGGTAGTAGAGCCAGTCGGTGATCATGTTGACGCCGATCTGGCCGCCGAAGAACAGCAGCATCATCAGCACCAGATCCGGCACGCCGCGGATCAGCGTGGTGTAGAGCGTGCCCAGCCGATGGGCGATCCAGCTGCGCGACATCTTGGCGGTGGCCGTGAGCAGGCCGAGGATGATGGAGAGCAGCAGCGACAGAAGGCCCAGCTCGATGGTCACCCAGGCGCCCTGAAGCAGGCGGGGGCCGTAACCCTGCAGGTCGATCATGTGGTTTCCTCCTGCCGGCTCAGAACTTGGGAGCCAGGAACTGCTTGAGCCGTTCCGAGCGCGGGTTGCCCAGCACCTGATCGGGCGGGCCGGCTTCCTCGACCTGCCCCTGGTGCAGGTAGATCACCTGGCTCGAGACGTCGCGGGCGAAGCCCATCTCGTGGGTCACCACGATCATCGTGCGGCCCTCGTCGGCCAGATCGCGCATCACCTTGAGCACGTCGCCGACCAGCTCCGGGTCGAGCGCCGAGGTGGGCTCGTCGAACAGCATGACCTCCGGCTCCATGGCCAGGGCCCGGGCGATGGCACCGCGCTGCTGCTGGCCGCCGGACAGCTGGGCGGGGTAGTAGTCGGCGCGCTCGGCCAGCCCGACCCGCTCGAGCAGGGAGCGAGCGTGGTCGACGGCCTCCTTCTTCGGCTTGCCGAGCACGTGGACCGGCGCCTCGATGACGTTCTCGAGCAGCGTCATGTGCGCCCACAGGTTGAAGCTCTGGAAGACCATCGACAGCTTGGCGCGGATGCGCTCGACCTGCTTCCAGTCGGCCGGCTCGCGGCCGCGGCGCGTCTGCTTGAAGCGGATCGACTCGCCGTGGACGATCAGGTCGCCCTCGTCGGGCAGCTCGAGCAGGTTCATGCAGCGCAGGAAGGTGCTCTTGCCGGACCCGGACGCGCCGATCAGGGAAATCACGTCGCCCTGGCGGGCTTCGAGGGACAGGCCCTTGAGGACCTCGTTGTCGCCGAAGCGCTTCTTGAGATTGCGCACTTCGAGAGGGAGGGGTGTTTCGGCCATGGTCGGGCTCCAGTGACGGGTCTCGCCGCGCGGGGCGGCATGCGAACGTGGTTGGCGTGCTGGCGCGAAAAAAGCAGCGATTTTAACAGGCGCCGAGGCACGAACGAGAACCCTTTTTATCCCGGAGTGTTCGACTTTGGTCGATCGTTGAAAGGCAGTGCATCGAAAGAAACCTCTGACTTGTTGTTGTCGCGTGTCATATCTTGTGGTTCACCGGGCGCCTGGCTGGCGAAATCGCGGGTCACGCGTCCGGCGGCGGGGCCGAGCGCACCAGCAGGGCGGCTCGGGCGCCGAGCTCGACCTCGGCGTTGGGGAACACCACCGCCAGGGGCGAGTCCTCGACCACGCAGTCGCCGGCCGCGGCGTCCTCGGCGAGTTTCGTGCCCACCGCGAACTCGGTGAAGTTGGGCGTGTCGTCGGGAAAGCACAGCCGAAAGGCCTCGCTCTCGCGCATCAGCTCGCGGGCGACGCGGAAGAAGGCCAGGCGCTGCGGCGGCGCGCCGGGGGGCTCGCGGCCCTCGACGAGCGCCTCGAGCAGGGCCTGCATGGGGCGCAGTGCGCTCAGGTCGTTGGCCCCGAAGGGCTGGGCCCTGCCGAGCTCCAGGGTGAACGCCTGGGCGCCATGATAGTGCCGGGAATAGTGCGAGAAGGTCCAGCTGTGACGATGCTGGTGCAGCACCGCCTGAATGTCCGCCGCGGCCAGCCAGCGCCATTGCTCCGAATCGGTCGTGGCCGACTCGTCGAACGGCTCGACGGCGAAGCGCGGGTAGCGGCTGTCGCGGATCGCGGTGTGCAGATCGTAATGCAGGGGCGGCCGGTCGTGCCGGGCGAAGAAGGCGTCGACCGCCGCCATCAGCGTGGCGGCGCGGCGGCCCTCGTCATGCTCGGGCAGCGGCGTGTCGCGCCGGAGCAGCCGGTTGAGGTTGGTGTCGCAGAAGCGCTGCCCGGCGCGGATCGCCGCCAGGTTGCCGAGCAGGATCAGGGTCGGGGCGCCGAGGCGCAGCAGGCCGCTCTCGAGGCGGGCCAGCAGCTCGCCGACCAGCTCGATGGGGGCGGTCTCGTTACCGTGGATGCCGGCGGAGAGCACCACGCTGCGGGCGCTGGCCTGGCAGGCGGCGGGGCGCAGCTCGAGGATGCCCGGGCCGTGCATCACGTAGTGGCCGAAGGGCAGCCAGCCCTCCCGCTCGCCGGGCACGTCGCCGTCGAGGGTCAGGCTCAGCCAGTCACCCAGCATGGTGCTCGCCCCGGGTACGGATGTCGGTGGACTCGAAGATCTTGTCGGCGCTGGCGGCGACGAAGCCCTGATACAGCTTGCCGTCCGCGTCGCGGTAGCGTCGGGCGAACTCGTAGTAGCAGGTGGGAATCTCCTCCACCTGGCCGCTGGCGAAGGTGAACGCGGCGCGGTCGGCGAGTGTCGAGCCCTGTTCCAGCAGCACCTCGGGGGACCCCTTCACGCGCCCGCCGGATGCGTTGATGCCCAGCCCCAGCGACTCGACCTTGGCGAGCACCTTCTCGACGCTGTCGAAGGTCCGGAAGTGATTGATGCTGATGGTGAAGTGATTGGCGCGCAGGCCGATGATCGACAGCCAGGCGGCGTATTCGCTCTCCGCCATCAGGGTCTGGTACTCCTCGAAGCTGGGCGCCTCCCACAGGCGACCGGCCCACAGCACTTCGGGGGTGGCGACTCGGGCGGGGTCGATCTGCGCGACCAGGCCGTCGATGATCCGCTGCGCGGTGGTCGAGAGTTCGTCGCACTTGAGCTCGGAGAGGAACACCCGCGGCTGGTTCTCGTCCGGGGGCAGGTAGCCGTAGGCGCGCAGCTTCTTGGCCGGGAAGTCGTAGGGCTCGAGGCGGGTGTAGCCCAGCGCGAGCAGATGGGGTTCCAGGTCGGCCAGGGTGATCGGCCCGCGATCGAAGGTACGGAAGGCGACGTGGTCGTTGACGATGGTCTCGCCCGCGTCGATGAAGGCGTCGTGGATGCGCTGCGCCTGCGGGGTCATGGCGGTGTAGTCGTCCCACAGCCGGGCGAAGAAGGAATCGAGAGTCATCATGGCGAGCGTCTGCCTGTTGTTGTGTCGGGTGGCGATTGGCGGCGGGCGTGCAGTAGCTGGGCGAATACCCGATTAGCCGTCGCGATGCCCTTACCATCGAGGGGCGTCCGGTCGTCGGCAAGGGTCCACGTCGGGCTGATGAAAATGGCGGGTGAGATAATGAAAACCGCTCTGCGCGGGCCAGGCGGACCGAAAAGGAGGCTATGTCGTTCCGGCGGTGTCGTCCCCCGGCGTCGGCGGGCAATGAGCCGGGTCCTGGGGTACGCGGATCAGCGCGTCGACCGGAAAGCCCAGTTCGTCGGCGCGCTGGACCAGGGCCCGGTAGGTGGCTTCGTCGAGCTGCGGCCGGCGAGCGAGAATCCATAGGTAGTCGCGGTCGGGGCCGGCGACGAGCGCGTGACGATAGTCGTCGTCGAGCTCGAGCACGTTGTAGCCGCCGTAGAAGGGGCCGAAAAAGCTGACCTTGAGGCGTCCGACGTTGGCCTGGTCGATGAAGTAGGCCCTGCCCTCGGCTTCGTCCCACTCGCCGCTCAGCCGGTCGTAACCGCGGTTGACCACGCGAATGCCGCCGTCCTCGCGACGTTCGTAGGTCGCCGTGACGCAGTCCAGCCCTTCCTCGAAGCGGTGGGGCAGGCGGGCGATCTCGTACCACTGGCCGAGGTAGGGCGTCAGCTGAAAGTCGCGTACCGGTTCGGTGCCTTCGGGGAGGCCGGTGCAGCCGGCCAGCAGCGAGAACGGGGCCAGCCAGGTCAGGCGCGGGAAATGGGGAAGTCGGGTCGACATCGGGCATCGTCCTGATCGGTGCAAGGGGCTCGTCCCCTGCTGTGACGCTGCCACGGGCAAAAAGTTGCGGGGCGAGCCGCAGCGCGGCTCGCGGGGTAAGCGATGGATGCCGGGGTGCGGGGGTGGCGAGAAGAGTGTCAGTTGCGCTGTGCGGCCATGGCCTCGCGGTAGGTGTCGGCCAGGCGGTGCTTCTGGTCGTCGCTCAGGGCGCGGCCCGCCAGCTGGAAGACTTCCTGCTCTTCCTCGTCGAGATGGTGGGTGACCTGCTCCTGGAGCTTGCGGGCGTGGGCGAGCCACCCCGGCGAGCTGTAGCTGGTTTCTTCCAGCGTCTCGAGCAGCGCGTCGATCTCGTGGTGCTCGGCCACGCTGTGGCGCGCCTTCTCCTGGGTCAGGTCGTGTTCCATCATCGGAATGTAGAGCGCGCGCTCCTCGGCGGCGGCGTGCCGCTGCAGGGCCGCCTTGGCCTTGTGGAACAGCGCGTCGCGGCCGTCGCTGGCGCCCTCGGTCTTGATCAGAAGGTCGAGCAGGGTGCGCTGGGTCTGATGGTCCTCGCGCAGGGCGTCGAACAGGGTCACGGTGATCTCCTTGTGAGTGCTTGTGAAAGCGCGTCCTTGTGCGGCGCCTCGGCGGCGCCGCCCCTGAAGCGTAGCGGGTCGCGCGGCCGACGTCGTCCTGGCCGGCCGCGCCGGGGTGCCGTCCTAGCCGGCCGCCACGTGCTCGGCGATCACCCGGCCGAGTTCCCCGGTGGTGCCACGGCCCTGCAGGTCGGGCGTGAGGATTGCCTCGTCGCCACGGGCGAGCACCGCCTCGATGGCGTCGACGATCGCCTTGCCGGCGTCCTCGTGACCCAGGTGATCGAGCATCATCGCGCCGCTCCAGATCTGACCGATGGGGTTGGCGATGCCCTTGCCGGCAATGTCCGGGGCACTGCCGTGAACCGGCTCGAACAGGCTCGGGAAGCGCCCCTCCGGGTTGATGTTGGCCGAGGGCGCCACGCCGATGGTGCCGGTGCAGGCCGGGCCCAGATCGGAAAGGATGTCGCCGAACAGGTTGCTGCCAACCACCACGTCGAACCAGTCGGGATGGAGCACGAAGTTGGCGGTCAGGATATCGATGTGGAACTTGTCCACGGTGACGTCGGGATAGCCTTCGGCCATGGCCTGAACACGCTCGTCCCAGTAGGGCATGGTGATCGAGATGCCGTTGGACTTGGTCGCCGAGGTCAGCTTGCGGCGCGGGCGCTTCGCGGCCAGCTCGAAGGCGTACTTGAGCACCCGGTCGACGCCGGTGCGCGTCATCACGGTTTCCTGGACGACCACTTCGCGATCGGTACCCTCGAACATCTTGCCGCCGATGCTCGAATACTCGCCCTCGGTGTTCTCGCGGACCACGTAGAAGTCGATGTCGCCCGGCGCGCGGCCGGCCAGCGGGCTCTTGATGCCGGGCATCGAGCGGCAGGGACGCAGGTTGATGTACTGGTCGAAGACCCGGCGGAACTGCAGCAGCGAGCCCCACAGGGAAATGTGGTCGGGCACCTTGTCGGGCCAGCCGACCGCGCCGTAGAACAGCGCGTCGAAGGGCTCGAGGGTCTCGCGCCAGTCCTCGGGCAGCATCCGGCCGTGCTCGAGGTAATAGTCGCAGCTGGCGAAGTCGAAGTGGGTGAAGTCCAGTGCGATGCCGAAGCGCTCGGCCGCGGCCTCGAGGACGCGGATGCCCTCGGGCATGACCTCGGTGCCGATGCCGTCGCCGGCCATGACGGCGATCTTGTGACTCATGCGGTTCTCCTCTTCTCGGGGGCTTGCGATAGGGGCGTGGCTGCAGTGTAGCGCTTCGCGATCGCCGGATAATCAGGGTATCGTGCAAGGCATTCTTGCGCTGTGGTGGAGAGTCGTGCCGTGGACACCCTCAACGATCTGGCCTTCTTCCGGCGCCTGGCCCAGTGCGGCAGCCTCACCGCGACCGCGCGGGAGCTGGGGCTGTCACTGTCGGCGGTCAGCCGGCGGTTGATGCAGCTCGAGACGCGCCTGGGCGTGCCGCTGGCCCATCGCACCACCCGGCGGCTGACCCTGACGCCGGAGGGGGAGCTGTACTGCCGGCGTGGCACGGCGATCCTCGAGGAGCTGCAGGCGCTGGAGAGCGATCTGCACGATCGCCACAGCGCCCTGACCGGGCGGTTGCGAATCAACGCCACCTTCGGTTTCGGTCGTCGCCACATCGCGCCGCTGGTGTCGCGCTTCACCGCCGAACATCCGCGTCTCGAGATGCTGCTCGAGCTGACCAACTTTCCGCTCAATCTGGCCGATCACGGCTTCGACGTGGGCATTCGCGTGGGTCGGCCGCCGGACTCGAGACTGGTGGCGCGTCGGGTGCTGGCCAACCGGCGCATTCTCTGCGCCTCGCCGGCATACGTGGCGGCCATGCCGCCGCTGCGTTGCCCGCAGGATCTGGCCGGCCACGCCTGCCTGGTGATCCGCGAGAACGACAGCGATTATGCCCTGTGGCGGTTCGATCGCGACGGCGAGACGGCGGCGGTCAAGGTGGGTGGCCGGCTGGCCAGCAACGACGGCGAGGTCATCACCCGGCTGGCGCTGGACGGGCACGGCATCATGCTGCGCTCCTGGTGGGATATCCATCCGGCACTGGAGGCTGGCCGGCTGCGCCCGCTGCTGCCCGAGTGGCAGGGCGTCGACGCCGATTTCTACGCCGTCTACGAGCCGCGGCGTCATCTGCCCGCGCGGCTGCACGCCTTTATCGCCTACCTTGAAGACACGCTGCCGGGACGCGTGCCGCCCCCGCCGTGAGGTCGGACGGGCACATGCGCCGCCGCTTCCTGCTATCATGGCGCCCCCTGCGGGTGGGTACCCAGTTGCCAAGGGAGTCGATGGCTTGAATATCCTCATGTTTACCAATACCTACCGACCCATCGTCGGGGGTGTCAGCGAGTCCGTCCAGCGCCTCAAGGGGCGGCTGCAGGCCGAGGGGCATCGCGTGTTGGTGGTGGCCCCCAAGCTGGAAGGGCAGCCGAAGCATGAGCCCGACGTCATCCGGGTCGCGGCCGTGCAGCACTTCAACGGCAGCGACTTCTCCCTGCCGGTACCGATCCCCGGCCAGCTCTACGAGGCGATCGAGGCCTTCGAGCCGGATATCGTCCACTCCCATCACCCCTTCCTGCTCGGCGACACGGCCGCCCGTTCCGCCGAGACCTACGGGCTGCCGCTGGTGTTCACCCACCACACCCTCTACGAGCACTACACCCATTACGTGCCCGGCGATTCGCCGCGCATGCAGCGTTTCGCCGTGGCACTGGCCACCGAGTACACGCATCTGTGCGACGCGGTGATCGCGCCCAGCGAGAGCATTCGCGACATGTTGCTGCTGCGCGGCGCCAACCGGGCGGTGAGCGTGGTGCCCAGCGGGGTCGACACGCAGCGTTTCGCTCGCGGTGACGGGGCGGTGCTGCGCCGCCGGCACGGCATTCCCGAGACGGCCTACGTCGTCGGCCACGTGGGACGGCTGGCCCACGAGAAGAATCTGCCGTTCCTCGCCCGGTCGGTGACGCGCTGGCTGGCGAACCGGCCCGAGGCTCATTTTCTGGTGGTCGGCGACGGCGATGCGCGGGTGGTCATGCACGACATCGCGGTGCAGGGCGGCGTGGCGGATCGCGTGCATTTCACCGGCAAGCTGCACGACCAGGCGCTGATCGATGCCTACCACGCCATGGATGTCTTCACCTTCGCCTCCCACAGCGAGACTCAGGGCATGGTGCTGGTCGAGGCGATGGCGGCGGGGCTGCCGGTGGTGGCGGTCAACGCCACGGGGGTGCGCGAAGTCGTGAAGCCCGGCGAGAACGGCCTGCTGCTGGCCGGCGACGACTCAACCGGTTTTGCCGCCGCCCTGGATCGGCTCGATGATGCCGAGCGGCGCGCGACCCTGCGGGCCGGTGCGCTGGAAACGGCCGAGCGCTTCGACGAGGCGTGCTGTGCCGAGCGCTGCCTGGCGCTGTATCGCAAGGTCATCGCCGCCGGCGGGCCGGTCAGTCACGCCGACGACGGGGCCTGGGAGCGGGTCCGCGGTCGGCTGGAGGCGGAGTGGCAGCTGCTGCGCCATCGCGGGCGGGTACTGCGTTCGGTGCTTCAGGATGAGCCGATGTTCGGCCTGCCGCTGGTCAAGCCGGGCGAGTCCGAAGCCTCGCAGAAGTGACCCGGTAAGGCCTGTCAGGAACGCCGGCGGCGCTGGCGACGATCCGCGTAGCGCTTGAGCCCGACCAGCACCAGAATGGCGACCGTGATCCCCACCAGTGACCACAGCAGCTCCCCCCGATTGCTGGCGGTCATCAGCTGTCCCAGCTGGCTGCCCAGCAATGCCACGCCCGCCAGTCCGGGCACGATGCCCAGCAGCGATCCCAGCATGTAATCGCGAAAGCGCAGGTGGAAGGCGCCGGCCATCATGTTGGTCAGCGTGAAGGGCGCCAGTGGCAGCAGGTTGACCAGTGTCATGGTGCGCACGCCGCGCCCGGCCAGATGCTTGGCCAGCCCGTTGAGGCGCTTGCCGCCGTGGCGCAGCAGGGCATCACGGCCCAGGCGCCGCCCCACCCAGTAGGTTACCGCCGACGCCAGCAGGGTGCCCGCCAGGGAGTAGCCGAAGCCCCAGACCGGCCCGAACATCAGCCCGGTGACGGCGACCAGCACGCTCAACGGAAACATCAGCAGCGAGGCGCCGATGTAGACGCCGATCACGATCGGCGCCGCCCAGGGCGAGTCGCGCCAGCCGAAGGCGTGACGAGCCATGGACAGCAGGCGCTCCGGGGCGAGGGCATCCTGCATGGCCAGCCATTGCCAGAGCAGGCCGAGCCCGGCCAGAACGGTCAGCAGGACGATGACGAGTCCGAGGGAACGGCTCATGGAGCGACGTCCGTGGTGGTGGATTCGCGGGCTAGGATACTGGCATCGGTCGCGCCGGCCAACGTCGGGGGGCACAAAAACTCCCGGCCGCGCCAGGCGACCGGGGGCCATGGAGGGGGCGAGGTTACAGTGAGAGTGCCTGCTTCACGGCGGGCCAGGCAGGCTTGCCATCGGCGGTGGTGACGCCGTCGAGCATGGCCTTGATGCGCTCGGGGTGTTCGTCGATCCACTGGCCGGCGACGTCCTCGGCGCTCTTCTCCTCGAGGCCGAAGCCGCGAATCATCCAGCTCTGCTCCTTGGCACTGAAGGTGAACTGGTTGAAGAAGGTCTTCAGGTTGGGGTGGCTCTCGGCGAAGCCGCTGCGCATCAGCGTCAGCACCTGGCTCTTGCCGTTGTCGGGGCCGAACAGGTCCTTGCTGTCGGCGAGATAGCGCATCGGCAACTCGAGGTTCATCCAGTGCGGCGTCCAGCCCACCCAGACGATGGGCTCGTGATTCTTGATGGCGTCCTTGGCGGCACTGAGCATGCCCACGGTGCTGGTGTCGATGACCTGCCAGTCGCCGAGGCCCCAGGTGTCATTGTCGATCGCCTTGTGCAGGATCTCGCTGGCCGCCGAGCCGGCGCCGAAGCCATAGATCTTGCCCTCGAAGGCATCTCGATGGGCGTCGAGGTCGGCGAAGCTCTGGATGCCGTCTTCATAGACGTAGTCGGGCACCGCCAGTGTCATCTGCGCGCCGTCGACGTTATTGGCCAGGCGCACGATGTCGCCGCTTTCCTCGCGCGGCTTCAGCATGTCCTGCTGGGCCGGCAGCCAGCCGCCGAGGAAAACGTCGAGGTCGCCGGTGCCCATGGCCTGGTAGATGACCTGCAGGCCCAGCTCCTGGCTTTGCGTGGCATAGCCCATCGGCGCCAGCAGCTGTTCGGCAATCTGCGTCTTGACGGTGATGCCGGGCCAGGCGGGGACACCGAAATCGAGGGTGGCGTCGTCGGCTCGGGCGGTCAGGCTGACGCTCAGGGCCAGCGGAAGTGCGGTCAACAGTGTGCGATGGATCATGCGATCTCCTTGTCGTCAGGGTGTTCGGGGCGTCATGACGGCGGGCGCCATGACGCAGGACGCGGCTCAGCGGCTCAGGACACGCAGCCGCGACTCGAGCAGGTCCAGATCCAGATAGGTGCCCTGCAGATGCCGCCTGCCGGTACTCGGGTCGAAGGCCTTGCGGCCATGCAGCACCCGGCGGTTGTCGAAGGCCACCATCTCGCCCGGCTGCAGGGCGAACTCGAGCTGGTGGCGGGGGTCGTGCAGCCGCTGCCAGAAGCGGCGGTAGGCGCCGTACCAGGCGTCGACGCGTTCCAGCGGCAGGCGCAGGGTGTCGCGGATCCAGTTGTTGAAGCGGATCTCCAGCGGGCGGCCCGCGGCGTCGAGCTGGATGACCGGCGCGCGGATGGCGATGTCGTGGTCCTCGTCCTGGAAGCGGAAGTCGATCGGCGTCTCGGCGAGCAGGCGGAAGGCCTCGGGGTCGCTCTCGCGCAGCGCCTCGGCCACGGCGAAGCCGTCGGCGAAGGTGGATTCGCCGCCCTCGGCCTCGTTCTGCAGGCAGTAGAGCAGCTGAATGTCCGGCGGCTGGCGCCAGTTGGGCAGGTCGGTGTGCAGCGCCAGGCCGATCGCCGTGTAGGCGGCGTTGTTGGGGTTGGGCTTGGAGCGCACGTCGAAGCGGGCGCCGAAGTTGGTGGCGCGCAGCGGGCCGATGCGCCCGGCCAGGCGGCTGACCTCCTCGTCGGCGAGCGGCCCGTCGTCGAGCAGCACCAGGCCATCGCGCAGCAGGGCCTCGAGCCAGGCACGCTCGCCATCGGTCTGCAGGAAGTCGCGGTGCGCGATGCGCGTCGGCTGGAAGCCGGTGGCCCAGGGGCGACGTGCCGGCAGGGGGTCGGCGGGCGTGTCGCTGCCGTTCTCCAGGCGCCGCTGGAACAGCCAGACCGGGTCGAAGCGACTTTCGTGGCCGTCGTTCCAGACGAGTTGCAGCACACCGTCATTCACCGTGACCGCCGGCGCCTCGACGACATCGTTCAGCGGCACGAACAGGCGCTCGCGGGTCAATGGGTGGCGGCAGGCGCTGCAGGCGCAGTGATCACGCAGCCACATCAGCGGGAAGTGGCCGCGAGTACCGTCCGCCCAGTCCACGGTGACGCGAGCACCGGTCGCCACGGCATCGACGATGGCTGGGCCGTCGACGTGGGGGGCGAGTTCGCCCATGGCCTGCCGGGTGTTTGGCGACGGAGTGGTGACGCTCATCATGACCTCCTGCGAAGCGTTCGGTAGCGAGTGGACGCAAGCAGGATGCCCGCTGGCCGTAGCGGCGACAAACGATTAATCTGGGGGCAATGACCAAACATAGCTAATACCTGGCTTTTCCATGAATACCCTGCCTCCGCTTCTCTGGCTGCAGGCCTTCGAGGCCGCCGCCCGTACCCTGAGCTTTACCCAGGCCGGCCAGGCGCTGGGCGTGACCCAGTCGGCGGTCAGCCAGCGCATCCGTTTGCTCGAGGATCGCCTGGGCCAGAAGCTGTTCGTCCGCCATCCCCGCAGCCTGACCCTGACCCCGGCCGGGCAGGCCTGGCTGCCCAGTGTCCAGGAGGCCTTCTCGCGGTTGAGCGAGGGCACGGCGGAGGTCTTCGGGCCGCGCAGCGAGGCGCCGGTGACGCTGCGCGCCACGCCGGTCATGCAGCAGACCTGGCTGGCGCCGCGGCTGCTGGCCTTTCATCGGGCGCACCCGGAGGTGGTGGTGCGGCTGGTGAGCGCAATCTGGCCCGAGGACTTCGGCCCCGAGGGCGCCGACATCGAGATCCGCTACGGGCGCGGCGACTGGGACGCGGTCACGGCGGTGTCGCTGGGCGGCGAGCACATGCTGCCGGCCTGCGCCCCGAACGTCGCCGAACGGCTGGCCGAGCCGGCGGACCTGGCCGGGGAGACGCTGCTCCAGGCCGTGGGCTTTGCCGTGGGCTGGCCGGCCTGGCTGGAGCATGCCGGCGTGCCGGACCTGGATCGTCGCTGCGGCTCGTTGCTGTGCGACAGTCAGGTGATGACGCTGTCGCTGGCGGCCCGCGGCGGCGGCGTGGCGTTGACCCATCGCAGCCTGCTGGAGGCCCGGGACGATCTGGTGGCGCCATTCGCGCTCGACGTGCCCAGCGATGAGGGGTTCTGGCTGGTCCGGCCGGCCCGGCGCATCGTGCGCCCCGAGGCGCTGCTGCTGTGGGAATGGCTGGTCGCTGATGGGAGTCCCGGCGATGAGGCGCTACGCTGAGAGCAGAGCCTTGCTGGCAAGCCGGGAGGTGGGGTGATGACGACGAGGAAGACAATCCAGCGTAGCGCGCCGCTGCTGGCGGCGCTGCTGTGGCTGGCGAGCCCGGCGCAGGCCGCCGATGGTGGAGGTTACCTGCTGGGGGACGGCAACGGGGGCTGGACGGTGCATCGCTTCGATGAACGTCAGGACCGGAGCCGTGAGGAGTGGCGTTCCCGGGACGGGCGGCGCTATCTCCAGCAGCGCGATCCGCAGGATCGGCAGCGAGACGACTGGCGGGATCGACAGCGAGGCTACGAGCGTGACCGGACGCCGTACCGTCGTCACGAGGGCGAGTGGCGTGACCGGTGGCGGCGTCACGACGACCGACGCGATCGCCATGACGAGCGCCGGCGGCGCGATCGCGCGGTCATCCTGCGTCCGGAGGTCGACATCCGCCTCGACGGACGCTCGGACCCGCCGCCCCGGCGCCGGGCGGGCGGGCCCGATGCCTGTCATCAGGCGCGCAGTGATACCTGGTCGACCGGGCCGGTCGATTGCCCCGACCCGAGGCCGCCGGAACGCCGGCAGCGCTGGTCGAGTTCGCCTTGACGGTGCGTCAGAGGGCCGGCCCTGCCACCCTGGCGGTCTTCAGGGTGGTCGGGGCCTTGTACAGCGGGGCCGCGTCGGCATCGCCCTGGCAGTCGGCGAAGGCGGTGCCGGGAATCAGCCACCACAGCTCGCCGTTCTGCTGGCCCAGGTCCCGGGCGCTGGACAGGTCGGCGCAGCTCAGGTCATCCCGCTTGCCCTGGTCGACGAACAGCCAGCGCTGCGTCGGGTTCGCCTGCAGCCAGGCATAGGCCCGCTTCAGCTGCGCCTCTTTCGGGGTCTTGAAGCCGAAGTGCACGGTGGGCTGGCGGCTCTGCAGCAGGAATTCTTCGTCGAAGGTGGGCATCGCCAGCCAGGCGTCGGGGCCGGTGATGCCGACGACCTGCTGCATCATGTCGCGCGGTGAGCGGGTGCCATCGAGAACCTGATAGCCCCAGGTCGACCACAGCACCCAGAACACCGCCATCCAGCCGGCGAAGACCAGCATGCCGCGACGCGGCTTCAGGGCGTAGAGCAGCGCGCCGGCACTCAGGCCGAGGGCGATCCACCAGCCCCAGGGCGACACTCCGTGCTCGGCGGCCAGGTCGGCCAGCGCCGGCAGGCCCAGTGCGCCGAGGATGCCGGCGAGCAGGAAGATCGTGCCCAGCACGGCAACCAGCGCCGCGCCCAGCCAGTGCACCCAGCGCTTGCACAGCAGGCCGGGAATCAGCGGCGCCATGGCCAGCACCAGCAGCGGCACGCCCGGCAGCATGTAGACGCCGCGCTTGCCCGGCGACAGCGAGAAGAAGAACACCAGCAGCACCAGGCCGCTCAACGGCAGCAGCACCCGCGCGTCGAGGCGTCGCAGGCGATGCCACCAGCCGCGCAGCAGCCAGGGCAGCCCCAGGATCAGCGGCAGCCAGGCCCAGGGGATCACCTTGGCCAGGTAGTAGTACCAGGGTTCGAGGTGATGCCAGGATTCGGCGTAGCGTTCACCGGTCTGCTTGAGCAGGATGTTGTCCCGGTAGGCGGCCAGGGTCGGGTCGTCGCCGAAGGTGGTGAGCAGCACCATGGGCACGACCCACAGGGCGATGGTGCCGATCACGGTGAGCAGCCCCAGGCCCAGGTCCTTCCACGCCAGTGGCGTCGCCCGGCCGCGCCAGGCGAGCAGCCCCCAGGCCGGCAGCATCAGCAGTGGCAGAAAGCCCACGCCCTTGGTGAGCACGCCCAGCCCCATGGCCACGCAGCCGATGTACCACCAGCGTCGCGCCGGCCCCAGCAGGGCGTGTCGCAACAGCCCGTAGGCGCCCAGGGTGATCCAGAAGGTGACCAGCATGTCGATCTGCGCGGCCTTGGCCTGCAGCACGAACTGCAGCGTGGAGAGCAGCGCCGCGCCGGCGATGAAGGCGATGCGCCGGCCGTACAGGCGCCGGCACAGATCCATCACCAGCACCAGCGTGCCCACGCCACCGAGCAGCGAAGGGATCAGGAAGCCCAGGCGCACCGAGCCGGTCAGCGCGATGGAGGCCGCCGAGGCCCACATGAAGATCGGTGGCTTGTCGGGATAGGGCTCGCCGCCGCGGTGGGGAATCCAGAAGTGCCCGGTATCCAGCATTTCCAGGGCGTTGAGCGCGAAGCGCGGCTCGTCGGCGGGCCAGGGATCGCGCAGGCCGATGCCGATCGCCAGCAGCACGGTGGCGGCCAGCAGCAGCAAGAGCCAGGTCATGCGCTGCTTGCCGCGAAGGTAGGCGGGACGTTGCATGGGGCGACTCACGAAGACGTTGGGGTAAGGGGGTCAGCCCTGGCGGGAGGCTTCGGACTGGCGCGTTTCCCGGCGAATCAGCATGATGTTGCGCAGGTAGATGAACAGTCCCGAGGCCTGGCCGACAATGAACACCGGGTCCTGGCGATAGATCGCATAGGCGAGCAGGGTGGTGCCGCCGCCCAGGCTGAACAGCCAGAAGGCCTTGGGCACGATGCTGCGCCGGGCTCGTTCGCTGGCGATCCACTGGACCAGGAAGCGGGCCGAGAACAGCGCCTGGCCGAGAAAGCCGATGGCGACCCAGATCCATTCTGTCGTCATCGCGGGGAGCCCTCCTGCGGGAGTGTGTCGGTCTCGGCCGACGCCGTGGCGGTGCCCTCGCCGAGACCGAGAATGTCCTGGGCCTGGTCGACCGGCGCCGGCAGGCGGCAGCGCTTGCGCAGCCACATCACCCCGGCCATGTCGAGCAGGCCGGCCCACAGGCGGTTGTTGAGCCCGTAGTGGGAGTGGCCGGTGCCGCGCGGGCGATGGTTGACCGGCACCGACACGCAGCGGCCGCCCTGCATCTGGATCAGCGCCGGCAGGAAGCGGTGCATGTGGTCGAAGTAGGGCAGGGTCAGGAAGGCTCGGCGCTCGATGACCTTGATGCCGCAGCCGGTGTCCGGGGTGGCGTCCTTGAGCAGGGCGGCGCGCACCCGGTTGGCGACCCGCGAGGAGAGCCGCTTGAGCCAGTCGTCGCGACGGTTGACGCGCTGCCCGGCCACCAGCGTGACGTCGCCCTGGCGGGCGCGGGCCAGCAGGGCCGGCAGGTCGGCGGGATCGTTCTGGCCGTCGCCGTCGAGGGTGGCCAGCCAGGTGCCGCGAGCCGCATGTGCCGCCTGCCAGACCGAGGTGCTCTGGCCGGCGCTGCGGTCATGATGCAGCGGGCGCAGGCGCGCGTCCTGCTCGGCACGCCGGGTGAGCATCGCCCAGGTGTCATCCTGCGAGGCGTCGTCCACCACCAGAACCTCGAACGGGGTGTCCGGGAAGGCGGTGTCGATCTCGTCGAGCAGGGTGGGCAGGTTTCCGGCCTCGTCGCGGGCGGGAATGACAATCGAGAGTAGCGGTGTTGTCACGGCGGTGAACTCTTTTCTATCGACGGCAGGGCAGCCTGCCGGATGCGGCTTAAGATGGTCTTAAGGTCTTAAGACTGTGTATCGGTGCACCGACCCCGGCGGGGACCGAGCGGACTGGACCCGGCGCCATGCGGGGCAGGGGGAGACGGAGGACGCATTGTTATAGCCGGGTATGATGCCACCGGGCGTCGCCGGGGTACAGGCCCGGGCTCCGCGGTCCGGCGCTTAAGTCACCGTTAAGGAAAGCGCTCGATGCTGGGTTGCCTGTAATCAATACGCCGGGAACAATAGGATACGCATGCGTTTACTACTGGTGGAGGACGACCCCCTGCTGGGGGACGGCATCAAGACGGCGCTGCAGCGCGAAGGGTATGTCGTGGAGTGGTTCGACAACGGCACCGATGCCATGGCGGCAGTGCGCTGCGAGGCCTTCTCGGTCGCCGTGCTCGACTTGGGGCTGCCCGATGTCGACGGCATGACGGTGCTGCGCCACCTGCGTCGGCACAGCGATCTGCCGGTGCTGATTCTCACCGCGCGCGACGATGTCGATGATCGAATCGCCGGGCTCGACGGGGGCGCCGACGACTACGTGCTCAAGCCCTTCGACCTCAAGGAACTGCTGGCGCGCCTGCGCGTGGTGATGCGCCGTGCCGAGGGGCGGGCGTCCCAGGTGCTGGAGATTGGCCCCCTGCGCATCGACGAGGCGCGTCATCAGGCCAGCTGGCGCGGCGAACCGGTGGCCCTGGCGCGCCGCGAGTATGCCCTGCTGCTGGAGCTGGCGCGACACCCGGACAAGGTGATGACGCGACCGCGTCTCGAGAGCCTGCTCTACGGCTGGGACGAGGAGGTGGCGTCCAACGCGGTGGAGGTGCATATCCATCACCTGCGCAAGAAACTCGACAAGGCGCTGATCGTCACCGTGCGTGGCATCGGCTATCGGCTGGATTCGCGCCTTCAATGATCTCGATTCGCCGTTATCTGACCCGCACGCTGGCCTTGGTGCTGGCGCTGGTGACCGCCCTGGCGATCACTGCCGCCTATCTGATCACGGCGCACGAGATGGAAGAGATTCTCGATGCCCAGCTGAGCCTGGAAAGCCGGGTGGTGGCCGGGCTGATCGGCCCGAATACCGACCTGGCCGACTATCGACGCATCACCGAGCAGCTCAGCCAGCCCGGGCATTTCGCCAGGCTCTACGAGGCGGGGCGGGCCCAGCCCGCGGGCGACGGGCGGCAGGCCCTGCTCTATCACCATGAAGAGCATCTGCTGTCGGTGGGCTTCTGGCACCCGGACGGCACACCGCAGCTGCTGGGCGCGGTGTGGAACGACGCCGGGCCGTTCCCCGCGCCGCAGCAGACCGGCTACGACTGGGTCGAGTACAACGGCGCACGCTGGCGGGTGTTCTCGATGTTCGATGCCCAGAGCGGCCTGTGGATTCGCACGGGGGTGCACGAGGAGTTCTTCAGCGAACTGGAAAGCAAGGTGGTGCTGGGCAACCTGATCCCCATGCTGCTGGCCCTGCCGGTGCTGCTGTGGGCGATGGGCGTCATCATCCGCCGCGGCGTGCGCCCCATCGGCGCGCTGTCGCGCCAGGTCGAGGGGCGCAACGATCGCGACCTGAGCTTCCTCGACGTTACCGTGCCTCGCGAGCTGGCCGGGCTGCGCCAGGCGATCAACGATTTCATCGCCCGCCTGCGCGAGACGCTCGAGCGCGAGCGTCGCTTCACCGCCGATGCCGCCCATGAGCTGCGCACCCCGCTGGCGGGGCTGAAGATCCATCTTGACAATGCCCGCGCCGGCGAGTCGGCCTCGCTGGACAAGGCCTACAGCGGGGTGGAGCGGTTGCAGCGCGTGGTCGAGCAGCTGCTGGTGCTGGCCCGGATCGACCGCGAGGCGCCGTCCCAGGAAGCGGACGTGGATATCTACCCGCTGGCGCTCGACCTGGTCGCCGAGTTGTGGCCCTGGGCCCAGGCGCGCCACCAGGAGATCGAGGTCACGGGGCTGGAAACGCTGTGGGTGCGGGCCGACCCGGTGGAGCTGGGTATCCTGATTCGCAACCTGCTGGACAACGCCCTGCGCTACACCCCCGAACACGGCACCGTGACACTGGAGCTGGCTGAATGCGACGGCCGGGCCCGGCTGGCCGTGCGCGACAGTGGCCCAGGGATCCCCGAGGCCCTGATCGACAAGGTCACCGAGCGCTTCCGCCGGGTGGCCGACCAGCGCACCACCGGCAGCGGCCTGGGGCTGTCGATCGTCCTGGAGCTGACCCGGCGGCAGCAGGCCAGCCTGACCCTGCGCAATCGCGAGCCCCACGGGCTCGAGGTCAGCCTGTCCTGGCCGTCGGTCTCCCCGGCCACGGCACGGCGCCTGCCGCGGCCCGACACCATAGGCTGAGTCCCGTTTCAGGCGTGATTCGCGGGGCGCCGGCGGGCCAGCGGGTCCTGGGCGAAGTAGCGCGAGAGCAGGGCATAGAGGGCAGGATAGGCGTGGCGCAGCCGGCCGGGGGCGCTGAAGAACAGCTCGCAGCACACCGCGAAGCACTCGCCGGGGTGACTGCCCGCGTAGGCGTCGATCGGCGTGGGCCTGCCGTGGGCCAGGTGGGCCTGCAGGTCGTCCCAGACCGCGGTGAAGACCCGGTGCCACTCGCGCGGGTCGATGTCGCGGGGCAGCGGCGGGAAGCCGTCGGCATCCCGCGAGTTGCTCATGTCGAGCTTGTGGGCGAACTCGTGGATCACCACGTTGAAGCCGTTCCAGCCGCCGCTGTCCAGCAGGTCGATCCGGGAAATCACCACCGGCCCCTGGAACCAGGTCTCGCCGACCCGTTCGTCCTCGTACTCGTGGATCACGCCGGCGTCGTCCATCTCGGCGACATGGCGCCGGAAGGCCTCCGGCACCACCACCACCTCGTGGACGTTGGCGAAGGCCTCGCCGGCCTCGGCGTCGCTCCAGCCCAGCGTCAGCAGGCAGGCCTGGGCGGCCAGCCCCAGCCGCGTCGCCAGGTCGAACTCGGCGGTCTCCGGGGTGCTGATCCGCTTGTGGCGCAGGAAGGCCCAGGCGCGCTCGCCGAGCCGCTCGGCCTCGTCCGCGGGCAGCGCCGCCAGCAGCGGCAGGCGCCGGCAGGCCGTCTGCCAGGCCTCGGCCGGCAGCGGGTGACGACGGGCCTCGCGCTGGCGTCGCCAGGCCTGGAAGGCGTGCCATGGGCTCATGCGGGCCGCCTCAGTGGCTGTCCTCCTGGCGACTGCCGGACTTCCAGCTCCAGTCGCGCAGGCGCAGGTCGAACAGGTCCTGACGGCGGTCCTTGAGGTTGGTCACCGTGCCCTCGCTGCGCACCACCTTGAGCCGGGTGAGGTCGAGATCCGAGAACATCACCATCTCGGTGTTGGGCGTGGTCTCGGAGAGCACCGCATCGTGGGGGAAGGCGAAGTCGGACGGCGAGAACACCGACGACTGGGCATACTGGATGTCGAGGTTCTCGATCGACGGCACGTTGCCGACGCTGCCGCACACCACCACGTAGCACTCGTTCTCGATGGCGCGGGCCTGGGCGCAGTGGCGCACCCGCAGGTAGCTGTTCTTGGTGTCGGTCCAGAACGGCACGAAGAGGATGTCCATGTCCTGATCGGCGAGCAGCCGCGGCAGCTCCGGAAACTCCACGTCGTAGCAGATCAGGATGCCCACGCGCCCGGCGTCGGTGTCGAACACGCGCAGCTCGTCGCCGCCTTCCACCACCCAGTCGCGGCGTTCCTGGGGGGTGATGTGCAGCTTGGCCTGGCGGTCGATCTCGCCGTCGCGACGGCACAGGTACGAGACGTTGTAGAGCTTGCCGTCCGCGCCTTCCTCGACCATCGAGCCGGCGACGATGTTAATGTTGTAGGACACCGCCATCCGCGAGATCTCGGTCTTGAAGCGCTCGGTGAAGCCGGCCAGGAAGTGGATCGCGGCGAGCTGGTCGGACTGGTCGGTGAGTCCCATCAGCGGCGTGTTGAACAGCTCGGGGAGCACCACGAAGTCGCTCTGGTAGTCGGCGACGGCGTCGACGAAGTACTCGACCTGCTGCAGCACCGACTCGACCGAGGCGAATTCGCGCATCTGCCACTGCACGGCGCCCACCCGTACCTGGGTCTTGCGTGTCTCGAGCACCCGCTCGGCGGGCTCGAAGAGGATGTTGTTCCACTCCAGCAGCGTCGCGTAGCCCTGCGACTTCTCGTCCTCGGGCAGGTACTTGCGCAGCAGCCGCTTGACCTGGAAGTCGTTGGCCAGCTGGAACGACAGGATCGGGTCGTGGATCTCCTTGCGGGCCACCGCCTCCAGATATTCCGCCGGTGACATCGCCTCGGCGTATTCGTGGTAGTTGGGAATGCGCCCGCCGGCGAGGATCGCGCGCAGGTTCATCGAGCGGCACAGCTCCTTGCGCGCCTCGTAGAGGCGCCGGCCCAGCCGGTAGCCGCGGTAGGTCGGGTCGATCAGCACGTCGAGTCCGTAGAGGGCGTCGCCGTCGGGATCGTTGAGAATGATCTCGCGGCTTCCGATCAGGTCGTCGTACTGGTGCGGGTTGGAGAACTCGTCGTAGTCGACCAGGGCGGTCAGCGCCACGCCGACGATACGGTCGCCGTCCTCGATGAGGATCTGGCCGTCGGGAAACTCCTGGATCAGCTTGTCGAGGTCTACCTGAGCGGCGTGGGTGGTGGTGCCTCCATACCCGATCACTTCGGGGGCCGAGGGGCTACATCGCAGAACGAAGCAACAGGGCAGCGCTGTGCCGCTGCGAACATGGCCGAGGCATTAGCTTAAACTCAGGCAAATTCTGTCTTGACCGTGGGGTCCACTTTACAGTAAACTGAGCTCCTGCATGGTGGTATCGCTCGACGTTTGAGAATCATTATGGATGTGTGATTGCCCTGAGTCCAATGCGTTGTTGGGGAACCTTCTGCCGTGAACACGGTCTGATGCGACGGGCAGTTTGTCTGAGTTTGCCGTAAGCGAAAGGTCAAGGCTGTCTTGACGTTGGGCTCCACTGGATGGATCTCGATGTAAGTTGATGGAATTAAAGTAAATTTAATGAGCGGAGGCTCTTATGGCTACACTTACCTTTCCTGAAAAATTTGCCACTCAAGGTGACGACAACGTACGCACCGGCGGTTACCAGGTTGTCTACGGCTTGAGCGGTGACGATACCTTACGCGCCGATGCCGACAGCGAATACAGCTTTCTAGCCGGAGGCGCGGGCAATGACACCTATGTCGCTGGCCGCGACTCAGCGATCACGATGGTCGACAGTGGCGGGTTCGATACCGTTGTCGCCGACGGTATCGGGCTGTATAGCAATAACACCTATGCGCGAACTGTCGAAGGGCGGCATCTTCTGTTGCAGAATACGTTAACGGACCAGCAGTTAGCGATCACTGACTGGCAGGATCCGGCACGTCAGATCGAGTCGTTTCAACTTGGTGGCGACACCTTTTCGCTGGCGCAGATACAGAGCGCCGTGACGTCTAGCTCCAATTTCCTGGGGGATGTGACGGTTGAGCAGATTGTTGGAGAGGACTTGTTGCCCAGCGGCACCTCATCCGACGACCTTCAGGCGCTTCTAGTGAATATTGAAGCTCGCGAGGCGGGTCAGCCCAGCGCCCAGTCAGCGGCTTCTGAGGTCGTGGGGCAGGGTGATGCCTTTTTTATTAGTCACGAAGAGGATGATACAGTCAACGACATAAATGATCGTTATGATGACCGTTATGATTGGCAAGAGGGGCCTAACTCCGATGACTGGTTCGATAGCGAGGGGTACCTTAACCGCAATCCAGATGTCGCGGCGGCTCGTATCGATCCACTTGAACACTTTATGAACTATGGAATCAATGAAGGCCGAGACCCAAATGACTGGTTCGATGTCGACTGGTACCTGAGCCAGAATACAGACGTCGCCAATGCTGGAATTAACCCGGTGGAGCACTACTCGCGCTATGGATGGAAGGAAGGCCGCGACCCCTCCGCCGAATTCGATACCGATGCCTATCTGACGGCCAACCCGGATGTCGAAGCGGTCGGTATTAACCCGCTGGAGCATTGGCTGCAATATGGCCAGGCTGAGGGACGCGAGCTGGGTTGAGGCATGTAGCCATTTTCGCGGCCCGCTTGCGACGTTTCGGGGGCGGGCCGTGCTTGGCGTTTGAACGTGCTGTTTGACATAGTGGTGATGAGACGTTGATGTTTGCGTCGAGAGGTAGGTCAAGATGCTAAAATCACCGTTTTTGTCCTTTCTTAACCGGAGCCAACCGGAGACATTATGCCGCAATGGTCCGCCATCTCTCGCACCGAAGATGGTGTGCCGGGGCCAGGCGCCGCCGATGTCGTGGTAGACGGCGTCCATCAGCGTCTTGAGCTGAGGGTAATCCTCGGAAGTCAGGTTGCGCAGGTTGAGGTGCAGATCGTCGAGGGACATGGGCGTCGATTATCCTGGTGAAGCGTCGGGGCGTAGCGTAACACGCCCGCGTTCGCGGGCGTGTCGGCCGGTGCGTGATCGGTTTCACGTGTTCTCGAGCGCGCCCTCGAGAAAGCTCAGGGTACGGCCGTGGGAGAGTGCCGCGGCGTGACGGTGGTAGGCGCTGCGCGCCCAGCAGTTGAAGCCGTGGTCGGCGCCGTCGTAGACATGGATCTCGACGTCGTCGCGGTCGGCGAAGGCCCGGTGGGTCTGCTCGACGTGTTCATCGGTGATGTGGCCGTCGTTGCCGGCGAAGTGGAACTGCGCCGGGACCGTCAGGTCGGCGGCCTTGTCGAGGTGGTTGTGGATGCCGCCGGGGTAGAAGCACACCGCCCGGTCGACGCCGGACTCGATGCCGGCCAGGTAGGCGAGGATACCGCCCATGCAGTAGCCCAGCGACGCCACCTCGCCCTCGCACTCGGGGCGCTGGCGCAGTGTCTGGACGGTGCTGGCCAGATCCTTCACCGCCACCGTGAAGTCGATCTCGCCGACCAGCCGGAAGGCCTTGTCCATGTCCTCGCCCTCGTAGGCGAGTTCCACGCCCGGTTCCTGACGCCAGAAGACGTCCGGGGCGAGCACCACGTAGCCGTCCAGCGCATACTGCTCGGCGACGCTGCGGATGTGGGCATTGACGCCGAAGATCTCCTGGATCAGCACGATGCCGGGCCCCCTGCCGGCCGGCGGCAGGGCCAGATAGCCCTTGAACGTCTGCTCGTCGTGACTGGCGATGTCGATCCACTGGGTGCTGACGGCTGGCTGGGGCATGCTTCCTCCGTGAGGGTCGGCGCCGTCGCCCGCCGTGCTGTCGGGCGGGGCGGCGTGTCAGTGAATAATTCGTTAGCTAAGCGTAGGGGGTGATGCGGGTCAGGACAACGTGGCGGCGGGCGGCGGGTCAAGGGGCGGGACGATCAGCGCAGCTGGCTGTCCTTGCTGCCGCGGCGGTTGTAGCCGCTGAACGTGGACTGACGCCGGTCGGCCTCGCTCTGGCAGGTGATGCACAGGCGCACGCCGGGTATCGCCTCGCGGCGCGCCTGGGGGATCGGCGCGTCACACGCTTCGCAGTGGGTCAGGCTCTCGCCGCGCGGCAACTGGCTGCGCGAGCGCTCGACGGCATCCTCGATGGTGCTGTCGATCTGCTCCTGTACCGCGCCATCCTTCGACCATCCTCCGGCCATGACGACCTCCCGATTCGTGTGTCTGGATTGCCTTGAGTCTAGCGAGACAACACCGCTTCAGACCAGCGCCAGGCGCCGGAGTCGGGCCTGACAACGACACCGCCCCCTGCCGTTCATGGCAGGGGGCGGTGATATAGCAGCACCGGTGTCAAGGCGTCGCGGGGGCGCTGTGAACCCTTCCATGGGCGCTA
>LSBP01000018.1 GCA_001577635.1 Halomonadaceae bacterium T82-2 | reverse complement strand
GGCAGAGATGCATTCGGCGGTTGAGACGGAATCGGAGGTCAAAAAATGCTCGCTGACGGCGATAGGGAAAGTGTCGACGCCGGCATCACGGATTCAGGTTTATTTCTCCAATCCGAATCTCACACCGCCCCAGGATCTCCACGTCCTTCATACCCTGCGGCTTGATCATAGCGCGGGTTGTCGCTGATCAGCAGCCAGGCGACGCTGGCGACGCGCTGCACGCGCTTGATGCAGCGCTCGCCGTGCACGAGCAGTGGGAATACGCAGTTCCCGGCCATCCTGACGCTCTAGGGGATTGCCTTCCTGCATCGTGGATGCATATGAAGAAAAATCTGACATCGCCACTTCCCGGGCCTAGTCGTTCTCATAACACTTAGGTCGACACTACCTGAGAGAGGTACGGCCTGTCATGCCTGAACTAGGAGGCGACCGACCAAGGTGGGTGGTAGCAACATCGAGAAAATGGAAGGCGTGAGGGGGACAGCAGAAGGACACACTGTCCAACAGCGTCCTGGGAAGGCCAGTGAAAGCCAGACACAAAGTATGGGCTGAAGTATGGGCTGAGAGGGTATAGAAAAAGAAAAAGCCGCTGAAATCAGCGGCTTCTCTATATTCTGTGTGGCGGAGGGGGAGGGATTCGAACCCTCGAAGCCTTTCGACTTACACACTTTCCAGGCGTGCTCCTTCGACCACTCGGACACCCCTCCGCAAATTGTCGTCCTGCGCTTCGCTTGGCTTCGGCGTCAGAACGGCGCATATAGTAACGAGCTAACCCCGCGATTGCAAGCGGTTTTCCGGATCAATTCCGCAGCGGCAGTACAGCGTAGTCCCCCTGCGCCTCCAGGCAGCAGGTATCGCCGACACTCAGCCGCTGCACGAGGGACAGTCGCCCCTTGCCGCGCTCGGCCAGACGGGCCTGGAGGGCCTCCACGGCGTCCGGCGTGGCGGGACAGCACTCGAGCCGGTAGTCGCCGGTCACCGGCGCCAGGTAGCGCTGCTCCGCCCTGGCGACGACCACATCCTGCGCCCGGCCGTGGCCCCGCAGCCAGAGGGTCGTCCAGCACCAGCCGATTAGCGTGGTCTGTGCCGCCAGCGAGCCGCCGAAGCCACTGCCCTTGTCGTTGAGGTTGGGGGCGAGGGACAGGTGCCAGACCAGGGTGTCCCCCTGCCACGCCATCCGCTCGAGCCCCAGATGGGCCACCAGCGGAATGGCCTGCTGCAGCCAGTCCTGGAACACCGCGAGGTCTTCTCCCTGCGCCGCATCGGGCAGGGGCAATCGGGGATAGGGTTGACCGATCTCGCGCATGTGATCAGTCCCAGCGCTCGACAAAGTCCTCGGGGTTGCGACGGGGCGGCGTCGGCAGACGCCCACCGGGCTGCCCCAGATAGAGAAAGCCGACCAGTTCGTCATGCTCGCCCAGTCCCAGGCCGCGCCGCACGGTCCTGTCGAAGGCGAAGCTGCCGGTACGCCACATGGCACCGAGCCCCATCGCCTGGGCGGCGAGCAGGATGGCGTGGGCGGCACAGCCGGCGGAGAGGACTTGCTCCACCGGCGGCACCTTGGGCTGATCGGGGGTCACCCGGGCGATCACGGCGATGATCAGCGGGGCACGCTTGGGCTTCTTGCGCACCGCATCAAGCGTGGCATCGTCGATATGCGGGTTGGCCTGGTATTCCGCCTCGGCGAACAGCTCGCCCAGACGATCGATGCCCGCGCCGCTGAATTCGATGAAGCGCCAGGGAGTCAGCCCCTTGTGATCCGGCGCACGCAGGGCCGCCCGGTAAAGGCCATCGAGCTGTTCCCGGCTCGGCGCGGGGCCGGCCAGCTTGCCCATCGAGCTACGTTGGTGAAGCAGCGTGAGTGCATCCATGGCGCAACCTCTCTACAAACAAGAATATTTCTCGTCAATGTACCCCATTCGCTCACTGTCGTGCCAGCCGCAGCGGCTGCGGCGGCCGCTCACCCGGGGTCGCTCGCCAGGGGCTGATATCCAGGCCACCGCGGCGTACGTAACGCGCCATCACCAGCAGGCGTTCGGGCCGCGCCCGCGTCATGAGGTCGGTGAAGATATGCTCGACACAGTGCTCGTGGAAATCCTGATGCTGGCGGAAGCCGATCAGGTAACGCAGCAGGCCTTCGCGGTCGATGCGCGGCCCGCGATAGCGAATCAGCACGCTGCCCCAGTCGGGCTGGCCGGTCACCGGGCAATTGGACTTGAGCAGATGCGAGTGCAGGGTCTCCTCGACGACGTCAGCCCCGACCTGCAGGACACCAGCATTGGGCGTGTAGTCGTCGACGGCGATATCGAGCCCGTCGATGCACTCGCCGGGCAATGTGCGGGGCATCAGTTCGGGGGCGTCCACGCCCAGCAGATCGACCCCTACCGGCTTGCCCGCCGCTTCGCCGAGGTCGCGCTCCAGCGTCTCGACGACTTGCTCGCGGCTGTCGAAACGGGTCTGGTTGAAGCTGTTGAGATAGAGCTTCCAGGACTTGGACTCGATCAGGTTCGGCGAGTCCGCCGGCAGGCGAAAGCGCGCCACGGCCACGCAGGGCTTGCCCCGGGCGTTGAGCCAGGACAGCTCGAAGGCGTGCCACTCATCCTCGCCGACGAACGGCAGAGCGCCCTCCCCGATCCCCAGCGGCGCGCGATTGGCGGCACGCGGAATCGGGTAGAGCAACACCGGGTCGTAGCGCTCAGGATAATCGGACTCACGCCCCAGCGGGGCATCCTTCAAGGTATCGGGACGGTTCATGTCAACTCCGAATGCCCTTGCCGCGTTCCAGCATCCACAGCGCCACGGCAAAGAAGGCCATGATGAACAGCGCCACGGCGACCAGTGCTCCGCCGACCGGAATGTCGGAGACACCGAGGATGCCGTAGCGGAAGGCATTCACCATGTAGAGGATCGGGTTGATCATCGACACGCCCTGCCAGAAGTCGGGCAGCATGTCGATCGAGTAGAAGACCCCGCCCAGATAGGTCAGCGGTGTCAGCACGAAGATCGGCACGATCGAGATATCGTCGAACTTGTTGGCCAGCAGCGCATTGATGAAGCCGCCGATGGAAAACAGCGCGGCGGTCATGGTCACCACACCGACCGTTACCAGCGGATGGTGAATGGTCAGATCGGTGAAGAACAGCGACACCAGGGTCACGATCAGGCCGACACCCAGCCCGCGCGTCATGCCTCCCAGCACGAAACCACCGAGGATCACCCAGCTGGGCATCGGCGAGACCATCATCTCCTCGACGCTGCGCTGAAACTTGTTGGAGAAGAACGATGAGGCCACGTTGGAGTAACTGTTGGTGATCACCGACATCATGATCAGCCCCGGCACGATGTAGGCCATGTAACTGAAACCGTCCATCTCGCCGACCCGCGAGCCGATCAGGTTGCCGAAGATGATGAAGTACATGGTCATGGTGATCGACGGCGGCAGCAGGGTCTGCGGCCAGATGCGGGTGAAACGCCGCACCTCCTTGACCACCAGCGTCCACAGGGCAATCAGGATCTGACGCGGATTCATGATTGGGCCTCCTTGTTGCCGGCCTCGGCCTGACGGACACGTGCGTTGTCACCCTCCACCATCGACACGAACAGTTCCTCGAGACGATTGGCGCGGTTGCGCATCGACACCACGCTCACGCCCTGCTCGGAGAGTTGGCGAAAAGCATCATTGAGCTGCTGCCCCTTGCGCAGCGACAGCGCCAGCTGCGCACGCTCGACCTGTTCCACCTCGAAACCTTCGATCCGCGGTGCGCGATCCACCGGCTCGGCGAGGTCGAGCAGGAAGGTCTCGGTGTCCAGCTCGGTCAACAGCTCGCGCACCGTGGTGTTCTTGACGATTTCGCCATGATTGATGATGGCGATGTTGCGACACAGGCTCTCGGCTTCCTCGAGATAGTGGGTGGTGAGGATGATGGTGGTTCCCTCTTCCCGGTTGATGCGCCGCATGTAGTCCCACATGCTGCGCCGCAGCTCGATATCCACCCCGGCGGTGGGCTCGTCGAGAATCAGCAGACGCGGACGATGGATCAAGGCCCGGGCGATCATCAAGCGTCGCTTCATGCCGCCGGAGAGCATGCGGGCCGGGCCGTTGCGCTTGTCCCACAGGCCCAGGTCCTTGAGCAGCTGCGCGCAGCGCGGCCGGGCTTCGCGCAGCGCCATGCCGTAGTAGCCGGCCTGCGCCAGCACGATGTCCTCGACCTTCTCGAACTGCGAGAAGTTGAACTCCTGCGGTACCACGCCGAGATGGTATTTCGCCTTGGCGAAATCCCGGTCGATATCGATACCATAGATGGACACCTTGCCCGCCGTCTTCTGGACCAGCGAACAGACGATTCCCAGCGTGGTCGACTTGCCTGCGCCATTAGGGCCCAGCAGGGCGAAGAAATCCCCCTCGGGAACATCCAGGTCGATCCCCTTCAGGGCCTGGAAGCCGTTGCCGTAGACCTTGGTCAGGCCACGGATGGACAATGCCGGTGTTGTCATCAAACACCCCTGTTTCGGACGATCAACGAACACGCCGCGCCACGGGCGTGACAAAGAACTACTGAGATGCGGCCGTTGCGGGAAAAATCAATAGCCGACGAAATATCATGGGGAGCACGCGGCACTCCCGACGACTGAAGACAAGCCGGGAAAACGGGCCGCTCGAGACAACATGCTCCGAAACACAGCACGCATCATACTGGCCACGCTCCGATGACGTCATCGCCGAATGTCGCCTGGAAGCGCACGCGCATCCTGTGCAAGAAATCGAGCTTCGAGAAAGAAAGGATAAAATACTGGAGGGGGGACACGAGATTCGACCGGGCTGGCGTTCCAGCTCGAGACCCTCGTGGAATATTTCAAAGAATCAATTCCTGGAGCGGGAAACGAGATTCGAACTCGCGACCCTCGCCTTGGCAAGGCGATGCTCTACCACTGAGCTATTCCCGCTTTTCAAGGAAGGCAAGGATGCAAGTGGCGTCCCATAGGGGGTTCGAACCCCTGTTACCGCCGTGAAAGGGCGGTGTCCTGGACCACTAGACGAATGGGACGCAATTCTGGAGCGAGAAACGAGATTCGATCGGGCGGCGTTCCGCCGGGCCGACGCTTCGGCTCGCGACCTTCGTCACATTTTCTGCTACCCCAAAAACTGGAGCGGGAAACGAGATTCGAACTCGCGACCCTCGCCTTGGCAAGGCGATGCTCTACCACTGAGCTATTCCCGCAGCCTGCAACCTCTGACAAGACCGGAAGTGGCGTCCCATAGGGGGTTCGAACCCCTGTTACCGCCGTGAAAGGGCGGTGTCCTGGACCACTAGACGAATGGGACGCAATTCTGGAGCGGGAAACGAGATTGGATCGGACCGGCGTTCCGGCTCGCGACCCTCACCTGTCATTCCTGCAAACCAGACTTGGAGCGGGAAACGAGATTCGAACTCGCGACCCTCGCCTTGGCAAGGCGATGCTCTACCACTGAGCTATTCCCGCAATTTCCAGCCTGTCACCCGATGAGGAAGTGGCGTCCCATAGGGGGTTCGAACCCCTGTTACCGCCGTGAAAGGGCGGTGTCCTGGACCACTAGACGAATGGGACGCAGTGCCTTGCCTCGTCGAGGTGGCGCGTATAGTAAATAGGCCACCTGCCGCTGTCAACTCTCCGCTGACTCCTGTCGCTCCCCTGGCGCCACGGGCGGGTGGCAGCGTCTATCCTGCAGGTACAGGAACACGGGATTCACCGGGTTGGCCCGAGCCGCCATTTCGTAGTCTCATGGCGCAGTAACGCCCCACCGCAAGAGGAGCATGCCGATGCGCAACAAGCTGCAGAAAAGCGATGCCGAATGGCGCGACCAGCTGACGCCCGAGCAGTACCGGGTCGCCCGCGAGAAGGGCACCGAGCCGCCGTTCAGCGGCGACTACCGGGTCAGCGACGAGCAGGGCATCTATCACTGCGTGTGCTGCGGCGCCGCCCTGTTCGAGAACGAGCACAAGTTCGACGCCGGCTGCGGATGGCCGAGCTTCGATCGCCCGCTGGGCAAGGGCTCGGTCGAGGAGCATTTCGACGACTCCCACGGCATGCGCCGCACGGAAGTGGTCTGCGCGCACTGCGATGCCCATCTGGGCCACGTCTTCCCCGACGGCCCGCCGGAAACCACCGGGCTGCGTTACTGCATCAACTCGGTGGCGCTGACCTTCCATTCCGGCGAATGAACCACAGGAAGCCACCGCACCGGGCGCCGATCTGCTAAGATTGGCGCCCGTTTTCTGTGCACACCTTCCAGGGGGAACGATGCTCGGCTGGTATCCGGGACACATGAACAAGGCGCGGCGCCAGATCAAGGAGGCCCTGCCGGAGATCGACGTGGTGATCGAGGTTCTGGATGCGCGGCTGCCCTACTCCAGCGCCAACCCCATGCTGGCCGACCTCACCGAACACAAGCCGGTGTTGAAGATCCTCTCGCGCGCCGACCTGGCCGACCCCGAGCGCACCCGCGAATGGGTCGCCCACTTCGACGCTCAGGCCGACACCCGCGCACTGGCGGTAACCACCACCCTGGCCCGCGAGCTCAAGCGCATTCCCGCCCTTTGCCACGAGCTGGCCGGTCAGGTGCGTGCCGATCGTGACGTGCGGGTCATGGTCATGGGCATCCCCAACGTCGGCAAGTCGACGTTGATCAACGGGCTGGCCGGCCGCAAGCTCGCCAAGACCGGCAACGAACCCGCGGTGACCAAGCGCCAGCAGAAGATCCGCATCGACGGACGCATCGCGCTGACCGACACGCCGGGGGTGCTGTGGCCGAAGATCGAGGATCAGGCCAGCGCCTATCGGCTCGCCGCCAGCGGCGCGATTCGTGACACGGCGATCGAGTATACCGACGTGGCCATCATTGCCGCGGCGGAACTCGCCCGACGCTACCCGGAGGCCCTCTCCCGGCGCTTCAAGCTGACGACCCTGCCCGCCTACACGCCGGCCGAGGGCGCCGACACGGTCGAGGCCGACGGCGACCAGCAGCCCGACCTGCTGGCCCGCGCCGGCTTCGACGGCCAGGCCATCGTCGCCGAGATCGCCCGCAAGCGTGGCGGCCTGCGCCCCGGCGGCGAGGTCGACCTGCACCGCGGCGCCGAAGTGCTTCTTCACGAATTGCGCCACGGCAAGCTGGGCCGGCTGACCCTGGAAACCCCGGACGATATTCCGCCGCCGATCGAGGCCGTTGACGAGGCCTGAACCGCTCTCCCCGGCCATTTGCACGTTCGCGACGCCGGGGTATGCTGTTCGACGCCGCCCGCCCCGGCGCAACCGCACCGGACCACGGCGCCCAAGACAGCAACGCCAAGGAATCATCGCGCCTCATGGACACCACGCCCCGCCCGATTCGCAAGTCCCACAAGCTCGACAACGTCTGCTACGACATCCGCGGCCCGGTTCTCGATCATGCCAAGCGACTCGAGGACGAAGGCCAGCGCATCCTCAAGCTCAACATCGGCAACCCCGCCCCGTTCGGCTTCGAGGCGCCCGAGGAAATCCTCCAGGACGTGATGCGCAACCTGCCCACCGCCCAGGGCTACTGCGACTCCAAGGGACTGTATTCGGCGCGCAAGGCGATCATGCAGGAGTGTCAGCGCAAGGGGATTCCCGGCGTCGGCGTCGAGGACATATTCATCGGCAACGGGGTCTCCGAGCTGATCGTGATGGCCATGCAGGCCCTGCTCAACGATGGCGACGAGGTGCTGATCCCCGCGCCCGACTACCCGCTGTGGACGGCGGCGGCCAATCTCTCGGGAGGCCGGCCGGTGCACTACCGCTGCGACGAGCAGGCCGACTGGGCGCCGGACCTGGCGGATATCCGCGACAAGGTCACCAGCCACACGCGGGCGATCGTGCTGATCAACCCCAACAACCCCACCGGGGCCGTCTACCCGCCCGAGGTGGTCAAGGAGCTGCTGGCGATCGCCCGGGCCCACGATCTGGTGATCTTCTCCGACGAGATCTACGACAAGATCCTCTACGACGACGTCGAGCATGTCTCCACCGGCGCGCTGGCCGGCGACGACCAGCTGGTGGTCACCATGAACGGCCTGTCGAAAAGCTACCGCTGCGCGGGCTTTCGCAGCGGCTGGATGATCCTGTCCGGCAAGGTGGGCAAGCAGCGCGCCGAGGACTTCATCCAGGGCCTGAACATGCTGGCCTCGATGCGCCTGTGCGCCAACGTGCCGGCCCAGCACGCCATCCAGACCGCACTCGGCGGCTACCAGTCGATCAACGACCTGGTGCTGCCCGGCGGGCGCCTGCGGGCCCAGCGCGACATCACCTACGAGAAGCTCAACGCCATTCCGGGCGTGTCCTGCACCAAGCCGAAGGGAGCGCTCTACGCCTTCCCGCGACTCGACCCCGCGGTGTTCAACATCCAGGACGACCAGCAGCTGGTGCTCGACCTGCTGCTGCAGGAGAAGATCCTGCTGGTCCAGGGCACCGCCTTCAACTGGCCGGAACCCGACCACGTGCGCATCGTTACCCTGCCCTGGGCCGACCAGCTCGACGACGCACTCGATCGCTTCGCCCGGTTCCTCGGCCGCTACCGGCAATGAGGCCGCGGCGCGCCCCGCGATCACGCTCGCCGCGTCGATAAATTTAACGCGCCGGGGCTTGAAACCCCGCCCCCCGGCGCGTATCTAAGAGCCAGACAACACACTGAATTTTCCGGCTTTCCGACGACCGAGGTCACACCCATGATGCGCATCCTGTTGTTCCTGGCGACCAACCTGGCCGTGGTGCTGGTCGCCAGTATCACCCTGCGGCTGCTGGGCGTGGAGCCCTACCTGCAGGCCAACGGGCTGAACATGAACAGCCTGCTGATCTTCAGCTTCATCTTCGGCATGGCCGGTTCGCTGGTCTCACTGTTCCTTTCCAAGCCGATGGCCAAGATGAGCACCGGCGCCCAGATCATCGACCAGCCCCGGGACGCCAACGAGAAGTGGCTGCTCGACACGGTCGCCGAACTGGCCCGGGATGCCGGCATCAAGATGCCCGACGTCGCCATCTTCCCGGCCCAGCAGTCCAACGCCTTCGCCACCGGCTGGAACAAGGACGATGCGCTGGTCGCGGTCTCCAGCGGGCTGCTCAACCGCATGCGCCCGGAAGAGGTCCGCGCCGTGCTGGGTCACGAGATCGGCCACGTCGCCAACGGTGACATGGTCACGCTGGCGCTGATCCAGGGGGTGCTCAACACCTTCGTGATATTCTTCGCCCGCGTGGTCGCCCAGTTGATCGACAGCTTCCTGCGCCGCGACGACAACGAGGGGCTGGGCTTCTTCGGCTACATGGCGGTGGTGATCGTCGCCGAGATCGTCTTCGGGCTGGTGGCCTCGGTCATCGTCGCCTGGTTCTCGCGCTTCCGCGAGTACCGCGCCGACGCCGCCGGCGCCCGGCTGGCCGGCAGCGGCGCGATGATCAACGCCCTGGCGCGGCTCAAGGCGGAGACCCAGATGGCCGATCAGATGCCGGACAGCCTGACCGCCTTCGCCATCACCACCGGCCAGACCCGCAAGCTGATGGAGCGGCTGTTCGCCAGTCACCCGCCGCTGGATGACCGCATCCGTGCCCTCAAGGAATCCGCCTACCGCCAGTAGGCACTGAACCATCGAGGATCGGGCCCGCCGCGTCGGCGGGCCTTTTTCGTGATCAGGCCGGCGCCGCCGGCGGACGTCACTTACCGGCCAGCTTGACCTTGAAGCCGAAACCGGCGATCGCCTCGCGCAGGTCGTTGTTGTTCTTCTTGAGATCGACCCGCAGGGTAGAGAACTCGCGACGGACCGGATATTCGGCCCGATAGCGGTCGAAGCCCTCCGCCATGCCGAGGCGACGGCGGTAGCGCTCGAAGCCCACCATGTCCCGACGCACGTCGTAGCAGGCACGCACGCACAGCGCCAGGGCCTCCAGCGGTGGCGCCCATTCGGTCAGCACCAGCTTGCGCAGCCAGGGGTCCGGCTTGAGCTGCCCCAGCTTGCAGCGCACCGGCAGCCCGTAATGATTCATCACGGCCTGGTAGACCAGCTCGGTCCCGCGCATCTTGCCGTCCAGGCTATGGCCGGCAATGTGCGGCGTGGCGATATCCACCAGCGGGTACAGCGCCTCGTCGATGCCCGGCTCGCCTTCCCAGACATCCAGCACGCAACGCAGGTCGCCGCCGGCCGCCAGCCGCTCGCGCAGGGCCGTATTGTCCAGACAGGCGCCCCGGCCGGCATTGAGCAGCACGCTGCCGGGACGCAGCGCCTGGATGCGCCGGGCGTCCATCAGATGCCGGGTGGGATGATCGCCGGTCTTGACCAGCGGAGTATGCAGGCAGACCACGTCGCAGCGCTCGATCAGGGTGTCGAGGTCGATGAAATCGTCGCGCCCTTCGTCGCGAGCGCGCGGCGGGTCACAGATCAGGTAGGGAACATCCATGCCATCCAGACGCTTGGCCAGGCGGCTACCGACGTTGCCGGCCCCGACGATGCCCACGGTGCGCGCATCGAGCGATTCGCCCGCTTCCTCGGCCAGCAGCAGCAGACTCGAGAGCACGTAGTCCACCACCGACTCGGCGTTGCAGCCGGGCGCACTGGCGAAGCCGATGCCGTTCTCCCGTAAATAGGCCTGATCCACATGATCGGTACCGATGGTGCAAGTGCCCACGAACTTCACCCGTGAGCCATCCAGCAGGCCGGCATCGACCCGGGTGATGGAGCGCACCAGGAGGATGTCGTGATCGCACACCGCCGCGGCATCGATCTGCCGCCCGGGGAGCCGCGTGATCTCGCCCAGCTCGCCGAAGAAGGCCTCGACGAGCGGAATGTTCTGGTCGGCGAGTATACGCATGGGGAAGACTCCTTGTTCGCATCCTCCGGGCGGCTACAATGGTGCCCCCGGGCCGCTCGCCATCTTAGGCCGCGCGGCCGAGCGCGACAAGCCGCCATCGACGCAGGAGCCAACGTGATCGTCCGCTGGGAAAGCCATCATGACTACGTGCTGGTGCATGTCCATCAGGACATGTTCGGCGACTGGATATTCAGCCGCGCCTGGGGCCAGATCGGCACCCAGTTCGGCGGCCTCAAGCACCAGCTGGCCGACAGCTACGATCAAGCCCTGATGTGGCTCGAGGACGTCGACCATATCCAGCGTTCGCGTGGCTTCCGCCAGGTACTCAAGACCAGCGCCGACAGCCCCGAGGGCCGCGACGCCGTGCGTCAACTCTCGCTGCTGGAGTGACCGGGCGCCCGGCCACCTCCGCCCCGGACGCCGCCCTTCCGGCCAGCGCCCAATTCAGTCCCCCGGCGTCGCCACATGGCCGATCAGGAAGCAATGGTGCAGGTCACCGCGGCGCTGGAAATCCGGATCGAAGGTATCCCGCGTGATCTCGGTGACGGCATAACGCGCGACGAGTGCTTCGTCGATTCGGAAGCGACGCTGGTTGTTCGAGAACACCAGCGTGCCTCCCGGCGCCAGCCGCGCCATGGCCAGATCCACCAGCCGCCCATGATCGCGCTGGATATCCAGCGTGCCCTCCATGCGCTTGGAGTTGGAGAAAGTCGGCGGATCTAGAAAGATCAGGTCGAACATCCCCTGCGCCGTCTCCAGCCAGTGCAGGCAGTCATCACGCACCACCCTATGACGCGCCGGATCGAGCCGGTTGAGCGCCAGATTGTCGCGCGCCCAGTCCAGGTAAGTATTGGACAGGTCCACGCTCAGAGTCTCGCTGGCGCCGCCGAGCGCGGCCTGCACCGTGGCCGCGCCGGTGTAGCAGAACAGGTTGAGGAAGCGCTGGCCCGCGGCCATCTCGCGCAGCCGACGGCGTACCGGCCGGTGATCGAGAAACAGCCCGGTGTCCAGGTAGTCGCGCAGGTTGACCCATAGCCGTGCCGGCCCCTCACTGACCTGGAAGCGCTCACCGCTGGTGTCGCGCTTCTCGTACTGGGCCTTGCCGCTCTGGCGGCTGCGCTGCTTGACGTACACTGCGTCAGCCGACACCTCGAGCACCTCGGGGATCACCGTCAGTGCCTCCATCAGCCGCCGGTTGGCCTGGGCGGCGTCCACCGAGCGCGGCGGCGCGTATTCCTGAACGTGAACCCGGTCGCCGTAGACATCCACCGCCAGGGCATATTCCGGCATGTCGGCATCGTAGAGCCGGTAGCAGGACTCGCCGCTGCGCTTGAGCCACTTGGCCAGGCGCTTGCGGTTCTTGGTCAGGCGATTGGCGAACATCGTCGCGCCTGCCGAGCGGGGCGGCGGCGCCGCTTCCTCGACGTGCTCGGGCACCGGTATCAGTAGCAGCTTGCAGTCCAGCGGCCCATTCTTGAAGGCGTACTGCTTCTCGGCACGCAGCCCGACGCGATGGCCCAGATCCGGGTTGCCGGTGAACAGTGCCAGCGTCCACCCCGGACACTGCTCGCGAACCCGCTCGCCCAGCCCGGCATACAGGGTGACCAATTCAGGCAGCTCGCCAAGGCGTTCGCCATAGGGCGAGTTGGTGAGCACCAGCCCCGGCCCCTCGGCCGCTGCCGGGCGCTGCCAGTGCCGGGCATCCGCTCCGCTGAGCTCGATGAGCGCCGGGATCCCGGCGCGCATGGCATTGGCCTTGGCGGCGGCCAGTGCGGGCGGGCTGCGGTCGCTGCCGAACAGCTTCGCGGTGACACGCCGGCGCCCCAGCCGGTCGCGCACCTCGGCCTCGCGCAGCAACTCCCGCCACAGCGCGGCGTCATGCCCGGCCCAGCGCTCGAAGCCGAAACGCGGCCGCCCCAACCCCGGCGCCCGATCGACGGCCATCATGGCCGCCTCAATCAGCAGTGTGCCGGCCCCGCACATCGGATCGACCAGCGACTCGCCACGGCGGGCGCGGGCCGGCCAGCCGGCACGAATCAGCAGTGCCGCGGCGAGGTTTTCCTTGAGTGGCGCATGCCCCGGATCCCGGCGGTAGCCGCGCTGGTGCAGGCTGCCGCCGGACAGGTCGATACCGGCCGTCAGGCGACCGCGATGCAGATGGGCATGAATGCGCAGATCCGGATCGCGATGCTCGACCCGGGGGCGCTCGCGCCCGGCCGCCTGCAGCGCATCGACGATGCCGTCCTTGACGGTCTGGGCACCGAAGCGGGTATGCCGGATCGCCCGGGACTGGCCCTGGAAATCCACCACCAGGGAAGCGCCGTCCGGCAGGTGCACCGCCCAGTCGACCTCGGTGACGCAGGCCCGCAGCGCCTCGGGGGTCTCGATATCGGTGGCCTGAACCAGCAGCAGCACGACCCGGTTGGCCAGCCGTGACCACAGGCAGGCGCGATAAAGCGTGGCCAGGTCGGCCGTGAAATGGACGCCGGCCACGGTCTGCCGGGTGACGGTGGCGCCCAGCCCGCTCAGCTCCTCCGCCAGCAGGGACTCGATGCCCCAGGGGCAGCTGGCAAAACCGGCATGCCCGGCAGCCCGGACGCCGGATGGCGTCGCTTGATCATTGCTCATGGGTGCAAAGGGTCCTTTCATTTCAATACGATAACATTTCAGTGACAAAACGCGGCTCGACAGGCTTGCCACTATTCAACTAGAAAGAAACTTAGTAGCTACTAAGACAACGCATGCGTTCTGTCCGCGGTCTCGAAAGCAGCGGCAGTGACGGCCCGGAGCCCACTGCCGACGTAATGACTCGCAATAATAATTCGGTTCTCATGATAGAGGTTACCCGATGAAACGACAGAAACGTGATCGCTTTCAGCGTGCCTATGTCCATGGCTACAAGGCCGGCCTCTCCGGGCGCTCCCGGGATGATTGCCCCAGCCAGGACATCAACCTACGGGAATACTGGATGAGCGGTTGGCGTGAGGGTCGAGGTGATCAATGGGCCGGCATGACGGGTGTCGCCGGCATTCACAAGAACCCGATGGTCATGCAATAGCGACCCGATACAGTCGGTTACCTGCCGAGGCCCGCAATCATGCTGCGGGCCTTTTTGTATTTCACGCACCCACCGGGGCCTGAGCGTCACGCAGGGCCCGGGCGCATTCGCCGATCAGTGCCGGCCCCTTATAGATGAAACCCGAATAGAGCTGAACCAGATCCGCGCCGGCCGCGCGCTTGTCCCGGGCGGCCACCCCGCTGTCGATGCCGCCGACCCCGATGATCGGCATTTCCGGCAGATGATGGCGCAGGGTCCTGACGACATGATCCGACGCTGCTCGCACCGGTGCGCCGGAAAGCCCGCCGGTCTCCTCGGCATGCGCCAGCCCCTGCACGGCCTCTCTCGCCAGCGTGGTGTTGGTCGCCACCACGGCGTCGATCCCGTTACGTTCCAGCGCCTCGGCCACCAGACCGATGGCGGTGTCGTCCATGTCCGGCGCGATCTTCACGGCCAGCGGCACCTGACGCCCGGCACGCTGGTCCTGTCGCGTGGCGGCTTCGCGCAGCGTGCCCAGCAGCGCATCGAGATGCTCGCCGAACTGCAGATCACGAAGCCCCGGCGTGTTGGGCGAGGAGATATTGACGGTCACGTAGTCCGCGTAGGGATGCACCCGCTCCAGGCAGATCAGGTAGTCGTCGACGGCACGCTCCACCGGCGTGGTGAGGTTCTTGCCGATGTTGATGCCGATCACGCCATCGTAACGGCTCTTGCGGACATTGGCGATCAGATGGTCGACACCGGCATTGTTGAAGCCCATGCGATTGATGATTGCCCCGGCCTTCGGCAAGCGGAACAGTCGCGGCCGCGGGTTGCCAGGCTGCGGTCGTGGCGTCACGGTGCCCACCTCGACGAAGCCGAAGCCCAGCGCCCCCAGGGCTTCGAGGTGATCGGCGTTCTTGTCGAGCCCCGCGGCCAGGCCGACCCGGTTGGGAAAGCGCAGCCCCATCAGGGTAACGGGATCCTCGACGCGCGACTCGGCCACGTGCAGCAACGTATCCAGATGGCAGCGATGCAGCGCATCGAGCGCCGTCAGGCTCACCCCGTGGGCGGTTTCCGGGTCGAGACGAAACAGGATCGGGCGGGTGAGCGCGTACATCGGACTCCTCGGCGGGCGGCATGAAAAGCGGCCGCGAGTATAGCGCAAATCCACCGGAGCGACGACGCGGGCGACGCCGTCGGCCGGTGTCGAACACCACCGGCCGGGCCCACTCAGTGCGCGATGTCGCCCTCGGTGAACAGGAATTCCCGCAGGTGGGCATCGAGCGTCTTGTCACGCCGCCGCAGCCACTCGAGCGTCATGACGGCATGCTCCTTCTCCTCGTCGCGATTGTGCGCCAGGATCGCCTTCAGCGACGCATCCTGGCAGGCGTCGATGCGCTGGTTGTACCAGTCGACGGCCTCCAGCTCCTCCATGAGCGAGACGATGGCGCGATGATAGTCGCGTGTCTCGCCGCTCAGTTCTTCCACCGGCTCGTGATATCCCTCGCTGGCCATGCTTGCCTCCTGACATCGGTTGGAATGAGGGGACCGTCGAGCGGCCCCATACATGACGAAACCCCGTCGAGCGGGGTTTCGTCAAGTCGGCGGGTTGACTCAGCCGTCAGCCTTCGCCACCACTGTCGGCCAGGTCGACCAGCTCGCGGATCGCCACGGCAAACAGCGGATAGCCACCCTGGTTGCCGCTGCGCACCTCGCTGATCAGGCGGCACCAGCGATCATGGAGGTCGGCATGACGCGTCAGCCACTGGTCGACGCGGGGCTCGATGTCGCGCGGCGCTTCCTCCATCTTGACCACGCTGACCGTCAGCGCCAGCTGCTGGCGATCGAGATCGTCACGGAAGGTCTCGCGGGCCTGCGCCTGCCAGCTGTCGCGCACGTCGAGCGCGTCGATCTGCTCGCTCATCCACGGCAGCTCCAGGCGATGACCGATCTCGTAGTAGAGTTCGGCGACCCGCTGGATCTTCTCGCCGGTCTGCTTGGCGGCCTCGATGATGCCCAGCCCCGCGTAGAGGTTGCCGGTCGCCGCCACGATACTGGCCAGCGCCTTGGGAACGCGCGCTTCGGTCAGTTCGTCGCGGCGGGCCTCCCAGGTCTCGCGCTCCTGGCCGCGCAGGCGCTTGCCGATGCTTTCCTGCAGCTGCGTGAGACGCGGCGCGAAGTGCTCGATGCTTTCGGTGACCGACAGCGAGCTGCGCTGCCGCAGGAACCAGCGGGTGGCACGCCGCATCAGGCGCATCAGATCGAGCATCATCTGATACTGCACGCGGCTGTCGACCCGATTGTCGAGTGCCTCGATCTGCTGCCACAGGCCGTCGAGATTGAAGCTGTCGCGGGCAATCACGTAGGCCCGGGCGATCTCGGCCCGGCTGGCACCGGTGGTGTCGATCAGCCGGCGCATGAAGACGATCCCCATGTGATCGACCAGGTCGTTGGCGATCTGCGTGGCGACGATCTCCCGCTTGAGGCGGTGGCGATACATCTCGGTGCCGAAACGCTCGACCAGCACCCGCGGGAAGGCACGCTCCAGGTGCGCCTGGATATAGGGGTCGTCGGGCACCTCGGAGGCGATCAGGTCGCCCTTGAGCGTACTCTTGGCGTACGAGATCAGCACCGAGAGCTCGGGCAGGGTCAATCCCTCGTTGTTGTTGGAGCGCTCGAGCAGGGTCTCGTCGTCGGGCAGGAACTCCAGCTCGCGGTCCAGCTGGCCGCCGGCCTCGAGTTCGTTGATGAAGCGCCGGTACGGCCCCAGGCCTTCGTGGGACAGCTGCTCGCTGAGCGACAGTGCCTGGGTCTGGCGATAATTGTCGCGCAGCACCAGGCCGGCCACCTCCTCGGTCATGTCGGCCAGCAGCTGGTTGCGCTGCTTGTCGGTCATGTCGCCGTTGGCCACGATGTCATCGAGCAGAATCTTGATGTTGACCTCGTGGTCGGAGCAGTTGACCCCGCCGGCGTTGTCGATGAAGTCGGTGTTGACCCTGACGCCGCGACGCGCCGCCTCCATGCGGCCGCGCTGGGTCAGCCCGAGGTTGCCGCCCTCGCCGACGACCCGGCAGCGCAGCTCGTCGCCGTCGATGCGCAGGGCGTCGTTGGCCTTGTCGCCCACATCGGCGTGAGTTTCCGCACTGGACTTGACGTAGGTGCCGATCCCGCCGTTCCAGATCAGGTCCACCTGGGCCCGCAGCATCGCCTGGATCAGTTCGTTGGGCGAGAGCTTGTCCGCCTCGATGCCGAAAGCCCGCTTCATCGCCTCGCTGATGGGAATCGACTTGGCACTGCGCTTGAAGACGCCGCCCCCTTCAGAAATCACCGAACTGTCATAGTCCTCCCAGCTCGAGCGCGGCTGCTCGAAGAGCCGCTTGCGCTCGGCGAACGAGGCCGCCGGGTCCGGATCGGGGTCGACGAAGATATGCAGGTGGTTGAAGGCGCCCAGCAGGCGGATCTTGTCGGACAGCAGCATGCCGTTACCGAACACGTCACCGGCCATGTCGCCGACACCGACCACCGAGAACGGATCCTTCTGGGTATCCAGTCCCATCTCGCGGAAGTGGCGCTTGACCGACTCCCAGGCCCCGCGGGCGGTGATCGCCATCTTCTTGTGGTCATAGCCGTGGGCACCGCCCGAGGCAAAGGCGTCGCCCAGCCAATGGCCGTATTCCAGCGAGATCTCGTTGGCGATATCGGAGAAGGTCGCCGTGCCCTTGTCGGCCGCCACCACCAGGTAGGGGTCGTCCTCGTCGTGGCGCACCACGTCCGTCGGCGGTACCACCTCGCCACCTTCGAGGTTGTCGGTCAGGTCCAGCAGGGCGCGAATGAAGATCTGATAGCAGGCAATGCCTTCCTTCTGCACGGCATCCCGATCGGCGTTCTCGGGCATGCGCTTGCAGACGAAGCCGCCCTTGGCGCCCACCGGCACGATGACCGCGTTCTTGACCTGCTGGGCCTTGACCAGGCCGAGGATCTCGGTGCGGAAGTCCTCGTGACGATCCGACCAGCGCAGGCCGCCGCGCGCCACCTTGCCGCCGCGCAGATGCACCCCCTCGACCCGCGGCGAGTAGACGAAGATCTCGTAGCGGGGGCGCGGCTTGGGCATCAGCGGCACCCGTGTGGGATCGAGCTTGAAGGAGATGTAGTCCTTGAAGCCGTCCTGGGCATCACGCTGGTAGTAGTTGGTCCGCAGGGTCGCCTGGATCAGCTCGATGTAGCGGCGCAGCAGCAGGTCGTCGTTGAGGCTGCCCACCTGATCGAGCAGCCCGTGGAGGCGCTCGATGCTCTTGTCGATGGTGGCGTCGAGGTCCTTGCTCTGCCGGCGCGGGGCGAAGCGCAGCGCGAACAGCTGCACCAGTTCCCGGGTGATGGCCGGGTAGCTGGCCAGGGTGGTGGCGATGTAGAGCTGCGACAGGCCGAAACGGATCTGCTTGAGATAACGCGCGTAGGCCCGCAGCAGGGCCACCTCGCGCCAGTTCAGCCCGGCCCCGATCACCAGGCGATTGAACGGGTCGTTTTCTGCCTCGCCGGTCCAGATCCGCCGCAGCGCGTCGATGAAGGTCTCCCGCATGTCCTGCAGGTTGACTACTTCGCGGCCGTTGTGCTCCAGGGTGAAGTCGTGAATCCAGTAGGCACGATCCTCGCAGTGCACGCCGTAGGGCCGCTCGCCCAGTACCCGCAGCCCCAGGTTCTCCATCACCGGCAGAACGTCGGAGAGCGGGATCGGCGCGTCGCCGTGGAACAGCTTGAGGTTGACGCCCTCCTCGTCTTCCTCGACCAGCCGATAGAGACTGACCGAGATCGGGGCACCCTCGTTGACCTCGCACAGGTGCTGAATGTCATAGACCGCCGTGCGCGCCGTGAAATCCTCGCGGTAGCTGCTGGGGAAGGCATCACGGTAGCGGTTCATCAGATGATTGGCACGCTCCTCGCCCACCCCTTCGACCAGGGCGTTATGGAGGTCGTCGCTCCAGCTGCGCGCCAGCTGCGCAATCTTGTGCTCGAGCTTGCGCAGGTCGTAGTCCACCGGCGCTTCGCCGTTGAAACGCAGGATGAACTGGATACGCGCCAGCACCGACTCCGACAGGTAGGTGTTGAAATCGCCGAAGCTGGCGTCGAGCTCCTCGCACAGCAGCTCCTGAATACGCACGCGCAGATCGGTGGAGAAGACATCGCGGGGCACGAACACCAGGCACGAATAGAAGCGCCCGAAGCGATCCTCGCGGATGAACAGCCGGACGCGGCGACGCTCGCGGATATTGAGGATGCCCAGTGCCGTGCGGGTCAGTTCGTCGGTGCCGATCTGGAAGAGGTCGTCACGCGGGTAGACCTCGAGAATCTGCAGCAGGTGCTTGCCGTTGTGGCCCTTGGGGTTGACCCCGGAGGCATCCATCACCGCCTGAACCTTGCGACGCAGCACGGGAATGTGGCGCGGCGAGTCATTGTAGACCACGGCGGCGTAGAGGCCGATGAAGCGCCGCTCGCCGATGACGTTGCCCGACTCGTCGTAACGATCGATGGAGATGTAGTCGGGATACGCCGGCCGGTGCACTCGCGAATGGTAGGCGCTCTTGGCGAACGACAGCAGTTCGGGAATCAGCACATAGTGATCGCCCTCGACCCCCTGATCGCTGCGGATTCGCTCGCGATAGCGCGGGTTGTCGAGCTTGAAGACCCCCAGTTCGCTGTTCTTGACCGGGCGCAGTTCATCCTTGGACTTGCCGGTGGACGCGATCTCGTACTCGTCGTAGCCCAGGAAGGTGAAGTTGTCGTCGAGCAGCCATTCCAGAAAGGCGATCGCCTCGCGATGATCGGCCGCATCGACCTGGCTCGGCCGCGTTGCCTTGAGTTCCTCCAGCGCGTCGTGGACCTTTCGGCACATCGGCTCGAAATCCTCGACGGCGGTGCGCACGTCGCCAAGCACGTCATGCAGGCTGGTTTCCAGCTCGGCAAGCACCTCGGGATCGGAGTGGCGGTCGATCTCGATGACCATGATCGACTCGCGCGACCCCGGCGCATCCTTGGCGCGGGTGCCGGTGATGCGCTTGAGATCGTGGTGCGAGTCACGCTCGACGGCCAGCACGGCATTGTGGATGGCGTGGACGGTAATGCCGCGCCGGTTGAGCTCGATGCGCACCGAATCGACCAGGAACGGCATGTCCTGATGCAGTACCTCGATCAGGGTGTGCGACGACTGCCAGCCGTGCTCCTCGAAATCGGGGTTGTAGACATGCACCTTGGGCGAGCGCGGATCGAAATGCTGAATGAAATGCCAGGTGGTCAGCGTGGCACCATAGGTATCGTCGAGGTGACGCTCCACCAGATCCTCCAGCGGGGCACTGGCGTAAAAGTCCTCGGCGAAGGCGGCCACCGCCTTGACCTTGTCCTGCGGCAGACGCTTGGCGAGCTGTTCGCGAAGCGCCGCCAGAAACTCCTGTTTGCCATCGATAGCGACGTGTTGCATCAATCACCTCGGCTGCATCCGGCCGTCCGCGACGGCCGGGGGGATGTTCATTGCGTGGGATTCACGCTGCCCATGAGAATACTCTAGCTCACTGGGCGTTCCCCATCGTCATGCCGGGTTACTCATGGAGCATGTCAGTTAGGCATCGACCGGCACTTGACTTGAGGTCGGGCGCGCCGTTCAGGTGCGCCGCTCGAGCAACACGCCGCATTCGCAATGGTCGGTCCAGGGGAACTGGTCGAACAGCGCGAAGCGCCGGATGTGGTGTGTATCGTCGAGCTGAGACAGGTTTTCGGCCAGCGTCGCCGGGTTGCACGAGATATACACGATGCGCCGGTAGGCCCGAAGCTGCTCGCAGCTGGCGGCATCCAGCCCGGCCCGGGGCGGGTCGACGAGCACCGTGGAGAAGTCATAGTCATCGAGCGCCATGTCGCTGACTCGTCGGCCCTGCTTCTCGCCGGCCAGCGCCTGGGCGAACTCCTCGGCGGACATGCGCGCCACCACCGCGTTGTCGATGCCGTTGGCGGCCAGGTTGACGTTGGCCGACGCCACCGAGGTCCGCGAGATTTCGGTGGCCAGCACGCGGCGAAAATTGCCGGCCAGTGCCACCGTGAAATTGCCGTTGCCGCAGTAGAGCTCCACCAGGTCCGCGTCATGGCTATCGCGGGTCACGTCGCGGGCCCAGCCCAGCATGGCCCGGTTGATCTCGGCATTGGGCTGGGTGAAGCTGTTTTCCACCTGCTGATAGACCAGCTCGCGCCCCTCCACCGTCAGGCGCTCGTAGACGTGATCACGGTCGAGCACCAGACGCTGTTTGCGCGCGCGCCCGATGATCGACACCCCCAGCGCATCCTGCAGTTCGCGGGCCCGGGCCTCCCAGGCGGCATCGAGCTGGCGGTGATAGATCAGCGTCACCAGCGCCTCGCCGCTCAGCGTGGTCAGGAACTCGACCTGGAAAAGTCGATGACGCAGCACCGGGTCGTCGATCACCGCCTCGCGCAGCCGAATCATCAGTTCGTTGATCAGTCGGCTGGCCACCGGGTACTGGTCGAGGCGAATCACCTGTTTTTTCCCGGGCTCCGCCGGGTCCACCTCGAACATGGCATAGAACAGGTCGTCGCCCTCGTGCCAGAGGCGAAACTCGCAGCGCATGCGATAGTGACTGGCCGGCGAGGCGAAGACCTCCAGCGGCGGCGGCGAGAAGGCCGCGAACTGAGCCTCGATGCGCTGACGCTTGGCATCGAGCTGGTCAGGGTAACGGTCGGGGTCGACGACGGGTACGGCCACGGAATCTCCTTGAGGGCGGATCAGGATAATGAAAACGAGGGAAACTAGCGTACAAGCGGTGCCGGCGTGACGGCATCGGTGGGCAGCGTCAGGGCCTCGAGACACGGAAATCCGTGAGCCTTCAGAGCCGCCGCCGGCGCGGCCTGCACCGCCGTGGCCCAGGCCTGCTGGGCCGCCCGGCAGGGCGCCACGGCGGTGACCACATCCGCCACACGTCGGGCAATCGCCGCCCCCGAATCGATCCAGGCGACCGGGCGCGGCGAGGCGGCGACGAGCCGCTCGCGCAGCAACGGGAAGTGCGTGCAGCCCAGCACCACGCTGTCCAGCGCCGCCTCGCGCCACAACGGCGCCAGGCAGGCTTCAATGACGGCCTCATCCGCCGAGCCACCGGCCAGGCAGCGTTCGGCCTCGCCCACCAGCGGGTCGGCCGCCAGACGCAACACCCGACAATGCGCGGCGAAGGTGTCGATCAGGCGCTTGGTATAGGGACGGTTGACGGTTGCCGACGTCGCCAGCAGCGCAATGACGCCGGAGCGACTGGCCGCCGCGGCGGGCTTGATGGCCGGCACGGTACCGACGACCGGAATCGTCAGACGGGCCCGCAATACTTCGAGTGCCAGGGTGCTGGCCGTGTTGCAGGCCACCACCAGAGCACTGGCGCCACTGACCGTCACGGCGCGCTCGCACACCGCGGCGATGCGCGCCACCAGCCAGTCATCGGGCTTGGTGCCATAGGGCAGCATGGCGTTGTCGCAGACATAGGCCAGCGCGGCGTCGGGCAGGCGCTCGCGAATCGATGCCGCTACCGACAGCCCGCCGACGCCGGAGTCGAAGATCAGAATGGGGCCGGGCATGCGCCCTCCCCACGGGCTCGCGCCGCCGACCGCACGGCCCGGGCCAGCGTCGCACTGCCGCTATCGCCACGCTCACGGCCAGCTGCCGCACACAGGATCCGTTTCGCCGAAAGGCGCTCCATGAAGGCCTCGTCACACCACGCCAAAAAGCGCCTAGTCTACCCTACCCGTGAGGCACCGCCCAACGCGCGCCCGGCGCGGCGTTCAGCTCAGCGGCGAAGGCGCCTCGCTGAATTCGGCATACAGCTCCGGGTAGGCATCCTGCAGTCGCGCCAGCTCGCGTTCGGCCCCTTCCGGGAGCGCCCTGGCCAGTTCCTCGAGATCCTTCTCGTCGAAATGCTCGCGAATCAGCGGAAACAGCTCCTCGCGTTCGGCACGCAGGTAGGCGCGGTGCGCCTCCAGATAGGCCTGGAGGTCGTCGGCGAAGCGGTCCATCGGCACGACGGCATCCATCAGGATCATGTCCAGATCCTCCGACAGGCGCATCAGGCGACGATGCAGCGCCTCGTAGTCCGTGGTCAGCCGCGTGATCAGGTCATCGACCTCGGGCACGCGCGTCATCAGGCGCTCACCACAGATCCGCTCCAGCGGTACCGTGAAGCCGCTCATGTAGTCGAGGATGAAATCGACCACCTCGCGGACCAGTTGGAAATTGGGCCGCTCGCCCTCATCCAGCGTCCTGTGCTTGAGCGAGAGCACGTGCAACAGGCGCGCCATGTTGGCATGGTCCTGGCGCAATTGATTGAGCATGGGCATGGCGAGAGCCTCCTCTGCTGGACATTGAGCGACGGGGGTAGCCCTGAATCATTCACCCAGTGTAGGCGACTTGCGCCCCCCGGCATCTTTTTGATCATCAGCCATTCGACAACGGGTGCGACTGTTTTCGCCCTGCGACGTGTATCACACTAGTGGCACAGGCGCTCCGGCGCCCGTTGAATCCCGCCAACGGCAGCGACACGACGAAGCGACATACCGCCATGGACCTGTTTTCCGACTCGGCTGCGACCGATGACAATGCCCCGCTCGCCTTTCGCATGCGCCCGCGGAGCCTCGATGACTACCTCGGCCAGCCTGCGCTGGTCGGCCCCGACAAGCCCCTGCGCCGCATGGCCGAAAGCGGGCGGCTGCGCTCGATGATCCTGTGGGGGCCACCGGGGGTCGGCAAGACCACCCTGGCCGAGATTCTCGCCGCGGCCTCGGGGGCCACCCTGGAACACCTGTCGGCGGTGATGGCCGGCGTCAAGGAACTTCGCGCCGCCGTCGAGCGCGCCCGCGACGCCCGGGCTCGCCAGCGGCCCACGGTGCTGTTTCTCGACGAGATTCATCGTCTCAACAAGAGCCAGCAGGACGCCCTGCTGCCCCACGTCGAGTCGGGGCTGCTGACACTGATCGGCGCCACCACCGAGAACCCCTCGTTCGAGGTCAACTCGGCACTGCTCTCGCGAGCGCGGGTCTACGTTCTCAAGACACTCGGCGAGGCCGAGCTGATCGCGGTGATGCGACGCGCCCTCGGCGATGTGCAACGCGGCCTCGGGGCTCGGCACATTCATGCCGGGGACGCCGTGCTGGCGACCCTCGCCCGGGCCAGCGGCGGCGACGCCCGACGCGCCCTGGGCCTGCTCGAGTCCGCCTGCGACTTCACGCGCACCGACGACACGGGCCGCGAGCATCTGGAACACGACGCCCTCGAGGCGGTCATCGGCCATCAGGCCAGTGCCTTCGACAAGCAGGGCGATCACTACTACGATCTGCTCTCGGCGATCCACAAGTCGGTGCGTTCCTCACGCCCCGACGCAGCTCTGCTCTACATCGCCCGCTTCGTCCAGGGCGGCGGCGACCCGCTGGACGTGATTCGTCGTCTGGCGGCGATCGCTTCCGAAGATGTCGGCAACGCCGAGCCCCGTGCCCTGCCACTGGTCATGGCCGCCTGGGATGCCTACCTGCGTCTCGGCGACTACGAGGGCCAGCGCGCCATCGCCCATGCGGCCATTCACCTGGCCGTGGCCCCCAAGAGCAACGCCATCGATCAGGCCTGGAAGACAGCCCAGGCTTTCGTCGCCGACCACCCCCATTTCGAGGTCCCCACCTATCTGCGGAACGCCCCCACCAAGCTGATGGCCTCGCTGGGTCACGGCGAGGGCTACCGTTATGCGCACAACGAACCCCACGCCTACCCGGCCGGCAGCGCGCACGACTGCTGGCCCGGCGAGCTGCCGAGCGCCGCCTTTTTCGCACCCAGCGACCACGGTCAGGAAAAGCGCTTCAAGCAGATGCAGGAGTGGCGGGCCAGCCTGGACGCCGAGGCCGATGCCCATCACCCGCCACAATGACGAACGCCCGGCACGGGCCGAGCGTTCGGAAAGACAACAACGGCGACATGCCGGGATGGGTTCAGCCGGCCTCGCGGATCACATCGGCCCCGTCGGGAATGGCGAAGTGAAAGCGATCGGTCTCGATGGCCGGGTTGACCTCGACGTTGTCGAAGCGAATCGCCGTCTGCTGGCCGGTACTGTCGGTCATCTTGAGCCCGCCGAGGCGCTCGCTGTAGAAGATCATCTTGAGTGACTCGAACAGGGTATCGGGAGTCTGCGGAATCAGCGTGAAGGTTTCGGCGGTGCCCTGCTGCTGACGCGAGACCCGGTAGTTCTTGGTGAGCGCGTCACTGCTGCCCGATAGCAGCAAGGCCGGGGTATGCGTGACCCGGGTATCCAGTGGCTGCACCGTGACCTGCTCCAGATCCGGGTCGTAGAGATAGACCTTGTCACCGTCCGACACCACGACCTGGCGGTAGGGGTCCTCCACCTCCCAGCGGAACTTGCCGGGACGCGACAGCCACATCCGCCCCCTGGCCTCCTGCAGGCGGTTGCCGCTGCTGTCGAGAATCTTCTGATCGAAGTCGGCGGCATAGCTGTCGAGCGGCTCGAGCAGCGTCGCCAGCCGATCGGCCGCCTGCGAATCCGCACTGGCCGCCAGAGGGGCCAGCAACAGCAGCAGGCCGGTCGCCATCAGTGTCTTGAACCCTTTCATGCCATCTCCTTGGTAATGATGGACGCCCGGGGTGGCTCGCACCCCGTGTTTCATGGACCGCAGCGCGGCCGCCGGGGTTCAATCCCCCACCGGCGGCGGCGCCAGTACCTCGCGGCTGCCGTTGGTGCCCATCGACGACACCACGCCGGCGGCTTCCATGGCCTCGACCAGCCGCGCCGCGCGGTTGTAGCCGATCTTGAAGCGGCGCTGCACGGCGGAGATCGAGGCCCGGCGCGACTCGGTGACGAACATCACCGCCTCGTCGTAGAGCGCGTCCTGCTCGGCATCGTCGCCGTCGCCACCGCCCTCGGCCTCCAGGCCGGTCAGGGCATCGGCGGAGACGCCGCCGGAGAGGATCTCCTCGATGTACTCCGGCTCGCCGCGACGCTTCCAGTCCTCGACCACCCGATGCACCTCGTCGTCATCGACGAAGGCGCCGTGGACACGGGTCGGCATGCCGGCGCCGGCCGGCAGGTAGAGCATGTCACCGTGGCCGAGCAGGTTCTCCGCGCCCCCCTGATCGAGGATGGTCCGCGAATCGACCTTGGACGAGACCTGGAAGGCCATCCGCGTGGGTATGTTGGCCTTGATCAGGCCGGTGACCACATCCACCGACGGCCGCTGGGTGGCGAGAATCAGGTGGATGCCCGCCGCACGCGCCTTCTGGGCCAGCCGCGCGATCAGCTCCTCGACCTTCTTGCCGACGATCATGAACATGTCGGCGAACTCGTCGATCACCACCACGATGTAGGGCAGCTTCTCGAGCACCGGCGGCTGTTCGTGCATCTGCCAGGGCTGCGGCTCCCACAGCGGGTCGGCGACCTGGGCGCCGGCGCGCTCGGCCTCGTCGAGCTTGGCGTTGAAACCGGCGATGTTGCGCACCCCCATCGCCGCCATCAGCTTGTAGCGGCGTTCCATCTCCGCCACGCACCAGCGCAGGCCGTTGGCGGCCTCCTTCATGTCGGTGACCACCGGCGCCAGCAGGTGCGGGATGCCATCGTAGACCGACAGCTCCAGCATCTTGGGGTCGACCATGATCATCCGCACGTCCTCGGGGGTCGCCTTGAGCAGCATCGAGATCAGCATGCCGTTGACCCCGACGGACTTGCCCGAGCCGGTGGTACCGGCGACCAGCAGGTGCGGCATCTTGCCGAGGTTGGCGACCACCGGGGCGCCGCCGATGTCGTGCCCCAGCGCCAGGGTCAGCGGCGAGGTGGCCTGCTGGTAGGCGTCGGAATCGATCACCTCGCGCAGCCGGATCATCGCCCGGTTGGGGTTGGGAATCTCGATGCCCACGGTGGGCCGCCCCGGAATCACCTCGACCACGCGCACGCTCTTGACCATCAGCGAGCGCGCCAGATCCTTGGCCAGGTTGCTGATCTTGGACACTTTCACCCCGGCGGCGGGCTTGATCTCGAAGCGCGTGATTACCGGCCCCGGCCAGGTCTCGACCACCTCGGCCTTGACCCCGTATTCACGCAGCCGCGTCTCGAGCAGCTCGGCCATGTCGGCCAGCTGCTCCGGGGTGTAGTTGGGCTGGTGCGGATCCGGCGGCGTGAGCAGGCGCAGCGACGGGAAGTCGCCGTCCGGCTCGGGCAGGTCATCGAGCACCGGGCGCTGGTTCTGCAGATGCTCGACCGTCCACAGCGCCGGGCCGCCCGGATCGCGGGCCGCTTCCCGGGCCTGCTCCGCGCCGGCGATGCGCGGCTCGTCGGCAGCGGGCGCCTCGGGCTCGGGCTCGCGCGGAGCGAAAGGCGGCATCGGCGCCTCGGCCTGCCGGTCGGGCGGGGTGTCGTCATGCGCCTCCGCGTGTTCGGCGGGCCTGTGATCGGCACGGACGGCGGGCTCACGAGCAGCCGGCGCCTCGGGCGGCGGGGCAGGCTCGGGCTCGGCCGGCGCCGGGCGTTCATCGCGCACCGGCGTGTCGGCTCGCGGCGCTGGCGAGTGCGCGCTGGCGGTCGATTCGTTCTTCGGCGCCGCTTCGGTACGGTCGCGAGCCGGCGTCGCCGGCGGCTCATCCCGGACCGGCCGCGACAGGCTGGCGGGGATGATCGGCTCGTCGTCGGGCAGCACCGGTTCCGGCGGGGCATTGTCCTGACGCGCCGGGGTGGCAGCCGCGGCCTCCAGATTGAGCGATGGCTCGTGGCGCCGCGCCTCCACCGACGGCTCGGGGCGGGCCGCCGGCTCGTCGCCCACCTGGCGCGCGGGGGGCTCGGGCCTCGACGCTTGCAGATCGGCCGCCTGCCGTGCCGACGGCTCGGGCCTCGGCGACTGCGCATCGGCCGTTTGCCGTGGCGAGGAGGCCGCCCCGGCGTCGCGGGAAGACTCGGGGGCGCTCGATGAGGCCGGCGCATCGGCCGCAGAGGGCGGCGCATCAGCCGCAGAGGCCGCGCCCGGCTGCCTGGCCGAGGGCGTGCGCTCGGGGGCGTCCCAGGGGATCTCGGTGCTGGTGTCTTCGTGGGCGCGCTCGCGGGGGGCCGTCTGCGGGGGCCCGTCGGGCTCGGCCGGGGCTCCGCCGATGTCGCCCAGGTTGGGCTCCTGGCGCGGTCCGCCGGCCAGCGCCGGCTCCTCGCGCCGCCGCTGCCACCACCGGCGGGTGGGCTCGGCGTCGGCCGCCGCGTCCTCCTCCGGCCCGGACATCGAGGCATCCTCTGCCTCGCCGGCCGCATCGCTCTCGCGTCGACGGGGCAGCGCCTCGCGCGCCAGGCCGAACTGGCCACTCAGCCACTGCAGGCCGCGATGAAAGCGCAGCCCCAGTTCGTCCATGACCGTCAGCCACGACAGCCCGGAGAACAGCGGGAAGCCGGCCAGGAAGGCGACCAGCGCGACCAGCGTGGCCCCGCGCCGCCCCACCGTGGGCGTCAGGGCACCGGAGAGCCCTTCGCCGAGGATGCCGCCGGCCTGATAGGGCAGGTCGCTGTGCGGGTTGTAGAAATGCAGCGCCCCGAGGCTGGTGGTGGCCATGACCAGCAGCACCAGCCCGCCGGCCCGCACCGCCAGCGCCGTGGCATCCCACTCCAGGCGCACCTCGCGACGGCGCATCAGGCGCCAGGCGGCGAAGCCCAGCATCCCGGGCCACCAGAGGGCGCTGGCCCCGAACAGCGAATAGAGCACGTCGGACAGCCAGGCACCGAAGGCCCCCATCCAGTTGCTCACCGCCTGCTCCGGCCCGCTGTGCGACCAGCCGGGATCCGCGGGCGAATAGCTGAACAGGGCCAGCAGCAGAAAGATGCACGTCGCGAGCAGCACGATCACCGTGCCCTCCCGCGTCGCGCCCTGCAGCCGCAGGCCGAACCGACGCGCCCGTTCCCGGGCCTGGGCGGCGCTCTGGCGACGCCCTTCAGACGATGTCTTGCGCAAAAGGCCTTCTCCCTTTCCGTCCTCGGCAACGGCGAGCCCCGCGGGCGCCGCCCCGTTCCATGCCCGCCATCATACCGAGCCAGACCCGGCGGTCACAGGGGGCCGGCCGGGCATTGAGCGCAGCGGTTAGCGGCGGCACACTTGTCGCCGACACCCCGATCACGAGACCCGCCACCTCATGTTGCCCTGGCTAGCCGAGTCCCCCGTGCAGTTTCCCGACATCGCCGACGCCTTCGACGCGCCGCCGGGTCTGCTGGCCGCCGGCGGCGCCCTCACCCCCGAGTGGCTGCTGGCCGCCTACCGGCGCGGTATCTTTCCCTGGTTCAGCGACGACCAGCCGATCCTCTGGTGGTGCCCGACCCCCCGCCTGGTGCTGTTTCCCGAGGAGATCCGGGTGCGGCGCAGCCTTGCCAAGCGGCTGCGCAACGGCGGCTTCACGGTCAGTCGCGACCAGTGCTTCGCCGACGTCATCACCGCCTGCGCCGCCCCGCGAGAGGATGCCGACGGCACCTGGATCACCGCCGCCATGCAGGCCGCTTACCAGCGCCTTCACGCGCTGGGCCATGCGCACTCGGTGGAAGTCTGGCGTGACGGGCAGCTGGTCGGCGGCCTCTACGGGGTGGCGCTGGGACGCATGTTCTTCGGCGAATCGATGTTCAGTCGCGAGAACGATGCCTCCAAGATCGCCCTGGTGCATCTGGCCCACCACCTGCAGGCCCAGGGCGGCGGTCTGATCGACTGCCAGATGCACACCGCCCACCTGGCCAGCCTGGGCGCCCGGGAGATCGCCCGCGAGGCATTCATCGACTATCTTGAGCATTATGCCGCCCTACCGGCGGAATCCTGGGTACTGGCCCCGCCATTTCGCTGCCATTCGGGAGGCCGAGATCGTGAGCAGTAGCACGCCGCGACAGCCGGCCAGGGATCTGCGCTTCTTCCTGACCGTCCCTCATGCCTGCAGTTACCTGCCCGGCCGCGAGGCGACGACGCTGTTTCTCGATCCTCAGGAATCGCCCGGGCAAGGCGTCTACGATTCGCTGGCGCTGCTCGGCTTCCGGCGCAGCGGGCGCCATCTCTATCGCCCGCACTGCGAGGGCTGCAGCGCCTGCATCTCGGTACGCATTCCGGTGGCCGACTTCACCCCCAGCCGCACGCAGCGCAAGCTCCGGCAGCGCAACGCGGATCTGGAATGGCACGACCGCCCCGCCGTCTTCGACCCCGAACACTATGCGCTTTACGCACGTTACATTCGCACCCGCCATGCCGACGGCGACATGTATCCGCCGAGCCACGAGCAGTATCGCACCTTCCTGACCCTGGACCATCCCTACGCCCGGCTGCTGGAGTTCCGGCTGAAGGGGCAGCTGCTCGGCGTCGCCGCCATCGATATCCTCGGTCACGGGCTGTCGGCGATCTATACCTTCTTCGACCCCGATGCCGCATACGCCCGGCGCTCGCTGGGCACTCATGCCGTGCTTTACCAGATCGAGCTGGCCCGCCGCCTGGGCCTGGCACATGTCTACCTGGGGTACTGGATCCGCGAGTCATCGAAGATGAACTACAAGCAGGCCTTCCAGCCGCTCGAGTTCCTTGATGGCCGTCACTGGCGCCGGGCGATTCCCCGTCGGCAGCGCTGATTCTTTGCCTTGGCGCGCGGCATGCGGCAAAATATCGGGCTATCTTGATCGATGACGGCGTTGCAGCATGGCAACGACGTCATCGTGATGACCTAGTCCACCATCGAGGGTTCGCCTATATGGCACGAGAAGATCATATCGAAATGGAAGGTGTCGTCGTCGACACGCTGCCCAACACCATGTTTCGCGTCGAGCTGGAAAACGGCCATGTCGTCACCGCACACATTTCCGGCAAGATGCGCAAGAACTACATCCGCATCCTGACCGGTGACAAGGTCAAGGTTGAACTGACGCCCTATGACCTCTCCAAGGGCCGCATCGTCTACCGTTCTCGCTGAACGCGCCTCCACCGCCCCCTTGTCGCCGCGGCGTCACAGGCCTTGCCTGAACCGACTTCTCTCGTCCGCGGCCAGCCGGCACCGGCAACCGTGACACACGCCGCCGCTTCGACGTCGATGCGCAGCACGCCACCCTCCTCGTGAAAACGCCCCGTCCGGGGACGAGGCGCGATCGGCAAGGCGGATACGGGGCCGGAGCCGGCCCCTCGTCCACCGGTAGCTGGCGACGTCAGGCGACCTCGGCCTCCGTGGCCAGGTGCAACTCGCCACCCTCCACGGTGACATGCACCAGACCGCCGTGCTCGGCCAGTTCGCCGAACAGGATGAGTTCCGCCAACGGTTTCTTGAGTTTCTCCTGGATCACACGCGCCATCGGCCGGGCTCCCATCTCGGGATCGTAGCCCTTCTCGGCCAGCCAGGCCTTGGCGGCTTCGTCCACATCCAGCTGAACCCGCTTCTCGTCGAGCTGGGCCTGCAGTTCGACCAGGAACTTGTCGACCACGTTGCGCACGATGTCCGGCGCCAGGCCGTGGAACTGGATGATGCCGTCCAGACGGTTGCGGAACTCCGGCGTGAAGGTCTTGCGAATCATCTCCATGCCGTCCGTGGAGTGATCCTGCGTCTGGAAGCCGATCGAGCGCCGCGCGATCTGCTCGGCCCCGGCGTTCGAGGTCATGATCAGGATCACGTGACGGAAATCCGCCTCGCGGCCGTTGTTGTCGGTCAGGCGACCGTGATCCATGACCTGCAGCAGCAGATTGAAGACCTCGGGGTGCGCCTTCTCGATCTCGTCGAGCAGCAGTACGCAGTGTGGCTGCTTGGTGACCGCCTCGGTCAGCAGCCCGCCCTGGTCGTAACCGACATAGCCGGGAGGCGCACCGATCAGCCGCGACACGGTGTGGCGCTCCATGTACTCCGACATGTCGAAGCGCACCAGCGAGATGCCCATCAACTGGGAAAGCTGGCGAGCCACCTCGGTCTTGCCGACCCCGGTCGGCCCGGCGAACAGGAAGCTGCCGACCGGCTTGTCGGGAGACTTGAGCCCTGCCCGCGAGAGCTTGATCGCCGCCGCCAGGCTGTCGATGGCCTCGTCCTGACCAAAGACCAGCATCTTCAGGTCACGATCGAGGTTGGAGAGCAGCTTGCGATCCGACGAGGAAACGCTCTTCGGCGGAATCCGCGCGATCGACGCCACCACTGCCTCGACCTGTTCGGTGTCGATGGTCGCGACCCGCATCTCGGGCGGCAGCAGGCGCTGGTGCGCTCCCGCCTCGTCGATCACGTCGATCGCCTTGTCGGGCAGGTGGCGGTCGTTGATGTAACGGTCCGCCAGGCGCACGGCGCTGTCCAGCGCCCCATCGGTGTACTTGAGCTGGTGGTGCTCCTCGAAGCGTCCGCGCAGCCCCTTGAGAATGCGGATCGTGTCCTCGACCGTGGGCTCGAGCACATCGACCTTCTGGAACCGACGCGCCAGGGCGCGATCCTTCTCGAAGATGCCGCGGAATTCCTGGAAGGTGGTCGAACCGATGCAGCGCAGCTCGCCGGAGGAGAGCAGCGGCTTGAGCAGGTTGGAGGCATCCATCACGCCGCCGGAGGCCGCGCCGGCGCCGATCACCGTGTGAATCTCGTCGATGAACAGGATGGCATTGGGCTGCTTCTTGAGCTCGGCGAGCAGCGCCTTGAGGCGCTTCTCGAAGTCACCGCGATACTTGGTGCCGGCCAGCAGCGCGCCCATGTCCAGCGCATAGACCACGGCGTCGCTGATGACGTCGGGCACGTCCTCCTCGACGATGCGCTTGGCCAGACCCTCGGCGATCGCCGTCTTGCCGACCCCGGCCTCGCCGACCAGCAGCGGGTTGTTCTTGCGCCGCCGCGCCAGGATCTGCACGGTCCGCTCGAGTTCGTGATCGCGACCGATCAAGGGGTCGATCTTGCCGAGACGGGCCTGCTCGTTGAGATTGGTCGCGTAGCCGGTCAACGGGTGGGCATTGCCTTCGCTCATACCCTCTTCCCCCTCTTCGGCCTCCTGGGACGGCGACGGGTTCTGTCCGTGGCCGGCCACCTTGGAGATGCCATGGGCTATGTAGTTGACCGCATCGACGCGGGCCACGTTCTGCTGTTTCAGGAAATAGACGGCCTGGCTTTCCTGCTCGGAGAAGATCGCCACCAGCACGTTGGCGCCGGTGACCTCGGACTTGCCGGAGGACTGCACGTGGAAGACGGCGCGCTGCAGCACGCGCTGGAAGCCCAGGGTCGGCTGGGTCTCGCGGTCCTCCTGATCCTCGGGAATCAGCGGCGTCGTGGAGTTGATGAAGTCCTGCAGATCGGAACGCAGCTTGTCGAGGCTGGCGCCGCAGGCACGCAGCACGTCGGCGGCCGACGCATTGTCCAGCAGGGCCAGCAGCAGATGCTCGACGGTCATGAATTCATGCCGCTTGGAGCGCGCCACCGTGAAGGCCGTGTTCAGGGTCAGTTCAAGTTCTTTGCTCAGCATGGCAGTCCCCTTCTCGCCGCCTCGGGCATCGTCGGCACTTTCACAATCGGGCACTTTGGAGTCTTTCGCAACCCCTGACTGTCACGTTGCCAGGCGTCAGTCGGCCCTGTCGATGTCGCACAGCAATGGATGCTGGCATTCTCGCGCGTACTCGTTGACTTGATGACTCTTGGTTTCCGCGATGTCGCGGGTGTAGATGCCGCAGGTCGCCTTGCCCTGGGTATGGACCGCCATCATGATCTGCACGGCTTTCTCGTGGTCCATGTAGAAGAAGGTCTGCAGCACCTCGACGACGAATTCCATGGGGGTGTAATCGTCGTTGTGGAGCACCACCTTGTAGCGCGGCGGCTCCTCGAGCTCCGGGTCGGCCGGGCGGGTGGCAAGCTCGCCTTCCCCTTCCTCCTCGGGGCCCGGCGGCCGCGTCATCCCGGCGCGAACCGTATCTCCCCGGATTGACGCGAATACCGCCGCATTCACCGCGAGCCGTGACGCCACGGCGGTCATCGACATTGTCTCGTCTCTATTGAACATAAGAGCCAGAATCCATCTCTACAAGCCGTAGGCGTGGCTCATCGCGTCTCCATCATGAGACGTCGCCGCGCCTTCGGGGTTCCCTGCAAGATGCGTCCGCAGCCGTCACCTTGCAAGGGGGTCAACAAAAAAACCCCGCTCGCCTGGCGAGCGGGGATCCGTCGATACACGGTGAGCGAAGGCTCAGTCCTTGACGACACCCAGGGCGTCGTTGAGCGTCTTGCTCGGGCGCATGGCCTGGCTGGTCAGTGCATGATCCGGGTGGTAGTAACCACGGATATCCACCGGCTGTCCCTGCACACCGTTGAGTTCGGTCATGATCGCGGCCTCATTGTCCTCGAGCTTTTGCGCCAGCTCGGCGAACTGGGCCTTGAGCTCGGCGTCCTCGTCCTGGGCGGCCACGGCCTTGGCCCAGTAGAGCGCCAGATAGAAGTGGCTGCCGCGGTTGTCGATCTCGCCGACCTTGCGCGACGGCGACTTGTTGCTGTCGAGGAACTCGCCGTTGGCCTGGTCCAGGGCCTTGGCCAGCACCCGGGCCCGGGCGTTGTCGAAGGTCTTGCCCAGATGCTCGAGCGAGGCGGCCAGGGCCAGGAACTCGCCCAACGAATCCCAGCGCAGGTGATTCTCTTCCAGGAACTGCTGGACGTGCTTGGGCGCACTGCCGCCGGCACCGGTCTCGAACAGGCCGCCGCCGTTCATCAGCGGCACGATGGAGAGCATCTTGGCACTGGTACCCAGCTCCATGATCGGGAACAGGTCGGTCAGGTAGTCGCGCAGCACGTTGCCGGTCACGGAAATGGTGTCCTTGCCGGCGCGGATCCGCTCCAGCGAGAAGCGCATGGCGTCTTCCGGCGCCATGATGCGGATATCCAGGCCGTCCGTGTCGTGATCCTTCAGGTAGGTCTCGACCTTCTCGATCAGCTGGGCGTCGTGGCCGCGGTTGGCGTCGAGCCAGAATACCGCCGGCGTCTGGCTGTCACGGGCACGGGCCACGGCCAGCTTGACCCAGTCCTGGATCGGCGCGTCCTTGGTCTGGCACATGCGCCAGATGTCGCCTTCCTCGACGGCATGCTCGAAGACCACGTTGCCCTGCGCGTCGGTGACGCGCACGGTGCCGGCCGCCGGAATCTGAAAGGTCTTGTCGTGGGAGCCGTACTCCTCGGCCTTCTGGGCCATCAGGCCGACGTTGGGCACGCTGCCCATGGTGGTCGGATCGAAGGCGCCGTTCTTCTTGCAGTCCTCGATTACCACTTGGTAGATGCCGGCATAGCTGCGATCGGGGATCACGGCCTTGGTGTCGTGCAGGGCATCGTCGGCGCCCCACATCTTGCCGGAATCGCGGATCATCGCCGGCATGGAGGCGTCGATGATCACATCAGAGGGCACGTGCAGGTTGGTGATGCCCTTGTGCGAGTTGACCATCGCCAGCGACGGGCGCTCGGCGTACAGCGCCTGGATGTCGGACTCGATGGCCTGGCGCTTGTCCTCGGACAGCGACTGGATGGTGGCGTAGAGGTCACCGATGCCGTTGTTGGGGTCGAAGCCGACCTGCTTGAGGTCGTCGGCGTACTTGGCCAGCACCTCCTTGTAGAACTCGGAGACCACGATGCCGAACATGATCGGGTCGGAGACCTTCATCATGGTCGCCTTGAGGTGCAGCGAGAACAGCACGTCCTGCGACCTGGCATCCTCGATGGCCTCGGCGACGAAGCGGCGCAGCGCCTGACGGCTCATCACCGCGGCGTCGATCACCTCACCGGCCAGCACCGGCACGGCCTCCTTGAGCACCGTGACGTCGCCATCGGCGCCGTGAAGCGTGATCTTGACGCTGCCCTCGGCGGCCATGACCGCGGACTTCTCGCTGGCGTAGAAGTCACCGTCGCTCATGTGGGAAACGTGGGAGCGGGAGTCGGCACTCCACTCGCCCAGACGATGCGGGTACTTGCGGGCGAAGTTCTTGACCGACTGCGGCGCACGGCGATCGGAGTTGCCCTCGCGCAGCACCGGGTTGACCGCACTGCCCTTGACGCGATCGTAGCGCGCCTTGATGTCGCGATCGGCATCGCTGGCGGGGTCTTCCGGGTAGTCGGGCAGCTTGTAGCCCTGGGACTGCAGCTCCTTGATGGCCGCCTTGAGCTGGGGCACGGAAGCGCTGATGTTAGGCAGCTTGATGATGTTGGCTTCCGGCGCCTTGGTCAGCTCGCCGAGTTCGGCCAGGTCATCGGCGATGCGCTGTTCGTCGGTGAGGTAGTCGGGAAACAGCGAAATGATGCGACCCGCCAGAGAGATGTCGCGCGTCTCGACGTCGATGCCGGCCGGGTCGGTGAAGGCGTCGATGATCGGCAACAGGGAATGGGTCGCCAGTGCCGGGGCCTCGTCGGTAAGCGTGTAGATGATCTTCGGCGATTTGGACATCGTTGCGTTAACCTCTCTGTGTCGCTGCGATTGCAAGAAATCGGCGTCGCTGCCAACCGGGCCCGCGGCACCTGACGGCACCGGCGAGCGGCCGGCCCGATTGCGGTAGACTGGGTAGTCACCCCGGCGCCCGGGCCGCCCCGTCGAGCGGGCGTCGGGGATGGCCCCGGTTCACGGTTCGGCGCTGGTACCCCTGCGGTCGGGCCGCAGTATAACAGTGCCGGCCCGGGTCCGCATGAACAATGTCGACAATTTCCCGATCAACGAGCCACACCCGCCATGAGCGCCCTCTATCTGCTGCACAAGCCCTACCGCATGCTCTCGCAGTTCACCGACGAGCGCGGCCGGGCGACCCTGGCCGATGCCATCGACGTGCCCGGTATCTATGCCGCCGGCCGGCTCGACTACGACTCCGAGGGCCTGCTGCTGCTCACCGACGACGGTGCACTGATCCAGCGCATCAGCCACCCGCGCCACAAGCAGCCCAAGACCTACTGGGTCCAGGTCGAGGGCACGCCGGACGACGACGCCCTCGAGGCCCTGCGCCGCGGGGTGACCCTCAACGACGGCCCCACTCGCCCGGCCCGGGTAAAGCGCCTTGACGCACCGGAGGTGCCGCCGCGCGACCCGCCGATCCGCCAGCGCGCCGGCATCCCCACCCGCTGGCTCGAGCTGACCATCGACGAGGGCCGCAACCGCCAGGTCCGGCGCATGACGGCCCATGTCGGCCACCCCACCCTGCGCCTGATCCGCGTGGCGATCGGCCCCTGGCGGCTCGACGGCCTGGCGCCGGGGCAGTGGCGCCGGGAAGTCCTGCACGCGCCGGCGGCACCGCGGTCACGCGCCCCGGGCAAGCGTGCCCCGGGCAAACGTACCCCGGACACACGCCGCCGGAGGTCACGCTCATGAGCCGCTGGACCCCGCGCGTCACCGTCGCCACGGTGATCCCCCGTGACGACCGCTTCCTGCTGGTGGAAGAGGATCGCGGCGGCCCGGTCAGCGTGTTCAACCAGCCCGCCGGCCACCTGGAGCCGGGCGAGCGCCTGACCGAGGCGGCACGCCGCGAGACCCGCGAGGAAACCGCCCGGGACGTGACCATCACCGATTATCTGGGGCTGTACATCTTCACCGCCGCCGAGGGCCTGATCTTTCACAGCCACGGCTTCATCGCCCGCCCTGGGGGCGCACTCGCGACGCCGCTCGACCACGGCATCCTCGGCGCGCACTGGCTGTGTCTCGAGGAGATCGAGTCCCTGGCGCAGGAGGGGCGCCTGCGCAGCCCGCTGGTGCTCACCCGGATTCGCGACTATCACGCAGGGCGGCGCTTTCCACTGTCGGTCATCCACGAAGCCTGATGCTCGAAGCCCGTGACCGGTTTCGGGTATAATCCGCGCCATCGCGATTCACCCCTGTTCCACTCGAGGGACGTTATGCCCCAAGCTACGGCGCCTTCAGCCACCGGCAAGGTCATCGTCGGCATGTCCGGCGGTGTCGACTCCTCCGTCTCGGCCCTGTTGCTGCTCGAACAGGGCTATCAGGTCGAAGGCCTGTTCATGAAAAACTGGGACGAGGACGACGGCACCGAATACTGCACTGCCAGGGAGGACCTGGCGGATGCCCAGGCGGTGTGCGACAAGCTGGGCATTCCCCTGCACACCGCCAATTTCGCTGCCGAATACTGGGACAACGTCTTCGAGCATTTCCTCGCCGAGTACCGCGCCGGGCGCACTCCCAACCCGGATGTGCTGTGCAACCGCGAGATCAAGTTCAAGGTGTTTCTCGAATACGCCGAGATGCTGGGTGCCGAGGCGATCGCCACCGGCCACTACGTGCGCCGCGGCGAGCGCGACGGCCGGGCGCGCCTGCTCAAGGGGCTCGATGCCAACAAGGATCAGAGCTATTTCCTGCACGCCGTGCCCGAGGCCGCGATCGCCCGCACCCTGTTCCCGGTGGGCGAACTGGAAAAGCCCCGGGTGCGCGAACTCGCCGAGCGCCACGATCTGGTCACCGCCCGCAAGAAGGATTCCACCGGCATCTGCTTCATCGGCGAGCGTCGCTTCCGCGACTTCCTGCAGCAGTACCTGCCGGCTCAGCCGGGGCGCATCGAGACCCCCGAGGGCGACGACATCGGCGAACACATGGGGCTGATGTACTACACCCTCGGCCAGCGCCAGGGACTGGGAATCGGCGGACTGGCCGACTATCCGGATGCCCCCTGGTACGTCGCCGACAAGGATCTCGCGCGCAACGTGCTGATCGTGGTCCAGGGCAAGCATCATCCGCTGCTGTACAGTGATGCGCTGACCACCGAGGCCATGGACTGGATCGCCGGGCAGCCGCCGGCCAGCGAGGCGCGGCTCACCGCCAAGACCCGCTACCGCCAGGCCGACGTGCCCTGCCGCATGCACACCCGCGACGACGGCGGCGTGGAGGTTCACTTCGACGATCCGCAACGCGCGGTGACGCCGGGACAATCGCTGGTGCTCTACGACGGCGACGTCTGCCTCGGCGGTGGCGTGATTCGTGACACCTGGCAACGGGAGACGCTGGCCGCATGAACGCCACCCCCATTCACACGGCCCCCGACGATCCCGTTTCGCGGCAGACCCTGGCCCTGGCAGGGGTCTTCCAGGCCGCCGCCCTGGTCGACCAACTGGCCCGCCAGGGGCAGTGCGACGCACGGGCCTGGGACACCCAGCTACGGGCCACGCTGGACACCAATCCCGCCTCCTTCGAGGCCATCTACGGCGGCCACCCCAACAACCTGCGACTGGGGCTGGACGTGCTCGACGCCATCGTCGCCCGCCAGCGTACCGATCCCAACGTACTGCGCTACGGCTTCACGCTGCTGATGCTGATGCAGAAGCTGCGCCAGCAGGACACCATGATGGACACCCTGGGCGAGCGGCTGACCCGCATCCAGGGGCAGGCCGAGCATTTCGGCGAGACCCACGAGAACGTGGTGGCCAGCCTCGGCGAGCTCTATCAGGACACCATCTCGACCTTCCGCCAGCGCATCGTGGTCCAGGGCGAGCCCAGCCTGTTGCAGCAGCGCATGATGCCCGAACGCGTCCGCGCCGCCCTGCTCTCAGGGATTCGCTTCGCCCTGCTCTGGCACCAGCAGGGCGGCCGTCGCTGGAAGCTGCTGTTCCAGCGCAGCGCCATGCGCAAGGCCCTGGAGCAGTGGCGCTGAACACGCCTTTTTGCCAACCGTTTGGCGCCGCCGTCACGGCGCCCCGAGATACCGGACGATACCATGCAGCTCTCTCCGCTCACCGCCCTTTCCCCTGTCGACGGCCGCTACGGCTCCAAGGCCGAGTCGCTGCGCGAGCATTTCAGTGAATTCGGCCTGATCCGCGCCCGCGTCACCGTCGAGGTCCGCTGGCTGGAGCGCCTTGCCGCGCACCCGCAGATCGTCGAGGTCCCGCCCCTGTCGGCCGAGGCCACGGCCTTTCTCGGCCGGCTCGTCAGCGAATTCTCGGTCGCCGATGCCGAGCGCATCAAGGAGATCGAGCGCACCACCAACCATGACGTCAAGGCAGTGGAGTACTTCCTCAAGGAGCAGGTCGCCGGGGTTCCCGAACTGCACGCGGTCACCGAGTTCATCCACTTCGCCTGCACCAGCGAGGACATCAACAACCTCTCCTACGGGGTGATGCTGCGCGACGGCCTCGACGCCCTGCTGCCGACCCTGCGCGATGTGGTCGCCGCCGTCGAGCGCCTGGCTCACGAGCACGCCGAGCAACCCATGCTCTCGCGCACCCACGGCCAGACCGCCAGCCCCACCACCCTGGGCAAGGAGATGGCCAACGTCGCCTACCGGCTGAAGCGCCAGCTCCGCCAGATCGAGGCCGCCGAGATCCTCGGCAAGATCAACGGCGCGGTGGGCAACTACAACGCCCATCTGGCCACCTACCCGGAGATCGACTGGGCGGAAAACGCGCGCCTCTTCGTCGAGGGCCTGGGACTGACCTTCAACCCCTACACCACCCAGATCGAGCCGCACGACTACATCGCCGAGCTGTTCGACGCCGTCTGCCGCTTCAATACCATCCTCATCGACTTCGATCGCGACGTCTGGGGCTACATCTCGCTGGGCTACTTCAAGCAGCGCACCGTCGCCGGCGAGATCGGCTCCTCGACCATGCCGCACAAGGTCAACCCCATCGACTTCGAGAACTCCGAGGGCAATCTGGGGCTGGCCAACGCCCTGCTCACCCACCTGGCGCAGAAGCTGCCGATCTCGCGCTGGCAGCGCGACCTCACCGATTCCACGGTGCTGCGCAATCTGGGCGTCGGCCTGGCCTACGGACTGATCGCCTACCAGGCCACCCTCAAGGGCGTCGGCAAGCTCGAGGCCAACCCGGCCCGCCTGGCCGAGGACCTCGACAACAGCTGGGAAGTGCTGGCCGAACCGATCCAGACGGTGATGCGCCGCTACGGCATCGAGAAGCCCTACGAGAAGCTCAAGGAACTGACCCGCGGCAAGCGCATCGACCAGGCCGGCTTCGCCGCCTTCATCGACACGCTGGAGCTGCCCGAGGCGGTCAAGGCCGAGCTCAAGGCGCTCTCGCCGGCCACCTACGTGGGCAATGCCGCGGAGCAGGCGCGCCAGCTGTAAGCGCCTAGCGCCAGTATGGCAAGCGGTGCCGGGAACAGGCCTGAAGAGGGTCTTTTTCCAAGAATGGAAAAAGTAGCGCCCAAGGAAGGGTTCACAGCGCCCTCGTACAGGCCTGTTGCCGGAAAAGCCGCGACTCGAAGCCACCAATACCCGTCCCGCGACTTCAGTATTTCGTCAAGAGGTGGTACCCATGCCCCCTGATACCCCGCTCACCCTGCTTGGCGGTCTGACTAGCGCCGACTTTCTCCGCGAGTACTGGCAGAAGAAGCCGCTGCTGATCCGCGGCGCCCTGCCCGACTTCGTCTCGCCGATCGCCCCCGAGGAACTCGCCGGTCTGGCCTGCGAGGAGGGCGTCGAGGCCCGCCTGGTCGAGGAAGACGGCCGGGCCGACGACGGCGCGCCACGCCCCTGGAAAGTCAGCCACGGCCCCTTCGACGACGCCACTTTCGCCCGCCTGCCGGAGCGCGACTGGACACTGCTGGTGCAGGCGGTGGATCACTACGTGCCCGAGGTCGACGAACTGCTCGCCCGGTTCCATTTCCTGCCGCGCTGGCGGCTCGACGACGTCATGGTCAGCTACGCGCCACCCGGCGGCAGCGTGGGCCCGCATGTCGATCAGTATGACGTCTTTCTGCTCCAGGGTAGCGGGGTCCGCCGCTGGCAGCTCGGTGGCGTGGCGGGCGACGACGCGCCGATCCTCGAGGGCATCGACCTCAAGATCCTCGAGCGCTTCACGGTCGAGCCCGGTCAGGACTGGCGCCTGGAACCCGGCGACATGCTCTACCTGCCCCCCGGCATCGCCCACCACGGGGTCAGCGAATCCGCGGACTGCATGACCTACTCGGTGGGCTTCCGGGCGCTGTCGGCCGACGAGTCGATTACCTCGTTCGCCGACTATCTCGGCGAGCAGCTGCCCGACTCGCTGCGCTACGCGGACCCGGACCTGACGCCGGCGGCCCATCCCGGCGAGATCGACGATGCGGCACTGGCCCGCATGCGCACCCTGATCCTCGAGACCCTGGATGATCCGGCGCAGCTGCTTCAGTGGTTCGGCCGGGCGATGACCCAGCCCAAGTACCCGGACCACCCGATCGCCGCCGAGGTACCGGCGGACGGTGACACGCTTGTCGCGGCACTACACGCCGGGGTCACGCTCGAACGCACCCCGGGCTCGCGCTTCGCCTGCCGGGACCACGGCGAGGGGCGCGCCACCCTGTTCGTCGACGGCGATGCCGTCGGCTGCGACGTTCGCCTGGCCCGTCATCTCGCCGGCGACACCGCGCTCGACGCCGCACTGCTGGCCGTCCCCGAGGCGACCGGCATCGTGACCGGCCTGCTCGATCGCGGCAGCCTGAGCTGGCCGACCGACCCCGAAGCCGACACGGAGGACGCATGAGCGAGGCGACCCTGCACATCGAACGCGGCGACTGGCAACGCCTGGGCGCGCTGGCCGGCGACATCCGCCGACGGGTGTTCATCGACGAACAGGCGGTCCCCGAGGACGAGGAGTGGGACGGGCGTGACCCGGACTGCGTGCACTTTCTCGCCTGGCACGACGGCACCCCCGTGGGCACCGCCCGCCTGCTGCCCGACGGCCATGTGGGGCGTGTCGCCGTGCTTTCCACCGGCCGGGGGCGGGGCATCGGGCTGGCCCTGATGCGCGAGGCCATTCGCGCCGCCCGCGACCAGGGCCATGCTCACGTCGAACTCGCCGCCCAGATTCAGGCCCTGGACTTCTATCGCCGCCTGGGTTTCGAAGCCTACGGCGACACCTTTCTCGACGCCGGAATTTTGCACCGCAATATGCGCCTTCCGCTGAACGACTGATTTTACAGCTCTTTTCCGCACCCGCGAAAAGCGACTACAGAAATCACGCAATTTGCCGGTTTCTGTAGTCATACTACAACCCGCCTTTCCCCCAAGTGATGATTGTTGAGCCCCATGGTTGTGGGCCATATTGCATTGCAAGACAGGATTAAAACGATCGTTTAACAACTATCATGTAGTGATCGATCGCCACCGACATCCTGTCACGAGTTGCCGCCAGCGCCCCGAAGACGGCAAGGCATCACCGCCGGAAAGCCACCGCGAATTTCGCGGCTGCAGCATATCGGCACCGACGCCACTCCAGCTCACGACAACAGGCCACGAGGCCACCACTGACGAGGATGCGCCATGACCCGCTATCAGGACACGCTCACCACGTTCAGCCAGCTGCGCGACCAGCAGGGCGGCAAGTGGGACAACATCAACCCCGAGTACGCCACCCGCATGCGACTGCAGAACCGCTTCCGCACGGGGCTGGACATCGCCCGCTACACGGCGGGCGTCATGCGCCGCGACATGGCCGAGTACGACGCCGATCCCAGCCGCTACACCCAGTCGCTGGGCTGCTGGCACGGCTTCATCGGCCAGCAGAAGATGCTCGCCGTCAAGCGCCACCACGGCACCACCGCCAAGCGCTACCTCTACCTCTCGGGGTGGATGGTCGCCGCCATGCGTAGCCAGTTCGGCCCCCTGCCTGACCAGTCGATGCACGAGAAGACCGCCGTGCCGGCGCTGATCGAGGAGCTCTACACCTTCCTGCGCCAGGCGGACGCCCGCGAACTCGGCCACCTGTTCCGCGAGCTCGACGCCGCCCGCGCCAAAGGTGATGACGTCGCCGCCAAGGCCGCCCAGGAGCGGATCGACAACTTCGAGACGCACGTGGTGCCGATCATCGCCGACATCGACGCCGGGTTCGGCAACGAGGAAGCCACCTACCTGCTGGCCAAGCGCATGATCGAGGCCGGCGCCTGCTGCATCCAGATCGAGAATCAGGTATCGGATGCCAAGCAGTGCGGTCACCAGGACGGCAAGGTCACGGTGCCCCACGAGGACTTCATCGCCAAGCTCAACGCGGTGCGCTACGCCTTCCTCGAACTGGGCGTGGAGGACGGCGTGATCGTGGCTCGCACCGACTCCCTGGGCGCCGGCCTGACCCAGAAGATCCCGGTCAGCCAGGAACCCGGCGACCTGGCTTGGCAGTACAACCGCTTCCTCGACACCGTGCCGGTGTCCAGCGCCGAGGACATCGACGAGGGCGACACCGTGATCAAGATCGACGGTGAACTGCGCAAGCCGCTGCGACTGGCCAACGGCCTGTATCGTTTCCGCCCCGACACCGGCGAGGACCGGGTGGTGCTCGACTGCATCACCGCCCTGCAGAACGGCGCCGACCTGCTGTGGATCGAGACCGAAAAACCCCATGTGGGCCAGATCGCGGGCATGGTCGAGCGCATCCGCGAGGTGGTGCCGGATGCCAAGCTGGTCTACAACAACTCGCCGTCGTTCAACTGGACGCTCAACTTCCGCCAGCAGGTGTTCGACGCCTGGGAACAGGAAGGCAAGGACCTCTCGGCCTACGATCGCAGCCAGCTGATGAGTGCCGAGTACGACGACACCCCACTGGCCGAGCTGGCCGACGAGTGGACCCGCGACTTCCAGCGCAAGGGGTCACGGGAAGCCGGCATCTTCCATCACCTGATCACCCTGCCCACCTACCACACCGCGGCACTGTCCACCGACAACCTGGCGCGCGGCTATTTCGGCGAAGAGGGCATGCTGGCCTACGTGACCGGCGTGCAGCGCCAGGAGATCCGCCAGGGCCTGGCCTGCGTCAAGCATCAGGACATGGCCGGCTCCAACCTCGGCGACGACCACAAGGAGTACTTCTCCGGCGAGGGGGCCCTGAAGGCCGGCGGCCAGGCCAATACCATGAACCAGTTCGGCTGATCGCACCGCCGCGCACCGCAATGCACCGCGGGGAGGCCCAGGCCTCCCCGCGCTTGCGTTTTCGCCCGAGGGCTCCACTACACTGATCGCAACACGGCACCTTTACCCGGCACCATGGTCAAACCCGCGGATGCCGGTTAGACTGGGTTATCAAACAGCGTTTTCAAAGCGAGAGGGAGAACTGGCAATGAAGCTGACGCGTTACCTGCCTGTACTGGCGCTGGGCCTTCTGACCCTGGGCGGCTGCGCCAACAGTGACCTCTATTCGGGCGATGTCTACCGAGGCAGTCAGGCCAAGACCGGCCAGACCGTCACCTACGGCACCATCGTCTCGGTACGTCCCGTGCGTATCCAGGCGGACGATCAGGGCAGCGGCCTCATCGGCGGGGTCGGTGGCGCGGTGATCGGCGGCCTGCTCGGCCACCAGATCGGCGGCGGCTCGGGACGTGACATCGCCACCGCGGCCGGGGCCATCGGCGGCAGTGTGGCCGGCAAGAAGATCGAGGATCGCGCCAATCAGGTCAACGCCTACGAGCTGGAAGTACGGCGCGACAGCGGCGACACGGTGGTGGTGGTTCAGAAGGCCGATCGCAACTGGCAGGTCGGCCAGCGGGTCAAGCTGGTCGGCAGTGGTTCCAGCATGAGTGTTGCCCCCTACTGACGCGAGCGAGGGCGAATCGACGGAATCAGCCATTCAGCCCCCGGCGCCGCAAGGCGCCGGGGGTCTTGCATTGTCCGGCCGTCAGCGCCGGGCGATGATCCAGACCGCATGCACGATACCGGGAATGTAGCCCAGCAGCGTCAGCAGAATGTTCAGCCAGAAGTGCAGACCGAAGCCGACCTGCAGGAATACCCCGACGGGCGGCAGAATGATGGCCAGAATGATGCGAATCACGTCCATGCGTTTACCTCTCTCCTTTCCTTGGTGATCAGGCCCCGTTGCCGGTGCCCTCGTCGTCGTCCCGGCGCGTTGCGGCGTCGCGAGCGCCACGCCCGTGCGCCGTCGGGTCAATCTTGCGCGCCAGCTGGTCAGCGCCGCCGGCCAGCTGATCATGGTAACGCTCCCAGTCTTCCCAGTCGTGGGGCGTACCGGTACGCGGCCGTTGGGCCCCGGCCTGACGCGCCCGCTCCCAGGCCAGCTCCTCCAGGGTGTTGGGGCGATCCTCCTCGCGATCCAGGTTCACGCCCTGTCTGGCGAGATACTCTCGAGCATCCATGGTGACCTCCTCGTTCGGGGCGGCCTTGCACGCCACCGCCCCGACCATCAAAAATAGCTATTAAAACTTTTCAACCAATCAAATTCCTTGGCGACAGCTCTCCCGACATACTGACTTCACCCAAGATATACAGTGGTGGCGGCACACCGCGCAGACAAGGGGTGCGTCTTCGTCTGCCCGGCACACCGGCACCACTGACCACGACACGCTATCTTGTCATCGAATACGGGAGGAATAACGCGTCATGGAGACACGCCACGTCGACGTAGCCATCATCGGGGCCGGCAGTGCCGGCCTCGGCGCCTATCGCGCCGCCAGGGCCCACACCCAATCCGTGCTGCTGATCGAGGGCGGGCCCTACGGGACCACCTGTGCACGGGTCGGCTGCATGCCCTCCAAGCTGCTGATCGCCGCCGCCGAGGCGGCCCACCACGCCCGTGACGCCGCCCCCTTCGGCATCAACGTGACCGGCGAGGTACAGGTCGATGGCCGAGCGGTGATGGACCGGGTCCGTCGCGAGCGCGACCGCTTCGTGGGCTTCGTCATCGAGTCGGTCGACGGCATCCCCGAGCGCAACCGGCTGCGTGGCTACGCCCGTTTTGTCGCCCCCGACACGCTGCAGATCGACAACCACACCCGGGTCGTCGCGCGGCGCATCATCATCGCCAGTGGTTCTCGGCCGCAACATCCCGCGCTCCTTGAGGCGGCCGGCGACCGGCTGGTGACCAATGACGATCTCTTCGAGTGGGAGACCCTGCCCGAGTCGGTGGCGGTCTTCGGCCCGGGGGTGATCGGCCTGGAACTCGGCCAGGCCCTGCATCGGCTTGGCGTGCGCGTGCGCCTGTTCGGTGTCGGCGGCGGCCTGGGGCCACTGCAGGATACCGTGATCCGCGACTACGCCGAGCGTACCCTCAACGAGCACGAAGCGCTCTACGTGGATACTGATGCCACCGTGGAAGGCATCGAGCGGGACGGCGACCAGGTGGTGGTGACGTTCATCGAGCGCGGCACCGGCCGACGCCTGACCGAGCGCTTCGACTATCTTCTGGCCGCCACGGGGCGCCGCCCCAACACGGATCGCCTGGCGCTCGAGAATGCCGACCTGCAACTCGATTCGCGTGGTGTGCCATGCTTCAACCGCTACACCATGCAGTGCCGCACAGCCGACGGCAAGCCCGCGCCCGTCTTCATCGCCGGCGACGCCGACCAGGAGCTGCCCCTGCTCCACGAAGCCACGGACGAAGGGCGCATCGCCGGCGACAACGCCGGGCGCTTCCCCGAGGTACGGGTCGGCCACCGCCGGGCGCCGCTGAGTATCGTGTTCAGCGACCCGCAGATCGCCACAGTGGGCCCGAGCTATGCGGAGCTCGAGAAGCGCCACGGCGGCTGCGACTGCCTGGCCACCGGAGAGGTCTCCTTCGAGAGTCAGGGCCGCTCGCGGGTCATGCGTGCCAACCAGGGGCTGATGCGCCTCTACGCCGAGCACGGTTCCGGGCTGTTCCTGGGCGCCGAGATCTTCGGCCCCCGTGCCGAGCATCTCGCCCATCTGCTGGCCTGGTCGTTGCAGCAGCGGCTGACGGTCTCGCAGATGCTCGACATGCCGTTCTACCACCCGGTGATCGAGGAGGGGTTGCGCACGGGACTGCGCGATCTCAACGCCAATCTGCAGCTGGGCCCGGCGATCCTCGAACACTGCATGGAGTGCGGCCCGGGCGACTGAGCCCGGCCCTCGGGTTTCAACGGCCGGCGGCCTTGCCGGCCGGACACAGCGACGGGGCCGTCGGCCCCCTCGGCAGGAGGCACCGCCATGAACACCAAGGCCCCCACCGTCGTGCGCGATATCATGTCCCGCGACTGCTACCGGGTGACCGGCAACACATCCGTGGCCACGCTGGTCGCCGGGCTGGCCCTGCACCGGCTCCCCGGGGCCCCCGTTGTCGACGAGCGCGACCATCTGATCGGCTTCGTCTCGGAGATGGATGTCATGGGCAAGCTGCTCGACAGCGCCTATCACGATGAGGAGCCGGCACCGGTACGTGAGCTGATGCGGCACGAGGTGCTGACGGTGACGCCCAACAAGAGCATCACCGACCTGGCCCAGGAAATGCTCGGCACCAAGCCCAAGGTCTACCCGGTCGTCGAGGGCGAACGGCTGGTCGGGATCGTGACCCGGCGCGATGTGGTCAGCGCCATTCTGCAGATGCGCGGCCACTGACCCGCCGAGCATCCTCGCGAAAAAAACCGCCACATCGGGATGATGTGGCGGTCAAGGGATCGAATAAAGTAAGCAAAGACGCCATTTTCCGCGACTGCTGGAAAATTGCGCTCATTCCTGTGACCACAGCCTCGCCGGATTTCTCCCTCCCGGGACGAACTGTTTTGTATCGCAATGTAACCATGACGACCGGGGCTTGCCTTGGCGGGCGTACTTTCATTATGATCGAGCCGCCGAGCGGGTATAGCTCAGTTGGTAGAGCATCAGCTTCCCAAGCTGAGGGTCGCGAGTTCGAATCTCGTTGCCCGCTCCAGATTCCTTGCATAGTCCCAAGGGTCGCGATCTGGTGCGCCAGCCCGGTGGTGCGCCATCCGATCGAATCTCGTTGCCCGCTCCAGATTCCTTGCATAATCCCAAGGGTCGCGATCTGGTGCGCCAGCCCGGTGGTGCGCCAGCCCGGTGGTGCGCCACCCGATCGACTCCCGTCGCCCGCTCTCAACCTTTCGGCCTGTCTCCATGGCGCTATATTTGCTGATCTTCCTCGTCACCCTGCTCGTCGTCGGCGGCAGCATCGCCATGCTGATGCTGGCGCGCACTCCGCGTTACCGGACCGAACCGCAGCACCTGCTGCGCCTGTTCGAGCGCGTGCTCAACGGCCAGGCCTCCGAGTCCGAATGGCATACCGTGGTCGGCTATCCGATCCGTCACGACGCCTATCTCGAGGGGGTGCGCCGCAGCGCGCAGCGCATCATGGAAGAGCACGGCCGCTCCCTGCGGTCCCAGCAGGGCGGCTCGCTGCTGTCGCGCACCGGACGCGAGGAGCTGACCGTGCTGCGCGACCACCTGGCCGCCCGCCTGGCCCTCGAGGAGGGCCGCCGCGAGTTCTGAGCCTACCGTCGCCGCGGCCGAGCGCTTACAATGGCACTCCCGTCGTCACGAGGTCGGCCCATGACCAGCACGCTGCGACTGACGCCGCTCGACAACACCATCAAGCATCACGATCATGACTTCCACCAGATCGTGATCGGCCTCGACGGGCACGCCGACTTCGAGATCGAAGGCCTGGGCGGGCGCATCGAGGCACTCTCCGGCTGCATCGTGCCGGCCAACTACGTGCACTACTACGAGGGCATCGGCACCAACCGGCAGCTGATCCTCGACCTGCCGGACGATGCCCCGGCGCTGTCCGGGGCCCACCGCGAGCACGCCCGGCTGTTCGACGCCCCGCGCTTCTTTGCACTCGATGACCCACTGCGCGCCTACCTGAATTTCCTGCTGCAGGAACTCACGCAACCCCGGCCGGCACCGGGCGATCTGCTGGCGGCCACCTTTCTCGGCTGTCTGCGCGCCCGCCTTCCCGAAACCGACACCATGCCGGCTTCGCGGCGACGCATCGACCTGGCGGACATCGACACCTTCATCCAGCGCAATCTCGACCGGCGCCTCGCCGTCGCCGATCTGGCCGAACGCGCCTGCCTGAGCGTGGCGCACTTCAGCGAGTGCTTCCGCCAACAGACCGGCGTCACCCCCTACCAGTACGTGCTGCGCCAGCGCCTTCATGCCGCCCGGGAGCTGCTGACCGATTCGCCGCTGCCCTTGAACGAGATTGCCGCCCGGACGGGGTTTGCCAGCCAGAGCGCGCTGTCCCATGCCTTCCGCCGCGTCTTCAACGAGCCCCCGGGTCGCCTGCGCCGGCATCGGCGCCTGACCCGAGTCGCCACCGCCTCGCCCAGACGGCTGAGCCGCTGAATCGCCGCGCAAGCCGCTGCCAGCGTGCCCGTGCGCCGGCCGTGCCCGCCCGGAACACGGCGTGATCGGCCGCGATCATCTTCGACCTTGGTCTAAAAAAGACCACGACAGGACACACTTTCCGGCTTTTTGACAATGCCGGCCAAGAAATTGGCAAGACGCCGCAATCTCTCCCACTCTAAATTCAAGCCATTACAGAATCGCTTCTCGCACCCTGGTGTTCGCAGCCGGGGATTCCGGCGTTGCAGAGCTCGTCACGGACGACGGGGGAACGGCATTGCCACCGTCGGGCCCGGCTGCGCCCGAGTCACTACCTGATAACGGGGTCTTCTCATGCTCGAAGCCAAGACCATGCTGGACCAGCAGACCTGGCAACAGGACCTGAACGCGCTGCTCGACCGAGTGAGCGAGCATTACATCGTCGACGAAGACGCCTTCATGCGCGAGCTGGTCGCCTTCCTCCAGGCCGATGACGAGGATTTCCAGCGCATCGCCGACAAGACCGCCGACCTGGTTCGGGAAGTCCGCGAGATGGACACCGCCGTCGACTCCATCGACGAACTCCTCCAGCAGTACAGCCTCGACACCCACGAGGGGCTGATGCTGATGTGCCTGGCCGAGGCCATGCTGCGCATCCCCGACAAGGCCACCGCCGATGCCCTGATCGAGGACAAGCTGGGGCCGGCCGACTGGAAATCCTACGTCGGCCAGAGCGAGTCCTGGTTCGTCAACGCCTCCACCTGGGGCCTGCTGATGACCGGCCGGGTGATCCAGCTCGACAAGCCCCGCGAGGGCAAGCCGGCCACCTTCATCAACAAGCTGGTCAATCGCATGGGCGAGCCGGTGATCCGCCGCGCCATGGTCGAGGCGATGAAGATCATGGGCCGCCAGTTCGTGCTCGGTCGCACCGTCGACGAGGCGCTCAAGCGCTCCCAGCCGCTGTTCGACAAGGGCTACACCTACTCCTACGACATGCTCGGCGAGGCGGCGCGCACCCGCGACGACGCCCGGCGCTACTTCGACGACTACGCCAAGGCGATCGAGCGCGTCGGCGCGGTCAGCCAGAAGCTCGACGCCAGGACGCCGGCGCCGTCGATCTCGATCAAGCTCTCGGCGCTGCATCCACGCTACGAGTTCGGGCGTCGCGAGCAGATCCTCGTCGAGCTGGTCGACAGCGTGAAGCAGCTGGTCGCCATGGCCCGCGAGCGTGACGTGGCGGTCACCATCGATGCCGAGGAAGTGGACCGCCTCGAGCTGTCCCTGGAGGTCTTCCGCGCCGTCTACGAGAGCGACGCCGCCAAGGGCTGGGGTCACTTCGGCCTGGTGGTGCAGGGCTACGCCAAGCGCGCGCTGCCGGTGCTGCACTACATCAACCGCCTCGCCGACCAGCAGGGCGACGAGATTCCGCTGCGCCTGGTCAAGGGCGCCTACTGGGACACCGAGGTCAAGGAGTCCCAGCAGCTGGGCATCGACGGCTATCCGGTCTACACCCGCAAGGCCAACACCGATGTCGCCTACCTGGTCTGTGCCCACTTCCTGCTCTCGGAGAACACCCGCGGGCGGATCTTCCCGCAGTTCGCCACGCACAATGCCCACACCATCAGCACCATCCTGGAGCTGGCCAACGACGCCGACCGCGCCTTCGAGTTCCAGCGCCTGCACGGCATGGGCGAGGCGCTCTACGACGCCGCCCTGAAACGCGCCCCCAAGGGCACCTACTGCCGCATCTACGCGCCGGTCGGTGCCCACAAGGACCTGCTGCCCTACCTGGTGCGCCGGCTGCTGGAAAACGGCGCCAACTCCTCGTTCGTTCACCAGCTGGTCGACCCGCGGGTGCCGGTCGAATCGCTGTGCGTGCATCCGGTGGAAAGCCTGCGCCAGTACGACACCTATGCCAACCCGCGCATTCCGCTGCCCAGGGACATCTATGGCGCCGGCCGGCGCAACTCCCACGGCGTGAACCTCAATATCTGGAGCCACTACCGGCCGCTGACCAGCGCCATGGACGGCTTCATGGACACGCAGTACCACGTCAAGCCGCTGCTGGCCTTCGAGGTCGATACCCTCGATGCCCAGCGCCATGAGGTACTCAGCCCCTACGATCGGCGTCAGGTGGTGGGCAGCGTGCAGTGGACCACCGCCGAGCAGGCGAAGCAGGCCGTGGAGGCCGCCTGGGCGGCCTTCCCGCGCTGGGAGGCCACGCCGGTCGAGGAGCGCGCGCAGATTCTCGAACGCTTTGCCGACCTGATGGAGGCCAACCTCGCCGAGCTGATGACGCTGTGTTCCCGCGAGGGGGGCAAGCTGCTCACCGACGGCGTCGACGAGATCCGCGAGGCGGTGGATTTCTGTCGCTACTACGCCAACCGGGCCCGCGAGCTGTTCGCCGAACCCATGGCGCTGCCCGGCCCCACCGGCGAATCCAACCAGCTGATCATGGGCGGCAAGGGGGTCTTCGCCTGCATCAGCCCGTGGAACTTCCCGGTGGCGATCTTCTGCGGCCAGATGGTCGCCGCGGCGGTTTCCGGCAACAGCGTGCTGGCCAAGCCCGCCGAACAGACCTCGCTGGTCGCCCACCGCGTCGTCGAGCTGCTGTACGAAGCCGGCATGCCGCGCGACGTGGTGCAGCTGCTCCCCGGCGACGGTCCCACCGTGGGCAGCGTGCTGACCTCGGATGCCCGCATCACCGGCGTGGCCTTCACCGGCGGCACCGATACCGCGCAGCTCATCAACCGCTCGCTGGCCGACCGTGAAGGCGCGCCGCTGCCCACGCTGATCGCCGAGACCGGGGGCCTCAACGCCATGATCGTCGACTCCACCGCCCTGCCCGAACAGGTGGTGGCCGACGTCATCCGCTCGGCGTTCCAGAGCGCCGGTCAGCGCTGCTCGGCGCTCCGCGTGCTCTACCTCCAGGAAGATATCGCCGACCGGGTGATCCAGATCCTCAAGGGCGCGATGGCCGAGCTGCACGTCGGCGACCCCCGCCACCTGGGCACCGATGTCGGCCCGGTGATCGACGACGACGCCCGCCAGGGGCTGCAGGCCCACATCGAGCGGCTCAAGGGCGAGAACCGGCTGATCGCCGAGACCGAGCTGGACCCGGCCAAGACCGCCGAGGGCACCTTCGTCGCGCCGACCGCCTTCGAGATCGACGGCATCGACGCGCTGGAGCGCGAGCAGTTCGGCCCGATCCTGCACATCGTGCGCTACCGGGCCAGCGACATCGAAGGGGTCATCGAATCGATCAACGCCAAGCAGTACGGCCTGACGTTCGGGGTGCACAGCCGCAACGAATCCTTCGCCGAGGCCATCGCGCAGAAAGTTCGGGTAGGCAATGTGTACGTGAACCGTAATATCATCGGGGCCGTGGTCGGCGTCCAGCCCTTCGGGGGCCAGGGGCTCTCCGGAACCGGCCCCAAGGCCGGCGGGCCGCATTACCTGCTGCGCTTCGCCACCGAAAAGGCGCTGACCATCAACACCGCCGCCCTGGGCGGCAATGCGTCCCTGCTCGCGCTGGGTGATGACTGACCCGAGCGACAGGCCGTCGGGCGGGGCCTCGAGCCCCGCCCGCTGGACGGAGGCGTGCGAAAAGGTCTTGCCGATCGCCTTCCCGAAACGCAGGATCCTTTCGGCGCTTGACAACAATAACTGAAGAAGGACGACCCACCATGGTTAAAAAAAAGCTGACTACCGACACTACCTCCATGCGCCTCCCGGCGGTGAAACCGGACCGGCGTCATCGCCTGTCTTGAATCGCTAAAGGCTTACATAAACAATGCTTGCCACGGCCGGATTCCGCACGCAAGACCCGCTGACCGGTCGACGCTAGTCCGTCCTGATTAACTGGAGACGCTCCATGGCTATCGGTGTTTGGATCAGTCTAATTGCTTACTTTGTGCTCATGATTGCCATCGGCATCTATGCAATGCGCAAGGCGACCTCTTCATCGGAAGATTACATGCTCGGGGGCCGAGGCCTGAGTCCCAAGGTGGCCGCCCTGTCGGCCGGCGCCTCGGACATGAGCGGCTGGCTGCTGCTGGGCCTGCCCGGGGCGCTGTTCGTGTCCGGCCTGGGCTCGGCCTGGATCGGTATCGGCCTGCTGGTGGGGGCCTTCTTCAACTGGACCCTGGTGGCGCCCCGTCTTCGCGAACAGACGGTTCACTACGGTAATGCCATTACCATTCCGGAATTCCTCGCCAACCGGTTCCCGACCCGGGCGCTGTCGCTGCGCACGGTATCCGCCATCGTCATCGTCGTGTTCTTCGCGGTGTACACGGCATCGGGCCTGGTCGCGGGCGGCAAGCTGTTCGAAAGTGCGTTCGCGGGGGTCATCAACATCGGCGGCCTGAGCGACTATGCGACGGGCGTCATCCTCACCCTCGGCGTGGTGCTGGCCTATACCGTGGTCGGCGGCTTCCTGGCCGTGAGCATGACGGACTTCGTGCAGGGCTGCATCATGATGCTGGCCCTGGTGATCATGCCGCTGGTCGTCCTCTTCGGCGAAGGCGGCGGCGGGTTCTCCCAGGCCTCGCAGACCCTGAACGAGGTCGATCCCAACCTGCTCTCGTGGACCTCGGGACTGACCTTTATCGGCTGGCTCTCGGCGGTCACCTGGGGGCTGGGCTATTTCGGGCAACCGCACATCATCGTGCGCTTCATGGCCATCCGCACCCTGAAGGAGGTGCCGGTAGCCCGTAACATCGGCATGAGCTGGATGCTCATTTCGCTGATCGGCGCAATCTCCCTGGGCATCTTCGGCCGGGCCTATGCGGTCCGCAACGGCATGAATGTCGAAGACCCCGAGACGATCTTCATCATCCTCGCGGACCTGCTGTTCAACCCGCTGATCACCGGCTTCCTCTATGCCGCCCTGCTGGCGGCCATCATGAGCACCATCTCCAGCCAGCTGCTGGTCTCCTCCTCCTCGCTGACCGAGGATTTCTACCGGCTGTTCCTGCGCAAGGACGCCACGGACAAGGAAACCGTCACCGTGGGCCGGATCAGCGTCGTGCTGGTAGGCGTGGTCGCCGTCATCATCGCCTCCGACCCGAACTCTCAGGTCCTGGGGCTGGTCAGTCACGCCTGGGCCGGCTTCGGCGCCGCCTTCGGCCCGCTGATCATCCTGTCGCTGATGTGGTCACGCACCAACGGCACGGGCGCCATCGCCGGCATGATCGTGGGCGCCGTCACCGTCATGATCTGGATTTCCCTGGGCTGGGACGCTTCCTTCCTGAGCGGCCCCGGCATCTACGAGATCATCCCCGGCTTCATCGCTTCCTTCCTCGCCATTCTGGTGGTGAGCAGCGTGACGGCCGACGCGGGAGAATATCAGCAGATTCCTCGCTGAAGGCAGCGTCTGACGACGCCACGCGGTCTGAAAGGGCTCCTCCGGGAGCCCTTTTCCGTTGTGATACGCCTGACGACACGAAAACCGCTTGCAGGCCGCCCTAGAGCCGCCACAGCACCAGCAGCGAGAACACGGCGAGCAGTACCCAGCAGCCGCGACTTGCCAGGTACCGTGGCCCGCGTGCGCGCCCGGCCGTGAGCCCGGCCCCATGGGCGAAGCCGATGCCCAGCGCCGCCACGCCCAGCAGCCACAGCGGCAGCCGCCACGGCATCGCGATGCCCCGGATGACCTCCGGATGCCACAACAGCACCAGCGCCATCAGCGTGGCCCAGCCCAGCGCCAGCAGTCGCGGCAGCTGACGATACATCGCCCTGTCCATGCGGTTCTCCCCCCTGTCCTTCCCCTCCAGTTAAGCTTTCCAGGGCGATTTTCGCCAAGCGGCCCACGGCAAGACCGTGGCTCGCGATCCTCTTAAATCAATCTCTCCAAAAAGATACATTTTTTTACATGACAATTTCGAACAGCGTTTCCTATACTGCAGCCACAGTTAGGAAACAGCGTTTCCTTACGAGTAGAAAGCGACTCGGACAACGGATGTCGCCTACATGGCAAAGAAGGAGGTTCCCATGACCCAGCTGAAACGGCTTTCCGCAACTCTGCTCGCCGGTGGTCTCATTGCTGCATCCCAGGCCGCCCTGGCCTATGAGGCCGGCGACGTGCTGATCCGCGGCGGCTACGCCGAAAACCACTCCGACGGCGACAATGCCGGCGTCGAGATCGGCGACGACAGCGCTTTCGTGGGCAGCGTCGGCTACATGCTGCACGACAAGGTGGGTGTCACCCTGGGTGGCAGCGACAAGTTCGAACACTCGCTGAGCGGCCCGGGGGTCGATGCCAATGTCGACAGCCAGCCGATCGACCTGATGGTCGAGTACTACCCGCTGGGCGGTCTGGATTCCCGCATCCAGCCCTATGCCGGGGTGGGCGCCAACTACACGCGCTTCTCCGGGGAAAGCAGCGGCCTCAACGTCGACAACACCTGGGCGCCGAAGGGCGAAGTGGGCGTCGACCTGGTGGTCACCAAGAACCTGTCGTTCAACGGCTTCGCGTCCTACGCCGATGTCGACGCAGACTACAGCTACGCCGGCAACAGCGGCGAGCTCGATACCGACCCGGTCATCGTGGGCGGTGGCGTGACGCTCAACTTCTGACCCGCCGTGGCAACAACACGCAGCAACGACAACGCCGGCCCTCACGAGGGCCGGCGTTCTGCGTTGACGGGGTCGGCTCAGCGCGGCGAGCGCCGGGACAGCCCAAGCACTGCCAGCGTCGCCTCGCACAGCCCATCCACGGCGTCCACCGCGGCCAGCCGGTCGTGATAGTCACGGGACAAGAACGGCCTGCCGGCCAGCAGATGCTCGAGGTATTCGCGGGCCGGCTTCAATGCCGGCTTCGTGCGCTCCGGCCGGGCGATATAGATCCACGCCTCGATCGGCCCTTCGGTGGTCTGCACGGTACAGCGCTCGCGCCGATAATCGTGCGGCACCCCTTCGAAAGGATCCATGCGCTCGATCTGCGCGGGCTCGCACAGCTCGAACAGCGCCCCCTCGACCCGCTCTCCCGACGCCGGCGCCACGTTGGCATGAGCGATACCCGGGATACGCGACGCCTTGTCGAAGCGCAGGCCATGTGCCTCGAGCACGGCGGGCAGTGCCCGGCGCGTCTCGCCGATCCGGGCGGCCACCCGCGCCACGTTCATGTTGCTGCCGTAGGCAAAGTAGTAGGCCATGTCAGCCCTCCGTGACGACGCGATCCACCTCGGCGATCGCCGACACGACCAGCACGCGGGTACTGGTCCGCGAGTCCTTCAGGTAGGCCTCGGCGGCCGGCGCCACCTGACAGGTCGCCGGCATGGCGGCCCGCGCATCGACCAGCGCCTGCAGGCGCGGAATGAAGACGTAGCGCAGCCACTGGGGCAGCGCCATGGTATCCACGCAGAACGGCTCGCGGCTGTCGAAGGCCTCGGGCTCGGGCCGGGCGGTGTTCCAGAGGTCGACGCTGCGCAGCGTCGATTCGAGATTCTCGAGCGCCTGCTCGAGTTCCTGATGAGTGGTCATGACAACTCCGTGGTGAAACCTACCTCATTATCGCCCGCGTACCCCCGAGGGGCCAACCGAACCCCGCCATCGCGATAATGCACAGAAGCCCTGAAAGACCCTGTGGACAACCGCGGGAAAAGTCGCGCCGATGCCCGATTCATGCTGTTTCCGGCGCATCGTTCAAAGAATGATCAACCGCGCTGCGCAAGGCTGGAAAGCCAGGCCGCGACGCGCTACAGTGCGCCGCCAACCATGAGGACGCCATGCAGCCGATACATACGCTTAGCGACTTCTTCACCCGCACCGGCGCGCGTACGCATTTCTATACGATGGGACGCCGTGTCGCCCCCTGCCCGGCCGAAACCCTCGTTGCCTTCGAGAGCGGCGAACAGGGCTGGCCGCAGCCCTGGCTCGGCCAGGCGCAGCTGGCCTGCGTGTTTCAGCTGAGTCCGGAAAGCGACCCCCTGGTATGGTTCCTGGCGCTCCCGCTCGACGAGCAGGGACATATCGACCCGGTGCCGAGAGACGCCTTCCTGCAACGTCTCCTCGAGACCCTGGGGCGTACCGCCGAGCGGCTCGCCGGAGGGATCGAGACGGGGGATGGCGAGCGCATCGACAACCTGATGCAGGACAACCCGCTGGCCTTCACGCCGGAGATCACCCAGCGCGCCGTGCTGCACGCCCGTGCCAGTGCCGATCTCGACCGGAGCGCCAGCGAGCATCTTGAATTGGCTGAAGCCTATCTGACCGGCCAGTTGCCGGCCGACGGCTGGCAGGCGCTGGGCCTCCAGGGCATCGCCGACTTCTGCGTGCGCCACGATGCCGAGCAGGCGGCCCAGCTCGCCCGGCAGCTGCCCGCTCTGCCGGTGGCGGCACTGCGCCCGCTGTGCCACGCTCTGGAGCATGTCGTGCCCGCCCCCGCGCTGACCGACGCCCTGATCGCCCGGGGCGAGACCGCCGCCGCGCAGGGCGACCTGGAAACCTTCTGCGCCTGCGTGCGCGCCGTGGGTCAGGGCGAGACGCAACGGGTCGGCCGCTGGTACGATGGCCTGCTGGGCGATGCGGCTGCCGCCGGGCCGGACCTGCTCGCCGCGATCGCTGCGCGCGGCTGGGCGCATCTGGAAGACGCCCAGCGTCTGCCACGCTTTCTCGACGTGCTCGCCGGCCAGGGCGAGGGCCCTTTCATGAAGGTGGTCCGCGATCTGGCCCTGATCCCGCGACTGCGGTTACCGTTGCTGATGACGCTGCGCCAGGTCGACCCCGAGTCGCCGGTCGGGCGCCGTCTGCATGCCCTCAATCGCTGAAACCCGGTGTTCGCCCATGAAAGCGTTGCCCTATCATGCCAAGGCCGTGATCGGCCGCCGCGAGATGGTCACCCTGCCGGAGATTGGCCTGACGCTGTGCTGCAAGGCCGATACGGGAGCGCGTACCTCCGCCCTGCATGCCGAGGAGATCGAGACCTTCGAGGAACACGGCCATGTCTGGATCAGCTTTCTGACCCGTGGCAGCGGCCCCGACAGCCCGCCGCACGCGGTACGCCTGCACCTGCATGATCGCCGTCGCGTGACCAGCTCCAACGGCCAGGCCGAATGGCGCTATGTGATTCGCACGCTCATGCGGCTCGGCGACCTCGAATACCCGGTCGAACTGAGCCTGACCGACCGCAGCGACATGCGCCACCCCATGCTGCTGGGTCGGCGCGCCATGCGACGCCTGCTCGTCGCGCCCGGTGCCGCCTTTCTCCACGGCGAGCCCTGAACTCGTCACGCCTGCCCTTTCGTCCGCTCCGGAGTCACAACATGCATATCGCCCTGCTTTCTCGCAATCGCAACTTGTACTCCTCGCGCCGACTGATCGAGGCGGCGCAGGCACGGGGGCATTCGGTGCGGGTGATCGACACCCTGCGCTGCTACATGAACATCGCCTCGCATCGGCCCTCGATCCACTACAAGGGCGGTGAGCTGGAACGCTTCGACGCCGTGATCCCGCGCATCGGCGCGTCGGTCACCTTCTACGGCTGCGCGGTACTGCGCCAGTTCGAGATGATGAGCACCTACGTGCTCAACGACTCCGTGGCCATCACCCGCTCCCGCGACAAGCTGCGTTCGCTGCAGCTGCTGTCACGCAAGGGCATCGGCCTGCCGGTGACCGGCTTCGCCCACTCTCCCGACGACATCCCCGACCTGATCACCATGGTCAAGGGCGCCCCGCTGGTCATCAAGCTACTGGAAGGCACCCAGGGCATCGGCGTGGTGCTGGCCGAAACCAACCAGGCGGCGGAAAGCGTGATCCAGGCCTTCATGGGCATGAAGGCCAACATCATGGTTCAGGAATACATCAAGGAAGCCAACGGCGCCGACATTCGCTGTCTGGTGATCGGCGACAAGGTCGTGGCGTCCATGAAGCGCCAGGCCGCCGACGGCGAGTTCCGCTCCAACCTGCATCGCGGCGGCAGCGCCAGCGTGATCCGCATCACCCCGGAGGAACGCTCCACGGCGATCCGCGCCGCCAAGGCGATGGGCCTGCGGGTGGCCGGCGTCGACCTGCTGCGCTCCAACCACGGGCCGGTGATCATGGAAGTCAACTCGTCGCCGGGGCTGCAGGGGATCGAGACGGCCACCGGGCGCGACATCGCCGGCCTGATCATCGAGCACCTCGAGAAGCACGCCGCCACGCCGCGCAAGGCACCGCCCAAGCCCAAGGGCTGACACGGAATTAAAGCCGCGCCGCAGTCGGCCGATACCCCTGTCACGCCCCCGGAATGGAAACACACAATTTCTTCGTTCCGGGGGTAGCAAAACACTGTTTCGAGCCGCACAATCTGCGTCACCGGAGGAGGTGACCGCCCATGTTTCTCGATAATCGCCAGGTGGCGATGGACAACGTACTGGAAGCGCTGGCCGACAGCCTGGATTACTTCCAGGACAACCTCGAGCGCCTGCGCCCCACGCTGCGCGATGCTCTGAAGCCTCATTACGAGGAGCGGGGCGAGGCGATGCGTGAGCTGCAGAAGCTCGCCAAGCAGCACCTCAACCTCCTGCCGCGCGACGCCGATGTCGAGCGCGATGACTATCTCTGGCTATGGAGCCGCCTGAAGAGTTTCGTCGGAGACGACAGCCAGGTGCTGGTCGGCGAGCTGCTCGAGCAGGAGCGCGTGGTCATGCAGTCGCTGTCGACGCTCTACACCCACCCACTGCCCGACGAGATGGAGCCGGTCATCGAGCGCTGCTGGAAGGGTTGCCGGGCGCTGATCCGCGAGCTCTACAAGCTGCAGAAGCCCCGCTCGCGGCGCTGAGCCTCAGCCGCCGCCGACGAGGCGAATCGGCTCGCGTGGGCCGAGAAAGTGCGGCTTGCGGTGCCAGAGGTAGAGATCGCCCAGCATCGCCACCCGCGCCAGCCACTCCCGTATTCGCAGCCGCCACTCTCCCGCCACCGGGGACGAGGGCGCCACGCACCCTTGAGCCTCGATGCCCGCCGCCAGCGCCAGATACAGCGCCCGCGGCAGATGCCAGTCCTGAGTGATCAGCAACGCCCGGTCGACGCCGAAGACCTCGTGGGCCCGC
>LSBP01000042.1 GCA_001577635.1 Halomonadaceae bacterium T82-2 | reverse complement strand
GGGCCAGATGCGATCTTCGTCCCTCCACCCCGGCAAGTCTTCTCCATACTGCCCGTGTTGGGTCATTTCCAACATACAAGCGACTTCAGTCGCGATGAACCCGCCACCGGGCCGCCGCTGTCGAGGATGAATCCTCTCCCACAAGCCCCTGCCTGGAGGACACCTTGATTTGCCCACCCGGCCATGGCGTGGATAATCGAGTTTCTGCCTGAAACAGCGAGCCCTCATGACCGACACCCAGGACATCGCCTCGCCGGACACCACCCGCGGCCCGCGCCAGGTGATCGATGCCGGCGACACCCGCTACACCCTGCTGGGCACCGCCCACGTCTCGCGCGCCAGCGCCGACGAGGTCCGCGAACTGATCGACTCCGGCGAGTTCGACGCCGTGGCCGTCGAGCTGTGCCCCTCGCGCCACCAGAATCTCACCCAGCCCAGGAGCATGGATGATCAGGACCTGTTCCAGATCTTCCGCCAGGGCAAGGCCGGGATGGTCGCCGCCAGTCTGGCGCTGGGTGCCTTCCAGCAGCGCGTCGCCGAGCAGTCCGGCATCGAGCCGGGCGCCGAGATGCGCGAGGCGGTCAGGGCCTGCCGACGCGCCGACCTGCCGCTGCTGCTGATCGACCGCGATATCGGCGTGACCCTCAAGCGTATCTACACCCGAGTTCCCTGGTGGCAGCGGGCCGGGCTGATCAGCGGCCTGGTGGGTAGCCTGTTCTCTCGCGACACGGTCTCCAGCGAGGATATTGAACGGCTCAAGCAGGGCGACGTGCTGGAGTCCACCTTCGCCGAGTTCGCCGAGCGCTCCGAAACCCTCTACGAGCCGCTGATCCGCGAACGCGACCGCTACATGGCGTTGCGCCTGGCCGAGGAGCGCCGCGACCCGCCCCACCGCCACGTGTTGGTGGTGATCGGCGCCGGCCATCTCAAGGGGCTCGCCGAACATCTTTCGCAACCGCTGCCCGAGGACCCCGGCGCCGAGCGCGCCGAACTGGAGGCGACCCCGCCCCGGACGCGCTGGTGGAAGGCCCTGCCCTGGCTGGTCACGGTGCTGGTGCTGGCCGGCTTCGCGATCGGCTTCTCGCGGGACACCCAGCTCGGCTGGCAGCTGATCGCCGAGTGGTTCCTGATCAATGGCGTGCTCTCGGCACTGGGCTCGGCGATCGCCCTGGCGCATCCGCTCACCATCCTGGCGACCTTCGTCGCCGCGCCGCTGACCTCGCTCAACCCCACCATCGGCGCCGGCTTCGTCGCCGCCGGCGTCGAGCTGGCGCTGCGCAAGCCCAAGGTCCGCGATTTCTCGCGCCTGCGTCGCGACGTCAGCTCGGTGAAGGGCTGGTGGCGCAACCGCGTCTCGCGCACCCTGCTGGTCTTTCTGCTCGCCACCCTCGGCTCCGCGGCCGGCACCTGGATCGCCGGGCTGCGCATCGCCAATCAGCTGCTCTGACCGGCTACGCCGAGCGGCGCGCCAGCAGCCGCTTCATCGCCGGGGTCGGCGCCTCCAGCTTGCTGTGGCGTCGGCTGGAGGCGTAGCTGTCGTTGAAGACATCGAAATAGTCGTCGAGCACGTCCGCCGCCGCGGTGTCGCCGACCTGACGCAGCAGCTCGGCGGCCACCTCGGCGGTGCACAGGTGCGCGGCCGAAGCCGGCTTGCGCAAGTGATAGCGCGTGTGCCGCTGCGTGTGCAGCGGCAGCACCGGCAGCGCGTCGAGATAGGCACTCTTGCGGAAGATCCGCCGCGCCTGGCGCCAGGTGCCGTCGAGCAGGATCAGTACCGGGATACGTCCGTCGTCGCGCGCCTCGCGCACCGCCTCCGGCCCCACCACCCGATGGGCATAGTCCGGCTGGTCGTCGGGAAACACCACGAAGGGCGCGAAACGCGGGTCGTCGAGCAACGCCAGCAGGCGTTCGTCCGGCTCGGTACGCTGCCAGGTGAACACCTCGGTGTTGGCGAGCACATCACCGATCAGCCGCCCGGTGTTGGTCGGCTTGTAGTGCTCCAGCGGATGCGTCAGCAACCACACGCGGGTGGTGCTCTCGGCGGTGACCCGGAACGCACACAGACAGTTGAGCGCCGGCAGACGGCAGGACGGACAGCGCTCGACGAAGCTGCCGCGTGCCTTGAAGGGCTTGCGCGGCGGGTCGGCATTCACCTCGGGCTCCGGCGCGCTCGCGCCTGCGTCAACCGGGGCGTCGGCATCATCTCTCATGAACAGGACAGGCCATCAACGACAGGGCCGGGCATTCTAGCATGCCCGGCCCGGTGGCCCGTCAATCGGGGGCGGCCGGCGGCTTCATGCCACACAGGCAGGACGGACGTCACGACGGCGCGATCAGCCGCCCCGCTTTCAGCCACTGCTCGACCAGCCGCGGCACGCCGCGGCTCGCTGGCTCGTCGAAGGCACGCACCCAGCGCGGCGAGACCTCGCTGGCCCGGGGGTCGACCAGCAGGCAGGGGCATTCGACGGGGGCGGCATCGAGCAGCATCGCCGCCGGCATCACCGTCAGCGAGGTGCCCACCACCAGCAGCAGGTCGGCCTCGGCGACGCTGTCGCAGGCCGGTCCGTAGGCCGGCACCGCCTCGCCGAACCACACCACGTGCGGGCGCAGCTGGCTGCCCTTGTCGCACAGGTCACCCGGGCGAATGCCGCCGCGGGCCAGCGGATAGAGCAGGCGCGGGTCGACGCTGGAGCGGGCCTTGAGGATCTCGCCGTGCAGGTGCAGGACGTCCGAGGAGCCGGCCCGTTCGTGCAGGTCGTCGATGTTCTGGGTGATGATCCGCACCGCGAAGCCTGCGCGCTCGAGCCGCGCCAAGGCCTGATGTGCCGGATTGGGACGAACGCGGCGCACCTGCTCGCGGCGCTCGTCGTAGAAGCGCAGCACGCGTTCGGGATCGCGCTCCCAGGCCTCCGGCGTGGCGACATCCTCGATGCGATGGTTCTCCCACAGGCCGTCGCCGTCGCGAAAGGTCTTCAGGCCGCTCTCGGCACTGATGCCGGCCCCGGTGAGGACCACCAGGCGGCGGGAATCGGGCTGGCTCATGGCGGTCTCCGCGTCGATCTCGGCCCCTGACTATACCATCGCCGCCCGCCTTCACGGGCCCCGGCCTGCAGCACTGTCGCGAGAGTCGCCGGGGACAGGCCGGAGAGGGGGTCCTCGGCCCAGGGACGGCCGAGGTAGCGCCCAGGGAGGGGTTCACAGCGCCCCCTCGAAGGCCGGTCACCGGCACGAGCCGCGAGCGAGCCAGCCGACTGCAACGTCCCGCCTGGAGGGTGACAGCCACCGCCACGAACGGCGACAATGCCCGCCCTTCTGCCACACGACACGCCTGCCGCGATGAACGAGCCGCTGCCGATCCTCTACCGGGACGACCACCTGGTCGCCGTGCGCAAGCCCCCGGGCCTGCTGGTGCATCGCACCGCCCTGGCCCGGGGCGAGTCGCGCTTCGCCCTGCAGCTGCTGCGCGATCAGCTGGGCCGCCACGTCTATCCGGTGCACCGTCTGGACCGGCCAACCTCCGGGGTGCTGCTGTTCGCACTGGACCCGATCATCGCGCGGGAGCTCGGCGAGGCCTTCGCTGCCCACCGGGTCCACAAGCGCTACCTGGCGGTGGTGCGTGGCGTCGGCCCCGAACGGGATCGCCTGGACGGCCCCCTGCGCGAGGAGGACGGTGCCCGGCCCAAGGCCGAGATGCCCGCCCAGCCGGCACTCACCGAGGTACGTCGGCTCGACGGCGTGGAACTGCCGGTGAGCGTCGATCGCTACCCGACCACGCGCTATTCGCTGATGGAGGCGCGGCCGCTGACCGGACGCCGCCATCAGATCCGCCGTCACCTGTCGCGGCGCGGCTACCCGATCATCGGCGACGCCAAGCACGGCAAGGGCGTGCACAACCGCTTCTTCCGCGAGCGGCTGGACTGCCCGAGGCTCCTGCTGGCCGCCGTCGAGCTGCACGTGTGGCATCCGCGGGCCGAGGCCACCCTGTGCCTGCGCGGTGCGCTCGAGCCGGACATGCAGCGGCTGTTCGCGCGCTTCGGCTGGTCGGCGCATGCGCCGAGCGACGGCTACCACTGGTCCGAGGCCGCCCCGGCGGCCTCTCGCGGCATTGCCGAGGAGACGCCATGAACGACGATTACGACTTTCGCTTCGGCGGCATCCGTCGCCTCTACGGCGCCCGGGCCGCCGAGCGCTTCCGCCACGCCCATGTGGTGGTGGTGGGTGTCGGCGGCGTCGGCAGCTGGACAGTGGAGGCGCTGGCCCGCGCCGGCATCGGCCGGCTGACGCTGATCGACCTGGACGACGTCTGCGTGTCCAACGTCAACCGCCAGCTCCACGCCCTGGACGGCACCATCGGCCGTCCCAAGGTCGAGGTGCTGGCCGAGCGCTGCCGGGCGATCCACCCCGGGATCGAGGTCGTCGCCGACACCGCCTTCGTCACCCCGACCAACCTCGCCGAACGCCTGCCCGACGACGCCGACCATGTGGTCGATGCCATCGACAGCGTCGTCGCCAAGGCCGCGCTGATCGCCTGGTGCAGGCGCCGCAAGCTGGGGCTGACCGTCACCGGCGCCGCCGGCGGCCAGACCGACCCCACGCGCATCCGCGTCGCCGACCTGACCCGCACCGAGCATGACCCGCTGCTGGCCAAGGTGCGCGCCCGGCTGCGCCGGGATTTCGGCTTCTCGCGCAACCCGAAGCGCCGCTTCGGCGTGGAATGCGTCTATTCTGACGAGCAGCTGGTCTATCCGGGCAGCGACGGCGAGGTCTGCCTGCAGAAGCCGGGCAGCGGCGAGGCCACCCGGCTCGACTGCGCCAGCGGCTTCGGCGCGGCGACCTTCGTCACCGGCAGCTTCGGTTTCACCGCCGCCGCGCGCGTGCTGGCCCGGCTGGCCGCACGCCCGGCCCCCACACCCACCACCGAGGAGAGCGCCGATGTCTCGTGAATCCAGCCATCCGGTGCCGGGCATCTACCGTCACTACAAGGGGCAGACGTACGAGGTGCTCGGCCTGGCCCATCACAGCGAGACCGAGGAACCCCTGGTCGTCTACCGGGCGCTCTACGGCGACTACGGCCTGTGGGTCAGGCCGCTTTCGATGTTCAGCGAAACCGTCGAGGTCGCCGGCGAGCCGGTGCCGCGCTTCGAGCTCGAGGCGCCCTTCAGCTAGGCGCCGACGGCATGCCCCGAGGGCGCCGCGATGCTATAATCCGGCGCCTGCTTCGCGGGGCCCGCAACACCCCGCCCGGATCATCCACAGACGAGCGAGCGCGTCCCGGCCGCCGGCCCCGGTTACGGTCCCGTCGGCGACGGCCCGACGCCGCAAGGGGAAAAGAGCATGAGCGCACTGGTAGGCGTCATCATGGGGTCGAAGTCCGACTGGTCGACCCTGTGCCACACCACCGAGACCCTCGACAGGCTGGGCATCGAGCACGAGGTGCAGGTGGTGTCCGCCCACCGCACGCCGGACCTGCTGTTCGACTACGCCGGCAGCGCCGCCGAGCGCGGTCTCGAGGTGATCATCGCCGGGGCCGGCGGCGCCGCCCACCTGCCCGGCATGGCCGCCGCCAAGACCGTGCTGCCGGTGCTCGGCGTGCCGGTGCAGTCGAGCATGCTCAGCGGCGTCGACTCGCTGCTGTCGATCGTCCAGATGCCCGCCGGCATCCCCACCGGCACCCTGGCGATCGGCCGCGCCGGCGCGGTCAACGCCGCGCTGCTGGCCGCGGCGATGCTCGGCAACAAGTACCCCGAGATCCGCGAGCGCCTCGAGGCGTATCGCGCCGAACAGACCCGGGCCGTGCTCGACGCCCCGGACCCGCGCCCGCAGGACCAGGGAGGCCAGTGACATGCGTATCGGTATCGTCGGTGGCGGCCAGCTCGGCCGCATGCTTGCCGAAGCCGGCGCCGGCTTCGACGCCCGCTTCACCTTCCTCGACCCCGGCGAGGCCCCCTGCGCCGCGCTCCACGGCGAACACCTGCGCGCCGCCTGGGACGACGCCGCCGCCCGCGAGCAACTGGTCGCGGCCAGCGACGTGATCACCTTCGAGTTCGAGAACATCGACGCCGACGTGGTCGCCCGCCTCGCCGACGAGCGCCCCGCCTTCCCGCCCGCCCGGGCGCTGGCCACGGCCCGCGACCGCTGGGCCGAGAAGACCCTGTTCCGGGAACTGGAGATCCCGCTGCCGCCGGTGGCGGCGATCGACAGCCAGGCCGATCTCGACGCCGCGGTGGCCGAGATCGGCCTGCCCGCGGTGCTCAAGACCCGCACCCTGGGCTACGACGGCAAGGGCCAGAAGGTGCTGCGCGAGGCCGCCGACGTCGCGGGCGCCTTCGCCGAGCTGGGCGGCGTGCCGATGGTGCTGGAAGGCTTCATCGACTTCGATCACGAGGTCTCGGTGATCGCGGTGCGTGGCCGCGACGGCGAGGTGCGCGTGTGGCCGCTGGCCCGCAACGAGCACCGCCAGGGGATGCTGCACTGCTCGGTGCCGCAGCCCGAGCACCCGCAGCAGGCGCTCGCCGAGGATTACGCCCGGCGGGTGCTCGAGCACCTCGACTACGTCGGGGTGATGGCCTTCGAGTTCTTCGTCGCCGGCGACGGCCTGCTGGCCAACGAGATCGCCCCGCGGGTGCACAATTCCGGCCACTGGAGCATCGAGGGCGCGGTAACCAGCCAGTTCGAGAATCACCTGCGCGCCATCGCCGGCCTGCCGCTGGGCGACACCGCGCGGCTGGTGCCCTGTGCCATGCTCAACGTCATCGGCGCCCTGCCCGCGCGCGACGCGGTACTCGCCATTCCCGGCACCCGCTGGCACGACTACGGCAAGGCGCCGCGTCCGGGCCGCAAGATCGGCCATGTGACGGTGCTGGCCACCGACGAGGCACAGCTCGCCGAGCGCATCGCCGCCGTCGAGGCGCTGCTGGTCAACGATCTGGGCTGACGCCGCCGGCGCTCCGCCCCGAACGCAACGAAGGCGCCCCGCGGGGCGCCTTCGTCGTGGCACGGCCTGTTCGCGGCGCGTCAGCCGGCGTCGTGCATCTGCTTCTGCAGGTAGTTCTCGATGCCCACCTTGTCGATCAGGCCGAGCTCGGTCTCGAGCGTGTCGATGTGTTCCTCCTCGTCGTCGAGGATCTTGCGGAACAGGTCACGGCTGACGTAGTCGCGCACCTGCTCGCAGTGGCCGATGGCATCCAGCAGGTCGCCGCGCGCCTGGTGCTCCAGGGCCAGGTCGCTCTCGAGCATCTCGCGGGTGTCCTCGCCGATGCGCAGCTTGCCCAGATCCTGCAGGTTGGGCAGCCCCTCGAGGAACAGGATGCGCTCGATCAGCTCGTCGGCGTGGCGCATCTCCTCGATCGACTCGTCGTACTCCCACTTGGCCAGCGCCTTCAGGCCCCAGTCCTTGTACATCTTGGCGTGCAGGAAGTACTGGTTGATCGCCACCAGCTCGTTGCCGAGCACGGTGTTGAGGTAGTCGATGACCTTGACGTCGCCTTTCATGGGAATCTCCTTGCAAGCCTTGTTGTATGACGGGCACAGCGGTGCGCCATCGACCGCGGCCGATAGCCGCCAGTATTGCTGACAACGCCCAAAAAGTCCAAAAAGACCAACAAGTTATGCACGATTCCCAAGTGTCATGGAATGACGGATGGCAACGTCAAGCAGTCACGATCAAATCGCGTAGGCCAGGTCCGGTTCACACTCGGCCTGCCGCGCCAGGGTATCGCGGGTGATCGCCTTGCCCATGCAGGCGCACTTGCCGCACTGCGTGGCACAGCCGGTCCGCTCGCGCACCTCGCGCCAGTTGCGCGCGCCCTCGTCCACGGCCTGGCGGATGGCCCGATCGGAAACGCCCTTGCAGAGACATACGTACATGGTCACACCTCGCTGGGTAATGCGATATCGAATGTAAATGATTCGCATGTGTCCCCGCAACCCTCATCGCCAAAAACGATCATGACAATGAAGCTCGGCTATCACGGCCGCGCCCAGGGCCCGGCCGTGGCGAGGTGTGCCGGGTCAGCCGCTGCGCCGCAGCAGATACAGCCCCAGCGCCACGCAGCCCAGGGTGGGTGCGAGCACCGCCCAGACCGGCGAGAAGCCGAACAGTGTGGAAGCCGGCGCCAGCAGGTCCTGCAGGTACTTGAACGACAGCCCGACGATCACGCCGTAGAACACCCGTGTGCCGGCGGCGACGCTGCGCAGCGGGCCGAAGACGAAGGACGCGGCCACCAGCACCAGCGAGGCTAGCGTCAACGGCAGCAGCATCTTCTGCCAGAAGTAAAGCAGCGGCTGGGTGGCGGCCAGCCCCTGGGACTCCAGGTAGCGGGCGTAGGCCCACAGCTCGCTGGGCGCCTGGCTGTCGATCTGGCGCAACAGCCGGTTGAGCTGGGCCGGCGAGAGCGAGGTGTCCCAGGTCTGCCGGGCCGCATGGCGGGACGTGGTGCCCGACTCGGTGAAACGGGTGATGTCGACGTTCTCGAGCTCCCAGTGATCGTCCTGCCAGACCGCCCGGCTGGCCTGCGTGGCGCTGATCAGCCGCTGGCCATCAAAGTGGTAGCGGGTCACGCCGACCACCGTGTCGTCGGCGCGAATCGCCCCGAAGCGATAGTAGTCATCGCCCTCGCGCTGCCAGCCGCCACGCTCGCTGAGCACCGCCCCGGCGCCTTCCATCTGCTCCAGCCGCCAGGCCTTGGCGAACTGCTCGGTGCGCGGGCTGACGAACTCGGCGATCAGCAGCAGGATGGCGACGATCAGGATGAGCGGCTTCATCGCCCCCCAGAGAATCCGCGTCAACGAGCGCCCCGCGGCACGAATCACCGTCAGCTCGTTGCTCGAGGCCATGCTCCCCAGCCCGATCAGCGAACCGATCAGTACCGCCACCGGCGCGTACTGATAGAAGCGCCAGGGCAGCTGCAACCCGCGGTAGAACAGCACATCGAGGGTCGAGTAGCCGCCCTCGACGTCGTTGAGGTCGTTGATGAAACTGATCACCAGGTCGAGCCCCAGCAGCACCAGCTGCACCACCAGAATGGCCCCCAGCACGTTGCGGGCCAGGTAACGGTCGAAACGATCGGCCAGCATCAGCGTCCTCCCGCCAGTTGCGAACGTCGGGTCAGCCACAGCCCCAGCAGCAGGTAGCCGAGATGGATGGGCCACATGCCGATCGTCGGCGACAACGAGCCGCGGCCGATGGCATCCAGCGCGGCCAGCAGCAGGCTCAGGTAGCTGATGTGCAGGAAGATCGCCGGCAGCAGCCGGGCGAAGCGGCCCTGGCGGGGATTGACCCGCGACAGCGGCAGCGCCAGCAGCGTGAGGATGGGCACCATCAGCGGCAGGCTCGCGCGCCACTGCAGCTGGGCCTGGGCCTGGACGTCGCCACGCGCGATCAGCGTCGGTGTCGAGGCGTACCTGGCATCGTCGAGGGTGGCCATCTCGGCGGCCCGCGACAGCCGCACGGCATAGGTCTCGAAGTCCAGGCGCTCGGCCACGTTGCGCCCCGGCGCGACGCTGTAACGCCGGCCGTTCTTCAGCACCAAGAAGCGACTGCCGGTATCGGGATCGGTGGTCTGGTAGCCGCCCTCGGCACGCGTCACCACGGTTTCCGGGGTGCCGTCGCCGCGCCGCTGGCGCTCGCTGATGAACACGTCCTGCATGCGGGTCTTGTCGTCGTTGAAGTCGCGGGTGTAGGCCGTGCGGCCGTCGCCGAAGTCCTGAAAGCGCCCGGGCTGCAGGGCCGAGAAATCCAGGCGGCTCTGCTGCTCCTCGATCAGCATGGCGTTCTGGCGCGCCCCCGTGGGGGTCAGCCACAGGCTGCACGCCGCCACCAGCAGCGTGACCAGCAGCGCCGGCAGCATGGTCACCTTGAGCAGCCGGTTGGGGCTGACCCCGCAGGCGACGAGCACGGTGATCTCGCTGTTGAGATAGAGCTGGCCATAGGCCAGCAGAATGCCGAGAAAGAACGCCAGCGGCAGGATCAGCTCGAGAAAGCTGGGCATGTGCAGCAGCATCAGCGTGCCCAGCAGGCTGACCGGAATCTCGCCGGCGGCGGCATCCGAGAAATAGCGGATGAAGCGACTGCCCATGATCACCAGCAACAACACGCCGGCGACGGCCGCCATGGTGACCAGGATTTCGCGAATCAGATAACGAAAGATAATCAAAGCGGTCTCCCTCAGGGCGCGTTAACGATAGCACGTCCCGTTGCCGGCGCGCTCACGACGTCCATGCAATGCCGCAGCGCTTTGCGTACACTGGGAATTCGGCCGGCCTCGCTCGACGCCGCCGGCATTATCCCGATTCCCCGGGGCGCTGTCTCGTCACGGGCGGCGATCCCCGTCAGAACCCCCAGTCCTGTGGAGACGCCATGGAATTTTCTGTTCTCACCGTCAACCCGGCCAAGGTGGAGACGGCCTGTCTCGTGGTGCCGGTATTCAAGGACGGCGACCTGCTCCCGGCAGCCGCCAAGCTCGATGATGCCAGCGAGCGACTGATCGGCCAGTTGATCGAGCGCGGGGATTTCGACGCCGGGCTCGGCAACGTGCAGTTGATTCCCTTCGCCCCGGGCCTGGCCGCCGAACGCCTGCTGCTGGTGGGTCTCGGCGAGCGCGCCAAGTGCCAGGAGGGCAACTTCCGCAAGGCGCTCGACGCCACCTTCCCGGCGCTGGCCAAGCTGCCCGTCGACGAGGCGGCGGTTGCCTTCAACGACGTGCCGGTCAATGAGCGCGACGCGGCCTGGAAGGCCCGCATGGTCGGCGAAGCCGCGCTGCGCGCCCTGTATCGTTTCACCGAGTTCAAGTCGGAGCCCGCCCCGGCCTCCCGGCTGGCCAAGCTCGGCCTGCTGGTCACCGACAGCGCCGAGGCCGACGCCGCCCGCCAGGGCGCACAGGTCGGCCAGGCCGTTGGCGAGGGCATCAACTATGCCCGCACCCTGGGCAACCTGCCCGGCAACGTCTGCACGCCCCGCTACCTTGCCGCCCAGGCCGAGGAGCTCGGCAAGACCTCCGCCGGCGCGCTGAGCGTCGAGATCCTCGACGAGGCCGCCCTGGAGGAACTGGGCGCCCACTCGCTGCTCTCCGTGGGTCGCGGCAGTGATGAACCCTCGCGGCTGATCGTCATGAAGTACCAGGGCGCCGAGGACCCCGAGGAAGCCCCCCACGTGCTGGTCGGCAAGGGCATCACCTTCGATTCCGGTGGCATCTCGCTCAAGCCCGGCGCGGGCATGGACGAGATGAAGTTCGACATGTGCGGTGCCGCCAGCGTGTTCGGTACCGTCAAGTCGGTTCTTGCCATCCGCCCGAAGATCAACTTGGTGGCGATCGTCGCCAGCGCCGAGAACATGCCCGATGGCCGCGCCACCAAGCCCGGCGACATCATCAAGACCCTCAAGGGGCTGTCGGTGGAAGTGCTCAACACCGACGCCGAGGGTCGCCTGGTGCTGTGCGACGCCCTGACCTATGCCGAGCGCTTCACGCCGGCCAGCGTGGTCGACATCGCCACCCTCACCGGTGCCGCCATCATCGCGCTGGGCCATCACGCCACCGGCCTGATGGCCAACGACGACGACCTGGCGCTCGACCTGCTCGACGCCGGCGAGACCGCCTGGGACCGCGCCTGGCACCTGCCGCTGTGGGACGAGTATCAGGAGCAGCTGGACTCCAACTTCGCCGATCTGGCCAACGTCGGCGGGCGCCCGGCGGGCACCATTACCGCCGGTTGCTTCCTCTCGCGCTTCACCGACCACTACCCGTGGGCGCATCTGGACATCGCCGGTACCGCCTGGAGCAGCGGCAAGGAGAAGGGCGCCAGTGGCCGGCCGGTGGGGCTGTTGACCCAGTACCTGCTGGATCGCGAGGCCGAGTCGGTCGTCTCCGAAGAGGAGTGAGGCTTCGCAGCCAGCCATTTGCGTGCTAACGTCCTCGTGACGCGCTGCGGGCCGGGCTTTCCCGGCCCGCAGCGTTTGTGTCATTCTCGACAGCATCCACGGCACCGCCCTGCCCGGTCCTCCCCGACCACCTCCGAGCGGTGTCCGAACGAAACCCGCAACGCGTAACGACCGCCGGGCAGCCCGCCCCGGCCATCACAGCTACGGAGACCTCCGGTGACCACTTCAGGCTTCGACATCCGGCCTACCGCCCACCCCACGGATCCCGCCATCCGCGAGCAGATTCTCGGCAACGCCGGCTTCGGCCGCTACTTCACGGACCACATGGCCCATATCCGCTGGACGGCGGACGCCGGCTGGCACGGCCGCGAAGTCCGTCCCTACGGGCCGCTGACCCTCGATCCGGCCGCTGCCGTGCTGCACTACGGCCAGGAGATCTTCGAGGGCGTCAAGGCCTACCGGCATGCCGACGGCTCGGTGTGGACCTTCCGTCCGGAGAAGAACGCCGAACGCTTCCGTGCCTCCGCCCGCCGCCTGGCGCTGCCCGAGCTGTCCGACGAGGACTTCATCGGCTCGCTGAAGGCCCTGCTCGCCCAGGACAGCGCCTGGGTGCCGACCCCGCGCGACGGCGAGGAAACCAGCCTCTACCTGCGTCCGTTCATGATCGCCAGCGAGACCTTCCTCGGCGTGCGGCCCTCGAAGGAGGTCGACTACTACGTGATCGCCTCACCGGCCGGCGCCTACTTCAAGGGCGGCGTCAAGCCGGTGTCGATCTGGCTGTCGTCCAACTACAAGCGCGCCGCCCCGGGCGGCACCGGTTATGCCAAGTGCGGCGGCAACTACGCCGCCTCGCTGGCCGCGCAGAAGGAAGCCGAGGCGCACCAGTGCGACCAGGTCGCCTTCCTCGATGCGGTCGAGAACCGCTGGATCGAGGAACTCGGCGGCATGAACCTGTTCTTCGTCTACAAGGACGGGCGCATCGTCACCCCGCAGCTCACCGGCACCATCCTCGAGGGCGTGACCCGCGACTCGATCCTCGAACTCGCCCGCGAGGAAGGCCTGTCCCCGGAAGAGCGCCACATCAGCATCGACGAGTGGCGCGAGGGGGCCGCCTCCGGCGAGCTGGTCGAGGTCTTCGCCTGCGGTACCGCCGCGGTGGTCACCCCGGTCGGCGAGCTGGTCAGCGAGGACGAGCGCCTGCGCCTTTCCGGCGACAACGGCGGCGAATACGCCAAGCGCCTGCGTACCCGCCTGCTCGACCTGCAGTACGGTCGCAGCGAGGACAAGCGCGGCTGGCTGACCCGGCTGGCGTAAGCGGCTTTCCCTGCCCCCGGCAAGACGGCCTTCCCGGGGGCAAGGCAGCCACCTCACTCCCAAGACTCCGAGATAAAACGCCGACGAGCGAAGGCCAGACAAGGCAAAAATCGGCGAGAGAGCGGAGTTTACAGGTTGTTAAATGAGCATCTTGAGCCGATTTTTAACGCCGTATGGCCGAGCGCAGTCCGTTTTAGACGGAGTCTCATGACCCACGTCGATTTCTACATCCTACCCGACACCACCCTCGAGGCCCGCCTCGACTTCGCCTGCCGGCTGGCCGAGACCATCCACCGCAAGGGCTACCGGCTGCACATTCACACCCGCGACGAAGCCATGGCCCGCGACATGGACGAGCGGCTGTGGACCTTCAAGCCCGAGAGCTACCTGCCCCACGGCCTGCTCGCCGATGCCATCGCGCCGACGCCGCCGGTGACCCTGGGCTGGGAGTCGCCCCCCGACCCCGGGCCCGACAGCCCGCCCATCGAGGCGATGCTCAACCTCGATGACGCCATTCCCGAGTGGTTCTCGCGCTTCGAGCGGGTCGCCGAGATCATCAACCAGCATCAGGCCGTGCTCGAGGCCAAGCGCGAATGCTGGCAGACCTACAAACAGCGCGGATACCCGGTCAAGGCCCACAAGCTCTAGCCGTGATCTCTCACCAGATTGTTCATCCGGAGCCTGGCCGTGGGAGCGACGTCAGTCGCGAGGGGCGGCCACCGGGCTCCGCCATCGGGGATGAATCCCCTCCCACAAGACCCTCAATCAGGCCGGCCAGCATGGCCGAGCGACTGTGGGAGATTCTATGTTGCCCGTCAAGCCTTGATGGGGCTTGGAGGGCGATATCCCGTCTCATGCTTCATCAGTGAAAAGGCGATGCGTGCCAGCTT
>LSBP01000017.1 GCA_001577635.1 Halomonadaceae bacterium T82-2 | reverse complement strand
TGGGCATGGCACTATCTGGGTGAATGGCGATATTCGCTATATTGCCATGCAGTTCAGTAGGTTAGAAGCATTCCTGGGGGCCGGTCTCACGGATTCAGGCTCTTGATTAAGAAGGAGCGCCCCATAAATGTTATTCCTTCCAAACTTGGGTATAAAAATGGGAGCAGCATAGCTCCAGTACCTTAAGTCAAGGTTGCTGTTTGGCTCAAAAGCAGCAATAGCTTCATTTGTATAGGCAGGCTTTTCGAGGAACGCGACAGACCCTACAGTCAGCTTGAAAGAAAATAGCATGCTGCCAGCCGGGACCAACTTCCCTCCTCGATCCTTTACGGCCAAGTTGCTAATTTTAGACTTGGTGTCATTCACATTTGACACATTCAAGTCCGCAATGGTGACCCACAAGTTGTCGCCATCATAGTATTCGTCTTTTCCTGATGATGGCGTCCACCCAACGGAAAACGGCACATGCCAAGCAATCTTTTGAACTTGCCAGTGTGCCGGCACCTCGCCCAGCCACTCGACGCCGGAGTCCTTGTACTCGGGGTATTGCGGAAAGCTCATGCCGACAGCTCCTCGATCATCTGCTTGATCCGGTCGGTGCAGGCCTTGAGGTCGGCGTCGATGGCCTCCAGCGGGCGCGGCGGCTCGAAGGTGTAGAAGTGCCGGTTGAACGGGATCTCGAAACCGACGATGCCGATGCGGCCGTCCAGCTCGTCGCGCTTGTCCTCGTCGATCCAGGCGTCGGGCACGTGGGGAGTCACCTCGCGCGCAAAGTAGTCGAATACCGACTCGTCCAGCGGCACGTTCTCGTTGTCACGCAGGCCGCTGTCGGGCTCCGGGTTGCCCTTCTTGTCGGTGCAGATGTCGGCTTCACTGTCGCGCTCGGACAGGGCATTGAGGACGGCCTTGAGGACCGGGGCGCCGACCTTGAGGCCGGTGGGCTTCAGCGCGGCCTTCAGGTCCTTGGTGAAGGCGTCCCGGTTGGTGTAGCGGCTCTCGGCGTTCAGGGTGGCGCAGGCGGCCTTGACTGCCTCGCGCTCGGCCTCCGGAAGCTTCTGGAGCGGCTTCTCGTCATCGAGCCGGGCCAGGCGCTCGGGGCTCGCCTGGAAGTTGAGGCGCAGCGGGCGCTCGACGGTGATGCGCCGGTAGCCGAAGGCCTCCACCGGGAAGATCTTGCTCTCCTCGGTTTCCTGGAAGGCGCCGTAGCAGCGTACGATCTCGTCGATGTCGCGGTCGGTCACGTACTGGCGCTTGCTGCCCAGCGACTTGCGCATCTTGGTGTAGCGCTCGGTGGCGTTGATCAGCTGGACCTTGCCGCGGCGCTCGGCCGGCTTGTGGTTGGAGAGCACCCACACGTAGGTGGCGATGCCGGTGTTGTAGAACATGTCCGTGGGCAGGGCGACGATCGCCTCGACCAGGTCGTGCTGCAGCAGGTAGCGGCGGATCTCGGACTCGCCGCTGCCGGCCCCGCCGGTGAACAAGGGCGAGCCGTTGAGGATGATGCCGATCCGCGAGCCGCCGTCCTTGGGGCGGCGCATCTTGCTGACCAGATGCATCAAAAACAGCAGCGAGCCGTCGGAGACGCGCGGCAGGCCCGGACCGAAGCGGCCGTCGTAGCCCTTCTGCTTGTGCTCGTCGGTGACCTGCTTCTGGACCTTCTTCCACTCGACCCCGAACGGCGGGTTGGCGAGCATGAAGTCGAAGCGCTCGGCGGGCAGCTGGTCGTCGGAGAGGGTGTTGCCGAGCTTGATCTGGGCCACGTCCTGGCCCTTGATCAGCATGTCCGCCTTGCAGATGGCGTAGGACTCCGGGTTCAGCTCCTGGCCGTGCAGCGACACCGTGACGTTCTCGCTGACCTGCTGGATGTACTCGTCGCTCTCGGAGAGGAAGCCGCCGGTGCCCGCCGTGGGGTCGTAGACGGTGGCGATGCGGTGCGGGCGCAGGGTCTCGTCCTGGCCGGTCAGCACCAGCGAGGTGGTCAGGTGCACGATGTCGCGAGGCGTGAAGTGCTCACCGGCGGTCTCGTTGGAGCTCTCGGCGAACTTGCGGATCAGCTCCTCGAAGATCACCCCCATGCCGTAGTTGCTGATCCGCGCCGGGCTCAGGTCGATGCTGGCGACCCTCTGTACCACCTGATAGAGCAGGTCGTTGGCGGCCAGCTGCTGGACGAAGTCCTCGAAGTGGAAGTGATCGAAGATCTCGCGGGCATCCTGGCTGAACGCCTGCACGTAGCTCATCAGGTCGTCGGCGGTCTGGGTATCCGAGAGGGTGCCCAACGTCAGTGGCGAGGCGTTGAAGAACTGCTGCTCGGCCGCGCGCAGCAGCAGCTTCTCGCGCACCGCCTCGGGCTTGGTCTGGTGCTCCTGGGCCGCGGCCAGCACGGCCGCCTTGGTCGGCGCCAGCACGCACTCCAGACGCCGCAGCAGGGTGAACGGCAGGATCACCCGCCCATACTGGGACTGCTTGAAATCGCCGCGCAGCAGGTCCGCGACGGACCAGATGAAGGCGGCCGTCTGAGAATGGCTTTCGATGCTCACTGACTGTTCCCCGGTATTGATGCAGATACCTTGCTGTAACGCCATGATACAGGGCCAAGGCTGCTTAACGGCAAGCCGGCTAACCGGCCTCGGGAGCCCAGGGCACCACCGCAGGTGCTGCGGTTATTCTATGAATCCAGGCTTCACGACGATCGAGCGCTTCGATTGGGAAGGGGCGCTGTACATGGAAGACACGCGACATGACTGCCCCCGAGCGGCGCTTCGTTGCCCTGGGGCTGGTTGGCCAGCGTATTCATGTGGTGTGTTTCACGCCGATAGACGGCGGGATTCGGGTCATCAGTTTTCGCAAAGCCAATGCACGAGAGGTAAGGCGCCATGAGCAAGCGACTGACGGATAAGGACGGTGAAGTCAGGGAGCTGACCGACGAGGACGTTAAGCAGATGCGTTCCATGTCTGATGTGCTGCCTGTCGATCTCCAGCGCACCATTCGGCAACGGGGGCAGCGTGGCCTACAACATGCCCCGACCAAGGTGAAGATCACTCTGCGGCTGTCGCCTGATGTGGTGGAGCACTTCAAGGCTCAGGGGCCGGGCTGGCAACGCCGGATCGACCAAGCGCTACGCGAGTACATCAGGGAGCATGGCCAGGCGTAGGGTCCCGCGAAGAAGTGGCTCGAATCCTATAGGGCGGGCCAGATAGATACAGGAAGGGCCTGCGAGCAATCGCAGGCCCTTCTTCTTTTGTCGCCTCCCCGCCGTCACCACTCTGGTAACCACACTGCGCAATCCTAAAAACCGTTGGCAGCTTCGATGCCAGTCTTTTTCAGGCTGAGCGACGCGTGCGAAACTTCTATGAAGTAAAGGTAATCAATAGCTTTAGGTAATCGGAAAATGATCCTGCCAATCGACGGTACTTGAGCGATGCGATGATCTTCGCAGCCGTCATGCAGATTCGTATATCACTGGCCAAAAGGGAGCCAGGGTCGCAATTCGCCGTGCGGGAAAGGATGTCTCGGAGGCAGGGTTGCCGGTGGGAGTATGCGATAAAGAAAGCCCGGCCCCCCTGGGCTGGGGCCGGGCTTTCCTCAAGCGCTTCGAGCGCCGCCTTCCTTGCTTACCTTTCGCAGGCTTCCAGCCCGCGCGTCCCTGGTGCTACCGCGAACATCCTGTCCGCGCATCCTTGGCTACCTGAGCCATCCTGGCCCGTTCTTCCCTGAGTTGGGCTTCCTGCCCAACGGGGCTCATCTTGCCAAAGCCAACTTGGTCTCTACATAACCTGCGTTATGCTTATTTGTAGGATATTGACTACAAAACCCTGGAAATAGCCGCATCCCGTCCGTGGCTGGTGCAAGAGGGTTTCTGGATCGTGAATCCCCTATCCTCGCCTGCGCGGTTTCCGCTTATGCCGCGCAGGCGGTGTCGCGCTCGTGCATGACGGTGGGTGTATCGACGGGGCGGGCAGCCAACGCGGGCGCCGCCCCTTCCTGCGGTTCGGCTACCGGCGTCGTGGTGAACCGCGACACGTAGTCGTCGAGCCGCTCGGACTGCTGATACAGCGCGTGGGCGGCGGTGACGGCGTGCTGGGCGAGGTCGGCGTTGTTGCGCGTGGTCTCGTCGATCTCGGCGATCGCCCGGTGGATCTCGCCGATGCCGTGGCTCTGTTCCCGCGAGCCCTGGGCGATTGCCTCGAGCCGCGAGGTGATGCGCTGGCCCACGCTCTCGACCTCTTCCATGGTGCTGCCCGCTGTCTCGATGCGCCGGGTGCCGCGGTCCACGAAGGTGTGGGTGTCCTCGATCAGGCGGCGAATGTCGCCGGCCGCCGAACCGCAGCGCTGGGCCAGGTTGCGCACCTCGCCGGCCACCACCGCGAATCCGCGGCCCCGCTCGCCGGCACGCGCCGCTTCCACCGAGGCGTTCAGTGCCAGCAGGTTGGTCTGGAAGGCGATGTCGTCGATCATCGCGATGATCGTGAAGGCCTGGTCCGAGCGCTGCGTGGCCTCGTGCATCGCGGCGATCGCCTCGCGGGTCTGCTGTCCGCCCTGTTCGATGACCTGCACGGCCTGCCGGGACAGCGCGAGCCCCTGTTCGGCATGGGCAGTGTTGCTGTCGACCGTGGTGGTCAGCGCCTGCATGCTCGCCGTGGTCTGCTGGACGGCACCGGCCTGGCGTTCGGCCCGGGTAGCGAGGGCGTCGCTGGTTTCCGCCAGGGCGCCGGCGCTGTCGCGGACGCCGTCGCTGCTCGCCGCCATCGTGGTCACCGTCTGGCGCAGCGCTGCCTGCATCCGGTCCAGCGCGTCGAACAGGCGACCGATCTCGTCGGGGCGGCCGGTCTCGACCGGGGTGGCCAGTTCGCCGTCGGCGATGCGCTCGAAGTGCTGCCGGGCCTGGGTCAGGCGGCGGAACAGGGCGCGTTGCATGGCGATGAAGCTCAGCCCGACCAGCAGCATGGCCAGGCCCAGCGTGGCGGGCATGCCCAGGCGCATCCACGTCACGCTGCGGGCCATGTCCGCCGCCGCGCGGGCTCCGTGGCCTCTGGCGTAACCGGTGAGCTGCTGCAGGGCGTCATCCAGCCGGCCGGTCAGCCGGTTGGCCGTCAGCTTGGCCTGGGTATAGGCCGCCATGTCCCAGGCGTCGAGGGCGGTGAAGGAAGGCTTGATGCCCTCGGCGATCAGCGCCTGGAAGGCCTGTTGCGTGGTCTCGAGCAGCGCCTTCTCGTCGCCGCTCGCCGCAGTGGCGTCGAAATGCGCCAGTGCCGCCTTCGCTCGGGTGAGCTCGGCCTCGGCCTTGTCCCAGGCCTGCTGCGACTGCTTGACCTTGAGGCGGTTGTAGAGGGTCTGGAAGGTGTCGAGCTGCAGGCGCGTGCTCATCAGGGCGCCGTAGGCGCGCTCGGCGGCGCCGATCTGGTGGACGTTCAGGCGGTCGAGGGTGTCGAAGGAGGTCTTGGCGCGCTCGGCGGCGCCGATCTGGTGGACGTTCAGGCGGTCGAGGGTGTCGAAGGAGGTCTTGGCGCGGCTCAGCGCGACGTAGCCGGCGCCGCCGACCAGCATGAGCAGCAGCGTGAAGAGCAGCAGCATGCCGATCATGCCGGTGCGCAACGTCATCGTTTTCATGGTGTTCCTACCCTGCGTCGGTGCGGCTCTGGTGGCCGTTTCAAGGAAGCCGGCCTCGAGCCGGCGCCGGACGGTGGCGCCGAGTATGTAAGAAACAGGTAACAGAACGATGACAGGGCGGGCCGGACGCGGCGTCCGGCCCGGTGCGGCGGTTCAGGGCGCCGTGACGGCGGGCAGCCAGAACGCCAGCGCGAGCAGGGCGGCCAGCAGTACCGGCGGGGTGATGATCAGCCCCACCTTCATGTACTGGCCCCAGCCGATGCGATAGCCCTTGCCGGCCAGCACGTGCAGCCACAGCAGGGTGGCCAGGCTGCCGATGGGCGTGAACTTGGGCCCCAGGTCGTTGCCGATGACGTTGGCGTAGACCATCAGCTCCCGGGTGGTGTCCGATACCGCCGCCTGGTCGATGGCCAACGCGCCCACCAGGGTCGAGGGCATGTTGTTCATCAGCGAGGCGAGCAGTGCCGAGAGGAAACCGGTGCCCACGGTCGCCACCAGCTCGCCCTGGCCGCCGAGCCAGCTGAGTACCCGCGATGCGCCGGCGGTGAGCCAGGCGTTGCCCAACCCGTAGACCACCAGGTACATCCCCAGCGAGAACAGCACGATCTGCCAGGGCGCGTTGCGCAGTACCCGGCCGAGGGGGATGACGTGGGCATGGCCCGGCGTGAACCAGCGTCCGGCGATGGCGATCAGCACCAGGGCCGCTGTGCCCATGATCACGGAAAATGGCAGCTGCCAGCGGGTGGTCAGGAACAGCGCGACCAGCAGCACGGCCAGCAGCGGGAAGGCCGCACGGAAGACCTGCCGGTCGCGGATCGCCTGCGCCGGGGCCTCGAGCCGTTCGACGTCGTAGGTCCGGGGGATCTCGCGGCGAAAGTACCCGCCCAGCACCAGCAGGGTGGCGGCCAGCGAGACCAGGTCGACCGGTACCATCACCTGGGCGTAGCGCGTGAAGCCGACCGCGAAGAAGTTGGCGCTGACGATGTTGACCAGGTTCGAGATGACCAGCGGCAGGCTGGTCGAGTCGGCGACGAAGCCGGTGGCGATGATGAAGGCCAGCGCGGCGCCGGTGCTGAACTCGAGCCGTGCCAGGATGGCGACGACGATCGGCGTCAGCAGCAGCGCTGTGCCGTCGTTGGCGAACACCGCCGAGATCAGCGCCCCGAGCACCACGATCAGCGGGAACAGCCGGCGCCCCCGGCCGTTGCCCCAGCGGGCGATGTGCAGCGCCGCCCAGGCGAAGAATCCGGCCTCGTCGAGGATCAGCGAGATGATGATCAGCGCCACGAAGGTGAAGGTGGCATCCCAGACGATGTGCCAGACGATGCCCACATCGGCCCAGTCGACGACCCCGGTGGCCAGGGCTACCGCGGCGCCGCCCAGTGCACTCCAGCCGATGCCCAGCCCCCGGGGCTGCCAGATGACCAGCACCAGCGTGATCAGAAAGATGGCGAAAGCCAGCATGCGTGTCTCCGGGGAATCAGGGGGCGGGAGAATGGCGCACGACCTCCCCATCCTCCTTGGTGAAAGTCGCCACGGGGCCGGGCAGCAGCTCGAGGACCGTTTCCGACGGCCGGCACAGGCGGGTTCCCTTTTCCGTCACCACGATGGGGCGGTTGATCAGGAGGGGGTGCGCCAGCATGGCGTCGATCAGCTGCTCGTCGGTCAGCGCCGGGTCATCCAGACCCAGTTCGGCGTAGAGCGTGCCCTTGCGGCGCAGCAGTTCCCGCGGGGCCATGCCCATCGCCGCGAGCAGCTCACGCAACTTCGCCCGCGAAGGTGGCGTCTTCAGGTACTCGATGACATGGGGCTCCTCGCCGGACTGGCGCATCATCGCCAGCGTATTGCGCGACGTGCCGCAGTCCGGGTTGTGGTAGATCACGCTGATCATGACGGGGTCTCCGTATCGGTGGGGCAGGCGGGTTGCAGGGCCTCGCACAGCTCGGGGCGGCCGGCGCAGCAGTCGTTGACCAGGAAGCCGAGCGTGTCGCGCATCGCGGCCAGGTCGGCGCGGTAGACGATCGATCGGCTGCGGCGCTGCGCGATCACCAGGCCGGCGCGTGACAGCACGCCCAGGTGGGTGGACAGGGTGTTGTGGGGCACGTCCAGCCGCCGGGCGATCTCGCCGGCGGGCAGGCCGTCCGGTTCATGGCGGACCAGCAGCCGGAAGGCCGCCAGCCGGGTGGGCTGGGAAAGCGCCGTGAAGGTCTTGATGAGGGTTTTATCGTCCATATGTCGAGAATTACAGACATGATGGATAGGCGCAAGGGATGGCGACCAAAGTAATCGCAGTGGGCTTTGACGAGGGCGCAGGGGCCGGCTGGAGAGGAGAGCTATCTGCACTAGCCCGGGGATGGCGGCGTCGATCCGAACCGGCGCGACATTATCGCTGAATGGTGCAAAGAGGCGCGGCCACCGTATCGACGGCGGCCGCGTGCGGAGCTGGGAGGCTAGCGCGTCACGCCGCCGAGTAGGGCACGACCTTCTGGTCGATGGCGCCGAAGAGGCTGTTGCCCTCGCGGTCGAACATCTCGATGCGTACCCGGTCGCCGAAGCGCAGGAAAGGGGTCTTCATCTCGCCGTGGAGGATTTTCTCGACCATGCGCACCTCGGCCAGGCAGCTGTAGCCGACGCCGCCCTCGGCGATCGGCTTGCCGGGGCCGCCGTCCTCGCCGGGGTTGGAGACGGTGCCCGAGCCGATGATCGCGCCGGCCTCGAGACGGCGGGTCCGCGCGGCGTGGGCGACGAGCTGGGGAAAGTTGAAGATCATGTCCGGTCCGGCCTCGGGCTCGCCGAACGTCTCGCCGTTGAGGTGCACGGTCAGCGGCCGATGGACCCGGCCGTCGCGCCAGGCGTCCCCCAGCTCGTCGGGGGTCACGGCGATCGGCGAGAAGCTCGACGCCGGCTTGGCCTGGAAGAAGCCGAAGCCCTTGGCCAGCTCGCCGGGGATCAGGCCGCGCAGGCTGACGTCGTTGACCAGCATGATCAGCTTGATGTGCCCGGCGGCCTGTTCCGGCGTCACCGCCATGGGCACGTCGTCGGTGATCACCGCGATCTCGCCTTCCAGGTCGATGCCGTGCTCCTCGCTGACCGCCTCGATGTCCTCGGTGGGCGCCAGGAAACTGTCGCCGCCGCCCTGGTACATCAGCGGGTCGGTCCAGAAGGTCTCGGGCATCTCGGCGCCACGCGCCTGGCGCACCAGCTGGACGTGATTGAGGTACGCCGAGCCATCGGCCCAGTGGTAGCTGCGCGGCAGCGGCGAATGCAGCGCGCTCATGTCCAGGTCGAAGGCCTCGTCGGCTCGGCCGGCGTTGAGCTCGGCATAGACGGCCTCGAGCCGCGGGGCCAGGGTGTCCCAGTCCTCGATGGCCTGCTGCAGGGTGGCGGCGATCTGCGGCACGCGCACGGCGCGCGTCAGGTCACGGGAGACCACCACCAGTTGGCCGTCGCGGCCATGCTTGAGCGAAGCGAGTTTCATGGGTCGATCCTTGGTTGTCGTCGGGAAGGCGAACTCAGCGTTGTTCCGGGGTGAAGTGCGAGGCCAGCCCCGCCCAGACATCGACGTAGTCGGTCTGGCGGAACGGCGCCTGTCGCGCGGCGGACGTGGTCCGGAAGACGTAGCGGCTTTCGAACATGAACGCCAGGGTATCGCCCTGGTACTGCGGCGCGAGCTCGGCGTGGCTGGCCTTCTCGAACGTCTCGGCGTCGGGCCCGTGGGGCGACATGGCGTTGTGCAGGCTGGCGCCGCCGGGCAGGAAGCCGTCCGCCTTGGCGTCGTACTCGCCGTGGACCAGGCCCATGAACTCGCTCATCAGGTTGCGATGGAAGTAGGGCGGGCGGAAGGTGTCCTCGGCGACCATCCAGCGCGGCGGGAAGATCACGAAGTCGATGTTGGCCGTCCCCGGGGTGTCCGAGGGCGAGGTCAGCACGGTGAAGATCGACGGATCCGGATGGTCGAAGCTGACCGTGTTGAGGGTGTTGAAGCGCGCGAGGTCGTACTTGCAGGGCGCGACATTGCCGTGCCAGGCCACCACGTCGAGCGGCGAGTGCGCAAGGCGCGTCGCCCACAGCCGGCCGGCGAACCGGGCGACGAGCTCGAAGTCACCGTCGATGTCCTCGTAGGCCGCCACCGGGGCCAGGAAGTCGCGCGGATTGGCCAGGCCATTGGCGCCGATCGGCCCCAGGCCGGGCAGCTCGAAGGGCGCGCCGTAGTTCTCGCAGACGTAGCCGCGCGCCGCGGTGGCGTTCTCGAGGCGAACCTGGAACTTGACGCCGCGCGGGATCAGGCCGATCTCGCCGGGCGCGACGAGCAGCTCGCCGAGTTCGGTGCGCAGCCGCAGGGTGCCCTGCTGGGGCACGATCAGCAGCTCGCCGTCGGCGTCATAGAGGAAGCGCTGTTCCATGCTGCGGTTGATGGCGTAGACGTGTACGCCGCAGCCCTGCTGGGCGCTGGCGTCGCCATTGACGGCCAGGGTCAGCAGGCCGTCGATGAAGTCGACACCGCCCTCGGGCAGCGGCCGCGGGTCCCAGCGCATCTGGTTGGGGTCGGCGGCGGCATCCGCCGAGGGCGCCGTGACCCAGTCGCTCTCGGCCAGCGGGCGGTAGGCGCCCTGCACCACCGACGGGCGAATGCGATACAGCCAGCTGCGCAGGTTGCGATGGCGCGGCGCGGTGAACGCCGAGCCCGAGAGCTGCTCGGCGTACAGGCCGTAGGGGCAGCGCTGCGGCGAATTCTGGCCCTCGGGGAGGGCGCCCGGCAGGGCCTCGCTGGCATGGTGGTTGGCGAAACCGCTCTGATAGGAAGGATGAGCAGGGCGCATCGTGGACCTCTCTCGACCGGTCGCGGTGTGACCGTGGGTGTTGTTAGTTTCATTTGAAACTAAATCGTAGAGAGAAGTGGGGGCTGCGGTCAAGGACTGCGTGTGCGAGGCGCGCAATCGAAAACCGCAGGCACCGGGGTGTCATCAAACGAACATCTAATGGTCAGGATTTTGAAACACGGCCACCTTTAAGATCGCCGTCGTCTTTCGAACGACGCATAACCGATAACAATACCTGATCGTTCGGTCAGCGAGTCGCGGTACGGATACCCCGTGTCCGACGACCCCAATCTTTACAGGAGCCTTGCATGTCTCGTTCGCTGTTGACTTCCCCCCGCGCGTGGCGCCGTCCCGCCCTGGGGCTGGCCGGTACCCTGGCCGCGACACTCTTGAGCATGGGCTCGGCCCAGGCCGAAACACAGATCGAATGGTGGCACGCCATGGGTGGCGCGCTCGGCAAGAAGGTCAACGAGATCGCCGCCGACTTCAACGCCAGCCAGGACGAGTACGTCGTCAATCCGGTCTTCAAGGGCAACTACACCGAAACCATGACCTCGGCGATTGCCGCCTTCCGCGCCGGCAAGGCCCCGCAGATCGTGCAGATCTACGAGGTGGGCACCGCGACCATGATGCATGCCAAGGGCGCCATCGTGCCGGTCTACCAGCTGATGGCGGACGCCAACGCCGACTTCGATCCGAACGCCTACCTGCCGGCGGTCGCCGGCTACTACACCACCACCGACGGCAAGATGCTCTCGCTGCCGTTCAACTCCTCCACGCCGGTGACCTACGTCAACCGCGACATCCTCGACAAGGCCGGGGTCGACGAGGTGCCGACGACCTGGCAGGGGCTCGGCAAGGCGCTCGAGAAGGTGGTCGATTCCGGCGCCGCGGAGTGCGGCCTGACCACCACCTGGCCCTCCTGGGTGATGCTCGAGAACTACTCGGCGCGCAACGACATTCCCTTCGCCAGCGAGGCCAACGGCTTCAAGGGGCTGGACGCCCGCCTGCAGTTCAACAAGACCGCGGTGGTCGACCATATCCAGCGTCTCGACCAGTGGCAGGAGGACGGGCGCTTCGTCTACGGCGGCCGCAAGGACGAGGCGGCGCCCAAGTTCTATTCCGGCGAGTGCGCGATGATGATGGGCTCCTCGGCCTCCTACGCCGGGGTGCGTGACAACGCCGACTTCAACTTCGCCGTCGCCCCGCTGCCCTACGACGCCGATGTCGTCGACACCCCCAACAACACCATCATCGGCGGCGCCTCGCTGTGGGTGCTCAACGGCGCCAGCGAGGCGCAGAAGGAAGGCGTCGCGGCGTTCTTCAAGTACCTCTCCTCGCCCGAGGTGCAGGCCGACTGGCACCAGTTCACCGGCTACCTGCCGATCACCACCGCGGCCGCCAAGCTGACCCGCGAGCAGGGGTTCTATGACAAGAACCCGGGCACCGACGTGGCGATCAAGCAGATGACCGGCTCCGCGCCCACCGAGAACTCCAAGGGGCTACGGCTGGGCAACATGGTGCAGATCCGCGACGTGATCAACGAGGCCCTGGAGAAGATCTTCTCCGGCGACGTCAGTCCCCAGGCGGGGCTCGACGAGGCCGCCGAGAAGGGCAATGCACTGCTGGCGAAGTTCCAGCGCGCCAACAGCTGATTGCCCGGCAGGACCGGCCCGCCACCGTGAGCCGGTGGCGGGCCGGCGTGCGTTGCGGAGACCCTGAATGACCCACTTTCAACGTTATCGCTTCACCCCCTGGCTGCTGATGGCGCCGCAGCTGATCATCGTAGGGGTGTTCTTCTTCTGGCCGGCGCTGCAGGCGGTCGAGCAGGCCTTCTATGTCGAGGACGCCTTCGGCCTGTCGCGGCAGTTCGCCGGGCTGGCCAACTTCATCGCCGTGCTGCAGGAGCCCGACTACTACCAGGCCCTAGGCACCACCGTGGTCTTCTCGCTGTCGGTGGCGCTGGGCGCCATGGCCATCGCCCTGCTGCTGGCGGTGCAGGCCGACCGCGTCCTCAAGGGCGCCAACGCCTACAAGACGCTGCTGATCTGGCCCTATGCCGTGGCGCCGGCGGTGGCCGGCGTGCTGTGGCTGTTCCTCTTCGACCCGACCCTGGGGCTGGTGAGTGCCGCGCTCAAGGCGCTGGGCATCGACTGGAACCACAACCTCGACGGCGGTCAGGCGCTGCTGCTGGTGATCCTGGCCTCGATCTGGAAGCAGATGAGCTACAACTTCGTGTTCTTCCTGGCCGGGCTTCAGGCCATCCCCAAGAGCCTGCTGGAGGCGGCCGCCATCGACGGCGCCGGCCCCTGGCGGCGCTTCTGGACGGTGACCTTCCCGCTGCTGTCGCCGACCAGCTTCTTCCTGCTGGTGATGAACAGCGTCTACGCCTTCTTCGAGACCTTCGGCACCATCGACACCGTCACCGGCGGCGGTCCGGGCGGTGCCACCACCACCCTGGTCTACAAGGTCTACCAGGATGGCTTCATCGGCCAGGACCTCGGGGCGAGCGCCGCCCAGTCGGTGCTGCTGATGATCCTCGTGGGTCTGCTGACGCTGATCCAGTTCCGTTTCGTCGAACGTCGAGTCCAGTACTGATGCGCTACCAACGACCCGGGCTGGATCTGGCCAGCCACCTGCTGCTGGCCGTGGGTTGCGGCCTGTTCTTCCTGCCGGTGTGGCTGGCCTTCACCGCCAGCACCCACTCCATGAGCGACCTCTACGCCAACGTCGCGCCGCTGTGGGTGGGCGACGCCGGACTGTCCAACTACGCGCGGCTGATCCACGACCCGGTGGGCGGCCTGGGCACCGACGTGCTGCGGCTGCTCGCCAACTCGATGGTGATGGCGCTGGGCATCGCCGTGGGCAAGATCGCCATCTCCTTGCTGGCCGCCTACGCCATCGTGTTCTTCCGCTTCCCGCTGCGGCGGCTGTGCTTCTGGCTGATCTTCATCACCCTGATGCTGCCGGTGGAGGTGCGCATCCTGCCCACCTACGAGGTGGTCGCCGACCTGCACCTGCTCGACAGCTATCCCGGCCTGATCCTGCCGCTGATCGCCAGCGCCACGGCGACCTTCCTGCTGCGCCAGTTCTACCTGACCATTCCGCCGGAGCTGGTCGAGGCCGCGCGCATCGACGGCGCCGGCCCCTGGCGCTTCCTGCGCGACATCCTGCTGCCGCTGTCGAAGACCAACATCGCCGCGCTGTTCGTGATCATGTTCATCTACGGCTGGAACCAGTACCTGTGGCCGCTGCTGATCACCACCAACGCCGACTACCTGACCGTGGTGGTGAGCCTCAAGCGGCTGCTGACCACCGGCGACGCCCTGGTGCCCTGGCAGGACGTCACGGCCACCGCGATGCTGGCCATGGGGCCGCCGGTGCTGGTGATCCTGCTGATGCAGCGCTACTTCGTCAAAGGCCTGGTCGAGACGGAAAAGTAAGCGGTTACTACGGGTGCGAGGTGCTTTGTACGAAAACCGGCGAGCGCAGGCCGTTTTCGTGCAACGCCCGGGCGCCCTCGAAGAATGCTGACGAGACAACTGTTATGGCAACCCTGCAACTGAGCGCCCTCCAGAAACGCTACGCCAACGGCTTCGTCGCCCTGCACGGGGTCGACCTGGCCGTCGAGGACGGCGAGCTGATCGTGATCGTCGGCCCCTCGGGCTGCGGCAAGTCGACCCTGCTGCGCACCCTGGCCGGGCTGGAATCGATCACCTCGGGCGAACTGACCATCAACGAGCGGCGTGTCAACGAGCTGGAACCCGCCGAGCGCGACATCGCCATGGTCTTCCAGAACTACGCGCTCTATCCGCACATGAGCGTGTTCGACAACATGGCCTACGGGCTCAAGAACCGCGGTGTGCCCAAGGACGACATCCGCCGCCGGGTCAATGCCACCGCCGAGCTGCTCGATCTCGGCGCGCTGCTCGACCGCCGCCCGCGCCAGCTCTCGGGCGGCCAGCGTCAGCGCGTGGCCATGGGCCGGGCGATCGTCCGCGAGCCCCAGGTGTTCCTGTTCGACGAGCCGCTGTCCAACCTCGACGCCAAGTTGCGCGTGCAGATGCGTCTGGAGATCCGGCGCCTGCAGAAGCGGCTCAAGGTCACCTCGGTCTACGTGACCCACGACCAGACCGAAGCGATGACACTGGCCGACCGGCTGGTGGTGATGAACGCCGGCCGGGTCGAGCAGTGCGGCACGCCGATGGCACTTTACGAACGCCCGGCGACCCGCTTCGTCGCCGGCTTCATCGGCTCGCCGGCGATGAACTTCCTGCCGGTGACGGTCCACGGCGAGCGCCTGCGGCTGCCCGATGGCGGAGAGCTGGCGCTGGCCACCGGGCTGGAGTCCGGCAGCGAACTGACGCTGGGGGTGCGCCCCGAGCATCTCGTCGCCCTCGACGAGGGCGACGCGACGACGGACGCGGGCGCAGTCATCCGGGCCACGGTGGAAATGATCGAGCCGCTGGGCGCCGATACCCTGGCCTATGCCCGCATGGAGGGCCTCGACGAACTGCTGGTGGTGCGCCTGCACGGCGAGCACGCCGCCGGCGAGGGCAGCGTCCTGCGGCTGTGGCTGTCGCCCGAGCGCTGCCACCTGTTCGGCGACGACGACCGCCGCATCGAGGCCCACCACGCCACGCCCGTCACCGGAGCCCGAGGATGAGCATGTCACCCCATCGCCCGACGCCGGACCTGCCGGCGATCATCGCCCATCGCGGCTATGCCGCACGAGCGCCCGAAAACACCCTGTCTGCCATCGATGCCGCCCACGCCGCGGGCTGCCGCTGGGTCGAGCTGGACGTGCAGCGCCTCGGCGACGGCATGCCGGTGATCTGGCACGACGCCGACGTGAGCCGCTGCTCCGACGGCCACGCCCGGCTGCGCGAGCTGGACTGGGTCGCCGCCCAGGGGCTCGACGTGGGGCGCTGGTTCGACGCGCGCTTCGCCGGGGAGCGCATGGCCAGCCTCGATGACGCCCTGGCGCGGCTCGCCGAGCACGGCATGGGCCTCAACCTCGAGCTCAAGCTCAGCCCCGGCCACGACGCCACCGCCCTGGCCGCGGTGGCGGGACGTGCCCTGGCGGCCCTGCCGCCCGAGCGGCTGCTGATCTCCTCGTTCGACGACACCCTGCTGGCCCAGGTCCGTCGCGACCATCCCGAGGCCGTGCTGGGCTGGCTCGCCGAGGCGCTGCCCGACGGCTGGCTGGCGCGCTGCCGCAGCCTCGACGCCTTCAGCATCAACCTCGACTGGCAGCGGCTCACCCGCGACGATGCCGCGGCGGTGAAGGCCGCGGGCCTGCATCTGGTGTGCTACACCGCCAACGACCCCGCGGCCTTCGCGCCCTGCTCGGAATGGGGCGTGGATGCCGTGATCAGCGACGACCCGGCGCGCTTCGGCGCCCATCCGGCCTGAGCGGGCTTCAGGGTTTGTACGAAAAGTCGGCGAGCGAAGGTAAGACAAGGCAAAAATTGGTGAAAAAGACGCAGTTTACGCGCTGTAAATGAGTACTTTGAGCCGATTTTTAACGCCGTATTACCGAGCGCAGGCAGTTTTCGTATTAAGCCTCAGGTACTCTCGCCGGCCATCAGCGTAAAGCCCACGTCGAGCGGGCCGTCGACGGTAGCCTCGCCGTCGAGCCGCGCCAGCACCGCCTGGGCGGCACGGCGGCCGATCAGCTCCCGGGGCGAGGCGATGCTGGTCAGCCGCGGCGTCACGTGCTGGCCGATCGCCAGGCCGTTGAAGCCGGCGATGGCGATACGCTGCGGTACCGCGATGCCGAGGCGGTTGGCGTGGAGCAGGGCGCCGGTGGCCAGGTCGTCGTTGGCGAAGTGGATGGCCTCGGTTTCGGGGTGCGTCGCGAGTACCTGATCCAGGGCCCGGGCGCCGGTCTCGAACTGCCCCAGTTGATCCATGTCCAGCAGCGGCGCCTCGAGTCCCGCCGCGGCCAGCACCTCGCAATGCCCCTCGTAGCGCAGCCGGGCGCGATAGTCGCGCGCCATCTGCGCGCCCACGTAGACCACGCGGCGATAGCCGCGCTCGCGCAGATGACCGGCCATGCAGCGCCCCGCCTTGAGGTGGTCGAGGCCGACGTTGAGGTCGATCGCCGTGCCCAGCTCCATGATCTCGACGATCGGCCCCTCCCACTGGCGCAGGCGCCGCCCGCAGACCTCGCTGTGGCGCAGGCCGGTGATGACCAGGGCAGCGGGCGACCAGCCGAGGAAGGTGCCGACCAGCTGGTCCTCGCGCTGCAGGTCGTAGTCGGTGTTGCCGAGCAGGATCTGGTAGCCGCGCGCCTCGAAGGTGGCCTGCAGCCCCTGGATCACCTCGGTGAACACGATGTTGGACAGCGACGGCACGATCACCGCGATGAAGCGCGACTGCGCCGAGGCCAGGCTGCCGGCGAGACGGTTGGGCACGTAGCCGACCGTCTCGATGGCCGCCTCGACCCGGCGGCGGGTGGTCTCGCGCACGGACTCGGGCGTGTTGAGCACGCGCGAGACGGTGATCGCCGAGACACCGGCCTCCCGGGCCACCTCGGCGATGGTGGGCTGCTTGGCGCGCCGGCGGGGGCGGCGGGACGAGGTGTCGGCCATGACCGGAGCGATCTCCTGTGCGGCAGGGGGAGGGTAGGGCGACCGTCAATGCTTAGACATTGGTCGTGCCGGGCGCAAACGCACTTGTGCCTGCGGAACGGCTCATCTAACAATGGATGTTAGCGCTAACATTGAACCGCGTCGACAGCCCCGAACCCGTTTCGCGGTGGCCGGCGCCCAGCACGAGGAGGTCGCGAGTGTCTCATCCACAACCGGTTACCGTCGGTGTCATCGGCCTGGGGGCCATGGGGCTGGGAACCGCCCTGGCCATGCAGGAAGCGGGGCTGCCGGTGATCGGCTGCGACGTCTCCGCCGCCGCCCGGGAGGCCTTCGTGACCGCCGGCGGTCGCTGCGTCGATACCCCTCGCGAGCTGGGCGAGCACTGCGACGTGGTGGTCGTGGTGGTGGTCAACGCCGATCAGGTCGAGTCGGTGCTGTTCGGCGAGGCGGGGCTGACGGCCGCGCCGGGTCGCACGGGTCTGGTGATCCAGTGCGCCACGGTGGCACCGAGCTATGCCGAGTCACTGGGGGCGCGGCTGGACGCGGCGGGCCTGCTCCTGCTGGACGCGCCGATCAGCGGCGGGGCCGCCAAGTCGCGCCAGGGGCGGCTGTCGGTGATGGCCTCGGGCAGCGCCGAGGCCTTCGAGCGCGCCGCGCCGGTGCTGGACGCCATGGCCGAGACGGTGCACCGCCTCGGTGACGCCGCAGGCATGGGCTCGCGGGTCAAGCTGGTCAACCAGCTGCTCGCCGGCGTGCACATCGCCGCCGCCGCCGAGGCCATGGCGCTGGGGATCCGCATGGGCATCGATCCCGAGGCACTCTACGGGGTGATCACCCGCTCGGCGGGCAACTCCTGGATGTTCGAGAATCGCGTGCCGCACATCCTCGAGGGCGACTACACGCCGCTCTCCGCCGTCGACATCTTCGTCAAGGATCTCAACCTGGTGCACCAGACCGGACGCGAGCTGACGTTCCCCACGCCGCTGGCCGCCAGCGCCCTGCAGCAGTTCACCGCCGCCAGCGGCGCGGGCTATGGCCGCGAGGACGACGCGGCGGTGATCAAGGTCTACCAGCGTCTCGCCGGGCTCGACCTGCCGACAGCCGCCAACGACGCGGAGGCGCCGTCATGAGCGTGGTGCTGGGCGCGATCGCCGACGACTTCACCGGCGCCAGCGACCTGGCCAACAACCTGGTCCGGGCCGGCATGCGCTGCGTGCAGACCATCGGCGTGCCGTGCGAGCCGCTGGATGTCGGCGATGTCGACGCCGTGGTGGTGGCGCTGAAGTCGCGCTCCTGCCCGGCGGAGCAGGCCGTCGAGACCTCGCAGGCCGCGCTCGACTGGCTGCGCGGGCTGGGTGCCCGGCAGATCTTCTTCAAGTACTGCTCGACGTTCGACTCCACGGATGCCGGCAATATCGGCCCGGTCGCCGATGCGCTGATCGAGCGTCTGGGGGCGTCGCAGACGGTGATGGTGCCGGCGTTTCCCGTCAACGCTCGCACCGTCTATCAGGGCCACCTGTTCGTCGGCGATCGCCTGCTCAACGAAAGCGGCATGGAGCACCATCCGCTCAACCCCATGACCGATGCCGACCTGGTGCGCGTGCTGGGGCGGCAGACCCCGCATCCGGTGGGGCTGCTCGCCCATGCCACCCTGTCCCGCGGGGCGGCGGCGGCCGGGGAGCGGCTGGGCGCGCTGGCCAATGAAGGCGTGCGTCACGTGATCTGCGATGCTCTCGACGAGCACGACCTGGCCGTGCTGGCCGAGGCGGTGGCCGATCATGCCCTGGTCACCGGCGGCTCGGGGCTGGGCCAGAGCCTGCCCGAGGTCTACCGCCGGCGTGGCTGGCTGGCGCCGATCGACGATGCCGGGCGCCTGGCGCCCGCCGAGGGCGCGGCGCTGGTGCTGGCCGGCAGCTGCTCGCGGGCCACGCTCGCCCAGATCGCGCATTTCCGCCACGACCACGCCGTCTTCGAGCTCGATCCGCTGGCCCTGGCCGAGGGGGATACCACCCTCGAGGCGGCGCTCGACTTCGCCCGCGAGCGCCTGAGCGCGACGCGCCCGGTGCTGATCGCCGCCTCGGCGGCGCCGGAGCAGGTGCGCGCCGCCCAGCAGTGTCTCGGCGTGGTGCGGGCCGGCGAGCTGGTCGAGCGCGCGCTGGCCGAGCTGGCGCGGCGGCTGGTGGCCGAGGGCGTGGGGCGGCTGGTGGTCGCCGGCGGCGAGACCTCCGGGGCGGTGATCTCGGCGCTGGGCGTGGAGACCCTGCGCATCGGCGAGCAGATCGACCCCGGCGTGCCCTGGATGCAGACCGCCGTCGCCGGGCGCGAGGCGCCGCTGTCCGTGGCGCTCAAGTCGGGCAACTTCGGCGGCACCGACTTCTTCACGCGAGCCTTCGAGGTGCTGTCATGAGCCGCCACGACGACAATCGCCTGCGCGAGCAGATCGCCACCCTCGGCCGCTCGCTGTTCGACCGCGGCCTGACCATGGGCTCGAGCGGCAACATCAGCGTGCGCACCGACGACGGCGGCTGGTTGATGACGCCCACCAATGCCTGCCTCGGCCGGCTCGATCCGGCCCGCATCTCGCGGCTGGACGGCGAGGGCAACTGCCTCGACGGCGACAGGCCCACCAAGGAAAGCTTCCTGCACATGGCGATGTACGCCGAGCGCCCGCAGTCCGGTGCCATCGTCCACCTGCACTCCACCCATTCGGTGGCGGTGTCGTGCCTGCCCGAGATCGATCACGACGACTGCCTGCCGCCACTGACCGCCTACTACGTGATGCGCGTGGGCCGGCTGCCGCTGGTGCCCTATCACATGCCCGGCGACGCCGCGCTGGGCGACGCGGTGAAGGGTCTGGCCGGTCGCCACAGCGCGGTGCTGCTGGCCAACCACGGCCCGGTGGTGGCGGGCAAGTCGCTGGAAGCGGCGGTGTACGCCACCGAGGAGCTCGAGGAAACCGCCAAGCTCTACCTGCTGCTGCGCGGGCACAACCCCCGCACGCTGACCCCGGACCAGGTCGCCGCCCTCGAGGCGCGCTTCCCCCGGGACTGACCCGGCCGGTTTTCGTCACGAGGAGACACGATGCTTCGTTTCGCCGCCAATCTCAGCATGCTGTTCACCGAGCGGGACTTTCTCGCGCGCTTCGCGGCCGCCGCCGAGTCCGGCTTCCGCGGGGTCGAATACCTCTTTCCCTATGCCTTCGAGCCGCGCGAGCTGCGCCGGGCGCTCGACGACCACGGCCTGACGCAGGTGCTGTTCAACCTGCCGCCGGGCGACTGGGCGGCCGGTGAGCGCGGCCTGGCCAGTTTGCCCGGGCGCGAGGCGGAGTTCCGCGACAGCGTCGACGAGGCGCTGCGCTACGCCGAGGCGCTGGACTGCCCGCGCCTGCACGCCATGGCCGGCGTGGTGCCGGCGGAGGCCGATGCGGCGACCCGCGAGGCACACCGGGCGACCTATATCGCCAACCTGCGCCATGCCGCCGCCGAACTGGCCAAGGCGGGGCGCACCCTGCTCATCGAGCCGATCAACGAGCACGACATGCCGGGCTACTTCCTGAACCGTCAGGCCCAGGCCCGCGAGATTCTCGAACAGGTCGGCGCGGCCAACCTGCGCGTCCAGTTCGACCTCTATCACTGCCAGATGAGCGAGGGGAACCTCACCGCCGCGCTGGAGGCCCAGTTCCCGCGGATCGGCCACGTGCAGATCGCCGGGGTGCCCGGTCGCCACGAGCCGGATGTCGGCGAGATCCACTATCCGGCGCTGTTCGCGCGGCTCGAGGCGCTGGGCTACGACGGCTGGATCGGCTGCGAGTACCGTCCGGCGGGCGAGACCCGCGCCGGGCTGGGCTGGGGCGCGGCCTACGGGCTGACCACCGGCGCCCCGAACGTCGACTGACGACAACGACAACACGAGGAATCGAGGTACCACGATGCACGTTCTGATCACCGGCGCCGCCGGCTTTCTGGGCCAGCGCCTGAGCGCGGCCCTGCTCGAGCAGGGGAGCCTCAACGGCCGGCCCCTGACGCGCCTGACCCTCGTCGATCAGGTCGCGCCGACCCTGGAAGCGCGCGATGGCGTGACCCTGGACTGCCGGGCGCTGGACATCGCCCGCCCCGGGGCGCTCGACGACGTGCTCGCCGACGCCCCCGCGGTGATCTATCACCTCGCCGCGGTGGTCAGCTCGGCCGCCGAGGCGGACCTCGACCTGGGCCTGCACGTCAACTTCGATGCCACCCGCGCCCTGCTGGAGGGCTGCCGGCAGGCCGGGCTGTCGAGCACCCGGCTGATCATGGCCAGCTCGGTGGCGGTCTACGGCGGCGAGCTGCCGGCGGTGCTCGACGACATGACGGCGCTGACGCCGCAGAGTTCCTACGGCGCACAGAAGGCGATGTGCGAGCTGTTGATCAACGACTACAGCCGCCGCGGGCTGGTCGACGGCTGCGTGCTGCGCCTGCCGACCATCGTCATTCGTCCCGGCCGGCCGAACGCCGCGGCCTCGAGCTTCGCCTCCAGCATCCTGCGCGAGCCGCTCAACGGCGAGGCGGCGATCTGCCCGGTGCCCACCGATCTCGAGCTGTTCGTGATGTCGCCGCGGCGGGTCATCGACGCGCTGCTGCACGGCGCGACGCTTCCCGGCGAGGCGCTGGCCCCCTATCGGGCCTTCATGCTGCCGGGCATCACGGTGAGTGTCGCCGCCATGCTCGAGGTGCTGCGCGAACGCAGTGGCGAGGCGGCGCTTGCGCGCGTGCGCCACGAGCCCGATCCGCGCATCGAGGCCATCGTCGCCAGCTGGCCGGCCCGTTTCAACAACCGTCGCGCCGAGGCCCTGGGCTTTCGGGGCGATACCGACTTCCACGAGATCGTCCAGGCCTTCCTGGACGAGCGTGGCTGACCCCCGAGCCGTTCGGGGCCACTCCTGGGGTTTGTCCGAAAAGTCGGCGAGCGCAGCCAGTTTTCAGGCAAAGCCTAGCTGTCATCACTGCCTATCGAGGAAATAACAATGAGCAAGACCCTCTCACGCCGCTCGCTGGCCGCCGCCGTGGCCGGCGTCACCGCCTCGCTGCTGTCGCTGACCGCCGTCAACGCCGAGGCCGCGCAGACCATCACCCTGGGCCACACGCTGTCCGACAGCTCCCACTACTCGGTGGGCGCCGATGCCTTCAAGGAGACCCTGGAGCGCCTGAGCGACGGCGAGTTCCAGGTCGAGGAGCATCCCTCCGGCTCGCTGGGCGGCGAACGGGCGATGATCGAAGGCCTGCAGATCGGCACCGTGGACGTGGTGATCACCTCGACCGGCCCGCTGGGCAACTTCGTGCCCCAGACCTACGTGCTCGACCTGCCGTTCCTGTTCAAGGACTACAAGCAGGCGCGCTGCGTGCTGGACGGCCCCATCGGCCAGGACCTGCTGGACAAGATGGGCGAGCACAACCTGGTGGGACTGGCGTGGTCCGAGAACGGCTTCCGTCACCTGACCAACAGCAAGCGCGCGGTCAAGACCCCGGCAGATGTCGAGGGGCTGAAGATCCGCACCATGGAGAACAAGGTGCACATGGCGGCCTTCAAGGCGATGGGCGCGCACCCCACGCCGATGGCCTTCCCGGAGCTGTTCACCGCGCTGCAGCAGGGCACCGTCGACGGGCAGGAAAACCCCATCACGGTGATCGTCGCCACCAAGTTCTGGGAGGTTCAGGACCACCTCTCGCTGACCGGTCACGTCTACTCGCCGGCGGTGGTGCTGGGGTCGCCGGTGCTGCTCGACGGGCTCTCCGAGGAGGAGCGCGGCTGGTTCAAGCAGGCCGCCGAGGCCTCGGCCAAGGCCACCCGCGACGAGGTCAGCCGCCTCGAGAAGGAAGGCGTCAAGCTGCTGCGTGACAAGGGCATGCAGGTCGAGACCGACATCGACAAGGCGCCCTTCCAGGAGGCCGTCCAGCCGGCCTACAAGATCTACACCGACGAGTACGGCAGCGAGATGCTCGATCGCATCCACGGCAGCCAGTGCTACCAGGCCAGCTGAGGTGACGGCCCGGCACCCGCGGGTGCCGGGCCTCTCGTGTCGACAAGGTGACGATTATGCTAGAGCGATTCCTGGGCCTGGAGCGCTGGACGACCCGCGTGGCGATGATCGGGGCGGTCGTCATGCTGATCGTGTCGGTGCTGCTGGGCTTCTACCAGGTGCTGACACGCTTCGTGTTCGATGCCCCCTCGACGTGGTCCGAGGTGATCTCGCGTTCGGCGATGATCTGGTGCGTGTTCCTGGGCGCGGCGGCGGGCTTCCGCGGCGGCTTCATGATGTCCGTGGAGGTCATCTACAAGCTGCTGCCGCAGCGCCGGCTGATCTGGATCGAGACGCTGATCGCGCTGTGCTGCGTGGTGGCGCTGTGGGTGCTGATCCAGTACGGCGCGGCAATGACCTGGCGCGTGCGCACCCAGATGCTCTCGGGCCTGGGCATCTCGATCGCCTGGGCCTATGCGGCCATGCCGGTGGGCTCGGCCCTGGCGCTGCTGTCGGTGCTGGCGCGCCTGGCGGCGCAGTGGAGCGGCCGCGAGGCCGTGGGCGTGACCGCCGGTGCCGAGGCGGATGATGCCACCGAGGCGACCAGCGTGCCGCCCGCTCCCACCGTCGCGGCCTCCGATGCCGCTTCCCTCCACGACAAGGAGGCGCGTCCATGAATGCGGCCATCGGTCTGTCCCTGATCCTGTTCTTCGCGCTCGGCGTGCCGATCGCCGTGTCCATCGTGCTGGCCTCGGTCATCGGCATCGAGTTCTTCTCGCGGCTGCCGCTGCTGCTGGTGCCCCAGCAGATGTTCGTGGGCATCGACAAGTTTCCGCTGATGGCGATTCCCTTCTTCATCCTGGCCGGCAACCTGATGGCCGCCGGGGGCATCTCGCGGCGCCTGGTGGACCTGGCCAAGTCGGTGGTCGGCGGGCTGCAGGGCGGCCTGGCGATGACCTGCGTGCTGACCTGCATGCTGTTCGCCGCGGTGTCGGGCTCGAGCGTGGCGACCACCTTCGCCATCGGCTCGATCCTGATTCCGGCGATGGTCAAGCACGACTACCCGCGTCCGCTGGCCGCGGCGATCCAGGCCTCCTCGGCCGAGCTGGGGGTGCTGATCCCGCCCTCGATCCCGCTGATCCTCTACGGTGTGAGCACCGACACCTCGATCGGCAAGCTGTTCATCGCCGGCATCGGGCCGGGGCTGCTGATCGGCGGCTCCCTGCTGCTGTTCCTGTACCTGTTCTGCAAGATTCGCGGCTACGGCCTGCGCGATCGCGAGGAGCGCAGCGCCTTCCCCGTCGCCCTCAGGCGCGCCTGGGTGGCGCTGCTGATGCCGATGGTGGTGATCGGCGGCATCTACGGCGGCGTGTTCACGCCCACCGAAGCCTCGGCGGTGGCGGTGGTCTACGCGCTGATCGTCGGCGGGCTGGTGTATCGCGAACTGAGCCTGGCCGAGCTCTGGCCGATCCTGCGTCACAGCGTGGTCTCCACCGCGGCGGTCATGCTGATCATCGCCGCCGCCGCGCTGTTCAGCTTCCTGATCAGCCGCACCGGGCTGCCCCGCGAGGTGGCCGGCTGGGTGACCCAGGTCTTCGACAGCCCCATCGCCTTCCTGCTGGCGGTCAACGTCATGCTGCTGGTGGTCGGCATGTTCATCGAGACCTCGGCGGCGATCCTGGTGCTGGCGCCGATCTTCACGCCGATCGCCGTGCAGTACGGCATCGACCCGGTGCACTTCGGGCTGATCATCGTCGTCAACCTGGCGCTGGGCATGTTCACGCCACCGCTGGGGGTCAACCTGTTCGCCGCCTGTGCGGTGGCCAGGCTGCCCATCGACCAGCTGCTGCCCTGGCTGCTGCGCTTCGTGCTGGTGGTGCTGGCCTGCCTGCTGGCGATCACCTATCTGCCCTGGATTTCCATGGGGCTGGTCGAGCTGCTGTATTGAGCCCGGCATGCCCCGACGAGGAGAGACGTTCATGACACTCAACGACGCCCTGCCGCCACCCAAGGCCCTGATCGGCGGCGACTGGATCACCACGCCGCAGACCCTGAGCGTGGAGGCCCCCGCCCGCGGCGAGCCCCTCGCCGCCATCGCCCGCTGCGAGGCCGAGCACGTCGACCGCGCCGTCGCCGCCGCCCGCCAGGCCTTCGACGGCGAGCTGGGTGACTGGCAGGCCTGGACGGCGCGGCGCCGCGGCGAATGGCTGGAGACCTTCGCCCGGGCCATCGAGGCCGACGCCGAGGCGCTGGCCGCGCTGGAGTGCGCCGACACCGGCAAGCCGCTGCGCCAGGCCCGCGGCGACATCGCCGCCTGTGCCCGCTACTTCCACTTCTACGCCGGGGCGGCCGACAAGCTCCACGGCGAGACGATTCCGTTCGCCGCCGACTATGCGGTGATGACCCTGCGCGAGCCGTTCGGCGTGTGCGCGCAGATCACGCCCTGGAACTACCCGGCGCAGATCTTCGGGCGCTGCGTGGCCGCCGCCCTGGCCGCGGGCAACACCGTGGTGCTCAAGCCCGCCGAGGACGCCTGCCTGAGCGTGCTGCGCCTGGCGCGTCTCGCCGTGGACTGCGGCCTGCCGCCCGGGGCGCTCAACGTGGTGACCGGCCTGGGGAGCGAGGCGGGGGCCGCGCTGGCCGCGCATCCCGGCATCCAGCACCTGTCGTTCACCGGCTCGCCGGCCACCGGCACCCGGGTCACCCAGGCGGCGGCGGTCAACCACGTGCCGGTGACCCTGGAGCTGGGCGGCAAGTCGCCCCAGGTGGTGTTCGCCGACGCCGACCTCGACAGCGCGCTGGACGCGGTGGTGCGCGGGATCATCCAGAACGCCGGGCAGACCTGCTCGGCGGGCAGCCGCCTGCTGGTCGAGGACGCCTGCCACGACGCCGTGCTGGCGCGGCTCGCCGAGCGCTTCGCCGCCCTGCGCTGCGACGCCGGGGAGCGTGATCCGGACTGCGGGCCGCTGATCAACGCCCGCCAGCGCGAGCAGCTGGAGCGCCGGCTCGACGCGGCACACGCCGACGGCATCCGCACCCTGGCACAGGGGCGGCTGGCCGAGGGCGCGCCCGCCGGCGGCCACTTCGTGGTGCCGCGGGTGCTGGTCGACATTCCCGACGACCATGCGGTGCTGCGCGAGGAGTTGTTCGGCCCGGTGCTGGCGGTGCAGCGCTTTTCCGGCGAGGCCGAGGCGGTGCGCCTGGCCAACGCCACCGAGTACGGCCTGTGCGCGGGCATCTGGACCCGCGACGGCGGGCGCCAGCTGCGCCTGGCCAAGCGCATCCGCAGCGGCCAGGTGTTCATCAACGACTACGGCGCGGCCGGCGGGGTGGAGCTGCCCTTCGGCGGCGTCGGTCGCTCCGGCCACGGCCGCGAGAAGGGCTTCGAGGGGCTCCGGAGCTTCACCCAGATCAAGACCGTGGCCATCCGCCACGGCTGACGGACATCGAGACACGAGGACGACACCATGAGCACGCCCCGCACGATCGGCATGATCGGCATCGGCCTGATGGGCCACGGCATCGCCGCCAACCTGCTGCGCCACGGCCACACGCTGCGCTTTCTCGAGCATCCCGGCAACCAGCCGGTCGACGACCTGCTGGCCGCCGGCGCCACGCCCATGGCCACCCCGCGCGAGGTGGCCCGGGGCGCCGAGGTGGTGATCCTCTGCGTCACCGGCACCCCGCAGGTGGAAAGCGTGCTGTTCGAGGCCGACGGCGTGCTCGAGGGGCTCGATGAAGGCGCCGTGGTCATCGACTGCTCCACGGCGATCCCCAGCTCCACCGAGGCGGTCGCCGAGCGGGTGGCCGCCGCGGGCGGGCGCTTCATGGACGCGGCGATGACGCGCACCCCGAAGGAGGCCGCCGAGGGGCGGCTGAACCTGATCGTCGGCGCGCCCGAGGCGCTGTTCCAGGAGGTCCGGCCGCTGCTCGAGGACTTCGCGGAGAACATCACCCACGGCGGCCCGGTGGGCTCGGGGCACACTCTCAAGCTGCTGCACAACTTCGTCTCGCTGGGCTTCAGCGCGGTGCTGGCCGAGGCGGCGGCCGCGGCCCGGGCGGGAGGCATCGACGCCGCGGCGCTGCTCGAGGTGCTGGGCAACGGCGGCGGCGCGGGCGTGGTGCTCGAGCGTCTGCGGCCGTTCATCAGCGCCGAGGATGCCTCGGGCTTCCGCTTCAGCCTCGCCAACACCTTCAAGGATATCGGCTACTACAACGCCATGGCCGCCGACCTCGGTGCCGAGCGCGAGGTGGCCGGGGCCATCGAGTCGCTGTACCGACGCATCAACGAGGCCGGCCACGGCGAGCGCCTGGTGCCCGAGCTGATCACGCTGCTTACCCCTGACTCGCCGCAATCCTGACCTCACGCCGCCTCGGCGGCGTACTTTTTCGCCACAGCGCTCTCTATCTGGACTATCTGTAAAGACCTGAGCCGGGAAGACCGGAGCCGGAAACCCCGCTCGGTCGTCCAGCCCCGGGAGAGCGCCGATGTCATCCGAACCGACCCCTGCCGCGTCCGGCCCCTGGCGACGCAACGCGTTGATCGCCGCCCTGGTGCTGGGCGCGATCGCCGTGTCGCTGGGCCTGCGTCTGGCGATCGGTGATCTCCGTCTCGCCGGGTCGCTGACCTGGCCGGCGCTGCCGCTGTGGCTGGCCCTGATCGCCGGACTGCCCCTGCTGATGGACCTGCTGGTGCGCCTGCGCGAGGGCGTGCTGGGGGCCGACGTGCTGGCGGGGCTGTCGATCGTCGTCGCCTACGTGCTGGGCGAACTGCTGGCCGGCGCCCTGGTGGTGCTGATGCTCGCCGGCGGCCAGGCGCTGGAGAGCTGGGCGGTGCGGCGTGCCTCCTTCGCCCTCGAGGCGCTGGCCCGGCGCCTGCCGGCGGTGGCCCACCGCTGCCGCGAGACGGGGACGGAGGACGTCCCGCTGGCCGCGGTCGCCGTCGGCGACCGGCTCGAGGTGCATCCCCACGAGGCCTGCCCGGTGGACGGCACGGTGCTCGAGGGCCACAGCACCATGAACGAGGCCTATCTCACCGGCGAGCCCTTCCTGCTGCCCAAGGCGCCCGGTTCGGCGGTACTGTCCGGGGCGCTCAATGGCGAGGGCGTGCTGACGATCCGCGCCGACCGGCGCGCCGCGGACTCGCGCTATGCGCAGATCATGCAGGTCATGCGCGATGCCGAGCAGCATCGCCCGCGGCTGCGCCGCCTGGGCGATCGCATAGGTGCGGTCTACACCCCGCTGGCGATCCTCGTCGCCGCCGCAGCCGGCCTGGCCAGCCAGGACCCGGTGCGCTTTTTGAGCGTGTTGGTGGTGGCGACCCCCTGCCCGCTGATCATCGCCATCCCGGTGGCGATCATCGGCGCGATCTCGCTGGCCGCCCGACGCGGCATCATCATCCGCGATCCGGCGGCGCTGGAGCGCATCGCCACCTGCCGCGTGGCGGTCTTCGACAAGACCGGCACGCTCACCTACGGCGAACCCCAACTGACTGAGATCGACACGGCACCCGGCCAGTCCCGCGAGGCGGTGCTCGGCGTCCTGGCGAGTCTCGAGCGCTACTCCCGCCACCCGCTGGCCGGGGCGGTGCTCGCCGCCGCCCGGGCGGAAGGCGTTCCCCTGCAGGAGACCCGCGAGATCCATGAAGCCCCCGGCGAGGGGCTGGAAGGACGCGTCGACGGCCGCCGCATCACGGTGACCGGCCGCCGCCAGCTGCTCGCGCGCGCTCCCGAGACCTCGCTGCCGCCGGTGCAGGGCGGCCTGGAGTGCGTGGTGTGCATCGACGGCACCTATGCGGCGACCTGCCGCTTCCGCGACGAGCCGCGCCGCGAGGGGCCGGCGTTCATCGCCCACCTGGGGCCGCGCCACGGCTTCCGGCGGGTGCTGCTGGTGTCGGGGGATCGCGAGAGCGAGGTGCGCTACCTGGCCGAGCAGGTGGGGATCGACGAGGTACGCGCGGGGCAGAGCCCGGAAACCAAGCTGGCACTGGTTCGCGAGCTCGCCACGCACGACGGCGTGCTGTTCATGGGCGACGGCATCAACGACGCCCCGGCGCTGGCGGCGGCCACCGTGGGCGTGGCGTTCGGCCAGGGCAGTGCGGTGACGTCCGAGGCGGCGAGCGTGGTGATCCTCGACAGCGCCCTGCAGCGTGCCGACGAGGTGCTGCACATCGGCGACCGGCTGCGGCGTATCGCACTGCAGAGTGCGGTCGGCGGCATGGCGCTGAGCCTGATCGCCGTCGGGGTGGCCGCGCTGGGCTACCTGCCGCCGGTGGCCGGGGCGCTGGTTCAGGAGCTGATCGACGTTGCGGCGGTGGCCAATGCGCTGCGCGTGGCCTGGGTCTCCCGCGATCTGGCGGACGATGTGGCGCCGAAACCTGCGCTCGATCAAGGCTGAGGCAGGTTGTCTCGCCGGGTCCCCGGCGCCCGGCCTATCTTCGCAGGGGAGGGCGAACGGGCCGGGGAGAGGGATCATGAAGGACGAAGCCATCCTGGCGGACGACGAGAGCGTCGAGCAGGCACTGCCCGACGACGTGTTGCTCATCGTGCCAATGCGTGGCGTGGTGTTGTTCCCGCAGCTGGTGCTGCCGATATCGGTGGGGCGGCCACGCTCGGTCGCCGCCGTGCAGGAGGCCATGAAGAGCGGGCGCTCGCTGGGGTTGCTGTTGCAGCGCGACCCGAGTGTCGAGGAGCCCGGTCCACCGGATCTCTACCGCGTGGGCACCATGGCCACGGTGTTGCGCCATGTTGCCGACGAGAGCGAGCACCGGCTGATCTGTCAGGGGCAGTCGCGCTTTCGTGTACTCGATTTCATCGGCGGCTATCCCTTCCTGCTGGCGCGAATCGAGCACCTTGCCGTGCGCGAGGTTCACGGCCCCGAGATCGAGGCCCGGATGCTGACTCTGCGCGACCGCGCCCTGGAAGCCCTGGGTCTGCTGCCCCAGTTGCCCGAGGAACTCACCCGGGCGGTGCGCGCCATCGACGAGCCGGGGCTGCTGGCGGACACCATCGCCGGCTACCTGGACCTGCCCCCCGCGGAGAAGCAGGAAGTGCTCGAGCTGACCGACCTGCGCGCCCGGCTGGAGCGTGTGCAGCGCCTGCTCGACTACCGTATCGAGGTGCTCAAGCTGTCACAGACGCTCCACCAGCGCACCCAGGCGTCCATGAGCGAGCGCCAGCGCGAGGCGCTGCTGCGCGAGCAGCTGCGCACCATCCAGCGCGAACTCGGCGAGGGCGGCGAGCGGGATGCCGAGATTCACGAGCTCGAGGCGCGTCTGGCGGCCTGCCCGATGCCCGAGGAGGCCGAGGCCCAGGCGAAAAGGGAGCTGGCGCGTCTGGCGCGGATGCCCGAAGGGGCGGCGGAATATACCATGGCGCGCACCTATCTCGACTGGCTGCTGGCGCTGCCCTGGACGCGCACCAGCGAGACCCCGATCGACCTGGCTCGGGCCCGCGAAATTCTGGACGCCGACCACTACGGGCTCGAGCGCATCAAGACGCGCATCCTCGAACACCTGGCCGTGCACCGCCTCAATCCCGAGGGCAAGAGCCCCATCCTGTGCTTCGTCGGCCCGCCCGGGGTGGGCAAGACCTCGCTGGGCCAGAGCATCGCCCGGGCGATGGATCGTGCCTTCGTGCGCGTCAGCCTCGGTGGGGTGCACGACGAGGCGGAGATCCGCGGTCATCGGCGGACCTATATCGGCGCCATGCCCGGCAACATCATCCAGGCCCTGCGCAAGGCCGGCACCCGCGACCCGGTGTTCATGCTCGACGAGATGGACAAGCTCGATGCCGGCTTTCAGGGCGACCCTGCCAGCGCCCTGCTCGAGGTACTCGACCCCGAGCAGAACGCCACCTTCCGTGACAACTACCTGGGCGTGCCCTTCGACCTCGCCCGGGTGATGTTCATCGCCACCGCCAACGTGCTCGACGCGATCCCCGGGCCGCTGCGTGACCGCATGGAGGTGATCGAGCTGCCCGGCTACACCGAGACCGAGAAGGTCGAGATCGCCCGGCGCTATCTGGTGGCGCGGCAGCGTCGGGCGACGGGGCTCGGCGAGGCACAGCTGACCCTGACCGATGCCGCGCTGCACCGGCTGGTCGGCGACTACACCCGCGAGGCCGGGGTACGCAACCTGGAGCGGTTGATCGGCGCGGTGGCTCGCCACGTGGCGGTGCATGTCGCCGAGGGTGACGACACGCCAGCGACGGTGGACGCCGACGACCTGCCGGGGATTCTCGGCGCGCCGCGCTTCGAGAACGAGGTGGCGATGCGAACCAGCGTGCCCGGCGTGGCCACCGGACTGGCCTGGACCCCGGTGGGCGGCGACATCCTGTTCATCGAGGCCAGCCGCGCCGAGGGCGGCGGGCGGCTGATCCTCACCGGCCAGCTCGGCGAGGTGATGAAGGAAAGCGCCCAGGCGGCGCTGAGCCTGATCAAGGCGCAGGCCGGCGCACTGGGACTCGACCCCGCACGACTGGCCGGTGACGACATTCACATTCACGTGCCTGCCGGGGCGATTCCCAAGGATGGACCCAGCGCCGGGGTGGCGATCTACACCGCCCTGTTGTCGCTGCTGACCGGACGCTGCGTGGCGCCGGATCTGGCGATGACCGGCGAGATCACCCTGCGCGGGCTGGTGCTGCCGGTGGGCGGCATCAAGGAGAAGGTGCTGGCCGCCCAGCGGGCCGGCATCCATACCGTGCTGCTGCCGGCCCGCAACCGGCACGACTGGGAGGAGATTCCCGCGTCGGCCCGCGAGCGGCTGACCTTTCACTGGATCGAGCGGGTCGACGAGGCGATCGACCTGGCGCTGCAGGACGGCGTTCCGCCGCCCGCGGCGGCCGCCGGCTGAGCCGCCCGCGTCGATCCCTGGATTCGAACCACCCCCCCGTTGCGAGGCCCGACCCATGACCCCCGTTTCGCGTCTACTGTGCTGTCTGTTGCTGCTCGTTGCCCCGGCCGCGCCGGCGCTGGCCTATCACGGTGCTCTGCCGGCCGGCTATGCCGGTGTCGATGCGCTGTTGTGGACGTACGATCCGGCGGGGGGCGACAGCGACTCCAGCCTGGGATTGCGTCTGCGCGGCGGCTGGCTGGCCAACGACTATCTGGGTGTCGAGGCCCAGCTGGGTGGCGGGGGGCGCGAGCACGACCGGCAATCGCGCAGCGAGCTGGACTGGCTGGCCGGCGCCTACGTCAAGCTGATGCTGCCGGTCAACGACGCCATCCACCTTTACGCCCTGGGCGGCGTGGCCCACGTCTCCGGCACCTTCGCCGGCGAGAACAGCGAAACCGGACTCTCCGGCGGGCTGGGGGCGGAAATGGGCCTCGTACCCAATCTCGCCATCGGCGCCGACTACATGCGCTACGCCGATGACAACGACACCACCTTCGATGCCGTCAGCTTCGGCCTGACCTACCACTTCTAGGGCGGAGCCGAACGCGTGACGCACCCCGAAACCGTGTCACCCCCCGCGCCGCACTCGGCCGAACCCGATGCCGTGGCGCGGCGGGCGCATGTCGAGAGTGCCGAGAGCGTGCTGCGGCGGCTCGACAGTCACCCGGCCGGGCTGAGCCCCGAGGAGGCGGCACACCGGCTGGCGACCCACGGCGCCAACGTGCTGCCGGAGACCGCGCGCACGCCGACCTGGCGGCGCCTGCTCGCCCAGTTCAACAATGCGCTGATCTACCTGCTGCTGGCCGCGGCCGTGGCGGCCGGCGGGCTCGGTTACGTCATCGATGCCACCGTCATCCTGGCCGTGGTGGTGATCAACGCGCTGGTCGGCTTCATCCAGGAAGGGCGGGCGGAGACGGCGCTGCGTGCCATCCACGACCTGGCCCCGCCGCAGGCCCGGGTGGTGCGTCAGGGGCAGCGCGGCACGGTGCCGGTGGCCGAGCTGGTGCCCGGCGATGTGGTGCTGCTCGAGCCGGGCGACCGGGTGCCCGCGGACCTGCGGCTGGTCACCGCCCAGGGGCTGCTGGTCGACGAGGCGATTCTCACCGGCGAGTCGGCCGTCGCCGAGAAGCAGACGGGGGCGGTGATGGCGGACGCGGCGCTGGGCGATCGTCACTGCATGGCCTACGCCGCGACCTGGGTGGTGGCGGGGCACGGCAGCGGGGTGGTCGTGGCCACCGGCATGGCCTCCGAGGTGGGGCGCATCAGCGCCATGCTGCGCGATGTGCGGGTCACCACCACACCGCTGCTCGACCAGCTCAACCGCTTCGCCCGACGCTTCCTGTGGGTGGCGCTGCCCAGTGCGGTGCTGGTGTTCCTGTTCGCCGTGTTCTGGCGCGGCTACGCCTGGCCGCAGGCGCTGATCGCGGTGGTCGCCATCCTGGTGGGCGCGGTGCCCGAAGGACTGCCGGCGGTGATCTCGATCACCCTGGCCATCGGCGTGCGGCGCATGGCGCGGCGGCACGCGGCGATCCGCCGCCTGCCGGCGGTGGAGACGCTCGGCGCGGTATCGGTGATTGCCTCCGACAAGACCGGTACCCTGACGCGCAACGAGATGACGGTGTGCCGGCTGGAGAGCGGTGCGGCCCGGGCCACGGTGACAGGGCGTGGCTACCGTCCCGAGGGCGCGCTGCAACCGACCCGGGACGCTGATGCCGAGGCGGACTGGTCGGCGCTGATCCGCGCCGGGGTGCTGTGCAACGATGCCGATCTGGTGGCCCGGGACGGCGACTGGCAGGTGGTCGGCGACCCCATGGAAGGCGCGCTGCTGATTCTCGCCCACAAGGCCGGGCAGGACCCCGAGACCCTGCGCGCCGCCTGGCCGCGGCTCGACGAGATCCCCTTCGGGGCCGAACACCGTTTCATGGCCACCTTCAACCAGGCGCCCGATGGCCGCCACTGGCTGTTCATCAAGGGCGCGCCGGATGCCCTGCTGACACTCTGTCAGCGAGAGGCCCGCGCGGATGGCACCGCTGCGCTCGACCAGGACGCCTGGACGGCGCGGATCGAGTCGATCGCCGGGGCGGGCGAGCGGGTACTGGGCTTCGCCGCCAAGCCGCTCGAACGACGGAGTTCGCCCTTCCGCAACCTCGGGGAGGGTCTGGGCTTCCTCGGTGTGGCCGGCTTCATCGACCCGCCCCGCGACGAGGCGGTGGCGGCGGTGGCCGAGTGCCGCCGGGCCGGCATCGACGTCAAGATGATCACCGGCGACCATGTGTCCACCGCCTTGGCCATCGCCCGGGATCTGGGGCTGGCCGAGCAGCCCCGGGCGCTGACCGGCCACGAGCTCGAGACGCTTTCGGCCGAGGCACTCGCCGGGCGGGTGGGGGCGGTCCAGGTCTTCGCGCGCACCACGCCGGCCCACAAGCTGCGCATCGTCCAGGCGCTGCAGGCCGGCGACGCCGTGGTGGCGATGACCGGCGACGGGGTCAACGACGCCCCGGCGCTGAAGCAGGCCGACATCGGCATCGGCATGGGGCACAAGGGCACCGACGCCGCCAAGGAAGCCGCCCAGATGGTGCTGCTCGACGACAACTTCGCCTCGATCGTCGCCGCGGTGCGCGAGGGGCGCGTGGTGCACGACAACATCCGCAAGGTGGTGGCCTGGACGCTGCCCACCAACGGCGGCGAGGTGATGACCGTGGTTGCCGCGCTGCTGTTCGGCTTCACCCTGCCGATGTCGGCGGTGCAGATCCTCTGGATCAACCTGGTCACGGCGGTGACGCTGGGCCTGGTGCTGGCCTTCGAGCCGGCCGAGCCCGGCGTCATGGCGCGCCCCCCGCGCCCCCGGGGACAGGGGTTGCTGACCCGGCTGCTGGTGTGGCGGGTGGTGTTCGTGTCGCTGCTGTTCACGGGGGTGGCACTGGGCGTGTTCTTCCTCGCCCTGGCACGCCATGCCGACCTGGCCCTGGCGCGCACGCTGGTGGTCAACACCCTGATCGCCCTGGAGGTGGTCTATCTCTTCTCGGTGCGCATCAGCCACTCCACCGCCCTGACCTGGCACGGCGTGATGGGCACCCGGGCGGTGCTGGCGGGGCTGACGGTGGTCGCCCTGGCGCAGCTGGCCTTCACCTACCTGCCGGTGATGCAGCGGCTGTTCGAGACCCGGCCGCTGGGCGCGGACGACCTGGCCTGGCTGACGGGTGTGGCGGTGGCGGCGCTGGGGGTGCTGGAGCTGGAGAAGTGGCTGGTGCGGCGCGTCACCGCCCGCAATGACGGCTGACCCCGCTACCGGGCCGGTGCCGTCGGGGATGAATCCCCGCCCACAAGCCCCCCCCCCTCAGGCTGACCGGTGTGGGCGCGACTTCAGTCGCGATGAAGGCGCCACCGGGCCGGCGCTTTACAGGCTAGACTTCGGGCATGGCGATGGTATTCGGGAGGGTCCGATCATGACGACGCCGCTTTCCTGTGTCCGCCAGCTGGGCCGCCGCCTCGACGAGCGCGACAGCGACTACGACGCCCTGCTCGAGGCGGTGGGCGAGCGGCCGTTCGTGTTGCTCGGCGAGGCCTCCCACGGCACGGCGGAGTTCTACGCCCTGCGCGATGCCATCACCCGACGCCTGATCGAGGAATGCGGCTTCGAGGCGGTGCTGGTCGAGGCCGACTGGCCCGATGCGTGGCGGCTCGACCGCTTCGCCCGCGGCGAGAGCGACGATACCCTGGCCAGCGCCTTCGACGACTTCCAGCGCTTTCCCCAGTGGATGTGGCGCAACGACGTCATGCTCGAGTTCATCACCTGGTTGCGCAACCACAACGCCGCCCGGCCCGAGGCCGATCGGGTCGGCTTCCACGGCCTGGATCTCTACAGCCTGCATCGCTCGGCCGAGGCGGTGATCGCCTACCTGACCCGCATCGACCCCGAGCAGGCCGAGCTCGCCCGTCGCGGCTATGCCTGCCTCGACCACCATGGTGATCCCTTCCATTACGGGCGCCAGGCGGCCTTCGGGCTGAGCCCCTCCTGCGAGGCCGATGCCGTGGCGCTGCTGACCGAGCTGGTGCGCCGGAGCGAGCAATACCTGCGCGCCGACGGTCGTCGGGCAGCGGATGCCCAGTTCCACGCCGAGCAGAATGCGCGGGTGGTGGTCAATGCCGAGGCCTACTACCGGGGCATGTTCGGCAGCCGGGTGGACACCTGGAATCTGCGCGACAGCCACATGGCCGAGACCCTGGCCGAGCTGCACGACCACCTGCGCCGTCAGGGCGGCCAGGGGCGGATCGTGGTCTGGGCGCACAACTCGCACGTCGGCGATGCGCGGGGCACCGAGATGGGCTGGGCGCGCTCGCAGCACAACGTGGGCCAGCTGGTGCGCCAGCGCTTCGGCGCGCGGCGGGTGCTGTCGGTGGGCTTCACCACCCACACCGGCTACGTCGCGGCGGCGCGGGACTGGGAGGCCCCGGTGGAGCATCGCTGGGTGCGGCCGTCGCGCCCGGACAGCTACGAGCGGCTGTTCCACGACAGCGGCCTGGACCGTTTCTACCTGCCGCTCACCGGCGAGCGGGCCGAGCCGCTGCGCTCACGGCTGCTGGAGCGGGCGATCGGCGTGATCTACCGGCCCGAGACGGAGCGCGGCAGCCACTACTTCCGAGCCTCGCTGCCGGCCCAGTTCGATGCGCTGTTCCACCTCGACGAGACCACCGCCGTCGACCCGCTCGACCGCAGCGGGCCCTGGCACCGGGAGGGCATGCCCGAGACCTACCCCTTCGGCGTGTGACGGTACGCCCTGTCAGGGACGCCCTGTCAGGGCGTGAGCCACCACCCGACGACGGCCGCGACCAGCGCGACGTAGACTACGACTACCAGAATCGCGCCACGCCGGCCCAGCGCCGCGGGTGGGCGCGCCGCCGCCTGCCGGCGGCAGTCCTGCATGACCGTATCGGGGATCAGCCGCAGGCACAGCCAGATCCCCAGTGGCAGCAGCAGCAGGTCGTCCAGATAGCCCAGCACGGGAATGAAATCGGGGATCAGGTCGATGGGCGACAGCGCGTAGGCGATCACCGCCAGGGCCAGCCAGCGGGCCGCCGCCGGGGTGCGTGGGTCGCGCGTCGCCAGGTAGAGGGCGGCGACCTCGCGCTTGAGGGCGCCGGCCCAGGCCTTCAGTTGTTGCCACATGGCGGGGCCAGGCTTGCGGGGGTGGCCAGCAGCAGCGGCGTGTCGGCGGACGGGGTTGCAAGGCGTGTGTCTGCGTCCGATGCCGAGCCCTGCAGCGCCTGCCTCAGCAGGGCCGGCGTGTCGGTGACGCCGGAGACGTCGTGTTCCACGGCCAGCAGCCCGAGCAGGTCGCGGCGCTGCTGGATCCGCAGCGAACCGACCCACAGCGGCTGGGGCGTGGCCCGGCAGGTGCCGGTCAGGGTGAAGTCCGTGGACCAGACATGCAGGACCAGGCGGCGGCCCGTCTGTCCGGCGATCGGGCGCGTGGCGCGCAGGGTGGAGGGCTGGCCGTCGTTGAGGCGCGGCAGCGTCGGCAGGCCCGCGGCGGCATGGCCGGGGCTCAGCCAGTGCAGGGTGCTGACCGGCGTCCAGGGCACGTCGACCTGCCAGCCGGCGGCGCTGAGGCGTTGTCGCAGGCTCGCCAGATCCCCTGCCCATTGCAGGACCATCGGCTCCTCGCCTTCACCGCCCAGGTCGATGCGCCGCGTCGGCAGCTGTTGATAGGCCGCCTGCGACCAGTCCTGCCAGGCCAGCTGCTGCATTGTGGGGTGGGGCACGTAACGCTCGCGATCGGCGGCCAGCTGCCCATGCAGGTGATAGGGCCAGACCACGGCCAGGGTCAGCAGGACCACCAGCGACAGCCCGCGGGCCTCGCGAAGCGGGGCGTGACGGCGCTGGTGGCTGATCGCCAGCAGGATCACCCAGGCGGTGCCGATGGCCATGCCGGCGCTGACGTCGGCCAGCCAGTGGGCACCCAGATACAGGCGCGAGACGGCGATCAGGGTCACCACCAGGGCCGCGGCACCGACCACCCAGCCGCGCCGCCGGACGGGCAGGGCACGGGCGACGAGATACGCCAGGAAGCCGTATATCACGGTATTGATGGTGGCGTGACCGCTGGGAAACGAGAAGGCCTCCCAGCCGCTGTAGAGCCCGGCGGTGGGGCGCGGCCAGTGGACCAGTGCCTTGATCAGCGGCGTGAACAGCGCCGCGCCGCCCACCGCGGCCAGCCAGTAGAGGGCGCTGGGCCAGGCACGGCGGAGCAGCAGCCAGGCGGCGACCGTGATGGTGAGGGTGGTGGTCACGATGCCGTCGCCCAGCTCGGTGATCGCCAGCATCAGGGTGTCGCCCCAGTGGGTGCGCAGGGCCTGCAGGGCATGGAAGACCGCCTGGTTGGCCTGCACCAGGGGGTCGCCGGTGAGCAGGTCCTCGAGGAGGCCCAGGAATATCCACAGGCAACCCAGAAGCACCGCAATGGCGAGGGTCAGCATCAGCCCCTCGCCCTGCACGGTGGCCAGCAGACGCGCCACGCCGCGCTGCGCCGTCGTCGCCCGGGGTGCACACCAGTCTTCCAGGCGCGTCATGCCGGCCTGCAATGCCTGAAGCCCGTGAGTCAGCACCACGCGGCGGGTCAGCCAGACGACGAGCCAGACCAGCAGCGCCACCAGCACCAGCAGCAGCACCAGGCGCCCGGCGACCTGGGCGACCACGTGAAGCGACTCGCCGAGCAGTACCCCGGCCAGCACGTGGGTGGAAGCCCAGACGATCGCCGAGGCGATGTTGACGACATAGAAGCGCCCCGGCGGCATGCCGCTCATGCCCGCCGCCAGCGGCACGAAGGCGCGGGGGCCCTGCACGAAGCGCGCCAGGAACACGCCCTTGCCGCCGTGGCGTCGGAAGAACGCCTCGGCCCGCCCCACCCATTGCGGATAGCGGCTCAGCGGCCAGACGCCGGCGATGCGCGCCTCGTAGCGGTAACCGAGCCAGAAGGAGACGCCGTCGCCGGCGATCGCGCCCGCCAGGGCGGCGAGGATCAACGGCACGGTGCCCAGCGACCCGGTGCTGACCAGGGCACTGATGCCGACGATCAGCATCGAGCCCGGCACCAGGGTGCCGGCGACCGGCAGCGCCTCCGCCATGGCGGACAGGCCCACGATGGCATAGGCGATGGCACTGTGCTGCGCCGACAGTTGCGTGATGTCGGTGACGAGGGATTCCAGCATCGGGTAGCGGCTCCGGCCGGGGAGTTTGGGGGCAGTTTACAGCAGGCGCACCAGACGGCGGTTGAGCCAGCCCTCGCGAGTATAGAGCCCCCTGACCACCAGCGCCGCCAGACTGCCCGTCACCAGCCCGCCGAGGACGTCGCTCGGGTAGTGGGTGCCGACGTAGACGCGCGAGAGCATCACCAGCAGGGCGGCCAGCGCGAAGGCGCCGCCGGCGCGGAAGCGGCGTTGCAGCAGGAAGGTCGCGGCGATGGCGGTGACGGCGGTGGCATGGTCGGAGGGAAACGACGGGTCCGCGCTCGGCGCGATCAGCAGATGCGACAGGCCCTCGGTGTAGGGGCGGGCGCGCTGCACGAACAGCAGGACCAGCTGGTTGAGCGCCAGCCCGCCGAGAAACGCCAGGCCCGCCGAGGCCGCCAGATGACGCGCCCGGTCGCGCTGCGAGCGGGCCCACCACAGCGGCACCACGGCCAGCACCATCAGCGGCACGCCGAATCGGGTGACGGCGATCATCAGGGTATCGAGGGCGGGAAACTGGCCGGCCAGGCCGTTGATGGCATGCAGCAGGGCGATATCGGGTGACACGGGCGACTCCGGTGACGGCGATGACTGTGCCGCTACGCTGACCGCAATGCCTTAAGGTCGGCTTAAGCGCCGCCTTCCTGATGCCCCGCGTCGGTTGTCAGCCCGGCGACAGCCCGGCCAGCCAGGAGTACGGATCGTGCATGACGGCCGCTCCCGCGATGTACAGGAAGACCGCCAGCGCGGCCAGCGCCGCCACGGCGCGGATGATCGGCGTGCGCCCACGGCGGATGGCCAGGCTGCCCAGCCCGATGTAGCCCGCCAGGGCGATCAGCTTGGCCGTCAGCCAGGGGGTCTCGCTCGGCCAGGTCCGCAGCGTGACCATCAGCGTGCCCCCCGAGAGCAGCAGCAGCGTGTCGATGACGTGCGGCATCACCCTGACCCAGCGCCGCTGGCGCGCCGGGGACTGGCTCGCCGACCAGGCGGCGCGCAGCAGGAACAGCGTCACGCTGAGCGTGGCCGCGGCGATGTGCAGGTGCTTGAGAAGCAGATAATCCATGAGCAGGGTTCGTTTGCCGACCGGATCGGATGATACGCCGCCCTCGGGGCGACGGCCTGCGACCCGAGCGCGCACCGCCCGCATCACGTCACCTGTTCGCTATTCGCGCTATCGCGCCGTCCACGCCGCCGGAGCGCGGCGCACTGCCATCCTGGTCGATGGCTCGTCGGCCTTCCGCGATATGCGCGTGAAGGTCATGCCCTGGAGTTTGGGCGCATGCGGCGCCGTGCCGTCGAGCGTGGCCACGACCTGCGCCGGGGAGGGCGACAGCAGCACCCGGTCGGCCCCGCCACGAGGCGCGAACTTGCGGGAGAGCGCGGTGTTGAGCACGGCGGTCACGGGCACGTCGAGCGCGACCGCCATGTGCATGGGGCCGGTGTCCGGGGTGATCAGGCGCGGCAGCTGCGCCAGGGTGGCGGCGAAGTCGCGTAGCCCCATGGCGGGCGCCACGCAGCCATGGGGGCCGCGGTGGGCTTCCAGGGCCGGGCGCATCGCGGTTTCTTCCGGGCCGATCAGCACCATGAAGCGCCGGCCGCGTGCATTGAGTTCGTCGCACAGCGCCAGCCAGAAATCCAGCGGTAGACGCTTGTCCAGGTGCCCACCCACGAACACGCCGACCTCGAACGGCTCGTCGGCCAGTTGCCGGAGCCCGGTCGTCGCCCGGGTACGCTCGGCATCCGAGATCGTCATCCAGGGTCGCGCCTCGCACGCCAGTCCCAGGGTGCGCGCGATGGCCGCCGCCACGTCGTAGACGTGATTGTGGCCGGGCGGCAGGCGGTAGACCTGATCGTAGAGCCCGGCCAGGCGCGAATCGGCGCCCAGGGTACGTCGGGCACCGGCGGCCTTCAGGCAGAGTCGCCCGGTCAGGGAGGTGTCCGCCACCTGGATGGCCAGGTCGTAGCGGCGCCGGCGCAGCGTGCGCCACAGCGCGGCGAGTTTCCAGGGTCGGGCCAGCATGTCCCGGCCGAGGGCGTGACAGTGAGTCAGTGGCATGCCCGCGAACAGGGAGACGGTGGTGTCGGTGGCCAGGTAGTCGATCTCGAGGTCGGGGCGCCCCGCGGCCAGCGCCTGGATCAGCCGGGCGCTGATCAGGGCATTGCCGATGCGGAAGTTGGGGCGCACCAGCAGCACCCGCCGGACGCCTTCCAGGGTCTGCGGCGTCGCCGGGGTCGCGTCGGACGAGGCGCTGAGCAGGCGATAGAGCCAGGCCTTGGCGCGCTTTTCCAGGCGCTTGCCCAGCTGGCGCATGGCGGTGTGACGGCGTAGGCGGGTCAGCAGGAACATGGTGAGCCACTCGCAAAACGGGATGTAGGCACTATCGAGAGAGTACCTTAACGGTTGCTTAATGATTTCGTTTTGCTGCACGGCGAAACGATGGCTTACAGACGCGAGGCGGCCAGGATTTCGGCGGGCAAGGGCCCGCCATGGTGACAATTCTGGTCTGGCGCGGCAAGTACGGGGCGTCACTCCTCGGGCGGGGTGAAGGCATCGCGGTGATAGGCCGCGGCGGCGGCGACCTCGGCGACGCCGCTGATGCCCGGCACCGGCGGCTCGCCGCCGGCGAGCACCTCGAGCACGGCATGCACGCCGCGCGGCAGCGAGACCAGGTTGTAGCCGCCTTCCAGCACGAAGGCCAGGCGCCCCTCGCAGTGGCGTCGGGCCAGCGCCTGCAGCCGGGCGGTCATGGCGCCGAAGCCCTCGTAGGTGACGTTCAGGGCCAGGTCGTTCCAGTGCGGATCGAAGCCCGCCGAGACCAGGATCAGGTCGGGCCGGAACCACTCGGCGGCGGGCGCGAGGATCTCGTCGAAGGCCTTGAGGAAGGCGGCGTCCCCGGCGCCGGCGGGCAGCGGCACGTTGACCGTGGTGCCCTCGCCGAGCCCCACGCCGACCTCCTCGAGCCGGCCGGAGCCGGGGAAGTAGGGCGGGGCGCGATGAAGATCGAAGAACAGCACGCTGGGGTCGGCCCAGAAGATCTCCTGGGTGCCGTTGCCGTGATGGGCGTCCCAGTCGACGATCATCACCCGTTCGCAGCCCAGTTCCGCCCGGGCGTGGGCGGCGGCCACCGCCACGTTGTTGAACAGGCAGAAGCCGCGGGCGCGCACCGGCTCGGCGTGATGGCCGGGCGGGCGAACCAGGGCGAAGGCGCTCGACGCGCGCCCCGCGACCACGGCCTCCACCGCGGCGATGGCGGTGCCGGCGGCCACCTCGGCGGCCTCGGCGCTGCCCGGCGAGACCGCGGTGGTGTCGACATCCAGCCAGGCGCTCTTGCCGCGCAGCTCGAGGATGTTGGCGACGTAGGAGGAGGTATGCACCCGGCAGAGCTGCTCGCGGGTGGCGCTCTGCCCGGTCTCGAACACCACCCCGGCGATCGGCTCGCTGTCCAGCAGGTGCTTGATGGCGGTCAGCCGCCCCGGGTGCTCCGGGTACTGCCAGGTGACGGCGAGGCCCGAGAGGATCTGGCGCAGGTGGCGATCCAGGCGCGAGGAGAGCAGCGGGACGTTGCCGTCGGGCTGGTGGGTGAGAACCCGTTCGTCATAGAACACGATGACTGGCATGTCTGGCGCGGTCACGAGGGCCTCCCGGGATGTCGAACGCTGTTCGTTTCGGAGTCGTCACTGACAACCATAGCCCACCCCGGCGCATCCGGGCGCCTCGTGACGCGCGGTGGCGACGGGCGAGCCCGCCGCCACCGGGTTCACGACAGGGAGGCTTCCTCGTAGTCGAGCTCGCGGATCAGCGTCTGCAGCATCGGCTCGTCGATATGGCGGCGCTTGCGCAGCCGGTAGAGCTCCTGGCGCTGCACGGCAATCGCCTGGCGGCGCAGCTCGGTCTCCAGGGCGTGGCGCTGGCGTGCCTGGTCGGCTCGCTCGTCGCGTTCCAGGGCCATCGCCTGAAGCTCCTGGCGATAGGCCTCGATGAGGTGCGCGGCGGTCGAGCGATGCAGCTCGGCCTCCTCGCCGGCGGGGCTCGCCGCACGCTGTTCCAGCCACTCGAGCGCGGAGCGGGTGGCCGCCTGGCGGGCGCGGATCAGCTCGCGCTCGTGCTGGGCCAGGTCGTCGAGCGACAGGAAGCGCATGAAGTAGGGCACGCCCAGCGCGCCGATCACCAGCGACAGGATGATCACCGCCGCGGCGAGGAAGATCATCAGGTCGCGGCCGGGGAAGGGCGCGCCGTCGATCAGCAGCGGCACCGAGAGCACGCCCGCCAGGGTGATCGCCCCGCGCACGCCGGCCACCGAACTGAGCGCCGTGACCAGCAGGCGCGGCGGGTTCTCGGCGGTCTTGCCGCGCAGCCGGAGGAGGCGCTCCTCGGCCCAGTGGTAGGCGTAGACGAAGGCGAAGCGGATCACCAGCAGCACGCCCATCAGCGCCAGGGCATAGCCGCTCAGCGTGGCGATACCCAGGTCATGCGGCCCGCCGGTGGCCCAGACGCGCTCGACGATGCCCGGGAACTGCAGGCCCAGCAGCAAAAAGACCGCGCCGTTGAAGCAGAAGTCGAGCATCTCCCAGAGGCTGCGGTTGAGGATGCGCGTGCTGGTCTTGACCGGCAGCATGTCGACGCGGCTCTGCACCATGCCCGCGGCCACCGCGGAGAGAATGCCCGACATGCCGGCGTGCTCGGCGAGGAAGAACGCCGCGAACGGCAGCAGCAGGATGGTGACCACGTAGGTCGCCGGGTCATAGAGGTGGCGCGCGGTCATCCACTGCTTGAACTTGCCCACCAGCCAGCTCAGCCCGCCACCGATCAGCAGCCCGCCCAGCGCCACCACCAGGAACTCCCCCGATACCGAGAGCAGCGAGAAGCTGCCGGTGACGGCGGCGGCGATGGCGAACTTGAACGACACCAGGCCGGTGGCGTCGTTCATCATCGCCTCGCCCTCGAGCTGGTGCGCCATGTGGCGCGGCAGGCGACCCTGGGCGATGGCGATCACCGCCAGCGCATCGGTGGGCGAGAGGATCGCCGCCAGGGCGAAGCTGGCGGCCATGGGAATCGTCGGCAGCAGCCAGTGGATGACGTAGCCGACCACGGCCACCGTGAGCAGCACCAACAGCAACGACATGGCGGCGATCTGGCCGCCGTACTCGGTGAACTCCTTCTTGGGGATCTTCCAGCCGTCGTAGAACAGCAGCGGCGGAATGAACAGCATCATGAAGATCTCCGGGTCCAGCTCCACCGTCATGCCCAGCGGCGGCAGGGCCAGTACGCTGCCCAGCAGAATCTGCAGGATCGGCAGTGGCAGGGGCATGAGATTGGCGAGCGGACGGCTGGCGGCGACCGCCAGCGTCAACAGGAAGATCAGATTGAGGATGTCCATGGCGGGGCGGAAATCCAGAAGGGCGGAAAGCGTGTGACGCGCACTCTAGGGCAGATACGGTTGCCGGAACTTGACCCGGGCAGGGGAAAGGGCGAGCCGGGGCCACGGCGATTGGCGCTGGCTTGATCTGGGTCAAGTGGGGGCGTACCCGGTAGGGGAGACGGGCGACAGCCGGTGCCCGGCGGTCGAACCGCGACGCTTCGTGATGCCAATTCCTTGATATAAACTTTGGGGCTTCGCTCAGCAAAGAATGACGAGACCGTCACAGAAGAGGCGGCCAGGAAACGGCAGGGGGCCGCATCATGGAGATCATCGACAATGTCAACCGGCTGCTCGGCGACGATCTGAAGGACACCCTGCGGCCTGGCGCCCGCCTCAAGATCGCGGCCTCCTGCTTCTCGATTTTCGCCTACGAGGCACTCAAGGACGAGCTGGAGGCGCTGGACGCTGTCGAGTTCATCTTTACCTCGCCCACCTTCGTCCCGGACCAGGCCAGCGACAAGTTCCGCAAGGAGCACCGGGAGTTTCACATCCCCAAGGTGAAGCGCGAGCGCAGCGTCCACGGCAGCGAGTTCGAGATCCAGCTCAAGAATCAGCTGACCCAGCGGGCCATTGCTCGTGAGTGCGCCGATTGGATGCGCCGTAAGGCCAGCTTCCGCTCCAACCGTGGTCAGGCCGCCATGCAGCCCTTCGCCGGCGTCGCGGCCTCAGGCGGCGATACGGTCTATATGCCGTTGCAGGGCTTCACGGCGGTGGATCTGGGCTACCAGCAGGGCAACGCGGTCTCCAATTTCGTCACCCGCTTCAGCGAGCCGGGCCACACCTCTCGGTTCATGGCCCTCTTCGACCAGCTGTGGCAGGACGAAGAGAAGCTCGAGGATGTGACCGAACGGCTGCGCGAGCATATCGCCTCGGTCTACCGGGAGAACCCGCCGGAGCGGATCTACTTCCTGATGCTCTACCACATCTTCCACGAGTTCCTGGAAGACATCAGCGAGGATGTGCTGCCCAACGACCGCACCGGCTACCAGGACAGCGTCATCTGGCAGAAGCTGTTCAACTTCCAGCGCGACGCGGCCACTGGCGTGATCAACAAGCTGGAGACCTATAACGGTTGCATCCTGGCCGACAGCGTGGGCCTCGGGAAGACGTTCACCGCCCTGGCGGTCATCAAGTACTACGAGCTGCGCAACCGCTCCGTGCTGGTACTGTGCCCCAAGAAGCTCGCCGACAACTGGTTGACCTACAACCGCAACCTGACCACCAACGTGCTGGCCCAGGACCGCCTGAATTACGACGTGCTCTGCCATACCGACCTGCAGCGCACCCGTGGGGAATCCTTCGGCATGCCGCTGGATCGCGTCAACTGGGGCAACTACGACCTGGTGGTGATCGACGAGTCGCACAATTTCCGCAACAACGACGTCTACAAGGACCGCGAGACGCGCTACCAGAAGCTGATGAACCAGGTGATCCGGGCGGGCGTGAAGACCAAGGTGCTGATGCTCTCGGCCACGCCGGTCAACAACCGCTTCACCGACCTGAAGAACCAGCTGGCGCTGGCCTACGAGGGCGAGGCCGAGAACCTGACACGCCATCTCAGCGGCGCCCAGGACATCGAGGGCATCTTCCGGCGCGCCCAGGCCACCTTCAACGAGTGGTCGGCGCTTCCGCCCGAGAAGCGCACCACGGGGGCCATCCTGCAGGCGCTGGACTTCGACTTCTTCGAGCTGCTGGACAGCGTCACCATCGCCCGTTCACGTCGGCATATCGAAACCTTCTACGATACCCGCGATATCGGCAGCTTCCCGGAGCGCCGCAAGCCGCTGTCGTTTCACTGTCCGCTCACTCACCGAACCGATGTGATCGGCTTCAACGAGATCTTCCAGCAGCTCTCCCAGCTCAAGCTCTCCGTCTACGCCCCGATCAGCTACATCCTGCCCAGTCGCCTCAAGAAGTACGAGGCGATGTACGACACCGAGGTGTACAGCGGGAGGTCCAGCTTCAAGCAGGTGGACCGGGAGAGGAGCCTGCAGGCCTTGATGACCACCAACCTGCTCAAGCGTCTGGAGAGCTCGGTGGCGGCGTTTCGCCTGACCCTGGAGGGGCTGCAGGATAGCTACCAGACCATCCTGGACAAGATCGCGGCCTTCAAGCGGACCGGGCGCGCCGAGAGCTTCGCGGACATCGCCGCGTCCTTCGAGGATTCCGGACCCGACGACGACAGCATCCCCATGCCGGGCGATGCCACGGTGGGCAAGAAGGTCCAGATCAGCCTGGCGGACATGGACCTGCCGTCCTGGGAGCATGACCTGGGCAATGACCTGGTGTGGATCGAGCTGCTGCTGGAGGAAATGGACAAGGTCACCCCGGCCGACGATGCCAAGCTGCAGCACCTGAAGACCCAGATCGCCGGCAAGCTGGCCTCGCCGATCAACCCCGGTAACCGCAAGGTGCTGATCTTCACCGCCTTCGCGGATACCGCCAAGTACCTCTACGACAACCTGGCACCAAACCTGCTGGAGAACCAGGGCGTATACACCGGCCTGGTAACCGGCAGCGACACCCCGAAATCCACCCTCGGCGCCATGCCCAATAGTCGCCAGCACTACGACTTCCAGGGCCTGTTGACGCTGTTCGCCCCACAGGCCAAGAGCAAGGCCATGGTGTACCCCGGTGAACCCCGTGAGCTGGATATCCTGATCGGGACCGACTGCATCTCGGAAGGCCAGAACCTGCAGGACTGCGACACCCTGATCAACTACGACATCCACTGGAACCCGGTGCGCATCATCCAGCGTTTCGGGCGTATCGACCGCATCGGCTCGCCCAACGCCAGCATCCAGCTGGTCAACTACTGGCCGGATATCAGCCTGGACGAGTACATCAACCTCAAGGAGCGCGTCGAGAACCGCATGGTGATTGCCGACGTCACCGCCACCGGCGACGACAACGTGCTCAATGCCCAGTCCAACGACGTCGCCTACCGGCGCGAGCAACTGCGCCGGCTGCAGGATGAAGTGGTGGAGATGGAAGACCTCAAGTCCGGCGTGTCGATCACCGACCTGGGCCTTAATGAATTCCGCATGGACCTGCTGGGCTATATGAAGGAGAACGGCGACCTGAGCCGTATTCCCAATGGGCTGCATACCGTGGTGCCAGCCCGCCCCGAGAGGGGCCTGCAGCCCGGGGTCATCTTCACCCTGCGCAATCTCAATCAGCAGGTAGGGCACCAAGGGAGTGGCCTGCAGCAGCAGAACCGCCTGCACCCTTTCTACCTGGTCTACATAAGCCACACCGGCGAAGTAATCAGCGACTACACCGAGGTCAAGCGCTTGCTGGATCTGGCCCGCACCGCATGCAAGGGGCTGGGCGAGCCTGTCGAAGCCGTCTATCGGCACTTCAACGAGGAGACCCAGGATGGCCGGGAGATGCACGCCTACTCGGCGCTACTGGATCAGGCCATCCGCTCGATGATCGAGGTGAAGGAAGACAGGGATATCGACAGCCTGTTCAGCGGCGGCGAGACCACGGCACTTGTCGATACCATCGAAGGGTTAAACGACTTCGAACTGATCACCTTTATCGTCATTCGTGACGCGGGCTCGACCATAGACACAGGTACGGAGCGCCATGTGGCCAGCAGGGATAGCGAGAGTAAAGCACCATGACGGTACCGCTCTACCAGTACCCCGCCAAGACAATGCTCGGTCGAGTGGTGGCCAAGCAGCGCATCCTGGCGCATGTGCGGGCCACCGCCACCCTCAGGGAGCGTCTGCGGGATGACGTCGCCCAGATCACCTGGCATGCCAAGCTGGCCCATAGCACGCTCAATCTGCCTGGCACCGATGACGTACCGGAGCTGCAGGTCTTCGTGATCACCCTCAAGGGCGATGATCTGCACCGAGACGTGCTGCGGGCCATCGACCGCGCCATTCCCTTTCCGATCCTGTTCGAGCTCCACGGCACCCGCGGCATCCGTGTCACCGCCGCCTACAAGCGGCCCAGCCAGGCCGACCCCAGCAAATGGGTGCTGGATGACCATTACGCCAGCAGTGACTGGTTGCCAGCCGAGACGCCTCGGCAGCAGCTGCCCACGGCCATCGACCTGAAGCAGCTCTACCAGCAGCTGCTGCGCAGCCTGCTTCCCGAACCGGCGGGGCAGGGCGAAGCCCTGCCGGAGCAGTTGGAGCGCTTGAGGGCCCTGGAAGCTCTCAGGAAGGACGCGGCTACCCTCGAAAAGCGCCTGCGCAGCACGAAACAGTTCAACCGCAAGGTCGAGATCAACGCCGAGCTGCGCTCGATCCGCCAGAGGTTGGCTGATTATGCAATTGCCGACTACGACACCTGATCACGACCCGTTGGGAGCCCTTGGAAAACGTGGCGAGCGACGTTCAGTTCGTGTTTCGCCGGCGCACAGAAAGCGGAATGTACTTCAGTACATGAGTATTTCGAGCACCGCCGGGACGCGAAATGACGAGCGCAGTCGTTTTGCAAAGGTTCCCACAGAGGTCTGGAGACACGCGACATGATGGACAAGCTGAAGATGCACTCGCCCAACCTGACCGAGGCCAACATTGCCAAGCTGGCCGAGCTGTTCCCCAGCTGCGTCACCGAAGCGCGCGATGAGCAGGGGCGGGTAAAACAAGCCATCGACTTCGATCAGCTGCGCCAGGAGCTCTCCGACCATATCGTCGAGGGGCCTCAGGAACGGTATCGACTGGACTGGCCCGGGAAGCGAGAAGCCCTGCTGGCGGCCAATGCGCCGATATCCAAGGCGCTTCGCCCATCCAGAGAACGAAGCGTTGATTTCGAGTCGACCGGGAATGTCTTTATCGAGGGCGACAACCTGGATGCTTTGAAGCTACTCCAGGAAAGTCACCTGAACAAGGTAAAGGTCATCTTTATCGACCCGCCTTATAATACCGGGAGCGATTTTGTTTACCGGGACGAGTTTTTCGAAGACCTGGCATCGTATCAGGCGAGGTCCAGCCAGTCTTCGAGCGATGGCAGCCGGCTGGTTGTCAATGCCGAATCCAATGGCCGGTTTCACTCCGACTGGCTGAGCATGATGTATTCCCGGCTTCGCCTGGCAAGGAATCTCCTCAAGGAGAATGGCTGCATTTTCATCGCCATCAATGACTGCGAGTACGAGAATTTGAAGAAGGTGGCTGCCGAGGTATTCGGGGAAGCCAACTTTATCGCCACCATCGTGTGGGAGAAGGTCCATACAAGGAAAAATTCGAGCAAGTACTTCTCGGTGAGCCATGACTATATCGTCTGCTTTGCGAAGGAAAAGGCGAAGTGGGACAGGAAGCTTGTTCCCAGGGACAATACCGATGCTTACCGGAACCCGGATGATGACCCGAAGGGGCCCTGGAAGCCCGATCCAATAACGGCACATAACTACTATTCTGCTGATTATTTCATCGAAAAGCCGGATGGCACTTTGATCAGGCGGCCATGCGATAGATACTGGGCATTCAGTGAGGACAGCTGGAAGCAGAAGGTCAGGAACAACGAGGTCATCTGGGGCGAGGGCGACGCCATGCCCATGGTGAAGCGATACTTGTCGGATGTTCAGGATGGTCTTGTGCCGATCACGCTCTTCAGCAGAACGTTTGCTGGGGACTCCGCACTGGCAAAGAAGGAGCTTTCATCGCTGCTGGGTGTTGGTGCCCTTTTTGACTACCCTAAGCCCTCCCTGCTCGTGAAAAGGTTGCTGCAGATATCGACGCGAGACAATGATATTGTCCTTGATTTTTTCGCGGGCTCATCAACCACAGCACACGCCGTCATGGATCTGAATCGTGAGGATGGTGGTTCCAGAAGGTTCATTATGGTCCAGATCCCGGAAAGGATTGATGAGTCGGAAGAAGCCTTTGGGCAGGGCTACCGGAATATCGCGGAAGTCAGCAGGCAACGTATCATGGCCGCTGGCAGGAAAGTGGGCGAAGGCGAAACCCGTCTCGATGTCGGTTTCCGGTATTTCCATGTTGATACGGCGAACCTGGAAGATGTTTTTTATTCACCCGACGCCGTGAGCCAGCCTGGGTTGACAGGGCTTGTGGATAACATCAAGAAGGACCGCACGCCAGAAGATCTACTCTTCCAGGTCCTGCTTGACTGGGGCGTAGACCTTTCCCTGCCCATCTCCCGCCAGGAGCTTGATGGAAAAACCGTCTTCTTCGTCGATGGAGCCGAGAAGCATATGGCCCTGGCCGCCTGCTTCGACCTCGATATCGACGAGGCATTCGTCAAACAGCTCGCCGAGTACGAGCCGCTGCGTGTGGTGTTCCGCGATGCCGGCTTTGCCAGCGACAGCGTCAAGATCAACGTCGAGCAGATCTTCGCCCAGAAGTCGCCCAATACCGACGTCAAGGTGATCTAGGCCCATGAGCATGGACGAGCAGGCGCTGAAGCAGTTGCTGCACTCCCTTATCGAGCGCTGGGAGAGCGAGGTGGTCGAGTTCAAACGCGGTGGCAAGGGCTTCTCCACCTCGGATCTCGGCAAGTACCTCTCGGCGCTGGCCAACGAGGCGAATCTGCGTGCCTGCGAAAGCGCCTGGCTGGTCTTTGGCATCGATGACAAGACCCGGCGCATCCTGGGCTCCGAGTACCGCCAAGCCCCTGGCGAACTCGACAAGCTCAAGATGCAGATCGCCGACGGCACCGAGCCCAGCATCACCTTCCGTGACATTCACGAGCTGGAAACGCCGGAGGGCCGAGTGCTGCTGTTCGAGATTCCGCCCGCGCCGATGGGCATGCCCATCGCCTGGCTGGGGCATTACTACGCCCGCGCCGGGGAGAGTCTGACCGGCTTGGGCCTGGACAAGCAGGATGCGATCCGGCGACAGACCGACGCCACCGACTGGTCCGTGCAACTGGTGACGAATGCCACGCTCGACCATCTCGACCCCGAGGCGGTCAGCAAGGCCCGCGAGTCCTTCGCCAAGAAGTACGCCAACCGCTTCGAGCCCGGCGAGGTGATGGGGTGGCCGCTGGCCACATTCCTGGACCGCGCCAAGCTGACCCTGGACGGCAAGGTGACCCGTGCGGCCCTCCTGCTGCTCGGCAAGGAGGAGGCGGCGCCGCTGCTATCCCCGCATCCCGCTCAACTGACCTGGAAGCTGGAGGGGCCGGAGCGGGCCTACCAGCACTTCGGCCCGCCGTTTCTGCTGGCCACGACGCAGTTGTACCAGCGTATCCGCAATATCCAGTTGCGGCTGCTGCCTCAGGACGAGCTATTACCTATCGAAGTCTCCAAGTACGACCAGAAAATCGTGCTGGAAGCGTTGCATAATTGCATCGCTCATCAGGACTACAGCCGCAATGCGCGTGTGGTGGTGGTCGAGCAATCCGACCGGCTGGTCTTCGACAATGAAGGCAGCTTTTTCGAGGGTGAGCCCGGTGATTACCTGGAAGGGCACCGGGTCCCGAAACGCTACCGTAACCCCTTTCTGACCCAGGCCATGGCCGAGCTCAACATGATCGATACCATGGGCTACGGCATTCACGACATGTATTCCCGCCAGGCCCGGCGTTATCTCCCCCTGCCTGACTATGATCTGAGCGAGCCAGGCGCCGTCAGACTTGGTATCTACGGTGGCGTGGTCGACTCCGCGTACAGTCGCCTGTTGATTCAGAAGACGGACTTGTCTCTTGTCGATGTGCTGGCATTGGATCGCATCCAGAAGAAGCTGCCGATCGCCGATGATGCGGTGGCTCGCCTCAAACGGGCCGGCCTGATCGAAGGGCGCAAGCCTAACTACCACGTCTCCGCCAGCGTGGCGGGAGCCACGGCCAGCAAAGCCGAATATATCCGCACCCGTGCTCAGGACGATGAGTTCTATGCAAAATTGCTGAAGGATTATCTCGAAAAGTTCGGTCAGGCGAACCGCTCGGATATCAACGCGCTGTTGCTGGACAAGCTGAGTGATGCCCTTACATACAAACAAAAATACAATAAAATCAGCAATTTGCTGACAAAGCTCCGGCGCCAGGGCGTCATCGTCAACAAGGGCTCTGACACGGCTCCCCGCTGGCGTCTTGCAGAGACCGTGCAAGGTGATCAGCAGAGACGTGCAGAGAGAAAATGACGTTATTTTTTGAAAATCAAAGGTTTATATTTCCCTGCGGTTGCTTTCTTGCAGAGAGCGTGCAGAGAGAAGGTCACAGAGGGTTGCTATGAAGCTCAAGTTCAAGACCCAGGAATACCAGACGCGGGCCGTCGAGGCACTGGCGGACTGCTTTGCCGGCCAGCCCTTCAGTAGTGGTATCCGCTATCGCATCGATCCGGGCGAGGCAGCCCCCCTGGCGCAGCCGCTGCAGCGTGACCTCTACGCCTCGCCAGACCCCGACGACGCCGGCTTCAAGAACGCCGCGCTGGAGCTGACGGAGCTGGATCTGCTGAACAATATCCGGACCGTGCAGCGCCGCCAGAACCTGCCGCTCTCCGACGGCCTGAAGAAGGATGACAAGACCGGCTGCCCCTACAACCTGGACGTGGAGATGGAGACCGGCACCGGCAAGACCTACGTCTATCTGAAGAGCATGTTCGAGCTGAAGCAGCGCTACGGCTGGAGCAAGTTCATCGTGGTGGTGCCCAGCATTGCCATCCGCGAGGGGGTCTACAAGTCGCTGCAGATCACCGCCGACCATTTCCTGGAGAGCTACGGGGAGAAGGCGCGCTTCTTCATCTACAACTCGAAGCAGCTGCACAACCTGGAAAGCTTCTCCTCGGATGCCGGCATCAGCGTGATGGTCATCAACGTGCAGGCCTTCAACTCCCGTGGTGCCGACAACCGCCGCATCTACGATGAGCTGGACGATTTCCAGTCGCGCCGCCCCATCGACGTCATCAAGGCCAACCGGCCGATCCTGTTCCTCGATGAGCCGCAGAAGATGGAAGGGGGCAAGACGCTCAGCTCACTGAGCGAGTTCAACCCGCTGTTCATCGTGCGCTATTCGGCGACCCACAAGACGACCTACAACAAGATTCACCGCCTGGATGCCCTGGACGCCTACAACCAGAAGCTGGTGAAGAAGATCTCGGTGCATGGTGTCACCACCAAGGGCCTCACCGGCACCGATGCCTACCTCTACCTGGAAAATATCGAGACAGCCAGGAACAAGCCCCCGGTGGCCTGGATCGAGTACGAAGTGAAGTCGGCCGGCGGCGTGAAGCGCAAGCGCCGCAAGCTCGGCAAGGGCGACAACCTGTATGAGCTCTCGGATGGGCTGGATCAGTACAAGGGGTTCGTCGTCTCGGAGATCGACGCGCGGGTCGATCAGCTCAGCTTCACCAACGGTGTCGAGCTCACTGCCGGGGAGGTGACCGTCGATGTCACCGAGCAGGCGCTGCGCCGGATCCAGATTCGCGAGGCGGTCAAGGCGCACTTCAAGAAGGAACAGCGGCTGTTCTCCCAGGGGGTCAAGGTGCTCACGCTGTTCTTCATCGACGAGGTGGCCAAGTACCGCCAGTACGATGAGGGTGGTGAGGTGCTGGGCGAATACGCCCGGATCTTCGAGGAAGAGTACAACCACCAGCTCAACCAGGTGCTGACCCTGGAAGACAGCGCGTACAACCGTTACCTGAAGGGCATCGACGTCTCGGACACTCACAACGGCTACTTCTCCATCGACAAGAAGTCCAAGCGCCTCGTCGACCCCAAGACCAAGGCACGCTCGACCGAGACGGACGATGTCGATGCCTACGATCTGATCCTGAAGGACAAGGAGCGCCTGCTTTCCTTCGAGGAGCCCACGCGCTTCATCTTCTCCCACTCCGCCCTGCGGGAGGGCTGGGACAACCCCAACGTGTTCGTCATCTGCACGCTGAAGCACAGCGACAACACCATCTCCCGGCGCCAGGAGGTGGGGCGCGGCCTGCGCCTGGCGGTCAACCAGCTCGGCGAGCGCATGGACGACCCGCTGACGGTGCACGACATCAACGAGCTGACGGTGGTTGCCAGCGAGAGCTACAAGGACTTTGTCACCGCCTTGCAGCGCGACATCAGCAACGAGCTCTCCGAGCGTCCGCGGGTCGCCGACGAGGCCTACTTCACCGGCAAGCTCCTTGTGTCGGATGAGGGGGAAGTAGAGGTCACGCCCGCCATGGCCAAGGAGATCTACCGTTACCTGCTCAAGAACGACTACACGGATAGCGCCGACCACATCACCGAGGCTTACCACCAGGCCAAGGAGGACGGCACCCTTGCCGAGCTGCCGGAGACGCTGCAGCCCCATGCACAGCAGGTCTTCCAGCTGATCGACAGCGTCTTCAGCAACGCCCAGCTGCCGCACATTGATGACGGCCGCAAGGCCAAGCGGAACCCGCTCAACGACAACTTCCACAAGAAGGAATTTCAGGAGCTCTGGGAGCGCATCAACCGCAAGGCGGCGTACTCGGTCAGCTTCGATTCCAATGAGCTGATCGAGAAATGCGTGGGCTACCTGGATCTGAAGCTCAGCGTTAAGCGCCTGGAATACCAGGTGGAACGTGGCACCCAGAAGGCGGAAGCCAGCTACCAGGACCTGACCAGCGGGCAGGCCTTCACCGTCAACGAGAGCGAGCGGGTCAAGCATGACGGCTCGCTGCATTCGGCGGTCCAGTACGATCTGATCGGCCGTCTGGCCGAGGCCACACAGCTGACGCGGCGTACCATCGCGGCGATTCTCTCCAAGATCCAGCCCAGAACCTTCAAGCAGTATCAGATGAATCCCGAGGACTTCATGGCCCAGGCCGCCAGGCTGATCAACGAGCAGAAGGCCACCATGGTGGTTAAGCACATCAGCTACGACCCCATCAACGAGCAGCACAGCCAGGAAATCTTCACCATCGAGAAGTCGGAGAACCAGCTGGATCGGGCCTACAAGGCCAAGCGCCATGTCTTCGACTACGTGGTGACAGACTCCAGGATCGAACGGGACTTCGTCGAAGAACTCGATACCGGCAAGGAAGTGGTCGTCTACGCCAAGCTGCCGAAAAGCTTCTTCATCCCGACCCCGGTGGGCAACTACAACCCCGACTGGGCCATCGCTTTCAACGAGAATGCCGTCAAGCACGTCTACTTCGTGGCCGAGACCAAGGGCAGCATGTCATCGCTGGAGCTGCGTGAAATCGAGCAGGCCAAGATCAAGTGTGCCACGGCGTTCTTCGACACCATCGCCACGGCGAAGGTGAAGTACGATGTGGTGGATTCCTACGACAAGCTGATGGACCTGGTGCGTTGAGGAAGGAGCAATGCCAGGCCTCTGGTGGCCTGGCGCCATACTGCAATCAAGAAAGGACAGTGCTGTGCCCAGAGTGATATTGGTGAGAAGCCCGCTTGAGCTGACGAGAATGGACCAGGTGGGTTATGGCTGGTCGCAAATGAACTTCTCGGAGCACTCGTCTGCAGAGTCCCTGATGGCATCTTTCCATGACCGGGGAATCGAGATCGGCAGGAAGGGCAATCAGATTCGGCGCTTCTTCAATATTTGCGCCGATGACCTGATAGTGGTCCCGGTGGCTCGCGCCATACTGCTTGCCCGAGCCACCGGGGAGAAGAGCTTTGCGCAGGATATCGCCTACGGGGAAAATCGGGTCGGAGTGAGGTTTTTACGCGGAGAGGACGGTACGGTCAAGCGTATCCCTCGTGACGATCTTTCTACCGCCCTTGAAACGCGTCTGAAAATACGCATAGCCGTCGCATCGCTGGATGAGTTTTCGGATGAGCTGGAAACGCTCTATGCCCGTCTCGAAGCTGGTGGCTTCAGCGATATAAGCGGGCAGCATGAGGCCGAAAACGGCGAAGCAGTCGAGGCCTTCAAGAAGTCGCTCCTGAAGCGCATACAGCAGGGCAGCACTTTCCTTTCCGGGGGTGGAAATGGGCTGGAAATGCTGGTGATGGAGCTTTTGAAACTAGAAGGGTATGACGTTCATCGACCCAGCAAGCGTCACTATGAAGGTATTGCCGATGCCGACATCGAAGCTTACCGAAAGGATCGGTTCAACCCCTCGAAGCTCCTTATCCAGGTAAAGCATCACAAGGGAGTGACGGACGATCATGGTGTTCGCCAGCTTGCGGCAATCGATGAGGATGATGCCCAGCGCTGGCTGATCACGACAGCCATTGTCGACGAGGGTGTCGAGGCCTTGGCCGAGAAGGATGGCATTCAGATCATGGATGGCGATGATTTTGCAGACTGGCTCTTCGAGCATTGCCAGCACCTGTCTGTTGCGACACGAAGCCGGCTGGGGCTTTCCGATGCCCCTGTGTTGCTTTAAGAGCGTCGTTCAGTCGTTCGACGGGCTGCCCTGGGCACGCTGATTTCTGCGTGCCGTCAGCATGCCGATGGCCGTGCCGATCCACACGGCGAGCGCGGCCCAGAGGGAAAGATGGGGCAGCACGAGCAGCGCCGGCATCGCCAGCGCCTCGCCCAGGCGCGCGGTGGCGGCGGTGTACATGGCGATCGGGAAGACGATGCTCCAGTACTGGGGGTCGTAACGCAGGGGATGGCGCGCGATCAGGTAGCGCCAGGCCGACAGGCCCAGCAGCAGCGGGATCCACCAGGTGGCCGATGCCCACATGAACAGCGTGATGCCCCTGATGAACGGCAGAAAGTCGCTCAACGACGGCACGTGGGGCAGGGTGAGCATGAGCCCGGCGCCCGACAGGGTGGCGATGGCCATGGCGCCCATGTTGATCCAGTAGGGGGGCGAGAGCAGCGTCACGTCGAGGGCCACGAAGGTCAGGCGGTAGAAGATGATGGGGATGATCACCAGATAGAGCATGCAGCCGACCAGGAACAGGCACAGGGCGGCCAGCAGGGCGAGTGTTCGCCACGCCTCCGGCCACTCGATCAGCGTGCACAGGATGGCCAGCGAGTGGGTCGCCACGGACGCGAGCAGCCAGGAACCGTTGATGCCGTTGCGCAGGCTGGGCTTTCTGGGGTGCACGATGACGGCGATGAAGAACCAGTACATCACGACCAGCCATGACAGCATGCCGAGGCCGAGAAGCATGTCGGCCATGGGGGGCGAGTGGGCGATGAGCTGCATCTGGGCGCCGAGGATGCAGGTGCCGGGAATCAGGGTGAAAAATCCCGGGCCCCGCGAATGCGAGTGCATGTCGGCGACCAGGCGATGAGGATGCCGAATGATGCGGACGAGAAGCAGGCCGAAAAGCACCAGATAGGCCGCAACATTGATGTAGAAAAAGGCCCGCGCTATCGCCTCGATCTGCAGAAGATGCGCCGCGATCGAGAGCGCGCCGGTGGCCATGGCGACGGCAAAGTAGCCGGGAAAGAAGTCGGCGGCGGCGCGATCGATTCGTATGGCGGGTCTTGTCATGTCGGTGAGATCTCTGCGGAATTGCGAAAGCTGCCGGTGGCGTCGACGCCACCGTTAACCCCGCCGAACAGGGGCCGGTCTGGGGTGGTCAAGCCTGCTCCATCGGCGCTGCTGATTCGCCACGTAGACAGCGATTGCTCGCGCCGAGGTGGTGCCTTGTCGCGTGAATAGGCCGGGTGGACGGGGCAGCCGAACACCGGTGCCCAGGGCACGATCTCCCGGTCGCCCCGTTCGAGAGCCGGCACGAACCAGTCTGGCGTTATGCACTGCTGCCGATTGGCGTGAATTGCCTGGTGATACTGGCGAACGCCGTGCGGGTCAAGGTCCGGCCAAGGGGGTGTCATCCTGACAGAAGTGTCAATAAGACAGCAAAAAGACTGTCATCTTGACCGTCCCGGCACGGAGGCATCGCCGCGAAATCGCCGGCAGGTCCCAAGGGCATTGTTGAATGGTTTATAAATCAGTTAGTTGGAGGCGTTTCGCGACAAAGTGCCGCATCCGGGCGACCGTTTTGAAGGCGGGCACATGGGTTGCTACACCTGTAATCAGGCTCATGCCTGACCAATCGAAACATCAAAGGGGTTCAACATGTTGACGGACCAGCAGGAAAGCCTGATCGAGGCAACCGCTCCCGTGGTGGCCGAGCATCTCGACGCGATCACGAAACGTTTTTATCCGCTGATGTTCGAGCGTTACCCGGAGGTCGTTCCGCTGTTCAATCAGACCCACCAGGCCGACGGCGGCCAGCCCCGGGTGCTGGCCAGCGCGGTGCTGGCCTACGTGCAGATGCGCAAGGAACCGGACAAGGCCCGCGAGGTGCTGGCCACGGTGGTCAGCAAGCACGTCTCGCTGGGGATTCAGCCCGACCAGTACCCGATCGTCGGCGAATGCCTGATGGCGGCCATCGGCGAGGTGCTGGGCGATGCCGTGACCCCCGAGATCGCCGATGCCTGGGGCGCGCTCTATCAGGAGCTGGCCGACCTGCTGATCGATCTGGAGGCGGAAGCCTACCATGAGTTCGCCGCGCGTCCCGGCGGCTGGCAGGGCACGCGCACCTTCCGCATCGCCGAGACGCGTCAGGAGAGCCGGGTCATCCGCTCCTTCGTGCTCGAGCCGGTCGACGGCGGGCCGGTGGCGGATTTCGAGCCGGGGCAGTTCATCGGCGTCAAGCTGAGCATCGACGGCGAGCCCGTCTATCGTCACTACAGCCTGTCCGGCACGCCCAACGGCAAGACTTACCGGATCTCGATCAAGCGCGAGACGGGCGGCCGGGTCAGCGAGTACTTCCATGACCGCCTGGCCGTCGGCGACACGCTGGAGCTGCTGCAGCCCTCGGGGCAGCTGACGCTCGACGAGGCCTCGACGCCGGTGATGCTGATCAGCGGCGGGGTGGGGCAGACGCCGATGCTGCCCATGGCCTGCCGGGCGCTGGAGCAGGGGCGCCGGGTGGTCTACCTGCACGCCGCCCAGGAGCGCGCCCACCACGCCTTCGCCGACGAGCTGGCGGCCCTGGCCCGCGAGCATGCCGACCACCTGACCTCGGTGACGCTCTACGAGCGGGGCCGCGAGGACGACGACAGGGCCGACCACATCGGCCGCGTCAATCGCGAGCTGCTGGCGCGTTATCTGCCCGAGGGCGAACCGGAGTGCTACTTCGTGGGGCCGCAGGGCTTCATGACCGCCGTCGATCACGCCCTGGACAGCCTGGGCGTGCCCGGCGAGCGGCGCCACTACGAACACTTCGGCCCCTCGCGGCCGCTGCAGGCCGGCTGACCGGGAGCGCCCGATGCACGACTCGTCTGTCCTGGCGCGCCGCATGCCGCTGTGGCGGCTGGCGTTTCGTCCCTTCTTCCTGCTCGCCGCGGCCTTCGGCCTGCTGGCGATGCTGGTGTGGGGCGGGGTGTGGAACGGTCACGTATGGCTCGCCCCCTACGGCGGCCTGATGTGGTGGCACCCGCACGAGATGCTGTTCGGCTTTGCCGCGGCGGTGGTGGTGGGCTTCCTGCTCACCGCGGTGCAGAACTGGACCGGCCGGCCGGGCCTCTCCGGCTGGCCGCTGCTGGGGCTCGCCGTCCTCTGGCTGGCGGCGCGGCTGGCGATCGCTTTTCCCGGCGGGCTGCCGGCGGCGGGCGTGGCGACGCTCGACGTGGCCTTCCTGCCGCTGGCCGCGGTGCTGCTGGCGCGGCCGGTGATTCACCGGCGCCAGTGGCGCAACCTGGTCTTCGTGCCGGTGCTCGCGCTGCTCGCCGTGGCCAACCTGGCCATGCATCTGGCGCTGTACGGCGGCGCGGCGTACCTGCTGCGCGGCGGCGAGTCCCTGGCCGTGCTGCTGATCACGCTGCTGATGGTGATCCTCGGCGGCCGGGTGATTCCCTTCTTTACCGCGCGGCGTCTCGACCGCCCCCAGGCGAGCCGCCCGCTGGTGCTCGAGGCGGCGGCGATCGGCGGCGTCGTGGCGCTGGTCGGCCTGCAGCTGGTGGTTCTGGTCGGTGGCGTGGTGCCGGACGGCGTGTGGGCCGGGGTCGCCGGGGTGGCGGCGCTCGCCAACCTCGTGCGCGGGCTGCGCTGGGCCGGCTGGCATGGCTGGCGCGAGCCGCTGCTGTGGAGCCTGCATCTGAGCTACGGTTTCGTCTGCCTGGGCCTGGCGATGTGGGCGCTTTCAGCCTGGCACATCGTGAGCCTGTCGCTGGCGATCCACGCCCTGACCGTGGGCGGCATGGGGGGCATGATGCTGGCGATGATGGCGCGCGTGGCCCTGGGGCATACCGGCCGGGCGCTCGTCGCGCCGCGCGGCATCGCCACGGCCCTGGCGCTGATGCTGCTGGCCGGTGTGGCGCGTGCGCTGCTGCCGGCCCTCTGGCCGCAGGCGCTGCCGGTGGCGCTGAATCTCGCCATCCTCGCCTGGAGCCTGGCGCTGGCCCTCTACCTGGTGCGCTATGTTCCGGTGCTGGGGAGTCGGCGCGCCGATGGCGCGCCGGGCTAGTGGCGATCTCTCGGCAGCTCGTTCATCCGGAACCCGGCCGTGGGAGCGACGTCAGTCGCGATGAACCGGCCACCGGGCCGCCGCTGTCGGGGATGAATCCCCTCCCACAAGACCGCCCATCAGGCTGACCGGCACGGCCACGGTTGCTGGCTGTGGGAGATTCTATGTTGCCCGTCAAGCCTTGATGGGGCTTGGAGGGCGATATCCCGTCTCATGCTTCATCAGTGAAAAGGCGATGCGTGCCAGCTT
>LSBP01000041.1 GCA_001577635.1 Halomonadaceae bacterium T82-2 | reverse complement strand
CCCCCCGGACGTCGCAGCCAACGGTTCGCCCGCTGACGCCGGCAAACGCGGCGCAAACTGCATCTGCGGCTCGCGCAACAGCATCCCGCGCGACAATTCTCCACGAAACCAGCGCGCCAGGTGCGCTTCATAGAACAGGCCACTGCTTTCGATGCCGGCCTGAAGCTGCGGGGCCAGCTGGGCGGCACCCAACGCGCTACCGGAGGCCGACAATGGCGCCGCCGGGCGAATGACCGACGGCGGGGCGGGGAATTTCAGCAGCACGTCAGCGATGGTACGCGCCGCCGGACTGAAACGGGTCGTTGTTGATGACGGCAACAGCGCCTGCGGCTGTTCACCGGGCTTGCCGGCAGCCGGGGATACCCCCGGCTGAGGCATTGCGCCACCGGCACGCCCGGGCTCCAGGCGCGAATCGCTGTGCAGGGCTCGCAATGCCGACTCCGGCGCCAACGGCCTGACCGGCTCGGCCGCATTGCGGACCACAGGGGCGTCGCCCCGTTTGCCCAGCACCTGATGGAGCAGGGTATCGATCAGCGGCGTGATGACGCCACTCACCGCGACCTCGGCGACATCTGCACCACCTGGCTGCCGCTGCGATAGGCCTGGCTGGCTTGGCGCTGGCGCTGCTGATCACCGATCAGCAGCCCCAACTCGTCGCGCCGCGTTTCCAGATGACGGCGCGTCTCGCCATCCTGCTCGAGAATCCGCTCGAGCAGCTCCGCCTTGCGCTGGGCCTCGGGGGTTTCGAGTACGCAGTCGGCCTCGAGACGCTTGATCGTCTCGACGGCCACCACGTACCCGGACTCCTCCTCGACCAGCTCCGGCCAGTCACCATTACGGGCCAGGTCCAGCATCCTTGCCGAGCGCTGCAACAGCTGCTCGTAGCTTGCCAGCACATCTCTTGCCGCCATCATGCGGTTCAGCTCCTCGCCTGGGGGGCGATCTCACGCCAGGCCGATGCGATGTCCTCGAGCAGCGCTGATGCTTCATCGATACGCTGCTCATCATTGTGCAGGTTGGCCTGCATCAGCAGGCGAACAATATAGTCATACAGGGACGCCAGGTTGGCCGCGACGTCGCCGCCCTTCTCATGGTCCAGCGCCGCGGCCAGGCCATTGTTGACGATATCGATCGCCTTCGAGAGGGCCTTGCCCTTCTCGCCGACATTGCCCTGCTGCATGTGCAGTCGCGCCGCCCGCAGGGACGCCTGCGCCCCGTCGAACAGCATGACAATCAATTGATGCGGGCTGGCCGACATGACACCGGTCTCGACCCCCATCCGCGCATAGGCGTTTGCACCACGCATCGCACTCATGGATTATTTCTCCTGCTTCTTACCTATCTCACTTTCCCAGCTGGGCGTTCATTGCCGAGAACTGCTGAGAGAGATAGCTCATGGTGGAATTCATCTGGGACACTAGGGAATCCATCTGCGAAAACTGCTTGCGATAGCGCGCGATGGTGGAATTGATCCGGTCCTCGGTGCGCGAATACTGCTCGTTCAGCCCGTCGATGCTCTTCTTCAGCCCACTCGTGGCGTTGTTCAGGACGCCCTTGTCATCGAGCATCCGTGAAATCGAAGCGTCCAGTGTATCGGCCAGGCCATCCGCGCTGTCCGTCCCGGCAAAAAAGCGCTGTACACCCTGAAGGTCATTGCTGATGGCCCCATTCAGCTTGTCGCTGTCCACCTTCAGCGTGCCGTCGAGCTGAAGCTCGACCCCCACGTCGGACAGCATGCTGTACCCCCCGCCCGAGACGCCATCACTCAGGGTGCGGCGCAACTGCGTCTCGACGGAGCGCAAGGTGCCATCGCCCAGCAGGATGCCGGCATCGCCATTTTCACTGTTGAAGGAAGACAGCGATCCGATGGTCTTCTGCACCGAGTTGTAGGCATCGACAAAGGACTGAACGCTGTCGGCGATGGCCCCCTCATCGCGGGTCACCGACAGTGTCGAGGCCGTCGTGGCATTGGCACTTTCCTGCGTCAGGTTGAGTGTCACGCCCTGAATGGCACCCTCCACCTGATTCGAGGCACTGGTAATGGGGATGTTATTGACGGTCAGCGAGGCGTCTTGGGCCGCCACCTGCTCCGTCATGCCGTTCGTGGTGGTATTGGCGGGGTCGAAGGACAGCTTGCTGTCCAGCGTTGCATCGCCGTTTACCGTGACCGTCATGGCCGACGCCGCCCCGGTCTCCTTGGCCGTCAGCACCAGGCGATTGCTGGTACCGTCATTGATCACGGAGGCCGTGACACCGCCATCGGCGGCGTTGATGGCATCGCGAATATCCCCCAGCGAACTGCTGGCCGGATCGATCGACACATCAAAGCTCGAACCGCTGACACCCGGCTGATCGATGGTGATCGTCGTCGCGGTGGAAGCCTGGTTGCTGGTGATGTCGGTGAACCCCCCGCTGGCCAGCGAGTGCGCCTGGGCCAGGTTGCTGACATCGATGGAGTAGGTACCCGGTACGGCCGTGGTATCGGCCGACACTTCAGGACCATCACCGGTCATCTTGGTGGAAACCGGCTGAAACGTCTTGGCATCGTTGAGCTTGGCCGCCGCCGTCTGGAATTTTTCCAGCGCCGACTCCAGCTTGCCGTAGGCGGAAATCTTGGCCTGGTAACTGGACTTCTGCTGGGTAATCGGCGTGAGTTGCTGCCGCTCCGACGACTTGAGCTGATCCAGCAACCCGTTAAGGTCCATGCCAGACCCAATGCCCAAGGAAGATATGCTCGCCATCTATGCCCCCTGATATCTGCGCCCTTTGTACCAGCCCTGCCGGCGCCGCGAGCGCGGGAATAGGCCGGTTTTCGGCTGTCACTTCGCCCTATCGGCCGCGCACGCCGAAACTTTAGCGCTGCGGACACTTGCGGCACTGGCCACGAGCCCGCGGCTGCGACATCATGAACGGCCCGACGTCCGGCGACGCCGACACCCGCCAACAAGGAAGGTTTACCATGGATGCGAACGCCCTCTTCGCCGACTATCAACGCTGGCAACGCTTCAACCGACAGGACCAGCTGGAGCGCGAACACCGCGCGGCACTGCGCAAGCTGGCCAGCGCCGGTGCCATGGCCTCGCGCGTGACCCAGGGGTATCGCAGCATGGCGGAGAAAGGGGCGGCCGAGGGCGCCTGCTACCGCACGCTGTTCCGCCGCCAGCATGACGACGGCCCGGCCCTGGGCTGCGAGGGCTGGCTGTTCGTGCGGCGCATTCTGACCGAGGGCGGCACCACGCGCGTGCGCGCCACCCTGCTCGAGACCTTCACGCTGGAACAGGGTGCCGTCGAGCCGCAAGAGGCCACCGTCGCCAAGCTGACGTTGGAAATTTTCGATGAAATTCTGGTCCAACGCGATATGGCCCTGGGCTGCCGCATCGACCGCGTCGACGACGATCGCGACACGCATTTCGTGACCTTTCTGGACAGCGTGCGCGGCGACCTGACACGTTACATGCACTGATACCAGCATCCGTCACCGCCCTGGGCTTCGCACCGACTCACATGACACGAGCCGACACAGGAGGCTTCTGAATGACCACCATCGCGCCATCGGCCACTCGCCCTGCGCTGCAACTGGAAACACTCGACGCCGGCGTGACGATTCGCCGCCCGCAGGCCGTCGCCAGCCTGACCATGGACAGCCCCGCCCGGGCCCTGCTGACCGACTTCACCCAGACCGGCGCCTTTACCATCCCGGCCTCCCACTCGATCACCCAGGCACTCGAGATCATGAAGCAGGGCGGCGTGCGCCTGCTGTTCGTGCTCGATGCCGCCGGGCACCTGACCGGCGTGGTCAATGCCCGCGAGCTGATCGGCGGCCGCCGCATCACCCTGGCCATGCACCAGCACCAGGTCGACCGTGACGAAGTCACCGTCGAGATGGTCCAGACCCCGCGCGAGGAGCTGCACGCCCTGCCTCTCGCCCGGCTGGAGAAGATCAGCGTCGGCGAACTGGTCGAGGCGCTGCGCGCCTTCGGCGACCAGCACCTGCTGATCACCGAACCGGACGCCCAGGGCGGCACCGCCGTGCGCGGCCTCATCTCCGCCGCCGACGTCGGCCGCGCCCTGGGTATCACCCTGGACCGCCCGCCGGAGGCCCGCAGCTTCTCCGCCATCTGCCAGGTCGTGCTCGGCCACAGCCTGTAAGCCGCAACCGGTGCCGGGCCGCTCGCGGTCCGGCACGGCCGCCCCGGCAACCCCGCTCTGACAACACCCCGCCCAGCCGATATAATGCCGATGGGCAACGCCCATGCGGGAGGCGACTCGTTTCCATCTTTACACGCAGGGAGTCTCGACGTTGGCATTCGGCAACTGGTTCAAGCGCAGGCGAAACCCCGGGCTGACGGTCTGGGTGGTCAAGCAGATCGACAACCATCTGCTGCACCTGTGCGGCCGCGGCCGCATCGAGTCTGCTGATGCCGACGCAGCCACCCTCGAGTCCGGCCGCTTCCAGGGCGCCGTGCATATGCAGGAAAGTGGCCAGCTGCTCAATGCCCGCCAGTTCGCCGCCCTGATTCCCGAATCTCGCCTGGCGCTGATCGACGATCGCACGGCCCGCTGGCAGGAGCGCCTGTGGCACGTCGCCTGGACGCCGCAGCGCTGCTGGCTTCACGACGGCACATTGACGGTCCAGCGCAGCCCCCTCGCCGGCCAGACACACTGGGTCAGCACCGAGGATGTCAGCGCCATTCGCGCCAAGGCGGAACAGCCCCGCCAGACCACTGCGTTCTACGGGCTCGAAGCCCTGTCGGCGCCGCCCGAGCCCGTGCGCTCCGGTCAAAAGGGCGAACGCTCGTCCCGCTCGCCGTCTTCCTCGCCCGCCCCATCATCCCCGTCACACCGGGACGACTGACCGACCAAGGATTTCTCATGTCCCGTTCGCTTTCCTGGCGCCGCATGCTGCCGTTTCTGGCGCTGATGATTCTCGTCGCGCTCAACCTGCGTCCGGCACTGTCGTCGCTGGCTCCCATGCTGATTCGCATCCAGCAGGAACTGGGGCTTACCGCCGGCGCCATCGGCATACTCACCACCCTGCCGGTGCTCTGTCTGGGGCTCTTCGCGCCGCTCGCCCCCTGGCTGACCAAACGCCTGGGGGCCGAACGCACCCTCAGTTTCGCCCTGCTGCTGCTGGCGGCCTCGCTGCTGGTGCGTGCCAACGCCAGCACACCACTGCTCTATCTGGGCACCATCGGCGCCGGCGCCGCCATCGGCATCGCCGGCACCCTGCTGCCGGCGCTGGTCAAGCGCGAGCTTCCTGCCGGCGCCGATATCGTCACCGGCATCTATACCATGGCCCTGTGCCTGGGCGGCGCGCTGGGCGCCGGTTTCAGCGTCCCGCTGGCCGACGCCTTCGGGGACTGGCGCCTGTCGCTGGGCAGCTGGGCCGGCATCGCCCTGCTGGCCCTGATCGCCTGGCGCTGGCGAATGCCGCATCCGTGGCCGGCCACCGACAATGCACCACGCCGCGGCCCCCGGGTGCGCATGACCCGCCAGGCGCTGGCCTGGCAGGTCACCGGCTACATGGGTAGCCAGTCAGCGCTGGCCTATATCGTCTTCGGCTGGCTGCCCACCCTGCTGCAGAAACGCGGCCTCGGCGAGGCGGAAGCCGGCTGGCTGCTGGCCGCCTCGGTCATGGGGCAACTGATCACGGCGCTGGGCGCCCCCTGGCTGGGCCGCCTGGGGCGCGACCAGCGGCCGACGATCCTGATCCTGCTGACCAGCACCGCCGCCGGCATCGTCACCCTGCTGCAGGCACCGCTGGAATGGCGCTGGGCCGGGGTTCTGCTGCTCGGCCTCGGCCAGGGGGGCAGCTTCAGCATGGCCCTCACGCTGATCGTACTGCGCAGCGCCACGTCACAGCTGGCGGGCAAGCTGTCGAGCATGGTCCAGGGCATCGGTTACGCCATCGCCGCCCTCGGACCGCTGCTGGTGGGCATCCTGATCGGGCGAACGGACAACCTGACCGTCATCACCCTGGCCCTGCTGGGCTTCGTGGTGGCCGCCGCGCTGTGTGCCCTGCTCGCCGGGCGGCGCCGGCAGCTCGATCTCGACGAGCACGGCCGACTGATCACCCGCCATCAGTGAACGCAACCGCCATTCACGGCCCAACCCACCCCAAGCGAGGCCCCTCATGAACGACGCTCCCCTGCTGATTCTCTACACCGGCGGCACCTTCGGCATGCGCGAGAGCGAGCGCGGGCTGGTCCCGGGTGGCGATATCGAGCGGCGCATTCATGCCGCCCTGGCCACCCTGCCGCCGGAACGCCGTGCCTCGCTGCCCGACTTCGTCGTGCATGCCACGCCCCGCCCCATCGACTCCAGCGCCGCCACCCCGGCGGACTGGCAGACGCTGGCCCGGACGCTGGCCGCCGCCTATGACGGCTCGCTGGATGGCTGCCACTATGCCGGGTTCATCATCATCCACGGCACCGACACCCTAGCCTGGAGCGCCGCGAGCCTGGCCTACCAGCTGCAGGGTATCGACCGCCCGGTGGTGGTGACCGGCTCGCAGCGCCCGCTCGAAGCCGCGGGCAGCGACGCCCTGAACAACCTGGAAGCCGCCCTGCGCTTCGCCGCCCTGCCGACCCTCCAGGAGGTCGCCGTCGCCTTCGGCGGGGCCCTGTACCGCGGCGTGCGCACCCGCAAGTGGGACACCCGCGCCGCCGACGGCTTCGCCAGCCCCAACTACCCGCTGCTCGGCGAGGTGGTCGACGGCCACCCCGTGCTCTATCCCGGGCGCGGCCTGGACGCCCAGCAGCGCGGCCTGCCCCGCTTCGAACTGCCCGACTACGCCGCCCTGGGTGCCGCGCCCGTGGTCCGTCTGGTGCTGTGGCCGGGCATCACCGCCTCGCTGGTCGCGCGCTGGCTGGAGGACGACACCCTCCACGGCGCAGTGCTGGAAGTCTGGGGCAGCGGCAATTGCCCGGAGGACCCGGCCCTGCTCGAGGTACTGGCCGCGGCCAGCGGCGAAGGCAAGCTGCTGGCCGCCATCAGCCAGTGCCCGCAGGGGCCGGTGACGATCGGTGCCTACGCCGCCGGCCAGGGGCTGCGCGACGCCGGCGTGCTCAGCGGCGCCGACATGACCCCCGAAGCCGCCCTGACCAAGCTGGTCCACCTCGCCGCCCAACCGCTCGACGAGACCGAGCGGAGGCGGCGATTTGTGACCCCGCTGGTCGGCGAGCGCTGAAGCCACCCCGGCCGCCGGTTACGCCACGGGCAGGCGCGCCGGCAGGGCGCGCAGTTCAGCCAGCGGCATGGGGCGGGCGAACAGGAAGCCCTGCAGCCGATCACAGCCCCGGCGCACCAGGTCCTGGCGCTCCGCTTCGGTTTCCACGCCCTCCGCCACGACGCTCAGCCGCAGGTGATGCGCCATGGTGATCACCCCCTGAACGATGGCGGCATTGTCGCTCTTGGTGGTGATGTCCTGAATGAAGGCGCGATCTAGCTTGACCTTGGTGATCGGCAGGTCGCGCAAGTAGCTCAGGCTGGAAAAGCCGGTACCGAAATCGTCGATCGCCATCTGGATGCCCAGGGCGCGCAGCTCGCCCAGCAACGCGATGGCGGATTCGGCACCGGACATCAGCACCCCCTCGGTCACTTCCAGCTCCAGCTGGTCGGCCGGCAGGCCACTGTCCACCAGCGCCTGCTCCACCTCCGCCAGGAACCCCTGGCGCCGAAACTGCAGTGGCGAGATATTCACCGCCACCGGCAATACGCATGCTCGTTCGGTATTGAGCGCCGCCATGTCATGGCACGCCCGGCGCAGTACCCAGCGGCCGAGCGCAATGATCTGCCCGGTCTGCTCGGCAAGCGGGATGAAGACCCCGGGCGAGATCATGCCACGCTCGGGGTGGCGCCAGCGCACCAGCGCCTCCACACTGCACAGCCGCCCACTCGTCGCCTCGACGATCGGCTGATAGTGCAGCTCGAACTGGCCGAGTTCGATCGCCTCCTGAATGTCGCGCCGCAACCGCACCCGCTCGCTGACATCCTCGTCCGCCCCGCCGGCATGCCATTGCCAGGTGTTGCGCCCCTGGCGCTTGGCCTGCTGCGTGGCCAGGTTGGCGTGCAGCAACAGGTCGTGGGCCTGCTCGAGCACTTGCTGATTGCTGGCGATGCCGATACTGGCACTGATATGCAGGCGCTGGCCGGCCACCGTGAAGGTCTGTGTCAGCGCCTCCAGCACGCACTCGGCAAAGGCGATCGCCTCGGCCTCGTTGGGCAGCCCCGGCATCAGCAGGGCGAACTCGTCGGCGGCCAGGCGCGCCAGCGTGTCCCCCGCACCCAGGAATTCCTGCAGGCGGCGCGCCACCGAGACCAGCAGCTGGTTGCCCGCTTCGTAGCCCAGCCCGTCGTTGACCGACTTGAAATCATCGAGGTCGATGATCATCAGAATCAGCAGGGCCTCGCGCTGCTGGTTCTGCCGATAGTCATGATCCAGCCGCGCTTCGAGGGAAGCCCGGTTGGGCAATCCGGTCAGGGTGTCGTGGCTTGCCTGAAACGCCAGACGCGCCTCCTGCTCGCGTTGCCGGGTCACATCCTGCTGGACGCCGATGAAATGCGTACAGCGGCCCTGCTCGTCCAGTACCGGAGCGATGGAAAGCTGATTCCAGAACGGCGTGCCGTTGCGCCGATAGTTGCGCAACACCACCTGCACGTCGCTGTGCGTGGCGATTGCCCGGCGAATCCGCGCCACCGTTTCCGGGTCGGTATCGCCCCCCTGCAGCAGGCGGCAGTTCTTGCCCAGCACATCCTCGGGCGCATGACCGGTCATCGCCGTAAAGGCGCGATTGACATAGGTCAGCGGCAGATCCGGCTGGGTGGCATCGGCCATCACCACGCCATTGGGCGTGTCCTCGATGCCCCGCTGCAGCAGGCGCAGGCGTTCCTCTCGCGCCTTGCGGGCCGAAATGTCCCGGCAGATGCCGAACACGCCGACCGTTTCGCCCTCCACCACGATCGGAAAATTGGTGACTTCCAGATCACGGGTTCTGCCATCCGCCCGCACCGCGACCAATTCGTAATACCGCACCTCGCCGCCCAGCGCCCGGTCGAAATGGTTCTGGGTCGACTCCCGGGATGCGTCGAGCACGAACTCCTGGAAATGCCGGCCCAGCAGCATCGACTCGGGATAACCGGTGATCCGCTCCAGCGCTCGATTGCAACGCTGAAAACGGCCGCGTGTATCGAACTCATAAACCCCATCCGGATGCTGGGAATAGAGCGCCTGATACCGCGCCGCCACGGAACGCTGATCGCGCGCCTCACGATCCCGGATGACGGCCAGCGCCACCAGCGCCGCCGCCTGCTGCATGCGCTGGCACTCCTGCTCGGTGGGGGCCGCCGGGTGACGATGGTAGACGCCGAACGTGCCCAGCAGCTCGCCTTGCGTGGAAAGCACGGGCATCGACCAGCAGGCCCGCAGCCCTTCGCGATCGGCCAGCGCCCGATAGGCCGCCCACTTCGGATCCTCATGGATATCCTCGGTGATCGTGAGCCGCCCATGATACGCCGCACTGCCGCAGCTGCCCGCCTCGGGGCCGATCTCGGCATACTGCAGCGCCGCCACGTAATCGGCCGAGAACGACGTCCCGGGAACCAGGCTCAGGGTCCGGGTCGCGGCGTCATAGCGCATGATGGAGACCAAGGCACCGGGCAGGATCAGCCCCGCCCAATTCGCCACGGCAACCAGGATATCCGCCAGCGGCGCCTGCCGAGCAATCATCTCGTGAATAGTCTGTTGAGCGTCCAGCCAGCGCAGCTCTGTGGCCATCAAGATACCTCTCGGCCATCCGTCGAACCGGGGCACCCGGGCGACACGATGGATCTCATGACGAATGATGGGGGAACGCGTGATAACGGCGCTGTTGCGGCAAGCCTATCAGCCATGCAGCGGGACCAGCGACTGAAAGCGCCCATCGTCGGTATAGAAGAGGCGATAACGCCCATTCACACCGTCGCGCGTTACCACCTGCCGCAGCGCCTGAGCCGGAAAAGCGACGCGCCGCCCGTCCATGCTGCGCGCATGCACTACCTTCACAGCCCCCTGGTAATGGGCCAGGCACGCCTCCGCGCTCAGTTGGAGAAAAATATCAACACTTGGCAAACCGATTTCTTGCCTCCACCGCACTTTTGTTGACAGCTTCACGGGCCTGCCCCGCCAAAAAAACACTGCCGGATGTGCCCACGGCCATGCGATAATACCCGAAAAAGCACCATCTTCACTCAACGACGGGTCAACATCAGCACGATGATTCGGCCCACACCGCGGCGCCTCCATGGGTTTTTCCAGAACCGGTTTGCAGTCACCATACTTTTTTTGAATGTCCCGCAAATACGGGAAACCTCACATTGACGCGGCGTCAAACCGGCCTGATATTTCAGGGTATAAAAAGCATGAAAAGCGGGGGCAAGGGGCATGTCATCACTGTCGGAACATAACAGCCTGGCGTATGCCGTCGAATCGATTCTCGACAAGGAACACGCCGCTTACATTGTGTCGAAGTACGAGCCACAATCCGTTACCGCCACGATACAAAGCGTTGACGTTTCTAGCGGCCAGGTTCTGCTGCGCGCCGAAATCGATCAGGAAAAGCTCGACAAGTATATCTGGAACGGCAAGGTCAGTTTCGATATCGAAATCCAGAAGGACGAGGACGAGCCCGAGGTACTCAGCCTGGAAAAGATCCAGGCCTCCGTGCTCAAGAAGACCGGGGACAGCTACCTGATTCGCTGCCAGCTGCCGGAGTCGGTCTTCGTCAAGGAGGAGCGCGGCAGCATCCGCATTCCCTTAGTGCTCGGCATGCGCGCCCGCGCCACCGTGGTGGTCTATGAAGAGGAGCTTTCCCTCGCCGCCCAGCTGAAGAACCTCTCCATCGGCGGCTGCCTGCTGGAGATCGCCATCGAGGATTGCACCACCCTGGCTGTCGAGCAGGAGCTGCCCGAGCTCTATGTCGAATTTCCCAACGGCCAGGGCTTCGCCACCCGCGCACGCATCCGCCATATCCGCCCGCTCGGCGGCTCCCTGCAGGCCGCGGTGGGCGTGCAGTTCCTCGACGTCGCCCCGGAGGTCCAGAAGGACCTGACCCACTTCGTCAATGAATGCGAGCGCGAAGCCGCCCGCCGCACCGGCCTGAAACCCATGGAGTTCGCCACCTCGCCGCTGTTCATCGCCGGCGAGAAGGAGCGCCAGGCCATCAGCAAGGCGCGACGCGAGCGCATCAAGGCGGAACGCCTGCCGCCCATGGTGCAGGGCGTGCGCGAGATATCGAAACGCCTGCAGTTGTCGCTGATGTTCCTGAAGAACCGCAATCGCTTCCCTCAGGAGATGGTCTACGACTGCGCCGACACCCTGATCTACCTGCTGACCAAGGACCGTAAGCAGCTGCTCTACGCGCTCTCCTACCTGAACAGCGCCCCGGACTGGGTGCGCCACTCCATCGAGACCGCCGTCCACCTGGCCGACTACATGCTCACCAACCCGCCGCTGGTCAGCAAGACCCGCGAGGCCATGGTCGGCGCCCTGCTGCATGTGATGGGCAAGTCGCTGCTGCTGTGCCGCGAACTGCCCTCGCTGAAGATCTACATGACGCCCGCCCAGAAGACCCTGCTGCAGGGACACGTCACGGCACTGCTGGACAAGCTCCAGGCCGTGGGCTGGCAGCCCAGCAGCATCTGCCGCGACGTGATCGAGAATTGCAACGAGCGCCTCGATGGCAGCGGCTACCCGGCCGGCAAGACCGCCGAGCAGCTCTCCGACATCGCCCGCTACATGGCCGTGGCCAAGGCCGTCGACAAGCTCACCCACGCGCGCAACGAGATGTCGCCCAAGCCACCCATCGACGCCTACCGCTGGGTCAACGAACGCGCCCACGGCTTCGAGCGCACCATGCTGGTGGAATACATCCAGACCTACGGGCTCTATCCCATCGGCAAGCTGGCGAAGTTCGCCAACGGCTTTCTGGCCTGGGTCGTCAGCGTGGACCTCAAGGGCATGCCCAGCCAGGTGCACATCGTCAAGAACCTGCGCTTCCCCGACACCTCGATGGACGTGATCATCTCCAGCGCCGACTTCGACCAGATCGGCAAGCTCGAAGGCATCGTCAATCCCGCGGAGTACGCCATCGCCCGGTAGGCCCGGGCCCGAGCCACCAGCCCCAGCAAAAAATCCTTCCACCACCCTAAAGCTTCCCGGCAAGCGGTCGATAACTGGGGTAACGGCCAACGGCGCCGTTGCGGTGGCCAGGCCGGACTCCCGGCGCGCCGCTGGAGCCTCAAGACCTTGTCGAAGGTAGAAAAGGAAGGAACACCAAAATGGCAGTCATTAATACCAACATCACCTCGATGATCGCTCAGCAGAACCTGAACAGTTCCAAGAGCAATCTGACCACCGCCATGGAGCGCCTCTCATCCGGCCTGCGCATCAACAGCGCCAAGGACGACGCCGCTGGCCAGGCCATCGCCAACCGCATGTCTGCGCAAATTACAGGTCTTAATCAAGCACAGCGCAACGCCAACGATGGCATCTCCGTCGCTCAGACTGCCGAAGGTGCACTGAATCAGGTCAACGACAACCTGCAACGCATTCGCGAGTTGACAGTTCAAGCTCAAAACGACACTAACTCTTCTGAAGACAGAAAGTCCATCCAAGCTGAAATCGGTCAGCGCCTTTCTGAAATCGACCGCATCTCTGAACAAACCGATTTTAACGGTGTCAAGGTGCTGGCAAGCAACCAAGACCTAAACATTCAAGTCGGTGCTAATGATGGCGAAGCCATCACCATCAATTTGGAAAAAATTGACTCCACATCTTTGGAGTTAGGAACTTTTAACGTTAGCGGACCGGTGGGAACAACCAGCGCGATCGACGCCACCGCTGCCAAAGAAGCATATGGCGACAAAACAGCAGTTACAAGCGCTACAGTCACTGTGACCAATGGTGCCGCGGCTGACTGGCAATCCAAGCTCGGCCTTGGCACAGCGCCGACAGGTGCTAGCTCAAGTGTTGTTTCAGATGATAACAATAACTGGTTCGTAAAAACAACATTGACCGGTGTAACTGATACTGCTGATAAAGCCAAGATGGCAGAACTTGGCTTCACTGAAGATTCTAGCACCCCAGGAAACTACGACATTTATATGTCAGTAGACCCTCAAACTGCCGACACAACCACTGCACCAACTGCAGCAGACTTCACAGTGGATACCGCGGACTTCACCGTCGACCAACTCTCTTCAGGAACTACTAAAGACCCGTTGGCCACCCTCGACAAAGCTTTGGGAAAGGTTGATACACTTCGATCCGACTTGGGTGCAATACAAAACCGGTTTGACTCCGCAATCACCAACCTTAGCACGACTCAAACCAACTTATCTGCCGCTCGCTCACGCATCGAGGATGCCGACTACGCCAAGGAAGTGGCCAGTATGACCAAGAACCAGATCCTGCAGCAGGCCGGCACCTCCGTGCTTTCGCAGGCCAACCAGCTGCCGCAGTCCGTGCTGTCGCTGCTGCGCTAAGCGGTTCGTCAGCCCGGCTGACACCGCAAGTACCGACGGGGCCGAAAGGCCCCGTTTTCTTTTCTGAATTGATGCGAGCATCGGCATGCCGGACACTTCCGCAACGCTCCCGGCCAGCACCCTGGTCCACGATATCCTCCCCCGGCTCGAGGCCACCGAGTCGCTGATTCACACCGCCCTGCAGGAGCAGATCGAGGCCGCGACCAGTACCGCCGAACGGCAGCGTCATACCCTGCTCAAGCAGGAGTTCGAGCTGGAGATCACCATGATTCGGCTCAACCTGGACAGCCTGATGAAGCGCCACGCAGTGGCCATTCGCCGGGCCATGAATGCCCCGCAGGGCCGGAACGACGTGCAGCTTTCTCTGGACGCCAACGAGCGCGTCGCCCTGCAGAGCGCCCGCACGCTGTATGAGCGCGTCAGGGCGTTTCAGACCGCATGACGGAGGAGGACCTTTGCGCACTCTCCGCCGAGGAGTGCCAGCGGCTGGTCGAGGAGCACGAATGCCTCATTCAGGAAACCCGCGCCCTGATGGCACGCTTCGAGGCCACGGGCATGGACGAGGGCATGGACGAGGCCATGGACGACGATTACCGGCAGCTGCACGAGATCTACACGAAGGCCGTCAATGAACAGCGCCGGCACACCCGGGCGATGTTGAAGAGGGGCGAATAATGCAGACAGTCAGGCGCGAGCCGGAAACCCGCCCTGCCAGATTCATGGCTCCCATGGACAGCGCATTGTGGGAGCGAATTCATTCACGAAAGCGCTCCACCCTCGTGTTTGCGCGGCGGAAACAGGGGGAAGGCGAGGGTCAGTGCTTGTCCTGGGCACGCAGGGCATGCACCTCGGCCAGCGCAAGGCCTGTCGCCGCCGCAATCTGCTCATCCGTCAACACGCCCAGCTGGATCAGGTTACGGGCCGTCTGTCGCTTCGTCTTCTCGGCGCCGAGTTGCTCGCCTTCCTGGCGCCCTTCCATGCGTTCCTTCTTCGCCCAGTTCTCAAGATTCTCTGCCAGCATGTCTCTATCCTCCACCAGACTGTTGAGCCGCTCCAGGTTGACGCCGGCCCCCAGCCATTGCAGATGGCGCTTCAACCAGCGGGTGATGATGGCATCCGTGCGTTCCTTGTGGGGATCATTCCGGATGATCGCCACGATCCGGTCGACGGCCTGTTGCAAGGCCTCGCGGCTCGCGGATGCGTTCTCGATGCTGAACACGCCGCTCAGCGGTGTCTGGCGCCGGTCCAGTTCCTCGGCAGTATAGCGCCCTTCGTCGATCAGATAGTAACGCAGGTGCGGCTGATAGACCCGCAGGAAGGCCGGCGGTTCC
>LSBP01000016.1 GCA_001577635.1 Halomonadaceae bacterium T82-2 | reverse complement strand
CGATCAACCACTGATCCAGGCGGCCTGACGCCTGATGACAACCCGGTCAGAGCTTAGCTCGCCTGTCAGGTGGTTCAGTGAATGGGGTCCACTTCACCCAGGGCGTGGGCGCGACGAATGGCCTGGTCAGGGCCGCCGGCGGCGCTGACATGGGCTCCAATATATTTCATGGGTACCATCGATGGCGGGTGCAGCCGGTATGGTAAGCCCTGCGAGGCTGTCTCGCGAGCCGATGAACGTGAGTTGTGATGAGGGTATTCACGGAGTCAGCGCTTGTGTAGGAGTTTCGTATCCTCGCCCAAGGTTTTCGTGGCTCGGCCGATATCAAGGGTGCTAGCGTCAAAATTCACCCCTTCACACAGCGAGGTATGCGCATGGATTCCATCAGTGCGATGAGCGGCATGGCCTCGGCATTGCAGCAGTACAATGCCGGCCAGCAGAACCAGATGAGCCTGCTCAAGGAGTCGCTGGACACGCAGTCCTCTCACGTCTCCCAGCTCATGGAGTCGGTATCTCCGCAGCAGGGCGACAACAAGCTGGCGACCTCCGGCAGCGTCGGTACGCAGATCAATACCTACGCCTGAGTCAGTGGTCGAAACGCCAGACGCCGCGGTGATCCCGCGGCGTCTGTCGTTCTTGCCGACGTGACGGGGTCACTCGGGCCGGTAGAACACGAAGTCGCCGGAGGTCAGGGTGCGCTCGAAGCGGCTGGCCCAGCGTGGCGAGATGCCCCGGTGATGAAAGTAGAGCGCCCCATGTGTGACGTCCCGTGTCTGGCCGTTGAGGGCGCGGCGGGCGACTTCCTTGGCATGTCGATAGGCATCACTCTCGCCGGCGTCGTCGGCGCGTCCATCACACCACCAGGAAAACTGGCAACGGCCCTGCTCGGAGCCCTGGAGTACCACGCCGCAGACGGTGCCGGGGAAGCGCGCATCGGCGAGCCGGTTCAGTACCACGCTGGCCACGGCGCCCATTTCCCGGGCCGAGGTGCCGCGGGCTTCCCAGTAGAGGGTGCGGGCCAGACAGGTGAGCGGGTCATCGAGCGGTGCGGCGCCTTGCGGATCGACGGCCTGGGCGCCGCTCGGCGTGATGCGCGCGGTGTCGGGCGACGGTGCATCGCCGGACTCGGCGGCGATCTGCTCGAGTATCCTCGCCTTGTGCTCGGCCTTGCCGGCCAGCGTGGTGTCCGCCCGGGCCGGCGGCGCGGTCAGGCCGGCCAGACCGAGAAACGTTGCACAACCCAGAACGGCGAGACGTTTGCCGTGATGGTCCTTCATGACGACTCCCCCCGAAACGGCGCCACCCATGAGGCTGCGCGCGTGATCGCTACGCCGCCCCGTTCAGGCAGGGGCGGATGAATGGGTCGAGTGTAGCGCGGTCGGGGTGACGACGGTTAGCGGGACTCGGCGCGGGGATGCTCCGGCAGCCCCAGTGCCAGGGGAACCGTGACGACGCCGCCTGCAAGCGCCACCCACAGGGGCGCCGTCGCGCCCCATTCGGCAGCGACCGGCCCCAGGGCCATGACACCCAGTGCCGCCAGTCCGTTGGACAGCCCGAGCGCCATGCCCGAGCCCAGGGAACGATTCTCCGGCAGGATGTCCTGGGCAATCAGGATGCTCAGCGGCAGCGTCGAGAACAGGCAGATGCCGAGCACGCCCAGGGCGATCCACAGCCACAGACCGTCGGCCAGCAGGAAGGCAGCCAGCATCACCACGGAGACGGCCATCGCCGCGAGCATCAGCGGGCGGCGTCCCACGCGATCCGAGAGATGGCCGCCGCCGACGTTACCGATCACGCCGATGACCAGCATCACGGTAATGAAGCTGGCACCGGTGGTCAGCGAGCCGCCGGCCTGTGTCCACATCAGCGGCACGAAGGTCACCACCGAGAAGATCATCAGCGAGCGCAGGGTCGAGAAGGCCACCAGGCGGGTCAGCGGACCGGTGTGGCGTCGCCACTGGATCGGGGCCGCGTCGCTGTCGCGGGGCGGCAGGCTGGGCGCCCACTGCAGCAGAAACGGCAGAGTCAGCAGCGCGGGCAGGGCGAGCACCCACAGGTATTCCAGCCCCCACTGGACGACGACCCAGCTGGCGATGGCCGGCCACACGCCGCGTCCCACCTCGCCGCCGACCAGGAAGATCGACATTGCCGTGCCGGGCTTGTCGCCGCCCAGCCGGCGCACGCCCGCCAGGGCCTGCGGGTGGAAGAAGGAGTTGGAGACGCCGATCAGCACGAGCACACCCAGCAGCGCCCAGACATCGGAGGTGAAGCCGACCAGCGCGCCGCCCAGCGACGAACCGGCGAGCCCCAGGGCGACCATCACCCGGCCGCCCACCCGATCGGCGAGCAGCCCCACCAGCGGCTGCAGGGCCTGGCCCATCAACAGGGCCGCCATGATCGTGCCGGCCAGTGCCACCGACAGGTTGAGAGATACCAGGATCGCCGGCAGCACGCCCGGCAGGTAGTTGGCGGCGCCGTCGTTGAGAAAGTGCGCCCAGCTCATGCCGGTCAGACGGCCGGGTTGGGTGCGGGGTGTGGCGGCGGTGGTAGCCTCCATGGAACCTCCGTTCAGTGATCAGAACACAAGGGAGGACTCAGGCTGAGTCGCTCCGCCAGGAGCTATTGTAAGCCGACTAAAGGGTGGGGTGCCCGGTTGTATCGAGGCGCTTCTCCATGACCAGCCCTCCCGGGGTTTCCGCTGTCACCCGAAAGCCCAGGCGGCGATAGAGCCGGAGCGCCGGGTTGTGTTTCATCACATTCAGGCGCAATGGCTTGTGCCCGTGTTCACCGGCCAGCGCCTCCGCATGGCGGATCAGCCAGGTGCCGACACCCTGCCCACGAAAGTCGGTGCTCACCTGCAGTTCGCGCACATGGAGGTGGTCGTCGGCATGAAGGAGCGACAGGAAGGCCACCAGGGCCGCTGACGACACCAGGCAGGCATTGTCCGCTTCCTGAAAGCGTCGGCGGAACTGCTCGCTGTTCCAGCTCAGCCCCTGGTCAGTCAGGTAGGGGCGCATGTTGTCGTGGACCAACTGCTCCACGTCCGCCAGATCGGCGGGGGTCGCCGGTCTCAGGGTCAGCCGAGTCCGGCCGAGATGCAGCGAGGCATGACCGTGGGCGGTGCCGATCCCGGTCAGCCATTGCCGGGAACCATGGAGCATGGGCGGTACGCGATGTCAGAGCATGGGGGCGTCGAAGTCGGTCGGCTCGTCGGTATAGACGCAGACGTTGGCGTCCTCGATGTCGCCGTCCTCGGCTTCCAGATGGGTAGCGAAGAAGTGGCGGATCTCCGCGCGCTGGCAGTGGGCTTCGAACGCCGCACGGTCGGCCCAGACTTCGTGGAAGACGATCGGATAGCTCGTGCCCCGGGCGAAGGGATTGTCGACGTGGCGGGTCACGGTATAGCGCAGGCAGCCGTCCTCGCGGTGGGCGTTGGGCTCCAGTGCCTGCAGGGCACGAAAGACGGCATCCTCCCGGCCGGGCCTGGGCTTGAAGCTGGCGATGCAATAGACCTTCGAGGACATGGCGCTCTCCCTGTGCGGATACCCGGCGAATCGGGTGTCGATGGATGAGTCGCCGACGATAGCATCTTCCGCCGGCGAGGGGCATGGCGCGGTGGCCTCAGTCCGGCGCCGGCAGCACCGTGTCGTCGATCACCCGGCGCAGCACGAAGCTGGAGTGCGCACCGCTGACGCCCTCGATGCGGGTGATGCAGTTGAGCAGCAGGTTCTGGTAGTCGTCCATGTCGCGCACCACCACCTTGAGCTGGTAGTCGGCCTCCTGGCCCGTGATCAGCAGACATTCCTGCACCTGGGGCAGGGCGGCGACCTGGGCCTCGAAGTTGGCGAAGCGCTCCGGCGTGTGCCGGTCCATGGAGATGTGCAACAGTGCCGTCAGGCTATAGCCCAGCCGACGGCTGTCGACCCGGGCCCGGTAGCCGACGATCAGTCCGCTTTCCTCGAGGGCGCGGACGCGGCGCAGGCAGGGCGAGGGCGAAAGCCCGATGCGGTCGGCGAGTTCCTGATTGCTGATGCGCCCTTCACGCTGCAGGATCTCGAGGATGTGTCGATCGTAGCGATCCAGGGCCAATGGTGCGGGCTGTTTCGTCATGTCGGGAATTTTCTGCCGAAATTTCTTTTCGAATTGGCATTTTATGCCGATTTCATTGCGAAGCGGCAACGCATTCGCAATCCATTGCCTCGCGTCTGGGCATATGCTGTTCCTGTCGCCACAAGCGATGTCCGGCTCACCGTCCGGAAGTTTCGAAAACGGGCCGCACGCCTCACAAGGGCCGGCCCCGTTCCCCTGAATCGTCGACCCGACCGCGGGAACCCGAGCAGCGCCGCCCATGCCGCTTTCTCCCACGCTTTCACGATCGACAGGATACCCCCATGGCTTCGTTCGACCATCGCAAGTACACGCCGGCCACGCCGGTGCCGCTCGCCCAGCGCCAGTGGCCGTCACGCACTCTGACCCGTGCCCCGATCTGGGCCAGCGTCGACCTGCGCGACGGCAACCAGGCGCTGCTGGAGCCGATGAGCGTCGAACAGAAGAAACGCCTGTGGGCGCTGCTGGTCAAGGTCGGCCTCAAGGAGATCGAGGTCGGCTTTCCCGCCGCCAGCCAGCCGGACTACGATTTCGTGCGCTGGCTGATCGAAGCGGACCAGATTCCCGATGATGTCACCATTCAGGTCCTGGTGCAGGCCCGCGAGCCGCTGATCGCCCGTACCTACGAGGCGCTGGAGGGCGTGAAGCAGGCGATCGTGCACGTCTACAACTCCACTTCGACGGTGCAGCGTGAGCGCGTCTTCGAACAGGACCGCGACGGCGTGACCGCGATCGCCGTGCAGGGCGCACGCTGGGTGCAGGAATACGCCGCGCGCTATCCGCAGACCGAGTGGCGCTTCCAGTACTCACCGGAAAGTTTCACCAGTACCGAGCTCGATTACGCGGTGGAAATCTGCGAGGCGGTGATGGATGTCTGGCAGCCGACGCCCGAGCGTCCCTGCATCCTCAACCTGCCGGCGACCGTCGAGGTGGGGCCGGTCAATCACTTCGCCGACATGATCGAGTACTTCGTCACCCACCTGAAGAATCGGGACGGTGCGATCATCTCGCTGCATACCCACAACGATCGCGGCGGGGCGGCCGCGGCGGCCGAGCTGGGCCTGCTGGCCGGCGCCGACCGGGTCGAGGGCACCCTGCTCGGCAACGGCGAGCGCACCGGCAACATGGACATCGTCACCCTGGGCATGAACCTCTACAGCCAGGGCATCGATCCCGAGCTCGACCTGTCCAACCCCGACGAGATCATCCAGGTCTGCACCGAATGCACCGGCCTGCCGTTGCACCCGCGCCATCCCTGGGTCGGCGAGCTGGTCTACACGGCGTTTTCCGGCAGTCATCAGGACGCGATTCGCAAGTGCCTGCGCAAGCAGGACGACGAAGAGCCCTGGCAGGTCGCCTATCTGCCCGTCGATCCGAGGGATCTGGGCCGCGACTATCAGGCGGTGATCCGGGTCAACAGCCAGTCGGGCAAGGGCGGCATGGCCTTTTTGCTCGAGCGGGACTTCGGCATCAGCCTGCCGCGCTGGATGACGCTGGAGCTGGCGCCCCACGTCCAGCAGGCCAGCGAACAGGTCACCGGCGAGCTTTCCAGCGAGCAGATCCGCGACATCCTGATGGACACCTTCGTCGCGGCGGCGCCGCTGAACCTGCAGGGCTACCGGCTGGATCGCGACGGCGCCGAACGGCTCCAGGCGACCCTCGGCGAAGGCACCCGCCGGCTGCAGCTGGAGGGCGAGGGCAATGGCGTCATCTCGGCCTTCATGGATGCCTGGCAGCGCCACAGCGGACAGACGGTCAGTGTGGTCGATTACGGCGAGCATGCCCTCGGCGAGGGCAGCGATGCCAGCGCCATCGCCTTCGTCCAGCTGAATGTCGACGGGCAGCGGGTCTGCGGCCTGGCCGAGGACGGTGATACCGTCAGCGCCTCGCTCAAGGCGGTGCTCTCGGCGCTCAACCGGGCTGGGGCGACGGTCGCCGAGGATGCCCCCGACGAGACGGCAACCGCCTGACACTTGCCGTGATTGAGGAAGACGGCCGCCATCCCGGCGGCCGTCTTCGCGTTCAGCCGTCGCTGTGGTCAGCCGTCGCTGCGGATCTGGGCGTGGCTGATCAGCGCGAAGATGAAGGTACCGCCCACCACGTTGCCGGCCAGCACCGGCAGGACGAAGTTGAACAGGTATTCGCCGAAGGAAGCCTGGCCCGCGAACACCAGATACATCACCTCGGTGGAACCGGCGATGATGTGGGTGAAACCGCCGATTGCCACCAGATAGGTGACGATGAGGATGACCCAGATCTTGGCCGGCCCGGCGGCGGGAATCAGCCAGACCATGGTGGCGATCATCCAGCCGGCGACCACGCCCTTGGCGAACATCTCGCCGAGCCCGTTTTCCAGCACATGATGCCCGAGCCCGAGAAAGATCTGGTGCGTCTCGCCGTCGAACAGCGGCATGGTGACGATGGCGTAGGCCGAGATCGCGGTGCCCACCAGATTGCCGATCAGCACCACGCTCCATAGCCGCAGCAGACAAAACAGCTTGGTCGTTCCCGGCTGGCTCATCAGCGGCAGTACGGCGGTGACAGTGTTTTCGGTGAACAGCTGCTGCCGGGCGAGAATCACCACCAGAAAGCCGACCGTGTAGCCCAGCGAGGCCACCAGGTAGGCGATGTCACTGTCCGGCAAGTGGGCGGCGAGCAGCCCCTTGGCCAGCATGGAGAAACTCATCGACAGGCCGGCGGCCAGCGCCGACCAGAACAGCGCCGAGGCGGTGCGGGTCAGCTCCTTCTCGCCATCGGCGCGAATGGTTTCGTGAACGGCGGCGGCCTGAGAGGGCAGATGCCGGTCGTCGAGTTCCTGGGTATTGCCGGGTGGTGTCGTGGATCCTGATGGAGTCACGCGAGCCTCCTTGTCGCGATGAGCGTAACGTCCTGACTCTGGGCGATTGTCCGGCCGGCTGCAAGCCGGCGGGTCGGGCATTTCAGCTATTCTTGAAAACAATGGCAGGCAGAAGAAGGAGGCGACGATGCAGGACGGTGTGCTGGTCATTCTCGTCAATCTGGGCTCGGCCTGGCTGGCCGGCAGCCTGATCGGGCTGGAGCGCAGCTTTCACGGCCGTCCGGCGGGCTTTCGCACGCATGCCCTGGTCTGCGTGGCCTCGGCATTGCTGATGCTGGTGACCACCCACCAGTGGCAGTGGCTGGATGCCAGTCTTCCTGAAGACACCGTTCGGACGGACCCGACCCGTATGGCCCAGGGCATCATGACCGGGATCGGCTTTCTCGGCGCGGGGGTGATCTTCAAGGAGGGGCTCAATGTTCACGGTCTGACCACGGCAGCCTCGATCTGGATGACCTCGGCGCTGGGCATCCTGTTCGGAGTGGGCTTCATGATGCCGGCGGTGCTGGTCACGGTGGGCACGTTGCTGACCCTGTCACTGTTCCGCTGGGTCGAGCAGCATCTGCCGGCCGAGTACTACGCCGACCATGTCCAGAGCTATCCGATCAGCCACGTGCCCGACGAGGCGACGATTCGTCGCCAGATCGGCGACTTCGACTGCACGATCCAGACCATGAGCTACCGACTGAGTGAACACGGTACGCTGTTTCACTACCACATGGTGTTGCAGACCCACGACAAGCGCAATCTCGAGCGTCTGGCGGCCCATCTGCGTCATTCCGAGGAGAAGGTGCTCGAATTCCAGCTGTCGCCCGCCGGGCAGTGAGTCCTTGCGCCGGCCGGGACGAACGTTACAGTAGGCGCCTGCCGACACCTGGAGCCTGCATGTCCCGAGACGTCCCCGTTCCGACCTCCACCGTACGGCTGGCGCTGCTGGTCGCCGCCGTCATGCTGACCCCGCTGGCAATCGACATCTACCTGCCCTCGCTGCCGGTCATGGCCCGTGATCTGGGGCAGCCATCCTCGGCGCTGCAGATCACCATCACGCTGCTGTTGTTCAGCGTGGGCCTCGGGCAGGTTCTGGTCGGCCCCCTGACCGACCGCTTCGGCCGCCGACCCGCGCTGCTGCTGGGCGCGCTGCTCTATGGCCTGGGCGCGCTGCTGGCCATGAGCGCGACCTCACTGGCGCCGTTGTACGTCTCGCGAGTGCTGCAGGGGCTGGGAGCCTGCGCTGCCACCACGGTGGCCTTTGCCGCGGTGCGCGACCTGTACACGCCCGCCGAAGGTGCCCGGCTCTACAGCTATCTGAACGGTTCGTTGTGCCTGATTCCGGCGCTGGCGCCGGTGGTCGGTGGCGTACTGGCCGTGCAGCTCGGCTGGCGCAGCAACTTTGCCTTCATGGCCCTGTTCGCGCTGCTGCTGCTGGTGACGGCGTTCGCGACATTCGGGGAAACCCGCCCGCGAGATGCCGAGGTTCCGCGCCCCCTGTACCGGCTCGCGCGCTATCGTCGCGTGCTCGGCGAGCGGCGCTTCCTGCGCTACGCCGGTACGGCCGGGGTGTGCATGGCGGCGATCCTGATCTATGTCTCGGCGGCCCCGGTGCTGCTGGTCGAGCGCCTGGGGCTGAGCGAGCTGGCCTTCGCTGCCTGCTTCGGTGGCAATGCGCTGGTCAATATCGCGACCTTTTTCCTGGCCCCGCGGGTCATTCATTGCCTGGGGCGGCGGCACACCGTGCGGCTCGGTTTGAGGGTGGTGCTGCTGGCCGGCGGGTTGCAGGGGCTGGCCGCATGGGCTCTGCCGTTGTCGGTGGTGGCGTTCATGGGGCCGGTGGCCATTCTGTCGGTGGGCTTTTCGCTGACCCTCGGGGCGGCCTCCAGCCTGGCGCTGGAAGCGTTTCGTGACCTGGCCGGCACGGCGGCGGCGCTGCTGGGGGCGCTGCAGCTGGGCGGCGGCGCGGTGCTGGCCAGCCTGGTGCTGGCCACATCACTGCCCCTTCAGGTGGCGCTGGCCTTCATGGCGAGCCTGCCGGTAGCCCTGTTGCTGGTGACCGACAGGGGCTCCCGCCCGACGTGAGTGGCTCGAGACTTGCGAGGGGCGCGTGGAGGGGCGATGGTATAGCGGTCAATGGAATGCACAAGGAAGACCAAGCATGGTTCAGCCCGAGGCGCCGCAGGCCCGCTTGATCCTCAACGGCAAGGCGGCGCAGCTTCCCGATGTCCGCGACGCCGTTCAGGCCATGCGCGATCAGGGTCACTCCCTGGACGTGCGTGTGACCTGGGAGGCCGGCGATGCGATTCGCCTGGTCCGCGAGGCGGCCGAGACCGGCGTGTCGAGGCTCATCGCCGGCGGCGGTGACGGTACCGTCAACGAGGTGGTCGCAGGGCTGATGGCATTGGATGTGCCACGGCGCCCGACGCTGGGGATCCTGCCGCTGGGCAGTGCCAATGATTTCGCCAATGGCCTCGGCCTGCCTCTTGATGCGGAGCCGGCGCTGTCGCTCGCCCTGACCGCGAATGGCCATGGAGTCGATGTGGCCCGCCTGGGCGAGGACTGTTTCATCAACATGGCCACCGGCGGCTTCGGGGCGGAGATCACCACGTCGACCCCGGTGGCGCTCAAGCGCCTGCTCGGCGGTGGCGCCTATTCGCTGATGGGCATGCTCAAGGCCTGGCACTATCAGCCTTATCAGGGGCGTCTCGAGTGGGCGGGCGAGTCCCTGGAGACGCCACTGTTCCTGCTGGCGATCGGCAATGGTCGGCAGGCCGGGGGCGGCCAGTGCCTGGCCCCCGGCGCCAAGCTCGACGACGGGCTGCTGGACGTGCTGGTGGTTCGGCATTTCGCCTCGCTGAGCGAGATGCGTCAGCTGCTGCATGAAATCGAGCAGCTGCCTCGCGACGGCGAGTTCGTGCGCACGATCCGCACGCCCGACCTGACCTTCACCAGCCGCGACGCCTTCCCGCTCAACCTGGATGGCGAGCCGCGCCATCTGCGCCGCTTCGAGGTGACGCTCGAATCCCGGGCGGTGAAGCTGGCGATGCCCGACGGCAGCGATCTGCTCGCCGGGGCCGGCTGACGTCGCGACAGGCATTCCCGCAACGGAGAGAATCATGGACAGCTTCATGCAGGCGGCGATCGACGAGGCTCGCCAGGGACTCGCGGAAGGGGGCGTCCCCATCGGCTCGGTGCTGGTGCACGACGACCGCATCATCGGCCGCGGCCACAATCGCCGCCAGCAGCGGGGCAGCGTGGTCCTGCACGGCGAGATGGATGCACTGGAAAATGCCGGTCGTCTACCCGGCGCCGTCTATCGCCGGTCGGTGCTCTACACCACGCTGTCGCCGTGCCCGATGTGCAGTGGGGCCATCCTGCTCTACGGTATCCCGCGGGTGGTGATCGGCGAGAACCGCACCTTCCTCGGCGACGAGACGCATCTGCGGGAGTGTGGCGTCACGCTCGAGGTGCTCGACGATCCGACCTGCCGGGAACTGATGGCGACTTTCATCGCCCGTCATCCGGAAGTCTGGAACGAGGACGTGGGGCGATGAACGCCTTGCGCCGTCAGGGGGTGTTTGCTGCAATAGCGCGAACCTGAATCCCGTCAATGCAAGGAGATCGGAATGCCCAAGACGCCCTGGAGGACCCTGGCCGTCACGGTACTGGCGCTGGGCCTGGTGGCCTGTAACGGTGACGACGACGCCTCGCAAGCGTCGGGGCAGCAGGGCGACGCCACGTCCACCACACAGTCGTCGTCCATGCAGTCGGGTGGCGACAGTGCCACGAGCGACGGCGTATCACGCACGGCGCGTGACGATACGGCCGCGGCCTCGGCAACGACGACCCGGGACGCCCGGGACGGCAAGACGCCGTCGACCGGCAGCAACGCCGAGCCATCGGCCAAGCAGTCCGGCGGCGCAGGGGAAACGGCGACTCCCGCCGCGGGCGATGGCAGCGCGGCCGCCGTCGATACCCCGGCCGCTACCGGGACGGATCAAGTCACGGCGACCAGTGGCTGGGACAACACCCAGAACGAGGTCGATCAGGCGCTCAAGGAAACCGAACGGCGCTTCAAGGAAGCCGAGCGCGAGATCAACCAGCAGTTCGAGCAGGCCCAGCACCAGGACGTCAAGTCTCAGCAGGCGCTCGACGTGCCCGATACGGGCACGGACGGTGGCGCCACGAAGGACGGCAGCGGCGACACGCCCTGACGCCGCCCCTCAGCGCGACGGGGCGCTGGCGCGAAACGCCGCCAGTGCCGTCTCGTCCCCCGCCAGGGCCCGGCTCAGGGCCCAGGCCGAGCCCGGCGCCAGGGTCCAGCCCAGCGCCCCTTGCCCGGCGTTCACCCACAGCCCGTCGACCTCGGTCGGCCCCAGCCGCGGGCGGGATCGACCACGCGCACGTCGTGGCCGTCCTCGTGCAGGGCCAGGGCGGTGCTCAGACCGGTGACACCGGCACCGACGACGCTGATGCGCGATGACGCCATGCTCACGGACTCCAACGACGAACGCCCGGTGGGGCCGGGCGTTCGAGGACTTCAGGCGGTGCCTGCTTCACGTCACGACTGTCACTTCACGACGTCGGCGATGGCCTTGGCGACGTAGGGCAGGTTGTCGTTGACCAGGCCGGCGACGTTGGCGCGACCGGAACGCACCATGTAGATGCTGTACTCGTCGCGCAGGCGATCCACCTGCTCGCCGGACAGGCCGGTGTAGGAGAACATGCCGCGCTGCTCGGCGATGAAGGCGAAGCGCTCGTCCAGGCCGTGAGGCTTGAGGGCCTCGACGAAGTCGCGGCGCAGGCCGTTGATGCGGTTGCGCATCTCGGCGACTTCCTCGCGCCACTGGGCGGCCAGTTCGGCGGATTCGAGGATCTCGATCACCACCGAACCACCATGGGCGGGCGGATTGGAGTAGTTCTCGCGGGCGACGATGGCGAACTGCGAGCGGACGTTTTCCATCTGCTCGCTGTCCCTGGCGATGGCGATCAGGCAGCCGGTGCGCTCGCGGTAGATGCCGAAGTTCTTCGAGCAGGAGCTGGTGATCAGCAGCTCGTCGAGGTTCTCGGCGAACAGGCGCACGCCGTAGGCATCCTCGTCGAGGCCGTCGCCGAAGCCCTGGTAGGCGAAGTCGATCAGCGGCAGCAGCCGGCGCGCCTTGACCACCTCGAGGACCTGCTTCCACTGATCCTGGGTCAGGTCGAAGCCGGACGGGTTGTGGCAGCAGGCGTGCAGCAGTACCACGTCGCCCTCGGGGATCTCCTGGAGGGCGGCGAGCATGCCGTCGAAATCCAGGCGATTGTCGGCATCGACGTAGGGATACTTGTGCAGCTCGACGTCGGCGGCATGGAAGATGCCCAAGTGGTTGGGCCAGGTGGGGTCGGAGACCCAGATGCGCTTGCCGGGCAGCTGGGTCTTGATGAAGTCCGCCGCCAGGCGCAGCGCGCCGGTTCCGCCGGGAGACTGGGTGGCGCTGGCCCGGTTGGCGGCCAGTACCGGCGAGTCCTCGCCCAGCACCAGCGACAGGATGGCCTTGCCGTAGCGCGGGTCGCCGTGGGAGCCGATGTAGCTCTTGGTGGTCTCGTTCTTCAGCAGCCGCGCCTCGGCCTCCTTGACGGAACGCAGGATCGGGGTGTTGCCTTGCTCGTCCCGATACACGCCGACCCCCAGGTCGACCTTCTGCGGATTGGAGTCCTTCTTGAAGGCATCGATCAGCCCGAGGATGGCATCCCCGGGGACCCGCTCAATCTGCTCGAACATTGGACTTTGCTACCTCGTCGGTTCTGGCGGCTAGGATGAAGTCGTTCCTGTGCAGACCCTTGATCGCGTGGGACCACCAGGTCACCGTGACCTTGCCCCACTCGGTCAGCAGCGCCGGATGATGACCGGCCTGTTCTGCCAGTTCACCGATCTGGTTGGTGAACGCCAGGGCCTGCTTGAAGTTGCGAAACGTGAAGACGCGCTCCAGTTGCATGATGCCATCGCGCTCGAGGATCTGCCAGTCGGGGAGCGACGGCTTGAGCTGCTCGATCTCGCTGTCGGTCACCAGGGGGGCATCCCAGCTGCAGGCTTCACAGGCTTGTTCGGAAAGCTGGCTCATCTTCAACTCCGTGGCTTGTTGTCTTCAGGGTAGTCATGGCAGGTGGCGCCTGTCAGGCGCCCGCGGCCTGCCTGGGTTCGAAGGTGGGCGCATACAGCCCCAGTGTCATGGCCTCGCGGACCAGCGCCATGATGTCGCGGCCGGCCAGGTCGTGCAGGGTCTCGAGGCCGTCGATGACGTAGTAGAGCGGCTGCAGGATGTCGATCCGATAGGGGGTGCGCAGGGCGTCGAGCGGGTCGAAGGGATGATGGGCCGGCACGTCGGAGAGCGCGTGGAAGGTCTCCCTGGGCGAGGAGATGATGCCCCCGCCGTAGATGCGCCGTCCCCGGGGCGTGTCGACCAGGCCGAACTCGACGGTCATCCAGTACAGGCGCGCCAGGTAGACGCGTTCCTCCTTGCTCGCGGCCAGCCCCAGCTTGCCGTAGGTCTCGGTGAACTCGGCAAACGCCGGGTTGGTGAGCATCGGGCAGTGGCCGAAGATCTCGTGGAAGATGTCCGGTTCCTGGAGGTAGTCGAGCTCCTCGGGCGTGCGAATGAAGGTGGCCACCGGGAAGCGCCGGTTCGCGAGCAGTTCGAAGAAGGTGTTGAAGGGGATCAGCGCCGGGACCGGTGCGGTGCGCCAGCCGGTCGTCGCCTGCAGCACCCGGTCGACGTCGGCCAGTTGCGGAATGCGCTCCATGGGCAGGGCCAGGCGTTCCAGGCCGTCCAGGTATTCCTGACAGACGCGTCCTTCGATGATCGCCATCTGACGCTCCATCAGGGTCTGCCAGGTGGCGTTCTCGGTATCGCTGTAGTGGATGATGCCGTCGGTATCGGGATGATGGGCCTGATATTTTGTCTGCTTTGCCATCGTGGGCTCCCGGTTGCAGGTTGTCATTGTCGGGGAGAATGACTCCTAGCTTAGGCGGCCCCGATGAGCGGCGGCAGGGGGCGATGCGCGGCGCCGACGCAGGGCGCGCCGGTTCTCTGTCAAGAAAGTGTGACAAGGGATGGCCGCGGGGGGCGGCCGGACGGTAAAAACCCGGATTGCATCGATCGACGGCGAGCCGGGTGTCAGTTTATCGTTACACATGAGTCACGCCGTCGTGACGCGTATTTCCCCATCGTCGCCGTCTTTCGAGGTTCCCGGGTCCATGCGCCTGAAGTTTCACTGCCAGAATCGCATCGGCATCCTGCGCGATGTCGTCTCTCCCTTTGCCGACTATGGCCTCAACGTGGCGCGCGGCGAGGTCGGCGGAGACCAGGGCAACGCCATCTACCTGCTGGTGCCGCAGCTGCTCAACGCGCAGCTGGCCACGCTCAAGCCGGTTCTCGAGGCCCTGCCCGGCGTGTTCAGCGTCAAGCGGGTCAGCCTGATGCCCAGCGAGCGTCGCCATCTGGAACTGGATGCGCTGCTCTCGTCGCTGTCCGATCCGGTGATGTCGATCGACATGGACGGCCGGATCGTCGCCGCCAACCGTGCCGCCGGTCAGATGCTGGGCGTGCGGGTCGACGAGGTGCCGGGGCTGTCGCTCGACCGCTACCTGCACGACCTGGACCTGCCCGAGCTCATCCGGCGCAACAACGCCCGGGTCAACGGCCTGCGGCTCAAGCTCAAGGACGAGGTCTATCTGGCCGACATCGCGCCGCTGCACACCGAGAGCGACGACGTGGCCTCGCTGGCCGGGGCGGTGGTCACCCTGCACCGGGCCGACCGGGTCGGCGAACGCATCTATCACGTCCAGCGCCAGGAACTGCGCGGCTTCGAGGCGATCTTCCAGGCCAGCCCGCGGCTGGCGGCGGTGGTGCGCGAGGCGCGACGCATGGCACCGCTGGATGCACCGCTGCTGATCGAGGGCGAGACCGGCACCGGCAAGGAGCTGCTGGCCCGCGCCTGCCACCTGGCCAGCCCGCGCGGCCAGGCGCCGTTCATGGCGCTCAACTGTGCCGGGCTGCCGGAGTCGATGGCCGAGACCGAACTGTTCGGCTATGCGCCGGGGGCCTTCGAGGGCGCCCGGCCGGAGGGCAAGCTGGGGCTGCTGGAGCTGACCGCCGGCGGCACCATCTTCCTCGACGAGGTGGGCGAGATGAGTCCGCGCCTGCAGGTCAAGCTGCTGCGCTTCCTGCAGGACGGCGGCTTCCGGCGGGTGGGCAGCGACGAGGAAACCTATCTCGACGTGCGGGTGATCTGCGCCACCCAGCAGGAGCTGCCGCGGCTGTGTGCGGCGGGGCAGTTCCGTCAGGATCTCTACCACCGGCTCAACGTGCTGTCGGTGCATATCCCGCCGCTGCGCGACTGTCTCGACGGCATCGCCGAGCTGGCCGAGCACTTCATCGACCGCGCCGCTCGCCAGATCGGCTGTCCGCTGCCGACGCTGTCGGAGGCGGCAGAGGCACGGCTGGCCGAGTATCACTGGCCGGGCAATGTGCGCCAGCTCGAGAACGTGCTCTTCCAGGCCGTGTCGCTCTGCGAGGGGGACGTGCTGCTGCCCGAACATCTGCGCCTGCCCGACGTCGGCGATGCGCCGGGACCGGGCGGCATCGAACTGGATGGTACGCTCGCCGAGATCATCGGCTCGGTGGAGCGCCGGGTGCTGGCCGCCCTCTACGTGGATTACCCGTCGAGCCGTCAGCTGGCCCGGCGTCTGGGCGTGTCGCACACCACCATCGCCAACAAGCTCAAGCGTCACGGCATCGGCGAGGCCTGACGCGCCTTCCTGACCGCCGCTTCCCGCGCTCCTAGCCGGCGGCCGGCGTGATATTGCGCACCACGGCGATCGCCGCCATGCCTTCCCGCAGCCCCAGGGCATGGCAGGCATGGCGGGTCAGCCGGGCCCGCAGGCGCGCCTCGCCGAGCCGCAGGCCGACATCCACCGTGGCGGCGTCGGTCGTCGAGCGGGCGATGCGTTCGATGACCACCTCGAGCCGGTTGAGGTCGCTGGTGGGTGCCGGCGTACCCAGGGCCAGGGTGATGTCCCGCACCGGCACGCGCAGGCGCACGCTGTCGCCGGGGCGTCGGTCGATCGCGGGAACGACGAGCGGCTGACCGTCGGCGAGCCGCAGCCGGGTCAGCCCATAGGCGGTATCGTGGGCCTCGAGACGCGCGGTGAGCAGCGACACGGCATCGAAGCCGCCGAGCGCGTCGCTGAACTCCAGGCGGGTGAGCACCTCGTCGAGAGGGCCCGCGGTCAGTACGCGGCCCTGGTCGAGCAGCACCAGTCGATCGGCGATGCTGACCAGCTCCTCGGGATCGTGGCTCACGTAGATTACCGGGATGTCGATGCGGCGGGTCAGGCGGGCGATGTAGTGCAGCAGTTCCTGCTTGCGCGCCCCGTCCAGCCCGGTCAGCGGCTCGTCCATCAGCAGCAGGCGCGGCTGACTGAGCAGGGCCCGGCCGATGGCCACGCGGCGGGCTTCGCCGCCGGACAGGGTGGCCGGGAAACGCTCCAGCAGCTTGCCGATGCCCAGCAGCGCGACCAGGTCATCGAAGTTCGCGGCGCCACCGGCGGGCATGCCGTAGGTCAGGTTGCCGCGGACCCGGTAGTGCGGAAACAGCCGCGCCTCCTGGAAGACCACGCCGAGACGCCGCCGATGCGGCGGGACGTGGCGGCCGGTTCGGGCGTCGCTGAGGGTCTCGTCGCCCAGGCGGACGACCCCGGCGTCCGGGCGATCGAGACCGGCGATCAGGCGCAGCAGGGTCGTCTTGCCGCTGCCCGAGGGGCCGAACAGGGCGGTGACGCCGCGCCCGGGCGTGGACAGGGCGGCCTCGGTCAGGAAGGCGCCCTGGCGCTTGCGGATGTCGAGGTGCAGGCCGTCATGGTTGGCGTTCGGCATCGTTCGGGGCTCCGAGTCAGCCATCGCGTTCCTGAAGCCGGTGTCGCGCCCGCCGTGCCAGCCACTCCGAGACCAGCAGCGACAGCATGGCGATGGCGATCGACAGGGCGCAGAGCCGGGCGGCCGCGGCTTCCCGGCCGGGGGTCTGGATCAGGGTGTACAGCGCCAGCGGCAGGGTGCGCGTCTGGCCGGGAATGTTGGCGGCGAAGGTGATGGTGGCCCCGAATTCCGAGAGGGCCCGGGCGAAGGCCAGCAGGCTGCCGGTCACCAGTCCCGGAAAGGCCAGCGGCAGGGTGATGGTGAAGAAGACCCGCCAGCGGCCGGCGCCCAAGGTGCTGGCGGCGGCCTCCAGCTTGACGTCCACGGCCTCGAGCGAGAGGCGCACGGCACGCACCAGCAGCGGAAAGGCCATGACGCCGCCGGCGACCGCCGCGCCCTGCCAGGTGAACGGCAGCGTGATGCCGAAGAGGCGATCCAGCCAGTGGCCCAGCCAGCCCTGGCGCCCCAGCGCCAGCAGCAGCAGGTAGCCGACCACCACGGGGGGCAGCACCAGCGGCAGATGCAGCACCCCGTCGAGCAGGGCCTTGCCGCGGAAGTCGTGCCGGGCCATCAGCCAGGCCACGGCCACGCCGGGCGGCAGGATGCCGGCGACGGCGGTGCCGGCGACCTTGAGGCTGATGGCGATGGTCTGCCATTCGGCGGCCGAGAGCATGACCGCGTCAGGGTGTGCCGGCGGCCGCCGGCGAGAAGCCGAATCGCTCGAAGACGGCCATCGCCTCGCGGCCGGTCAGCCAGTCGCGGAACGCCCGTGCGGCGTCGCTGGCGGGCGGGTCGACTAGGGCCAGCGGGTAGGTGATGGGCGTGTGGCCGTCGGCGGGAAACGTGCCTAGCTGATGCACCTTGTCGCTGGCCCGGGCATCGGTCCGGTAGACGATGCCCAGCGGTGCCTCGCCGCGTTCGACCAGCGCCAGCGCGGCTCGCACGTTGTCGGCCCGGGCCAGCCGCGGCTCCAGGGCCTGCCACTCGCCCAGCGACTCGAGTGCCTGCCGGGCATAGATGCCGGCGGGCACGTGGTCGGGGTTGCCCACCGCCAGGCGCTGGTCGTCGTCGAGCAGCGCGCGGATCGGCCGGCCCGCGCCCGGGGTGAAGGCGTCGAGCGACGTCCCGGGAGCGGCCACCAGCACCAGGCGGTTGTTCAGCAGGTCCGTGCGCTCGGCCAGCGTCACGTCCTGGCTCGCCAGCCAGTCCATCCACTGCTCGTTGGCCGAGAAGTACAGCTCCGCCGGGGCGCCGTGGGCAATCTGCCGCGCCGCGGTGGAGGAGGCGGCATACACCGGCACGATATCGACGTCATGGTCGGCCTCGTAGTCGGCGATCGCCGCATCGAGGGCATCGGTCAGCGAGGCGGCGGCGAAGATCGTGACCCGGGGCGCCGCCGCCTGTGCCGGGGAGAGGGTGGCAAGCAGCAGTGCCGCCAGGCCCAGAAGACAGGTGGCGGTACGCGACGACAGACCGGACAGGGGCGTTCCATGCATGAGGGTTCCCGCTATGTTTGCGTGGGTATAGCGGAGACACTATAGCCATGGCGGTGGAGCCATGCCAAGGCGCCGGGACTCTCAGTCGGTCCAGTCGGTCGCCGGCCGGCGACCCAGGCAGTCGAGCAGGGCGCGCGCATCGGGGTTGTCGTCCGGGCTCAGCCGGCGTTCCAGCGCCCGGTAGTGGGCGAGCACCTCGCGGCCCAGCGGCGTCAGGCTGGCACCGCCGCGCTGGTTGCCGCCCGTCTGGGTGTCGATCAGCGGGGCGGTGAAGTGACGGTTCATGGTCTCGATGAGCTGCCAGGCCTTCTTGTAGCTCATGCCCAGCTCGCGGCTGCTCGAGGCGATCGAGCCGTGGCGCTCGATCGCCTCGAGCAGGTCGGCCTTGCCGGGGCCGATGACCACGTCCTTCTCGGCAGCCAGGCGCAGCTGGAAGGTCGGGGTGGCGTGTCGCGTACGCGTCATGGGGCTCGTCCGGATCGAGAAACGCCTCGTTGTACCATGTCGGCGGCGGGGTTGCAGTCGCCTCAGCCGGCATGGGTCACTCCGGGCACGTAATAACGGCGCTCCACCCAGTTGAGGAAGCTGGCCACGCTGGAGGTGAGCGCCAGGTAGATGAACCCGGCCAGCAGGAAGATCTGGAAGAACTCCAGGGTCCGCGAGCCGATGTCGGAGGCCCGTGCGGTGATCTCCACGACGCCGATGGTGTAGGCGATCGAGGTGAACTTGAGCTCGATGATGGCCTCGTTCGACCACTGCGGCAGCACCCGCCGCAGTGCCTGGGGCAGCACGATGTAGCGGATGGCCTGCCACTGGCTCATGCCGCAGGCCCGGGCCGCGACCATCTGGCCGCGCGGCACCGAGAGGACCGAGCCGCGAAAGTACTCGGCCTGGTAGGCGGCGCTGTTGAGCGTGATGGCGATCACCGCGGAGGTGAAGGCGTCGAAGACGATGCCGATCTGGGGCAGGCCCAGGTAGATGAAGAACATCTGTACCAGCATCGGCGTGCCGCGGAACAGCTCCACGTAGGCGGTGCTCAGGGCATACCAGAAACGGTTGCCGTAGACCCGGGCCCAGGCCAGCGCCAGGCCGATGAAGAAGCCCAGCACGATGGCGATGATCCACAGCGACAGGGTGATCGGCACACCCTTGAGCAGTTCCGGAAGCTGCTCGATGCTGAACTGGAGGAAGTCGGTCATGGGCTCACCCGTGCTCGGCAATGACGTTGAGAAAGGCTCTGGTGCGCTCCTGCGCCGGCGTCGAGAACAGCACGTCCGGCGGCCCCTGCTCGATGATGTAGCCGCCTTCCATGAAGATGATCTCGTCGGCGGCCTGGCGCGCGAAGCCCATTTCGTGCGAGACCACCAGCATGGTCATGCCGTCGTCGGCCAGCTGCTGCATGACCTTGACGACCTCGCCGGTGAGCTCCGGGTCGAGCGCCGAGGTGGGTTCGTCGAAGAGCATGAGCATGGGATCCATGGCCAGCGCCCGGGCGATCGAGACCCGCTGCTGCTGGCCGCCGGAGAGTTCCGCCGGGTAGGCGCCGGCCTTGTCGCCCAGCCCCACCCGTTCGAGCTCCTCGTGGGCACGGCGCGTCGCCTCCTCGTGGGACAGGCGCTTCACCTTCAGCTGACAGATGCGCACATTGTCGAGCACCGTCAGGTGCGAGAAGAGGTTGAAGTCCTGGAAGACAAAGCCGATCTGCGCCCGCATCCGGTCGATGTTGGCGTCGGTGATGCGCTGGCCGTCGAGCTCGATGGTGCCCCGGTCCGGCTTGTTGAGGTGGTTGATGCAGCGCAGCAGGGTGCTCTTGCCGGACCCCGAGGGGCCGATCAGCACCTTGGTCGCGCCACGCTCGAGGGTCAGGGAGATGCCCTTGAGCACTTCGTTGTCGCCATAGCGCTTGTGAATATCATCGACACGCAGCACGGGAACATCAGCCATGGAAGAAAATCCTGTCGGTTATTGACGTTTTTCGAAGCCGGGGACGGCGAGTCTGGCTTCCAGCCAGTACAGGCCGCTGTTGCCGGCCTTGTTGACGATGAAATAGAGCAGGGCCACTACCGCGAACACGGTCAGCACATTGCCCTGGGTACTGGTGATGATGTAGTGGGCCTGTCTGGTGAGCTCGACGACCCCGATCACGTAGGCCAGCGAGGTTTCCTTGATCTCCGAGGAGAACTCGTTGGTCCAGGGGCCGATGGCATGGCGGATCGCCTGGGGGAACAGGATCCAGCGAATCGCCTGGGTCAGGGTCATGCCGCTGGCACGTGCTGCGGTCATCTGGCCGGCGGGGATCGACTGGAAGGCGCTGCGGAAGATCTGGGACTGGTAGGCGCCGGAGCGAAAACCCAGGGCCAGGATGGCGGCCGCGAACGACGAGATGTCGAAGATGCCCGCCAGGCCGTAGTAGAAGATGAACAGCATGATGATGATCGGCACGCCGCGAAAGATGCGCTCGTAGACCTTGAGCGGCTATTGCACGAAGCGGGTGCGGGGGCCGTAGAGCTGGATCAGACAGATCGTCAGCCCGATCACGAAGCCCAGCGCCAGAAGCGCGGCCAGGAGTACCAGGGCCACGCCCAGCCCCTTGAGCAGAAAGGGAAAATCCCGGAGAAGAACGTCGTAGATGTCCATGCCGTTGCCTGATCGAATGCGCGAGTGAAGAGCCCGGCCCGGCCGGCCACCCTGTAGGGTTGGCCGGCACGGTCCGCATGCAGGAAGTGGCAGGAATCAGTTGCCCAGGTCGGGCAGGCCGGCGACCGGCTTACGGTAGGTGTCGACGTACTCGGGCATATTGCCGGGCACGGACGGCACTGTCACGCCGGGAATGTAGTTGTGCACGATGGTGGCCCACTCGCCGGACTCGGCCAGGTTGACGATGCCCTGGTTGAGTTTTGCCAGCAGCCCCTGGGGGTCGCCCTTGCTGACCGCCAGGGCCAGGGGGGCACGGATGAAGATCTTGCCGGCGATCTTCACCGGACGGCCTTCGTTGATGTATTCCTGCGCCGAGGTGTCGTCGACATCGACCGCCGAGATCCGCCCGTTGAGCATGTCGGTGATGGCGGTGACATAGCTGTCGTAGCTCTTCAGGTTGACGTCGATGTCGGAGTTGGTGACGTTGTCTTCCATCCACGCCTTCTGGGAGGAGCCGCCCTGGACGCCGACGGTGGCGCCGCAGCACACGGCGGTGAAGACGTTCAGGTCCGAGTCCTTGGGCACCACGATGACGTCATTGGTCTCCCACCAGGGCACGGTGAAGTCGATGACCTTGGCGCGCTGCTCGGTCACCGTCAGGCCGGTGGCGAGAATGTCGATCTTCTCGGCGGACAGGGCGGGAATCAGCGACGGGAAGGGCAGGTCCTTGAACTCGATGTCGAGCCCCTGATCCTCGGCGATCTTCTCCATGGCATCGATGGCGATCCCCTTGTAGTCGCCGCCTTCCACGTAGGCCCAGGGCGGGAAGGAGGCCTCCACGCCGACGGTATAGGTGTCGGCGGCCTGGGAGCTCGCCGCGCCGGCAAGGCCGAGCGCAAGGATCAGGCCGGTCGCTAGTTGTCGTGTCTCGAGTCCTGGGAACGTCATTGCTCTACCTCGTTGTTGTGCGTTGTGTCGGATGGGCACCCTGGTTGCCTAACCGGTCCTGCGTTGCGACCGGGTGATGGCCATCCTTTTCAGCGTAGTCGAGGATCGACGGAATGCGTCTCGGAAGTCGTTGATGATGAAAGGGTTGCGTGCCACGAAGGAACTTGGCAAGCGCACGTCTGGCTCGCGGGCGTGACATCGGAGGGAAGCAAGCGGTCGCGGCAGGAGGCCGCGACCGTGAAGGGGGGCTGGCGTCAGAGCTGGCCCAGCACTGTCTCCGCGCTGCTCTGGTCGACGCCCTTGGAATCGACGCCCAGGTAGGTGACGACGCCGTCGTCGGCAATCAGGGCGAAGCGTTTGCTGCGAATGCCCATGCCGCCGCCGCTGGCGTCCAGCTCCAGTCCCAGTGCCCGGGTGAACTCGGCATTGCCGTCGGCGAGCATGGTGATCCGCTCGGCGTTCTGGTCCTTCTGCCAGGCATCCAGTACGAAGGCATCATTGACCGCCATGCAGGCGATGGTGTCGACGCCCCTGGCGAGGATCTCGTCGGCCTTGATCACGAAGCCGGGCATGTGAGTGTTGGAGCAGCCCGGTGTAAAGGCGCCGGGAACCGCAAACAGCACGACGCGCTTGCCAGCAAAGAGGTCGCCGGTCGAAAGGTCTTCGGGACCGTTGGCGCCGTTGGTCTTGAGGGTGATGTCGGGCAGCTTGTCGCCGATGGAAATGGCCATGCCTAACCTCCACGGTTGAGTGAACGGCCATCCTAGCGCGCGACTGGCAGCCGGGTACAACCCTACAACGAGAGACGATGGACTCCGCGGTGCAAAAACAACGCGACCCCGCCGAGGCGGGGTCGTGATGGGAGCGGCCAGGTCAGAAGGGGTCAGGAGCCATCGGACTTGAGCGTATCGGCATCCAGCTTGGCGATCTGGGTGTTGCTGTCGTCCTCGAGCTTGGCCAGCAACGGCTTCGCCTGTTGCTTGAAGGCCGCCAGAGCCTTGCCGGAGAGGTTCTTGCTCTCGGGCAACTTGACGCGCATGGCGTCGACCGGGCGATTGTTGACCATGATCTCGTAATGCAGGTGAGGGCCGGTGCTGCGCCCGGTGTTGCCTGACAGGGCGATGCGCTGGCCCATCTTCACCCGATCGCCTTCCTTGACCAGTTTCTTGGAAAGGTGCATGTAGCGGGTCTTGTAGCCGTTGTCCTGGCGAATCACCAGATAGTTTCCGGCGCCGCCGCGCTGATAGGCGGCCTTGACCACGCGGCCGTCGGCGGGGGCGCGCACCGGGGTGCCCCGGGGCATGGCGAAGTCGGTGCCGTAGTGGGGCGAGACACGCTTGGTCACCGGGTTGACGCGGCGCAGGTTGAAGGAGGAACTGATCCGGTAATGCCCCTTGAAGGGATAGCGGTTGAAGGCCGGGTCGAGGCTGTGGCCGTCCGGCGTGTAGAAACGGTCGTCCTCATCGTTGCGCACCACGGTCAGGTCGGTGCGCTGGCCTTCGTAGTGAGCGGCGAGAATCCGTGAATCCATCGCCTTGCCGTCGATCATGTCGGACTCGACCAGCACCTGGAAATGATCGCCACGCCGGGTGACGCGACGGAAGTTGATCTTCTTCGCCAGCAGGTTGGTGAGCTCGGCGACGTCACCGCTGGAGAGGCCGGTCGCGGCTGCCGAGCCGGCGAAGCTGCCATTGACGGTGCCGGCGAACAGGCGCTGGGTCGCCTCCGTCGCCTTCTGGATATCGGATACGGCGAAGGTGGCGTCGGGGGCATCACGCTTGATCAGATAGCCGCTGCGCGGGTCCTTCATGACGCGCAGGGCGAGCAGGTGGCCGTCCTGGTCGAGCTGGAAGTCGATGTTGTCACCCACGCGCCAGCGGGTGAGTACCGTCTTGTCGGGCAGGGTGTCGAGCAGGTTCAGGACCTCGCGGTACCCCAGCCCGAAAGTACGTTCGGCCATCACCGCAAAGGTGTCGCCGGGCTGTACGGTATAGGTTTCCCACTGCGGGACGAAGACTTCCTTGGCGGCCAGTTCGTTGGCGAGGTCCACGTCGCCATCGTCCAGCACCAGCGGGTCGGAAGAGAAGACGTCCAGGTCGCTGCCATCCGTCGGCTGGTCGGTGCCGCTGATCTGCAGCGAGGCCAGCACGGCGCCATCGGCCACTTGCAGGGCGTTGGCAGGGGCGGTCGCGGAGCCGGCGACCGCCAGGGCCGGCTCGACCTCCAGCGTTGGCGGCAGCGAGAATGATGTATCCGCGTGAGCCTGATTGATGAAATCGATGTCGACGACGCCCTGTGGCGCGAGTTCGGAGAGGGGGATCTCCTTGCCGATGGCCGCCGAGGCGGTATGGATGGCATTGCTCAGCGGGTGGGCGTCGCTGACCAGTTGGGCTTCGGCGCCGGGGGACGTATCGAGAGGCAGTGCGATGCTGGCCGACGCGACCGTGGGTTCGCTGTCGTCGAGTGCGGCAAGAATCTTGTGCGCGCCCAGCACGGTGACCATCGTGGCAACGGGAAACAGCAGCAACTTGTGCATGCGGGGCAGCGAATTGAGGATCCGCAACATAAACAGGGGCCTGGGTGCATATCGGTGGATATAAAAAACGAATGCACCTTACCCCATGCCATACGGCATGCCTAGCCTGTATAAGCATACAGACTATTAAACCCAGTATTAACGGCTACATGACGTTACTCCATGATTACGTCCTGTGCCTGAACTCGTCCCCGAGTTACTCACTGGCGCATCTTAATGTAGAGCGTCTGCCGGGGACATGAAACCCGCTCAGGCTGTCGGTGAGGCGAAAGTACCGTCGCGGTAGTCGCGCAGGGCCTGGTCGAGTTCTTCCCGGGTGTTCATCACGAAGGGGCCGTAATGGGCGATGGGCTCGCCGTGAGGCCGGCCGCTCAGCAGCAGCGCCTGGCTATCGGTGTCACTCTCCAGGGTCACGGCCTCACCGTCGCCCAGTCGGGCCAGCTGACGCGCCCCGATGGTTTTTCCCGCCACGCTGATCGCCCCCGAGAAGACATAGACCAGCAGCGTGGGGGCGTCGGTCTCGAGCGTGATGCCGGCGCCCGGCGTCAGTGTGAGGTGCGCGACGCCGGCGTCGCCGGCCAGCGTATCGAGCGGGCCCGCAAGCGCCTCATGCCCGGCAGCCTGCCAGGTGCCGCCCAAGGCCGTGAGCACGACGCCGTCGGCGTCGAGACGCGGCATCTCGGCCTGGCGGACATCGCGGTAGGTGGGCGGGCTGAGCTTGTCCCGGGCCGGCAGGTTGATCCACAGCTGGAAGGCGTGCAGGCCGTGGCTATCGGTCAGCGGCATTTCCGAGTGAATAATGCCGCGTCCGGTGTGCATCCACTGGGCGTCGCCGGCGCCGATGGTGCTGCGGTGGCCCAGGTGATCCTCGTGGGTCAGGCCGCCGTGTACCACGTAAGTCAGTGTCTGCAGCCCGCGATGCGGATGAGGCGGAAAGCCGCCGATATAGTCATCCGGCTGGTCTGACCCCAGTTCGTCGAGCATCAGGAAGGGATCGAGCCCGCCACCGAAGTCATGGATGCGCGAGATCTTGACGCCGTCGCCGTCCTGGCTGGGGTGGCTGGCGACGAGGTGGTCGATAGTGCGAGCAGTCATCGGGAACTCCTGAACAGGTCGTTGCTTGACTCCCTTCGATTCTAGGACGATTTTTTCGAAGGTTAAGCGCATAGTTTTGCCGATACCATTCGAGGAAAACGAAATGTCACGCGTCACCCTGGCCCAATGGCAGATGCTGGCGGCGGTCGTCGATCATGGGGGCTTCGCTCGCGCCGCCGAGGTCATTCACAAGAGTCCGTCGACGCTCAATCACGCCGTGCACAAGCTGGAGACCCAGCTGGGAGTGGCGCTGCTCGAACCGGCAGGGCGTCATGTCCGCCTCACCGAGGCCGGCGAGATGTTGCTGCGCCGCGCCCGGCAGCTGATCGAGAGCGCTGCGGCAATCGAGGATGTGGCGGCGAGCCTGGCGACCGGGCTGGAAGCGGAAGTCTCACTGGCTGTCGATCAGGTCTTTCCGCCCGATGCGCTGGCCGAGGCCCTGCAGCAGTTCTCCGGCGAGTACCCCCACGTGCGGGTCCAGCTGCACGAGACGGTCCTCAATGGCGGCGTGGAGATGCTCTACGATCGCCGTGCCGATCTGGTGGTCTCGGGGCTGGCGGCTCAGGGATTCCTGGGCGAAGCGCTGGCGACACTGCGCTTCATCGCCGTGGCGCACCCCGCGCATCCTCTGCACCGGCTCGGGCGCACGCTGGATCTGCGCGATCTCACCCAGTACCGGCAACTGGTGGTGCGTGACTCGGGCCTGCGCCAGTCGATGGACGCCGGCTGGCTTAAGGCCGAACAGCGGTGGACCGTCAGCCATCTGGCCACATCACTGGACATGCTGGAGCGGGGGCTGGGATTCGCCTGGCTGCCGGAGACGCGCATTCGTGAGGCGCTCGAGAGCGGACGTCTTGCCCCGCTGCCACTGGCGGTCGGTGGCGTGCGCGAGGTGCCGGTCCACCTGATTTTCCAGGACCGCGATCGTGCCGGGCCGGCGACGCATGCCATGGCGCGGGCGCTTCATCAGGCGGTCCAGGATGGCTCTCGTTCGAATGAGTCGAATGAACAGGCCCAAATAATGCGCAGCAACGTCGATGAAATCGACTTATCCTCACCGTGAAACCATTCGCCAACGCGAGGAGAAGAGCATGGGTCTATTGATCGACGGTCGCTGGCACGATCAGTGGTACGACACTAAGTCGCATGGTGGCGAGTTCGTGCGCGAATCCGCCAAGTTGCGTGACTGGGTCACCCGTGATGGCAGCCCGGGGCCCGATGGGCAGCCCGGTATCGAGGCGGCCGGTGACCGCTTTCATCTGTATGTCTCGCTGGCCTGTCCGTGGGCCCATCGCGCCCTGATCCTGCGCAAGCTCAAGCAGCTCGAGGGGCTGATCGGCGTGTCTCATACCAGTCCGCTGATGCTCGAGAACGGCTGGACCTACAATACCCACGAAGGCTCGAGCGGCGATCCGCTTAACGGTGTCGAATACCATCATCAGCTGTATACCCTGACCGACCCGCACTATACCGGCCGGGTCACGGTGCCGGCGCTGTGGGACAAGCGGGAGCGGCGCATCGTCAACAACGAGTCCGCCGATCTGGTGCGGATCTTCAACGACGCCTTCGATCATCTCACCAGCAATCGGCTGGATTTCTATCCGTCGGACCTGCGCGACACCATCGATGCCGTCAATGCCGATGTCTACGACCACGTCAACAACGGCGTCTACAAGTCAGGGTTCGCCACCGAGCAGGCTGTCTACGAGAAACACGTCACCGCGCTGTTCGAGGCGCTGGATCGCATGGAAGCCCGTCTCGCCGAGCGGCGCTATCTGGCCGGCGAGTGGCTGACCGAGGCCGATATCCGCCTGTTTACCACGCTGGTGCGCTTCGACGCGGTCTATCATGGCCACTTCAAATGCAACCTGCGGCGCATCGAGGATTACCCGAATCTCTCCAACTATCTGCGCGAGCTCTACCAGTGGCCGGGCATCGCCGAGACGGTAGACCTGGATCATATCAAGCGCCACTACTACTACAGCCACGGCACCATCAATCCCACCCGGATCGTGCCCTGGGGGCCGCTGCTCGAGCTCGACCGGCCCCATGATCGTGAACGGCTGCCGGGGAAGGGCGTTCGCGAAAAGGCGTGACGCCGGTTCAGCAGTGTCTGGCCAGCCAGCGGTCCAGGGCGTTGGCAAACTCGCGACGGTCGGCGTCCGTGTAGCCCTTGGGGCCACCGGTGTGCTCGCCGCTGGCACGCAGGGTTTCCATGCCAAACCATGTCGGACGCATCTGCAGCAGATGCCGGGTGCTGTGTCAGCGATTCCTGGACAGCCAGCGGTCCAGGGCGTTGGCAAACTCGCGACGGTCGGCGTCCGAGTAGCCCTTGGGGCCGCCGGTGTGTTCGCCGCTGGCACGCAGGGTTTCCATGAAGTCACGCATCTGCACGCGCGAGCGGATGTTGTCGGCGGTCAGCGGCTCACCCCGGGAGGTCATCACCGCGGCACCCTTGTCGAGGGCCTCCATGGCCAGCGGCAGATCCGACGTGACCAGCAGGTCACCGGGTTCGAGTCGGCGCACGATCTCGTCGTCGGCAGCGTCCAGGCCGCTGGCCACCGATAGCCCCTTGGCCCAGCGCGATGGCGGTAACGGCAGGGCGTGGTTGGCCACCAGCCAGGCCGGTGTTCGGGTGCGTTCGGCGGCACGGATCACGATGTCGCGCGCGGCACGCGGGCAGGCATCGGCATCGACCCACAGGGTTGGCATGGCAGGCTCCGATCTGGGCCCGTGGTGAAGCGGGCCGGTAAAAAGACATAGGCAATATACCCTCGACGATGGTAGCATGGCGCTTCCTCGCCTGTGTTGACCCCTCCATCCCGGTGATTTGTCCTGCCTGCAAGGCGGACAATGACGTGACTCCAACACCGGGCGCCCAGTCGTGCGCCATAGTGATGCACCGCGCCCGGGAGCCTTGATTGATGGATTGCCGGCGCCGATGAACCGGCCGGCGTGAAGAGGTCGCCACACTGTTCGTGCCGTCGAAGACGGCGGTCGAGCAGGAGCAGGAGTGAGCCGCGGCACTGAATGCTGCGGCAGAGCGACCTGGTGCCGTGTCATATGCCGCCGTCCCGTCATGGCGATGAGAAGGGCAGGGCACCACGACATTTTCTGCCGGCCTCCATGCCGGCCATGCAAGGTGTGATATGACCCTGACTTCCGTTGCCTCGCCGAGTTTCGGCGACCTGGCACTCGTGCCCGCCGTTCTTTCCGCGCTGGAAACCCTGGGCTACGAAACTCCCTCGCCGATTCAGGCGCAGACCATCCCGGCCCTGCTGGAAGGCCGTGACATGCTGGGCCAGGCCCAGACCGGTACCGGCAAGACGGCGGCCTTTGCCCTGCCGTTGCTCTCGCGCCTCGATCTGTCGCGTCGCGAACCGCAGGTGCTGGTGCTGGCGCCGACCCGTGAGCTCGCCCAGCAGGTGGCGGTCTCGTTCGGCAAGTACGGCCAGAACCTCCAGGGCCTGGAGGTCGCCAGCCTGTGTGGCGGCCAGGACTACCGCGAACAGCTCAGCGCCCTCAAGCGTGGCGCCCACGTCGTGGTGGGTACGCCGGGCCGCGTGATCGATCACCTCGATCGCGGCAGCCTCAAGCTCACCGGTCTCAATGCGCTGGTGCTCGACGAGGCCGACGAGATGCTGCGCATGGGCTTCATCGACGACGTCAAGCGCGTGGTGGCCGACACTCCGACCACCGCTCAGCGCGTGTTCTTCTCGGCCACGTTGCCGGCAGAGATCGAACGTATCGTCAACCGCTACTTGGTCGACCCGGTCAAGGTGGCCATCGAATCGCGGGTCACCACCGGCGAGAACATTGAACAGCGTCTGGTGCGCATCGACGGTGCCGGCAAGGTCGAGGCTCTGTCGCGCCTGCTCGAGGTCGAGCCGGTGGATGCCGCCATCGTCTTCGTGCGGACCCGTGCGGCTTGTACCACCGTCGTGGACCAGCTGACGGCGCGTGGCTTCAATGCGGCGGCGCTGTCCGGCGACCTGGACCAGAGCCTGCGCGAACGCACCGTGGCCCGCCTCAAGAAGGGCAAGGTCGATGTGCTGGTGGCCACCGACGTGGCGGCGCGCGGCCTCGACGTGCCGCGGATCACCCATGTGTTCAACTACGATCTGCCGCAGGACAGCGAGGCCTACACCCACCGCATCGGGCGGACCGGGCGTGCCGGGCGTTCCGGGGTGGCGGTGACCTTTGCCGGCTTCCGCGAGACCCGCAAGGTGCGCTGGCTGGAGCAGGCCACCGGTCAGGCGATGACCGAGACCGAGCTTCCCGATGAAGCGACGATCCGTGCCCATCGTGACGAACGCTTCCGCGAACGGGTGCTGGGCACGCTGACCGGCGATACCGGTGAGCAGCGCAGCCTGGTCGAACGGCTGGCCGCGGAAGGTCATGATCCGCTGGAGCTGGCCTGTGCCTTTGCCAGCCTGGCCCGTGCCGACGAGGCGCCGATCGGACGTCTGCCCAAGCCGGGTGCCGCCAAGGGCGCGGGTCGTGACGGTGGTCGCGACGGCAAGCCGCCGCGTCGCCGTGAGCGTACGCCCTCGGAAGGCATGACGCGTTATCGGGTCGCCGTGGGCCATCGCGACGGCATCAAGCCCGGCCAGCTGGTGGGCGCGCTGGCCAACGAGGGCGGTATCGAAGGGGGCCGCATCGGTCGCATCGATATTCGCAACGCCTTCTCCGTGGTCGAGCTGCCCAGCTCCCTGCCGACCTCGATCCTGGCCAAGATGGCCCGGGCACGGGTCGCCGGCCGGCCCCTGGAGATTGCCGAGGACAACGGTGCGCCGGAACGGGCGTCACGCCGCCGTAATGACGACGACGCGCCGGTGCGCCGTCGTTCACGGGCCTGAGGCCGGGCCGCGGTCGACTTGACCGCGGCGCCGCCTGTTTCCCACACTGCCAGCGTCGCATCCGCATTGACCCATTCCGCAACAGGAGGTGACAGATGGCCAAGGGAGATATCCGCTCACGGCGCGGCAAGGTCGCCAACGGCAGCTATGGACGCCGGCGGCCGCAGTCACGCCGCAAGGCACAGCGCTATCGGCAGGTCGGTTACTGACAGCCGAGGCACGGAATGACACGGGGGCGGCCAGATGGCCGCCCCCGTTGTTTTTAAGGGAAGGCGCCTGTCCTGTGGGAGGCGCCTGGAAACGGTTCAGTTACTGGCCAGCAGCGAGGCATCGTAGCGTGACTGGCGTTCGCCGTCGGCCAGCAGCGCGATCTTGCTGGTATCGCCGCCGTTGGCGAGGCTGGCGAAGATCACCCGGTAGGTGAGCACCGCCTGCACATAGGCCCGGGTCTCGTGATAGGGGATGCTCTCGATGAACAGGTCGAAGTCCTCTGGTGCATCGCGCAGCCAGCGGTCGACGCGGCTGGGGCCGGCGTTGTAGGCGGCCACGGCGGCCAGCCGGTTGCCACGGTAGCGATCGAGCATCTCGCGCACATAATGGCTACCCAGACGAATATTGACTGCCGGATCGAACAGCTTCCCGGCAGCGGGAGGCTCGACGTTGGCGCGGGCGCTGACATGACGCGCGGTGGCGGGCATCAGCTGCATCAGGCCGCGTGCGCCGACCGAGGACTGGGCCCGAGGGTTGAAGGCGCTCTCGCGTCGGGCGATCCCCATCAGCAGATAGGGGTCGACGTCGAGGCGCTGCCCCCAGCGCTGGAAGGCGTCGCGGTAGGCCAGCGGGAAGCGCCATGCCAGCGCATCCCACTCGCGGGCGAGGATGGTGGTCTGCACCGCCAGCGCATACCAGCCCTGCTGCATGGCGTAGTCGGCCATGGCGTTGGCCTTGTCGGTATCGGCACGGCGTGAGGCGAAGTACCATTCGCTGCGCGCCAGCCCCGGCTCGCCGATACGCATCAGTGCCTCGACACGCTGGATGACCGGCCAGCCGGCGACCTGCTGACGATAGGCGGCGTTGAACGTCGCCCGGCGCAGGTTCAGGTCATAGGGCTGGCCGATCCGGTCGGCGGCGGCGAAGCCGTAGAAGCTGCGCTGTTCGGCAGCGGCGGCGTAGGCCTTGTGGGCAGTCTGCCGATCGCCGAGTTCTGACAGGGCGCGGCCCAGCCAGTATTGCCAGCGGGCGTCCTGGCGTGGGTCGTCGGGCATGGCGTGTACCCAGTCGATGACTCCCTGCCAGTCACGCTCGGCCAGTGCCCGGCGTACCCGCAGTTCCAGCAGGTCGCTGTCGGCGAGGTCGGGAAGTACCTGGTCGACCCAGCCGCGATTATTGTCCACCTCGCGCACCATCGAATAGAAGGCCAGGTCGCGCTCGATCGCCTGACGCTGCCGGGTGGCGAGGTCGAGGTGCGGCGCGATCTTGCGCCAGGCTTCCAGCGCCGCCTCCGTGTCGGCCCGCGTGAACTGGTGCATGGCGGCGGCGAACAGCGGGCCGCTGGCGCCCTCGTGGCCGATATCGCGCGGTATCCGGGTGATCGCCGCATAGTCCTTGCGCAGCCGCTCCAGTGCGCCCTTGGCGTCGCCCCAGCCGGCGGGCAGCTGGCGCTCCAGATAGCGCATCAGCCCGGTCTCGCCGTTTTCCCAGGCAAGCAGCAGGCGCTGCCAGACCTGAACACCGCCGATCTCGCCACGTGCGCGCAGGGTGTTGAACAGGGTGTCGCACTCGCCGGGCTGAGAGTGGCCGGTCAACCACAAATCTCGGCCGCCCTCGGCCGCCTTTTCGGGGGCCTTGTCGAGCAGCGCAGTGTAGTAGTAGCAGCGGCGAATCACGCCGCGCGGCTCGCCGTCGCTCACCGCCAGCAGCGCGTCGAAGCGTCCGGCCTTGCCGTAAGCGACTTCGGCCACGCCGCGCATCCAGGTCGACAGCGGCGAATCGGCATGCCGGGTGATGAAGGCATTGACGGTCGCCGGTAGCGCGTCGGGCAATTGGCCGCGGAGGCGATGATAGTCGATGTAACCGGCAAGGACGTGATCGTCGATGGCCGTATCGTCGACACGATTCCACTGGTGGGCACGGGCGGCGTCCAGCGCCTCGCGCAGGGCTTGGTCGTCGGCTTCGTCGGCCACAGCCGGCAGGCTGATCAGCAGGGCGCTCAACAGCGCGAGGCCGTGACGGGGGATTCGAAGGGGCATCGCCGGCTCCTCCTCGGGCTTGCCTATCGGTTGCAGTCTGTCTCATCCTCGCCCATAGCGACGGCCTTGAGTAGTGTCGTCGGCTTACGACAGGAGCAATCATGGCCCTTTTCAAGGCCGGCGGCATCGCCGCCACCCTCAGAAAGCGTCGTCGCGCCCTGACGGCTATCGCCCGTGCCATGCGGCTGTTCGTGCCGATGTGCCGTGACGTGGTGAGCGGTCGCTACCGCCCTGTGCCCTGGCCGGCCTTCGGCTGGATGGCGCTGGCGGCAGCCTATCTGGTCTCGCCGCTGGATCTGATTCCCGACGTGCTGCTGGTGGTCGGCCTGGTCGACGACGTGGTGATCGTCGGCTGGCTGCTGACCCGGGTCGATACCGCGCTGGCCGACTACCGGCGCTGGAAGGGCGAGGGGCCGCCCGCGGCGCGCTAAGAGTTTCTTTCATAACCGGTGGACAGGATGGGCTTTCTCGGTGGCAAGGCTTTGCGAGGGCGCTGTAAACCCCTCCCTGGGCGCTACCTTTGCCATCCATGGCAAAGGACCCTCGCTTCGCCTTGCCACCGACGCCCATCATCAACGGGGTTTGGAAATACGTTCTGAACGGCGCCGGATCGGTTCGTTGCGGCCAGCGATCGGGCCATTGGGCCCGGTTTCGACTCAGGTGCTTGAAAACGCTCGAACTAGCCCCATATCGGCGGTGTCACGTTCTACACACCATGAGGGGCTTGAATCCATGACCACCGCCACCCATGAAGAAACGCTCGGCTTCCAGACGGAAGTCAAGCAACTGCTCCATCTGATGATCCACTCCCTGTATTCCAACCGGGAGATATTCCTGCGCGAGCTGATTTCCAACGCGGCCGACGCCACGGACAAGCTGCGCTACGCGGCGTTGAACAACGACGCGCTCTACGAGGGCGACAGTGACCTGCGCATCGAGATCGAGCATGACGCCGACAACAACACGGTGACGGTGCGCGACAACGGCATCGGCATGACCCGCGATGACGTCGTCGCCAATCTCGGCACCATCGCCAAGAGCGGTACCGCCGAGTTCCTCAAGCAGCTCTCCGGCGAGCAGCAGAAGGATGCCAAGCTGATCGGCCAGTTCGGGGTGGGCTTCTATTCCGCCTTCATCGTCGCCGACGAGGTGACCGTGCGCACGCGCCGTGCCGGCAGCGACAGCGGTGTCGAATGGCGCTCGAAGGGCGAGGGCGAGTTCACCGTCGCCGACGTCGACAAGCCCGAGCGTGGCACCGAGATCATCCTGCACCTCAAGGAGGATGCCGGCGAGTTCGCCGACGACTTCCGGCTGCGCAACCTGGTGCGCAAGTACTCGGACCATATCGACGTGCCGGTGCGCATGCCCAAGACCGAGACCGCCAAGGACGACGACGGCAACGAGATCGAGGGCAGCGAGGTCACTACCTGGGAGACCGTCAACGAAGCCCAGGCACTGTGGGTGAGGCCCAAGAGCGAGGTCAGCGACGACGAATACAAGGCGTTCTACAAGCACATCGCCCATGATTTCAGCGATCCGCTGACCTGGAGTCACAACAAGGTCGAGGGCAAGCTCGAGTACACCAGCCTGCTCTACGTGCCGGAGCGCGCGCCGTTCGACCTCTACGAGCGTGACGGCGCCCGCGGCGTGCGCCTGTATGTGCAGCGTGTGTTCATCATGGATGACGCCGAACAGTTCCTGCCGCTCTACCTGCGCTTCATCAAGGGGGTGGTCGACACCAAGGATCTGTCGCTGAACGTCTCCCGCGAGCTGCTGCAGAAGGACCCGCAGGTCGACAAGATGAAGTCGGCGCTGACCAAGCGTGCCCTGGACATGCTCAAGAAGCTGGCCAAGGACAAGGACGCCTACCAGACGTTCTGGAACACCTTCGGCAGCGTGCTCAAGGAAGGCCCGGCGGAAGACTTTGCCAACCGCGACAAGATCAGCGAGCTGCTGCGCTTCTCGACCACGCATACCGACACCGCGGTGCAGGACCAGTCGCTGGCCGACTACGTGTTGCGCATGAAGGAAGGCCAGCAGAAGATCTACTACATCGTCGCCGATGGCTTCAATGCGGCCCGCAACAGCCCGCATCTGGAGATCTTCCGCAAGAAGGGCGTCGAGGTGCTGCTGCTCCACGATCGCATCGACGAGTGGCTGATGAGCCACCTCACCGAATACGACGGCAAGGCCTTCGCCGACGTGGCCAAGGGCGACCTGGACCTCGGCGAGATCGAGGACGAGGAAGAAAAGCAGGCTCAGGAAGAGACCGCCAAGGCCAAGGAGGACCTGGTCAAGCGCGTCAAGGAGGCGCTGGGCGACAGTGTTCAGGAGGTCCGCGTGACCCATCGCTTGACCGACTCACCGGCCTGCGTGGTGCTCTCCGAGCACGAGATGGGCTTCCAGATGCGTCGCATCATGGAGGCCGCCGGCCAGCCGATGCCCGAGGTCAAGCCGATCCTTGAGCTCAATCCCGAGCACTCGCTGGTGAACCGGCTGGAAGGCACCGACGGCGAGGGCTTTGCCGATCTGGCGCACATCCTGCTGGATCAGGCGATCATCGCCGAGGGCGGCCATCTGGATGACCCGGCGGCCTATGTCAAGCGGCTCAACAGCCTGCTGACTGCCTGACGACTGCGCACCGCTGCACCCGAAACCCGCTCGCCGGCCACGGCGAGCGGGTTTGTCGTTTCCGGGCCGTCGATGGTTTTACCTGCCTGGAACCGATGATTACAGTGGATGTAAATGCTCGCCGACCGGGATGACCACCATGAGCCTCGATGACCTGCGTTTCGACAACAGCTGGGCGCGCCTCCCCGAGGCGTTCTACCGCGAGGTGGCGCCCACTGCCTGGCGCGACACGCACGTGCTCGACCTCAGTCCGCTGGGCGCCGCCCAGCTCGATCTCGATCCGGCGTCGGTCGAGCCGGAGCGACTGGCGGCATTGTTGGCCGGTCGTGACCTGCTGCCGGGCATGCGCCCGATCGCCCAGAAGTATACCGGCCACCAGTTCGGCACCTACAATCCGGCGCTCGGCGATGGCCGCGGGCTGTTGCTGGGCGAGGCGATGACCCGGCAGGGGCCGGTCGACCTGCATCTCAAGGGCGCCGGCCAGACGCCTTTCTCGCGTTTCGGCGACGGGCGAGCGGTGCTGCGCTCCTCGATCCGCGAGTACCTGGCCGGCGAGGCCATGCAGGGGCTGGGCATTCCCACCACCACGGCCCTGGCCGTGGCGGTCAACGGTGAGCGGGTGATGCGCGAGCGGGTCGAGCCGGGGGCCACCCTGATGCGCTTGGCGCCCAGCCATGCCCGCTTCGGGCATGTCGAATGGCTCTACCAGCAGGGGGACGTGGAGGGCATGCGCCGGCTTGTGCAGCATGTCATCGAGCGCCATCGTCCGGCACTGGCCGAGGCCGGGAATCCGGCCGAGGCGCTGTTCGCCGATGTCGTCGCGCGCACCGCCGAGATGGTCGCCGGCTGGCAGGCCTATGGCTTTGTGCACGGGGTGATGAACACCGACAACATGTCGCTGCTCGGCCTGACCCTGGACTACGGCCCCTATGCCTTCCAGGAGCGTTTCAGGCCCGGCTGGACGCCCAATCACACCGATGCCGAAGGGCGCTATGCCTATGATCGTCAGCCGGGCGTGGCGCTGTGGAACCTGATGGTGCTGGCCCAGTCGCTGACCCCGCTGGTCGATGCCGATCGGTTGCGTGACCGGCTCGATGCCTTCGAACCGGCGCTGGATTCGGCCTATGCATGCCGAATGCGTGCGCGTCTGGGACTGGCCGAGTGCCGGGATGACGATGCCACCCTGGCGGCGGACTGGCTGGCCCTGCTGGCGCGTCACGAGGCCGATTTCCACTCGGCGTTTCGCGCATTGGGTGCCTACCGGGGGGATGACGACTCGCGTCTCCGGCTGGCGGCGCACCTGGAGGTTCCCGCGGATGATGATGCGCTGGTTGCCTGGCTAGAGGCCTACCGGGCGCGTCTCGAGGGCGAGTCACGGGATGCCGAGGCACGCCAGCGGGCCATGGATGCCGTCAATCCCTGCTACATCCTGCGTCATCGGCCACTTCAGCAGGTCATCGCCGCGGCCGAAGCCGGCGACCCGGGCCCGCTCCGGCGGCTGCGCGAGCGCCTGGCCGCGCCCTTCGTGCCCCACGAGGACGGTGCGGAGGACTGGACGAGTCCGCCGCCACGAAACGCCCCGCCGGTGGTGCTGTCCTGCTCTTCGTGACACGGCCCTCGAACGGGTAGACACGGGGCCGCCCCATCGAGTCCGCGCAGAACACAGGCTGGACGCCTATGCTGAGTGAACGCCATGTCGCTCGACAGGAGTCCGGCCATGCCCGTCGCGTCCCGTACCGTCTTCCATCGTCCTGCCGACGCGCGCGACAGCGGTACGGCTCTGTTGCTGATCGACTTCCAGCACAGGGCGGATGCCTTCGTTCGTTCGCGCCGTCGCAGCAATCCGGATCTCGAGGCGCAAGTCGCCGCGCTGCTGTCCTGCTGGCGCAGTGGTGATGGCCTCGTCGTGCACCTGCACCGCTTTTCCCCGCCGAGTATCTACACTGGCCGACCCTCGTCCCATCTCGAGCAGCCGCTGGCGTGTGCCGACCCGCTGCCGGGCGAGCGCGTCCTGAGCCGGCATGCCGAAAGTGGTTTCGTGGGGACCGGGCTGGAAACCTGGCTGCATCGCCACGGTGTTTCGCGGCTGGTCATTGCCGGCATGGGTACGGCGCGCAGTGTCGGTGCCACGGCATGTCATGCCACCAGCTTGAGCTTCTCCGTGATGGCCGTCGGGGATGCCTGTGCCGATTTTGACCTGATCGATCGACGCGGTCACATCTGGCAGGCCGAGACGGTTCATGACATGGGCGTGGCATTGATGGTCACGGAAGGGGTCGATGAAGTGAGTGTTTCCGAAGTGCTTCGTCGCTGCTGAGGGTGCGTCGACCTGGTTGAGGTGATGGCGTAAATAATGGATGACTTATGCCGATCATAAGTAAAAAGCGAGGTGTAAATTTTCCCGTTTTTCCATATAAATCAATGGCTTGTTTTATATATTGTGCATAATGGCTGCGTTATGAGTGCCATAAACCCATGATTATGATGGATTTTTTTAACAAGGTTGTTGATCTTTTCAGCGTTTGCCAAAAGACTGGAAAAAGTCGCTGCCAAAAAACGCTTTCACCGAGGTCATGCCACGTCGTGGCGAGATAGAGCGGCGACGTTTTTTGGAAGACACGCCAGGAATTCGACAAGGGATCAATCACGATGAACGATCGGCCGGATGGCAAGTGCCACTGTGGTCGCCCTGCGCCTAGCCGCGCGAGTCGAGCAGGCCGGCGTGCTCATTATCGTCAAGGGGAGGGAAGCGCATCATGAAAGTCGGTGCACCCAGGGAAGTCAGGCCGGGAGAGGCGCGAGTCGCGCTGACGCCCGAAAGCGCCCAGCACATTCAGAAGCTCGGCCATGAGTGCCTCATCGAAGCCGGGGCCGGTACAGCCGCCGGCTTCGACGACGCGGCCTATCGCAATGTGGGCGTCGAGGTTGTGGAAGGTGCCGAGGCGCTGTGGCAGGCGTCGGATGTGGTCATCAAGGTGCGTGAACCGACCGAGGAAGAGGCCGGGCGGCTGCGGGACGACCAGACGCTGATCTCGTTCTTCTGGCCGGCCCAGAACGAGGCCATGCTCGAGCGCTGCAAGGACAGCGGCGCCACGGTCGTTGCCATGGACATGGTGCCACGCATCTCGCGGGCCCAGAAAATGGATGCCCTGTCGTCCACCGCCAATATCGCCGGCTACCGGGCGGTGATCGAGGCGGGCAACCAGTTCGGCCGCTTCTTCACCGGCCAGGTGACGGCGGCGGGCAAGGTACCGCCGGCCAAGGTACTGGTGGTCGGTGCCGGGGTGGCGGGGCTCGCCGCCATCGGTACGGCGACCAGTCTGGGGGCGGTGGTGCGGGCCTTCGATGTACGCCCCGAGGTGGCCGAGCAGATCGAATCCATGGGTGCCGAGTTCCTGTTCCTCGACTTCGACGAGAGCCAGGACGGCGCCGAGAGCGGCGGTTACGCCAAGCCTTCCAGCCCCGAGTTCCGCGAAAAGCAGCTGGCGCTGTTTCGCGAACAGGCCGCCGAGGTGGACATCGTCATCACCACCGCGCTGATCCCCGGCAAGCCGGCGCCCAAGCTGTGGCTCGAGGACATGGTGCAGGCGATGAAGCCCGGCTCGGTGATTGTCGATCTGGCGGCCGAGAAGGGCGGCAACTGCGATCTCACCGTGCCCGACGAGCGCATCGTCACCGACAACGGTGTGGTCATCGTCGGCTACACCGACTTCCCCTCGCGGATGGCGACCCAGGCCTCGCTGCTCTATGCCACCAACGTCCGCCACATGCTGACCGACCTGACGCCTGACAAGGACGGGGTGCTCCAGCATGACATGGAGGACGACGTGATCCGCGGCACCACCGTGACCCATCAGGGCGAGATCACCTTCCCGCCGCCGCCGCCCAAGGTCAAGGCCATCGGTGCCACCCAGCCGAAGCCAAAGGTCAAGGAGCCGACGCCGGAGGAGAAGAAGGCCGCCGAGCATGCCGCCTTCCTTGCCCAGACCAAGCGTCAGGTGGCGCTGCTCGTCGCCGGCGGTGTGGTGATGTGGCTGCTGGGACTGGTCGCGCCGGCCTCCTTCATGCAGCACTTCATCGTCTTCGCGCTGTCATGCTTCGTCGGCTTCCAGGTGATCTGGAACGTCAGCCACTCGCTGCATACACCGCTGATGGCCGTCACCAACGCCATCTCCGGCATCATCATCCTGGGGGCGATCCTGCAGATCGGCTCGAGCAGTATCCTGGTCGGCCTGCTGGCCGGTATCTCGGTGCTGATCGCGAGCATCAACATCGTGGGCGGCTTCCTGGTGACACGCCGGATGCTGGCGATGTTCCAGAAATCCTGAGCGGCGGAGAAACGAGATCATGATGGGACAAGAATTCGTGTCTGCCGCGGCGATTGCGGCAAGTGTACTGTTCATCCTCTCGCTGGGAGGGCTGAGCAACCAGGAGAAGGCCAAGCGGGCGGTGTGGTACGGCATCGTCGGCATGGCGATCGGGGTCGTCTTCACGGCCCTGGGGCCGGGCATCGGCGGCTACTGGTGGATGCTGCCGATGATGCTGATCGGGGCGCTGATCGGTGCCTACCTGGCTCGCAAGGTCGAGATGACCGAAATGCCGCAGCTGGTGGCGGCACTGCACAGCTTCGTCGGCCTGGCCGCGGTGTTCGTCGGCTTCAATGCCGACCTCGAGCGGCGCCGGGTGCTGGCCATGCAGCTCGCCGATCAGGGCAGCGACCAGCTTTCCGCCTTCGCCGCCCTGCTGGCCCACAAGACGTCGGCGGAACTGGCCTTCCTGCAGGTGGAAGCCGTGCTGGGCATCTTCATCGGTGCGGTGACCTTCACCGGCTCGGTGGTGGCCTTCGGCAAGCTGGCCGGCAAGATCAATAGCAAGCCGCACAAGCTGCCGGGCGGGCACTGGCTCAACGGCGGGGCGGCGCTGGTTTCACTGCTGCTGGCGATCGTCTACCTCAACGGCGGCGGCTTCTGGACGCTGCTGCTGATCGCGCTGCTGGCCTTCTTCATCGGCTATCACCTGATCATGGGCATCGGCGGCGCCGACATGCCGGTGGTGGTGTCGATGCTCAACAGCTATTCCGGCTGGGCGGCGGCGGCAATCGGCTTCACGCTCTCCAATGACCTGCTGATTGTCACCGGCGCACTGGTGGGCTCCTCCGGTGCCATCCTCTCCTACATCATGTGCAAGGCGATGAACCGCAACTTCGTCAGCGTGATTCTCGGTGGCTTCGGCGCCACCCAGGGGCCGGCCGCGGAAATCGAGGGCGAGATGGTGTCGATCGACGTGGGCGGCGTGGCCAGCGCCCTCAACGACGCCGACAGCGTGATCATCGTGCCGGGCTACGGCATGGCGGTGGCGCAGGCGCAGAACGCGGTCAGTGAGCTGACCCGCAAGCTGCGTGCCGCCGGCAAGGAGGTCCGCTTTGGCATCCACCCGGTTGCCGGACGCCTGCCGGGGCACATGAACGTACTGCTCGCCGAGGCCCGGGTGCCCTACGACATCGTCATGGAGATGGACGAGATCAACGACGATTTCGCCGAGACCGACGTGGTGATCGTCATCGGCTCCAACGACATCGTCAACCCGGCCGCCCAGGAAGACCCCAACAGCCCGATCGCCGGCATGCCGGTGCTGCGGGTCTGGGAGTCCAAGCAGGTCTTCGTCTGCAAGCGTGGCCAGGGCACGGGCTACTCCGGCATCGAGAACCCGCTGTTCTACAAGGAGAACACCCGGATGCTCTATGGCGATGCCCGCTCCAGTATCGACAGCCTCGTGCCGTTGATCGACTAGCACCCCGCTCGCTCGACGCCCCCGCCAGGGGGCGTTTTTCGTTACAATGAGGGCGACTAAACGTGGCAGCTAGGAAGCGAGGATGAGCGACGAGAGCCTCAAGGTGGCGGTACTGGGTGGTGGCAGTTTCGGCACGGCGCTGGCCAGCATCGCCGCCGACAACGGCGCCCGGGTCCGCCAGTGGCTGCGCGATGCCGAGCTGGTATCCACCATCAATCGTGAGCATCGCAATACACGATATCTGCCGGATTTCACCATCAACGCCAATGTGGTGGCCGATACCGACCTGGCCGCCGTGCTCGACGGCGCGGAGCTGGTCTTCGTGGCCATCCCTTCCAAGGCGTTTCCCGAGGTGGTCCGCCAGGCACGCCCCTGGCTGCGTCCCGAGCAGATCCTGGTCAGCACCACCAAGGGCATCCAGGCGGATGGCTTCAAGCTGATGAGCCAGATCCTCGAGGAGGAGACCGGCTTCGCTCACATCGGCGTGCTCTCCGGCCCCAATCTGGCGTCCGAGATTGCCGACAGGCAGCTGACGGCGACGGTAGTGGCCAGCGACGACGCGCTGACGCGGGCTCGGGTGCAGACGGCACTGGGCTGCGACTACTTCCGCGTCTATGCCAGCAACGATCGTTACGGCGTGGAGCTGGGCGGTGCGCTCAAGAACATCTATGCCATCGCCGCCGGCATGGCCGCCGCTCTGGGCATGGGCGAGAACACGCGCAGCATGCTGATGACCCGCGCGCTGGCCGAGATGAGCCGCTTCGCCGTCGCGCTGGGTGCCAACCCCATGACCTTCCTGGGGCTGGCCGGGGTCGGCGATCTGATTGTGACCTGCTCCTCGAAGCTGTCACGCAACTACCGCGTGGGTTTCGCCCTGGGTGAAGGTCGAACCCTGGACGAAGCGGTCGCCGCGCTGGGTCAGGTGGCCGAGGGGGTCAACACCGTCAGTCTGGTGCGTGACAAGGCCCGCGCCGAAGGGATCTACATGCCGCTGTGCGAGGGGCTCTATCAGGTGCTGTTCAACCAGGTGCCGGCGCGCGACATGGCGCGCCTGCTGATGCGTAACGAGCAGAGCAGCGATGTCGAGTTCACGCTGTCCCGGGAGTCGGTCGTGCAGGCCAAGCGCGAACAGCAGGAGGGGCCGTGATGTCGATGCTGTGGATCATGCGCCACGGGCAGGCTGCGCCGGGAAGCCCAGATGCCGCCCGCGAGTTGACCGCCGAGGGGCGTGCCGAAGTGACGCGCATGGCCGACTGGCTGGCCGGCTCGCTGGACGAGCCGCAGCGCCGGAGGGTGCGACTCGTCGCCAGCCCCTACCGGCGTGCCCGGCAGACCGCTGCCATCGTCGCCGAGCGGCTCGGCGTGGCGGTGGAGACGCTCGAGATCATCACGCCCGATGACCCGGTCGAGCCGGTCATCGACTGGCTGCAGCAGGCCGCCGACGAGACGCCGGTGCTGCTGGTCAGCCACATGCCGCTGGTCGGTGCGCTGACCGGTCGCCTGGTGGAGGGCGACCGGCGCAGCTCGCTGCCCATGCCCACCGCGGCCATCGCCGCCCTGGAAGCCGAGGTCTGGGCGGCCGGTTGTGCCGAACTCAAGGCGTTTCGCCATCCGGCCGATTTCGACTAGGTTTGTCCGAAACGCACGGGGCATTGCGCATATCCGGGTAAACGCGAACCGCGACGGTTTCCGGAAGCGTTCAGCCTGCCCTTGTGAGGTGCTTGATCTCCTGATAGGCGGCCAGTCCCAGAGGGCCCAGCTCGCGGCCGAGGCCACTGCGCTTGACGCCGCCCCACGCGGCCTGAGGCGGGGCGATCTGGTCGGTGTTGATCCACACATTGCCGGCTTCCAGGCGACGAGCGACCGCGGTGGCGCGCTCGGCGTCACCGCCGACCACGCTGGCGGCGAGGCCGAAGTCGCTGTCGTTGGCCAGCGCGATCGCCTCGACGTCATCATCCACCGATCGCGTACAGAGCACCGGACCGAAGATCTCCTCGCGCCAGAGCCGGCTGGTGACGGGGACGTCGCGATAGAGCGTCGGCGCGATGAAGTAGCCGTGCCCGGGCAGGTCACGATGGTGAGGATCACGTACCGCCGTGAGGCCTTCCTCCCGGGCGATGGCCAGATATTGCATGACCCGCTCCTGCTGACGATCGCTGACCTGGGGACCGAGCGTTGTCGAGCTCTCAAGCGGGTCGCCGAGCACCAGGGCGTCGATACGGCTCGCCAGGGCGTCGTGAAGCGGTTCGGCGAGCGAGCGATGGACCAGCAGGCGCGAGGTGGCCGAGCACATCTGCCCGGCATTGAAGAACAGGCCGTTCATCACCAGGTCGGCGGCCTGTTCGACATCGGCGTCGTCGAGCACCAGGATCGGGGACTTGCCGCCCAGTTCCAGGGAGAGGTTGCGCGTGCCCGTGGCGGCCGCGCGCATGACGGCCTCGCCGGCGCGGTTGCTGCCGGTGAAGGAGAGCTTGTCGATGCCGGGATGGCGGCTGAGCGGGATGCCCACCCCCTCGGCATCGCCGTTGACCAGGTTGAGCACGCCGGGCGGCAGGGCGATCGCTTCGGCGATCTCGGCGATCGCCTGCTCGGGCAGCGGCACGACCTCGGACGGCTTGAAGACCACCGTGCAGCCGGCGGCCAGTGCCGGGGCGAGTTTCCAGGCGCCGGTCACCAGAGGGAAGTTCCAGGGCGTGATCAGGCCGGCCACACCAACCGGGTCGTAATAGCAGTGCGCCTGGAGGCCGTCGGCCTCGATCGGCACGACCTCGCCCTGGCGGGCATCCAGGCACCGCGCCTGTGTGGCGTAGTAACGGTAACAGGCGACGGCGTCATCGACGTCGATGGCGGCTTCGCCGAGGGGCTTGCCGCCGTTGCGGGCGATGGTTTCCGCGAGACCGGCATGGCGGTCGGCCAGGGCATTGGCCAGGGCGTCGAGATAGGCGGCGCGCTCGCTGCCGGGGCGCTCCCGCCACGCGGGCAGGGCATGGCGTGCCGCAGCAACCGCGGCCTCGACGTCGCGGGTATCGCCGGCGGTGACATGTCCCAGGAGGGTTTCGCGATAGGGATCGATGATCGTCAGGCGCCGAGTGGCCCGGCTGGGCACCCAGCGGCCATCGATGAACTGGTGGCAAAGGTCAGACATCTCGGGCTCCATGACTAGCCGGGCAGCAGGCGCCGGCGACGAGTCGCCGCCGGTCGCGCGCCCGGGAATCGGTGTTCGATGAGGCGCATCACGCCGGTGAGAATCAGCGTCAGGGCGATGTAGATGCCGGCGATCAGCAGTAGCGGCTCGTAGACCAGGAAGGTCTCGTCGCGTACCAGGTTGGCCGCCTTGAGCAGGTCCATCATGGCGATGGTCGAGACCAGCGGCACTGACTTGAGCAACAGGATCGCCTCGCCGGTCAGCGTGGGCAGGCAAAGCTGGAGGGCGCGGGGCAGCCACAGCCGATGGAGAATCTGCCAGTGGCTCAGGCCGAAGGCGCGGCCGGCGGCCAGTTCACCGTCGGGCACGCTGAGCAGGGCGCCGCGGATTACCTCGCCGGTGTAGGCGCCGACGCTGATGGTGAAGGTCAGCGCGCCGTAGAAGAAGGGATCGCGCAGCAGCGGCCAGATCAGACTGTCGCGAACGCCGGGGATTTCTGGCAGCAGGCGGCCCACGCCGTCGTAGAAGAAGAACAGCTGGACCAGCAGGGGGGTACCGCGGATCACCGTGGTGAAGCCGCGCACCAGCATCGCCAGCGGGCGCGGCCCCTGGATCTGCGCCAGGGCCAAAGCGACGGCCAGCGCCAGGCCCAGCGTGCCGGAGACCGCCACCAGCCACAGAGTATTGACGAAGCCCGTCCACAGGTACTGCTGGTAGAAGGGGTCGGAAAGCCAGGAAAAGTCCATCGATGCCCTCCTAGAGGCCCGGCTGGCCGCGGCGTACGTGGCGCTCCGCCCGGGCGAAGAGGGCGTTGGAGCCCAGCGTCATCACCAGATAGAGCGCGCCGGCGGCGGCGTAGAAGACAAAGTAGTCGCGGGTGCTGGCCGCCGCCTGCTGGGCGGTGAAGAACAGCTCCTCGAAGCCCACCACACTGATCAGCGCGGTGTCCTTCACCAGAATCAGCCACAGGTTGGACATCCCCGGCAGGGCATTGGGCAGCATGGCGGGCACCACGATGCGATGAAAGCGCGTCCAGCGGGTGAAGCCGTAGGCATCGGCGGCCTCCAGCTGGCCGCGGGGGATGGCCAGGATGGCGCCCCGGAACACCTCGGTCATGTAGGCGCCCTGGACGAAGGCCAGCACGCCGACCGCACAGACGAAGCCGCCGATCTCGACATGGGTGTCGTCACCCAGGGCGTTCAGCAGGGCATTGAGTGCCTGGGTGCCGGCGTAGTAGAGCAGGATGATCAGCAGCAGTTCGGGGACGGCGCGCACCAGGGTGGAGTAGAGCGTCCCCAGGGCACGCAGTGGCGGCCAGGCGCTGAGTCGAGTGCCGGCGCCCAGCAGCCCCAGGGCGAGGCCGATGGCGTAGGCCAGCAGGGCGATCTCGAGGGTCACCAGGGCGCCGTGCAGGATCGGGGCCGCCCAGTCGAGCAGCCCGGCATTCTGATAGCTAGACATGGTTGCAGCCTTGGTCGATGAAGAGGGGCCCGCCGCCATTCACTGGCGGGCGGGCCGTTCGCCGGGGAGCGCGGCTCCGGCGGCGATCTTCAGTCGCTGCAGATGTCGGTATTGAAATATTTCCGCGAAAGTTCGGCACATTGGCCGTTCTCGAGCACGCTGGCGATGGCGGTGTTGAGCTTCTTGCGCAGGGCGTCGTCTTCCTGGCGCAGGCCGATGCCCACTCCCTCGCCGAAGGCCGGGTCGTGGGGCGCGGTGGCGCGGATCTCGTAGCCCTGTGCCTCGTCGCGCTTGACGAACTCGGTCATGGCGATCTTGTCGGCGAGAATGGCGTCGACGCGGCCGGCCAGCAGGTCGCGGTTGGCCTGCTCCTGGCGGTCGTAGATCTTCAGCTCGACGCCGGTGTCGGCGAGCTTGCGACGTGCGAAGGTGGCGTTGGTGGTCGAGCCCTGCACGCCGAGGATCTTGCCGTCGAGCCCGTCGGGAATCTGCAGGTCACTGTCCTTGGCGGTGACGTAGGCCGCCGGGGTGTAGTAGTACGGGTCGGTGAAGTCGATGACCCGCTTGCGCTTGTCGGTGATCGACAGGGAATTCATGATCATGTCGATCTTGCCGCTGTCGAGTGCCGGGAAGATGCCGCTCCAGCCGGTCGGCGTGATCGCGCAGTCGGCCTGCATCTGATCGCACAAAGCCTGGCCGAGCTCCACCTCGAAGCCGGTCCAGCTGCCGTCGGCGTCCTTGTAGGTGAACGGCGGGTAGGGTTCCGCCGAGATGCCGATCTTGAGCGGCTCGGCGGCCAGGGCCGTGGTGGCGGATAGCGCCAGGGCAGCGATGCCGGCGGTATGGATCAGGCTTCGGGTCAGGATCTTGGTCATCATGGTTTCCCCATCATTGTTGTCGCGGGCCCTCGGGCCCGAAGAAAGGCAATGCCGTCGGGCATTGCGCGAAGTCATGCCGCGCCGGCGACGAACTGCCGGCAGCGCTCGCTGGCGGCGTTCTCGAACACCTCGCGCGAGGTGCCGGTCTCCTCGACGAGCCCCTGGTGGAGGAACACCACCTGATGGGAGACGTCGCGCGCGAAGCGCATCTCGTGGGTGACCAGCAGCATGGTACGGCCCTCGTCGGCGAGCCCGCGGATCACGCCGAGCACCTCGCTGACCAGTTCCGGGTCGAGGGCCGAGGTGGGCTCGTCGAACAGCAGCACGCGCGGCTCCATGGCCAGTGCCCGGGCGATCGCCACGCGCTGCTGCTGGCCGCCGGAAAGATAGGCAGGGTACTGGTCGCGCTTGTCGGCGAGCCCCACCCGTTCCAGGTAGTGCTCGCCGATCGCCACGGCCTCGCGGCGGCGCAGGCCGCGCACGCGTAGCGGGGCCTCGATGACGTTGCCGAGCACGGTGAGGTGGGGCCAGAGGTTGAACTGCTGGAAGACCATGCTGACCCGGGCACGCAGCTGCTGCAGTCGGCGCCGGTCGAGGCCGGCATCGCGTCCCCCGCTGCCGAAGTCCAGGGTTTCGCCGGCGATGGTCAACCGGCCGCCGTCGGGGCGCTCGAGCAGGTTCATGCAGCGCAGCAGGGTGCTCTTGCCGGAACCGCTGGAGCCGATGATCGAGACCACGCTGCCTTCGTTCACGGTCAGCGAGATGTCCTTGAGGACCTCCAGCTCGCCGTAGCGCTTGACCAGATGGCGCGTCTCGACGGCCGGAGCGTTGTTGTCGATGTGATGGGTCATGGGCGATTTCGGGGGTGGAGTGTCGTGCTGGCCATACCCCTCCTGGGTCCGGTGGAAAGATCGCGGCCCCGGGCGCATGGCGCTCGAGGGGCCGCCCGTGTCGTTGTCGTTCAGTCCTGCACGGTCGCTGTCGCCAGGCAGGACGCGGCGCAGTGTTCCAGGCGCCGGCAGGCCTCGCGCAGTCGCTCGGCGTCGACCGTCAGGCTGAGCCGCACAAAGCCGGCGGCCGAGGGGCCGAAGGCCTCGCCCGAGAGCACCGAGACGCCGTGTTCCTCGAGCAGGCGGTCGGCGAAGTCCGCCGCGGACAGGCCGGTGCGGCGGATGTCGACCATCATGAACATGCCGGCTTCGGGGCGCAGCACATCGAGTGCCGCGCTGTCGGCGAGGGCCGAGAAGACGGTATCGCGCCGCGCCCGGTAGGTCTCGCGCATGGCGGCGAGCTCGGCCGGAGGATGGGCCAGCGCCTCGCAGGCGGCATTCTGGATGAAGTCCGGGCTGCCGTAGAGCATGCACAGCGCCAGGTTGGACAGGTGGCCGATCAGCGTCTCGGGGCCGATCACCCAACCCAGCCGCCAGCCGGTCATGGCATGGGACTTCGACAGGCTGCTGATCACCGCGGTGCGCTCGGCCATGCCGGGCAGCGCATCGGGACACTGGTGGGCCGCGTCGAAGATCAGCGAGGCGTAGACCTCGTCGGACAGCAGCCACAGGTCGTGTTCGCGGCACAGCGCGGCCAGGGCCTCCCAATGCTCGCGGCCGAGGATCTGCCCGGTGGGGTTGTGGGGGCTGTTGAGCAGCATCGCCCGGGTACGCGGCGTCACCGCCGCGGCGAACTCGGCCGGGTCCGGCTGGAAGGCGTTCCCGGCACGCAGCGGTACGCGCACCAGGCGGGCGCCGGCGGCCTGCAGGGCCGCCTCGTAGGTGACATACATCGGCTCGGGGACCAGCACCTCATCGCCCGGCTCGAGCACGCACTGGGCCACGGCGTAGAGGCCGCACTGGGCGCCGGCCATCACCGCGACGTTGGCGGCGGTGGTCGTCGCCGCGCCGCCCTGACGGCGGTGGGTGTCGGCGATCAGTTCACGAAGGCGCTGCTTGCCCTGCACGTCGGCATAGTGGGTGGCCCCGCCGCGCAGGCTGGTCACCGCGCTCTCGACGATCGGCTCGGGCGTGGTGAAGTCCGGGTCGCCCACCGAGAGGATGATGACGTCGTCGCCGCGCGCCCGGCGTTCGAGCGCCCGGTAGTGGATGTTCCAGGCGGCGGCGCCGTCGCCGGCGATGCGTTCGGTGAGTCGGGAGTAGTGCATGTCGGCTCCTTGAGGAAAGCGGGCGAATCCGTCAGACGCCCTGCCAGGCGTCGGCATCGATCTCGATCAGCGTGGGCCGGTCGGCATGCCGGGCGGTCGCCAGTGCTTCATGCAGCGCCGCCGGTGTGGTCAGGCGCCGGCCATGGCAGCCGAAGCTCTCGGCCAGGCCGACCAGGTCCGGCGCCGGCAGGTCGACCCCCAGCCGCGTCACGGCACTGGCGTCCATGTAGCGGCGAATCTCGCCGTAGCCGTCATTGTTCCAGACCACCACGATCAGCGGCACGCCGGCGTCACGGGCGGTGGCCAGCTCGCCGAGGGTGAACATCAGCCCGCCGTCGCCGACCAGCGCGACCACCGGACGCTCGGGCACGGCCAGCGCGGCACCCAGCGCCGCGGGCAGGCCGTAGCCGAGGGTGCCGTAGCCGGTGGCGGCATTGAACCAGCGGCGTGGTGCGGGCATGTCGACCACGAAATTGCCGGCGTAGACCGCCCCGGTGGAGTCGCCGACGAGGGTGGCGTCGGGCAGCGCCTCGCGCAGGGTGTCGAGCAGCGCGGTGTAGGGCGCCACGTCCGCCGCATCGCGCAGCGCCAGGGCTGACCTGACGCGGGCGGCACGCTCGGCGCCCCGGCGCGCTGCCGGGACGGGCAGACGGGCGCACAGCTCCCGGGCCACTTCGCCGGCGTCGGCGAGCAGCGCCAGGTCGGGGGCCTGGTTGCGAGCCAGCTGCTGGGCGTCGATGTCGACCCGGATCAGCCGCCCGGTGAGCCGGAAGCCCTCGTCGAAGACCAGATCGTAGTCGGTCTCGCCGAGCTCGGTGCCCAGCGCCAGGATCACGTCGGCGTCGCGGGCCAGCTCGCGGCCCGCCGGCAGGCTGGCGCAGGCGCCGAGATCCAGCGGGTGGGCGAGCCCCAGCACGCCCCTGGCGTTGATGGTGGTCATGGTCGGGGCGTCGAGGCGTTCGACCAGGTCGCGCAGCGGCTCGGCGGCGTCCGCGCAGCCACCGCCGAGCAGCACCAGGGGCCGCTCGGCGGCGGTCAGCCAGTCCGCGGCGCGGGCCAGTGCGGCGTCCGGCGCGGCGGGGGCGAAGACCTCGGTGACGCGGGGCGGGTGGTCGGGGGCAGGCAGGGCCATCACGTCGAGCGGAATCTCGATGTGCACCGGGCCGGGGCGGGCGCCGGCGAAGATCGCGAAGGCGCGCCCCAGCACCTCGGGCAGGGCCTCCGGCGTCTGCAGGGTGTGGCTGAACACGCTGACCCCGGCGAGGGTGGCCCGCTGGTCGGGCAGTTCGTGCAGGCGCCCCTGGCCGCGACCCAGGGTGTTGCGGTGGTTGACGCTGGAGATCACCAGCATGGGCACCGAGTCGGCCAGGGCCTGGGCCATGGCGGTGGCGATGTTGGTCATCCCCGGGCCGCTGATGATGAAGCAGGCCGCGGGTCGGCCGGTGGCGCGGGCGTAGCCGTCGGCCATGAAGCCGGCGCCCTGTTCGTGGCGCGGGGTGACGTGGCGCAGCGGGCTGTCCGGCAGGCCGCGGTAGAGTTCCACGGTATGCACGCCGGGAATGCCGAACACGGTGTCGATGCCGTGGGCCACGAGTCGGTCGATCAGGTACTGGGCACAGGTGGTCATGCGTCGGGGGCCTTGACGGTCAGGGTTTCGCCGAAGGGCGTGCGCGCGAAGAGGCGCTCGACCATCGGCACGAAGTCCTCGAGCGGCCGCGTCGGGTAGTTGGGATCGAAGGCGCGCTGGTCCCACTCGTCGCAGAAGCGCACGGTGCGCGCATAGGCCGGGTGATCGCGATACGCCTCGCGGGCCTGCGGGTCGAGGCCGTAGAAGGCGCGGTAATGATACCCCTGAAACAGCTCGTGGTGGCGGATCATCCACACGTTGAGCGGATCGACGTAGGGCGCGAGGATCGCCGCGGCGATCTCGGCGTGGTTGGCCGGGGCCAGGTCGTCGCCGATGTCATGGAGCAGCGCACAGACCACGGTCTCCTCGTCGGCACCGGCGTCGAGCGCGCGGGTCGCGGTCTGCAGGCTGTGGGTATAACGGTCGACGGGATAGCCGTGGGTATCCCCCTCGAGTCGCCGCAGGTGCTCGAGCACCCGGCGGGCGACATCGTTCTGGTAACGCTGGAAGTGGGCGTCGATGATCGCCCAGTCGGCGTGGGTGCTTTCCGCGAAACGGGTGAAGCGGGCCTGGTTCATGAGATGGCTCCCCGGGTGGTGGCGGTCGGCGTCTCGGCGGTGCCGGCGGTCAGCCGGGCACGCAGGACACGGCGGCGGCTGGCAGTGCTGTCGCGGTCGACGTAGCCTTGGCGAAGGTGACGTACCCCGCCGTCCAGCTGGTAGGCGGTCCGCCCGTGAAGCAGGCGGTAGTTGTCCATGATCAGCATCTCGCCGGGCGCCAGCTTGAGGTGCACGGTCAAGGCATCCGAGGTGATCAGCCGGTAGAAGTGCTGGCGCGCGGCGTAGTAGCGCGCCAGCAGCTCGGGGGCGTGGGCGTCGATGCGTTCGGTGCGGTTGGAGTAGCGCACCCGGGCCAGGCGGCCATGGCTGTCGAGCTCGATCAGCGGGCCTTCGCTCTCCAGATCGGTGGTGGCATCGGTGTAGCGAAAGGTCGGTGACAGCCGGGTCAGGCACTCGAAGTGCTCGGGCGCCTCGTCGCGCAGGCGTCGTGCCGCCATGAAGCCGTCGGCGAGCGTGCTGTCGCCGCCCTCGGCGGCGTTGCTCAGGCAGTGCAGCCAGATGTAGCCGGGGATCGGGTCGCGATAGGGGTTGTCGGTATGCGGCTCGAGCCCGCGCCGGGTCATGGTCAGGTCGTAGGCGTCGGCCACCGACTTGACGTCGGCGATGCCGCCCCAGTTGGTGCGACGCAGCGGACCGATGCGGTCGATCAGCGGCTGCATGCCGTCCTCGGTGAGCGGGACGCCCTCGACCTTGACGAAGCCATGGCGATGCAGGGCCTCGAGCATGGCGAGCAGCGCGCCGTCGTCATCGCAGGCGGCCGCGAAATCGGCCCGGGGCAGCGTCTCGAGCGTCGCATCCCACAGCGTCAGGCCGTCGTCGATGTCGCGGTCGGGCGTCGTCTGCGCGAGCAGGTCGGCGAGCGGAAAGCTGGCGCGATGGCCGTCGCTGAACTGCACCGCGAGGCGGTCGCCGTCGATACGGGCCCGGGTCGCGTGGAGATCCAGCGGCAACCGGGCGGCCTCGATCAGGCGCTGCCCCGTGCGCGGGTCGAGGGTGTCGGCATCCGGCGCCCGTTCGCGCAGCCAGAGGGCGGCAAGCTGCTGTTCGCGGCCCGCCAGGCGCAGGGCCAGCTGTCGGCCGTCATCCTTGAGTTCGATCTCGGCGGCTGGGGACATGGACGATTCTCTCTACGACGATGAAGTGACGACGAGCGCCTCGGGCGCCGCCGCTTTATCTACCCTAGGGGCTTGGGGCACAGCGAATTTGCAATAAATGGCCTTTTGGTTGATTTTTATGGCCATGAGCGAGTCCATGATGCCGGAGTGGCCCTATCCACGTCCCGACCAGCCGCCGGTCCCGCGACCCGGCGAGGCGGTACATACGGTGAGCGTATGGCTGGTGCCCAAGTTTTCCATGCTGACCCTGTTCTGCCTGCTCGAGCCGCTGCGGGTCGCCAACCGTTTCGGCCGCGAGCTGTTCGCCTGGCAGCTGCTCTCGGCGGACGGCGAGGCGGTCGTGGCCAGCAACGGGGTGCGCATCGATGTCGATGCCGCGCTGGGCGAGGCGGAGGTGGGGGAGCTGCTGATGGTGATCTCTTCCTACGAGGCCGAGGCCACGGTGACCGCCGCCGAGCGTGCCGTGCTGCGGCAGGCAGCAGCGCACGGCGCCCGGGTCGGCGGGCTGGATACCGCGCCCTTCATTCTGGCGCGCGCGGGCCTGCTGGAGCAGCAGCGGGTGGCGCTGCACTGGGAGAGCGTGCCGGCGTTTCGCGAGGAGTTTCCGCACATCGCGGTGAGCGAGGCGCGCTTCGAGTTCGCCGACCGGCGGCTGACCGGGTCCGGCGGTGCGGCGGGCATCGACATGATGCTGCAGTGGATCGAGCACGACTACGGGCCGGCCCTGGCCAATGCGGTGGGTCGCCAGCTGGTGCATCAGCGGGTCAGTGAAGAGGAGGCGCGGGATGTTGGAAGCGCGCGGGCCATGGACAACCTGCCCCGGGCGGTGGTGCGCGCGCTGGCCATCATGGAGACCCATCTCGATCAGGCATTGCCGATTCCGGAGATCTGCCGGCTGGTCGGGCAGTCGCAGCGTCAGCTGACCCGGCTGTTCACCGCCGCGTTCGGCGAGACGCCCAAGCAGTGTTACCTGGGCATGCGGCTCGATCAGGCGCGATGCATCCTCGCCGACAGTCGCTGCCGGGTGACCGAGGCGGCGCTGGCCAGCGGCTTCACCCATCTGGCGCATTTTTCCCGCGCCTATCAGGCGCGTTTCGGCGAGCCGCCCAGCCGCACGGCCGAGCGCGGCACCCGTTGAGGCTTGCGAGATACCGGACGGCCGTCGTTAGCGCGGTGACGTGACCGTCGTGAACGCACCTCGTCCAGCGCTGTTCCCGCCGCCATGGAGCGTGGCTGGCCCTTTTTCGCTCGGCGTTAACCCTTCGTTGCATCGACCATGGTCGATGTTGTCATACAGCTGAGTGGCTTCTAGATTTGCAGTTGTATGATGTATGACAAGTCGGCGGATCATCGTGTCACGCCGCCTTCAACGAGTCGGGCAAGAGGGACAATCCGTGAATTTTTCCAGAGACGCAGTCATTCAGGCGGTCGGCGATGGCCTGCTTTCCTTTCCCGTGACGGATTTCGACGAGCAGGGGCATTTCGATCGCGACAGCTACCGTCAGCGGCTGGAATGGTTCGTCAGTCATGAGGTGTCGGCGGTGTTCGTTGCCGGCGGGACCGGGGAATTCTTCAACCTGACGCTCGACGAGTTCCGCGAGATCGTCACCGTCGCCGTGGAGACGGTGGGGGGCAAGCTGCCGGTCATCGCCAGTGCCGGTCTTAGTGTCGGCGTGGGACAGGCCTATGCGAAAGCGGCGGAAGAGGCCGGAGCGGATGGCATCCTGCTGATGCCGCCGTATCTGACCGAGTGTCCGCAGGACGGCCTGGTGGAGTACGCGCGTCGAATCTGCGATTCGACCTCGATCAACGTCATCTACTACAACCGCGGCAATGGTGTGCTCGAGGCCGAAGCGGTTCAGCAGCTGGCCGATGCCTGCCCGAACCTGATCGGGCTGAAGGATGGCAAGGGCGACATGCAGCTGCTCAACAAGATCGTCAAGACGGTCGGCGATCGGCTGGTCTATGTCGGCGGTGTGCCGACCGCCGAGATCTTCGCCGAGGCTTACCTGTCGATCGGGGTGAATACCTATTCGTCGGCGGTGTTCAACTTCGTGCCGGAGCTGGCGGTCACGTTCTATCGGGCGTTGCGCCAGGGCGATTCCGCCACAGTAAAGAGGCTCACCAACGATTTTTTTATTCCTTTCGTCAACCTGCGTGACCGTCGGAAAGGCTATGCGGTCAGTCTGATCAAGGAGGGAGCCACCATCATCGGCAGATCCGCCGGCAGTGTTCGTGCGCCGCTGGTGATGCCGACCCGGGAAGAAAGCAAGCAACTCGAAGATCTGGTGAATATCGCCAGGCAGCAATAACGACAATGTCCATTTCCACAGGAGTCATGACATGCCGATTCACAACAATCTCAAGATGAAGGGCACGCTTTCTCTCGCTGCACTGGGCGGTGCGATGGTTCTGATGGCCTCGCCAGTCCAGGCGGAACAATGGCGCGGCTGGAACATTCATCCGCCGGGCTATCCGAACAGCGTTGCGCTGGAGGACTTTGCCAAGGAAGTCGCCAAGAAGACCGACGGCCGGATCGAGCCCAAGGTCTACAACAATGCGGTGCTCGGCGATCAGCCCGATGCCATCGAGCAGACCCGCAACGGCGCCCTGGACTTCGCCAACTTCAACATGGGGCCGATGGGCCCGATCGTGCCGGCCACCAACGTGCTCTCGCTGCCATTCATCTTCAAGAGCCCGGACGACATGTACCGGATCATGGACGGGGAGATCGGTGATCGCTTCGCGGATGCGCTGGCCGAGAAAAACCTGATCGCGTTGTCCTGGTTCGGCTCCGGGGCCCGCAGCCTCTACAACACCGATCACCCGGTGAAGACGCCCGATGACGTCAAGGGGCTCAAGGTCCGCGTCATGAACAACGACCTGTACGTCCAGATGATCGACGAGCTCGGCGGCAACGCCACGCCCATGCCCTATGGCGACGTCTACCAGGCGCTCAAGACCGGCGTCATCGATGGTGCCGAGAACAACTACCCGTCGTACGAGTCCAGCGGCCACTATGAGGTGGCGAAGTACTACTCGCTGACCGAGCACCTGATCCTGCCCGAGTGTCTGTGCATCGCCAAGTCCAGCTGGGAGGATCTTTCCGCCGAAGACCAGAAGGTCGTACGTGAGGCTGCCGAGAACGCCGCCAAGGAGCAGCGTCAGCTGTGGCAGAAGCGTGTCGAGAAGAGCAAGCAGAAGGTTCTCGATTCCGGCGTGAAGATCAACAAGGTGAACGACAAGTCGGCGTTCCAGGCCAAGATGCAGCCGATCTACGATGAATTCATCAAGCAGAATCCGGATTTGGAATCGCTGGTGACGGACATTCAAGCCGCGCAGAAGTGATCTGTTAGTCCCACGAAGCGCCCCGGGCACAACCTGGCCCGGGGCGTCTTGAGAGGATTGGATATCGTGAGCTCATACTCCGACCAATTGAGTGACCCGAGCGAGGAATCGTCTACGCCACAGTCGGCATTCGACAATTTCCTGGATGGCATCGCCCATCTATGCATCATGGTCTCGGGCGTATTGCTGGTTTTCTTGATCATTACATTCGGCTGGCTGGTTTTCGGCCGCTACGTTCTCAACGACACGCCGACATGGGTGGAGCAGTCCTCACTGTTGATCGTCGTCTATGTCACCTGCCTGGGGGCGGCCGCCGGCGTACGCAAGAATACCCACCTGAGCATCGATTTCGTCCGCGAAGGCCTGCCGGCCGTACCTCGCGACATCATGCGCTATGTCGCCGATCTCTTCGTGATCACCTTCGGCGCCTTCATGGCCTGGCAGGGCGGGATCCTGGTCATGGACAACATCGGCCGCCCGATCCCCATGATCGGTTTGTCCGAAAGCTGGCGTGCGGCACCGCTGGCGATTTGTGGGGCCCTGATGGTGCTTTTTTCCGGCACCAGCATCGTCCAGCGTCTCATGCAGCACGGGAGGAAGTGACATCATGGGCCTGATAATTCTTTTCGGCGTGTTCTTTCTGGGGTTGATCGTCGGTGCACCCGTAGCCTTTGCCGTGGGACTGGCGGCGGTGGTCACCTTCATCCACGAAGGCTTGCCCCTGTTCGTCGGCTTTCAGCGCATTCTTTCCGGGATCTCGGTCTTTTCGCTGCTGGCCATTCCCTTCTTCATCTTCGCCGGGGAGCTGATGCTCCATGGCGGTATCTCCACGCGTCTGGTGCGTCTGGCATCGGCGGCGGTGGGGCGCGTCCGTGGCGGGCTCGGCCTGGTCAACGTCACCTCCTCGATGCTGTTCGGGGGTATCTCCGGCTCGGCGGTTGCCGATACCTCGGCGCTGGGTTCGATCCTGATTCCGGTCATGAAGGAAAAGGGCTATGACGGCGACTATGCGGTCAACGTGACGGTCACCTCGTCGATCGCCGGCGTGGTTATTCCGCCCAGTCACAACATGATCCTCTATGCGGTGGCCGCCGGGGGCGGGATCTCGGTCACCAAGCTGTTCATTGCGGGCATCGTGCCGGGTGTGCTGATGTGTCTGGCTCTGGCGGTGGCCGCCTATGTGGTGGCGGTCAAGCGGGGCTATTCGGGGGAAACGTTTCCGGGTTGGCGGGCGCTGATCATCAGCTTTGCGGCCGCATTGCCGGGCCTGCTGACCGCGGTGATCATCGTTGGCGGCGTACTCTCGGGCATTCTCACCGTGACCGAGTCCGGGGCCTTCGGGGCGATCTACGCGATCGTGATTACCGGCCTGGTCTATCGGGAACTGCGCTGGGAGCCGTTCAAGCAGGCGGTCTATCAGGCGGTGCGCACGACGTCGCTGGTGATGATCCTGGTGGGCTGCGCCTCGGCGTTTTCCTATCTGCTGGCCCTGTACAGCGTGCCGGAGCTGCTCAGCGAAACGCTGCTGAAGATTTCCGACAATCCCTACGTGATCCTGCTGCTGCTCAATCTGCTGCTGCTGGGGCTGGGCATGATCATGGACATGGCAGCGCTGATCCTGATCTGCACGCCGATCTTCCTGCCGGTCGCCGAGCAGTTCGGCATGGACCCCATCCAGTTCGGGATCATCATGATGATCAATCTGGGGCTGGGGCTGTGTACCCCGCCGGTCGGTTCCTGCCTGTTCGTGGGCAGCGTGATCGGCAAGGTCAAGATCGAGCACGCGGTCAAGACGATCTGGCCCTTCTATCTGGCCCTGTTCGCCGTCCTGATGCTGGTGACCTATATCCCGGCGATCTCCCTCACGCTACCCGACATGCTGAGCTGATCCGTAACTCATGACCAGGAATTCGAGTGCCATGAAAATTGCCGCCGTAAACACGCATATCCTCGACTACAAGCTCGATCAGGCCTTCGAGAGCGCCTCGATGCGCTTCGAGCGTCGCCAGCACTGCCTCGTCGAGATCGTCTGCGAGGACGGTACCGTCGGCTGGGGCGAGTGCCTGGGGCCGGCGAAGGCCAACGCCGCGATCGTTGCGACTTACGCGGCCGGCCTGATCGGCCGCAATCCGCTCGAGACCGAGAAGCTGTGGCTCGAGCTCTACAACCGGCTGCGCGACCAGGGCCAGCGCGGGCTGACTGTAACCGCGCTGAGCGGCATCGACGTCGCCCTGTGGGATATCAAGGGCAAGCACTACGGGGCGTCGGTCTCGGAGCTGCTGGGCGGACGCTTCCGGGAGAGTGTGCGTGCCTATGCCACCGGTTCGTTTCGTCGCGATGGCGTCGATCGCGTGCAGGACGTCGCCGAGGAGGTGGCTGGCTATGTCCGGGAAGGCTTCCATGGCGTCAAGATCAAGATCGGCTTCGGGGTCGAGGCAGATATGGCGGTCATCGCCGCCGCCCGCGAGGCGATCGGTCCCGAGTGCCGTCTGATGATCGACGCCAATCACGGCTACGACCTGCTCGAGGCGCTGGAGGTGGGGCGGCGTGCGGCCGAGCTCGGCGTCGACTGGTTCGAGGAGCCGGTGCTGCCCGAGCAGATCGACACCTACCGCGCCGTGCGTCAGGGGCAGCCGATCCCGGTGGCCAGCGGCGAGAACTGGCATGGCCGCTATGCCATGCAGGAGCCGCTGGCCGCCCGGGCGGTGGATATCGTCCAGCCGGATGTCTGCGGCGTCGGCGGGTTTTCCGAGAGCCGGCGTGTCGTCGACATGGCCGCCATGCACGGCGTGCGGCTGGTACCGCACGTCTGGGGTACGGCGGTGGCCATTGCGGCGGGTCTCCAGTTCATGGCGGCATTGCCTCCCAACCCGCCGCGGCGCCGGCCCATCGAGCCGATTCTGGAATTCGATCGTACCCGCAACCCCTTCCGTCAGGCGGTGGTGACCTCGCCCATCGAGCATGTCAAGGGTGTGGTCACGATTCCCGACGGCCCGGGGCTGGGCATCGAGGTCAACCGCGATGCGCTGCGTCAGTATGCGCTGAAGGAGGCCTGACGGTGATCGAGATTCCCGCCAATACCCGGCCCCTGGACGGGTCGCCGCCCAGGCTGAATACGCCGGCCGGGGCGACTGATTGCCATATCCATCTCTATCCGCCGGGATTTGCGCCTCAGCCCGGCGGGCCCGGAATCGCCGAGCTGGGTACCGTCGATGACTATCGGCGGGTTCAGCGCCGTCTGGGACTCGAACGGGTGGTGGTGACCCAGTCCAATGCCTATCAGCGCGACAATGGTGCCCTGCTGGACTCGCTCGACCGGTTGGGCGATTCGGCCCGCGGTGTGGCGGCGGTCTCGCCCGAGACCACGTCGACCCAGCTGGATGACTGGCACGCCAGAGGCGTACGCGGTGCGCGCATCATGAACCTGCCCGGCGGCGCCGTCACCCATGCCGACATGCCCGCCGTCGAGCGGCTTATCCGGCCCTTCGGCTGGCACCTGATGGTGCAGTTCAACGGCCGTCACCTGGAGGCGTACCTGGACGGCCTCGAGCGTCTCGAGGGCGACTACATCATCGATCACATCGGCAAGTTCATGCCACCGGTCCCCGCCGACGACTACCGTGTCGACGCCATCGTTCGGCTGCTGGATCGCGGCAATGCCTGGTTCAAGATCTGCGGCGGCTACGAGGCGAGCGTCACGGGCGGCCCCGATTACGCCGATGTGGGCGCCATTGCCCGCCGGATCATTCGCCACGCACCCGAACGGGTGATCTGGGGCAGCAACTGGCCGCACGTCGGGGTATCCCGTGCCGATTATCCCGATGATGCCGAACAGCTGGATGTGCTGCTGGACTGGGCCGATGCCGAGGCTCGGCAGCGGATCCTGGTCGATAATCCGGCGGCACTGTACGGCTTTGAATGATCTGGCGGCCGGTTGGTGCCGGCCACTTTCCTGACCGAGTTGCAAGGAGGAAACATGCTCGAGCGAATTCTTGTCACGGGAGCCGCCGGCGGCGTCGGCAAGGCCATCCGTCCGCACCTGCATCGCCTGGCAAGGCGGGTAAGGGTGTCCGATATCGTCGAGGTGGAACCCCTCGGCGAGCACGAGGAAGTCGTGACCTGCGATCTGGCCGAGGCATCGGCCGTGCACTCGCTGGTCGACGGCTGCGAGGCGATCATTCATCTGGGCGGGATGTCCGTCGAGAAGCCCTGGACGAGCATCCTGCAGGCCAACATCGTCGGTACGTACAACCTCTACGAGGCGGCCCGTCACGCCGGCCGGCCCCGCATCGTGTTCGCCAGCTCCAATCACGCCATCGGTTTCTACCCGCGCACGCAGACCCTCGACACCGAAGTGCCGCACCGGCCCGACTCGCTGTATGGGGTTTCCAAGTGCTTCGGCGAGGATCTGGCGAGCCTGTATTTCGACAAGTTCGGCGTCGAGACACTGAGCGTGCGCATCGGCTCCTGTTTCCCCGAGCCCGCGGACACGCGGATGATGGCCACCTGGATGAGCGTCGATGATTTTGTGGCCCTGCTGCAGCGCGCCTTCTGGACGCCGAAGCTGGGCAATACGGTGATCTACGGGGTCTCGGACAACAGCGAGACGTGGTGGGACAACCGCAAGTCGAGCTTCCTCGGCTGGCGCCCTCGGGACAGCTCCGAGCCCTGGCGCGCGCAGGTCGAGGCCCGGGACACCGGACTGGACCCGCAGGACCCGACCGTCGTCTATCAGGGCGGCAAGTTCGCCGCGGCGGGGCATCCCGATGATGCCTGAAGAAACCGGGGAGCGAGTCAGGAACGCCGATGAATCCCGGGCGACGGGAAACAGCGGAGGTTCCTGACATGCGATACTGGGGCGTCGGACCTGTGCATTCGGGAAAATCGTTCCGGTCGGGTCGGGCAGAGTCGATGACAGGGGTTGGAATCCGGTACAGGCAATGGAACAAGCAATGAATCAGCTCGGTGTCTCGCGTGTCTCGCAATCGGGCAGCCTTTCGGGGCAGGTCTCGAAGCAGCTGGAGCGGCTAATCGGCGAGGAACGCATCGCCGTCGGCGACAAGCTGCCGCCGGAGAATGCCCTGTGCGAAATGTTCGGGGTCAGCCGCACCGTGGTCCGCGAGGCGATCACCCACCTCAAGTCGTTGGGGCTGGTCGAGACGCGCCGGGGCATCGGTACTCGGGTGCTGCGTGCGGCGCCGCTCGAGGCCTTGCCGGCCAAGCGCATCAGCCTGACTACCGTCGAGGACATCCTGCATATCCTGGAACTGCGCCTGACGCTGGAAACGGAAGCGGCGGCCCTGGCGGCGGCCCGTCATGATACCGACGACCGGCAGCGTCTCGAGGCGACCCACCAGGCGTTTCTGCAGGCATGCCGGCACAATACCCAGGCCCGCGAGGAGGATTTCGCCTTTCATTTCGCGATCGCCCGTGCCACGCACAATCCAGCTTTCGCCACGTTCTATGAGCAGTTCGATCAGGGGGCGATTCCGCGGGCCAAGCTGCTGGATGTCGATCTGGATGTCGAGGCCACACGCCTGTATCTCGAACGGGTCGGCGAGGAACATGCGGAGATCCTCGACGCCATCCTCGCGCGGCGGGTCGAGGCGGCCCGCGAGGCCATGCGCTATCACCTGACGCGGGCCCGCGACAACTATGCGTCCTATCGCCAATGACTTTTCATTCTTCATCGACAAGGGAGAGGTTCATGACCCTGGAAGGCAAGCTACTCATCGGCCAGCAGGCCGTGCGCGGCACCCGCGGCGAGATCCAGGCCGTCAATCCGGCGTCCGACCAGCGCCTGGACCCGGTCTATGCCGGCGGCACCCCGGACGACGTCGCGCGGGCCTGCGAGCTCGCCGACGCGGCGTTCGACGCCTACCGCGAGACGTCGCTCGAGGACCGCGCGGTGTTCCTCGAGACCATCGCCGAGGAGATCGAGGCGCTGGGCGATAGCCTGATCGAGCGCGCCAGCGACGAGTCGGGCCTGCCGATTCCGCGCATCGAGGGCGAGCGCGGCCGCACCTGCGGGCAGCTCAGACTGTTCGCCAATGTCGTGCGCGCCGGCGAGTGGCTCGACGTGCGCGTCGACCCGGCCCTGCCCGAACGAGCGCCGCTGCCGCGGGCCGACCTGCGCCAGCGCCACATCGCCCTGGGCCCGGTGGCAGTGTTCGGCGCCTCCAACTTCCCGCTGGCGTTCTCGGTGGCCGGCGGCGACACCGCCTCGGCGCTGGCCGCCGGCTGCCCGGTGGTAGTCAAGGCACACTCCGCCCACCCGGGTACCAGCGAGCTGGTGGGCCGGGCCATCCAGAAGGCGGTGGCCCGCTGCCACCTGCCCGAGGGCGTGTTCTCGCTGCTCTATGATGCCGACATCGAGGTCGGCCAGGCGCTGGTCGCCGATCCGCGCATCAAGGCGGTGGGCTTCACCGGCTCGCGCCGCGGCGGCCAGGCGCTGGTCGCCACCGCCCAGGCGCGCCCCGAGCCGATCCCGATCTACGCCGAGATGAGCTCGATCAACCCGGTGTTCCCGCTGCCCGCGGCGCTC
>LSBP01000040.1 GCA_001577635.1 Halomonadaceae bacterium T82-2 | reverse complement strand
GGAACCGCCGGCCTTCCTGCGGGTCTATCAGCCGCACCTGCGTTACTATCTGATCGACGAAGGGCGCTATACTGCCGAGGAACTGGACCGGCGCCAGACCCCGCTGAGCGGCGTATTCCGCATCGAGAACGCATCCGCGAGCCGCGAGGCCCTGCAGCAGGCCGTCGACCGGATCGTGGCGATCATCCAGGCCGATCCCCACAAGGAACGCACGGATGCCATCATCACCCGCTGGTTGAAGCGTCATTTGCAATGGCTGGGGGCCGGCGTCGACCTGGAGCGGCTCAACAGCCTGGTGGAGGATAGAGACATGCTGGCAGAGAATCTGGAGAACTGGGCGAAGAGGGAGCGTCAGGAAGGGCGTCAGGAAGGGCGTCAGGAAGGCGAGCAACTCGGCGCCGAGAAGACGAAGCGACAGACGGCCCGCAACCTCATCCGGCTGGGTGTGCTGACGGACGAGCAGATCGCGGCGGCGACCGGCCTCGCGCTGGCCGAGGTGCATGCCCTGCGTACCCAGGACAGGCACTGAACCTCGACTTTCCCCTGTTTCCGCTTCATTCCCGGTAAGGCGGCAAGGCTCTCGGTGGCTGCTTTATCTCTCATTGTTTTTTGTGTTGCCGGTAAAGTCGGTGCGTATGGCGGCCCGGGCGGCGAAAAGAGGCGCCGGGGCTCGGAATGTGGCTGGTACAATCGGTGTCCGTTTTCCAATCCCTTACGCGCTGATGGAGTCCCTGATGGCGAAATGGACCGCGCTTTCTCGCACGCAACATGGCGAGTCTCGATACCTGCCCCGCCACGGCTACGGCTTCGCCGCCGAGCAGCCGGTGGTGCCGATCCTGCTGGCGGAGCTGAACAAGCTGCTGGCGCAGCATGCGCTGGGCTTCATCAAGCAGGAAGAAAGCTACCAGCCGGTAGCCCTGCTGGGGCTGGACGGCCGCCACAACCTCTACGTGCATCCCGACGGGCGCTGGCTGGGCGGTTACGTGCCGGCCGGGCTGCGCGGCTACCCCTTCACGCTGGCCGCCACCGAGGACGGGCAGCAGGTGCTGTGCGTGGATCAGGCGCATCTGCAGGCGCCCGACGAGGACGGCGAGCCGCTGTTCAACGATGATGGCGAGCTGAGCGAAACGGTCGACCGCACGCTCGCCTTTCTGCAGCAGTGCGAGCGCAATCGTCAGGTGACCCGGGCGGCCGCACGGTCGCTGGGCGACAGCGGCCTGATCGAGCCCTGGCCGCTGCAGGTCGGGCGCGGCGACGACCAGGCGCCGCTCGAGGTGCAGGGGCTGTACCGCATCAACGAAAAAGCCCTGAATGCGCTCGAGGCCGAGGCCTTCGCCGCCCTGCGCGCCCACGGTGCACTGCCGCTGGCCTATGCCCAACTGTTCTCGATGGGCCAGCTCGGCCAGCTTACCGAGCGCGCCCGCTTTCACCAGCAGCTGCAGGCACAGCAGGCGCCTCGCGAACCGGTAGCGTCGTTCTTCGGCGAGGACGACGACGAGCTGACGTTCGATTTCGGGGACTGAGCGGGCCGGGGGTTCTTCGATTTTGTTCAGTAAACGCTTATCATCGCCGAGCGACCCTACGTCTTTCATTCTTTCATGAGGAGCAATCACGCCATGGCGGATACCCAGGACCAGACCATCTCCATCGACGGCGCCGACTACAACCTGGCCGAGCTGTCCGAGAATGCGCGCAACCAGGTGGTCAACCTGCGCGTGACCGACCAGGAGATCGCCCGTCTGCAGCAGCAGCTGGCCATCGCCCAGACGGCCCGCACCGCCTACGCCAATGCGCTGAAGTCGGAGCTGCCGGCCAAGCACTGACGCCGGGCCGCCCGCCCCGTGCCGTCCGGTACGGGGCGGCGCTCTCGGGCTGACGGGCCGCCCCCCCGGGGCGGCCCGATGTGTGTCGGGGGCTTGCCGGGGCGCGACGCCGTCGCCACGGGCGATACAACCCACCTTGCGGCATCACGCCGCCACCAGGGCCGCGAGCCGGCCGTCGGAGAGATGCCATGCCTACAGTCACCCGCTACAACGAGCGTTATGTGTCCCGTCCCAGCGACGGCTACGATGGCGTCGGCGAGGTGCGCGTCGGCGATGTGCTGGGCTCGGGCACCCTGCTGGCCGACGGACGGGCGGTGCTCACCGCCGCGCATGTGGTCGAGGGTGCCACCGACCCCGTCCGGGTCGCCTTCGACGGCCTCGGCGGGCGCTACTGGGCGACGGCCGAGACGCGCTGGGTACACCCGGGCTACGACCCCGGCGCGTTCGGCAATGACCTGGCCCTGCTGTGGCTGGACAACCCGGTGCCGGATGCGATTCCGCGCTATGCGCTGTACCGGGGGGCGGACGAGCTGGGCCATGTCGCCACGCTGGTCGGTTACGGCGCCACGGGGCTGGGGCAGTGGGGCTATTCCGGCCCGGCCGGCGCGCAGCGCTCGCGGGTCGAGAATACCCTGGACGCGACCGGCAGCGAGGTCAGCTCACGGCTGAATGGCGGTGGCTGGGACTCGCCGCCGGGGTCGCAGCTGATCGCCGACTTCGACAGCGGTGAGGCGCGCTACGATACCCTCGGCCGCCTGCTGGGCCAGAGCGATACCGGCCTGGGGACGACCGAGGGAGTGATCGCCCCCGGCGACAGCGGCGGGCCGGCCTTCATCGACGGCCGGGTGGCGGGCGTGGCCAGCTACCTGACGCACCTGGCCGATGGCCGGGGGCAGCTGCTGGACAGCACCCTCGGGGTCGATGGCAGTTTCGGCGAGTTGGCCGCCTGGCAGCGGGTGAGCCATTACCAGGACTGGATCGACGCCACCCTGGCCACGGTGGGCAGTTCGCTGACGGCGAGCACGCCGGAGGCGCCGGCGCTCGGCGGGACCGGCGAGCGGGTGACGGGCGGCCCGGGCGACGACACGCTGGTCGGCGGTGACGGCAACGACCGGCTGACCGGCGGGGCGGGCGACGACCACCTGGACGGCGGCGGGGGCGTCGATATCGTGCGCTTCGACATGACCGCCGATACCGTCGCGCTGACGCACCCTTCGGATGGCACGCTGGTGGTGACCGAGGCGGATGGCAGTCGGGATACGCTGGAGAATATCGAGCTGCTGCGCTTCGACGACCGCGTGGTGCTGGCGAGCCCGCCCGAGCTGGATTCGGCCTCATCGATGCCCTTCGATGCGGGGCTCTATCTCGAGACCAACCCCGATGTGGCCGCCGCCGCAGCGGCGGGGGTGATCGGCCCTCTCGCGCACTATCAGCAATACGGCGCCGGCGAGGGGCGCGATCCCAACGCCCTGTTCGACGAGCGGGGCTATCGCGCGGCCAATCCGGATGTCGACGCGGCAATCCAGCGCGGTGATCAGGACAGCGGCTATCAGCACTATCTGACCTGGGGGTGGAAGGAGGGGCGCGCGCCCTCGGCCTGGTTCGACAGCCGGGCCTATCTGGCCGACAACCCGGATGTGGCCGCGGCCGGGGTCGAGCCGCTGGGTCACTACCTGCAGTACGGCTACTCGGAAGGACGGGTGATCGTGCCCGACGATGAGGGGCTGTGGGGATGAGAGAGGAGCCGGGTCCATCGCCGACTCGCGGTACCGCTTAAGTAAAAGGAAGAACACTCACCCGCCAGGCGATTCACCCTGGGAGGCGCCGATGAGCCAAGGGGCCGGTCTGGTGCGAGACGCTGCCGCTGCAGCCGCTAAAGAAACCCGTTCGACTGACCCACGATATGGCAGACCGGACCCATCGACAGGGGAGCGCGCATGACCAGCAGCCATCACGATACCGGCTACAAGGAGCTGTTCAGCTATCCCGAGTTCGTCCAGCAGCTGATCGAGGGCTTCGCACCCGGCGAGATCGCCGGGCTGATGGACTTCTCGACGCTGAAGAACCACAGCGGCAACTACATCACACCGCTGTTCGAGGAGAAGTTCGAGGATGTGGTGTGGTCGGTGGAGATCACCTGGCAGGGCATCACCCAGCGGGTCTTCCTGTATATCCTGCTCGAGTTCCAGTCGTCGGTGGATCGCACCATGCCGATCCGGCTGATGCACTATGTGGCCTGCTTCTACGATCACCTGCTCAAGACCCAGGTCACCACGCCGGGCAACGGCTTGCCGCCGGTGCTGCCCATCGTGCTCTACAATGGCTCGGAACGCTGGACCGCCCGGCAGGACGTGTACGACATGGTACAGCCGGAACCCCCGACGTTCCTGCGAGTCTATCAGCCACACCTGCGGTACTATCTGATCGATGAAGGGCGCTACACTGACGAAGAACTGAGAATACGCCAGACCCCGCTGAGCGGCGTATTCAGCATCGAGAATGCGTCCGTGAGCCGCGAGGCCCTGCAACAGGCCGTTAACCGGGTGGTGGCGATCATCCAGGCCGATCCCCGGAAGGACCGCATCGACGCGATCATCACTCGCTGGCTAAAGCGTCACCTGCAGCGGCTCGGGGCCGAGGTCAACCTGGAGCAGCTCAACAGTTTGGTGGAGGACAAAGATATGTTGGCAGAGAATCTTGAAAATTGGGCGCAGAAAGAGCGTCAGGTAGGACGCGAGGAAGCTGAGAAGCGTGCTTTGGAAGAAAAGCGTACTACTGTCCGTCACCTGCTGGCCTTCGGTGTGCTCAGTGACGAGCAGATTGCCGAGGCCACCGGTCTAGCGGTGGCTGACGTTCAAGCGTTGCGCATCGCAGATAAACATTAGTCCAGCCTTGTCTCCGCCTGATGAACAACATAAAGGGCAGTGAATCGCCCCGGGTTTTCTAGACACCGGTCAGGGTCTTGAGTGTGGCCTTTTCAGCGGACGTCAAGCTGTCTTTCACGCCGAAGGGTGGGCGATCGTGCCCGCCGATGAGGGGCTGTGGGGGTGAGCATCGAGTGCGGGAAACCTTGACGCCAGCGGGTATGCCTCGCCTTTCCTCGGGTTGGCCTTGTCCGTAGACTAGAGCGGTTTTTTCACAGCAACGGACGCCGCAATGAAGATTCTGGTAACAGGGGGCGCTGGCTTCATCGGGTCGGCGGTGATTCGCCACCTGATCGCCGACACCGACCACGCCGTGGTCAACGTGGACAAGTTGACCTACGCCGGGAACCTGGCCTCGCTGGGCGAGGCTGCGCAGAGCGATCGCTACGCCTTCGAGCAGGTCGATATCGGCGACGCCGACGCCCTGCGCGAGGTATTCGAGCGCCACGCGCCCGATGCGGTGATGCATCTGGCCGCGGAGTCCCATGTCGACCGGTCCATTCATGGCCCGGCGGACTTCATCCAGACCAACCTGGTGGGCACCGGGGTACTGCTTGAGGTGGCGCGCAGCTACCATGAGAACCTGCCGGTCGAGCGGCGCGCGGCGTTTCGCTTTCACCACGTCTCCACCGACGAGGTCTACGGCGATCTCGAGGGGCCGGAGGGGCTGTTCACCGAGGACACGCCCTACGCGCCCAGTTCGCCCTATTCGGCCAGCAAGGCCGGCTCGGACCACCTGGTGCGCGCCTGGCACCGCACCTTCGGCCTGCCGGTGCTGGTCACCAACTGCTCCAACAATTACGGCCCCTGTCACTTCCCCGAGAAGCTGATCCCGCTGATCATCCTCAACGCCCGCGCGGGCAAGCCGCTGCCGGTCTACGGCGACGGCAGCCAGGTGCGCGACTGGCTGTACGTGGAGGACCACGCCCGGGCGCTGGTCACGGTGCTCGAGTCCGGCACGGTGGGCGAGACCTACAACATCGGCGGCCACAACGAGCACCGCAATCTCGAGGTGGTCGAGCGCATCTGCGCGCTGCTCGAGGAGCTTGCTCCCGAGCATCCCGACGGCGTGGCGCGCTACGCGGACCTGATCACCTACGTGAAGGACCGGCCGGGGCACGACCTGCGCTATGCCATCGACGCCGGCAAGATCGAGCGCGAGCTGGGTTGGCGCCCGCGGGAGACGTTCGAGTCCGGGCTGCGCAAGACGGTACAGTGGTACCTGGACAACGACGCCTGGGTCGAGGGCGTGACCAGCGGGGCCTACCGCGAGTGGACTTCCCACCATTACGGAATGGATTGAAACGAGTCAGGAACCGACGCCATGAAGCGCAAGGGCATTATTCTCGCCGGCGGGTCCGGCACACGACTGCATCCGGTGACGCTGTCGATCTCCAAGCAGCTGCTGCCGGTCTACGACAAGCCGATGATCTACTATCCGCTGGCCACACTGATGCTGGCGGGCATCGACGAGATTCTGATCATCTCCACGCCTCAGGACACCCCGCGCTTCCAGCATCTGCTGGGCGACGGCAGCCACTGGGGCATCTCGCTGAGCTATGCGGTGCAGCCCTCGCCGGACGGCCTGGCCCAGGCGTTCATCATCGCCGAGGACTTCCTCGACGGCGCGCCGAGCTGCCTGGTGCTGGGCGACAACATCTTCTATGGCCACGACTTCCAGCCGCTGCTGCAAAGCGCCATGACCCGGGAGCAGGGCGCCAGCGTGTTCGCCTACCATGTCCATGATCCGGAACGCTACGGCGTGGTCGACTTCGACGCCGAGGGGCGTGCGACCTCGCTGGAGGAGAAGCCCGCCGAGCCGAAATCGCCGTTCGCGGTGACCGGGCTCTACTTCTACGACGCCGACGTGGTCGAGATGGCCAAGTCCCTGGAGCCCTCGGCCCGCGGCGAGCTGGAGATCACCGACATCAACCGCCTGTATCTCGAGCGCGGCGATCTCAATGTCGAGATCATGGGCCGCGGCTTCGCCTGGCTGGACACCGGCACCCACGAGTCGCTGATGGAGGCGTCCAACTTCATCGCCACCATCGAGCATCGCCAGGGGTTGAAGGCGTGCTGCCCCGAGGAAATCGCCTGGCGCCACGGCTGGATCGACGACGACCAGTTGCTGGCCCTGGCCGAGCCGCTGGCCAAGAGCGGCTACGGCAAGTTCCTTCAGCGTTTGCTCAACGAGAAGGGAGGGCCGGCATGAAGGCGATCGCCACCGACCTGCCCGAGGTCGTGATCCTGGAGCCGAAGGTGTTCGGCGATTCCCGCGGCTTCTTCATGGAGAGCTTCAACCGGCGCGCCTTCGAGGCGGCCACCGGCTGCGAGCGCGACTTCGTCCAGGACAACCATTCCCGCTCCCGCCAGGGGGTGCTGCGCGGCCTGCACTATCAGCTGGAGCAGCCTCAGGGAAAGCTGGTGCGGGTGACCCACGGCCGCGTCTACGATGTCGCCGTCGACCTGCGGCGCTCCTCGCCCAACTTCGGCCGCTGGGTCGGGGTGGAGCTGTCCGCCGACAACCATCGTCAGCTGTGGGTCCCGGAGGGCTTCGGTCACGGTTTCGTGGTGCTCTCCGAGAGCGCCGACTTCCTCTACAAGACCACCGACTACTACCACCCGGCCTCGGAGCGCTGCATCCGCTACGACGACCCCGAGCTGGGCATCGACTGGCCGGCGGTTCCCGACCTGACGCTGTCCGACAAGGACCTGGCCGGGGCGGCCTTCCGCGAGGCGGAGGTCTTTGCATGAGCGAGACGACGCCGGATTACCTGATCCTGGGGGCGAACGGCCAGGTGGGGCGCGAACTGGAGCGCGCCCTGCAGCCGTTCGGCCGCGGCGTGGCGCTGACTCGCCGCGACGGCGACCTGGCCGAGCCGGGGGCGGTGGCCGCGGCGGTAGCGCGATACGCACCGACCGTGGTGGTCAACGCGGCGGCCTACACCGCCGTGGATCGCGCCGAGAGCGAGCCGGCGCTGGCCCGGCGCATCAATGCCGAGGCGGTGGCGGAGCTGGCGACGGCCTGTGCCGAGCGGGATATTCCCCTGGTGCACTACTCCACGGACTACGTCTTCGCCGGCGAGGGCGAGACGCCGTATCGCCCCGGGGACGCGACCGCGCCGCGCTCCGTCTACGGGCGCACCAAGCGCGAGGGCGAGGAGGCCATCGCCGCTGCCGGTACCCGGGCGCTGGTGCTGCGCACCAGCTGGGTCTATGCCGCCCACGGGCACAATTTCGTCCGGACCATGCTGCGCCTGGCCGCCGAGCGCGATCAGCTGCGCGTCATCGACGATCAGGTCGGTGCCCCCACCTGGGCGGCCACCATCGCCGACGTGACGGCGCTGGCCCTGCACGCCTGGCGGCGCGAGGGCTGGTCGCCGGGCATGGCGGGTACCCATCACCTGGCTGCGGCGGGCGCGACCAGCTGGCACGGCTTCGCCGAGGCGATCTTCGAGGAGGCGGTAGCGCTGGGGCTGCTCGATGCCGACCGGCGTCCGAGCGTCGAGGCGATCGCCTCCCGCGAGTATCCGCAGCCGGCACCGCGGCCCGGCAACTCGCGGCTGGACACGACCTCGTTGCGCGAGACCTTCGGGGTGGCGTTGCCGCCCTGGCGGGAGTCGCTGCGCAGTTGTCTGCGGGCGTTGATGCCGTGATGGGGGCCTGCCCGGGCTGGGAAGCCCCGACGGCCTGGCGTTGTCCTCGCGGATTATGGATCGCCGGCTGTCTCTCGCTGGTGCTGTATGCGGCCCTGGGCGTGCTGTGGAGCGACGTGGGCGGCGATGCCGGCACGCTGACCGCGGCGCTGGGGCTGATCGCTGTGCTGACCTACGGTGGTGAAATGCGCCGCTCCGCGGCGCTGTGGCTGTTGCTGGCGGTGATCGTCGTGCAGGTGCTGTCCTGGACGCTGGGCTATTTCCATCACCCGCAGTGGGTGACGCGCAATCCGGAGGTGGACCGGCTGGCCAAGCTGTTCATCTTCATCGCCGTGGCCTGGTGGCTGGGTGGCAGCACGCGCAACACGCTGCGGCTCTGGGCGCTGGCGCTGGCGGGGTTTCTCGTCGCCACGCTGGTGCTCGGCGGCCCGCAGGAGTGGTGGCAGGGCCTGCACGGCCAGCGCATCGGCTTCGGCATCCGCAACAACCAGCACGGCTCCATGCTGTTCGGCGTGGCGCTGCTGGGCTGGGTGATCTTCGCGCGCCGCGTGATGCGCCCGCGGGAGGTCTGGGTGGCCTGGCGGGTCGGGCTGTGGGGTCTGGTGCTGGCGATGTGCCTGACCGGCATCGCCATCGGCCAGACCCGCGCCGTCTGGCTGGCGCTGGCCGTGTCGCTGCCGCTGGCGGGGCTGGCGGCCCTGGTGGTGGTGCGCCGCTACGGGGCCGGGCGTTCCCTGCGCCGGCCGCTGCTGCTGACCCTGGGCGCCGGCGTGCTGCTGGTCACCCTGGCCGTGGCGCTGTTCGGCGATACCCTGGCCGAGCGGGTCACCACCGAGTCCGGGGTGATCGCGCAGCTGATGCAGGGGAATCTGGAGCAGGTGCCGTATACCAGCATCGGCATCCGCATCCACAGCTGGATGGCGGCCCTGCAGTGGATCGCCGAGCGCCCGCTGGTCGGCTGGGGCGGCGAGGGGCGCAGCCTGGTGATCGACCACACGCCGTGGCTGCCGGACTTCGTCAAGGCCGACTTCGGCCATCTGCACAACTTCTTCATTGAAGTCTGGGTCGCCTATGGTCTGCTGGGCGTGGCGGTCATCGCCGCCCTGGCGGCGTGGATCGGTCGCGGCACCTGGCTGGCCTGGCGCGGTAGTGCCATGCCCGGCGATGTTGCGCTGTTCGGCGCGGCCTTCTTCGTCTACTGGGTGATCGTCAACCAGTTCGAGTCCTACGATTCCTTCTGGACCGGGGTCTATGTGCACAACCTGGTGGTCGGCGGCCTGGTGACGCACTACTGGCGCTGGCGCTATGGCTCCCGCGGTGCCTGAAGCCCGCTCACGAACGCCTCTCCGGTCACCTCGACGAAGACCTCCTGCGCGCGGACATGGCTGCGAAAGTAGTCATGGCCGCCGTAGCGGGGGCCGCGCGTGCCGGCGAGGGTCTCCCGCCACCGACGCTTCAGGCGCTTGATCGGCCCCGGATGGCCGCGCAGGTCGTGCATGGTGTCCAGGCTCAGGGCCTTCTCGCGCTGGAGATCCGGGCCGAGCGCTTCGCTGTGAAAGCGCCAGCGGCCCAGTGCCGAGTGGGTGCCCGCATGGGGCCAGATCGTGGCGCCGGCATGCGCCGGACCGAGGGGGAAGCCCCTGTGGCCGCGCAGGTGGTTGGCGTAGAGCAGCACCCGTTGCGGGGTGTGGCCGGTGTGCTGCAGCGCCCGGGCGATGGCCCGGGCCGCGGCGATGTGATCCCGGTGGGGGTCGACTTCGGGGTGGGTCACCACCACCGTGGCGGGGCGGATGTGCTCGACCAGGAAGGCGAGGTCGGCCAGCAGGGGGGCGCCGTGGTTGGCGGCGGCGTCGCCGGGCAGGGCCAGCCGGTTCCAGCGTCGAAAGTCCGAGGGGGAAAGGCCGTCCTCGACGGTGGTCACCGCCTTATGCCCGGCGTCGAGCAGCGGCCCGAGCATGTCGTTGCGGTAGCCCAGCATGACCAGGCGCTCCTGGGGGATGCCGGCCAGTTGCGGGGTGGTGGCGCTGTTCCAGGCGCGGATCAGCCCCTTGCGCCGGCGGGCGGCGGCCAGCGAGGTGTCCAGCCCGGCGAGGTACTGCCGGTCCAGGCGCTTGAGGGTCTCGCCGGCGCTCAGGGTGACGATCCAGGTGTGCTCGGCCAGGCGGCGATAGAGGCCGTAGCCGGCGAGTTCGGCGTCGTCCGGATGCGGTGCGACGAACAGCACCGGGCCACGGGTCAAATCGGGCTTGGCGAAGCCGTGCAGCACGGCCCGCTCGCCGAGTCGGCAGTGGGCGGCGATCACGCGCAGCGCGTCCCAGGTCGTGATGCCGGTCAGGTTCAGCCAGCGGCGCCCCGCGACCTTGCGCTCCAGGTAATGCGTGACCGCCTGACCCGCCGGGGAAGCGAGCGTCACCCGGGGCTGGCGCAGGCCCCGGCGCGGCCGGTAGTCGACCTCCAGCAGCCAGCTCCATTCGGCGGGGGCATCGGGGAGCCCGGCCGGCAGCGTCAGGCTGCCGTCGGCCGCCAGGCTGATCTCGACGCGGCGGTCGGCCTCGAACGGGTAGACGTCGTCACGCCGGCGCATGGGTAGGGCCGTCGTCGGCGGGATTCTCGAGGCGGGCATCGCCGAGCAGGCCGAGAAAGGCCTCGGCGACCCGGGGCTCGTCGAAGCGTTCCGCCCAGGCCGGGTCCACCGTCACCGGGTGCGTCCACGCCTCGCGCAGCTTCTCGGCCAGCCCCTCGACGCTGGGCTCGGCGATCAGGCGGGCCTGCTCGCCGGTCAGCACCTCGCGGATGCCGCCCGGCACGTCGGCGGCGACGCACTGGGTGCCCAGCGCCAGCGCCTCGATCAGCACCAGCCCGAGCCCCTCCATGCGCGAGCTGAGCGCGAAGGCGTTGGCCCGGGCGACCCACGGGTAGGGGTTGGCCTGCTGGCCGAGAAAGTGGACGCGCTCGGCGATGCCTAGCGCCTCGCAGCGCCGGGTCAACGCCTGGCGCCGGTCGCCGTCGCCGATGATGACCAGCGACAGCGGCAGGTCGGCCGCGGCGAAGGCCTCGAGCAGCAGCGCCTGGTTCTTGACCGAGGACAGCCGGCCGACGTGGACCAGGTAGGGGGTCGGCGGCGCCTCCGGCAACGGCGCCCGGGCGAGCTCGCGGATGCGCTCCAGCGGCACGGGATTGGTGAGGGTCCGCCGCTGGGCCGGCACCACGCCGTGACGCGCGAGCGTGGCGTCGAGCACGGCGCCGATGCCCTCGGAGACGCTGATCACACGCTTGCCCGCGTAGAGCTTGCGATACAGCCAGCCGGCCAGCGGGCTCTTCTCGGGGCCGGAGACCGGCCCCTCCACCACCTGCCAGCAGCGCGGGTCGTGAACGTCCCAGAGCAGCTCGAAGGCGCCCTGGCCGCGGATGACGATCAGGTCGAAGGCACCGTGTGTGGCCTCCAGGTCCGCCAGATGGCGCCGGAAGCCCCGGCTGACCGTGCGCCCCGTCCACACGAAGCCGGAACCCGGCAGCAGCGGCTTGAGCAGCACCCGCGAGGCCAGGTGCCGGGCCAGGCCGGCCGGCGTGCGTCGCGCGGCGCGCTCGAAGTCGACGCAGTGCAGGTGCACGCCGTCGGGCACCGTCAGCTCCGGGGTGCCCTTGAGCACCAGCAGGTGAACCTCGTGGCCGCCGGCCAGCAGGCCGCTGGCCAGGCTCAGCGAGGCCTTCTGGATGCCGCCCATGTTGAGCCGGCGCACGATGATGAGAACGCGCCTTCCGGCGTCGCGGGGAAGCGTCATGGTCGAGGGGCTGCCGAGGTCATGAATGACGATGCTCGCGGTGGTCGCACCGGGAATGCCGGGAGCGAAAGGGTAGCGTGAACGCCTCCGGCCCCACAACCGGGCGCGTCATTCCCGGTTGCCCCACACGATGAAGTGGGGGTTACGCGTCTCGCCGGGGGTGGCATAGCTCAGCGGTTCGCCCTGCAGGGTTTCCACGCGGCCGCCGGCCTGCTCGACCACCGCCTGGGCGGCGCCGGTGTCCCACAGGCAGGTGGGCCCCAGCCGCGGGTAGACGTCGGCGGCCCCTTCGGCGACCAGACAGAGCTTCAGCGAGCTGCCCATCGTCACCAGCTCGTGGGGGCCGAGCGCGTCCAGCCAGGCGGCCGTCTCGGCGCTCGGGTGCGAGCGGCTGCCCACTACGCGCCACGGCGTGCCCGGTGCCGGGGCGCCCGACACGCGAATGGCGCGGCGTTCGCCGTCCTCGCCCACCTTGAAGCCCCCGACGCCCTCGGCGGCCAGGTAGCTGACGCCGAGCGCGGGGGCGACGACCACGCCGAGCACCGGGCGGCCCTGTTCGATCAGCGCGATGTTGACGGTGAACTCGCCGTTGCGCTTGATGAACTCCTTGGTGCCGTCCAGCGGGTCCACCAGCCAGTAGCGTCCCTGAGCGTCATTGCCGGTAAAGCCTTCCACGTCTTCCTCGGAAAGCACGGGAATGTCTTCAGGCAGGGCCTTCAGTCCGGCGATGATGATGTCGTGGGCGGCCTTGTCGGCTTCGGTCAGCGGGCTCTTGTCGTGCTTTTCCTCGACGCTGAACTCGCGGGCGTAGACGGCCAGGATGGCGTTGCCGGCGTCGAGGGCGATGCGTTCAGCGTGGTTAAGCAGGTTGACAAGGTCAAATGACATGGCGGTCTCGGAAAACGTGAACATGGCGGCAGTATGCCCTCTTGGGCCTGGCCGGGCGCAAGCGCGATGGGACGGCGATGAAGCTCAGCCCTGTCCCAGCGCCTCGAAGATCAGTTCGGCCATGGCCTGCGCCGCCGGCGACAGGCTGCGCCGGGCCGGTTGCAGCAGGCCGATCTCGCGCTCGACCCGGGGCTCGCTCAGTGGGATGAAGCACAGGTGGCGGTGCTCCTCCGGGAAGGCGAGCCGGGGCAGGGTGGTCACGCCGATGCCGGCGTCGAGCATGGCGGTCAGCGAGATCATGTTGGAGATGAAGAAGGCGCTCTGCTCGAGCAGCGGCGCGGCCTCGGTGCCCTCGAGCAGACGCGAGGTGCCGTTGCGGATCAGGCGCTCGCCCTGCAGCTCCTGCCAGTTCAGGGTCTCGCGCCCGGCAAGGCGGTGATCGTCGCGGCAGACCACGCCCACGGCATCGTGCATCAGCGGCGCGAACGACAGGCGTTCGTCGTGCTGCCACAGGCTGGTCAGGGCTAGGTCGACCTCGCCGCGGCTGACCAGTTCGCGAACGAAGTCGGCGTTGCCGTCGTGCAGGCTGATGTGCAGGCCGGGATGGGCGGCGGCGAAGTCGGCGAGCAGGGCGGGCATCAGGCGGCTGGCCACCGAGGGCACGGCGGCGATGTCGACATGACCGGCGCGGCGCTCGACCCGGCTGACGATGTCGCGGCTCAGCCGGTCGTGCTGGGTCAGCAGCTCGCGGAAGCGGGGCACACAGTAGGCGCCGAACGGGGTGAGCCGTGACTTGCCGGCCTTCTCGAACAGGGGCTCGCCGAGGCGCTGTTCGAGTTCCTTGATGGCCATCGACAGCGCCGGCTGGCTGCGGTGAAGCCGGCGGGCGGCGGCATGAAAGCCGCCCTCGTCGACGACGGCCACCACATAGCGCAGGGGCTGGATCTTGAGCTCGGGGAGCATGGGAATCTCCGGGCAGGTTGCTCTTCCTGATGATAAGACTATCTTACCATTTTATCTTTATTATTGATTATCTTTATCCAAATGGCTCGCCTAGGCTGACGGCATGTTTTCCAGGAGGTGACCATGTCGGACGTTCATTCCCTCTACATCGATGGTGCCTGGGTCGAGGGCGCCACGCGCCTGACCAACACCAGCCCTTCCGATACCTCGGACGTGATCGGCGAGTTCGCCCAGGCGAGCGTCGAGCAGGTGGGGCAGGCGATCCAGGCTGCCCGGCGCGGTGCCCGCGAATGGGCCGCCAGCGAGCTCGAGACCCGCTACCGCATACTGATGGCGATCGGCGACGAGCTGATCGCGCGCAAGGACGAGCTGGGCCGCCTGCTGTCCCGCGAGGAGGGCAAGCCGCTGGCCGAGGGCGCCGGCGAGGTCTATCGCTCCGGCCAGTTCTTCCACTACTACGCCGCCGAGGTGCTGCGCCAGATCGACGAGCGGGTGGCCTCCGTGCGCCCGGGCATCGAGATCGACACCCGGCGCGAGCCGGTCGGCGTGGTGGGCATCATCAGCCCGTGGAACTTCCCCATGGCCACCGCGGTGTGGAAGATCGCCCCGGCGCTGGCGTTCGGCAATGCCGTGATCTTCAAGCCGGCCAACCTGGTGCCGGCCAGCGCCTGGGCGCTGACCGAGATCATCAGCCGCCAGGCGCTGCCGGCGGGCACCTTCAACCTGCTGATGGGCAGCGGCTCGAGCGTCGGCGACGCGCTGATCGCCAGCCCCGAGGTGGATGCGGTGAGCTTCACCGGCTCGCTGGAGGTGGGGCGCCGGGTCGCCGCGGCGACCGCCGGCAACCTGGTCAAGTGCCAGCTCGAGATGGGCTCCAAGAACGCCCTGATCGTCGCCGACGATGCCGACCTGGACCTGGCCGTCGAGGCGGCGTTCGCCGGGGCCTATTCCGGCACCGGCCAGAAGTGCACGGCGTCGTCGCGGCTGATCGTCACCGAGGCGGTGCACGATGCCTTCGTCGAGAAGCTGGTCGCCCGGCTGCGCGAGGCGCGGGTCGGCCATGCGCTGGACGCGAACACCCAGATCGGCCCGGTGGTGGATGCCCGCCAGCTCGAGTCCAACCTGGCCTGGATCGAGCGGGGCAAGGCGGACGGCGCGACGCTGGCCTTCGGCGGCGAACGCCTGAGCGCCGAGACCGAGGGCTACTACCTGGCGCCGACGCTGTTCGTCGATACCCGCAACGACATGGCGATCAACCGCGAGGAGGTGTTCGGGCCGATCGCCTGCGTGATCAAGGTCCGCGACTACGAGGAGGCGCTCGCCACCCTCAACGACACCCGCTACGGGCTGACCGCCGGCATCATCACCGACTCGCTGCATCTGGCCAGCGACTTCAAGGCGCGCGCCGAGACCGGCTGCGTGATGGTCAACCTGGCCACCGCGGGCACGGACTATCACGTGCCGTTCGGCGGTCGCAAGGACTCCAGCTTCGGCCCGCGCGAGCAGGGGCGCTACGCACGCGAGTTCTACACCGTGGTCAAGACCTGCTACGTCAAGGCCCACTGAGCCAAGGCCCGAGGAGAGCGCGTCATGTCTCAAGAGATGCTGATCGTCGACGGCCTGCAGTATTCCAACTGGTCGCGCGAGATCTTCGAGCAGATGCACGAGGGCGGCGTCGATGCCGTCCACGCCACCCTGGCGTACCACGAGACCACGCGCGATACGCTGTCGCGTTTCGGCGAGTGGAACCGGCGCTTCGAGGCGCATCATGACCTGATCATGCCGGTGCGCGAGCCCGCCGATATCCAGCGCGCCCGCGAGGCCGGCAAGGTGGGCATCCTGCTGGGCGCGCAGAACTGCTCGCCGATCGAGGACGACATCGACATGGTCGCGGTGATGCGCGACCTGGGGCTGCTGATCATGCAGCTCACCTACAATAACCAGAGCCTGCTGGCCTGCGGCTGCTACGAGGCCGAGGACAGCGGCATCACCCGCTTCGGGCGCCAGGTGATCCGCGAGATGAACCGCGTCGGCATGGTGATCGACATGTCGCACAGCGCCGAGCGCTCGACCCTGGAAGCGGTCGAGCTCTCCGAGCGCCCGGTGATCATCTCGCACGCCAATCCCAGCAGCTTTTATCCCGCCAAGCGCAACAAGTCGGACCGGGTGCTGTCGGCGATCGCCGAGTCGGGCGGGCTGCTCGGCTTCTCGGTCTACCCCTTTCATCTCAAGGACGGCGCCGACTGCACCCTGGAAATGTTCTGCGACATGGTGGCCCGCACCGTCGACCTGATGGGCATCGAGCACGTCGGCATCGGCACCGATCTGTGCCAGGCGCAGCCGACCTCGGTGCTCGAGTGGATGCGCAACGGCCGCTGGTCGAAGACCATGGACTACGGCGAGGGCAGCCAGGCCAACGCCGGCTGGCCGCGACCGCTGCCGTGGCTGCGCGACAACCGCGACTTCCCGCGGCTGGTCGAGGGACTGCGCCGGCGCGGCTTCGATGACGCCGCCGTAGCGCGCATCATGGGACGCAACTGGGTGGACGTGCTGGAGCGAGCGGCCACGCCGCGCTGAGTGTCCTCAATCATCATCCCCTTCCAACAAACCACAACGGGGTATGTCATGTCTCACGCCAAGCTCTCCACTGCGCCGGCCTCCACGGCCGGCGCCCGCTGGGGGGACCCGCTGGTTCTGAGTCTCACCGTCGGGTTCATCCTGGTCTTCTGCATCCTGTCGCTGATCGATGTCGATATGGTCGCGAACGCGATCGGCGTCGGCTTTGCCTGGACGGCCCGCACGCTCGGTGCCTACTTCCAGCTGTTGCTGCTGCTGACCTTCTTCATCGCCATCGGCCTGGCGGCCACTCCCGCCGCCAAGGCGCGCATCGGCGATCTCGCCGTCCCCGAGATGAGTACCTTCAAGTGGCTGTCGATCATCC
>LSBP01000003.1 GCA_001577635.1 Halomonadaceae bacterium T82-2 | reverse complement strand
AAGGCGCTGCATCATCAATCACCGATCACGGCGATGAAGGAGTGGCAGGCCAAGCGACCTGAGTTATTTACCAAACGGGTGGTTAATCACACGGGACCCAACACATAAACAAGAGCATCGCCAGGTCACCCATCCGATGGCAGCCCCAGCCTGGCCTCGGCCTGACGACGATAGTCATGAATGCGCTCGCTGATATCAACCCGATAGGCGGCCCCCTGGTCGAGACGATGAAGCCCCTCGGGCAACCGGGCGACGGCATCCAGGCTGGCCTCACGGGCGGTATCGGGATCGGCCATCCGCTCGGCCTGAAACTCACCATCGATGATGATGGGTTGCAGCAGTGGCATGCCGGGGGCGGTTTCGTCACGAAGTGTCAGGGTGTCACGCCGGTAGAACCCCTCGGCATCGGATTCACGATAGACCTGCTTGCGTCCGGGCAGGGAATGCTTGCCGGGCGAGTGCTTGAGGCGTGGCTCGCCGGCATATTCGGTCAGCTTGTAGGCCAGTTCCAGGCAGGGCGCATCGCTGGCCGCGCCGAGGGCCGTACCCACGCCGAAACTGTCGATGGGCGCGTCATCGGCCAGCAGGTCCTGAATGCGATACTCATTGAGTCCGCCGCTGGCGGTGATCTTGATTTCCGGGTAGCCGCCGTGGTCCAGCAGGTGGCGGCAGGTCTTCGCCAACTCGCCGAGATCGCCGGAATCGAGGCGGATAGCGCTGATGTGCAGGTCGGGATTGGCATCCAGCCAGCCGATCAGGCGCTTGACGGCCTCCACGGTGTCGTAGGTGTCGACCAGCAGGGCCGTACCCGGAAACTCCCGGGCGAACGCCTGCAGGGCGACGTCTTCGCTGTCATGCGCCTGGATGAAGCTGTGCGCCATGGTGCCGCGGGCCGGGAGATCATGGCGGCTGGCGCCGAGCACGTTGCTGGTGGCGGAGATGCCGGCCATGCGATAGGCGCGCACCCCACGGACGGCGGCATCGATGCCGTGCATGCGCCGCATGCCGAAATCGACGACCGGGCGACCCTGGGCGGCATTGACGATGCGCGAGGCCTTGGAGGCGAGGACGGTCTCGAGATGGACGTAGTTCATGACCAGGCTCTCGAGAAACTGCGCCTCGCCGATCGGAGCCTCGACTTCCAGCAGGGGTTCGTGCGGGAAGACCGGTGTGCCCTCGGGCAGGGCATGCAGGGTACCGGTAAAACGAAAGTCGGCCAGCCAGTCAAGAAAGGCCGGCTTGAAGAGATCCAGGCGACGCAGGGCCGCGATCTGCTCCTCCCCGAAGCGCAACTGGGAGATGAGTCGGGCGACGTGCTGCTGGCCGCAGGCCAGCATGTAGTTGCGGTGCGGCGGTAGCTTGCGGAAGAACAGGCTGAAGGTCGCGGTCTCCTGCATGCCTTCGGCCCAGTAGGCCTGCAGCATGGTCAGTTCGTAGAGGTCGACCAGCAGGCTGAGATCCTCGTCGCGGGGCAGTTCCTGGGTGGGCATTCCTGAATCACTCCTTGATGGTGGCACCGGCCCGACGCAGGGCATCGAGGCAGTCGGCGGCATGTGTCGGATCGACGGCCCGGGTGGCCTCGGCGAGCAACTCGACCTCGAACCCCTGGCCGAGCGCCTCCTCGGCGGTGGCCTTGACGCAGACATCTAGGGCCAGTCCGGCCACAAGCAGGCGCTGAACGCCGTGCCGGCGCAAGTAGACGGCCAGCCCCGTGCCATCGAAGGCTGAATAGTTGTCGCGGTCGAAGGCACAGCCCTTGCTGACGCGTACCGCTTTGTCAGGTAGCTGCAGGCTGGTGGGGAAGGCGGCCCCCTGTGTGTCCTGGACGCAGTGAGCGGGCCAGGGGCCGCCTTGTCCAGTGAAGCTGCAGTGTTCCTGCGGATGCCAGTCGCGGCTGGCCACGATCGGCCAGCCCTGGCGCTGTGCCGCATCGATCCAGCGGTTGACGACGGGCAGAATCCGCTCGGCCTCGGGTACGGCCAGGGTACCGCCGGGGCAGAAGTCGTTCTGGATGTCGACCAGCAGCAGGGCGTGGGTAGCCATGGCGCTTGCTCCGTTGGGGAACCTGTTTCAGGTGTGGCTGCCTTTGCCCGGCTTTTCAAGGGCCATCCCCGGGTGGCGGATGAATCGGGTAGACTCGAGTGCTGGCATTGATCCCGGGACGACAAGAGGTAGACGTGTACGATTTCATCATCATCGGTGGCGGCATTCTCGGCCTGTCCACGGCCATGCAGCTTCAGGAGGCCTATCCGGACAAGCGCATGCTGGTCGTGGAAAAGGAGGCAGGGCCGGCCCGGCACCAGACCGGGCACAACAGTGGCGTGATTCATGCCGGCGTCTATTACACGCCCGGCAGTCACAAGGCACGCTTCTGTCTTGCCGGCAATCGCGCCACCAAGGCCTTCTGTGACGAACATGCGATTCCCTACGAGGTGTGCGGCAAGCTGCTGGTCGCCACCAATGCGCTCGAGATGCAACGCATGGAGGCCCTGTGGGAACGCACGGCGGCCAACGGCCTTGAGCGTGAATGGCTGTCGGCCGAGGCGTTGCATGAACGCGAACCCAACATCACGGGGCAGGGCGGGATCTTCGTGCCGTCCAGCGGCATCGTCGACTACGCCAGAGTGGCGGAGGCCATGGGCGAGGTGTTTCGTCGCCAAGGCGGCGAGATTCGTTACGACACCGAAGTGACGGGGCTCAGCGAGCGGCGTGAGGAGGTCGTGGTGGAGACCGGTCAGGGCAGCTTTACCTCGCGCTATCTCGTCTCTTGCGCCGGGCTGATGGCGGACCGGGTGGTCAGCATGCTGGGTGTGAAGCCGGGCTTCACCATCTGTCCGTTCCGGGGCGAGTACTACCGGCTGCCCGAACGCCATAACGGCATCGTCAACCACCTGATCTACCCGATTCCGGACCCCTCGATGCCGTTTCTCGGTGTGCACCTGACCCGCATGATCGATGGCAGTGTGACCGTCGGCCCCAATGCGGTGCTGGCCTTCAAGCGTGAGGGGTATCGCAAGCGCGACGTGTCCTTGACCGACAGTGCCGCGATGCTGACCAACCCGGGCATTCTCAAGGTGCTCAAGGCCAATCTGCGGCCGGGCCTGATTGAGATGAAGAATTCCCTGTTCAAGAAGGGGTATCTCGAGGAGGTGCGCAAGTACTGCCCGGAGCTGGCGCTCGAGGATCTGCAGCCCTATCCGGCCGGCGTGAGGGCCCAGGCGGTTTCCAGCGACGGCAAGCTGATCGATGACTTTCGCTTCGTCAATACCACGCGCACCGTCAATGTCTGCAATGCGCCGTCGCCGGCCGCCACGTCGGCGATTCCGATCGGCGCGCACATCGTCGAGAAGGTGCAGGCGCTGGTCGGATGACGGTATCTCCGGGGTCTCACAGCGACCAGTTATCGCCGCGCATCGGTACCAGCTTGCCCTGGTCGATGACGCGACCGGTGGGACGGCCCTGTGGCGCACCGCTGGCCGGCTCGATGCTGACCGCGAAGTCGGCATGGTGCATCATCGGCCGCAGAGACGCCGGCATGCGCATGCGCGCCTCGCCGCGGCCGGGCAGCATGCCCAGCGACACTGGCTGACCGTCCTTCATCATCCACAGTTCGCCGGCCATACCGTCGGGCATGTCAGTGGGCTGAACCGCCTGGGCCATCAGCTCGCCATCACTTTCCGCATAGATGATCCAGCCCGGCACCCGGTTGTCGTCGAGCACGACATAGACGGCGTCTCCTGGCATGCCGGACGGCGCCGGGCGAACGAGAAGCAGGGTGCCGAGGATCAGCGTGCTCAGGGCCAGGCCGGCGCTCAGGGAACGCCATACACTCAGGCGGCGCCACCAGGGGCGGGGTGTCAGGCCCAGCGTCCGAACGATGCGTGGCCACAGCGCGTCCGGCGGCGCCACCGGTTCGAGGGGGGTGTTGAAGACCTGCAGGTGTTCGCGCCAGTCAGCGACCTGGCGCTGGAGCTCCGGGCTGACCGCGAGCAGGGCTTCGAAATGCGCCTGCTGCCGGCTGTCCAGGGTACCCAGCACGTATTCGCCGGCCGCCAGGTCACGCTCGTCCGGGTCGCTCAAATCCCACGGGTCATGCATGTTCTCAACCTCTCGAGTCCACGCCGTATCCAGCTCTTGACGGTACCCAGCGGCTGGCTCAGGACTTCGGCCAGCTCACCATGGGTCAGCCCTTCGAAATAGGCCGTCTCCAGCGCCCGTCGCTGATCGGCCGACAGGGTCTCGAGGCAGGCGTGCAGTCGCGCGGTATGCTGGGCGAGCTCGCTGGTGGCTGTCAGGTCGGTGTCATCGGCCAATGTCTCGAGCGCCGCGTCGCCATCCTCGCTTCTCCGGCGGCTGCGCCTCAGCCAGTCGATGCCCACGTTACGGGTGATGGTGGACAGCCAGGTCATGGGGCGCGACAGGTTGGCGTCATAGCGCCCGGCTGTCTGCCAGACGCGCAGGTAGACCTGCTGCAGGCAATCCTGGGCGGCGCTTTCTTCCCTGACGATACGCAGCAGTTGCGCGTATAGATGCGCGCTGGTGGCGTGGTAGAGCCGTTCGAAGGCTCGAGCCTCGCCATTGGCGCAACCAGCCAGGATGTCGATGAGGGGATCCTGTTCGTACCGGGTCATGCCGCTCTCTGCCACGCTGGGTATCCGGTCATCATAGCGAGCCCGGCTGGGTTGCGATACGCAGGTCGTCAATGACATGCGCCACGCCGCTCTCCGCCATCCATCGCCACCCGGCAAGTCGAGCCTGCCACTTTGGTCGCCCGTGGCGGGGCGCGGCTTGATGGCTATGGCGGGAGGCCGCATCATCCGCACTGGTCCCATCAACACCGCCGTCTCGCCAGCCGGGATGGAACAGGAATCTTGCCGGTTATGACGATGCAGCCTTCGACAGTGGCCGTGGTCGATGACGATGCCGAAATTCGTGAACTGCTGAAGACCTATCTGGAGCGGCAGGGCTTCGCGGTCGCTCTCGCCGAGGATGGCGAGGCGCTCCGGGCCCTGATGCAGGAAGCCGTGCCGGATCTGGTGGTGCTCGACATCATGATGCCCGGTGAGGATGGCCTGTCGTTGTGTCGCGATCTGCGGCGCCATCATCAGGTCCCGATCATCATGCTGACCGCCAGTGCTGATGAAACCGACCGGATTCTGGGGCTGGAACTGGGGGCCGACGATTACCTGGCCAAGCCGTTCAATCCGCGCGAACTGCTGGCGCGCATCAAGGCGGTGCTGCGGCGTGCGCGCCCGATCAGTCCCGAGGCCGCCCGTGTGGTTCGCTTCGGCCACTGGCGGCTGGATCGCATCACCCGCGAGCTGATCGACGCCGAGGGGCAGCGCAGTGCATTATCCGGGGCCGACTATTTGCTGCTCGGCGTGTTTCTCGAGCATCCCGAGCAGGTCCTCTCGCGTGAGCGGCTCTATGATCTCAGCCGCGGGCGCCGGGCGCCCCCGCTGGATCGTTCCATCGACGTGCATGTGTGCCGACTGCGTCAACGCCTCGGCGAGGATGCCCAGCACTCGCAGTTGATACGCACGGTGCGGGGCGCCGGCTACGTGCTGGCTACGACCGTGGAAGCGGAGGCGTGAAAACCGCTTTGCGACCGCGGACCCTGCGCGGCCGCTTCGTGCTGTTGATGCTGCTGGGGGTGCTGAGTGCCCAGGTGGCCAGTTATGGATTATGGAGCTGGCAGGAGAACCGTGAGCGCTTCGCCCAGCTCGATACCCTCTCGCGCAACCTGGCCGACAGCCTGGCCGCCACGGTACGTTACTTCCGCTCGCTGCCTTACGAGTACCGGCACATCGTGCTCGAGCAGCTGCGCGACATGGGAGGAACGCGCTTCTTCGTCAGCGTCAACGATCACCGTATCCATCTGACGGGGTCGCCCCCCGACCGGGCTCGGCAACTGGTAGCCCGCAACCTGCGCGAGGGGCTGCATCGTCAGCTGGGCAAGGTGGCGCTGACCATCGACTTCTCCCGCCCCGAGCATCTTCGGGTCTTCAACAACGAAGTGGCCCTGGATGCACTGCCTGCCCACTGGGCGCATCGCAGCCTGGCGATGGCACCGTTGTCGACGCCGATTCTGGTGGTGCAGATGCCACTGGACACCCATCAATGGCTGTTCGTGGCCACCAGTCTGCCGGTCGCCGGGTTGCTGGACGGGCCAAGCTGGCTGGCCGGCGATCGGCTGTTCGCGTTGTTGGCGGTGCTGGTTACGGTGATTGCGCTGTCGCTGATGGGGATTCGCTGGATGACACGGCCGTTATCGGTGATGGCGCGGGCGGCGCGGCGCCTGGGGGATGATCTGGAAACACCGCCACTGGCCGAGCGGGGCCCAAGGGAGCTGCGTGACACGGCGGTGGCTTTCAATCGCATGAGCGAGCGGATCCGGCAGCAGGTCGAGGAACGCGAACGGCTGTTCTCGGCAATCTCGCATGACCTCAAGACACCGATCACCCGACTGCGGCTACGTGCCGAACTGCTGGAAGAGGATGACCAGCGTGAGGCCTTCATCCGCACACTCGATGAGATGGATCAGCTGGTGAAGGGGGCGCTGGCGTCGGTCAAGGGACTGGATCTGCACGAGCAGCTCCAGCCAGTGGATCTCGATGGCCTGCTGATCGAATTGCAGGATGAACTGGCCGTGCATGGCAAGCCGCTGCACCTCAGTGGCGAAGCCGGGTCGGTGATGGCCAAGCCGCTGGCGCTCAAGCGTTGCCTGACCAACCTGATCGAGAATGCCATCTTCTACGGCAAGCGCGTGGATGTGGCGGTTCGCCGTGAGGTCGATCGAGTGGATGTCTGGGTTCGTGACGATGGCCCGGGCATCCCCGAGGCGCAGCGTGAGCGTGTCTTCCAGCCCTTCGTGCGACTCGAGCCCTCGCGCAGCCGCCATACCGGCGGCAGCGGGCTGGGGCTGGCCATCGCGCGGCACATTGCACGGGCGCATGGGGGCGATATCCATCTGGGGCGGGCCAGTGCCGGCGGCCTCGAGGTGCGGCTGCAACTGCCGCTCGGCGACGAGACGTCGAGTGTTACCAGCCTGTAATACTCCGGCAAGACTTTGCAGGATTCGGTAATCCCCGCCTGGAACAACCTGCGCTATCGTGTCCCTGATGCCCGGTTCGGCACGCCTTATAACGACAAGATTGCAGGATCACGCCCATGCCTCTCGACGACCCGCGCCAGCTCCGGTCGCATCTTGCGCGAACCATGGCTTTCTACCATCCGCGCTGCATCGATGCCGGCGGCGGCTTTCACCATTATCTCAAGGATGACGGCGAGGTTTACGACACCCGTCACCGTCATCTGGTGTCGAGTGCCCGCTATGTCTTCACCTATGCGCGCCATGCGGCGTTTACCGGGCGGGAAGAGTACCGGCACTGGGCGCGTCACGGACTTCGCTATCTCGAGCAGGCGCATTTCCAGACTCGCTACCAGGGCTATGCCTGGACACTGATCGACCATCAACCCGCGGATACCACCAACCACTGTTACGGCCTGGCCTTCGTGCTGCTGGCCTATGCCACGGCACTGCGTTGCGGCATCACCGAAGCCCGTGACGGCCTAGAGCGCGTTCATGCGCTGCAGACCCGGCGCTTCTGGGAGCCCCAATGGCAACTGTATGCCGATGAAGCAGACGCGTGCTGGTGGGTGAGCGACTACCGGGGCCAGAACGCCAACATGCACAGCTGCGAGGCTCTGATCGCCGCCTTCGAAGCGACGCAGGACCCGGCCTATCTCGAGCGCGCGCTCGCCGTCGCACGGGCGATCTGGCAGCGCCAGGCCCGGCAGACCGATGGCTGGATCTGGGAGCATTTCGATCGTCGCTGGCGCGTGGACCTGGAGTACAACCGCGACAATCCGCGTCACCTTTTCCGCCCCTGGGGCTTCCAGATCGGCCATCAGACCGAGTGGGCCAAGCTTCTGACGATCCTTTCGCGCCACTGCCCCGACGAGGTCTGGCTGCTGCCGACGGCGGCGCGACTGTTCATCGAGGCGGTCGAGGCGGGGTGGGATGCCGATCATGGCGGGCTGGTCTACGGGGTCGACCTCGAGCGGCGCCACTGCGACAGCGACAAGTATTTCTGGGTGCAGGCGGAAAGCCTGGCGGCGGCGGCGATGCTGGCCGACGCCACCGGCGAACACCGCTTCTGGCGTTGGTACCGGCGTCTGGCGGATTTCAGCTGGCAATACATGATCGACCATCGTCACGGAGGCTGGTATCGCATCCTGACGCCGGATAACCGCCGCTATTCCGACGAAAAGAGCCCGGCCGGCAAGGTGGACTACCACACCATGGGCGCCTGCCATGACATCCTGCCGATTCTCGAACGTCGCGAGGCGCGCCTGCCTCGCGTCTGACCCTGCGCCACCACAATAACCAGAAGGGAGACACGTCATGAAACCGCTCTATACACTGGCTGCCGGCGCCGCACTGGCGGCGGCCGTGACCCAGGCCAACGCCGCCGAAATCGAGGTGCTGCACTGGTGGACCTCCGGCGGTGAAGCCAAGGCCGCGAACCTGCTCAAGCAGAAGCTCGAGGCCAAGGGGCACACCTGGAAGGACTTCGCGGTGGCCGGTGGCGGCGGCGACAGCGCCATGACGGTGCTCAAGTCCCGTGCCATCTCGGGCAACCCGCCGGCGGTCGCCCAGATCAAGGGGCCGCTCATCCAGGAATGGGGAGAGATGGGCTTCCTCGGCAACATCGACAAGGTCGCCAAGGAAGAAAACTGGGACGCCTTCCTGCCGCCGGAGCTGTCGGCCTATGACAAGGTCGACGGCCACTATGCCGCGGTCCCCGTGAATATCCACCGTATCAACTGGCTGTGGGCCAACCCGGAGGTGCTCGAGAAATCCGGGGTCGATTCGCTGCCCAGGACCTGGGACGAATTCTTTGCCGATGCCAGGAAGATTCGCGACGCCGGCTTCGTTCCGCTGGCGCATGGCGGCCAGCCCTGGCAGGACGCCACCGTCTTCGAGGTGGTTCTGATGGGCGTCGGTGGTGCCGACTTCTACCGCAAGGCCTTTGTCGATCTCGATCCCGAGGCGCTGACCAGCGACACCATGGTCAAGGCACTCAAGACCTTCAAGAAGCTGCGCGGCGCCATGGACCCCGATATTGCCGGGCGTGACTGGAACATCGCCACCTCGATGGTCATCAGCGGCAAGGCCGCGATGCAGATCATGGGCGACTGGGCCAAGGGCGAGTTCACCGCCGCCGGCATGACGCCGAGTGAGGATTACCTGTGCGAAGCGGCGCCCATGACCGAGCACATGTTTTCCTACAACGTCGACAGCTTCGCCATGTTCAAGGTCGATGACAAGGGCAAGCAGCAGGCCCAGATGGACCTGGCGGGGCTGATCCTGTCCAAGGATTTCCAGACCACCTTCAACAAGGCCAAGGGATCGATTCCGGTGCGCATGGACGTACCGCTGGATGACTTCGATGCCTGCGCCAAGTCCTCGCGCGAGGCTTTCGATGCCGCACAGGCGCAGGGCGGTCTGGTGCCCAGCTTGGCCCACGGCATGGCGGTGTCGGCAAGCGTGCAGGGGGCCGTCTTCGACGTCATCACCAACTTCTTCAATGATCCCGACATGCCTGCCGAGAAGGCGGCCGAGCGTCTGGCCAGTGCGGTACGTGCCGCCGGCTGAATGATGCCATCGCCCCGGGGCCGGTAATGGCCGGCCCCGGTTTTCCCGACCATCCCGTCAGGTTCATGTTCCATGACTCCAACCGACTCCCTGTCGCGCGCTTCGTCGCGGCGGGCCGGCCGTCGCTCGCTGGCCGGTACCCTGGAACGGGTACTGCCGCGCCTGGTGGTGGCGCCGTCGCTCGCCGTGGCCCTGTTCTTCGTCTACGGCTACATGCTGTGGACGTTCATCCTGTCATTGACCGGTTCGCGCATGCTGCCGCAGTACAACTTCGTCGGCTTAGAGCAGTATGCGCGTCTGTTCGCCAACGAGCGCTGGCACGTGGCAGCCACCAATCTGGTGGTGTTCGGCGGCCTGTTCATCGCCATCTGCCTGGTGCTGGGGCTGGCGCTGGCCATCTTCCTCGACCAGCGTATCCGCCAGGAAGGGGCGCTGCGCACCATCTATCTCTACCCCATGGCCCTGTCGTTGATCGTGACGGGTGTGGTATGGCGCTGGCTGCTCAACCCTAGTCTGGGGATCGAGGCACTGGTGCAGAGCTGGGGCTTCGAGAACTTTCGCTTCGACTGGCTGGTGGATCCCGACATGGCGATCTATACCCTGGTGATCGCGGCCGTCTGGCAGGCCTCGGGCTTTGTGATGGCGCTGTTTCTGGCCGGTCTGCGTGGCATCGACGACAGCCTGTTCAAGGCGGCGGCGCTCGATGGAGCCAGTCTGCCGCGTGTCTACTGGCGCATCGTGCTGCCGTGCCTGCGTCCGGTGGTGTTCAGTGCGGTGATGATTCTCGCGCACATCGCCATCAAGAGCTTCGATCTGGTGATGGCGCTAACCGGCGGCGGCCCGGGCTACGCCACGGATCTGCCGGCCACCTTCATGTATGCCCACACCTTCACGCGGGGGCAGATCGGCCTGGGCTCGGCCAGTGCCATCATGATGCTCTGCGGGGTGCTGGCCATCCTGATCCCCTACCTGTATTCCGAACTGCGGGAGCGCAAGCATGGATAACGTGATACGTCGCCGGACGCCACGTGCCCGGCTGCTGCGGGCCGGCCTTTATGCATTGCTGATCGCGGCCGCGCTGGTCTATCTACTGCCGCTGGTGGTGATGGTGCTGACCTCGGTCAAGCCGATCGAGGAGATCCGCGCCGGAGCGCTGCTGTCGCTGCCGAGTCATTTCACCCTGGACCCCTGGATCAAGGCTTGGAGCAGTGCCTGTACCGGCATGCGCTGTGATGGCTTGTCGGGGTATTTCGTCAACTCGATCAAGATCGTGGTGCCGGCGGTGGCGATCTCGACGCTAGTCGGGGCAATCAATGGTTATGCGCTGACCAAATGGCGATTCCGGGGATCGGAGCTGGTCTTCGCGATGCTGCTGTTCGGGTGTTTCGTGCCGTTTCAGGTGGTGCTGATGCCGATGGCGCGGACCCTGGGCTGGCTGGGGCTGGCCAGTTCGGTCAGTGGCCTGGTGCTGGTGCACGTGGTCTATGGCATTGCCTTCACCACGCTGTTCTTCCGCAACTACTACGTGGCCGTCCCGGACGAGATGATCAATGCCGCCAAGCTGGATGGCGCCGGCTTCTTCCGCATCTTCTGGCGGATTCTGCTGCCGGTGTCGGGGCCGATCATCACCGTGTCGGTGATCTGGCAGTTCACGCAGATCTGGAACGACTTCCTGTTCGGCGTGGCCTTTGCCGGATTCGATTCGCAGCCGGTGACGGTGGCTCTGAACAACATGGTCAATACCTCGACCGGCGTGAAGGAGTACAACGTCGACATGGCGGCGGCGATGATCGCGGCGCTACCCACGCTGGTGGTCTATGTACTGGCCGGCAAGTATTTCGTCCGCGGGTTGACCGCGGGGTCCGTCAAGGGCTAGGGAGAACTGATTTCATGTCCGCATTGGAAATTCGCAACGTACGCAAGACCTTCGGTGACACTGAGGTGCTCAAGGAGATCTCGCTGGCCATCGACTCCGGGGAGTTCCTGATCCTGGTGGGCCCCTCGGGCTGTGGCAAGTCGACGCTGATGAACGCCATCGCCGGTCTCGAACCGGTCACGGCCGGCGAGATTCACATCGGGGGCGAGGACGTCACCTGGCGGACGCCCGCCGAGCGGGACATCGCCATGGTCTTCCAGTCCTATGCCCTGTATCCGAGCATGACGGTGCGCCAGAACATCGCTTTTGGTCTCGAGATGCGCAAGGTGCCGAAGGCTGAGCGCGACCAGGCGGTGGAGCGGGTCGCCGACCTGCTGCAGATATCCCAGCTGCTGGATCGCAAGCCGTCGCAGCTCTCCGGCGGCCAGCGCCAGCGCGTCGCCATGGGCCGGGCGCTGGCGCGGGAACCGCAGATCTACCTGTTCGACGAACCGCTGTCCAACCTGGACGCCAAGCTGCGCGTCGAGATGCGCACCGAGATCAAGAAGCTGCACCAGCGTCTCGGCACCACCATCGTCTACGTGACCCATGACCAGATCGAGGCGATGACGCTGGCCGACCGCATCGCGATCATGCGCGATGGGCACATCCTCCAGCTGGGGACGCCCGACGAGGTCTACAACGATCCAGCCGACATGTTCGTCGCCGGCTTCATGGGATCGCCGGCGATGAACTTTCTCTCGGCGTCCCTCGAGGGTGGGCCCGGCGAGTATCGGGTACGGGTGGAGACCGAGGGCGCGCAGGCACCGCTGGTGCTTCCCTGGCCCGTGGAGCGCGAGACGGAGGCCCTGGCGTCGCAGGTCGGCCGCCCGGTGACCCTGGGGCTGCGTCCCGAGCACTTCAGCGAGGAGGACGAACGGCTCGGGGATCAGGCGGAAGGCACGCGCTTCGAGGCCACCACCACGGTGGTCGAGCCCACCGGAGCGGACACGCTGCTGCAGGTCCGCCTGAGCGGTGTCGAGGCAACCGTGCGCCTGGGGCCCAAGAGCCGCATCAAGGCAGGGGATCGCATTGCGCTGCGTGTCGACATGAGCCGCGCGGTCCTGTTTTCGACCGAGGACGAGTCGCGCCTGGCTTGATGCTCATCGGCTCGCGCCTTCATGCGCGGGCCGGACGCTCTACTCAAGTGGCTGTATCGACGCCCGCGCCGCATGGCGCGGGCGTAGTTCGCTCCAGGCACCGTAGGTACTCAGGAACACCCGGCCGGTCAGGGTATCGAGGAAGTCGCTGTGCTTGAGCCGGTCCATGACCGGCCCCTTGACCTCGGCCAGATGGAGTGTGACGCCGGAGTCCCTGAGACGCGCGTTGATGGCTTCGAGGCTCTCCAGCGCGGAGGCGTCGATCAGGTTGACCGCCGAGCAGATCAGCACCACGTCGGTCAGCTCGGGCCGCTCGGCGACCAGCGCATAGAGCGTGTCTTCCAGGTAGCGGGCATTGGCGAAGTAGAGGCTTTCGTCGATGCGCAGCAGGGCTATCTGGGCATGGCTCTCGACATCGTGGCGAGCCACGTTGCGAAAGTGCTCGGTGCCCGGGACGCGTCCCACCAGGGCGCTGTGAGGGCGGCTGGTGCGATACAGGAACAGGCCGATCGACAGTGCCACCCCGGCAATGATGCCGGCCTCCACGCCTTCGAGCAGGGTCAGCAGCAGCGTCGCCAGCAGGGCCGCGAAGTCGCTGCGCGAGTAGCGCCAGGTACGCCGCATGGCGGGGATGTCCACCAGGGTCAGGATGGAGACCGTGATGGTTGCCGCCAGGGTGGCGATGGGCAGGAAGTGGATCAACGGCGTGAAGAACAGCGTCACCACACCGATGCCCAGTGCCGCGATCAGGCCGGCGGCCGGCGTTCGGGCGCCGGCATCGAAGTTGATCACCGTGCGCGACAGTCCGCCGGTGACCGGCATGCCACCGGTAAAGGCGGATGCCAGGTTGGCCGTGCCGAGCCCCAGCAGTTCCTGGTCCGGCAGGATGCGCTCGCGGCGCTTGGCGGCGAGCATCTGGCCCATGGACACCGACTCGACGAAGCCGACGATGCTGATCAGCAGGGCCGGCACCCAGAGCTGGCCCCACAGGGTTGGATCGAGGCCGGGCAGGGTCAAGGGCGGCAGACCGCCGGGGACATCGCCGACCACCGCCACGCCCGCACTTTCCCAATCGAACAGCCAGGTGGCCGCCGTGGTGAGCACCACGGCAAAGACGGGGCCGGCCTTGGCGATCAGGTCGGCGAGTTTGGCGGGCATGCCGATCCGTTTCAGGCTGCTGCGGCCATGGCGTCGCATCAGCAGCAGGAAGGCCAGGGTGAACACGCTGATGCCCAGGGTCAGCGGATGCAACTCGCTGAGGTGGGTGAACAGACCGCTCAGCAGGGTCGGCAGGGTATAGCCGGAGACGCCGATCCCCAGCAGGTGGGAGGCCTGACTGGTCGCGATCAGCAACCCCGAGGCGGACAGAAAGCCGGAGATGACCGGGTGGCTGAGGAAGTTGGCGAAAAAGCCCAGGCGCAGAAAGCCCATGATCGTCAGCATCAGTCCCGACAGCAGCGACAGCATCAGTGCGGCCTGCACATAGTCGGTGGAGCCGGGGGCAGCGATCGCCGACAGTGACGAGGCCGTCATCAGGGCGATGATCGCCACCGGGCCGACGGCCAGGGTGCGGCTGGAGCCGAAGACCATGTAGACGATGGCCGGCAGGATGCTGGCGTACAGGCCCATGACCGCCGGTAGACCGGCCAGCAGGGCGTAGGCCAGCGATTGAGGAATCACCATCACCGTGACGATCAGGCCGGCGATCAGGTCATGGCTGAATGTCTCGCGGCGGTAGTGGGGCAGCCAGCTGAGAATGGGCAGATAGCGCTTGAGCATGGGGCAGACATCGAGAAGGTAGCGGTAATGGGAGGCGCCCGGGACGAACCCCGTTCCATCCGGCGCTCTGCAACCGGTTCGGCGTCGTTTGGCCGAAATGATGAAGAGTTGCGCAGGGGGGTGCAAGCCGCCTGGCAGGTTGATGATGTTCGCGTGTTGCCCGACGGCCCTGTCTCCGGCCAAAGTGAGCAGAGCGAACTCGGCGTCCACTGAGTCCGTGAACAAGCAATAATCAGAAAAGGAGCGTGGCATGTCGCAATTCGAGGAGCGTGTCGGCCGGAGCGATTCGAGGCAGATGGCGGAGCGGCCGAGTCAGGCGTACTGGATGCCGTTTACCGCGAACCGGGACTTTCGCGATCACCCGCGCATGGTCACGGGAGCCGACGGGCGTTACCTGATCGACACGGCGGGACGCCGGGTGTTCGACTCCCTGTCCGGACTGTGGTGTTGCGGGGCGGGGCACAACCGGGAGGCGATTCGCCAGGCGGTGAATCGTCAGCTGGGGCGGCTGGACTATGCCCCGGGCTTCCAGATGGGACATCCGCTGGCCTTCGAGCTGGCCGAGCGTATCGCCGCGATCACCCCGGCGGGGCTGGATCATGTCTTCTTTACCAATTCCGGGTCGGAAAGCGCCGATACCGCGCTCAAGATGGCGCGCGCCTACTGGCGGCTCAAGGGCCGGCCCGAGAAGACCCGCTTGATCGGGCGTGCCAAGGGCTATCACGGCGTCAATGTCGGCGGTACCAGTGCCGGCGGGATCGTCGCCAACCGGCGGCATTACGGGCAGCTGCTCGACATGGGGCACCTGCCGCACACGCTGCAGGCCGGCCAGGCATTCACCCGGGGCCAGGCGAAAAGCGGCGCCGAGCTGGCCGACGCCCTGCTCGAACACATCGCACTCGACGATGCCGCGAACATCGCCGCGGTGATCGTCGAGCCGATGTCGGGATCCGCCGGCGTGATCGTGCCGCCCGAAGGCTACCTGCAGCGACTGCGCGCGATCTGCGATCGGCACGACATCCTGCTCATCTTCGATGAAGTGATTACCGCCTTCGGGCGTTGTGGCGCGGCGACCGGCGCCGAGGCCTTCGGGGTGACGCCGGACATCATGACCGTGGCCAAGCAGGTGACCAACGGTGTCGTGCCGATGGGGGCGGTGATCGCGTCGCAGGCGATCTTCGAGGCCTTCATGCAGGGCGGTGGGCCGCGACATGGCATCGAGTTCCCCCATGGTTATACCTACAGCGCGCATCCTGTAGCCTGTGCCGCCGGGCTGGCGGCTCTCGACCTGTTCGAGGCGGAGGACTTTCCGGCTCAGGTTCGTGCGATTGCCCCGGCCTTCGAGACCCGGCTGCATGCCCTCAAGGGCTCCCCGCATATCGTCGACATCCGCAACTACGGTCTGGCCGGGGCGATCCAGCTGGCGCCGCGTGACGGTGACCCCACGATCCGGCCGCGAGACGCGGCGCTTGCCCTGTGGGAAGCGGGATTCTATGTGCGTTATGGCGGGGATACGCTGCAGTTCGGCCCGCCGTTCGCGACCACGGAAGCCGAACTGGAATATCTCTTCGATGCCGTGGCCACAGCGCTGGCTGTGTTGACGTGAGTCATGTGTGACTGCCTTCATGCGAAAGTACCATGGGAGCTCACTTCACTTGGCTCGGGGTTTGGCGGTTAATGGGCATGAATTCTCCATGAGGAAAATGTCATGCAGCTTGCCCGTCGTTTGCTTTGCCTGGGGCTCGTGGTCCTCGCTTGTGGCTTGGCGCTGTGGTCCGGTGCAGGGTGGGGGGCGCCGCTTGCCACCCTGGGGCTCGGCATGCTTGCCGGCGGGCTTTACCCCAGGATGGAGCGCATCTATCGGGCCGATCCCGAGGCCCTGTCGACATTCTCCGCGCGAGGCATGAGCCGGGCAGCGCGCGACTACCTGTCACTCAGGCAGATGGGACAGCGTCTGGTCGGGCGGGCTTCCAGCACGGCCATCGCGTCCGCGGAAGTCTCTCATCATGCAGACCGGCTCGATCAACGCCTGGGCGAGCAGGAAACCATCGTCAAGGATGCGGTAACGCGCATGGCGGCGATTACCGATGCCATTCAGCGAGTGTCCGCCAGTGCAACCCAGGTGGCCGGGCAGGCGGCCAGCTCCCAGGAAGCCAATAGGCACAATCGCGAGTCTTTGGGCGGCGTCCTCGAGGAAATGTCGGCGCTTGCCGAGCGCTCGGGGCAGGCACTGACCTTGCTCGAGTCGCTGGCCGACAAGAGTCAGAGCGTGCGCAACGTGACCGACATGATCGAGGATATCGCCGAGCAGACCAACCTGCTGTCGCTCAATGCCTCCATCGAGGCGGCTAGAGCCGGGGAGCACGGCCGGGGATTCGCGGTTGTGGCCGGCGAAGTTCGTGAGCTGGCCCGGCGTACCCGGGATGCCACCCGGCAGGTCGAGTCCCTGATCGACGAGATCGGCGAGAGCAGTGAGCAGGTGGTCGAGACCATCGGCCATCTGATGCGTCATGTGGGTGATCGGGCCAAGGAGGTGGAGTCCGTCGGAGGCCACCTGGCGACCCTGTCGCGGGATTTCGATACTGTCGAGAGCGAGATCACCGATATCGCCGACGCCATGCGTCAGACGCGCGATCATGGCGAGCGGGTGGCCGAGGTGCTTGGCACGCTCGAGCATCATGTCGATGAGGGGCATCGGGACATGCATGATCTGGCCAAGCAGGCGCGTGACCTGATGGAAGCCGCGGAAGCCGTGGACGGTGAACTGGCCCAGCAGCGCCTCGGCGGGCGCCATCAGCAGGTCTATCGGCTGGCCCGGCAGACGGCGGATCGTATCGGCCTTCTATTCGAGAAGGCCATTCAGCGGGGGGAGTTGGCGGAAGCAACGCTCTTCAATTCTGATTATACCGTTATCTCAAAGACCCAACCAACCAAATATTCAACGGACTACGATCAGTTCACGGATAAAAACCTTCCAGATATTCAGGAGCCTTTGCTGAAATCATTGGGAGCCGCTTATGCGATTGCCTGTGACCAGAGAGGGTATGTGCCGACTCACAATACACATGTCAGCCGGCCGCCCACGGGAGACCCTGACGTCGATCTCAAGTTCAGTCGCAGCAAACGCATCTTTGACGACCCCACCGGACGGCGCTGCGGCGCTCATACATCACCGTTGCTGGTGCAGACCTACAAGCGGGATACCGGCGAAGTCATGCACGATCTTTCCGTGCCGGTGTTCGTGAAAGGGCGCCACTGGGGCGGGTTCCGAATCGGCTATCAGCCTGAAGCGGTGGCCTGAACCGACACCGCAAATGCAAGCAGGAACTCGACCGCAAGTAATGCCCTCATACCCTAAAGAAAATGAGCGATCTGCCGTTAATCATGACAAGAGCGCCTGAAATCAGCGCAAAAAAAGAAGCTGGCCTCAAGAGACCAGCCGGTACGCAGGAGTTCAATTATGTCAGAGGGCCTTCCCAGCCCCATGAGTCTGCTGCAGGAGTCGTTGCTAGGCACTGCAGCAGGCGATGTCCTGTCGGTGGATGCCTTGACGGAGGAACTGTCGACGGCCTGCCATGACCTGGCCGGACCATTGCGACGACTCTGTCTGGGCCACGAAACGGAGTCCATGGACGGACCGCACGCGCTGTCCGCCAGTGCGCTGGCCGTGCGCATGAGCGAAACGTTATGCGAACTGCAAGCCTGGGCGCTGGCCCAGCCGGAGGAAGAGGCTTCGGGGCTTGAGGCTGAGCGGCTCAGCGACTTGTGGCATCTCGTGGCCATGGCACATAGCCTGGGCAGCGTGGCCGGGCGCGGGCACCCTGCTCGATTGCTTCACATGATGGGGCTCGTGGCGTTGCGTCTACGCCTGGAAAAGCATGCGGGAATAACCAGTACACTACCGTTCTCGCTGCAGGAGACCGAGGAACGCGGGCTCAGCATCACCGAGATTGCCGCGCTTTGCGGGCTCAAGCTCTCCACGGTCCGTAATGCCCTGTCTCGCCGCGAAATGCCCTATGACCGCCGGGTTGGTGTGGCGCTCGATGATGCGCTCGACTGGATGGTTCAGCGTAGCGGCTTTCTCTATCCCCATATCAATGCGTCGACCGTCGATCGCCGCATCAACGGTCGCCTGGCCGCCAACTGGCTAGCCGACCGCGAGAATGTGGTCTTCGAGCGCTCGATCAGCCGCTTGCGCCTGTCGGTCTGGCGGTTGACTGACAGTGGCCGGCGTTTTGCACTCAATACGGAAGGGGTGCGCAGCTGTGTCCTGCTGCTGCCGCACATGCTGATCGATGAAATCATCGACCTGCCGCTGGACGAGTGGGAAGAGCGCGGCCAGGATCCTTCCGCGGCCATGCATCGCGAAGCGCTGGGTCTGGAGACGGGCGTGTCGCTGTTGCAATGCCAGGTCCCGACGTTGAGCTGCCTGGAGGCGGTCATTCTGCGACTGGGGCCGGCCGGCCGGCCGTGCCACTCTGCCCGAGCTGGCGCACGATGAAGCCATGTAGCCCCTGATGACGGCGCCCCGTTGCCCGGAGAAGCGGGACGCCAGCATTCAAGCGCCTCGCGACTGCGGGCGCCCCTGCCAGGCTGAGCAGGAGTAGACGGCCAGACCAATCCAGATCAACACAAATGTGGCAAGCTGGATCGGCGACAGGGGCTCATGGAAGACCAGCAGGGCAATGAAGAACTGCATGGTCGGGTTCAGATACATGAGAAAACCGAGCGTCGCCAGCCGCAGGCGGCGCGCGGCACCCGCGAAGGCCATCAACGGCAGGGCGGTGAAGACGCCGCTGGCGATCAGCAGCAGCGTGGTCCGAGGGTCGCCCTGCAGGAAATGCGAGGCGCCTTCGGCGCTCAGCCAGCCCAGTGCCAGCAGGGCAAGCGGAAGCAGCAGCAGGGTTTCGACGAACAAGCCCGAGAGTCCGTCCAGAGGCACCTGCTTGCGCAGCAGGCCATAGGTGCCGAAGGACAACGCCAGTGCCAGTGTGATCCAGGGCAGCTTGCCCAGCACAATCAGTTGAACGGCGATGGCTATTGCCGCCAGTCCCACCGCCAGTGCCTGCCAGCGTGACATGCGTTCCTTCAGTACCAGCATGCCCAATGCCACGTTGACCAGGGGGGTCAGGAAGTAGCCCAGGCTGGCCTGGAGAACGTGATGGGTTTCCACCGCGTAGATGTAAATTCCCCAGTTGAGTCCGATCAACAGAGCGCAGGCCAGTACGCGCCCCAGCCGTTGCGGGCGCGCCAGTGCCTCGATGACCGGTTGCCAGCGGCGTAGCAGAATGACGAGCCCCGCGAGAAAGACACAGGACCAGAGCACGCGGTGGATCAGGATTTCCCAGGCCGGCGTGTCCTTGAACAGCGCAAAGAACAGGGGAAAGCAGCCCCACATCAGATAGGCGCCAAGTCCAAAGAGAACGCCGTGGGTCGCATCCTTGTCGGAGGGCATGGCCGGTGTCATGGTGATCCTTGTCCTGTCGAGCGTGAAGTCAATGACTCGCCGGACGAATCCTCACGTCGGCGAGCGCTAATGTTAGCATGGCCGGATGCTTCGCGACGCGTTCACGGGCTTGACCCCCTGTTCTCAACAAGAGGTTTCCATGAGCAACCTTCGAACGACGCTGGTCCAGGCTGACCTCCGCTGGGAGGATCCAGAGGCGAATTGCCGCCTGCTCGATGAGCAACTCGGCAGTCTGGACGCCACGACGACCGATCTGATCGTGCTGCCGGAGATGTTTGCCACCGGGTTCACCATGAACTCGCGGGAGATGGCCGAACCCATGGCCAGCAGCCGGAGCGTTGCCTGGATGCGGGAACAGGCCCGGCGGCGTGGCTGCGTGGTGACCGGCAGTGTGGCCGTCACCGAAGCCGGCGACTACTACAATCGCCTGATCTGGGCGACGCCGGACGGCGAGGTGGTGCACTACGACAAACGTCATCTGTTCCGCATGGCCGGCGAGCACGAGCGATACGGCATGGGCCTGAATCGTGCGGTCGTCGAGCTCAAGGGCTTTCGTATCCTGCTGACGGTCTGCTATGACCTGCGATTTCCGGTGTGGTTGCGTCAACAGCCTGCGCAGGACGAGCACTTCGAGTATGATGCGCTGCTTTGTGTGGCCAACTGGCCCGCTCCCCGGCGCGGCCCCTGGCGGACCCTGCTGCAGGCTCGAGCGATCGAGAATCTGTGCTATGTCATCGGGGTCAATCGCGTCGGTGAAGATGCCAAGGGGCTGGCCTACGCCGGCGACTCGATGCTGGTCGACTTCAAGGGCGACCCGCTGATCGACGAAGCGCGCGACCAGCCCTTCATTCGTACCGGCTCCCTGGAGCGGGAAGCGCTGTCACAGTTCCGTGACAAGTTTCCCGCCTGGATGGATGCCGATCGTTTTCAACTGGAGAGGTAATGCGTCTCGACAAGTTCCTGTGTGATACCACGGACCTCACGCGAAGTCTGGCCAAGAAAGCGCTGCACCGTGGCGAGGTGACGGTTGATGGGGTGGTGATCAAGAACCCGGCCACTCAGGTAGGGGAGGGGCACGACGTTCGCTGGCTGGACGAGTCGCTGGTCCTGAGTGGCAATCGTTACCTCATGCTCTACAAGCCGCTGGGGGTGGAGTGCACGACGCGCCCGGACCAGTATCCGACCGTGCTGGAGCTGATCGATCTGCCCAATGTCGGGCGCCTTCACCCAGTCGGCCGACTGGACGTCGACACGACCGGGATCCTGCTGCTGACCGACGATGGCAAGTGGTCTCACCGGGTGACATCTCCCCGCAAGGCCTGTCCGAAAGTCTATGAAGTGACGCTGGCTTCGCCCCTGCAAGCCAAGGACGCGGATGCCGCCCGGCGTCGCTTTGCCGAGGGCATCCAGCTGGACGGCGAGGAACGGCCGACCCAGCCGGCTGAGTTTGAGTGGCTGTCGCCCGCTCGGGCCAGAGTGACTGTCACCGAGGGGCGGTATCATCAGGTTCGGCGAATGGTGGCGGCACTGGGCAACCGGGTAGAGGCGCTGCATCGGACATCCATCGGCCCGCTGGCCCTTGACCCGGACCTGGCTCCCGGCGAGTGTCGTCATCTGCGCCCTGATGAGGTGGCATTCTTCCTGGAATGATTTTTATACCGTTATCTTTATTCTTGAACCTCAAATCTAATTTATAAAAAAGAGGCTGCAAGCAAGGATTGTGTATAGGTTGCTGCAGGGGAATGAAGGACATCCTCGCAACGTCCTTGCTCCACAATATCACCGTCCTTCATCACGATAATGCGGTGAGCCATGGCGCGTACCACTGCTAAATCGTGGCTGATGAACAAGTAGCTCAGCCCACGTCGTTCCTGCAAGTCGCGAAGTAAACGAATCAGCTGCTTCTGGACGGTACGGTCAAGCGCCGACGTGGGTTCATCGAGCACCAGAAGCTCGGGTTCCAGAATGATGGCTCGGGCCACGGCAATCCGCTGGCGCTGACCGCCGGAAAACTCGTGCGGATAGCGGGCGGCTACTTCCTGTGGGAGTCCAACTTCTCGCAACGTCGACAGGACACGCTCCGTCACCGTGTCGTTGCCCAGTTCCGGGTGATGGTAGCGCAGCCCCTCGCTGATGATATCGGCAACCGGCATGCGGGGAGACAGCGCCCCGTAGGGGTCCTGAAAGACGATCTGAGCACGACGGCGCTGGCGGCGAAGGTCGCCACCGCTCAGCTCATCCAGTCGTGTGTCGCCGAGGGTTATTCGGCCTTCACTTTCGACCAGCCGCAGCAAGGCCATGGCCAGAGTGGTCTTTCCGGAGCCGGATTCCCCGACGACACCCAGCGTCTCACCGCGAGCCAGCGACAGATCCAGTGGCTTGACGGCCGCAAAGCCCGGCGGACGCCGGGAAAACAACCGTTTCGGTCGGCGGAAGGTAACCGATAGCCGATGTGCTTCCAGCAGGGTTTCCGACATCGGGTGGGACGTCGGCCGTCCCTCGGGCTCGGCGGCCAGCAGGGTTCGGGTATAGGCGCTGTGGGGGGCATCGAAGACCTGGCTGACGGCGCCGGTTTCCTGCACGCGGCCCTGATAGAGGACACAGACCCGATCCGCATGGCGGCGGACAAGATTGAGGTCGTGGGTGATGAACAGCACCCCCATGCCGTGCCGCGTCTTCAGCTCGCCGAGCAGTTGCAGAATTTCTTGCTGGACGGTCACGTCAAGCGCCGTCGTGGGTTCGTCGGCAATCAGCAGGCGAGGGCGGTTGGCGATGGCCATGGCAATCATCACCCGTTGGCGTTGCCCGCCGGACAATTGATGCGGCCAGGCGTCGAGCAGCTCCTCGATCCGCGGCAGGTGGACCTGAGCCAGCAACTCCCGCGCGCGAGCCCGGGCCTCGCGCCCCCGCAAGCCCTGGTGAAGCCGAAGTGTCTCGCCAAGCTGCTTGCCGATGGTATGCAGCGGGTTGAGGGAGGTCATCGGTTCCTGGAAGATGAAACCGACCTGATTCCCCCTGACGCGCTGCCACTCGCGCGGACTCAGGGAAGACAGGTCACGCCCCTCGAGCCGGCAGCGACCGTCGACCCGGGCATTGGCCGGCAACAGTCCCATGGCGCCCAGTGCACTGACGGATTTTCCCGAGCCGGATTCGCCGACCAGCGCCAGGGTCTCGCCGGCGCCGACCTCCAGGGAGAGGCGATCAACCACGGTGGTTCCACTGAAGGCGATGGAGACCTCGTCGAGCTGCAGTACCGGTTCAGCGTTCATCGGTGGACTCCTGTGGCAGGGAAAGATCATCCGCTTCACTCACCGGCTGACGTGCGACCACAGGCCCACTGGCCGCTTTCTGGATATGCCGAGGATCAAAGGCATCGCGCAGTCCTTCGCCGATAAAGACCAGCAGCGACAGCATGAGACTGAGGCTGACGAAGGCCGTGATGCCCAGCCAGGGTGCCTGCAGATTGTTCTTGCCCTGAGCCACCAGCTCGCCCAGCGAGGGGGATCCCGGCGGCAGGCCGAAGCCGAGAAAATCCAGCGCCGTGAGCGTGGTGATGGCCCCCGTGAACAGGAAGGGAATGAAGGTCAGGGTAGCGACCATGGCATTGGGCAGCACGTGCCGCCACATGATCAGATGAGCGGGGAGCCCCATGGCACGCGCCGCACGCACATATTCCAGATTGCGTGCACGCAGGAATTCGGCGCGTACGATGTCCACCAGTCCCAGCCATGAAAAGAGCAGCATGATGCCCAGCAGCCACCAGATGTTGGGCTCGACCAGACTGGCCAGAATGATCAACAGGAACAGCACCGGCAGGCCGGACCAGATTTCCGACAACCGCTGGCCGATCAGGTCGACCTTGCCACCGAAGTAGCCCTGAATGCCGCCGAACACCACGCCCAGCATCAGCGAACCGATCGTCAGGGCCAGCGCGAACAGGACCGACAGACGAAATCCGTAGATCACACGGGCCAGTACATCGCGCCCCTGGTCGTCGGTGCCCAGCCAGTGCCGCCCATCGGGTGGTGATGGGGCAGGGTGATTGAGCGCCTGGTCCAGTGTGTCGTAGCGGAAGGGAATCGGCGGCCAGAGCATCCAGCCGTGGGCCTCGATCTCTTCCTTCACGAAGGGATCGCGATAATCCGCCGTGGTCGGCAGGAAGCCGCCGAAATCGGTTTCCGGATAGTCGACCAGCAACGGCGTATACCACTCGCCCTGATAACGCATGACGATCGGCTTGTCATTGGCGATCATTTCGGCGCCGAGGCTGAGAACGAACAGGAACAGAAAGCACCAGAATGACCACCAGGCACGGCGATTGTCCCGAAAGACCTGCAGACGACGCCGCGTGATGGGAGAGAGTCGGGAATGCGAAGCACTCTGGGTCATCAGGACTCCCGTGTCTCGAAATCGATGCGCGGATCGACCCACATGTAGGTCAAGTCCGATACCAGCTTGAGGATCAGGCCGATGAGGGTGTACAGGTACAAGGTGCCGAAGATGACCGGGTAGTCGCGCTGCATGACGGCCTCGAAGCCGAGCAGGCCAAGGCCGTTGAGCGAGAAGATGACCTCGATCAACAGTGAGCCGGTAAAGAAGATCCCCACCAGGGCCGAGGGCAGTCCGGCGATGATCAGCAGCATCGCATTGCGAAATACGTGGCCGTAGAGCACACGCCGCTCGCTCGCTCCCTTGGCCCTGGCCGTCAGCACATACTGCTTGTGAACCTCGTCGAGGAAGCTGTTCTTGGTGAGCATGGTAAGCGTGGCGAAGCTGCCGATCGACGCGGCCAGTACCGGCAGGGTGATGTGCCAGAGGTAATCGGTGACCTTGCCCCACAGCGAGAGCTGGTCGAAGTCCGGCGAGGTCAATCCGCGCAGCGGGAAAAGGTCGAAATAGCTGCCCCCGGCAAACAGCACGATCAGCAGGATGGCGAACAGGAAACCGGGGATGGCATAACCGAGGATGACCAGCCCCGACGACCATACATCGAAACGCGAGCCATGATGCAGGGCCTTGCGGATACCCAATGGAATCGAGATGAAGTAGACCAGTAGCGTCGTCCACAGCCCCAGCGAAATCGAGACCGGCAATCGCTCGAGCATCAGGTCCAGTACCGGCCGGTCGCGAAAGAAGCTGTCGCCCAGATCGAAGGTCGCATAGTCCACGATCATGTCGAAGAAGCGCTGGTAGGCGGGTTCATCGAAGCCGAACTGCTTCTCGAGCTGGGCGATGAAGCGCGGATCCACACCACGGGCGCCCCGCGAGGTAGCATCGCTGCCGGCCGAGGGGTCACCGCCGCCGGCATCCAGCCGGGTGCTGGCATTGCTGTCCATACCCTGGTAGCGAGCAATGATCTGATCGATCGGCCCGCCCGGGGCCGCCTGGACGATCACGAAATTGAGCAGCATGATCCCCAGCAGGGTGGGGATCATCAACAGCAGGCGCCTGACGATGTATGCAGCCACCGATGCCTACCCTCCGTGCTGACGGGCTTCGATGCGCTTTCCATCGGCGGGGTCAACCCACCAGGCATCGAGGTCGAGGCCGTATTCGGGAGACGGCTGCGGATGGCCGAACTTGTCCCACAGTGCGATGCGTGTTGCACCGAGATGGAACTGAGGAATCACGTAGAAGCCCCAGCGCAGCACGCGGTCCAGGGCCCTGGCGGCCGTGTCCAGTGCCTCACGGGAGTCGGCCCGGATCAGGTCATCGACCAGGGCATCGATCGCCGGATTCTTCAGGCCGATGAGGTTGCGGCTCTGGGGTTGATCGGCATACGCCGACGTCCAGTACTCGCGCTGCTCGTTGCCGGGGTTGATCGACTGCGGGAAGGTGGCGATGACCATGTCGTAGTCGAAGCCGCGCAACCGGTTCAGGTACTGATTGACGTCGACGGTACGGATCTTGCCCTGAATGCCGATGCGCTTGAGGTTCTTGAGCAGTGGCTGGACGATGCGCTCGAACTGGGTGTCATAAAGTAGAACCTGGAGGGTAAAGGGGTTGCCGGTTTCCCGGTCCACCATTTGACCGTTCTGGATCTCGTAGCCGGCATCACGCATCAGGCCCAGCGCCTTGCGCAGCCGGGGGCGCAGATCCTGTGGTTCCTCGATGGGCAGCGGCTTGTTGAATACCGGCTCGGGCAACTGGTCACGGTAGGGTTCGAGCAACGCCAGCTCGCCCGGCCCGGGCTTGCCCTCGGCCGCCATCGGCGAGTTTTCGAAATAACTGTGCGTGCGCTTGTAGGCGCCATAGAACAGGTTGTCGTTGAGCCAGGGAAAATAGAACGCCAGATTCAGAGCCTCACGGACTCGAGAGTCCTGGAACTTCTTGCGCCTCAGGTTCATCACATAGGCCTGCATGCCCGCCGGCTGGCCGTCCGGCACCAGCAGTTTCTTGACGAAGCCCTGATTGGCGGCCGGAAAGTCATAGGCCGTCGCCCAGTTGCTGGCACTGGACTCGATGCGCAGGTCGAGATTGCCCGCCTTGAAGGCCTCCAGGGCTACGGTCTGATCCCGGTAATAGTCAAATACCAGCCGGTCGATATTGTGACGCCCCTGGTTGACCGCCAGGTTGCGCCCCCAGTAATCATCGACCCGTTCGAAGACGATGCGCTGACCGGGCTCGACGCTAGCGATCCGGTAGGGGCCGGAACCCATCGGCTTGTCCAGGGTGGGGCGGGTGAAATCCCGCTTCGCCCAGTAGTGCTTGGGCAGCACGGGCAGCTGGCCGAGAATCAGCGGCAATTCACGCGAGTTGTCCTCGGCAAAGTCAAACCGCACGGTGTGGTCATCCAACGCCTGAGCCGAGGTGACATCCGCATAATAGGCCGCATAGAAGGGCTGCCCCTCGTCCCGCAGCAGCCGAAAGCTGAACACCACATCCTCGGCCGTGACCGGCGACCCATCATGAAAACGGGCCTTCGGATTGATGTCGAATTCCATCCAGCGCCGGTCGGGATCAAGTCGCACGCCGGAAGCCAGCAGGCCGTACATCGAGAAGGGCTCGTCGGGGTTGCTGACCATCAGGGTGTCATAGACCGCCATCAGGCCACTGGCCGGCGTTCCCTTGACGATGAAAGGGTTGGTGGAGTCGAAGCTGCCGATCGCTGCACGTACCAGCTCCCCGCCTTGCGGCGCATCGGGGTTGGTGTAGGGGAAGTGGGTAAAACCGGGCTTCAGTGCCGGCTGATCATACAGGGATAGCCCTGCCACCGTAGGAACGTCAACGGCCTCGGCCGCAAGGGAGAAGGAGGCGGGGGTCAACAGCGAAACGGCAAGCAACGCCGCCAGGGCGCTTCGTAGCATGGATGGTTTCCTTCTGGTCACGCATTCACTCGCAGTGCCCCACGCCAGCCGGTCGTCGACGAGCCCGGGGAGTCTTCTCGACCCCGCCGGGCGGAGGAGGTTCCCGGCGGCTCCCCGGTGCGGCCCGGGCGGTCAGTGTGAATACAGTGTCAGCCGCTGCCCGGGATGTAAATAAGCCGACGGATCCAGCCCGTTCCAGTGGGCGATATCCGCGGCGCTGACATCATGCCGGGCGGCGATTCGGCTCAGACTGTCGCCGGGACGGACCTTGACCACCATTCGTTCACCCGTGTCGGCATCCGCCACCGTGCGCTCGAGGGGCACTCTCAGGACCTGACCGATACGGATCATGTCACCCTGCAGGCCGTTCTCTCGGCGCAGAACGCTGATGGGCACGTCCTTGCGCGAGGCAATCGCGGAAAGCGTATCGCCACGGCGAACCTGATAGCGCTGCCAGCGAGCCAGTGCGTCATCAGGCTGCCTTGATAGCGCTGCCACGAACCTGTCGTGGTCCTTCGCCGGCACCAGCAGGGCCGGCGACCGGGACGGCAACGTCATGTTCTGCAGCAGCCCCGGGTTCAGGCGGCGCAGTTGAACCGGTGCGATGCCGGCCAGTTTCGCGGCCCGGCTCAGGTCGATCTGGCCGGGAATCCTGACTCTGGCAAAGGCCGGCCGATCGGGAATCGACGGCAGCTCGATCCCGTATTGGTGGGGAGCGGCAATGATCCGGGACAAGGCCAGCAACTTCGGCACATAGTTCATGGTCTGCCGCGGCAGGTGCAGGCTCCAGTAGTCGCCGCTCCCGCCATTTGCTCGGGCTCGGCGAATTGCCTGATTCACGGTGCCGGCGCCGGCATTGTAGGCGGCCAGCGCCAGTTCGAAGTCGCCGTCATACCACTGGTCGGCCTGTTGCTGCAGATAGTCGAGCGCCGCCTTGGTCGAGCGGATCACGTCGACACGTCCGTCGTACCACCAGTCGCGGCGTACCCCCAGCGCATCGCTGGTACCCGGCATCAATTGCCACAGTCCGGTAGCCCCACCGGGGTGCTTGGCCGTGGGTTTGTAGGCGCTCTCGATGAACGGCAGCAGCGCGATTTCGGCGGGCATGCCGCGTTGTTCGACTTCCTGGGTGATCCAGTACAACCAGGGGCGGGCCCGTTCGGCGATCCTCGCCACGCCCCGGGGGCGGCTCTGGTAGTAGTCGATCCAGCGCTGGACCCGCGGCTCACGGGCGTCGAAGGACCATTGAAAGCCCTGGCGCAGCTGCTGCCAGACATCCTGCAGGGGCGCGGGCTGCAGGATCAGTGCATCCCAGAATGAATCGGGTGACTCGGGTGTCGTGGCAGCAGCGTGCACGCTGCCGGCCAGTGACGTCAGAGTCAGGAGCAGACCGCCCGCCAGGCATCGGCCGCGGCGGGGCAGGGGTCGGTTGATCATGTCATTGAAGCCTTGTGGGCGCGAAAATGAGCGTCCATGGGACGAATTAGAAGCGGTCCTTCCAGGCGCGAAGGGTGGCGAAGGTCGCCAGCGGCGAATCGGTTTCGCCCTGGGCGGCGGCGGCCCGGCGCACGCCGGCTTCCGATGTGCGCAGAAACGGGTTGATCTGGCGCTCTCGGCCTATCGTGCTGGGCAGGGTGGGACGATCGAGGGAGCGTGCCTGCTGGCATTCCGCGAGGAAGCGGTCACGCAGCGCGTTGTCCGGGTCCGCAGCCTGGGCGAAGCGCAGGTTGGCCAGGGTGTACTCGTGAGCGGCGAAGACCAGGGTGTCTTCCGGCAGGGCCGCCAGACGCGACAGGGCATCGAACATCTGTTCGGGCGTGCCCTCGAAGAGCCGGCCGCAGCCGGCGGAAAACAGCGTGTCGCCACAGAAAAGCAGCGGCGGTGTGCCGGAGGCAAAGAAGGCAATGTGGTCCAGGGTATGCCCCGGCACCGTGAGTACTTCGAAGCGCCGGCCGAGAATGCGGCAGGCATCGCCATCGCCCAGCGGCTCGTCGATACCCTCGATGCGCGATCCGGCGGGGCCGACGACCCGACAGCCGTAACGCTTGACCAGCTCGGCAACGCCACCGGTATGGTCGGGGTGATGATGCGTAATCAAGATAGTATCGAGTGCCAGCGACTCGCGCTCGAGCGCCTCGATGACCGGGCGTGCATCGCCCGGATCGACGACTGCAACGTCGGGAGTGGCGTCCTGGCGCAATAGCCAGATATAGTTATCCGAGAAAGCCGGAATCGGTGTCACGCTCATCATGGGGTATCTATCCTCAGCACGGTTGTCGGCAGCCGGCGGCGTGTGGCATCGATGCCGGGGATGTCGTCGCCCACAGGGGGCCCCGCAAATGCTGGCTGCGTGAAATGGCATAAACCTTGGGGGGATCGAGCCGCCGTGTCAAATTCGGAGCCGTCGATTCAGCTGGCCCGACTGGTGCGAGAAGGTCGCCGATACTGGTCGACACCCGCCGGGCAGTCTCACTGGCAGGCCGAGCGCGCCTGCCTGGGGCCGGTCTGCGAGCGCCTCTTCGGCCAGCATAGCCTGCAGGTCGGCATGGCGCCCCGCCTGACCGACATGTGCCCGATTCGCCATGCACTCAGCTGGGCGCCCACACGGGAACTGGCGGCCGATGACTGCCATGTCGTCTGCCTGCCCGATCATTTCCCGCTGCCCGACGAAAGCCTGTCGCTGGTGGTTGTCCACCATCTGCTGGAAGTCGTGCCGGAACCGCACCGACTCCTGCAGGAAGTCACCCGTCTGGTTGCCGATGACGGTCGACTGATTCTCTTCGGCTGGTCGCCGATGGGAATCGAAGGGTGGCGTCGCCCCTGGCCGGGGCGACGCGAATGGCTGCCGTGGCGGGGACGCTGGCGGTCTCCCGGCCGTCTGCGCGACTGGCTGGCGTTTGTCGATTTCGAAATCGAACGGGTAGACTACTGTGCCTTCCGGCTGCCCGGCGGCCAGCCCGGCAACCCGGGGCTGGAAACCCTGGGGCGGCGTTACAATCTGCCGCTGGGGGACAGCTACATGATCCAGGCGCATCGTCGGGTACACCGTGTGCAGATCGTCCGACCGCCCCTGCCCGCGAGCGTGCCCGGCGGGCGGCTGATCGGGCACGCCACCCGCGTCGCCCGCACGTCGAACGAACGCGACGAATGCCAACACGAGAGGATTGCCGAGCTTGACTGACCACCCGCTACCCAGTGTCACGATTCATACCGACGGGGCCTGTCGTGGCAATCCCGGCCCCGGTGGCTGGGGGGCGCTCATGGAATCGGGCCCCCACGAGAAGACACTCAACGGCTTCGAGGCGGTGACCACCAACAACCGCATGGAGCTGAAAGCGGCGTTGATGGCGCTGCGGGAACTCAAGCGCCCCTGTCGTGTCGCCCTCTATACCGACTCGGAATACCTGCGCAAGGGCATCACCGAGTGGATCCACGGCTGGCAGAAGCGGGGTTGGAAGACCGCCTCGCGCCAGCCGGTCAAGAATGCCGAACTCTGGCGGGAACTCCTCGAAGAGACCCATCGCCACCAGATCGAATGGCACTGGGTGAAGGGCCACAGCGGCCATCCGGGTAACGAACGGGCCGACGCTCTGGCCAACGAGGCCATCGACGCCGCTATGGCGGCCGCGGATTGATAGCTCCGCCACTTTCCCTGCAGTCAGCGAGACATCATGCGCCAGATCATACTCGACACCGAAACCACCGGCATCGACCCCCGGGAAGGGCACCGTCTCATCGAGATCGGTGCCGTGGAAATGGTCAACCGGCGGCTGACCGGCCGGACCTATCACCAATACATCAACCCCGAGCGGGAGATCGAGGCCGAGGCCATCGAGGTACACGGCATCACCAATGAGCGCGTCGCCGATGAGCCGGTCTTCGCCGAGATTGCGGATGCCTTCTGGGATTTCATCCGGGGCGGCGAGCTGGTTATTCATAACGCCGCGTTCGACGTCGGCTTCATCGACCACGAGTTTTCGATGCTCAACGCCCGGCGCGGCGAGCCGAAGCTCGGCCCGGTCGCCGATCATTGCGGCATTCTGGATACCCTGAAGCTGGCCCGTGACAAGCATCCCGGCCAGCGCAATAACCTCGACGCCCTCTGCAAGCGCTACGCCATCGACAACGGCCACCGCGTACTGCACGGAGCCCTGCTGGACGCCGAGATTCTCGCCGACGTGTATCTGGCGATGACCGGCGGGCAGACAGCCCTGATGCTCGATGCCGACGGCAACGACCACGAAGGGGAGTCGGGCCCCGGCGCCGCCCGTATTCGCCGCCTGAACACGGATCGCCCACCGCTTGCCGTGGTGCGCCCCAGCGAGCAGGAGTGGTCGGCCCATGAAGCCAAGATGGCCGCCATTCGCGACAAGGCCGGCCAGTGCGTCTGGGACGGCGTGAAACAGGCCGACACGGAGTCTCCATGACGTTTCGCCGCGAGCTCGCCGATGCTGAAGCCTGCACGGGAGGACTGCTGATCCGGGTGGACGGCGCCAACGGAATCGCCGCCGGCCCCGACGATCAACCCTTCACCGAAGTGGCTTCCTGGCCGGCCGCAGCGCAGCCCCTGGGGTTCTGGGAGGAGCAGCCGGTCGCCGTGATCGCCGACCCCGAGCCTCGCGACTGGCCCAAGGCGCGGCAGTGGCTGGAGGGCTGGGACGAGTCACGCTTCGCGCTGCTGTCGACGGCTCTGCAGGTCGTCGCCTGGCAGCATAATCACCGTTTCTGCGGGCGCTGCGGGCATCCCCCACGGCGAGTCAGCGGCGAATTCGCCATGCACTGCGATCACTGCGGGCATCGCAATTACCCGCGCATCTCGCCGTGTATCATCACGCTGGTTACCCATGGCGATGACCTGCTGCTGGCCCGCAGCCCTCGCTTCCCCCCAGGGCGCTACTCGACACTGGCGGGCTTCATCGAGCCCGGCGAAGCGGCGGAGGATGCCGTGCATCGCGAGGTGTTCGAGGAGGTGGGCGTCACCATCGGCCGGCTGCGCTACTTCCGCAGCCAGTCGTGGCCGTTTCCCCATTCCCTGATGCTGGGCTTCTTCGCCGAAGCCACCAGCCGGCGCATTCGCATCGATGGCGTGGAAATTGCCGATGCGGCCTGGTTTACCCCGCGTCGGCTGCCGCAGTTGCCACCAAGCTACTCGATATCGCGTGCACTGATCGACGCCTTTCTGGCTGACGCTCACGCTCGCTGAGATCGCACCTGGCCGTTCAGGGTCGCGACGCGGAAAACGATTTCGCGTATAATCCGCGCCCCTGAGTCCGGCGGGCCGGAAGGCTCGCCCCGAGGGTTCCCTCACCCCTCGCGCCATTACCCAAAAAGGATAACCGCCGCATGCTATCGCTGAGTCACGGCCAGTACCGACGCTGCCTGGCCACACTGGCCGCCTTTCACATCCTGGTCATCGCCGCCAGCAACTATCTGGTGCAACTGCCGTTTACCGTTGCCGGGATCCACACCACCTGGGGTGCCTTCAGTTTCCCCTTCATCTTTCTGGCTACCGACCTGACCGTACGCCTGTTCGGCAAGACCTCGGCCCGGCGTATCATCGCCCGCGTCATGCTGCCGGCGCTGGTGATCTCGTATCTCTTGTCGGTCCTGTTCGAGAAGGGAGAATTTCGCAGCCTGGCCGCCCTGGGGACCTTCAACCTCTTCGTGGCGCGCATCGCCCTGGCGAGCTTCATGGCCTACGTGATCGGGCAGTTGCTGGACATCCAGGTCTTCGATCGCCTGCGGCGCAATGCGCGCTGGTGGGTGGCCCCGGCGGTGTCGACGGTGTTCGGCAACCTGGCGGATACCTTCGCCTTCTTTGCCATCGCCTTCCATCACAGTCCCGACGCCTTCATGGCCAGCCACTGGGTCGAGATCGCCTGGGTGGACTATGCCGTCAAGCTGACCATCTCGCTGCTGCTGTTTTTGCCCATGTACGGCCTGCTGCTGGGTGTCATGACACGCCGGCTGCTGTCCTGGGGTGCGCAGCCTGCACGCGAGGGCGTCTGAATCGTCGCCGCCTCGTGGATGCGAGGCGGTCCATCATCCCGCGACCGGAAAGGGAACGCTTCCATGAGTGACACTGTCGAGCTTTATTATCAGGCGGAAGGCCCGGAAGACACACGCCCGCTGGTGATCCTGCACGGCCTGTTCGGCAGCGCCGACAACTGGCGCTCCCATGCCAAACAGTGGCAGCGTCGCCGCCGGGTCGTGGCCGTCGACCTGCGCAATCACGGCCGTTCGCCGCATGTGGCGGGCATGAACTACGCCGCCATGGCCGACGACGTGATCGCCTTGCTGGACCGGCTGCAAATCACGGATTGCGACCTGCTGGGGCACTCGATGGGCGGCAAGGTCGCCATGAGTGTGGCGCGCCTGGCGCCACAGCGTGTCGCATCACTGATCGTGGCCGATATCGCGCCGATCACCTACGCGCATGGCCACGACAGCATCTTCGCCGCCATGCGCCGCGTCGAGCGAGCCCGGCCGGCATCGCGCCAGGAGGCCGACGCCCTGATGGCCGAAGAAATCGAGACCTCGGCCACGCGCCTGTTCCTGGCGACCAACCTGGTCAGGGAAGAAGGGGTCATGCGCTGGCGGGTGGGCCTCGACGAGATAGCGGCCGATTACGACGCCATCGTCGACTTGCCGGCCGGCGAGGGACCCTTCGAGGGCCGTGCGCTGGTGATCCGGGGCTCACAATCCCCGTATGTGCCGGATAGTTCCTTGCCAGCCGTGCGTGAAGTGCTCCCCAATGCCGAGATTGTCACCCTCGAGGCCGGCCACTGGGTACACGCCGAGGTACCCAAGCCGTTCCGCGAGGCGGTGGACGCCTTTCTGGCGCAAGGCGACTGATATCGCGACGGAGCCGGCTCTCGGCCGGCTCCAGGGGGCCTGCTGCAAGCGCCGTCACGGCACATCCAGCTCGACGGCCAGGTTCGACAGCGGGGTGATAGTCTTATGGAGCCCCCGTGCCTTCAGATAACGCTCAAAGCCCCGATAGCGTTCCGGCTGGAGCAGGGCGGGGCGCAACGCGAAGTAGCGCACCACGTTCGGCCAGGCATCGGCATTGGCCTGGGTATCCAGCGCCGGCTCGGCCTTGCGGATCAGATCCCAAGCCTTGTCGGGATGCTGGATGATCCACAGCGTGGACTGCTCAAGCGCCTTCAGGAAGTGCGAGACATCTCGCCGGTGCTGCCCGAGCGTGTCGCGATTGGCGACGATGATCAGGGCATCGTACAACGGCAGCCCGCTCTCCTCGGGCGTCAACTCATGGGTGGCCACACCCTGCTGGGCCAGGCCGTCACGCTCGGTGGGGCGCAGGGGCGCGATGATCGCGTCCACGTCGCCCTCCGCCAGCGCCCGGCCGAGGGCGAAATCGAGCGGCTTGAGCGTAACGTCATCCGGGGTCAGGGGTTGCTGTTCGAGCAGGGCATCAAGATAGACCTGGGCCACGCTTTCGGTAGCGTAGCCGACCGTCTTGCCCTTGAGCTGGGCCAGCGAGTCGATCCTGGCGTCGTCACGCACCAGCAAGCCGCTCAAGGGAAGCGGGATCAACGTGGCAACCCGGACCAGCGGCATGTCCCTGGCCACCAGACGATGCAGGGTCGGCTGCGATGTCAGGGCCAGTTCCGCCCGATTGGCGGCGACCAGCTTGGCCGGTACGCTGGGGTCGGCCGGTGCCGACAGCGTCACGTCGAGCCCCTCGCGGTCGAAGAGCCCGCGTTCCCGGGCGACGATCAGCGGTGCGTGATAGGGATTGATGTACCAGTCCAGCATCACGCGCAGGGTGTGCGTCGGGGGCGGCGTAATCGGCTCCGGCTCGCTGCGGGCGAAGTACGGCTCGTCCGGGGCGGCGAGAAAGGCCGCTTCAGCGCCTTCCGCCAGCTGCCGAATCAGGGGGTTGTCATGAAGGCGCAGTACCGGGGCGGCGTCGCCCGCGGCTACCTGTTGTGCCGAGGCAGCGGCTTCGGCGTCGACCGTGGTCGCCGCCGGCACCGAGGGGCTGATCACCAGCCAGACACTCATCAGGAGTGTCGAAAGGCGTCGCTCCAGCATGAAGGATTCCTTGTAGATCGCGATGAGACGCCCGCCGAGCGGGCGGCGAACCAGTCTATCCTTGCCGCGAGGGAGTGACCAGAACGGGGGCACCTGCTCAGGTTTCTACGACCATGGCATAATAGTGCTCTGTCTGGGCAAGGATCGGCCATGGATAGCGTCAATACCCTGTTTCTCTTCAGCGGGTCCCTGCTGGCCCTGAGCATACTGGCCAGCCGGCTGTCATCGCTGTTCGGCGTACCGCTGCTGCTGGTCTTTCTCGCCCTGGGCATGCTGGTCGGCGAGGACGGCCTGCTGGGCATCGAGTTCGACAACTACCCGCTGGCCTTTCTCATCGGCAATCTGGCCCTGGCGCTGATTCTCCTCGACGGTGGCCTGCGCACCCGGCTCAAGACGTTCCGCGTGGGGTTCAAGCCGGCGCTGTCGCTGGCAACCCTGGGCGTCTTCCTGACCAGCGGCATCGTCGGCCTGTTCGCCATGTGGCTGCTGGGTCTGTCCCCGGCGGAAGGCCTGCTGGTCGGCGCCATCGTCGGTTCCACCGATGCCGCGGCCGTGTTCTCGCTGCTGGGCGGGCAGGGCGTCAATCTCAACGAGCGGGTGGGCGCGACCCTGGAGATCGAGTCGGGCACCAACGACCCCATGGCGATCTTCCTGACCCTGACCCTGGTCGCACTGCTGACCGGCGATATCGGCGGGCCGCTCGATACGCTGGGCATGTTCGTCAATCAGTTCGGGTTGGGGATGGTGGTCGGTGTGGGAGCCGGCTGGCTGATCGCCCGCCTGCTGAGCTGGCTGGACCTGGCCCCCGGCCTGTATTCACTGCTGACGCTGGCTCTGGGGCTTTGTGTGTTCGGCCTGACCAGCGCCTTCGGCGGCAGCGGCTTTCTGGCCATCTACCTGACCGGGCTGATGATCGGCAACCGCCCGGGGCGCCACCTCAATTTCATCCTGCCGGTGCATGACGGCTTCGCCTGGCTGAGCCAGATCGGCCTGTTCCTGGTGCTGGGCCTGCTGGTCAGCCCGCGGGAAATGCTCTCCTACGCGCTGCCCGGCGCCGCACTCTCGTTCGTGCTCATCTTTCTGGCTCGCCCCCTGGCTGTGGTGCTGGCCATCAAGCCGTTCTTCCGCTTCCGGTGGCGCGAGGTGGTCTTCATCGCCTGGGTCGGCCTGCGCGGTGCGGTTCCTATCGTACTGGCGATCTTCCCGGTCATCGGTGGGGTCGAGAACGCGGCGGTCTACTTCAACATTGCCTTCTTCGCCGTGATCATGTCATTGCTGGTCCAGGGCGGCACCCTGTCGCTGGTGGCTCGCTGGACCCGGGTCCAGATTCCAGCGCAAGTCACCCCCAATCGGCGCGGCCCCTTGGGCGTGCTGCCGGAAAACGACTATGAGATGTTCGTCTATCAGGTGGAAAACGACGCCCTCGAGGACGTGCCCATCCGTCTGCTGCGTTTTCCCTCCGGCGCCCTGATCTCCGCCCTATTTCGTCAGCGCACCATGCTGCATCCCAAGGGCAGCACCCGGCTACGTCTGGGCGACGTGCTGTGCGTGATCGGCCGCAGTGCCGATCTGCCGGCCCTCAACCGATTGTTCAATGGCGACGCTCGACTCAAGCAGGAAAGGGCCTTCTTCGGCACCTTCACCCTGGATGGTCATGCGCTGATGCGTGATGTGGCGGATGCCTATGGGCTGACGCTCAGCCCGGGAGAGCAGGAGATGACACTGGGGGAGTTCGTGTCGCTGCGGGTCGGCGGGCATCCCGTGATCGGCGACGATGTCGACTGGCACGGGATCCACTGGGTGGTCAGCGAGATGCAGGGTAACCAGGTAACCCGGGTAGGGCTGCGCCTCTATTGAGACGCCGCCGGGAGCGACTTAGCCGGTGCCGGGGTCTTCCCGGCCGCCGGGTGGGTCGAGCGCGGCCCGGTTCGAAGCCTCGAGACGTGCGACCTCGTCCTGCGCCGCGGCCTGACTGGGAAAGGTACCCAGCGGCGTTCCGGTATCGCTGTCGTAGAGTTCGTAACGGGTGGCGGCGTCATCCGGCGAGGGCCGAAGTTCGCGGACGGCCAGGGCTTGCTGCAACATGGGGCCTCCTACCTGCATGAAGGAATTGCGCTTCCAAGGTGACACGATAGGCGCCACCCCCCGCAACGCGTCCATAACGTGCGTCAACCCGCACGCCGTTCCTCGGCATTCAGCCAGGCGCCGCAGCGCGTGCCGGCGCCGGCCCAGTCCTCGTCGACATGCATGACGAAAACGGCGTCCTCCTGATGGACATGACGCTTGAGCCGGTCGCGCAGGGCTCCGGCATCGCCCTCGGCTTCCAGCAGCCAGAAGCCATCCATGACGGCGACGTGCGGTACGGATTCGAGAATGTCGTAGAACCCGTCGTAGGTATCGGGGCGTTGAAGATCGTAGTTCACTGCGTACACGGACATGCCATCACCTGTAAATCGTTCTGGAATGCATTATTCATGGGTGAACCACCGACGATACAAAGTGTGACACAGGCCGCGCAACCGCCGCCGACGGCTGCCGATGTGTACCATGGTCGCACCCTGACGAAACGACGAGAGAATGACAGTGCCACAAGAGCTTCCCATCGAGGCTCGCCTCGAAGACATCCAGCACGCCCTGCAAGCACGCACCCGGGCGATCCTGGTCGCCGAACCCGGGGCCGGCAAGACCACGCGTGTGCCACTGGCCCTGCTCGAGGCCGAGTGGTGTCGTACCGGCAAGCTGTTGCTGCTGGAACCGCGCCGCGTTGCCGCTCGACTGGCGGCGCGCCACATGGCCGAGCAGCTCGGCGAGCCGGTGGGGCGGACGGTCGGCTATCGCATGCGGGGCGAAACCCGTACCAGCGAGGCGACGCGGCTCGAGGTCGTCACTCAGGGAGTGCTGACACGCCTGCTCCAGGACGACCCCATGCTCGAGGGGGTTGCCGGCCTCATCTTCGATGAGTTCCACGAACGCAGCCTGGAGACGGACCTGGGCCTGTCACTGGCCCTGGACGCCCAGACCGGGCTGCGCGACGACCTGCGACTGCTGGTCATGTCGGCTACCCTCGATGTTCAAGCCTTGCAGGCGGTGCTCGCCGACGCGGCGCTCATCGAGTGCGCCGGGCGCCACTTTCCGGTGACGACGCATTATCGCCCACTCGACTCCCGTGACGACCCGGCCCGGCAGCAGGCCCGGGTAGTGCATGAAGCACTCGACCACGAAGCGGGGGACCTGCTGGTCATCCTGCCCGGCGTCGGCGAGATCCGGCGCCTGGCCCGCGAGCTCGCGCCGCTTCCCGACGGCATGGTGGTACGCGAACTGCACGGGCGGCTGTCGATCGATACCCAGCAGCAGGCGATCGCCCGTGATCCCGAGGGTCGGCGACGCATCGTTCTGGCCACAGCGATCGCCGAATCCAGTGTCACAGTGGAGGGTGTGCACACCGTCATCGACAGCGGTTTCGAGCGTGTGCCGGTCTTCCAGGCTCGTCACGGTCTGACGCGTCTGGCCACACGCCGTGTCAATCAGGCCAGTGCCGATCAGCGCCGCGGGCGAGCCGGGCGGCAGGGGCCCGGCGCCTGCTACCGGCTCTGGGCACGGGAACAGCCGCTGCCGGCCCATGGCGAGCCCGAGATCCAGCAGGCGGACCTGGCACCACTGGCCTTCGAGCTGGCCCGCTGGGGGATCGATGACGCCGACCAGCTCACCTGGGTAACACCGCCGCCGGTCGCCGCGCTGGCGGCGGGGCAGGCCCTGCTGCAGCGCCTGGGCGCGCTGGATGAGCATCGCCACCTGACCGCGCTCGGGCGTGCCTGTGCCTGCCATCCGACGCATCCGCGGCTGGCCGTGATGCTCGAACGCGCCGGACAGCTCGGGGCCCGGCCGTTGGCCTGCTGGCTGGCAGCATTGCTCGAGGGGCGCGGTGTGGCGAATGACGACCCCGATCTGGCGACCGTGGTGGCGCGACGCCCCGCACGTCAGGCGCAGGATCCGACCGGGTCCTGGTACCGCGAGGCCCGGCGTCTGGCCGATCGGCTGAGATGCGGGCTGGCCGTGGACACCCTGGCCCCGCTGGGGAAGCTGCTGGCCATGGCGTACCCGGAGCGGGTGGCGCTACGCCAGGCCCCCGGGCGCTTCAAGCTGGCAGCGGGCAATCAGGCCTGGCTCGATGAGCGCCATCCGCTGGCCCATGCCGAGGCGCTGGTCGCGGTGGAACTCGACGGTCAGGCCCAGGGCGCGCGGATCTTCCGCGCGGCCGAGATCGACAAGGAGTCAATCACCGCGCTTTTTCCCGAGGCTCGTGTCTATCGGCCTCGCCTGACGTGGGACGATGCCGAGGAGCGCGTGGTGGGCGAGGAGGTCAGGGCGCTGGGCGAGCTGATTCTGGCTCGGCGCCCCTTGTTGCGTGAACTGCCCGAAAGCGCCGTGCAGGAGGCCCTGCTGGGGGCGGTCCGGCGGCGAGGGCGCCTGGCACTGAATGGCGAGGCGCTGCAGCTGTGTGCCCGGGTGGCCCTGCTGCGTCGCGAGCTCGGCGACGACTGGCCAGACTGGTCACAGGCGGCGCTGCTGGCCACCCTGGAAGCCTGGCTGACCCCTTATCTCAATGGAATACGCCGACTCGACCGGCTCGATGCGTTGCCGTTCGCGCGGATCCTGCACGACCGGCTCGACTGGTCCAAGCAGCAGGCCCTGGATGGCCTCGCGCCGACCCATCTCCGCGTGCCCAGCGGCTCGCGCGTGCGACTCGACTATACCGGCGATGAACCGGTACTGGCAGTCAAGCTGCAGGAACTGTTCGGCCTGGCGGAAACGCCGCGGCTGGCTGGCGGGCGTGTGCCGGTGCTGCTGCACCTGCTCTCGCCGGCAGGGCGCCCGTTGCAGGTCACTCGTGATCTGGGCAGCTTCTGGGCGCAAGGCTACTTCGAGGTGCGCAAGGACATGCGCGGGCGCTATCCCAAGCACCCCTGGCCCGACGATCCGGCTACCGCCATACCCACGGCGCGGACCAAGCGGCGTCTGTGATTGGTCGAAAGTCGAGGAGCACCGTGCCACGGCGGGGCAGGCAACAGGAACAGGAACAACAAAAAGGGCTGCCGATGGCAGCCCTTTTGGCATGGAGGCGTGTGTCGATATCAGGCAACGTGCCTGGCGATCCAGTTGAGCAGGCTGTCGGCAATGGAGCGTTTCCCGTGCCGCTCACGGTTCTGGCTCCAGACCATGAGGCAGGAAACGACGCCCAACGTCATCAGCAGACCTGCCAGTACCCATTCATTCATGAGCATCACCTCGCTCGTCGGAGGCCTTGTCGCGTTCCACGTAACCATAGCCGAACGCGCCGATGAATATCAACACGAGCCCCATGAGCACGCCCCAGCCGACGCCATCCGTGTTGACGCTCGGGTTGGTGATGACCCAGCCGGCGGTAAAACAGGTGGCCACGACAATGACACCCACGTTTCGCGTGGCCTCCAGGAACTGCTGCCGGGTGGCGTGCGTTCCTGCCTTGCGGTAAGGCGAGGGATTGGCCCGCTTGGCCTGCTCGCGAAGGATCAGCCGCTTAAGCCGCCTGCGCATGCGCCCGGGTTTCTGCATGACCGGCTCAGTAAAGTTGTGGGGCTTGTGTAGGGATTGGAGTGTAACAGGGTGGTGGGGCAGCCCGAAACGAAAACGCCCCGAGACCAGTAAGTGACTGAAATCTCGGGGCGTCATGTTCGAAGTGGCGGAGGGACAGGGATTCGAACCCTGGGAAGGCGTTAACCTTCGCCGGTTTTCAAGACCGGTGCATTCAACCGCTCTGCCATCCCTCCGGCTCACGGCGCTGTATATTACCACTTTTTCTTTTGGCGTCAACTCCTTCGGTGATTTACGTCGCCCCGATTTCGATTCCCAGCAACGAGAGGCAATATCGAGATGGTTTTTTATCACGGGGTAGGCGCAGCACCGACAGGACTGCTACGTTGAAACTGGGTGGCCGGGACGGCTGCCTGCAACCGAAGGACATCCTCGACAAGGAGACGATCATGAACCGTGATCAGGTCAAAGGTAACTGGAATCAGGTGAAGGGCGAGGTCAAACGCCGCTGGGGCAAGCTCAGCGATGACGACCTCGATGTGGTCGACGGTGAGTATGACAAGCTGGTCGGCAAGCTGCAGGAGCGCCACGGACTGGAACGCGAGCAAGCCAAGAAGGAAGTCGATGCGCTCTACGACACGCTTTGATGCGTTGCGCTGCCAAGGAGAAGGCCATGCCCACTGAAACCCCGTACAACGACACGCTGTTCATCGAGAAGGGCTCCGGCGAGCGCCTGGGGCCCTTGCACGGAACCGTTGAAGCCGATCGGGTCATTGTCGAGGCCATTCACGAGATTGCCTCGGGCGATGTACTGATTCACCGGCGTTCCGACCAGAGCGATACACGCCTGACCGTGACCGAACCGGGCTTTCAACCCGAGATCGGCGATGTTCCCGCACATTATGCAGCGCTCGTCACCAGGGCGGAGTGACGCTGTTTCTGGCGTTATCGACACGCCATGACCCGGCACAAGGAGACCGCCATGGAAATTACGCTACAGAATGCCGGCGAGCCCGGTAGCAGCTTTCATGAAACCGCTGCCGGCGAGACCGGTACGGCCCTGCGCAAGACCGGCAGGGACTTCATCGGCTCCCGGAACCTTTCCGAGAATCAGCTGCTTGCCATGCAGCGTGATGATCCGGAGGCCTTCGAGCGTCTGGAGGCGGAAATGACCGAGCACGCACTGCAGGTCAACAATGTTTCCCCCGATGCCGGCATCGCCCTGAAGCTCAATCTGGCGGGCGACAAGGCACCCTGAATCGCCGTGGGCGATCGTTATCCCGGCACGCGCCGTGTGTGTCGGGATCCCCCTGACGCTGCGCCGTTCCGGGGCCGAGCCAGGCTTGCGCAGGGAACCGCGAGTGGGCATGCTAGGTCCAATTATTGCCGTTATAAAACGACAGGAGCCGACCCCATGGCCTATCCCTCCTCGCATGCGACAGACCGCAGTCAGTCGGTACTGGCGACCAACAAGACACTGCGCAACACTTACCTGCTGCTGGCAATGACCCTGCTGTTCTCGGCGGTGACGGCCGCCGGCGCCATGGCACTGGGCATGGGCCAGATGAACATCCTGATCTTCTTCCTGGGCGCCTACGGTCTGATGTTCCTGGTGCACAAGACCGCGAACTCGGCTGCCGGGCTGCTATCCATCTTTGCTTTCACCGGCTTCATGGGCTTCACGCTCGGGCCGATCCTGAACCTCTATCTCTCGATCCCCAACGGCGCCCAGCTGGTGATGACAGCGCTGGCCATGACCGGTGCCACCTTCATCGGCCTGTCCGCCGTGGCGCTGGTGACCCGCAAGGACTTCAGCTTCCTCGGCAACTTCCTGATGGCCGGCGCGATCGTGCTGGTCATCGCGATGGTCGTGGCGATGCTCTTCAACATCGGTGCGCTGGCCCTGGCCGTCTCCGCTGGCTTCGTGTTGTTCTCCTCGGCGGTCATTCTCTACCAGACCAGCGAGATCGTGCACCGTGCCGGCGAGACCAACTACATCCTCGCCACGGTGACGCTCTATGTCTCTATCTATAATCTCTTCCTCAGCCTGCTGTCCCTGCTGGGGGTGATGAGCGACGACTGACGCTTCCCGGAGCGCGTCAAGTTCGGCCCCGCCCTTGTCGGCGGGGCCATTGCATTGAAGGAAGGCAGGAGAACGAGAGTGGCGAGCGAACAAGGCAAGCTGCGTTATGCACTGGTCGTGCTGGGCGCCCCCTACAGTCAGGCGGCCACCCATTCCGCCCTTCGCTTCGGCGAGGCACTGATCACGCAGGGCCACCGTCTGGATACCGTGTTCTTCTATCACGATGGGGTCTACAATACGTCGCGCCTGGCGGCGCCGCCCCAGGACGAGCCCCACCTGGTCGATGCCTGGGTGCGCCTGGCGAACGAACAGGGGACGGAGCTGCTGGTCTGTGTGGCCGCTGCGCTGCGCCGGGGCCTGCTCGATGAACGCGAGGCACAACGCTACGGCAAGCCCGCCTTTTCGGTCGAGCCGCCCTTCGTTCTCGCCGGGATCGGCCAGCTGGTCGAGGCGGGTATCACCCACGATCGTATGGTGACCTTCGCCCCCTGAGGAGCCCACATGAGCGACGACACCGCTGACAGGCCACTGCTGGTGATTCTGCGTCATGCACCGCATGACGGCAGCTGGTTGCGTGAAGGGCTGGACGTGGCCCTGGTCGCCGCCGCCTTCGGCCGCACGGTTACACTTCTGTTCATGGGGGACGGCGTCGAGGCGCTGCGCCCGGGGCAGACGGCGGGGCCGTTGGGGCAGAAGGGGACGCATCCCACCCTCGACATGCTCGCCATGTACGATATCGAGGATCTGCGTGTCGACGCGATCTCGCTGGCCGAGCGTGGGCTGTCCACGGCGGAACTGCAATGGTCGGCGACGCCCGTGACCGCCGAGCAGCTACCTGCCGTGATCGCGTCGGCTGCCCCCGTCTTCAATTTCTGACTCCGGGCACGGGAAAGCGCCATGCTACTGCACCTACTCAACCGCTCCCCGGCCGGCAGCCGTCTGCCCGAAGACGTGCTGCGCGCCATGGGCCCCGACGACCGCCTGCTGCTCATCGAATCGGGTGTCTATGGGGCCGTGTCGCCCCAGGCTGACTGTTTCAAAACGCTGAAAGGGCGCTGTTACGCGCTGCAGGACGATCTGTCGGCCCGCGGCCTGGCCGAGCGCCATGCCGACTGGATCATTCCCGTGGACATGGCCGGCTTCGTGGCCCTGACCGCCGAAACCCAACGCACCGTGAGCTGGTACTGATGGCAACCACAAGCATCGCCCGCCACCTTGACGTCGGGGGCCGCACCGTGGCGCTCGACCCCGAAGGCTATCTGGTTGACCTGGACGACTGGACGCCTGCCGTCGCCGAAGCCCTGGCTGCCGAGGAAGGCCGCACGCTCACCGCCGAGCACTGGGAGATTCTCGACCTGCTGCGCGAGTTCTATCGACGCTACGAGATGGCCCCGGCCATGCGTCCGCTGGTCAAGGCGGCTGGACAGCAGCTCGGGCCGGAAAAGGGCCGCTCACTGCATCTGATGCGGCTGTTCCCGGAAAGCCCCGCCAAGGTGGCGGCTCGGCTCGCCGGATTGCCCAAGCCCACCAACTGCCTCTAGGATCATGAATTTCCTGGCGCATGGCTGGCTGGCCCGGGGCGGTTCGGACGACTTCCTCTATGGCAACCTGATCGCCGACGGCGTCAAGGGAAGCGATCTGCAGGCCTGGGATACCCCCGTCGCCGCAGGCATCCGCCATCACCGTCGGGTCGACGCCGGCGTCGACCAGCATCCGGTGGTGCACCAAGCGCGGGCTCGTGCACCGCGTGACGGGCGACGCTATGCCGGCATTGCGCTCGACATGGTCTGGGATCACTTTCTGGCTCGTGATATCGCCGACCCGGCGCTGATCGAACGTTGCTATCGGGTGCTGGAGCAACGCCCCGCACCGGACAGACTGGCGGGCATGGTGCCCGTCATGATCGCCGAGGACTGGCTGTCGCGTTACGCCGATCTTCACTTCACCTGTCGGGCCCTGCAGGGAATCGGCAACCGTCTCCGCGGGCCGAACCGGATGGTCGAGCTGGCGGAGTGGATCGAGGCCGATTACGCGCGGCTCGAGCGCGATTTCGCCGAACTCTGGCCGGCGCTGACACAAACGCTCGCCGTCTGAAGCGACAAGCGCGACAGCCGGTGGGTCAGGTGCCGTCGGCTCGCGTGCAGACCGAGAGCACCGTGGCATCCTGTTCGCTCAACGAAACGAGAGCATGCCCCATGTCGCTGTCGAAATAGATGCTGTCACCCTGGTCGAGGCGCACGGGTTCATAGAACTCGGTGTAGAGCATGATGCTGCCATCGAGCACGATCAGGAATTCCTCGCCGTCGTGACGGACCCACTCGCTGAACGCCGCGAAGTCGCGGGCCCGGACGATGGTCTTGAAGGGAATCATGCGCTTCTGCGCCAGCTGATGGGAGAGCAGCTCGTGCTCGTAGGTGGGGGTGGGGTGACGCTGCCCGTCGCCGCCGCGCGTCAGGTCCCGGCGCCCCATGGTGCGGGTCTGGGCCCGGGGCGCGCTGAGCAGCTGCGGCAGGTCGATGTCCAGACCGCGAATCATCTTCTGCACGGCCGTGAAGGTCGGAGAGATCTGGTGGTTCTCGATCTTCGAGAGGGTCGAGCGTGCCAGCCCGGTTCGCTGGCTGACATCCTCCAGCGTCCATTGATTGGCCAGACGAATCTCCTTGAGCCGCTCGCCCAGCTGCAGGGGTTCGACGAAGGGCTTGCGCCCGGAAGCGATGCGCAGTGCGGCATCCTGATCGGTGTTTGACATGGTGGCTGTTCACGATAGGAAACTTAGTTTCCTCGATGCTACCACAGCCCGGCACCCATTCGCTGCCGAATCCCGCTATTGGCATGACCACGAACGACCATGGCGCCTCGGCGTTTCCCGATTTCGGGAAACGCCAATTCACCCCTGCGTGAAAGGCTGGCCCAGCAGGGCACGGACATGCGATGTGGCGCTGCGACCCAGCGCCTCGAGCGAGTAACCGCCCTCGAGCACCGAGACGAGGCGGTTCTGCGCGTGGACACGAGCGACATCCATGATCAGCGTGGTGATCCAGTGGTAATCGACATCGTCCAGGCAGATGTCCGCCAGGGGATCGTCGCGATGCGCGTCGAAGCCGGCCGAGACGAGAATCAGCTCGGGGCGATGGGCCTGCAAGGCGGGCAGCCAGTCGCGTTCCACCAGCCGCCGGAACGCCGGACCATCGCACCCGGGCTCGAGCGGCGTGTCAATGACGTTGTCGAAACTGGCACGCAGGTACCGCCAGGGATAGAAGGGATACTGATAGCTGGTGCACACAAGGGTGTCGGGATCACCGCCGAAGATGTCGATCGTGCCGTTACATTGGTGGACGTCGAAATCGATGATGGCCACCCGGCGGATACCGTAGCGCGCCCGGGCGTGGGCGGCGGCCACGGCGACATTGTTGAAGAAGCAGAAGCCCATCGCCTCGCTGATCTCGGCATGGTGGCCCGGCGGGCGCACGGCGCAGAAGACGTTGTCGGCCTGGTGGCGCATCACCCGATCGACCCCGGTGATGGCCGCGCCGGCAGCGAACCGGGCCGCCTCGAGGCTGTCGGGGTTCATGAAGGTGTCGTTGTCGAGGTTGATCAGCCCCTGCTCCGGGACGCAGCGTTTCAGGGCCTGCAGATGACGCGCCGGATGGATGCGCGTGATCTGTTCGTCGGTGGCGGGGCGGGCCTCGGACTGCATGGTCTGCTGGAGCACGCCGGCCAGCGCCATGTGGGCACGAATGCTTTCCAGGCGCTTGGGACTTTCCGGATGTTCCGGCCCCATGTGATGCAGATCACAGTGCGAATGCGTGATGAAGGCAGTGATCATGGGGGTCTCCGGCTGAAGGCCATAACAAGGTAATGGTCGGCGAGGCTTGCACGACACTGTCAATAAGTCGTACACAGGGAACAACCTCGGGGCAAGGGAGACACTCGTGAGCACGCGCTTCTTGCGGTATTTCTTCGAACCGCGCTCCATCGCGGTCATCGGTGCATCGGAAAAGACCCACTCGATGGGGGGGCTGGTGATCGGCAACCTGACCGAAAGCCAGTTCCCCGGCACGATCTGGGCGGTCAACCCCAAGGGGTATGCGTCCGTTCACGGCCGCACCTGCGTCAGGCATGTCGCCGACCTGCCCGAGGTGCCCGACCTGGCGGTGATCTGCTCGCCGGTCGATACCGTGCCGCAGCTGATCGAGCAGCTGGGCCGCTTCGGCGTCAGGGCGGCCATGGTGCTCTCGGGCGGCGCCTACCTGGATGATGCCGGACGCGACGGCGGCTCGATTCGCGAACGCATGCTGGCCGCGGCGCGGCGCTCGGGCATTCGCGTGCTGGGCCCGGAGTGCATGGGCATGATCGTTCCGGGACGCCGGCTCAACGCCAGCTATGCCAGTCAGCCGATCAAGCGCGGGCGCGTGGCCTACCTGGGCCAGTCCGGGATGCTCGGCAACGCCATGATCGACTGGGCGGCGGGGCGGGGCATCGGCTTTTCGCACCTGGTGACGCTCGGCGACAGCGTCGACGTGATGCTCCCCGACCTGATCGACTACATCAATCAGTACTCGCCCTGCCAGGCCATGCTGCTGCACCTCGAGCGCATCCACGATGCCCAGCATTTCATGACCGCGCTGCGCGACACGTCGCGCAACCGCCTGGTGCTGGCGATCAAGAGCGGCCGCACGCCGCAGTCCGATCTCGCCGCGGTCGCGCCGACACCGGGCGTGGCCAACCGCGATGTGATCATCGATGCCGCCCTGTCGCGGGCCGGGGTGGTCCGGGTGGACGATTCCGACGCGCTGTTCGACGCTCTCGAGACGCTGACCCGGATGAAGCCGCTGCGCGGCGACCGTCTGGCCATCGTCGCCAACGGGCTGGGGCCGGCCCTGCTGGCCATCGACAAGCTGGTCAGTGCCGGCGGGCGTCTGGCCGATTTCACGGCGGAAACACGCGAGGCGCTCACCGCCGGAGAGTTCGACCTCAGCCTGCCGGGGCGCAACCCGGTGGACCTGGGCGGGCATGCGACCCCCGAGCGCTTCGTCGAGGCGCTGGAAATCGTCGCCGCCGACGCCAATACCGATGCCGTGCTGGTGGTCCATGCCCCCACGCGACTGGCCCCGTCGCGCACCACCGCCCAGGCCCTGGTCGCCAATCGCCGGCGCTTCAAGCGCAATCTGCTGACCAGCTGGATGGGCCTCGAGGAAGCGCTGAGCGCCCGCCACGAATGCAACCTGGCGGGGATCCCGACGTACATTTCGCCCGAGAAGGCCATCAAGGCCTTCATGCACATGGTCGACTACCAGCGTGTGCAGGCGCTGCTGCAGGAAACACCGCCGAGCCTGCCGTTCACGACCACACCGGACATCCGAACCCGCTGCCATCGCCTGATCGAGGAAGCCAAGGCCGGCAACCGCGATCGCCTGACCCATCGGGAGACCGCGGAGGTGCTGGCGGCCTACGGCATCCCCGCGGCGCCGAGCCGCTACATCGCAACCCCCGAGGAGGGGGCCGAAGCCGCGGCCCAGCTGGACGGCCGCATGGCCCTGAAGGTGGTACACGACCACAACTGCGTGCCGTTTCGCTATCGCAGTCATCCCCACAAGCTCTCCGCCGGCCTGCTGCAGGACCTGGAGAGCCCGGAGCAGGTGGCCGACGGCATCCGCCGTCTCGGCGACAAGGTTCGCGAGAAGTTTCCGGAAAGCCGTATCCACGAGTATTGCCTGCAGAGCATGCAGCGCGGCAAGCACTCCATGCAGCTCTGCGCGGGCATCACCCGGGACGCGACCTTCGGTCCGGTCATCGTGTTCGGGATCGGCGGCTACAAGGTCAACGTGCTCGCCGACCGCCATGTCGCGCTGCCGCCACTGAACATGACCCTGGCCGACGAGCTCATCCAGCGCACCCACGCCGCACGCCTGATCCATGAGCATTCCCGCGACCCCGAGCGCGATATCGACCGGCTCTGCCAGCTGCTGGTCAAGCTCTCGCAGATGGCCTCCGACCTGCCGGAACTGCGTGGTCTCGAGCTCAACCCGCTGCTGCTCAACCGCGATGGCCTGGTGGCCGTCGACTTCGCCATGGACCTCGGCAGGCCGGCGCGCCATGCCATCATGCCTTATCCCGAGGAGCTGCGAGAGTGGGTCACCCTCAACGACGGCATGCCGGTCGAGATCCGTCCGATCCGCGGCGAGGATGCCCCCCTGATCACCAGCTTCCACGCCCAGCTTTCCGAGGAGAGCATTCGCTATCGCTACTTCCACAACAAGGCCGACCTGACCCAGCGCGACCTGTCACGCCTGGCCCAGATCAACTACGACCGCCAGATGGCCTTCATCGCCGAGCATCAGCGCGATGACGGCAGCAAGGAGATGCTGGGGGTCGTCCGGGTCTGGAACGACCCGGACAACATTCGCACCGAGTTCTCGATCATCATCCGCGACGACCTGCACGGCCACGGGCTGGGGCGGCTGCTGATGGAGAAGATGATCCGCTACTGCCGGGGGCTCGGCACCCTGGAAATGATCGGCAAGATCATGATAGACAACGGCCCGATGCGCGCCCTGATGAAGCAACTCGGCTTCACCTGCCGCTACAACATGGAGGAGCAGGTGGTCGACGCTGCCCTGCGACTCAACGAACCCACCAGCGACTGGCAACGCCACCGTCTGGAAAACCCAAGGGTCTGAGGACCTCGCTCGTCGCACAGGCGCATGGTTGAGCCAGTGTTTTTTTGAACCGTTGATCAATCATCAGCTATTCTGATTTGAAGCCCTTTCAATAAGAATGTATGATGCGCCGTAAATTATAAGTAATCGTTATGAGAGCAGGGATAAGCGATTGCAATGCAGAATCCATTGCCATCGCCTATCCCGCGACGAGACAGGTCACGACGAAAACAGGCGAAGTCGATGAGCGAATCCCAAACGACCAAGATCCAGGTACGCGGCCTGAGCAAGGTCTTCGGCAGCCAGCCGAAGAAGGCACTCGAGTTGCGCGACCAGGGCCTGAAGCGGCCCGAGATCCTCGAGAAGACCGGCCAGACCCTGGGCCTTTCCAACATCAGCTTCGACGTCAAGGAGGGCGAGCTGCTGGTGATCATGGGGCTGTCGGGCTCCGGCAAGTCCACCCTGATCCGCTGTCTCAACCGGCTGATCGAGCCCACCGAAGGCGACATCATCATCGATGGGGAAAACATCCCCAAGCTCAACGAGAAGGAGCTGCTGCAGTGTCGCCGCAGGCACTTCTCCATGGTCTTCCAGAATTTCGCGCTGTTTCCGCATCGCACGGTGCAGAACAACGCCGAGTACGGCCTGGAGATCCGCGGGGTCGACAAGGCCGAACGTACCCAGAAGGCCCGTGACGCCCTGAAGCAGGTGGGGCTGGATGGCTGGGAAGACGCCATGCCGAGCCAGCTGTCCGGCGGCATGCAGCAGCGCGTCGGTCTGGCCCGCGCGCTGGCCAACGATTCCAGCGTGCTGCTGATGGACGAGGCCTTCTCGGCCCTCGACCCGCTGATCCGCAAGGACATGCAGCAGGAGCTGCTGGAGCTGCAGCACCGGATGAAGAAGACCACCATCTTCATCACCCACGATCTCGACGAGGCCCTGAACATCGGCGACCGCATCATCCTGCTCAAGGATGGCGAGATCGTGCAGATCGGCACGCCCGAGGATATCCTCACCAACCCGGCCGACGAGTACGTGGCTCGCTTCATCGAGGGGGTCGACATGTCGCGCATTCTGACCGCGCGGCATGCCATGCGCCCGGTCCGTGCCACGGCGCGCGAGGACGACGGCCCGCGCACGGTGCTGCGCAAGCTCAGCGAAAACGGGCTCGACTCCATCTATGTCACGACACGCGAGCGCAAGCTGCTCGGCCTCGTGGACGCGGATGCCGCCGACCAGGCCGCCAAGGACGGGGAGCAGTCCATCAAGGCGATCCTGCACGACGACTTTCCGCGTGTCGGCCCCGATGAACCGTTGAACAACCTGTTCGCGATGTTCAATGAAAAGAGCCGCCCCATCGCCGTGGTCGACGAGAATCAGCGCCTGCTGGGCGTGGTGGTGAAGGGCGCCGTGCTGGCGGAACTGGCTGAATCTGGAGAACGCTGATGGCTATCGATATCCCCCGTCTTCCGCTCGGCGACTGGATCGAGGGCGGACTGGACTACCTGACGACCCAATTCTCCGCGGTGACACGCGGCATCTCCCATGTCACGCAGGGCGGCATCAACTCGCTCAACGATGCGCTGATGTGGATGCCGGCCTGGTCGCTGATCGCGCTGATCGCGCTGCTGTGCTGGCGAATGTCCAGCGTTCGCCTGGCCGTCGGCTCGGCACTCGGCCTGGCGCTGATCTGGAATCTGGGGCTCTGGGACCCGATGATCGAGTCGCTGACGCTGGTGGTCATCGCCACCCTGGTGGCCGTGGTCATCGCGCTCCCGCTGGGCATTCTGGCGGCGATTTCCAACCGCTTCTACGCCATCATCATGCCGGTGCTGGACTTCATGCAGACCATGCCGGCCTTCGTCTACCTGATCCCGGCGATCCCGTTCTTCGGCATCGGCTCGGTGTCGGCCATCTTTGCCACGGTGATCTTCTCCATGCCGCCGGCGATCCGCTTCACCACGCTGGGGATTCGCCAGGTGCCCAAGGAGCTGATCGAGGCCGCCGACGCCTTCGGCTCGACCCGTAGCCAGAAGCTCGTCAAGGTTCAGCTGCCACTGTCGCTGCCGACCATCATGGCCGGCATCAACCAGACCATCATGCTGGCCCTGTCGATGGTGGTCATCGCCGCCATGATCGGCGCCGACGGCCTGGGCAACGAGGTCTGGAAGGCGATCCAGCGCCTGCGTCCGGGCGACGGCTTCGAGGCGGGCATCGCCGTGGTCATCCTGGCCATGGTTCTGGACCGGCTGACCCAATCTTTCCGCAAGACCAAGAAGGCGCAGTAAGACGCCATGTTCGTGGCCGATCCTCCGATCGGCCACGAGGCGGCTCCGCCGGCCGGGGCCGTCGTCATTCTCAAGACCACAAGAAGGGGAAAGTGATGAAGACCGTCAATACCATGTCCCGTGCCGTTCGTTTCGGTTCGCTCATGATGATCGCCGGCCTCGGCGTGAGCGGGCTGGCCCAGGCACAGGAAGGCAGCAAGGGGGATGTCACCCTGGCCTATGTCGAATGGGCATCCGAAGTCGCCTCCACCAATGTGGTGCGCGCCGTGCTCGAGGACATGGGCTACAACGTCAAGCTGTCGTCATTGTCGGCCGCCGCCATGTGGCAGGCCGTCGCCTACGGCGACGCCGACGGCATGGTCGCCGCCTGGCTGCCGACGACCCACAAGAACTACTACGAGCAGACCAAGAACAAGCTGGTGGACCTCGGCGCCAACCTCGAGGGCACCAAGCTGGGCCTGGTCGTGCCGGCCTACACCGACATCGATTCCATCGACCAGCTGGCCAAGCCCGAGAAGGCGGACATGGTCGATGACGAGATCGTGGGCATCGACCCGGGTGCCGGCCTGATGGGGCTGACCGAGGATGCCATCGACGCCTACGGCCTCGACGACACCATCGATCTGCAGAGCGGCAGCGGCGCGACCATGACCGCCGCCCTGCAGGCCGCCATCAAGAACCACGACGACATCGTGGTGACCGGCTGGACGCCGCACTGGATGTTCGCGCGCTGGGATCTCAAGTATCTCGACGATCCCAAGAACGTCTATGGTGACGCCGAGGAGATTCACAGCATCGCGCGCAAGGGCCTGAAGGAAGACATGCCGGCGGTCTACCAGCTGCTCGACAACTTCCACTGGACCCCGGAGCAGATGGGGCAGGTCATGCTGATGAACCAGAAGGAAGATTCCGACCCCTACGAAAACGCCCAGAAGTGGGTCGACGAGCACCCGGATGTGGTCAAGCAGTGGACGCAGGGCATCGACAGCTGATCGCCACCTGCACGATCCGCCTAGCGCGAAACGCCCGGCCGAATGGCCGGGCGTTTCTCATGGGGCGAGGGGCGCAGATCTGAGTGGGGGGCAATGGCCCGCCTGGCGACGGGCCAGCGGGTTCACGGCGCCAGGCGAACCTTGATCCAGTCGTTGTCATGGCGACGATAGCGCAGCCGGTCATGCAGTCGATCGGACTGCCCCTGCCAGAATTCGAACACCTCCGGCTCGACCCGATAGCCTCCCCAGTGGGGCGGCCGGTCGATCGACTGATCGGTATAGAGCTGCTCGAAGCGGTGCCGCCGTTCCTCCAGCCATTCGCGATCGGGAATCTCCACGCCCTGCTGGGAGATCCAGGCACTCAGCTGACTGGCCCGCGGACGACTCTGGAAGTAGCGATCCGACTCGCCGTCCGCAACCTGAACGACGCGCCCCTCGACGCGCACCTGGCGTTGCAGGACCGGCCACCAGAAGACCAGGGCGGCATGCGGCACATTGGCCAGTTCCGCGCCCTTGTGGCTCTGGTAGCTGGTGTAGAAGACGAGGCCACGCTCGTCGAGACCCTTGAGCAGCACGATGCGGGCATGCGGCATGCCCAGGCTGTCGACGGTGGCCAGCGTCATGGCATTGGCGTCGTCGTTTTCCTGTTTCAACGCCTGGGCAAGCCAGTCCTCGAACAACGTGACCGGCGAGTCGGGGGTGTTCCGGATATCGAGATGATCTCCGGTATAGTTGCGACGCACGTCGGCAATGTCGGTAGTCATGGTGCTCTCCTGAAGTTTCCCTTCATCATCGCCCGTGATGCTGGCGGGCTCAACCCGAAAAGCGGCTCATCGGCATCGTTGTGGCCCGACCGTGATCTGGCTCAGGATGCATGCACGACAACCGCCGCCTCACGGCCAGACCAGCTGGATCAGCACCATGTACAGGCCGGTTCCTCCGACGATCGACAGCAGGGCATTGCGTCGCCACAGGTGCAGGAACACGACGGCCAGTGACGCCAGGATCAGCGGCACGCCCTGCGCTGACACATTCAGCTGTCCCGCGCTCCAGGGCGTCAGGTCGCGCAGGGCGTAGATCACCAGAATCGCCATGACCGCCGGCGGCAGGTAGCGCCCCAGGTGCAGGATCAACGGATGATCGGCCTGGCGTGACAGCGCCACGAAGGGCAGGACCCGGGTCAGGAAGGTGGCCAGGGTGCAGACCCCGATGAAGATCAGCAACTCGAGATCGCTCATGTCCGCGCCTCCTGGGGCTGACGGTGCAACCGGTAATGCACCAGCAGCAGCAGGCTGGCGGCACCGATCGCGCCCAGCAGCAGGTGCCGCTCCGGCAGCAGCAGGATGGCGCCCAGGCCGGTGGCCAGCGCAATCAGGAAGGGCAGGGCCTGGCGCAGTCGCGCGGCCTGTTCCAGGGTGAGCACGATGAACAGGGCCGTCAGCGCGAAATCCAGTCCCCGACCGTCGATGTTCAGGGTGGCACCGGCCAGGGTGCCCAGCAGCGTGCCCAGCACCCACCACAGCTGGTTGAGGGCGCCGATGCGGGCCGCCAGCCGATGCGTTTCCACGCCGGCATCCTGTGGGCGAGCCTGGCTGGTCAGCAGCGAATAGGTCTCGTCGGTCAGCGAGAAGATCATGTAGGGCTTGCGCCAGCCGGCCCCGCGAAACCGCTTGAGCAGCGACAGACCGTAGAACAGGTGCCGCGAGTTGAGCATGAACGACGCGACCGCGACCTCGACCAGACCGGCATGATTGGCCAGCAGGGTCACGGCCAGGAACTGGCCGGCGCCGGCGTAGATGAACAGCGACATCAGCGGCGCCCCCCACCAGGGCAGGCCGAGCTGCATGTACAGCACCCCGAACGCGGCCCCCAGGGGCAGATAACCGAACATCACCGGAAGGGTCTGGATCGCGGCATGCCGCCAGGAATGCAACGCAGGTGACACGCCTATACTCCATTCAGTCCATGGGTCATCATCGGCGCCGCACGGGCGCGCTGCATTGTATTTTGCTGATTAAAGCGCCATCTGGCTACCAAGAAGGAGCCCCCATGAAGGTATACAAGGCCTGGGACCTTCCCGTCCGCCTGTTTCACTGGTCGCTGGTGGCCACGATCCTGGTGTCCTGGTACACCATCAAGACCAGTGGCCGGCCGCTGGCCTTTCCGGTCGAATGGCACGCGCGGGCCGGTTACACCATCCTGGCGCTGCTGATCTTTCGCTGGCTGTGGAGCCTCGTCGGCAGCCGCCACGCCCGGCTGCGGGAACTCTGCCGCTCGCCGCGGACGGTCTGGCGCTACACCGCAAGCTGGTTCCGCCGCCGGCCCGACCTCTACGTCGGGCACAATCCGCTCGGCGGCTGGATGACCCTGCTGCTGCTGGTATCGCTGACTTTCCAGGCGACCTCCGGTCTGTTCATGAGCGACGGCCTCCTGTTCTCCGCGCCGCTGGCCAGGCGCTTCGAGGCCGATGCCATCGCCTGGCTGGTGACCCTGCACCATGTCAACGGCAATCTGCTGTTCGTGCTGGTGGGAATCCATCTGCTGGCGATCCTGCTGCATCGCCTGCGCGGCGAGGCCCTGGTCGGCGCCATGTTCAGCGGCCGCAAGCGCCTGGCCCGGCCGGCGCGGGACGGCGATGATCAGCCGGTATCGGGCTGGCGAGCCTGGGCCAGCGCGTCGATCGCCGTGCTGTTGCTGACCGCCATCCTGGAGTGGCTGTAACCGGATCAGGTCTATTCACGATAGGCGTCGTGGCAGGCCTTGCAGGAGCGCGCCACGTCCACCAGGGCCGCTCTCGCCGCATCGAAGCTGCCGTCACCGGCGGCCCGGCTCAGTTCACGAACGGCCGTCTCGAAGGCCTCGGCCTTGCCGCGAAACGCCTCCGGCTGCGCGGCAATCGTCGCGGAGGCCGCCGTACCCCCGCGTGAATAGGAGCCCTCGATGAACCCTTCCCAGGGCAGGGGAGCCAGCGCCTCGAGATGCCGGGCGCGTTCGGCGAAGGTCTCGGCATCATAGGGGGTCTCGCCCCTGGCCATGTCGGCCATGGGCTGCAGCTGCCAGGCCATGACCTCCATGGCGGCCTGACGGTAGGTGATGGCATCATCGATGGGGTCGGCGCCGGCCGTGGCGGGTAGCCCGACCAGGCCCAGCACGGGCCACAGGATCCGCAGTCCTTTCATGCTCGCCTCCAAGTCGCTTGCCGACAACCCGCGTCGGCGGGCTTCGCTCTTACCATAGGCGAGTCGGGATGAGGCTGCTCAGCCGAGCCAGGCGCGCACCGCCAGGATTCCCCCGCAGGCCAGCCAGCCGAGCACCGCGTAGGGCAGGTTCCAGCGCAGCATTTCCCGGGGGGAGACCCCGTAGCGTGAGCACAGCACCAGATTGCTGCCCGACAGCGGACTGCTGCCGGTGCCCAGCGCCCAGCCCATCAGGAACACCATGCCCAGCAGCGTCGGCTCGGGGTGCAGGGAGGCCAGCAGGGGCGCCAGCGTGGTCACGCCCACCAGCGGGTGGATGCCGACGAAGGCCAGCGACACGATGACCCCCAGCGTCAGCCAGGCCTGCAGATGCCCGAAATGCGCAAAGGGCAGCACCGGCCCGTGCGGCCAGCTGGCCAGCAGCGCGCTCAGCCCGCTGGAGAGCACACCCGCCGCCAGAAACAGCGCGAACTGCGGCATCAGGCGGGCCAGGCCGTGATCAAGCTGCTGTCGCAGGCGGGCTTGCCGCTCGCCCCGTGGCGCCAGCAGCAAGGCGGCGACGGGCGCCACCACGCTGATGATCAGCGGAATGCCCATCTCCGGCCGCCAGCTGTGCCAGAGCAGCACGGCCAGCGCCAGCACGCCCGGCAGCAGCAGGGTCCCCGGCGACAGCGGATAGCCCTGGAACGGCCCCTTGACGCGCAGGACATCCAGGGCCGTCAGGCCCAGCAGTATCCCTGCGCAGGCCAGCCCCCAGGGCAGCAGTGCGGTGAACTCCAGCCCCGGGGCATAGGTCAGCGCCACCCCCATTGCCACGAAGAAGGGCGACCAGGCGGCCGCGGCCGGAAAGGCCCGGCCCAGCACCATGGCCTGGCGACGGGACAGCCCGCGGTCGAACTGCATGCGATCGGCGAACAGGAACAGCGCCGACAGGTTGATCACGGCCCCGAACAGGTGAACGCCCACCAGCGTGCCCGGCAGGCTGCCGTCGTGCCGGGCGCCGTCGCGCCGGGAAGTGGCCGGCTGCGACCGCGGCGCCGCCATCGACAGGAAGCTCACGCCGGCAAACATCATCAGCAGCGTCTGGTTGATGGCCAGGGCCTGCAGCAGGGGGGCGGGGGTATCGCGCCACAGGGCCACCACCCAGAAGGCCGCGCCGGCGCCGCCCAGCCACAGCGCCTGGCGTCGCGAGGCCTTCGGCAGCTGGCGGGCCAGGCGCAGCGTGGCCAGCCAGCCGAGAATGGCGGGCGGCCACAATGGCCAGTGCAGCAGGCTGGCGACGATGCTCAGCCCGAGCATCGCCAGGATCAGCGCGCTGGAAGGCCTCAGGCGTCGCACTGACGCCGCCGCCAGCGCGCGTAGGCCAGACTGGAGACGCCCAATGCCGCGGCCGCCAGGCCTTCCAGCACGCCCCACCAGAATCGGTCGGGCAGGTTGGCGATGGTGATGCCCTGGGCGAGATACAGCACGCTGACGAAGGCCAGCCAGAGGTGGCCGCGCGGGCGGCGTGTCAGGACGCTGGGCAGGAACAGGACCAGGGGCAGCATCCGCACCAGTATCGGGGCCCAGCCGACCGAGCCGCCGGCCCGGAGCTGCCAGCCGCCGAGACCCACCAGGCAGAACAGGACGATGAGGCTGATGATCACGCCCAGGCGCGCCTGCCGGGTACGCCGGTCGATGACGTCACATTCGGCTTCAGGCATGCCCCGCCTCCGCGTGCAGCGCCCTGGCCAGTCTTGCGATGCGCCGCCCCTGGGCCTTGGCCAGATGACGTTCGGTCTCGTCGACCTCGCGCTCGTTGCGCCCACCGGCGACATGACTCGTGCCATAGGGCGTGCCGCCGCTGGTGGTGGCGAGCAGAGCCGTCTCGCTGTAGGGCACGCCGGCATAGACCATGCCGTGGTGCAGCAACGGAATCAGCATGCTCAGCAGGGTGGCTTCCTGCCCGCCATGCAGGCTGGCCGTGGAGGTAAAGGCCGTGGCCGGCTTGTCGATCAACGCCCCGTTGAGCCACAGTTCGCTGCTGGTATCCAGAAAATACTTCAACGGCGAAGCCATGTTGCCGAAACGCGTCGGGCTGCCCAGCGCCAGCCCGGCACAGTGACGCAGGTCATCGAGCGTGGCGTAGACGGCGCCGGACTCGGGAATCTCGGGATCGACGGCCTCGCAGGTCGGCGATACCGGCGGCACCGTACGCAGCCGGGCATCGATGCCGCCCAGGCTCTCGATCCCCGCGGCGACCTGCTCGGCCAGGGTGCGGGTGGCGCCGTGGCGTGAATAGTAGAGGACCAGCACGTAGGGGCGTGTTGCACTCATGGGCGTTCCTTGTCAGCGGGCAAAGAAGGGAAGGCGAGAGGCGCTAGTCGGTCTCGAGCAGGGCCAGGATCGCTTCCGGCGGACGGCCGATCACGGCCCTGTCGCCGCGATCGAGGATCGGGCGCTGCAGCAGGCGCGGATGCTCGGCAAGCGCCTCGAGTATCTGCGCCACGGAGGGCGTCTCGAGGGCGAGCGCCTTCCATTCCGCCTCGTTGCGGCGCAGCAAGGTCTCGACCGGCGCATCGAGGCGGGCGGCCAGGGCCTGCAGTTCCTCGCGATTGAGCGGGTCATCGAGGTAGCGCCGTACCGTGACATCGACGCCGCGCGACTCGAGCAGGGCGAGCGCCTCACGGGACTTGGAGCAGCGCGGATTGTGCAGGAGAGTCAGGGTCATCACTCGTAAGTCCTTGTCTGCGTGATGGATCGAAGCGTCATTCTAACCCCATGTGCCGGGAACCGGGAGAACCGGTGCCTTCAGCGGTCGGACTCGAGGCGGTCATAGACCCAGGCCTGTCGGCCATCCGCCAGGGTGATACGCACCCGCCGGTAGCGCACACCCAGCCGCTCATAGCGGTCGAGGCGGGCCAGCTCACGGGCATCGACCTCGAGCAGCGCCCCCGGCACGCGCCCACCGGGTTGCGGCACGATATCCAGTTCATCGCGAACGTACCCCGTCAGGGTCGCCGGATCGGGCGCGTCCCAGTCACCGTAGACCAGCCAGCGCACCAGGCCATAGCGCAGGGTGCCATAGACGAAGAGGCGGTGCTTGCCCGGCGAGATCGTTTCGAGTTCGGCCGGGCGCGTATAGCCCCAGGGGCTGACGAAGGTGTACCAGGCATAACCCGCCGTCAGCCCGCCAAGAGCCAGCAGCCCCACCAACGCCGTGAGCAGCCATTGTTTCAAGCGCGCCTCCTTGTCGGTCGTTATCCGGACCCTGCCACAGCAACGCTCACCTTCCCAGCCCCGGAGCCTGGCTATCGACAATAACGACAGCCTTACCGAGGCTTAGGCTGGCCTCGTTCCTTTGCTAACATCGAGATTCGGACCAAGAGGGAGGGTGTCGCCATGCAGCAGCATCACCAGGATGCGGACTTCACGGCCCTGATGGGCGGCAAGGTGCGCCCGTTGACCAAGGGGCGCGACAGGGCGGATGTGTCGGCGCCCGCACCGGAACCCGACGAGGCCCAGCTGGCCCGGCGCGCCAGCGCCCAGGCCGAGGAGGAGGCCGCCAACTTTCTCAGCGACGAGTTCGTCGACCTGCTGCCGAAGGACGACCCCGTCGAGTATCGCCGGCCCGGCGTGCAGACCGGCGTCGCCGACCGACTGCGGCAGGGCGGGTATGCCCCGGAGGCACGGCTGCACCTGATCGGACGCCCGGTGCGAGAATGCCGTCAGGCGCTGTTTCGTTTCATTCAGGAGGGTAACGAGAACGACCTGCGTTGCCTGCTGGTGGTCCACGGCCGCGGCAAGGCAGAGAACAGTCATGCCAACGTGGTGCGCTCCTACATGGCCAAATGGCTTGCCCAGTTCGAGACGGTGCAGGCGTACGTCTCCGCCCAGCCGTTTCACGGCGGGCTGGGTGCCACCTATGTGATGCTGCGCAAGTCGGAACGGGCGCGAGCCGCCAATCGCGAACGCCAGCAGAAGCGCCGCGGCTAGCCCAAAAGAAGCGAGCGGCCCCTCCGGGGCCGCTCGTGAGATTTCAGGCGAGTGCGGCTTCCGCGTGCCTGGCGCGGTCGCGCAGCCGGCGCCGGAACAGCGGTTCGCTAGTGTCGGTTCCCGGCTGGTAGCTCAGGCTGAAGGTGTTGAGCGCCGCCAGGGCATCCTCGACGACCTGGTCGGGACGCAGCGAGAAGGCGTTGAACCCGCAGCGGCTCATGTAGAACAGCTGGTCGATCAGCACGTCGCCCACGGCACGAATCTCGCCCAGATAGCCGAAGCGCTCGCGCAGCAGCCGGGCGATGCTGTAGCCCCGACCGTCGGTGAACTTCGGGAAATCGATGGCCACCAGCGGCGCCGAACGCAGGCTCTCGGCGAGCGCCGGTGTCACCTCGGTATCGCTCGGCAGCCAAGGCGCCAGTTCGGCACGCTCGTCGGCAGCCAGCCACTCCTCCAGCGGCACGATCGCCGGCCGGCCGGCAGGGCGGTCGGCCAGGCTCTCGCACAGGGTCCAGGCATCGGTGGCGATGCGGCGATCGAGAATCAGCGGACGATCGGTCTGTGACTCAGGCATAGACACGCTCCTTGAAGGGTTTGATACCGATGCGACGGTAGGTGTCGAGGAAGGTTTCCTCCGGCGTACGCTCGCCGACATAGACCTGCAGCAGCTTGTCGATGACGGCCGGCACGTCCTCGCGATAGAAGGAGGGGCCGAGGATCTTGCCCAGCGAGGAGGCGTTGCCCTGGCTGCCGCCCAGCGACACCTGGTAGTACTCCTCGCCCTTCTTGTCGACCCCCAGGATGCCGATGTGGCCGACATGGTGATGGCCGCAGGCGTTCATGCAGCCGGAGATGTTGAGCTCCAGCGGCCCCAGGTCGTAGAGGAAGTCCAGATCCTCGAAACGCTCCTGGATGGCCTGGGCGACGGGGATCGACTTGGCATTGGCCAGCGAGCAGTAGTCACCGCCCGGGCAGCAGATCAGGTCGGCCAGAGTACCCACCGTGGGGTTGGCCATGCCCAGCGCATCGAGGCGTTGCCAGAGGTCTTCCAGCCGGTCCACCGGGACGTCGGTGAACACCAGGTTCTGCTCGTGGGTCACACGCAGCTCGCCATACCCGAACTCGTCGGCCAGGTCGGCGATGGCGGCCATCTGCTCGGAGGTGACGTCCCCCGGCGAATGGGCGCGCCGCTTCAGCGACAGCGTCACGGCCTTGTAGCCCGGTACCTTGTGGTCGGTGACGTTGTTGCTGACGAAGCGTGCGAAGGCCCGGTTGTCCTGGCGCAGCTGCTCGAAGGCGGCGATGGCGTCATCGGAGACCGCGCGGCGCTCGGGGTCGACGAAGTGCGCGGCGACGGCGGCGACCGCCTCGTCGGTCAGCGTCTGGGGACCATCCTTGAGATGGGCCCATTCGGCGTCCACACGGCGGCTGAACTCCTCGATGCCCAGGGCCTTGACCAGAATCTTGATGCGCGCCTTGAACTTGTTGTCGCGGCGGCCGAACTGGTTGTAGACCCGCAGGATGGCCTCGAGATAGGTCAGCAGGTGCTGCCAGGGAAGATCCTCGCGCACCACGTCGCCGATCATCGGTGTGCGGCCGAGGCCGCCACCGGCCAGCACGCGCACGCGGACCTCACCGTTGTCGTCGCGCCACAGGCGCAGGCCCACGTCGTGCACCTGGATGGCGGCACGGTCCTCGGCGGCGCCGGTCACCGCGATCTTGAACTTGCGCGGCAGATAGGCAAATTCCGGGTGGAAGGTGGACCACTGGCGGATCAGCTCGCACCACGGACGCGGGTCGACCTCTTCATCAGCGGCGATACCCGAGAACTGGTCGGTGGTGGTGTTGCGGATATCGTTGCCGCTGGTCTGGATGGCGTGCATCTGCACGCTGGCCAGCTCCGCCAGGATATCCGGCACGTCTTCCATCTTCGGCCAATTCAACTGCAGGTTGGTACGCGTGGTGAAGTGGCCGTAGCCGCGGTCGTAACGCGCCGCGATTTCCCCCAGCTTGCGCAGCTGGTAGGACGCCAGCATGCCGTAGGGGATGGCGATGCGCAGCATCGGCGCATGACGCTGGACGTAGAGGCCGTTCTGCACGCGCAGCGGCAGAAATTCCTCGTCGCTGATCTTGCCTTCGAGATAGCGACGCATCTGATCGCGGAACTGGGCGACGCGCTCGTCGACAAGTGTCTGGTCGTAAGAGTCGTACCGATACATACCGGAGTTGTCCTGCTAGTCAGGGCGAAATGGGATCCATGCCATGCCCCGACCATACTCCGCCGGATTTATTCTATGAAAGAATAAATAATCATACTTTCTGTCTTTATGGTTATTAAACGCCTTACGCCAAGGACAAAGGCCAAGCCGGCCTTGCACCGCCGCTACACGACAACCTGCTGCCAGCGGCGGCGCTGCCAGACCATCGCGAACGACAGCGAGTTGAGCCCCCGATAGCCGAGCTGCGCCCACCAGACACCGAGCAGCCCGGCTCCCTGGTGGACACCGACCCACCAGGCCATCGGCAGGAACACCAGCCACTGCAGGGCCAGGGTCAGCACCATGACGGTCCGGTTGGCACCGGCTCCCAGCAGGGCCTGGCCGAGCACGATGGCGGCGGCGTCGAGCACGATCATCAGCGCCGTCAGCTGCAGCGGCAGGCGGCCGAGCGGGATGAGGTCTGCGGGCAGGAAAACGCTCAATACCCGATCGGGGAAGATCAGCATCGGCAGGGCCAGCACCGACAGGCAGATCCAGGCCACGCGCACCACGTCCCAGCCCCAGCGATGGGCGTCATGCGGGGTGTCGCGGCCCAGCGCCTGACCCACCAGGCTCATGGCCGCCAGTCCCAGGCCGACCCCGGGGAGAATCAGCAGCAGCGACAGGTTGACCAGCACATGCCCCACGGCAACGCTGGCGGTCCCGATCTGGCCGAGAATCCAGAACAGCGCGGCATAGCCGCCGGCGAACCACATCTGCTGGAAGGAGTGGGGGGCGGCCAGGGCCAGCGTGCGGCGCATCACGGCGAGACGAGGCCATCGCCAGCGTTCGCGGGTGCGCTGCGTGTGGCGCCAGCTGCTGATTCCCCACAGCAGCAGGGCCACCGTCAGGGCCACGGTGGTCCCGGCCCCGGCGCCCGCTGCACCAAGTTCGGGCAGCCCCGCCAGGCCGAAGATCAACCCGGCGCTGACCGCCACGTTGAGGGCATGGGTGACCAGCATGATGCCCAGATAGATGCGCGTCTGCTGGATGCCGTTCCAGTAGCCGCGAAAGCAGAAGATCAGGGCGATCGGCACCAGCCCCACCAGGCGCCAGCGCAGATAGGCCACGGCCACCGCCGCGACATCCGGCTGACCGGTCAGCAGCCCGATCAGCCGCGGCGCCTGCCAGAGGCAGAGCGCGGTCAGCGGCAGGGCGACCGCCAGGGCGATCAGCAACCCGGCCTCGAGAGGCTGGGCGCGGCGCGCATAGGCGGCTTCGCCATGGCGGCGGGCAGTCTGGGACTGCACCCCCGAGGACAGCCCGAACACCACCGCGGTGATCAGGAACATGGCATAACCGCCCAGCCCCACACCGGCCAGCGGCACTTCGCCCAGCGCGCCGACGAAGGCGGCGTCCACCAGGTTGAGCAGGCTCTGCGAGAGCATGCCGCCGATGATCGGCAGCGCCAGGCGAAGAATCACCTGGCTGCGTGCGGCGTCGATCATCCCTCGGGATCGTACCCCAGTACCGGTGCCAGCCAGCGCTCCAGCTCGCCGATGGCCATGCCCTTGCGCTCGGCCAGCGCCTCGACCTGATCCCGGGTGATCTTGCCGGTGGAGAAGTACTTCGACTGCGGGTGCGCGAAATACCAGCCCGATACCGCGGCCGCCGGCCACATGGCGAAACTGTCGGTCAGTTCCAGGCCGGAATTGGTCTCGGCGTCGAGCAGCCGGAACAGCGTGGCCTTCTCGGTGTGATCCGGGCAGGCTGGATAGCCCGGTGCCGGCCGGATGCCCTGGTACTTCTCGGCGATCAACTGCTCGTTGTCGAGCGTCTCGTCGGGCACATAGCCCCAGAACTCCTTGCGCACCCGTTCGTGCATGCGCTCGGCGAAGGCTTCCGCCAGCCGGTCGGCCAGAGCCTTGACCATGATCGCGTTGTAGTCGTCACCCGCCGCCTCGTATTCGGCAGCGAGCGCGTCGGCACCGTGACCGGTGGTCACCGCGAAGCCGCCGATCCAGTCGGGCCGGCCGCTGTCGCTGGGTGCAATGAAGTCGGCCAGGCTGTAGCACACGCCGTCGCGGTTGCGGGTGGTCTGCTGGCGGATGTGGTGCAGCCGCTCGATAACCGTCTCGCGGGACTCATCGGCATAGACCTCGATGACGTCATCGTCGACGACGTTGGCCGGCCAGAAGCCGATCACGCCGCGTGCCGTCAGGCGCTTTTCATCGATCATCTTGCGCAGCATCGCCCGGGCGTCGGCGAACAGGTTGCGCGCCGCTTCGCCGACCACCTCGTCGTCGAGAATCTTCGGGTACTTGCCGGACAGCTGCCAGCTCATGAAGAAGGGCGTCCAATCGATGCGTTCGACGAGCTCCTCGAGGTTGTAGTCGTCGAAGGCCCGGAGCCCGGTAAAGGCCGGCGCGGGCGGGGTGTAGGCGGACCAGTCCGGCTGGAAGCGCCGCTCGCGGGCCTCGGCGTAGCTGATGTCGGCCGCCTTGGGCCGGCGCTTGGCATTGCGCTCGCGGACCGTCTCGTACTCCGCGCGGATATCGTCGACATAGGCCTCCTTGAGGCCGGGCGAGAGCAGCCGGCCGGCCACGCCGACGGCGCGGGAGGCATCGGTGACATAGATCACCGGATGTTCGTACTGCGGGTCGATCTTCACCGCGGTATGGGCCTTTGACGTGGTGGCGCCGCCGATCAGCAGCGGGATATCGAAGCCCTGCCGTTGCATTTCCTTCGCGACGTGAACCATCTCGTCCAGCGAGGGCGTGATCAGCCCCGACAGGCCGATGATGTCGGCGTTCTCGTCGCGGGCGGTCTGCAAGATCTTCTCGGCCGGCACCATCACGCCGAGGTCGATCACCTCGTAGTTGTTGCACTGCAGGACGACGCCGACGATGTTCTTGCCGATGTCGTGGACGTCGCCCTTGACCGTGGCCATGACGATCTTGCCCTTGGCCTGGGCATCTTCGCTCTTCTCGGCCTCGATGTAGGGAATCAGATAGGCCACCGCCTGCTTCATCACGCGTGCCGACTTGACCACCTGGGGCAGGAACATCTTGCCGGCGCCGAACAGGTCGCCGACCACGTTCATGCCGTCCATCAGCGGCCCCTCGATCACCTCGATGGGGCGCGCGGCACGCTGACGCGCCAGCTCGGTGTCTTCCTCGATGTAAGCGGTGATGCCCTTGACCAGCGCATGCTCGATGCGCTTCTCGACTTCCCAGCCGCGCCACTCGAGGTCTTCCTTCCTGGCCCCGCCGGAACCGTCGCCCTTGTAGCGCTCGGCGAGGTCGAGCAGCCGCTCGGTGCCGTCGCTGCGGCGGTTGAGCACCACGTCCTCGACCGCCTCGCGCAGCTCCTCGGGCAGGTCATCGTAGACCGCCAGCTGGCCGGCGTTGACGATACCCATGGTCAGTCCGGCCTGGATGGCGTGGTAGAGGAAGACCGAGTGGATCGCCTCACGCACGGTGTTGTTGCCGCGGAACGAGAACGACACGTTGGAGACGCCGCCGGAGACCATGGCATGGGGCAGGTGGGTGGTGATCCAGCGGGTCGCCTCGATGAAGTCGACGGCGTAGTTGTCGTGCTCCTCGATACCGGTGGCGATGGCGAAGATGTTGGGGTCGAAGATGATGTCCTCGGCCGGGAAGCCGATCTCGTCGACCAGCAGGCGATAGGCGCGCTCGCTGATCTCGGTCTTGCGCTCGAAGGTATCGGCCTGCCCCTGCTCATCGAAGGCCATCACCACGATGGCGGCGCCGAAGCGGCGACAGACGGTGGCCTGCTCGCGGAAGGCCGCCTCGCCCTCCTTGAGCGAGATCGAGTTGACCACTGCCTTGCCCTGGATGCACTTGAGGCCCGCCTCGAGGATCGACCACTTGGAGGAGTCGATCATGATCGGCACCCGGGCGATGTCCGGCTCGGAGGCGACGAGGTTCAGGAAGTGAACCATCGCCTCCTGGGAGTCGAGCATCCCCTCGTCCATGTTGATGTCGATGACCTGGGCGCCGTTCTCGACCTGCTCGAGGGCGACTTCCAGCGCCGTGGTGAAGTCCTCTTCCTTGATCAGCCGCTTGAAGCGGGCCGAGCCGGTGACGTTGGTACGCTCGCCGACGTTGACGAACAACGAGTCGGCCTCGATGTTGAACGGCTCGAGGCCGGACAGCCGGCAGGCCGCCGGGCGCTCGGGCAAGCGGCGGGGCGCGACGCCATCCACGGCCTCGCGGATCGCCGCGATGTGTTCGGGCGTGGTGCCGCAGCAGCCGCCGATGACGTTGACCAGCCCGCTTTCGGCGAACTCGCGGATGATCGCCGCCATCTCCTCGGGGGTCTGGTCGTACTCGCCGAACTCGTTGGGCAGGCCGGCGTTGGGGTGCGCCGAGACCAGGGTATCGGCCTTGGCGGACAGTTCCTCGAGGTAGGGCCGCAGTTCGGCCGCGCCCAGCGCGCAGTTGAGGCCCACCGAGAGCGGGTCGGCGTGACGGATCGAGTTCCAGAACGCCTCGGTGGTCTGGCCCGAGAGGGTGCGGCCCGAAGCATCGGTGATGGTCCCCGAGATCATCACCGGCAATCGCGCGCCGCGCGCGTCGAACAGCTCCTCGAGGGCGTAGATCGCTGCCTTGGCATTCAGGGTGTCGAAGATCGTCTCGATGAGAATGACATCGACGCCGCCGTCGATCAGGGCCTCGGCGGCCTCGTAGTAGTTCTCGCGCAGGGCGTCGAAGGTGACGTTGCGCTTGGCGGGGTCGTTGACGTCCGGCGACAGCGAGGCGGTGCGACTGGTCGGCCCCAGCACCCCGGCGACATAACGCGGCACGCCGGTTTCCTCGCCGACCGCATCGCACACCGAGCGCGCCAGGCGGGCGGCCTCGCGATTGAGCTCGACGACCAGCTCTTCCATACCGTAGTCGGCCTGGGAAAGCCGTGTGCTGTTGAAGGTGTTGGTCTCGACGATGTCGGCGCCGGCCTCGAGGTAGTCGCGGTGGATCCGGCACACCAGCTCGGGCTGGGTCAGCGCCAGCAGGTCGTTGTTGCCCTGCAGCTGGCTCGGCCAGTCGCCGAAGCGTTCGCCGCGGAACTCGGCTTCGCTCAGCCTGGCGTTCTGCAGCATCGTTCCCATGCCGCCGTCGAGCAGCAAGATGCGCTGTTCGAGCGTCCGGGCGAGCGTTTCGGGCAGGCACGCAGCCACCCTGGGCGAAAGCATCGAAGTGAGCGTAGCGGCAGCCATGGTCGGCATGTGTCTCCAGCAGCGTCGTTTTTCGGTATGTCCTGTCGCAAGGGCGGCAACGGGGCGCCTGCGCCGGTTCTGTCAGGGGCAATATCCTACCAGACTCGTGACAGCGGCGGGACTCGATGCCTAAAACCCAGTATTTCAGTCAGGATTGTGCCTGCCGGGGTTTTTTCTTACCATGTCAGGAAAATCTTCAACCCTGACGGGACCCGACTGATGAGCGAAAGCATCCAGATTACCGACAGCGCCCAGGACTACCTCGCCGAACTGCTCGCCAAGCAGAACGTCGAAGGGATCGCAGTGCGCATCTTCATCACCCAGCCGGGCACGCCCTATGCCGAAACCTGCCTGGCCTACTGCCGCCCCGGCGAGGAAGAGCCGAGCGACGAGAAGATGACGCTGGAGAAGATCACCGTCTTCGTCGATACCCACAGCGTGCCGTTCCTTGAAGAGGCCGTGGTCGATTTCAACGCCGACCGCATGGGGGGGCAGCTGACCATCAAGGCGCCCAACGCCAAGATGCCCAAGGTCAATGCCGACAGCCCGCTGGAGGATCGCATCAACTATATCCTCTACAGCGAGATCAATCCCGGACTGGCGGCCCACGGCGGCGAGATCCGCCTGATCCAGCTCACCGACGAGAACTACGCCGTGCTGCAGTTCGGCGGGGGCTGCCAGGGCTGCGCGGCCGTCGACCTGACCCTCAAGGAGGGCGTCGAGAAGACCCTGCTGGAGCGCATTCCCGAACTGTCCGGTATCCGTGACGTGACCGACCACACCGACAACACCAACGCCTACTATCGCTGATGCGCTGAACTGCGTGGCATGACCGCCGGCCGGCGGTCATGCGCGTGTCAGTAGACGAAGGGCGGCAACGGCAGGCGAGCCAGTCGCGCCTCGGCCTCGCGCAGTTTCGTGCGCGCCTCGTCCCGCTCCTGCTTATAGCCTTCGGCGTCCGCTTCCAGAGCCTCCTCCCGACGCCTTGCCTCCTGCAACGCGGCTTCGGCCTGCTGCAGCGCCCACTGCGTCTCGCGCTGTGCGGCCTGGGCTTCCGCCTGTTCCCGCCGCGTCTCGCGCAACGCCTCGTCCGCCTCCCGTAGCCGCGCTTCCAGCGACGACAGGCGCTGCTGAAGCTGCTTTTCGCTGCGCTGGTGTTCCTGGCGCGCCTCATCGAGCAGGGTCATGAGCCGGCCCTCGGCCGCCTCGTTGCGTTTTTCTTCCTGATCCAGCCGCTTGCGCCACTCGGCCTGCTGTTCCGCCAGGGCGGCCTGGTGCGTCTCGGCAAGGCGCTCCCGGCGCACCTGTTCGTCGGCCAGCTCGGCCTGCTGCTGCGCGCAGCGCTCGGCGAGCTGTTCGCCGTGTCGTTCCGCAGCCTCGCGGGCCGCCTGCTGCCTTGCCAGCTCCGCACTCTGCGTCTGCAACTGCTGCTGTGCCTGAGTCAGGTGCTCGTTGAGCGCCTTCTCCCGCTCGCGGGCATCTTCCGCCTCGCGACGCGCTTGTACCGATTCCTCACGGGCAGAGGCCACGGCCTTGTCGGCCGCCTCGCGGTAATGGGCGAGTTCGTCGGCCGCCGCTGCTTGTGCCTGTTCCCAGAGTGTCTGCATCAGCGCCGTGATGGCGTCGGGTATCTCGCTGGCTGCGGGCTCGTCGCGATTCTCCTCGCAGCGGGTGCGCCACTCCCGAAGGTGTTCGCTGATGGTGGTGAAGCTGCCCGTGCCCAGCACGTCACGGATCTTCTGAACTCCCGGCGTTTCGCCGCGCTTGAGCAGCACCTCGATGGCCTGCCGAACATCCGCGTACTGCACACCGCTGCGTGCCATGCCTATTCCTCCTGAACGATTTGCGCCCCCAGCGTTGCAACGCAGTCTACTGCAAACGTGGCAGACGTGTCGCTATTTTACGTATTATGTAATTACATATTTTACATATGATGCTCACTGAAAATTCAAGATTACGCGGCTTATCTTGATATCAGGTACCGTATTGGCGACACTGGGCCTCCTGGAAAGCCACGAGGCAGGGGAAGGGTGGGAAAGGACATGGCAGAGAGCGAGACAGGGCCACGCGCCATCACGGCCCGGGGCGAAGCACCGCCGGCCGCGCAGCAGGGCGAGGTGGCGGCGCGGGTCTCTCGCATCGCGGCGACCACGGATGCCGAGGCCGTGGGGTGCTGGCTCGAAGAGTACCGGGCGACGCCGCAGACCTTCCGCGCCTATCGCAAGGAGAGCGAGCGGCTTCTTCTGTGGCTCGCCGAGCGCGGGATGCGACTGGCCGATATCGATCGCCAGGCACTGCAGGCCTTCGAGGCCTTCCTGGCCGACCCGCAGCCGGCGTCACGCTGGATCGGTCCGCCGCGTGGGCGCACCCATCCTCAGTGGCGGCCGTTTCGCGGCCCGCTGTCCGCCGCCAGTCGGCGGCAGAGCCTGACGATCCTGCAGGGGCTGTGCAGCTGGCTGGTGGAGGCGGGGTGGATCGACCATAACCCGTTTCGCCTGATGCGCGACAAGCGCCGCCGCCTGGACAACCGTCAGCCCGGCATCGAGCGCTATCTCGAGCGCCCGCTCTGGAACTGGTTCTGGAACTGGCTGAACCGGCCGCTTGCCGGGGATGCCACGCCCCGCGAGTGGCGGTTGTGGCAGCGCGACCGACTGGTCTTCGGTTTTGGTTACCTGCTGGCCCCCCGCATCCGCGAGATGGCCGACGCCCGCATGGCGGACTTTCAGTTCCGGGAAGGGCAGTGGTGGTGGCAGGTGGTGGGGAAGGGCGGCAAGCTCGCGCGCATCCCGGTACCCGAGGACATGATGGTGCTGCTCGGCGGATGGCGGGCACATCTGGGCCTGCCCGAAAGACCCGACGCCGGGGAGGACGCGCCGGTCATCCGGGCGCTGGACGGCGAGCGCGGCGTCGGCGACAACCAGCTCTACCGGCTGATCAAGCGCACCTTCATCCGTGCGGCCAAGGCTCTGGCCGCGGACCCTGACGCGCCGGATGCGGTGATCCGTCTGGCCGGCCGGCTTGCCGAGGCCACGCCGCACTGGCTGCGCCACACGGCGATCACCCATCAGGCCCAGGCCGGTGTGGAGCTGCGCTACCTGGCCCGAACCGCACGCCACTCGCGGCTCGACACCACGGCCCGTTACCTGCACGCCGAAGCCGAGGAGTGGCATCGTCAGATCGGTGCGCATCGGCTGACCGACACGCCCTAAGGACGGACGACGCCTCGCCGCCGAGCCGTTATAATGCCGCCGACGAATCAGGAGGAGAGATCATGAGTGCCCAGCAAGCCCAGGCGGAACTGGTCGAGGAATTCGGTTTCTTCGACAACTGGATGGACCGCTACCAGTACATCATCGACATGGGCAAGCAGTTGCCGGCCTTTCCCGAGACCCTGAAAACGCCGGAAAACAAGATCCAGGGCTGTCAGTCGAATGTCTGGATTCACCACGAGCGCCAGGGCGACCAGCTGCATTTCCAGGCGACCTCCGATGCCGCCATCGTCTCCGGGCTGATCGCCGTGCTGATGCGCATCTACAACGACCGCTCCCCCGCGGAGATTGTCGCGACGCCACCGTCCTTCCTCGAGGAACTCGGCCTCGACAAGCATCTGTCACCGACCCGTTCCAACGGGCTGCACGCGATGCTCAAGCGCATCTTTGCCGTCGCCGAGCAGGAAGCTGCCTGAGCCCAGACTAGCTTTCGCCGCCCGAAACGTTCCGCCGAGTTGCCGAGCCTTCGGATGCGTCCCGGGGGCGGAATCCAGCATCGAGCTCCGGATCGTCACGACATAGCTTCTCGCTGGGCCCGCCCGGCACCGGATCAATACCGCCCGCCGAAGCGGGGTGGCAGCGCAGGATGCGCCGCCCCGCAAGGACGCTGCCCCGAAATGGCCCGTGGGTACGCAGGGCCTCGATGGCGTAGTGGGAACAGCTCGGCCAGAAACGGCACCGGGGGCCGAGCAGGGGGCTGATCAGCCACTGATAGCCCTTGATCAGGCCGATCAGCGGCCAGGCCAGCCAGCGGCCGGCGCGGGCTTCAGTGCGAGGCGCCATACAGCGTCGCAGGGTCGATCAGCGGATCACTGACGACTTCGCCGTGCTCATCGTCCAGCGCCACATAGAAGCAGCTGCGCCGCCCGGAGTGACAGGCTGGCCCCGCCTGATCGACCGCCAGCAGCAACGTATCACCGTCGCAGTCCAGATAGGCGCGCTTGAGCTGCTGTACCTGTCCGGACGACTCGCCCTTGCGCCACAACTTGCCGCGCGAGCGGGACCAGTAGCAGACCCGCCCCGTCCGGAGGGTTTCCTCCAGGGCCTGACGGTTCATCCAGGCCATCATCAGCACCTCGCCGGTATCGTGCTGCTGGGCGATCGCCGGCACCAGCCCCTCGGCGTTCCAGCGCATGGCGGCCAGCAGGGCCTCGGCAGGGCGGGTGTCACCGCGTTCGGCGGTTTCCAGGGTCTTGAAGAGTTCACTCATGGGAGAGGCCTGTATATCGCGGATCCGAAGGAATGGTCAGGCGCCGCCGGCCGCCGAGGCCCGGCAGGCATCGCAGGTACCGAGCAGCTCGATGGTCTGGCGGTCCACCGCAAACCCCAGCGCGGCCGCCCGGGCACTGAGCTGGGCATTGACGTCATCCAGGTGCAGTTCCTCGACACGCCCGCAATGCCGACAGATGAGCAGCTGGAAGCCGTGATGATGTTCGGGGCAGGGGCAGGCCACGTAGGCGTTGAGCGACTCGATGCGATGCACCAGCCCCTGTTCGATCAGAAAGTCGAGGGCCCGATAGACCGTCGGTGGCCGGGCGGCACCGTGTTCGACAGCCAGGCGATCGAGCAGGTCGTAGGCCTTGAGCCCACCGGACGAGCCGGCAATCAGCTCCAGCACCCGGCGGCGAATCGGCGTGAAGCGCACGCCGCGCTGCTGGCACTGGCGCTCGGCCTGTCGGGTCAATGTCTGGATATCGGGCATGTCGGCATGTGTCGGCTGCAGGGACGCTCATTCTACGCGCCCGGCCCGTCACGGACCAGACAACCACCTTTTGCCGAGTAACTCCTTAAGGGCGCGGCTATTCGTTACGCACCAGCGGCAGCAGCCGGCGTTGCAGCCAGTGACGCACCCGCACCACGGCGCGCTCCTGAAACAGCATGCAGAACACCACGGTCACGGCCAGGAAGACAGGATACGCCCATAGCGAGGCCGAGCCGGCGGCGTCTATGCAGCGTGAAAAGTCGGTCAGGCACAGCGACGGCTCGCCCGCCAGGACACGCTCGGCCCGCGTGAAGATCACGAACAAGGGCACATGCAGGGCGAACATCGGCAACGACGCGCCACCGAGGCGGATGGCCAGGCGTTTCACTCGGGCGCTGTCGGGCGAGGGCCAATGGGCCACGACGTAGATCAGTGCCAGCTGCGCCGGCAGGAAAAGGCCATTGTGCAACAGGTAATACCAGGCATGCGCGCCATGCTGCAAAAGCCAGGAGCCGATCACGACCGCCACGGCCACACCGCCCAGCAGCAGGGCCTGCTGCGCGGGGCTCAGCAGCCGACCCTCGCGGCTGCGCTGCCGGTACAGCGCATACAGCAGGATCCCGGCAACGAATTCCGGCAAGCGTATGATCGGGTTGCGGTGCAGCAGGCCGGTTTCCGGCGTGCCGAAGTCGGTCAGGGCGATCACCAGCAACGGCGGTATCAGATAGATCAGATTGGTGACCGCCAGAGCCCGGCGCAGCGCGGTGATCTTCAGCAGGCGAGGGGCGATCCAGGGAAACACCAGGTAGAAGAAGAACAGGGTGGAAATCGACCAGGTGACCGGATTGAAGGTCAGGTAGAAGGGATTCCAGGCATGCAGCAGGGTGAGATTGAGCAGGATGTTGATCACCAGCTCGGGATTGCTCATGTAGTGGGTGATGCTCGCCATGCTGGAGCCGTCATTGACGTCATAAAGCACGAAACGGATCGAAGCGCCGGCGTCCTGCTCGGTAATGGCCAGATAACCCACCAGCGTGGAAATCGCCATGGCCAGCAACACCGAGCCGATATGCAACGGATAGAGGTTGGAGAAGCGCTTGACCCAGAAGCTGCGCGCCGGTTCGCGCATAGTGCCCGTGGCGCCGAAATAGACATGCGTCAGCAGGAAGCCGGAGAGCAAGAAGAAGGCACTGGTGGAAAAGAACCCGACGTTCGTCACGTACCCGGACCAGTCACTGATCGACGGGTAGGTGTGCAGGGTGTGGAATATGACGATATAAAGCCCCAGCAGGAAGCGCAGCCACTCCAGTCCATAGAAGCGCTGCGTGCGCGGAGCCGCGGAAGAACGTGAATCATCCATGACGTGAATCACCGTGGAAACCGTGACAGGGGAGAAGGCCGTCGACAATCCCTGACGACGGCCTGGTTCGGTCAGCCGTCGGACGGCAGCCGGTAGAACCAGGTCTCGGACAGCCGCTTGCCATCCTCGGCCTGCAGTCGGGCACGCACTTCCAGCGGGCGCGCCTCGTCGTTCCGCTTGACGCGCAGTTTCAACCGCCAGCCGCCCGCGGCCGTATTCTGCATGAGCTGACTCTCGATCAGCTTGCCATTGTCACCGACCTGGATCCAGGGCTGCGGAGCGGTGCCAGCAGCCGCAGCGCCGCCCTTGAAGTCGACGACGAAGCCGATCGAGCCATCCGGCTGGCGGACCAGGTCGTCCCGGCGTACTTCGCCCGGATAGCGCCGCGTCTGGTCCACCCAGGCCAGCTGCGGATCGAGCAGCTTCGACTCCTGGCGGGTCCAGTGGATCCGGTAGTCGAACTCCATCGGCTTGCCGGGGCTAGCCACGTCATCCGGCCGCCAGAAAGCGGCGATGTTGTCGTAGGTCTCATTGGGTGTGTGAAGCTCCAGCAGTTCCACGGAACCGGGGCCCCAGTCGTTGGTCGGTTCCACCCAGGCGCTCGGCCGCCGATCATAGCGATCGACGAGATCCTCGTAATCCCGAAAATCATGGGAGCGCTGTAGCAGCCCGAACCCTTCGAGCGACTGAACAGCATAGTCGTTGACCTCGACACCGGCCGGATTGACCAGTGGCCGCCAGGTCCAGCCGGATTCGGCACCATGCATCAGCAGGCCATTCGAGTCGTGGATAGCCGGGCGAAAGTTGACCTGCTTGGCCGGCTGGGACGGTCCGTAGAAAAACATGCTGGTCAACGGGGCGATGCCCAGCTTGACGACCGGCTTGCGCAGGTAGACGCGGGATTTCACGTCCACCACCGAATCGTCGCCCGGCGTGAGCACGAAGCGATAGGCCCCGGTGGCGCTGGGCGAATCGAGCAGGGCATGGATCGTCAGCGAGTCGGCGTCCGCCGCCGGCTTCTCGATCCAGAACTCGCGGAAGTCCGGAAACTCCTCGCCGGATGGCGTCTCGGTATCGATGGCCAGACCGCGTCCCGACAGCCCATAGATCTGATCGCGCCCAATCACGCGAAAGTAGCTGGCACCCTGAAACACCATGATCTCGTCATCAATGTTGTCGGGGTCGTTGATGGGAAAGTGGATCTTGAGCCCGGCGAAACCGAGCTGGTCGAGATCCGCCTTGTCCAGCTTGAGATCTCCATAGTAGAAATCGTCGGGATCAAACTCGATGCGCTGCACCTGATCGCCATCGACGATGTTCATCTGCACGCTGCTGGTATAGTGCATGCCTTCATGAAAGAAGCTGAGATTGAACGGCAGGCCTTCATCCCGCCACACGGCATGGTCCATGCGGTACTGGATCTGCGCGTATTGCTCGTACTCCAGATTGCGCAGCCGCGGTGTCGTGTTGGTTTCCGGCGGTTGATAGGGCTTGTCGGCCAGTGTCTTCGCCCGTTTGGCGACATCCTCGAAGCCGAAGCCGAAACTGGCGGGGGCAGCCAGGGCGAGGGCAATTCCCAGCAGACCCAGCATCGCGAAGCGGCGAGGGCGGTTATCCTGAGGGGCGGGGCACGAAGCCATGACGTTCTTCCGGTCCACGGTTCATTCCTTTGCAGCCATTTCCGGTCAACGCAAGCCTATCGTCACGAGAGCCGCGACAGAAGTATGAATTTCCTGGAGATACAAATACTGACCTTATTTAACATAATATACATTATGCGAAATAAACAGACTGTATCGATTTACGCGCCCATGGCGACTCTTCAGACCCTTTTCCTGAACGATGTGCCTGGATCAGTACCATAGTCGTGCCCTGGCCCGATCCAGGCAACCTCCCTCCCTTTATTTAACCGTAATGCGTCGAGCCACCGAGAAACAGCTCACCGGCCTCGCCGAGGGTTTCGGTGAGTGTCGGATGCGGGTGCACGGTCAAGGCCAGATCCTCGGCGACGGCGCCCATCTCGATGGCCAGCACTGCCTCGCCGATCAGTGACTCCGCCTGAGGCCCGACGATCCCGGCACCCAGCAAGCGCCCGCTGTCCGGCTCGACGATCAGCTTGCTCAGGCCGTAATCGGCCTGCAGCGACAAGGCGCGCCCGGCCGCCTGCCAGGGAAACTTGAGAACCTGGATCTCGCGATCCTCGTCCCGAGCCTGGGCTTCGGTCAGCCCGCACCAGGCGAGCTGCGGCACGGTGTACACGACGGCCGGTACCGCGCGCGCATCGAAAGCCGCCGATTGGCCGGCCGCCGTGCGTGCCGCCACCTTGCCCTGGTGCATGGCCTCATGAGCCAGCAACATGCCGCCGGCGACGTCGCCGATCGCATGAATATGCGACACGCTGGTGCGACACTGAGCATCGATCTCGATGAAACCGGCGTCATCACAGCTCACCCCGGCCTTGTCGAGATCCAGCCCCTCGCTGTTGGGACGCCGGCCTACCGCGACCAGCACGCGGCTGAACCGGTGATCGCGCGAGCCGTTCTCGTCTTCCAGCGTGACCGTTACCTGTCGCTGCGTTTCATGCAGCCCGGAGACCTGGGTCTTGAGGTGCACGGCCTTGAAACGCGACTCCAGCGTCCTGGCGAGCGGCTTGACCAGATCCTCGTCCGCGTTGGGCATCAATCGCTCGGCCATTTCCACCACGGTCACCTGACTGCCCAGTGACTGATAGACCATGCCCATTTCCAGACCCACGTAGCCACCGCCGATGACCAGCAACGACTCGGGGATCTCCTCGAGTTCCAGAGCACCGGTGGAATCCATGATTCGGCGGCTCTCGGCGAAATCCACGCCCGGCAAGGCGACCGGGCGCGATCCGCTAGCGATGATCGCCTGCTCGAAGCGCAACGTGCCCGAGACGTCGTCACCTTCGACCGTCAGGTTCTGATCGTCGGCGAAGCGCGCACGAGCCCTGACCAGTCGCACGCCGCGCTGACGACACAGCCCTTCCAGGCCATCCGTTAGCGTCTTCACCACCTTCTGCTTCCACTGACGGAGCGCATCGACATCGATCTCGGGCCTGGCGAAGCGCAAGCCCATGGTCTCCGCCGATTCGCTGGTGTGAATCAGCTCGGTGACCTCGAGGAGCGTCTTCGAAGGAATACAGCCGCGCAGCAGGCAAACGCCACCGACCGGCGCCTCGTCGTTGATCAGCGTCACGTCCAAGCCCTGCTTGACCGCCTCGAAGGCCGCGGCATAACCGCCCGGCCCGCCACCGATCACGGCCAGTTGTGTGCTGTCGGGCAGCTTGGATGATTCGTCCTTTCTTGCCATGGTCGTCCATTACCTCCGGCAGCATTGATCAGATCTTGAGCAGCAGCGAATGCGGATCCTCGAGGGCACCGATCAGCGTCGTCACGAAGCTGGCGGCATCCGCCCCGTCGTTGGCACGATGATCGAACCCGAGCGACAACGGCAGCATCAGCCGCGGCTTGACCTCGTAGTCATCGAGATCGCCATGTACCACGGGCTCGAGGCGGGCCTGGCCCATGCCCAGGATGGCAACTTCGGGCGGGTTGATCAGCGGCGACAACGAGGTGCCGCCCATGGGGCCTGGGTTGGTCAGGGTCATGCAGCCACCTTCCATGTCCTCGCGCCCCAGCTCGCCGGCCTTGGCCTTGTCGGTGGTCTCCTTCAACTCGGCAGTCAAATCGATCAGGTTCTTGCGATCGACATCACGAATCACCGGCACCAGCAGGCCCTGCTCGGTGGCGACGGCCACGCCGATATGGAAATAGCGCTTGAGAACGATCTCGTCGTTCTCGTTATCCAGACTGGCGTTGAAGCGCGGAAACTGCTTCAAGGCATAGACCATCGCCTTGAGCATCAACACGGTCATGGTGAACTTGCCGCCGTTGGTCTCGGCGCTGGGCTCGTAATCGCGCCGGAACCGCTCGAGCGCCGTGATGTCAGCCACGTCCTGATGATAAACGTGCGGGATATCCCGCCAGGACTGAGACATTCGCTTAGCGGTGGCGCGACGAATCGAACGCATCGCTTCGCGCTCGGTCTCGCCCCAGCGCGAGAAGTCCGGCAGACCACTGGCTTGTTGCTGCGATTCCTGCTCGGCTGACGCCGTCTCCCGAGAGGCTTCGCCCTGCTCTCCCTTCGCCGCGGCCTCGACATCTTCCGCCGTCACCCGGCCCTGCGGGCCGCTGGGCTCGACATCGTGCAGGTCCACACCCTTCTCGCGAGCGATTCGCCGGGTACTGGGCGCCGCCGGCACCGGCTGGCGACGATCGGCCTGCCTGCCGCCGCGGGTATCGTCCTCTTTTCGAGCCCCCTGCGCCTTCCGGGAACTCTCCTTCTGAACGCTTTCCTCGTCGTCGTTCTCCGCGGCCTCGCTGTCGGCTTCCTGCTCCTCGTCGCCGTCCTTGCCCTTCTCCTGCGATGCATCTTCCCGGGACGCTTCATCCTGAGACTCGTCCGGCTCGGCCTCCTGTTGCTCCTCGCCGCCATCCGACCCGTCGTCGGGCTGGTAGGTGATCAGCAGATCATCGACCCGGACACGATCGCCGGTACTGGGATGAACGGTCTCGACGGTACCGGTAAACGGCGCGGGGATATCAGTGGCCGCCTTGTCGGTCTCCACGGTGAGCACGGTGTCGCCGTCGTTGACGTGGTCGCCCTCACTGACGTGAATCTCGAGAACTTCCGCTTCCTCGAGCCCCTCGCCGGGGTCGGAAAATCTGAACGTTTCGCTCATGGTCCCTTGTTCCTCAATCGTTCAACACGCCGCGGGCGGCTGCCAGGATGCGCTCCTGATCCGGCAGATAATCCTGCTCCCGGGCGAACAGCGGTACGATGGTGTCGAAGCCGGTAACGCGACGCACGGGTGCTTCGAGATAATAGAAAGCCTCCTCGGTCAGCCGAGCCATGATTTCGCCCGCCGGGCCGAAGGTGCGATGGGCTTCGTGAACGATCACCACCCGGCCGGTACGTCGTGCGGATTCGGCGAATCGTGAGTGATCGAGCGGCGACAGACTCAGCAGATCGATCACCTCGGCCTCAACGCCGTCCTCCTCGGCCAGGGTGTCGGCGGCTTCCAGGGCCCGATGCAGCATCGCGCCATAGCTGATCAGGGTCAGGTCATCGCCCTCACGGGCTACCCGCGATTCGCCCAGTGGCAGGGTCTCTTCCTCGTCGGGCACCTCCTCACGAAAGGCGCGGTAGACGGCCTTGGGCTCGAAGAACACCACCGGGTCCGGGTCGCGGATGGCACTGACCAGAAGCGCGCGGGCATTGCGTGGTGTCGAGGGGACGACCATCTTCAGCCCCGGGGTGTGGGCATAGAAGACTTCCTTGCTCTCGGAGTGGTGCTCCAGGGCGTGAACCCCGGCCCCGTAGGGCATGCGCAGGACCATGGGCACGGTATGTCCACCACGGGTCCGCCAGCGCATGCGCGCGGCATGGGCTTCCATCTGGTGAAAACCCTGATAGCTGAACCCCGAAAACTGCATTTCGCAGACCGGCTTGAGCCCGTTGATTGCCAGCCCCACCGAGACGCCGGTCAACGCGGTCTCCGCCACCGGCGAATCGATCACTCGCCGCTCGCCGTAACGCTCCAGCAAGCCATCGGTAATACGAAAGACCCCGCCATCGACGCCGACGTCTTCGCCGAGCACGACCACGGAGTCATCCTTTTCCATTTCCTGGGTCAGCGCCAGGTTGAGCGCATCCGCCATGTTCAGTTCGGCCATCGGTCACTCTCCTTCCTTGAGTCGATCGGCGAACGATTGCCGTTGCGATTCGAGATACTCGGGGGTTTCTGCGTAGACGTGATCGAAGATCACCTGCGAATCGCTCAGCGATTCGATACGCTCGTGGGCGCTCTCCCAGGCTTTGTCAACCTGCCCCTCGATCTCCTTCTCGAGCTTGTCGATCTGCTTGTCGCTGAGCCAGCGCTTCTTCTTGAGGTAGGTCTGCAGGCGGGCGATCGGCTCACGCCCCTGCCACTTCTCCACCTCTTCCTCGTCGCGATACTTGCTGGGATCGTCCGCGGTGGTATGCACCGTCAGCCGGTAGGTGACGCACTCGATGAGCGTTGGCCCCTCGCCGTCGCGGGCCCGCTGGGCAGCCTCCTGGACGGCGGCATAGACGGCCAGCACATCGTTGCCGTCGACCTGCAGCGAGGGAATCGCGTAGGCCAGCCCCTTCTGGGCAAGTGTCCTGGATTCGCTCTGGCGCCCGCGCGGCATCGAGATCGCCCAGTGGTTGTTCTGGCACAGAAAGATCACCGGGGTCTTGAGCACACTGGCGAAGTTCAGCGCCTCGTGGAAGTCACCCTCGGATGTTGCACCGTCACCGAAGAACGTGATGGTGACCTCATCGAGCCCACGCAGGCCGGAGGCGTAGCCGATACCCACGGCATGAGGGATCTGGGAGGCCACGGGAATGGAGATGGGGAGGTCGTGGCTGCCCTCCTCGATCGCGCCGCCTTCGCTGTAGCCCGCGTTGTAGAGCAGCAGGTTTTCCGGCGGGATGCCACGCCACAGCATGGCCGCGGTTTCCCGGAAGGCCGGCACGAACCAGTCATCACCGGAAAGAGCCGCCATGGCAGCGATCTGTGAGGCTTCCTGGCCCTTGGCTGGAGCGAAGGTGCCGATGCGTCCCTGGCGCTGCAGGGTGAGCATCCGCTCGTCGAGCCGTCGGCTAAGCAGCATCATGCGGTGAATGTCGAGCAGTGTCTGCTTGCTGATGTCCGGCTCGAGCTTGTCATCGACCCGCCCTTTCTCGTCGAGTATCGAGAGGTACTCGACGGCGTGTTCCAGCCTGACTCGCTTCCTCGGCATGACGTTCCTCCGCGGATTCCATGGGTTCCGGGTCTCGGCCGCACTCCATGCGGCCTTGAACGTCTAGTGACTGTAGAAACCCTGCCGAGGTAATGCCAATCATTACCTGGCTATCCATCTTCCCGGCCACGGCGGTCCTCGCTTTCCCGGCGCCAACAAAAACGCCCCCGCTGGCACGCGGGGGCGATCATGTACGGCTTTTCGGGGAGGCCGGCTCAGAGCTCTTCCGACGGTGCGTAGGAGCCGTCCTCGCGGTGGTCTTCCTTGCCGGTCAGCCCCGGGGTGAAGACGCAGGCCAGCACCAGGGTCTCCGAGGCACGCAACAGATGGTCGTCATGCTGGTCGAGGATGTAGATGTCGCCCGGACCGATGGGCCAGATCTTGCCGTCGGCCAGGGTCTCCACCTCACCCTTGCCCTCGATGCAGTAGACCGCCTCGAAGTGATGCTTGTAGTGGATATGGGTCTCGGTATTGGCAAAGATCCGCGTGATGTGGAACGAGCAGTTGCCGCCGTCATCGGCCAGGCTCAGACGTGTGCTGTCCCAGTTGCCGTTGGCGGCGGTAACCAGGCGATCCGTCTTGCGGGCTTCTTCGAGATTGCGAACGATCATGGTGGTGTCCCTTGTGACAAGCGATGAACAAGGCGGCCCGCAGAAGGCCGCCCGGGAATTCGGCCGTCAGGCGCAGTGTGTCAGCCGATGGCCTGCTTGGTGCTGGCTTCGAGGATATCCAGCCCCTCGATCAGGTCTTCGTCGGAAATCGTCAGCGGGCATAGGCACTTGACTACCTCGCCGCCCTGACCGCTGGTCTCGATGACCAGGCCGTTCTCGAAGGCCTTGGCGGTGATCTTGTCGGCGATGTCGCCGGTACCGACATCGATACCGCGCATCAGGCCGCGTCCCCGCTCGGAGGCCGGCACGCCCTGATCGGTCAGCCAGGCGGCGATCTTCTGGAAGCGATCCTCGACCACCCGACCCTTGCGCTGCACGTCACGCTCGAACTTGTCGTCGCTCCAGTAGCGGCGCATCGCGGCGGCGGCCGTCGTGAAGGCCAGATTGAAGCCGCGGAAGGTGCCGTTGTATTGACCCGGTTTCCATTTGTCGAGCTCAGGGCGCATCAGCACGTGCGCGAACGGCAGCCCGTAGGCGGACAGCGACTTCGAATTGGTGACGATGTCCGGCGTGATGCCGGCGTGCTCGAAGCTGAAGAACTTGCCGGTACGCCCGCAACCCGCCTGAATGTCATCGACGATCAGCAGGATGTCGTGATCACGGCAGATCTGCTCGAGACGCTTGAGCCAGTCGAGGCCGGCCACGTTGATGCCGCCCTCGCCCTGTACGGTCTCGACGATCACCGCCGCCGGCCGATCAAGACCGCTGGAGTTGTCGCCGAGCAGTTTCTCGAAGTAGCTCAGGGTGTCGTTACCCTCGCCCATGTAGCCGTCATACGGCATGAAGGCCGCGCCCTGGGTGGGGATGCCGCCGGTCGCCTCGCGGAACTTGCGATTACCGGTGGTGGCCAGCGCGCCCATGGTGACGCCGTGGAAGCCGTTGGTGAAGGTGACGATGTTGTGCCGACCCTTGGCCACCCGCGCCAGACGAATCGCCGCCTCGACCGCGTTGGTACCGGTCGGCCCCGGCAGGTGCACCTTGTACTCGAGACCACGCGGCTTGAGGATCACGTTCTCGAGAGTTTCCAGATAGTCGCGCTTGGCAGCGGTCCAGAAGTCCAGGCCGTGGACGATGCCGTCGCTGGACAGGTAGTCGAGCAGCGCCTGCTTGATGTGCGGGTTGTTGTGCCCGTAGTTCAGGGTGCCGGCGCCGGCCAGGAAATCGATGTACTCGCGACCGTCTTCATCGGTCAGGCGCGCGTTCTGCGCCTTGGTGAACACCACGGGGAAGGAACGCGAATAGGTCCGGACCTCGGATTCCATGCGTTCAAGAATCTGCGTCTGCATTGACGACCTCCAGGTCGGTAACAAGAAAACGTGAATAACAGAAGTGCGGCGACGCAAGGTGACGGAAGGAAACGGGCGCCGCCGCCGGGCTCAGATGCGCTCGGGATCGAAGGGGCCGATGCGCACCAGGTTTTCGGGATCGTGCTCGCCACCCAACTGGTCGGTGGAGAAGTATTCCCGGCTGTTGAGAGGCGCCTGCCAGCGATCGGACAGACGCTGGAAAAGCCCCCAGGACGCCTGATTGTCGGGCGTGATGGTGGTTTCCAGATGACGCACGTGAGCCATTTCGGGACGCCGCATCACGGCTTCCACCAGCCGCCGCGCGAGACCGGTGCCCCGGGCTTTCTCGCCGACGGCCACCTGCCAGAGAAAGTAGGTTTCCGGCGAATTGCGCTTGGGATAACCGGAGACGAAGCCGACGATCTCGCCTTCCTCGTTCGTGGCCACGGCACAGCTGTCACGGAACTGCGTGGCCAGCAGCAGGTAGGCGTAGGCGGAGTTGACATCAAGGGGCGGGCAGGACTTGACCAGTTCGTAGATGCCCCAGCCATCGTCGGTTGTCGGCTTGCGGATGAAGAGTGGCGTCTGCTGACTGCCGACCACGGCATCCGCGACACTGGGCTTGGCCAGTTCCGCCGAAGGCGTGAAGGATTGCGTTGTCATGGTCATGGAACGGTTCGCCGTTGCGAATTTGTTTTCAACCTTAACAGGCGTTTATGGATAAATCAAAGAAACGGTTATTGCTTTGCGCTAAGTCCATAAAGGTTGGTTATGTGCACGCGCGACGATGAAATCGCCGCAGGCGACGTTAGAGGATCCTCTTGAGTTTAGGCGGCGATACGCAGCCGTGCTAATTCGGGACGCTGAAAATGACAAGGCCGCCTCGAGGGCGGCCTTGAAAGGCAGGAACGATGGCAGTATCAGCGACGCGTCGGGGTGCGCATGGTCACGAACTCCTCGGCCCCGGTCGGGTGAATCCCTACGGTGGCGTCGAAGTCGGTCTTGCTCAGACCGGCACGCACGGCGATGGCGATGCCCTGGATCACTTCGCCGGCCTCCTCGCCGACCATGTGGGCGCCGACCACCCGATCGCTGGCATCATCCACCACCAGCTTCATCAGGCACCGCTCCTCGCTGCCCGACAACGTATGCTTCATGGGGCGGAAGTCGGCGGTGTAGACGCGGATTTCGCCGCATTCGGCACGCGCGGCTTCTTCGCTGAGCCCCACGGTGCCGATATTGGGATGACAGAACACCGCCGTGGCGATGTTGTGGTAATTGAGAGGGCCCGGCGGCTCGGTCGTGAAGTGATGCTGCACCATGTGCATTGCCTCGGCCAGCGCCACCGGCGTCAGCTCCGGCCCGCCGGTGACATCGCCCAGGGCGAGAATCGAGGGTACAGACGTCTCGTATCGCTCATTGACCTTGAGGGTGCCGTCGGGGTTGAGCGCGATATCGAAGGCATCCAGCCCCAGCCCGGCCAGGTGCGGCCGGCGGCCGGTCGCCGACAGCACGGCATCGACGATCAGCGTCTCGCCGTTGGTCAGGGTCACGGCCAGCTCGTCGCCCTGCTTTTCGACCGTCTCGATGGTGGTCTCGAAGTGCAGGTTGACACCTTTCTTGGTCATCTCGTCGCGGGTGAACTCGCGCACCTCGTGGTCGAAGCCGCGCAGGAAGAGTTCGCCCCGGTAGACCAGATGGGTGTCGCTACCCAGGCCGTTGAAGATGCTGGCGAACTCGACGGCGATGTAACCCCCGCCCAGCACCAGAAAACGCCTGGGGAATTCCTCGAGATCGAAGACGCGGTTGGAGTCGAGCACATGCTCGTTGCCGGGGAAATCGGGGATCCACGGCCAGCCGCCCACGGCCACCAGGATCTTCTCGGCAGTGAGGGTCTCGCCGTTGATCTCGACGGCGTGCTCGCCGACCACTCGGGCGCGACCATTGATCAGGCGCACCCCGGCGTTGTCGAGCAGACGCCCGTAAATGCCGTTGAGGCGCTTGATCTCCTCGATCTTGTTGTCACGCAGGGTCGCCCATTCGAAACGCGGGGCTTCCGGCAGCTGCCAGCCGAAACCGGCACTCTCCTCGAAGGCATCATGAAAGTGTGCCGCGTAGGAATAGAGTTTCTTGGGGACGCACCCGACGTTGACGCAGGTCCCGCCGAGGTAGCGATCCTCGGCGATGGCAACACGAGCGCCGGTAGCCGCGGCCGTGCGCGCTGCACGCACACCGCCTGACCCGGCACCGATGACGAACAGATCGTAATCGAATTCAGCCACGTTGATGTCTCTCTCCTGTCTGCAATGCAGGCGATGATAACAGCCGTGCCGACCACTCGGGAGGCCTGCTCCATTGACCCCTTCTATGCCGTTGATAAAAAATGCTATCTGTCGTGCGGCCTGACCATAAGGAGTTCCCTATATGAAGAACGAAATGAAACGCCTGCTGGAGCGCAACCGTGAGTGGGCCGAGAATGTCCGTCAGCAGGATCCGGATTTCTTTGCCCGCCTGTCACAGCAGCAGAACCCGGACTATCTGTGGATCGGCTGCTCCGATAGCCGTGTGCCTGCCAACCAGATTATCGACCTTCCCCCGGGTGAGGTCTTCGTCCACCGCAACGTCGGCAACGTCCTCAATCACAGCGACATGAACGCGCTGTCGGTGGTGCAGTTCGCCGTCGACGTGCTCGAAGTCAAGCACATCATGGTCGTCGGCCACTACGGCTGCGGCGGCGTCAAGGCCTCGATCACCGGCGGCGAGTTCGGCATTGTCGACTACTGGCTGCACCCGATCCGCGCCCTCTACAGCCAGCATCGCGAGGCCCTGCAGGACCTGCCGCTCGAGGAACAGGTCGACCGCATGTGTGAACTCAACGTCCAGGCGCAGGTTGCCAACCTCTGCCAGACCAAGATCATCCAGCGTGCCTGGCTGCGCGGCCAGCGGCTGGCCGTCCACGGCTGGGTCTACGGCCTGAGCGACGGCCGCGTCACCGATCTCGACTGCACCATCGAGGGGCTCGACCAGGTCGAGCAGCTGTACCGCGTCGACCGGGTCGAGCCGCTGCCCAGCGACGACTGAGTCTCATCCCGAACAACGGCAAGACAAACGGGGCGTCGCGGCAATCGCGATGGCCCGTTTGCGTATCCCCCCTTCCCGATTCTCCCCTGAATTTCTCCGGCCGGGACGGCGCATATACGCCCCGCGCATGAGACCTGTCAGTTTTTCGATTGTGCCCGACGCCCGGCCTCCCTATGTTGGATGATGGACCCAAGGGTCAAACAACAAACAATCAGCCATTCATGGGTTACTACATGACATTCAAGAAAACGCTGCTTGCCACCCTGATCGGCGCCTCGCTGACGCTGCCGATGGCCGCCCTCGCCCAGGACGTCACTGGCGACGGCAAAGACGTCAACCTGCGCGTCGCCTACGATGCCGACCCGGTATCGCTGGACATCCACGAGCAGTTGTCCGGCGGCATCCTGCAACTGTCACACCTGGTCTTCGACCCGCTGGTCCGCTGGACCCAGGACTTTACCTTCGAACCGCGCCTGGCCACTGACTGGAAACAGATCGACGACACCACCATGCGCCTGCATCTGCGACAGGGCGTCACGTTCCACAGCGGCAACCCCTTCACCGCCAAGGATGTCGTCTGGACGGTGAATCGCCTCAAGCGCAGCCCGGACTTCAAGGCGATCTTCGAGCCCATCGAAAGCGTCGACGCCGTCGACGACTACACCGTCGACATTCACACCAAGCGCCCCTACCCGCTGCTGCTCAACCTTTCCACCTACATTTTCCCGATGGACAGCGAGTTCTACTCCGGCACCACGGAAAACGGCAAGGACAAGGGCGAGATCGTCAAGAACGGCAACTCCTTCGCCTCGCGGCACGAGTCCGGCACCGGGCCGTATCGGGTCACCGCCCGGCAGCAGGGCGTGAAGGTCGAGTTCGAGCGCTTCGACGACTACTGGGACAAGGATTCCCCGGGCAACGTCGATCACATCGTCATGACACCGATCAGCGAGAACGCTACCCGTGTGGCCGCGCTGCTCTCCGGCGATGTCGACTTCATCGCCCCGGTGCCGCCCAACGATCTGGAGCGGGTGCGCGCCGACAAGAACGTCAAGCTGGTCACCATGTCCGGCACGCGGATCATCACCCTGCAGATGAACCAGAAGCGCGTCGACGCCTTCAAGGATGCCCGAGTCAGGAAGGCCATCGCCTACGCCGTCAACCAGGAGGCGATCGCCGACCGCCTGATGAAGGGCTTTGCCACTCCGGCCGCCCAGCTCTCGCCCAAGGGCTACTCGGGCCACAACCCGGACCTCAAGCCGCGCTATGACCTGGAAAAGGCCAAGCAGCTGATGAAGGAAGCCGGCTACGAAGACGGCTTCAGCATCACCATGATGGCGCCCAACAACCGCTACGTGAACGACGCCCAGATCGCCCAGGCGGTGGCGGCCATGCTGGCGCGCATCAACATCAAGGTCGATCTCAAGACCCTGCCCAAGGCCCAGTACTGGGGCGAGTTCGACGATCGTGCCGCGGACATCATGATGATTGGCTGGCACGCCGACACCGAGGACTCGGCCAACTTCTACCAGTACCTGACCGAGTGCCCGAACCCCGATACCGGGGCCGGCCAGTACAACAGCGGCAACTACTGCAACCCGGAACTCGACAAGCTGGTCGAGAAGGCCAACCTCGAGACCGATCGCGACAAGCGCGCCAAGATGCTGCAGGCCGTGGAAAAGGGGCTCTACGATGATGCCGCCTTCATTCCGCTGCACTGGCAGGATCTGGCCTGGGCCGCCAAGAACAAGGTGCAGATCGAGCCGGTGCTCAATGTCATGAACTTCCCCTACCTGGGTGATGTGGTCGTCGAGCAGAACTGACGCGCGACCGCGGCGACGGTGTGGCTTGAGCCCGCCGTCGCCGGCCACCCGTTTCCAAAGCCACGGAAAGCGTCTCGACACCCCTTCGGGGGTGTCGATGGCGGCTTTCGTATCCAACAGGGCCGCAATCCATGATTGCCTTTCTGATCAAGCGACTCTTTCACGCCCTGCTGGTGATGTTCGTCATCAGCGTGGTCAGCTTTGCCATTCAGGACAACCTGGGCGATCCCATCCAGCAGATGGTCGGGCAGTCGGTGCCCGAGAGCGAGCGCGCTGAACTGCGCGAGGAACTGGGTCTCAACGACCCCTTCCTGGTGCAGTACCTGCGCTTCGCCGAGAACGCCCTGCACTTCGACTTCGGCTATTCGTACTTCTACAACGAGCCGACCACCGACGTGATCATGCGTCACCTGCCCGCCACGCTGGAGCTGGTCTTCGCGACCACCCTGCTGATCATCCTGCTGTCGGTGCCGATCGGGGTCTACAGCGCCATCCGACCACGGTCCTGGCTGTCGCGACTGTTCATGGGGGTGTCGATCGTCGGCATTTCCATACCGGTGTTCCTCACCGCCATCGTGCTGATCCAGATATTCGCCATCGGCATTCACGTTTCGCTGTTTCCGGCCGACACCGCCTGGGGCGCCTGGCTCAACGGCCTGCTGTCCACCAGCGGGGGCATGCCCGCCTACGGCCGGGGCGACGTGACCCATGTCTTCGGCACCTGGGATACCAACTTCGCCTCGCTTAACGGGCTCACCTACCTGGTGCTGCCGGCGATCTCGCTGGCCTCGATCATGCTGCCGCTGTTCATCCGGCTGATCCGCGCCGAGATGATGGAGGTCCTGCAGTCCGAATACATCAAGTTCGCCAAGGCCAAGGGCATCAGCATGCGGCGCATCTACTTCCTGCACGCCCTGAAGAACACCATGCTACCGGTGATCACCGTCGGCGGCGTGCAGATCGGCACGCTGGTCGCCTACACCATTCTCACCGAAACGGTCTTCCAGTGGCCGGGCGTGGGACTGATGTTCCTCGACGCCATCCAGCGCTCCGACATTCCACTGATCGTCACCTATCTGATGGTGGTCGGCCTGATCTTCGTCATCACCAACACGGTCGTCGACCTGATCTACGGTCTCGTCAACCCCACCGTGAAACTCACAGGTAAGCCCGCATGACGACTTCTGCTTCCGCGGCGCCCTCGCGCTGGGCGCGCTTCCGTGACTCCTATCTGGTCTACAGCTTCAAGCGTGACCTGATCGCCCAAGTCTGCCTGGTGACCTTCCTGGGCATGGTGCTGGCCGCCGTGCTGGCGCCCTGGCTGGCGCCGATGAATCCCTACGACCTGGCCCAGATCGACATCCTCGCCTCCGAACTGCCGCCGTTCTGGATCGACGGCAGCGACCCCACCTACGTGCTGGGTACCGACGCCCAGGGCCGTGACCTGCTATCGACGATCCTCTACGGCGCCCGCGTGTCGCTGGTCATCGGCTTCGGCGCGGTCATCCTCCAGGCAATGCTGGGCGTCACCTTCGGGTTGCTCGCCGGCTACCTCGGCGGCCGCGTGGATGCTTTCCTGATGCGCCTGGCGGACATCCAGCTGTCGTTCTCCACCCTGATGGTGGCGATCATCGTCGGCGCGGTGATCAAGGCCACCTTCGGCGGGGCCATCTACAGCGAGTATGCAGTAATCATCCTGGTGTTGATCATCGGCCTGGCCGAATGGCCGCAGTACGCGCGTACCGTGCGCGCCTCGGTGCTCGCCGAGCGCAGCAAGGAATACGTCGATGCCGCGCGGGTGATGGGCTTTCGCGCCAAACGGATCATGTTCCGACACATCCTGCCCAACACCCTGTCGCCGATCTTCGTCATCTCCACCGTGCAGATCGCCAACGCCATCATCTCCGAGGCCGCGCTGTCATTCCTCGGCCTGGGCATGCCGGAGACCCAGCCCTCGCTGGGCTCGCTGATCAAGTCGGGCTTCGACTACCTGCAATCCGGCTCCTGGTGGATCACCCTGATTCCCGGCGCGGTGCTGGTGGTGCTGGTGCTGGTCATCAACCTGCTGGGTGACTGGCTGCGTGACGTCATGAACCCGAGACTCTACAAGGGCTGAACCGCATGGCTTTACTCGATGTTTCCAATCTCGACGTGCGCTTCGCCCTGCGTCAGGGCGAGGTCAAGGCGCTACGCGACGTCAGCTTCACCCTGGACCGCGGCGAGCGCCTGGGCATCGTGGGCGAATCCGGCGCCGGCAAGTCGGTGGCCGCCTTCACCCTGCTCAACCTGATCGCCAAGCCGGGCTACATCGCCGGTGGCAGCATCCGTTTCGACGGCCAGGAGCTGACCACCATGAAGCCCCGCCAGCTTCAGCAGATTCGCGGCAACAAGATCTCGATGATCTTCCAGGACCCGATGATGACGCTCAACCCGGTGCTGACTATCGGCGAGCAGATGGTCGAGTGCCTCAAGGCACACCGGCGCATCCGCACCCGGGCCGCTCGCGAGATCGCGCTCAACAAGCTGCGCCAGGTGCCCATCCCCTCGCCGGAAAAGCGCCTCGATCAGTACCCGCACGAACTCTCCGGCGGCATGCGTCAGCGCATCATCATTGCCATCGCGCTGTTGCTCGACCCGGACATCATCGTCGCCGACGAGCCGACCACGGCGCTGGACGTGACCATCCAGGCGGAGATCATGTCGCTGCTGCTGGAACTGTGCGAGAAGCACAACGTGGCGCTAGTGCTGATCACCCACGACCTGGGGGTGGTCAGCCAGGTGACCCAGCGCACCCTGGTGATGTACGCCGGCCGAGTGATCGAGCAGGGCCCGACCCGCGAGATCATCAACGATGCCCAGCATCCCTATACCCAGGGGTTGATCAACGCTCTGCCCCAGATGGCCACACCGGGCAGCCGGCTCAATCAGATTCCCGGCGCAATGCCGACACTGTCGCGGATTCCTTCCGGCTGCGCCTTCCATCCACGCTGCAGCTTCGCGTTCAACGATGACGGTTCGCCGCGCCGGGACTGCCGGGAAGTGATCCCGGGCTTCGTTCGCTCGGGCAACTGCGACGTGGCTTGCCACATGGTCCGCGATCTGGTCGAGAACAATTCGGACGCCCGAGACCCCGTCGAATTCCAGGAGGCCCCATGACTCAGGTGATGGCCAAGACCGCGCCGCAGGCCACCTCGGCGCAGGCGGGCGACACGCTCGTCGAGATCCGCGACCTCGAGAAGCACTTTCCGCTGTCCGGCGACTTCCTCGAACAACTGCGCTTCAAGGGCGGCAAGCTGGTGCGCCGCCAGGAATTCGTCCACGCCATCAACGGCGTCGACATCGACGTCCGGCGCGGCGAGTCGCTGTGCGTGGTGGGTGAATCCGGCTGCGGCAAGTCGACGGTAGCACGCATGGTGATGGGGCTTTTGCACCCCACCGGCGGCGAGATCCGCTATGACGGTCAACGCATCGACAACCTCTCGCCGCGCCAGTTGCTGCCCTATCGGCGGCGTATGCAGATGATCTTCCAGAATCCGTACGCATCGCTGAACCCGCGCATGACCATCCAGCAGACGCTGGAGGAGCCGCTGCGCTTTCATCACCCGGACTGGAAGACACCGCAGATTCGCGACAAGGTCGCCGAGGTCATGGATTCGGTGGGCATCGACCCCGAATGGGGCAAACGCTTCGGCCACGAGTTCTCCGGCGGCCAGCGTCAACGCATCGCCATCGCTCGTGCCCTGGCCGTCGATCCCGAGTTCATCGTCGCCGACGAACCCATCTCGGCGCTCGACGTGTCGATCCAGGCACAGGTCCTCAACCTGCTGATGGACGCCCAGGAGACCCATCACCTCACCTACCTGTTCATCACCCACGACCTGGCGGTGGTCGAGCACTTCGGCACGCGGGTGGTGGTGATGTACCTGGGCCGGGTCTGCGAGGTCGCCGAAACCCGCACGCTGTTCTCGACGCCCCGCCATCCCTACACCCAGGCCCTGCTGTCGGCCATTCCCCGCCTGGAGGACGACCGTCCGGACTACATCCGCCTCGAGGGTGAAGTGCCCACACCGGTCAACCTCCCTTCCGGCTGCGTCTTCCACGGCCGCTGTCCGCATGCCAACGAGCGCTGCCGCCGCGAGGTGCCCCAGCTCATCGCGGCCGAAAGCACCCAGGTCGCCTGTCATGCCGTCGAGGAGGGACGGCTCTGACGACGCGTTGATGGCACGGTTCCCGGTGCATGCCACAATGCCGACGCCACCCCGAGCTTCCGGGGTGGCGTCGGCATGGCCGGATACGCCGTCGTCGACGCCCGAGGATCACCGGTAGACGAGGTACTGGATGGAGATTCGCTGGTTGGAGGACTTCATCGCGCTGGCGCATACCCGGCACTTTTCGCGGGCCGCCGAAGCGCAGAACGTCACTCAGCCGACCTTCTCGCGCCGGATCAAGCTGCTCGAGGAAGAGATGGGCACCACCCTGGTCAACCGCCAGACACTGCCCCTGTCACTGACTCCCGCCGGCGAGGAGTTCCTGCGCCTTTGCGAACAGATCACCGAGCGGGTGCGTCTATCGCGCGAGCGCATCCAGCAGATCGCCGACGACCAGGCACGCCGTATCGTCGTGGCCGCACCCCAGAGCCTGCTGTCCTACGTGCTGCCCGAGTGGCTGGCGCACCACGACCTGACCCGGCGCGTGGAGCCTTACCTGCGTGCCACCAGCTGGCTGCTGGTGGATTACTTCCAGGCACTGGAACGCGATGAGTGTGATCTGGCGCTCTGCTACTGGCCCCGGGATCGGGTGGCGCTGGACATCGACCTCAATGGCCACGAGCACCTGGAAATCGGCACGGAAACCCTGGTGCCCGTCTGCGCGCCCGACGACACCGGTTTTCCGCGCTTTGCGCTGCCGGGGCAGCGTCGCCACCCGCTGCCGTGCATCGCCTATCACCCCCGGGGGCTGATTCATCGCGTGATCGAGGCCCATCTGACGCGGCTTTCCCAGGCCGCTCACCTGGTCACGCTCAACGAAAACGTGCAAACCGCCAACATCAAGGAACTGGTCGCCCTCGGCTATGGCCTCGGCTGGCTTCCCTGGCGCGCCGCCCGACGCTCGCTGGAAAGCGGCGAGCTGGTGCGCGCCGGCGACGAGCGCTGGGACGTACCGCTGACGATTCGCCTCTTTCGCAATCGCCATAACACGCATCCCGGCCTCGACGCCCTCTGGCACCAGTTACAGGAGACCCGCCATGACCCGAACCCCAGTGCGTAACGACCGCCACGCGGCCCATCTCGATGCCCTCGAGCGCGCCTATGCCGATATTCTGGCCGGCCACGGCTATGACGCTGTACTGCTCTACAGCGGCCATCCGCACACTTTCTTCGCCGACGACCAACAGGCCAGTTTCGCCACCTTCGGCCACTTCCTGCACTGGGTGCCACTGCCCGGCATCCAGCACAGCTGGCTGCGGATACGCCCCGGCGATACACCGCTCCTGCGCTTTCACGCACCGAAGGACTTCTGGCATCTCGCCCCCGAGCCGCCCACAGCGGCCTGGACGCAGCACTTTGCCATCGAGCCGACGGCCGAGACGGCGCCGCCGGCTACCGGTGGCGGGCGGATCGCCCTGCTCGGCGAGGTGGAGCCCTCGCTGGCCCGCGAACTCGGCGCCGAGCTCAACCCGCCCGCCCTGCTCGCCGCCCTCGACGAGCTACGTCTGCGCAAGAGCCCCTACGAGATCGATCGCTTGCGCGATGCCAACCGGCTGGCGCTGGCCGGTCACCGGGCGGCGCGGGACGCCTTCGAGGCCGGCGGCGCCGAACTGGATATCCAGCTCGCCTATCTCGCGGCCAGCCGCCAGCGGGAGTCCGACGTGCCCTACCAGAACATCGTCGGCATCAACGCGCATGCCGGCGTCCTCCACTACCAGCATTACGATCTCGAGCCGCCGACGCGACAGCTCAGCCTGCTGGTGGATGCCGGGCGCCGCGACGCCGGCTACTGCGCCGACATCACCCGCACCTGGGCCGGCCGTGATGCCGACTCGCGCTTCGCGGCGCTGATCGAGGGCGTCACGCACCTGCAGCAGTCCCTGATGGGTGCGATCGCCCCCGGTATCGCCTTTCCCGACCTGCATCAGCGCATGCATGAGCTTCTGGGTGAATTGCTCGCCGATCAAGGGCTGGTGCACTGCAGTGCCGCCTCCGCCGTCGAGCGCGGCATCACCCGCGCCTTCTGCCCGCACGGACTGGGGCACTCTCTCGGCCTGCAGGTGCATGACGTGGGCGGGCGCCGCGATGCGAACGGACGTTACCTTCCGCCGCCCGACCAGGACCCGGCTCTGCGACTGACCCGCCCCCTGGAAGCCGGCATGGTCGTGACCGTGGAACCCGGCCTCTACGGCATTCCCATGCTGCTGGAACCCTTGCGGGAAACGACCGCCGGGCGCGATATCGACTGGGATGCCGTCGCCAGTCTCTGTGCGCATGGCGGTATCCGCATCGAGGACAACGTGGTCGTGACCGCGACCGGTACCGACAACCTCACGCGGGAAACATGACCGCCATGCACTTGTCAGCCTCCCGCGGCAGAATATGCTGGTAAAAAGAAAACCGCCTGCCGAGACAGTCATGCCACGCAACATCGTACCGGCCGACTTCGTGGCCGCCCCTGGGCTGCGCAACCGGCACGTGCAGACCCTGCTGCCACGCTGCCGGCCCCTGATGCGCCTCGAACGGGACACCGAAATCGTCGATCTGCCCGACGGCGACTTCGTCGAGCTGGCCTGGGTGCAACCGGCGCCGGCCCGGCCGGATGCGCCGATCTTTCTGCTGTTCCATGGCCTTGAAGGTTCCTTCGATTCGCCCTATGCCCGCGACCTGCTCGCCACCGCCAGCCGGCTGGGACACCGCGCAGTGATGATGCACTTCCGCGGCTGCGGCCAGGCGCCCAATCGGCTGGCACGGGCCTATCACAGTGGCGACACGGCGGATGCCTACTGGGTGATCGGCCAGCTGGCAAAGCGCTACCCGCAGGCCGTCAAGATCGCGGCCGGTGTCTCGTTGGGTGGCAATATGCTGGTCAAACTGGTGGCCGAGCAAGGCGGTGACGGCCTCGACCTCGCCGGTGCCATCGCCATCAGCGCCCCGCTCGACCTGGCGGCCAGTGCCGATGCGCTCAATCGCGGCTTCTCACGTATCTACCAGCGTCACCTGCTGGATGCCTTGAAACGCAAGGTCACGCTCAAGATGGCTACCGGTCTGTTACCGAGCATGACGGCAGCTCAGCTTCGCCAGCTGGATACGTTCTGGGCCTACGACAACGAGGTTACCGCCCCGCTGCACGGTTTCAGCTCGGCCAGCGATTATTATCGCCGTGCTTCGGCCGGCAGATTGCTGGGCGACGTCGAACTGCCGTTGCTGGTGCTGCACGCGGCCGACGACCCCTTCATGCCGCCGGACCTGTTCGAACGCCTGCCGTCACCCAGTGACGCCGTGCGTGTCGAGATTGCCCGTCATGGCGGGCATGTGGGTTTCGTCGAGACGCACCGGTGGCGTATGGGTACCTGGCTGACGCGCCGGGTGGCGCGCCAGCTGAGCGTCTGGGCCGGCGTGCCGCAATCGACGGCTGACGCGGAAAGCATCAGCCGATCGGGCAGCTGACCCCTGTTCCCTTGAGGCCGCAATAGCCGCCCGGATTCTTGGCCAGATATTGTTGGTGGTATTCCTCGGCGTAATAAAAGTGCTCCAACGGTGCAACTTCAGTAGTAATTGGCGCCATTCGAGCTCCTTCCAATGCTGCCTGGTATCGGTTGCAACTATCTCTCACGATATTTTTTTGAAGAGAGGTAACGGTATAAATCGCAGAGCGATACTGGCTACCCACGTCATTGCCCTGACGCATCCCCTGAGTCGGGTCGTGGGCTTCCCAGAAGACCTGTAGCAGCTCGGGCAGGCCGATTTCGGTAGGGTCGAAGACCACGCGCACGACTTCCGCATGCCCGGTCCGGCCCGTACAGGTTTCCTCGTAGGTCGGGTTGGGCGTATAGCCACCGGCGTAACCCGCCGCCGTGACATACACACCGGGCAATTCCCAGAACAGGCGCTCCGCTCCCCAGAAACACCCCAGGCCCAGCACGATCTCCTCGAGCCCTTCCGGAAAAGGCGGTAGCATCGAGCGGCCGTTGACATAATGCACGCCGCTGATCGAGAGCGGCTCGTCGCGTCCGGGCAGCGCCTCGTCGGGCGTCGGCATGCGCTGTTTGTCACTCATCCACATGGAGTCTGTCTCTCTTGCTATCGAATGTTGCTCGTTCTTCGGCCTGCCCCTGCGGAAGCCGGCGCTCGTTCGGCGACTGCTGCGCCCCGATACTGGATGACCCGCGCCGCGCCGATCATCCGGAAGCCCTGATGCGTGCCCGCTTCTGCGGCTTCGTCACGGGCGACGCCGATTTCCTGCATGCGACCTGGGACCCCGCACAGCGGCCGGCACGAGCCACGCTGGGCGAACCCGGCCCCCGCTGGTGCCGCCTCGACGTGGCGCACAGCCATGCCGAGGGCGGCCAGGGTGAAGTGCGTTTCACCGCACTCGGTCGGGAGTCGGGCCACTTCTTCACCCTGAGCGAGGCCAGCCGCTTCCGCTTCGACGCCGCCTGCGCGCACTGGCTCTACGTGGACGGCGACGCGACCTGGCAGCGGCTCGACACAGGCCGCAACGCCCCCTGCCCCTGCGGCAGCGGCCTCAAGGCGAAGCGTTGCTGCGCCCGAGACTGAAGGAGTAGATCAGGTCCACCGCCTGGGCCGCCCCGGAAACCGCCTCCACATACAGGTTCTGCCACAACTGGTAACGCAGTGTCAGTTCGGCGATCGGCGAAAAGATGCCCACACCATAACTGACCTCCAGGTTATCGAACAGATAGCCGCTGACCACAACCTGGCTGTCCTCGCCACTTCCGGCCGTGTCCACGCTCAGGTCCTGCACGCCGAAGGCCTGGCCCAGCTGCCCGATGGCCCCACCGGTACGCGACAGCGACAGACCGATCAGCGCCGAGGTCAGGGCACCGTCCCCGCCTCCCGTGTCGTCGGGGGCACGCCCGCGCAGCAGGTAGGAAAGCGCCCGGCTCTCCGCCATCGCCGGCTCCGAGAACACACTCAGGTCCGGTTGCGCGGCCGGGCCGGTGACCCGCAGCCCGGCGATCACGCCATCCTGGGTGGTGTCGGGGTTGCGGATCGCCTCGAACTGCAGCCGGGGCTCCGAGGCCGGGCCGCTGAACAGCACCTTCCCCTGACGAATCACCAGATCCTGGCCGAAGGCGCTGTAGCGCCCGTCCAGCAGATTGACGTCTCCGAACAACTGTACCGGCCCATTACCCTGGCGAACCTGTAAATCACCACGCAGCGAGGCCGTGAGCCCATAGGCTTCGAGCTTCACATCCGGGCCGATATGCAGGTCCACCCGAACGTCCAGCTGCATGCCGACCCGGGAAAGGGCCTGGGCGGTCGCCTCGCTGGCGGCATCGGCTCCCTTTCGTGCGGCCCGGCGTGCCTGCTCCCGAGCCCGGGCATCGTCCTCGCGGGTGATGACCACCTCGTCGCTGCTCGGCGAGACGGCCGAGGGCGGAATCTTGCCGACCTCCAGGCGTGCCCAAGGGATGGTGACATCGCCCCGCACCTGCAGACGTTGCGGGGTCGCCTGGATTCGCAGGTCCGGCGCGACATCCAGCCGCCCGAACTCCGGCATCGCCAGCCGCAGCGGCGCCTTCACGGCACTCAGCGAGACATCGGCACGCCATTGATCCAGACTCGGCCAGCCCACCTGGCCGGACAGCGTCAGCCGCCCCTTGTCCCCCGCCACGAAGCCGTCCAGATCGGCCGTGTGCCCGGAAACGCGCACTCCGACTCGGCCGTCCGTCACGCTCAGCGGCAGATTGCGCCCGCTGGCCCGGAGATCGGCGAGCGTCAACTGGCCGTCCAGTGATGGGTTGGCCAGCGCCCCCGACAACGCCAGCTGCCCATCGAGGCGCCCCTCGAGTGCCTGGAGGCTGGTGACCAGCGGCTGGTAAGGTGCCAGCCGCCAGCCATCCAGCGCCAGCTTCCCGGAAAGCGCGGCCTCGCCGGCCGGGTCGGTGATGCGAGCCTGCAGGTCGAGCCGTCCTGCCTCGCCGACATTACCTTTCAGAGTCACATCCGCAGTCGCTGGCGATGCCGATAGCGACAGGGCCAGTTCCGTGGACGGCAGGGACCAGGGCTGGCCGTAGGCATTCTGGCCGTCCAGGCTCACCCGGCCGTCCAGGTCCGCGTCGGCATTCCATTGCTGACCGCCCCGAGACCAGGCGAGCCCCAGCGTGCCATCCAGCTGACCGCCGGTCGCCCAGCCATCGGGCAGCGCCGCATTGGCCATATCCAGCGGCAGGGCCTGCAGGGAGAGTGCCACCCGCCCGTCGCTGGCGCCGGCCTCCACGGGACGCGTGGCACACAGCCGTCCGCCCTCCCGGCGCGAGAGGCAGAAGGGCTGCAGCTGCACCTTTTGCGCGTTGAGATCGACGCTCAGCGCCGTGGCTTGCGCCAGCTGCAGATTGGCCTGGTCGGTTTCGAGACTCAGGGCCTCGAGCCGACCGCGATAGGCATCGCGGGCGGCGTTGAGCCCGCCGGTGAGCGCCAGCTGCGCCCGGGACATCGGCATGCCCGGGGCGGCGTTCACGGTCACTGCCAGGCGATGATCGGAAAGCCGTCCCTTCAGGCTGGCCTCGGCTTGGGTCAATTGCTGCCCCGCCGCACGCACATCGGATACCCGAAGGGCCACATCCATGTCGGGGTCCTCGACGCCGCTGACCCGGGCGTCCAGCGACAGCTCGGCGATTCGATTGTCGGCGAAGCGCAGGCCGTTGCCGGTCAGCGTTGCATCGACTTGGGGCTTCTTCATCGTGCCCCCCAGGGACAGCTGGCCGCTGGCCTGCCCCCCCAGACTCGGCAGCAGGGACTCCAGCGCCGGTGCGTCCAGCCGGCCCTGCAGATCCAGGGTATCGGCGATGGTCCCCTCGGCAGTCAGGCGATTCCGGCCCTGGCGCAGATCCAGGGTGTCGATGCGCCAGTGCATCCCGCTGTCGCCCTGCAGTACGGCCTGGAGCGACAAGGGACGCTGCTGCAGGCTGCCGTCCACGGCCAGCTTCGGCACCGTCAGGGACCACCCCCCGTCCGCCATGGCGAAGTGTGCCTGCGCCTGGCCGTTCAGGGAGCCCTCGACCGCCGGAGTCAGCAGCCCCGGGTTGAAGCGACTCAGATCGAGCCGGGCCGTCACGTCCAGCGCCGGCGACCAGCGCACCTCGCCCCGACTGACCAGCGAGCCGCCGTTGGCGGCCAGCGACAGCGGCAGCCAGTTGAACCGCTCGCTGTCGCCATGGCCGGTCAAGCCGACCTGGACGGTGTCCGGCAGGTCGCGGCCGGACACCTGGCCCTGGAGTGCCACCCGGTAGTCACTGAGCTGCCCCGCGGCCTTGAGGGTCAGATCACGCACCCGATACTGCGGCGCCGGGCTCTTGTCCGCGGCGGCATCCGGCAGGGGCCAGGCCAGCGAAGACGCCGTCAGGGTGGCATCGAAGGGCAGCTCGGGCGCCAGCACATTGGCGGCGGCCTCGAGCCGGGCCGAGACCGGGCCGTCGGCGGCGAGTGTCGCCTTCAGGGCACTCAGCGACCCCCGTGCCTGGAGCTCGACATGCTGCCCGGTCAGCGGCGCCTGATGCAGCGTGCCTGTCAGGTGCGCATTCAGCGGATAGTCGCCCTGCAGCCGGACCTGCGCCGTCAACTCGGCATCGGCCTGCGGAGCCTTCAGCGTCAGATGCTCGAGAGTCACTCGATGCTCCTGGCCTTCCAGGCTGAGTGACAGGCGATCGATACGCCGCGGTTCGGCGCCCTCGAGCCGGAAGTCGCGCACGACCAGTTCGGGGATGCGGATCGGCAGTGGCAGCTGGATGTCCGGCAGCTTGCGCGACTGTGGCTTATCGGCACTGGCGGGCCCGTTGCCGGAAACCGCGACGGACGTGCCGCTGGCAACGTCGCTTCCCCCCGCCTCCCGAGTCTCGGGCGCCCTTGCGTCCGGCGTGGATGCGTCCGGCGTGGACGACGCCACCTCGGCCCGGGAGATGGACAGTGCCCGGCTCGCCTCGACGGCCGCCGGGGACAGGGCGCCACCGCTCCGGGTGCCGGCCGGCGGCACGCTGGCCTTGCCCGCGCTGGGCAGGCGCAGGCGCGCCCCGGCCAGCTCGGTGGGCTTCAGTGTCAGGGCCTGCCGGTCGAGCCGCGCTCCGGTATGAAGCTGCTGCCAGCTCAGATGGGTTCCATCCGCCAGCTGCAGGGCGACGTCATCCAGGGCCAGCTCGCGCACCTCGACGGGAAACGGCACCACGATCGGCGGCAGGCCACCGGAGCCGGAGGCCGCCGGCGGTGGCGCCGCCTCGCCGGGCTGCAGCCGGATGTCGGCCCCCTCGATCTGCAGGGTGTCGAGGCACAGCTGGCCCTTCAGCAGGCAGTCATCGGCCCAGGCCAGATGCAGGCGCTGGATGGCGACATTCGCCGGACCGGCCGTCAGGTGCAGGCCGCGCAGGGTGAAATCGTCCAGCGGCGCACCGGTGACGGAGTCGTAGCTCAGCCAGTCACGCTGCTGGCCCTGATCGAGCAGCCATGCCGTGCCCCAGGGCGACAGCGCCAGACCCAGCAGCAGCAACAGCAGTCCCAGCAACCACAGCGGCAACCAGACCAGCAGGCGCAGCAGGCCCGTCAGAACTCGGGCCCGATGGCGAAGTGCAGACGCCACGAAGACTCCTTGTCATCGAAGGGGTGAGCGATATCCAGGCGGATCGGCCCGACCGGGGACACCCAGCGGATTCCCAGCCCCGCCCCGGTGGCGAGATCCTGCGGCCACCAGGTGTCGAAGGCATTGCCGGTATCGACGAAGGCGGCGCCCCACCAGTTGCCGGTCAGGCGGCGCTGCGCCTCGACGCTGGCCACGAACAGCTGCTGCCCCCCCACCAGGTCGCCGTCGGCGTTGGTCGGCGCCAGGCTCTCGTAGGCATAGCCCCGCACGCTGCGATCACCGCCGGTGAAGAAGCGCAGCGACGGCGGAATCTTGTCGAAGTCCGGGGTGCTCATGGCACCCAGGCTGGTGCGTCCGATGAAGCGATAGTCACTGCCCAGCGAGCGGATCCACTGGGAGTCGAGGGTCGCACGCAGGAAGCTGGCATCCGACCCCCAGGCGGTGTTGGATGCCGCCAGCGACAACCGTTGCCGATCGCCCCAGGTGGGAAAACGCGGGTTGCGGGTCCGTGTACGACTCCAGCTCACCCCGGGATAGTAGAGCAGCACCTGATTCTTCTGGTTGGCCTGGCGGAAGTCCTCGTAGGTGGCGTGCACGAAGACCCGCTGGGTCCAGTCGTTGTCGAAGGTCCAGCGCCGCGCCAGCTCCACGGACGCCTCCAGGCTCCGGGTGTCCTGGTTGTCCATGTTCTTCAGGCCGTACTGCAGCTCGTAGCTGTCACGCCGCGGATCCTCCAGCGGCATGGTGTAGGTGCCGCTGAAGGTCTGCTCGGGAGCCGACAGGTAAAGCGCGTGATCGAGACTGTCGCCGTCCGCGTTGATCCACGGCTGCTTCCAGGAGAACTGTGTGCGCGGCCCGACATCGGTCGCATAGCCGATCCCGATCTCGAACTGATGGCGATCGGCCGGAATCACGTTGACATCGACCGGCACCCGCGGCGGTCCCTCGGTGCCCACGCCACGCGCCGCGACGATGGCACCGGCCGACAGCAGCGGTTCGCTGCCGGACGCCTCGGCCTCGCCATCAACCGACCGGTGATCCACGGCCTCCCACCAGCCGCGATGGGCCAGCGCCACGGGCTGGGCGCGCTCGATCTGCGGGCGCACACCGATGCTGCGAAACCACCCCGTCTGCCCCAGGCGCTGGTTGTATTCGGCCAGGCTGTCCGCCAGGTACGGCTCGCCGGTGGCGAAGGGCAGCAGGTTGATCAGCCGCTCCTGGCCGATCTGGCTGCCGCTGAAGCGGATGTCGCCGAAACGGTAGCGGGACCCGCTGTCGAAGGTCAGGTAGATGCGAGCACTGTGCTGCCAGGGCCGCACCTCGATGCGATGGCGGGTGAAGGTGGCATCGAAATAGCCCCGCTGCAGCGCCAGGGTCGACAGGCGGCTGCGCAGTCCCTCGTAGGGCGCATGGCGCAACGGGTCCCCTTCATGCAGCGGAAACGCCTCGAGCGCCTGGGTGAAGGCCTTGTCGTTGCGGGCGTCGCCGGTGATCGACACCTCGAGATGCTGGATGATCACCGGCTTGCCGGGGGAAACCTCGATGCGGGCGCGTTCCACGTCGGGCTTGCCCTCCAGGATCACCTGAAAGGACGGTGAATAGTAGCCATAGGCCTTGAGCGCCTTGGCAGCACGCTGCTTGATATCGTGGCTCAGGCGATCCCGGCTGTAGTCGCCCGCGGTCATGGACGCCAGGTAGTGACGAATGTTGTCGGCCGGCTCCCCGTCGATGCCCGTCACCCGGGCATCCAGCGCCAGGACCGAGGTGCTCCAGACGAGCGCCACGGCCGCCCCGTACAGGGCCAGTCGCGGATAGCGCATGAGATCAGGCCTCCCTTGCCGGCGACCGGTCATCCTGCCCCGGGACGAACGACGCATCAACCACCACGCAATGCCTCGAGCGAGGCACTCAGGGCCACCTGATTCTGGCGCAGCTCGGTCAAGGAAGCACGCAGGTCATCCATCTGCGAGGCCAGCTTGTCGAGCCGGGATTGCCGGGCCTGTGCCGACTGGGCCAGCGAATCCAGGCGCCCGGCCAGGGTATCGAGCCGGCCCGCGGCGCTGTCCTGGGAGCGCTTCAGGGTGTCCAGGCGCTCGGCCACGGTCTGGCGTGCCGTCTCCAGGCTGGACAGCCGTGTGGCCAGGGCCTGGCGCGCGGTGCCGCTCTGCTGTTCCAGCGCGGTCATCGAGCGCTGCACGGCATTCAGGGTATCGGCCAGCGTCGCGCGCTGCTGGTCGGCGTCGTCGAGACGCCGGTTCACGGCGTCCAGAGAAGCGCGGTCCGGCGTGCGTTCATCTAGACTCTTCAGGGTCGACGTCATTTCATCCAGCCGGTCACGCAGCTTGGCGCGCCCGTCGTCGATCGATGCCATGCGTTTCTCGAAGGTGGCAGTGGACACGCCCTGACTGTCATCGAGGCTGTCGAGGCGCGCATGCAGATTGGACACCTGGCCGCCCAGTTCACGCTGACTCGCCTGCCAGGCCTGACGATCCAGCCAGTAGCGGCCGGCCAGGGCCGCCAGCCCGACCAGCAGCAGCAGGCACAGCAGCCACAACGGCCAGGTCCGGGCCCGGCGGCCGACGGCGGCGCGATGACGGGGGCTGAGCTCATCTTCCGGACCCGGCACGATGGGGGCGGTCAGACGGGGTTCTTGATCATGATCCGCCATGCGGTCTCCTCGTCGGTTGGGGGCGCGCCACCATGGCCGGCGCCGGTGTCCGTCAATCCCGAGTGGCGTCATCGGAATTGGCGAGCATACCCCAGGCTGCTAATATGATGCGACAACACTTAACGCAGATGCTTGGTATTGTAAGGTTTTTTATCAAGGTCTGTATTCCACGGTGATTCAAGAAAGGAGTTGACCATGGCATTCGAACTTCCCGCTCTGCCTTACGAGAAGAACGCGCTGGAACCGCACATCTCCGCGGAAACCCTCGAGTACCACTACGGCAAGCACCATCAGGCCTATGTCACCAAGCTGAACGACATGACCAAGGGCACCGATGACGAGAACAAGTCGCTCGAGGAGATCGTCAAGTCTGCCTCCGGCGGTCTGTTCAACCAGGCGGCCCAGGTGTGGAACCACACCTTCTACTGGCACTGCCTGTCTCCAAACGGCGGCGGTGAGCCGAGCGGCGCCCTGGCCGAGGCCATCAACGCCAAGTTCGGCTCCTTCGACAAGTTCAAGGAAGCGTTCAACACCAAGGCGGCCGGCAACTTCGGTTCCGGCTGGACTTGGCTGATCAAGACCGCCGACGGCGGTGTCGACATCGTCAACACCGACGACGCCGACACCCCGATCGCCCACGGCCAGACGCCGCTGCTGACCATCGATGTCTGGGAGCACGCCTACTACATCGACTACCGCAACGCGCGTCCGAAGTACCTCGACGCCGTGTGGAACATCCTCAACTGGGACTTCGTCGCCCAGAACTTCGGCTGATCACGACGCATCGGCCCCGCCCGGCCATCGCGGCCGGGCCCCGAAACCAGCAGCGCCCCGCAATGCGGGGCGCTGTTCGTTGGGGCGTTCGGTGGCCGGCTCGCTTCACGGATCGGCACGTCGGCCGATTCCCCGATAGACGAGGCCGCGTGCGGCCACATAGACCGGGTCATAGATGTTGCGCCCATCGAGCACCAGCTTTGCCGATAGCGTCTCGCCGAGCCGCCGCCAGTCCGGATTCCAGTAGCACTTCCACTCCGTGACCAGCATCAGCGCGTCGGCGCCCTCACAGGCCTCGTAGGGGTCCTGATCGAGCAGGGTCAGCAGCGGATGATCGCCGACCACCTGACGCAATGCCGGCAGAGCCGCCGGGTCATGCAGACGCACGTGCACGCCCTGGGCCCACAATGCCCGCAGCAGGGTCAGTACCGGTGCGTGATCGATACGGGTGGTGCCCGGCTTGAACGCCGCCCCCCAGATCGCCACGGTGCGACCCTGCAACTGGCCGTGAAAGTGGGTCCACAGCTTGCGGAACAGCGTCTCCTTCTTGTGCTCGTTGATATCGAGCACCTGCTCGAGCAGCTGGGATTCACGTCCCGTCTCGTGCTGGACATCCGCCAGACGCATCAGGTCGCGCGAGAAGTTGGGCCCGCCGAAGCCGCAGCCCGGATAAAGATACTCGTAGCCGATACGCGTGTCCGCCCCCATGCCCTGACGAACATGTTCCACGTCCACGCCCAGCGAATCGGCCAGACCGGCAACCTCGTTCATGTAACTGATGCGCGTCGCCAGCATGCCGTTGATCGCCAACTTGGTCAGTTCGGCGGCGCGGCGCGGCATGCGCTGGAACACCTCGGCACGGCGATTGAAGGCCCGCAGCAGCTCGCGGACCTGGTCGCCCGCCCAGTCGTCCTCACAGCCGAGCAACCAGCGCGTGGGACGCGTGAAGACCTGCCAGGCCCGCCCTTCCTCGAGCATGTCGGGCAGCACCACCGCCACCTGCGAGGCATGACGCAACAGCCCCTCGAGCGACTCGGTCTGGCCGACCGGGAAGGTGGAGTTGTTGATCACCACCAGCGGCGCAGGCTGCTGGCCGGCCACGGTATCGACGAAGCGTTCGGCCGCCTCGCGCTGATCCGGGGCCAGGGCCAGCCAGACGATATCCACCTCTTCCTCGGCCGGCAGCATCTCGACCACGCGCAGCGCTCCCGATCGGCGGCTGATCTCCAGCTGCTCGCCCACCTGGGGCTCGCGGGCCAGCCAGTCGGCTTCGGCCAGCTGCTGCCAGGGAGCATCCGGATGCGGCAACCAGGTGACCTGATGACCCACCGAGGAGAGTGCCGCGGCGGCGGTGGCCGCGGCGAGTTCGCTTCCGTGCAGAAGGATTCGCATGGCTTACTCCTCGCCGGCGTAGCGCGTGAGCAGCGCCCGGAACCCCTCTCCGAACTTGGGGTGGCGCTTGGCGAACACCAGCGTCGCCTCGAGATACCCGAGCTGGTGTCCGCAGTCGTAGGTGGCGCCCTGCATACGGTAGGCGGCCACGGGCTGAGACTCGCGCAGGCGGTCGATGGCGTCGGTCAGCTGGATCTCGTTGCCGGCGCCGGGCGGCGTTTCGGCCAGCAGCGCAAAGATATCGCCGGGCAGCAGGTAGCGGCCGATGACCGCCAGCGTGGAGGGCGCCTCCTCGACACTGGGCTTTTCCACCATGCCGGTGATCGGCCCGCTGGCGCCCGGGGCCGGGGCGTCGCCATCGAGCGCCACGATGCCGTACTTGTGGGTCATGTCGCGGGGCACGTTCTCGACCATGATCTGGGCGGCACCGCTGCTCTCGTAGGCGTCGATCATGCCGGCCAGGTCGTTGCGCGCCATGCCCTCGTCGTCCACCAGCACGTCGGGCAACAGGACCGCAAACGGCTCGTCGCCGATTACCGGACGGGCACACAGCACGGCATGGCCCAGCCCCAGCGCCTCGGGCTGACGAACGGCGATGATGCTCACGTCGTCCGGCACGATGGCACGCACCTCGGCCAGGAGCTCGTCCTTGCCCTTGGCCTCGAGCATCGACTCCAGCTCGAAGTGCTTGTCGAAGTGGTTCTCGATCGCCCCCTTGCTGGAGTGCGTCACCAGGACGATCTCCTTGATGCCGGCCTTGACCGCCTCCTCGACGACGTACTGGATCACCGGCTTGTCGACGATGGTGATCATTTCCTTGGGGATGGCCTTGGAGGCCGGGAGACAACGGGTGCCGAGACCGGCGACGGGGAGAACTGCCTTGCGGATCATGGGTCCCTCCTCATGGATATCAATAGCGATTATGCCAGAGCGGCATGCAGCTCGCTGCGTCCTGCAAGAGCCGCGGGAAGCGCACGGGCGTAACCCCGTCGCGCTTCGTTCACGAACGATAACATCGTTGCGCCCGGATGGGGATGGGCAGCCTCATTCGCCACCCGGCATCCCCAAAGCCGGTCGATAACGAGTAGAATGCGGGCACGCAACGCAGGCGGCCCGCAATGGCAGACGATGCCTGCCTGCGCACCGCATTCTGCATGGCGCTCCGGGATCCGGCAACTCACGCCCCGGCCCGCCAGGCATCCAGGCCGTCACCAGCCAACCGGGAGAGGCGCAATGACCCAGGGGCAGACCGACCCGCACCGTCACAATGTCGACCATCAGGAAATCGCCAAGTTCGAGGCACTGGCCAGTCGCTGGTGGGATCCGGACAGCGAGTTCAAGCCACTGCACGAGATCAACCCACTGCGTCTGGACTTCATCGACGCGCGCGCCGGCCTGGCCGGCAAGACGGCCATCGACGTCGGCTGCGGCGGCGGCATCCTCAGCGAAGCCATGGCACATCGCGGCGCCACCGTGACCGGCATCGACCTCGGCGAGGCACCGCTGGCGGTCGCCCGCCTGCATCAGCAGGAAAGCGGCGTCGAGGTCGACTACCGTCACGCCAGCGCCGAGGAGATGGCCCAGGCCCACCCCGGCGCCTTCGATATCGTCACCTGCCTGGAGATGCTCGAGCACGTGCCGGACCCGGCGGCGGTGGTACGCGCCTGCGCCACCCTGGTCCGCCCGGGCGGTCATGTCTTCTTCTCCACCATCAACCGCAACCCCAAGGCCTATGCCTTCGCCATCCTGGGGGCCGAGTACGTGCTGGGCCTGTTGCCCAAGGGCACCCACGAGTACCGCAAGTTCATCCGCCCCTCGGAGCTGTCGAACTGGTGTCGTGCCACCGGCCTGCGGGTCCGCGAGCAAAGCGGGCTGACCTACAATCCGATAACGCGCCGCTATCGGCTGGCGCCGCGCGACGTCTCGGTCAACTACCTGATGCACTGCACGATGGACACGCCATGAGCGGCTCACGGCGCCCCGGCAGTCCCGCAGGGCTGCTGTTCGATCTCGACGGCACCCTGGTCGACACGGCCCCCGACCTGGCGCGGGCCACCAACGCCCTGCGCACCTATCACGGGCTGCCCGAGCTGCCCTATGGCGTGATTCGCGCCCAGGTGTCCAACGGCGGCAGTGCGTTGGTGCAGCTGGCGCTGGGGCTCGAGGCGGCCCACCCGGGGCATGCCGAGGCACGCCGGTTCCTGCTCGACCGCTATGCCGAGGCCGTCGCCGTGGACAGCCGCGTCTTTCCCGGGCTGGAGGCCGTACTGGACGCCTGGTCGCGACCAGCACTCGCCTGGGGCATCGTCACCAACAAGCCCCGCGCCTATGCAGCGCCGTTGATCGACGCTCTGGGTCTGAAACCCGGCGCGTTGCTGTGCGCGGACGACCTGCCGGTCAAGAAACCCGACCCGGCACCGTTGCATACCGCGGCACATCAGCTGGGCCTGGGTGCCGAGACCTGCTGGTACATCGGCGACCATGCCCGTGACATGCAGGCGGCGCGTGCCGCCGGGATGACCGCAGTGGCCGTGGGTTACGGCTACCTCGATGAAACCGAGGATCGCGAGAGCTGGCGGGCCGACTACTGGTTCGAGACCCCGGCGGCCCTGGCGTCGGCGCTGCTGGACTGAGGCCGGCCGACGCCCTGGCGCCTCACCGGGCGGGGGGCTGAGCGTCGAAACGCTCGCCGGTGTGGCCGCGACTGTCCGGCCCCATCAGCCACAGGTAGGTGGGCATGATCGCCTCTGGAGTGCGCAGCGTCGCGGGATCCTCGTCCGGCGCCGCCGCAGCGCGCATGGCGGTGCGCGTGCGCCCCGGGTTGAGACTGTTGACGCGGATGGCCGTCTCGGCCTCGAGCTCGGCGGCCAGCACCTGCACGAACCCCTCGGTAGCGAACTTGGACACCGAATAGGCGCCCCAGAGCGCGCGACCCGTGCGCCCCACGCCGGATGAGGTGAAGATCACCGACGCATCCGGCGAGGCCTCGAGCAGCGGCAACAGGGCCCGGGTCATCCAGATCGGGCCGTTGAAGTTGACCTGCATGACGCGCTCCCACAGCTCGGGGTCGTAGTCGACGAAGCGTCTCAGCCCGCCAAGCAGGCCGGCATTGTGCAACACGCCGTCCAGCCGGCCGAATTCGCTGCCGATCCGGTCGGCGAGCTCCTGGTAATCCTTGTGAGTCGCACCCTCGAAGTTGAGGGGGAAGATCGCCGGCTGCGGACCGCCCAGCGCCTCGATCTCGTCATAGACGGTCTCGAGCTTGCCCAGAGTACGCCCGAGCAGCACCACGGTCGCCCCATGGGCCGCATAGCTCAGGGCGGCGGCCCGACCGATGCCGTCGCCGGCCCCGGTAACCAGGATCACCCGACCCGCCAGCAGCCCGTCGGGAGCCTGATAGTCGATCTTGCAGGACATGACGCCTTGCCCTCCGCTCGATGAATGATCACTACAACCCGGACTGGTTGAGGAAATCCTGAGCCATGCCGGCCGCGTTGCTGTCGGGGTAATCCTGAATCACCCGGGTCAGCAGCTCCTTGCCGGCATCCGGTTGCCCTTGGCGTGCCTTGAGCAAGCCCAGCTTGTAGAGCGCATCCGGCACCTTGCTGCTCTGCGGGTAGGACTCGATCACCGTATTGAACGCCTTGGCCGCCGGATCAAGCTCGGAGCGCGCCGAGTAGAGTTCACCCAGCCAGTAGTAGCCGTTGGGGCGCAGCGGGGAATCCGGATAATCGGCGACAAATGCCTCGAAGGCCTGAATGGCCGCCTTGAAATCCCGCGCCTGAACCTTGGCAAAGGCCGCCTGATAGGCCTGCCGACCCGCCGGGCTGGATTTGCTCGCGGCACCACCGGAAGCCGTATTTTCCGGCTGCGCCGATGCGCCGTTTGCGCCATTCCCGGCATCGGGGGATTGGGCGCCGCCCTCGCCGGATGTTCCACCGGCGTTGCCGCTGCCACCCAGGGCATCGAGACGCTTCTCGAGATCCAGATAGCGCTCCTGCGACAGGCTCTTCTGCTGTTCGAGCTGATAGCGCAGTTCCTCGAGCTGACCACGCAGCTCCCGGATCGTGCGCTGATTTTCCTTGAGCTGGTTGAACAGTACCAGATTGCCGCCGGGCTCCTCGCGGGCCTGGGTCTGCTGATAGAAGTTGCCCTTCCCGGCCGAAAGGTCCTCGACGACCGGCGCGGCCGATGCCATCAGCGGAAGCAGCAGGATACCGACACCGCCTAGTCCCTGCAGGGTGCGTTTCATGTTCGTCTCCGCTCGGGTACCGGCCCGGGGCGCCTACCGCTCCGGGCCCGGCATACCGTGATCAGTAAGCCACTACCACGCGACGGTTCTTGGCATAGCTCTGCTCGGAATGCCCCTCGACCGCCGGACGTTCCTCACCATAGCTCACCACGTCGATCTGCGACGGCGACACGCCCTGCACGCTCAGGAACTGCTCGACCGCCTGGGCACGACGCTCGCCCAGCCCCAGGTTGTATTCCCGCGTGCCCCGCTCGTCGGCATGGCCCTGCAGCACCACGTGAGCATCGGGATGATTGCGCAGATACTGAGCATGGGCATTCAGCACCGACTCGAATTCGGGACGAATGGTGTCCTGGTCGAAGCCGAAATAGATGGTGCGCACATCGGGGATACCGGCCTGCTGCTGCGAGCCCTCGCCACCCAGCTGGCTGCCGCTGACCTGACCGCTGCTCACCCCCTGGCCGTTGGTGCCACCCATACCGGCACCGCCGGCGGCACCGCTGCCGGTGTCGAAGCTGCCATCCTGGGTGCCGCCGGTACTGGAGCAACCCGCCATGACGGCAAGCGACAGGGCCACGGCCAGGCTCTTGGCATACGGAACGAACTTCATTGTCATCTCCTTGCTCGGGATACGAAAGATACACCCTCGGGCATGAAACAGGGTTCCATCAGTTCAGAAACGGCGACCAGGCGGGCTCGCGGACATCGCCCTGGGCTGAAGGCAGGCGGTAGGACGCCTTGCCGTCCGCCGAGACGACCCCCAGGATCCCCTGATTTCCCCGCTGGGTAGCGAAGATTACCATGGCCCCATTGGGCGCAACACTCGGCGACTCGTCCCACTGGGTGTCGGTGAGTACCGTCAGGCGGCCGGTGTCCAGATTCTGTCTGGCGACATGAAACCCGCGGCTGTCACGGTGGACCAGGAACAGGCTCTTGCCGTCCGGTGCGAAACGCCCCCGCGAGTTGTAGTCCCCGGTATAGGTCACGCGCTGGGTGCGGTCGCTGTTCAGGTCGCGACGATACAGCTGCGGTCCGCCGCTGCGGTCCGAGGTGAAGATCAGGCTGCGGCCGTCCGGCGCCCAGGCGGGCTCGGTGTCGATGGCGCCGTTGCGCGTGATGCGGGTAAGCTTGCGCGTGGCGATATCCATGATGTAGATCTCCGGCTGGCCGTCCTTGGACAGCGACATGGCCAGGCGCCGGCCGTCAGGCGACCATACCGGAGCGCCGTTGATGCCCTTGAAGTCGGTCAGCTGAACACGCTGACCGGTCGCCAGGTTCTGTACATAGATGGCCGAGTTGCCGGTTTCGAAGGACACATAGGCCAGCTTGCCGCCATCCGGCGACCAGGACGGTGACATGATGGGATCGTCCGAGCTCAGGATCTGGTGGCCGTTGTGGCCGTCGGCATCCGCGACGTGCAGCGCAAACTGCCGCTTGTCACCGGCTCCCTGCGCCGTGACGTAAGCGATGCGGGTCGAGAAGGCCCCGCGCGTTCCGGTAATCGCCTCGTAGACCTTGTCACTGATGTAGTGAGCCCCGGCACGCAGCTGGTCGGCCGAGACCGTCAGCGCCTCGCCAAGCATGCGCTTCTCGCCGTAGACGTCCATCAGCTCGAAGCGGATGCGATACTGATCCCCCTGCGGCGAGACCCGACCGACGAGCACATAATTGCTGTCCACCGAGCGCCAGTCACGAAAGTAGACCTCGTCCGCGCTGTGGGGCGTGGCGACCAGCGTATCCCGGGGCAACGGCGCAAACTGGCCGCTGCGCGACAGGTCGCTCTCGACGATACCCGACAGGTCCTCGGGAAGCTGGGCACCGTCGGTCGCGAACGGCACGATGGCGATGGGAATCGCCTGATCGCTGCCCTTGGTAATCTGGATGGTCAGGTCGGCGCTGGCCAGGCTGCTGAACAACAGCAGCCAGCCGAACAGGAGGGGAGTCAGTCGTTTCATCAGCGCACATCCTCAGGGTTGAAGTCGAGATTGAACTCGCGGAACTGGCGTTGGGCGGACGTCGGCAGCGACTGCATCTCGCGGAATGGCGCCGCCCGCTCCACGGCCTGCAGCACCGACCGGTCGAAGGCCGCGTTTCCGCTGCTCTCGCGAATGCTGGCATCGACCAGCTCGCCGGTGGGTAACAGGGTAATACGAACCACGGCACGCTGCTGATTGCCGGCGGACGAGGGAATGATCCAGGCCTGCTCGACGGCTCGCTTGACCAGGTTCTTGAAGCCATTGGCGGCCTCGCTCGCCTGGCGGGCATTGGCGATCGCCTGCTCCTCGCCGGCAATGGACTGGGCCAGTGCCTGTTCGGAAGCCTGTCGCGCCGCTTCAGCGGCCCGTTTGGCCTGCGCCTCGGCTTCGGCCTTCTTGCGGGCGGCCTCCTCTGCCTGGCGCTGTTTTTCGGCTTCGGCCTTCTTGCGAGCCGCTTCCTCTGCCTGACGCTGTTTCTCGGCTTCGGCCTTCTTGCGAGCCGCTTCCTCCGCCTGGCGCTGTTTCTCGGCTTCGGCCTTCTTGCGGGCCGCTTCCTCCGCCTGACGCTGTTTCTCGGCTTCCGCCTTCTGGCGTGCGGCGCGTGCGGCTTCTTCGGCACGCCGACGAGCGGCTTCCTTCGCCTGCTCACGAGCCTGCTTCAAGGCCTGCAGCTCGGCTTCACGCTGCTTGTCGGCCTCGGCCTTCTTGCGAGCTACCGCCTCCGCCTGTTGCTGCTTCTCGGCTTCCGCCTTTCTGGCCGCCTGTTCGGCCTGGTCGGCCTTCTGTTGCTTTTTGGCTTCGGCCGCACTCGCCTGGGCTTCCTGAGCCCGCTGGGCCTTGTCGGTCGCCGTCTCGGTACGCACCAGGGTCGCCTTGACGATCGCCGATGAGGTCGGCTCGGGGTCGCTGGTCGGCCAGCGCAACAGGGTGATCGCCAGCACCCCGACATGCAGGACGATCGCCAGGATCACGGGCAGGCCGTACCCCACCCGGTTCTTCGGTCTAGCCATGGCGGTGCCTCACTGCTCGGCCGGAGGAGGATCGGAGATCAGCCCCACATTGGGGACCCCGGCCGACTGCAGTGCACTCATCAAGGTCACTACCTGACCGTAGGCCACGTTCTGGTCGCCCTTGACCATGACCGGGGTCTGCGGCTTGCGCTTGAGAACGGCCACCACCTTGGTGCTGAGCTCGTCGAGGGTCAGCGCCGTCTCGCCATCGCCCAGCGACAGGAAGTATTCGCCGTCACGGTTGACCGACACCACCAGGGGCTCGCTGTTCTCGTCCGTCTCGATCGGCTTGGAGGCCACCTTGGGCAGCTCCACCTGAACGCCCTGCGTCATCATCGGTGCGGTGATCATGAAGATCACCAGCAGCACCAGCATCACGTCGATGAACGGGACGACGTTGATCTCGCCCATGGGCTTGCGGCGCGGGCCGCGGTTGAAAGGTCCATGCATCATGACGGGCTCCTCAAGCGGCGTCGCGCTCGTCACGTCCCTGCAGATTGCGATGCAGGATGGAGTGGAACTCCTCGGCGAAGTCCTCGTACTGGCCCAGCAGGCGGCTGGCCTGAGCGGACAGGCGATTGTAGAAGATCACCGCCGGGATCGCCGCGAACAGCCCCATTGCCGTGGCGATGAGCGCCTCGGCGATCCACGGCGCCACCGTGGAGAGCGTGGCCTGCTGCGCCATCGACAGCCCCATGAAGGAGCCCATGATGCCCCACACGGTGCCGAACAGGCCGATGTAGGGGCTGGCGGAAGCCACCGTGGCCAGGAAGGTCAGGTGCAGATTGAGGCGCTCCTCCTCCCGCGACCAGGCCACGCGCATCGCACGCTGTACGCCGTCGAGGATCGCCTGGCTGCTGCGCGTCTTGGGCAGCAGCCGGTTGAATTCGCGAAAGCCGGCGCGAAAGAGGTGCTCGGCGCCGTGCACCTCCTGCTCGGCGGGGGTCTCGCGATAGAGTTCATTGAGATCGACCCCGGACCAGAAACGGTCCTCGAAGGTGCGATGGGCCTTGCGGGCCCGGCGCAGCACGAAGCCGCGCTGGAAGATCACCGCCCAGGAGGCGATGGAACCCACGATCAGCAGCAGCATCACCAGCTGAACCACCAGGCTGGCGTTGAGTATCAGGTGAGGGATGGAGAGAGAGTCGTTCACGGCGTCCTCGTCGGTGATTGCGGTTGTTCATTCAGGGCCGCGGCCAAGGCCGCCGGCCAGCGCGTGGGGCGAAGTCGCGTCGCGTCGACACACGCAATATCGACGTCGGCGTCGCACAGGGGTTCCCCGCCCGCCAGTACCTGCTGATGAAAGCGCACGCGACATGACGTGGCCTCGACGACCGCCGCCGTGACCTGCAGCCGGTCGTCGAGCCGGGCGGGCTTGGCATAACGGCAGGTCAGCCGGTGCACTACCAGCTGGACGCCGTCGTCGAACAGTTCGCGCTGGGTCAGTCCCGCCGCGCGCAGCCATTCGCTGCGTGCCCGCTCCATGTACTTGAGATAGTTGACGTAATAGACGATACCGCCGGCGTCGGTATCCTCGATATAGACCGTGACCGGGATCGCAAAGCTCATGCGCGCGCCTCGCTGCCGCCGTCGGGCGTGCTGCCCAGGGCTTCCAGGCCGAAGTGGCGATAGGCCTGGCCGGTGACCATCCGCCCGCGGGCGGTGCGCAGCATGAAGCCCTGCTGGATCAGATAGGGCTCGATGACGTCCTCGATGGTGTCCCGCTCCTCGCTGATCGCCGCAGCAAGACTGTCGACACCCACCGGCCCTCCGTCGAACTTCTCGATCATCGCCAGCAGCAAACGACGGTCCATGTGATCGAGACCGTGACTGTCGACATGCAGCATGTTCAACGCCTGATCCGCAATGTCGGCGGTCAGCCGCCCGTCGCCGCGGATCTCGGCGAAGTCGCGGACCCGGCGCAGTAGGCGGTTGGCGATGCGCGGCGTGCCGCGGGCACGGCGTGCCACCTCGGCCGCGCCATCACCTTCCGCCTCGATGCCCAGCAGGCGCGCCGACCGCGCCACGATCTCGGTCAGTTCATCGATGCCGTAGAACTCGAGACGCTGGACGATGCCGAAGCGGTCGCGCAGTGGCGACGTCAGCAGTCCGGCACGCGTCGTCGCGCCCACCAGGGTGAAGCGCGGCAGGTCCAGCTTGATGGAACGTGCCGCCGGCCCCTCGCCGATCATGATATCGAGCTGGAAGTCCTCCATCGCCGGATAGAGCACCTCCTCGACGGCCGCCGGCAGCCGATGGATCTCGTCGATGAACAGCACGTCGCCAGGCTGAAGGTTGGTGAGCATTGCCGCCAGGTCACCCGCCCGCTCCAGCACCGGACCGGAGGTGGACTTGATGTCGACCTCCATTTCCGAGGCGATGATGTTGGCCAGGGTCGTCTTGCCCAGGCCCGGCGGGCCGAACACCAGAGTGTGGTCGAGGCTGTCGCCCCGGCGTCGGGCCGCACTGATGAAGATATCGAGCTGTTCACGCACCCGCGGCTGGCCGATATAGTCGGCCAGCTGACGCGGTCGAATGGCGTAATCGTGGCGCACTTCACCGGCCTGTGGCGCGGCGGCTATCAGGCGATCACTTTCGATCATGATGCGTCATCCCGTGAACTGGCGCGACAGGGCCGCCTTGATCAGCGCCTCGGTGGAGAGGTCTTCCTCCAGCCCGGAGAGCAGGCGGGCCGCTTCGGTGGGCTTGTAGCCCAGCGATACCAGCGCCGCCTCCGCATCGGCGCGTGGGTCGCTCGCCGGTACCGGAGACGGCGCCTCGCCGAGTGGCAATGCCTCGTCACCGCCGGTCCAGTGCGGAAAGCGATCCTGCATCTCGACGATCAGCCGCTCGGCCGTCTTCTTGCCGACGCCCGGCAGCCGGGTCAGCGCCTTGACGTCGTTGTCCATGACGCAACGAATGAACTGATCCTGTTCCATGCCGGACAGGATCGCCAGCGCCAGCCTGGGGCCGACCCCGTTGACCTTTATCAGAGCGCGAAACAGGGCCCGCTCGGGCTCATTGATGAAGCCGTAAAGCAGGTGCGCATCGTCACGAATGCTGAGGTGGGTATGGAGCTGAACGGTCTCGCCGATCCCGGGCAAGGCCAGCAGCGTGTTCATCGAGGCTTCCAGTTCGTAACCGACGCCCTGGACATCGATGACCAGCCAGGGGGGCTGTTTTTCCAGCACGGTGCCTCGCAGGCGTCCAATCATGCACTTGCGTCCCTTGGTATGACTGGGGAATCACTATACTGATCGCCCCCGCGGCTGGCCAGCAGCGTCCGGATCAGGTATCGGGCGTGAACTCGCGCCACGCCTGTCGACCGCCGCGCCGACGTCCACGGCGTGCTTCCGGCAACAGCCCGCGGCTGGCATAGGCGTGTGTCAGGGCGATGGCCAGGGCATCGGCGGCGTCCTCCGGGGGCGTAGCATTGAGCGACAGCAGTGCCATCACCATGTGCTGGACCTGCGCCTTGTCCGCCGCGCCGGTGCCGGTCACCGCCTGTTTCACCTGGCGGGCGGCGTACTCGTGGACCGGCAGACCGTGGTTGGCGGCACACACGATCGCCGTGCCCCGGGCCTGCCCCAGCTTGAGCGCCGAGTCCGGGTTGCGCGCGAGAAAGACCTGCTCGATGGCGAATACCGCGGGGGCATGCCACGCGATCAGCTCGGCGACCCCGGCGTAGACCTGGGCCAGCTTCTGGGCCAGCTCGCCGGGCTGGATGCGAATGCAGCCACTGGCCACATAGGCCGGGCGTGCGCCCGAGACATCCAGCACGCCGTAGCCGGTAATTCGCGAGCCCGGGTCGATCCCCAGCACGATCATCGCCCCCTCCCCGGTCCGGCGGCCGGCGAACCGGGATCCGGGTCACTCCAGCTCGGCGAGCACGTCATCGGTAAAGTCCGCATTGGAATAGACGTTCTGCACGTCGTCGAGATCCTCGAGACGCTCGAACAGCTTGATCACCTGGCGTGCCACCTCGCCATCGGCAATGGTCGAGTAGCTCTCGGGGAACATGCCCACCTCGCTGCGCTCGGGATCCAGCCCTGCAGTCGCGAGCGCATCCTTCACCTCGCCGAAAGCCTTCGGCGTGGTGATGACCTCGATGGCCCCGTCATCGTGAGTAGTCACGTCCTCGGCGCCGCCTTCCAGCGCCGCCTCCATGATCGCCTCCTCGTCGCTGCCGGCGGGAAAGCTCAAGCGCCCCTGCTTGCTGAACAGAAACGCCACCGACCCGGTCGTGCCCAGGTTGCCACCGTGCTTGTTGAAGGCGTGGCGCACGTCGGACACCGTGCGATTGCGGTTGTCGGTCAGGCACTCGACGTAAATGGCCACCCCGTCCGGCCCGTAACCTTCGTAGACGGCCTCCTCCATGGTGTCGTCGTCGCCGGTGCCGGCGCCCCGATCGACCGCACGCTGGATGGTGTCCTTGGTCATGTTGTTGGCCAGCGCCTTGTCGATGGCCGCCCGCAGCCGCGGGTTGTCCGCAGGCTCGCCGCCGCCTTCGCGCGCCGCCACCGTCAGCTCACGAATCAGCTTGGTGAAGATCTTGCCCTTCCGGGCATCCTGGGCCGCCTTGCGGTGCTTGATGTTCGACCATTTGCTGTGGCCAGCCATGAAATAGCCTCCTGATCAACAAGACCGGCGCCGCTGGAGTCAGGGGCGCCGGTGTGGATGGGAGAGAAACGTCGTCGCCGACGCTAGCCGCTCGGGCTCACGAGGCGTCGTCGCCGACCTTGGGCTTGTGGCGCAGCCGAATGTTGAGCTCCTTGAGCTGCTCGGCGCTGACCTCGCCCGGCGCATCGGTCATCAGGCACGCCGCGCTCTGGGTCTTCGGGAAGGCGATCACTTCGCGGATGGTGCGGGCGCCGGTCATCAGCATCACCAGACGGTCAAGGCCGAACGCCAGACCGCCATGGGGCGGTGCACCGAACTTCAAGGCGTCGAGCAGGAAGCCGAACTTCTCGTTGGCCTCTTCCTCGCCGATGCCCAGCACGTCGAGAACCGCGCGCTGCATGGCCTGGTCGTGGATACGGATCGAGCCGCCTCCCAGCTCGGTGCCGTTGAGCACCATGTCATAGGCCTGCGACAGCGCCTCGGCCGGGTTGGCGCGCAGCGTCTCGACATCACAGGACGGCGCCGTGAACGGATGGTGCAACGCCTGCAGGCGAGCGCTGCCGTCATCCTCGAACATCGGGAAGTCGACCACCCACAGCGGCGCCCACGCCTGCGTGTAGAGCTCGAGATCCTCGCCCAGCTTGACGCGCAGCGCGCCGATCGCCTCACTGACGACGCGTGCCGTGTCGGCACCGAAGAAGATGATGTCGCCGTCCTCGGCACCCACGCGATCGAGCAGCGTCTCGATGATGCCGTCCATGAACTTGACGATCGGCGACTGCAGTCCTTCGAGGCCCTTGGCGCGCTCGTTGACCTTGATCCAGGCCAGCCCCTTGGCGCCGTAGATACCCACGAAGCGGGTGTACTCGTCGATTTCCTTGCGGGTCAGGCGGGCGCCGCCCGGCACCCGGAGCGCCGCCACGCGGCCGTCGTCGGCCCGGGCCGGGCCGGAGAACACCTTGAAGTCGACATCCTTCATCAGGTCATCGACATCCACCAGCTCCAGCGGAATGCGCAGGTCCGGCTTGTCGGAACCGAAGCGACGCATGGCCTCGGCATAGGGCATGCGCGGGAACTCGGGCAGCTCGACGTCGAGTACATCCTTGAACAGCTGGCGGATCATGCGCTCGGTGATGCCCATGATCGCATCCTCGTCGACGAACGAGGCCTCGAGGTCGATCTGGGTGAATTCCGGCTGACGGTCGGCGCGCAGGTCCTCGTCGCGGAAGCACTTGGCAATCTGGTAGTAGCGGTCCAGCCCGGACACCATCAGCAGCTGCTTGAACAGCTGCGGCGACTGCGGCAGGGCAAAGAACTGCCCCTCGTGGGTACGGCTGGGCACCAGGTAGTCACGGGCGCCCTCCGGCGTGGCGCGGGTGAGAATCGGCGTCTCGATGTCGAGGAAGCCCTCGCCCTCGAGGTAGGCGCGCACGCTGTGGGTGATCCGCGAGCGCAGCCGCAGCTTGTCGATCATCTCCGGACGACGCAGGTCGATGTAGCGGTGCTTGAGACGCACCTCCTCGCCGACCTTGCCGTGCTCGTCGAGCTGGAACGGCGGTGTCGCGGCGGTGTTGAGCACCTCGACATCCTTGGCCAGCACCTCGATCAGGCCGGTGGGCATGCCCGGGTTCTGGGTGCCCTCCGGGCGCATACGCACGCGCCCGCGAATGCGCAGCACGAACTCGCTGCGGGCACGGTCAGCGCTGGCGAACGCCTCGGGGGTGTCGGGATCGACCACGACCTGGGCGATGCCGTCGCGATCGCGCATGTCGAGGAAGATGACCCCGCCGTGGTCACGGCGGCGGTGGACCCACCCGCAGAGCGTGACCTCCTGATCCACCAGAGTCTCGTTCAACTGGCCGCAATAATGGCTGCGCATGTCAAATCCTGTTTCGTTGCTAGGTAAGGTGTGCCACCGCCGGCCGCCGCCGGCGGGGTTGTTGTCAGGCCGAGGCCTAGCCGTTCGTCGCGGCCCCCGACGACGTGGCATCGCCGCCCTTGCCGGACTCGCCGGCCAGGTTGCGCTTGGTGCCGCCCGACTTGAAGTCGGTCTCGTACCAGCCGCCGCCCGCCAGCCGGAAGCCGGCCGCGGACACCAGCCGCGACAGCTCGCTGGCCTCGCAGGCCGGACAGTCCGTCAGCGCCGGCGCGCTGATCTTCTGCAGCTTTTCCAGACGATGGCCACAGGCCTTGCACTCATATTCGTAGATGGGCATCGTTCTAATCACTCTGTGACGGAATCTTGACCGCAGGCCCCGACACGGGCCCGGCGATTCCCGATATGTGGCCGCTCGCCGTGCTTTCCAAGCCTGCCGCGAAAGCCGCATATTATAGCGTGTTGCGGCCCCCGGCGGGCAAGTTGTGCTGCCGGGGCCGTCACCCACGACCTGCCAAGACAAGGGAACCGCATGAAAGCCGTACTGCTGGACGCCGCCACTCTCGGTGACGATATCGACCTCGAACCGATCCGCCGCCAAGTCGACAGTCTCGATGTACATGAGCTCACCCGCCCCGACCAGTGTCGCGAGCGGCTGGCCGGCGCCGAGGTCGCCCTGGTCAACAAGGTCGTGCTCGACGACACCCTCCTTTCCGAACTGCCCGACCTGCGGCTGATCTGTGTACTGGCGACGGGCACCAACAACATCGACATGGCCGCCGCCGAACGCCATGGCATCACCGTACGCAATGTCACCGCCTACGGCACGGCCAGCGTCGCCCAGCACACCCTGATGCTGATGCTCAGCCTCGCCAACCGGCTGCCCTGCTATCAGCACGATTTACGCAACGGCGCCTGGCAGCGTGCCCCGATCTTCTGTCTACTCGACCATCGCACTCTGCAGCTCGACGGCAAGCGCCTGGTCATTGTCGGCAGCGGTGAGCTCGGCCGCGCCGTGGCCCGGCTCGCCGAGGCCTTCGGCATGGACGTGCGCTTCGCCGCCCGCCCCGGCAACGAGGTGCATGACACTCGCCCGTCGCTGGCCGACCTGGCCCCCGAGGCCGACATCATCAGCCTCCACTGCCCCCTGACCGAGGCCACCCGCCACCTGGTCGACGATGCCCTGATCGCCCGCCTCAAGCCGGACGCTCTGCTGGTCAACTGCGCGCGCGGCGGCATCATCGACGAAGAAGCCGCCCTCAGCGCCCTGCGCGAAGACCGACTGGGCGGCCTGGCCGTCGATGTGCTGCCCAAGGAGCCCCCGCGTGAAGGCCACCCGCTGCTGGCTGCATTGAGCGAGCCGATCAACCTGATCGTCACACCGCACAATGCCTGGATCAGCCCCGAAGCGCGGGCGAACGTTATCGCCCTTACGGTGGAAAACCTGAAGACTTATCGGCAATCAAATCAATGGTGAGGTGGTAGTAACTTAAGATAACGGTATAAAAAGAACCTGACTTGCTCACTTATCGAGGCACTCGCTACGCTGTAGCGCGTGGCGAGGCCAAGGTGCCCGCGGAGGCCACATGCTTTTCAACTATGGTTCGGTGAACATCGATCACGTCTACCGGGTTCCGCACCTGGTCAGGCCCGGCGAGACCCTGACCAGTCACGGCTATCGCCAGGTGCTGGGCGGCAAGGGCGCCAACCAGTCGCTGGCGGTGGCCCGCGCCGGTGGCCAGGTCACGCATTGGGGTCGACTCGGCCAGCATGATCGCTGGGCGCTGGAGACGCTGGCCAGCGCCGGCGTCAATACCGTGCATATCGAACTGACCGCCGAGCCCAGTGGCCACGCCCTGATTCAGGTCGACGATCGCGGCGAAAACGCCATCATCCTCCACCCCGGCGCCAATCACGGCTTCACCGATAGCCGCCTCGATGCCCTGATGACCTCCGTTCAGCCGGGCGACTGGCTGCTGATGCAGAACGAGTGCAATGCACTGGACCGCCTGATGAACCGTGCCGTCGCCCAGGGGGTCAATATCGCCTTCAATCCGGCACCGATGGCGGCCAACGTCCTGCGCCTGCCGCTCGAGCAGTGCCGACTGCTGTTCCTGAATCGCGGCGAAGCCGCCACCCTCGTCGGCTACAGCGAGAACGACGCTCTGGACGTCCTGCTGGCAGCGCTGCGTCGGCGCCTTCCCGGCTGCGAGGTAGTGCTGACCCTGGGAGGCGATGGTGTCTGCTATCAGGACGATACACGGCGGCTGCGTCTACCGGCCCACCCGGTCGAGGCAGTCGATACCACGGCCGCCGGTGACACCTTCATCGGCTACTTCATGGCAGCGCGCCAGCAGGGGCAGGAAGTCGTCCCGGCCCTGCGCCTGGCCAGCGCCGCGGCCGCGCTCTGCGTCCAGCGCGAAGGAGCGGCCCCCAGCATTCCGGTCGCCAGTGAGGTGGCCGACGTCACCCGCGACTGGGACGCGCTGACGCTCGACGAAAGCTGAGCGTTCTTTCATCGCATCAACGCAAGGAGGCCTGCATGGCAACCCCCATCATCTTCGACACCGACCCCGGCGTGGATGACGCCCAGGCGATTGCCATCGCCCTCGCCCACCCCGACATCGAGCTGCTGGGATTGACCACCACCTTCGGCAACGTCGAGGTCGAGACGGCGACTCACAACGCCCTGCTGCTCGGCGAGCTGGCCGGCCAGTCGATCCCCGTCGCGCAGGGGGCCGCGGCACCGCTGGTCAAGCCCAAGGCACCGGCGCCCGCACACATCCATGGCGCCGACGGCCTGGGCAACATCGACCTGCCGGCCGTCTCGGGCAAACCGCAGCCGGTGAGCGCCGCCCAGTTCATCGTCGACACCGTGAACGCGCGCCCCGGCGAGGTCACCCTGGTCGCCGTGGGGCCGCTGGGCAATCTCGCGGCTGCCCTGCAGCTCGATCCCGGTATCGTCGACCGGGTCAGACGGGTGGTGATCATGGGGGGCTCGATTCGCGAGGGCGGGAACGTGACGCCGGTGGCCGAGGCCAACCTGTACAACGACCCTCACGCCGGCGCTCGCGTGCTCACCGCCGGCTGGCCGCTCACCCTGGTGGGGCTCGATGCCACGCATCGCTGCGTTCTCGACCCCGACGCCATGGCACGAATCGCCGCCGCCCAGGGCGAACTGGGACGCGTACTCGCCGAGAGCTATACCTTCTACAAGGCCTTCTACCAGCAGTTCCTGGGCATCGATGGCTGCTGCCCACACGACAGCTGCTCGCTGGCCTGGCTGATGAAGCCGGAGCTGTTCACGACCCAGCGCGGCCACCTGACTGTGGTGACCGAGGGCCCCGCCATGGGGCAAACCGTCTTCGCCCCCGAAGGGCGTCAGTTCATCACCGAACAGTGGTCCACCACCCCACTGGCCGAGGTTTGCCTGAATGCCGACGGACCGGCCGTGATCGACTGGATCGTCGAGACCCTGGGCGGCTGATTCCCGCCTAAAGTGTCGTGAAGTCGTCGTGAGGCTGCCAGACGATATCGACCGCCTCGACATGGGTCACCTGCGCTGCCGGTGGCCCCTGCCACAGCCAATCCACGACGCTGTCCACGGCCTCGCGATGGCCACACAGGACCACCTCGACGCTGCCATCCTCACAGTTCGCCGCGTAGCCCGTCACCCCGGCTTCCCGGGCCTGGGACTGGGTGGCAGCCCGAAACCATACGCCCTGGACCTTGCCGGTCACCCGCGCCTGTACACAACGCTGGCTCATTAGTCACCTCCTGATAATCCTGCTGCCGATCGCCCCAGGCGTAGCGCGACATCATCCCTCCAGCAGTTCGCGCCGCACGCGCACGGCCACGCCACGCGGCTGGATCGTTCGCCCCCGGGACTCGTAATGCGCCCGGGTCAGGGCCACGCCGAACAGGACGATAAGGGAACTGTAGTAAACCCATAACAGCAGCAACACCAGTGACGCCGCGGCGCCGTAGGTCGAAGCGGTGGCGGTATACGCCAGATAGGCGGCAATCGCGTAACGTCCCAGGGAAAAGAGCACGGCTGTAATGGCCGCCCCGGGCAACACATCCCGCCAGCCGAGCACCACGTCGGGCAGAACCTTGAACAGTGCCGCGAAGAACAGCGCCGCGACGAGCAGCGAAACCGCCAGCTCCCCGCCACTCAGCAGCCGCTCGCTCCAGGGCAGCCAGTCGCCCAGAAAATGGAAGGTGCTGCGCAGCACCACCCCCAGCACCAGCGAGACCAGTAGCACGAAACCGATCGACAGCACCACCGCCAGGGACAGCAGACGCTGCTTGGCCCAGATCAGCAGGCTGCTGCGATGCGGGTTGGCGGTGACGCCCCACAGCACGTTGAACGAATACTGCAGCTGGGCGAAGACCGTGGTCGCCCCGATCAGCAGCACCCCGGCACCCACCAGCGCCGGCAACCGAGCCGACATCGCGGGCCGAGCCGCCACCACGGCACGGCGAACCGCATCTGCCGCCTCGGGGCCGACCAGTGTCTGCAGATGGGCGACGATCTGTGCCTGGGCGGCCGGCTCGCCGAGCACCACACCCAGCACCGCAACCGCGATAATCACCGTGGGCGCCAGCGAAAACAGCGTATAGAAGGCCAGCGACCCCGCAAAGCTGAAGGCATTGCAGGCCAGCCACGACAGCACCGCGGAACGCAGAATGTGTACGCCTCGGCGCAGACTCTCGACAGGCACGACGGGCTCCCGGTCCATGAAGAATTCCCAGCATAACCGACGTCGCACCGACGACAAGTCGCGTGTCACGAGGCCACCTTGCAGCCCCCGAGGTCGGCCACCATAATGGCCGCGCCCTTTCGACCGGAGACCCGATGGTGCCCACCCCCGCACAGACACCGCCAGCCTATCCCGACTTCGACTGCCTGGTGTTCATCGGTCGCTTTCAGCCGCCGCACCTGGGGCATCTGGCGGTGATCCGGGAGGCCCTGAAGCGGGCGAGACAGGTCATCGTGCTGATCGGCTCCGCCTGGCAGGCCCGTTCGCTTCGCAACCCCTGGCGCTTCGAGGAGCGCCGCGACATGCTGCGCAGCGCCTTCGACGCCACCGACAACGGCCGTCTGGAGATCGAGCCACTGCTCGATGCGCTCTACAACGACGACGTCTGGGTCCGCGACGTGCAGCGCAAGGTGCGCGACGTGGCCCGTCCCAGCCATGGCAAGCTGCCGCGTATCGGGCTGATCGGCGCCAGCCGCGGCCAGTCGAGCTATTACCTGAGCCTGTTCCCGCAATGGGAGTCGGTCAGCGTGCCACTGGTGGAGGGGATTTCCGCCAGCCACATCCGCGAGCAGCTCTTCCATTCGCGGGCCTCCGGCGACGCCTATCTGGACGGCGATGCCGCGCACGACCTGCCACGTCCGGTGCACCAGGCGCTGAATGCCTTCATGGCCACGTCGTCATGCGCCCAGCTGCTGGAGGAGCAGCACCTGCTGGAACAGTACCAGCGGGCCTGGGCCCAGGCGCCCTATCCGCCGATCTTCGTCACCGTCAATGCCGTGGTGGTACAGTCCGGTCACGTGCTGCTGGTGCGACGCAATGCGGCCCCGGGCAAGGGGCTTTTCGCGCTGCCCGGCGGGTTCATCCACCCGCAGGAGCGCCTGCTCGACGCCTGCCTGCGGGAACTGCGGGAGCGCGTGCGACTCAAGGTGCCCGAGCCGGTACTCAAGGGGTCCCTGCGCGATCAGCGCCTGTTCGATGACCCACACCGCAGCTGGCGGGGGCGCACCCTGGCCGAAGCCTTCTACTTCGCCCTGCGTCCGGAGCAGCAGCTACCCCGGCTCAAGCCCGCCCGCGGCGGCGATCAGGCCCGCTGGGTGGCGCTGGCCGATCTCGAACCGGAAACCCTGTTCGAGGATCACTTCTTCATTATCCAGAACTTTCTCGGCCTGCCCGCCGGCTGGGCCAGCCCCTGAGCATTCCGGCCAACGGCCACGATCAGGCGCGCAGAAAATCACTCGGCAGCTTGGTCATCTGCCGCCAGAGACGCTCCACGCCCGGCTTGTGAACCAGCGAGCAGCGGTAGAGGCGGACTTCCAGCGGGATATCCCATACGCTGTCGCCGGCGCGCACCAGACGGCCGTCGGCCAGCTCGTCGCGAATGCAGAAATCGGGAATCCAGGCCATGCCCACGCCCTGCAGGGCCATGCCCTTGAGCCCCTCGGCCATGGCGGTTTCGTAGACGGTCTTGAGACGCAACCGGGTCGGGTCGTTCTTGAGCAGCATGCGCACGCTGCGCCCGAGAAAGGCGCCCTGGGTATAGGAAAGGAAGGGAATCGCCGCCTCCCCCTCCAGCGGAAAGCGCGGCCGCCCCGCGTCGTCGGGAACGCACACCGGTATCATCATCGCCTTGCCGATGGAGAACGAGGGGAAGACCTCGGCATCGAGCTGCATGGTGGCATAGGAATCGTGATAGCCGAGCATCAGGTCGCAATTGCCCTCGCGCAGCACATGGATGGCGTCCCCCACGTTCATGGCCACCAGGCGCGTCGGCAGTTCGCCGACACCCTGTTGCAGGCGCGAAATCCAGCGCGGATAGAACGCCAGCGCCAGCGAATGGGCGGCGACGATGTCCAGCGCCTCGTTGGCCATGGCCAGGCCGCGCAGATGGCCCAGGCACTCGCTGAGCTGCTCGACCAGGTTGCGCGCAGTGACCAGAAACAGCTGGCCCTCCGGCGTCAGTCCCACCGGCGTGGTCGAGCGATCCACCAGCGTCGCGCCGACCGCCTGCTCCAGGGAACGAATCCGCCGGCTGAAGGCCGGCTGGGTGACATGGCGCTGACGGGCCGACGCCGAGAAGCTGCGCGTGTTGGCCAGGGCCACGAAGTCTTCCAGCCACTTGGTTTCGAGGTTCACCGCGACTCCACTTGCCGATGAGAAGAACGAGCGAGATCAATCACACCAGCCCGCGAGTTTACTCAAGCGCACGCCGGGGCTCCACGGCTCCTGTCGAGGTTTTGCAACAACCCGTCCCGCCGCGGGTAACTGTCCTGCCTCCCGACTGCCTCGACGCACCGCCGGCTTACTGGATCGGGGCCATCAGATAGGCGGCCCGGGAAACCAGCTTGCGCCAGAGGGGGCGCTGCTGCAGCTCCTCGAGCGTCACCTCGCGACAGCGGGTAAAGTCGCGCTCCAGCATCTGCCGCACCTCGTCGGCAAAGGCGTCATCGGGGATGAACGCCATAATCTCGAAGTTGAGGCGGAACGAGCGATTGTCGAGATTGACGGTACCCACGGCGGCACTGTGATCGTCGACAAGCATCACCTTCTGATGCAGAAAACCGGGCTGATAACGGTATATCTTGACGCCGGCACGGATCATGTCGGGCAGGAAGGAGAACGCCGAGAGAAAGACCAGCAGATGGTCGGGGCGCTCGGGCATCATCACCCGCACGTCGACGCCACGCATCGCCGCCAGACGCAACGCATCCTGCACGCCCTGGTCAGGCACGAAATAGGGACTGGTGACCCACAACCGGTGCTGGGCACTGTTGATGTTGTGCTGCACGAACAGGCTGGCAGTCTCCTGGCCGTCGGCCGGGCCGGAAGGCACCACCACCACGTTCTGACACTCCTCGCAGGTCACCTGCGGTGTCCAGGTCAGGTCGATCACCCGCCCGGTGGCCCAGTGCCAGTCTTCCCAGAATGCCTCCTGCAGCCCCAGCACGCTGGGCCCCGTCAGCCGCAGATGGGTGTCCCGCCAGGGGCCGTGGCGCGGGTTCTCGCCCAGATACTCGACGCCCACGTTGAGCCCGCCGGTCCAGCCCTGGGCACCGTCGACCACCACGATCTTGCGATGGTTGCGGAAATTCAGCTGGAAGCGGTGGCGCAGCCCGCGCGAGGAGTTGAAGGCACTGACCTCGACGCCGGCGCGGCGCAGGTCCTCGAGATAGCCGTCGTCAAGCGCGTGGCTGCCGATCTCGTCGTAGAGCAGATAGACCCGCACGCCCTGCTGCGCCTTGTTCTCGAGCCGTTCCTTGAGCATCCGGCCCAGCCGGTCGCGGCGAATGATGAAGAACTGTACCAGCACGTAGTGGCGTGCCGAATCGATGCCGGCGAACACGCTGTCGAAGGTGGCCTGACCGTCGACGAGCAGCTCGGCGCGATTGCCGCTAGTCAGGGGCATCATCGCCAGTTTCTCGACGGCCCGCACGTTGCCCTGCCGGGCATCGGCGAGATACGGCTCGATCAGCGGCCGATAGCGCAACAGTACCCGGCGCAGCACCGTGTCGCGCTCGCCGCGGGCGGAGACATACCCGTAGAAGCGCGGGCGCCCGAAGACCCAGTAGGCTGGCAGGGCCAGGTAGGGAAAGGTCACCAGCGAAATGATCCAGGCCACCGCCCCCTGTGAGGTGCGGCTGGACATCAGCGCCACGACGGCCGACGCCGTGCCCACGGCATGGAACAGAAAAAGAATGAGCCCCAGCAGCCCGGACGTCATGATCGGGACTCCCCACGACGAAAGGCACGACTGTCGCAGCGGCGGCGACTGTGGCCAGGGTTACGGATGGATGCCAGGCAGGTCATCACGGGCCTCGTTGTCACGATGAGCGCCCACGGTAGCGGATGGCGAGGCGGAGGGATAGATGAACGGCCGCCCGGCCCGGCCGGGCGGCGTTCGATCACGCGGTTCAGGCGCGCTCGGCGATGATCGCCTTCCACTTGGTCGGGCCGGTCTGGTGGACCGAGGTGCCTTCACTGTCCACGGCCACGGTGACCGGCATGTCCTCGACCTCGAACTCGTAGATCGCTTCCATGCCCAGATCCTCGAAGCCCACCACGCGGGCCTTCTTGATCGCCTGGGCGACCAGATAGGCGGCACCGCCCACGGCCATCAGGTAGACGGCCTTGTTGTCGCGGATCGCCTCGATCGCCACCGGACCGCGCTCGGCCTTGCCGACCATGCCCTGCAGGCCGGTCTGTTCGAGCATAGTGCGCGTGAACTTGTCCATGCGCGTGGCGGTGGTCGGACCGGCCGGGCCCACGACCTCGTCGCCTACCGGGTCGACCGGGCCGACGTAGTAGATGAAACGGCCCTTGAGGTCGACAGGCAGCGCTTCGCCCTTCGCCAGCATGTCGACCATGCGCTTGTGAGCGGCATCGCGACCGGTCAGCAGCTTGCCGTTGAGCAGCAGGGTGTCGCCGGGCTGCCAGCTCCGTACTTCTTCCGGCGTCACGTCGTCGAGGTTGACGCGCTTGACATCGCCGCCGGCCTCGCGGGTGATTTCCGGCCAGTCCTCGAGCTTCGGCGCCGGAAGTTCGGCGGCACCGCTGCCGTCGAGGGTGAAATGCACGTGCCGAGTGGCCGCGCAGTTGGGGATGATCGCCACCGGCTTGTTGGCGGCGTGGGTCGGGTAATCCTTGACCTTGATGTCGAGCACCGTGGTCAGCCCGCCCAGCCCCTGGGCACCGATGCCGGTCTTGTTGACCTTGTCGTAAAGCTCGAGGCGCAGCTCCTCGGCGCGATTGGCGGCACCGCGCGCCTGGAGTTCCTGAATGTCGATCGGGTCGAGCAGCGACTCCTTGGCCAGCTCCATGGCCTTCTCGGCGGTACCGCCGATGCCGATGCCCAGCATGCCCGGCGGGCACCAGCCGGCGCCCATCTTCGGCAGCTGCTCGAGCACCCAGTCGACCACGCTGTCGGAGGGGTTGAGCATGGCGAACTTGGACTTGGCCTCGCTGCCGCCGCCCTTGGCGGCGACGTGCACCTCGACGGTGTCGCCCGGTACCAGCTTGTGATGGATCACCGCCGGGGTGTTGTCGCGGGTGTTCTGGCGCTTGCCGTCCGGATCGGCCAGCACCGAGGCCCGCAGCACGTTGTCGGGCAGCGTGTAGGCGCGGCGCACACCCTCGTTGATCATGTCGTCGAGGCTCATGTCGGTCTCGAAGCGAACGTTCATGCCCACATGCACGAAGACGGTGACGATGCCGGTGTCCTGACAGATCGGCCGATGGCCGGTCGCACACATGCGCGAGTTGATGAGGATCTGCGCGATGGCGTCCCGGGCCGCCGGGTTTTCCTCACGCTCGTAGGCCGCATGCATGGCCTCGATGAAATCCTTGGGGTGGTAGTAGGAAATGTACTGCAGGGCGTCGGCAACGCTCTGGATCAGATCGTCCTGGCGAATCACGGTCATGAAGCAGGGACTCCTTGCGGGTGACAAGCGGCTCGCCGCCCGATGCGGGACGCGCGGCGACAAGCCTCCGGGGGAGCGCAGTATACCGCATCCGGCCCGGGCACGGCAGCGCCCCGACGCCGGGAGGCCACCTCCCGGGAAGGAGGAACTTTGCAAGTCGCCGGGATTGTTACCAGACTTGCCAAGGTATCCTCGGCGCCGGCACTGCCGCCCGCACGATACCCGAAACCCCAACGCGCAAGGATGCCCATGTACCGTCGACACTTCGCCACGGCGCTGTTCGCCGCGCTCGTCGTCATCCTGCTCTGGTGGCCGTTCTGGCCCCCGGCAGGCTATCTGCTCATCGCCTGGGCGGTCTTCGCCGCCCTCGGCCTTTACGACCTGCGCTCGCGGCACAACGTGCTCAACAATTACCCCGTCATCGGCCATCTTCGCTACATGCTGGAGTTCGTTCGCCCCGAACTGCGCCAGTACTTCTTCGAATCCGAGCAGAGCGGCCGACCCTTCAGCCGTGCCCAGCGCACCCTGATCAATGCCCGGGCGGACGGCAGCTCGGACGCCTCGCCGTTCGGCACCCTGCGGGATTTCGAGGCCGCCGGCTACGAGTTTGCCGAACACTCGCTGGTCCCCAAGGACGTGCCGAAGGACGTCACCTGTTTGACCGTCGGCGGCCCGCAGTGCACGCAACCCTACCGAGCCTCACGCCTGAACATCTCGGCCATGAGCTTCGGTTCGCTGTCGTCGACGGCGATTCTCGCCATGAACCTGGGCGCCAAGCGCGGCGGCTTCGCCCACAACACCGGCGAGGGCGCCATCAGCCCCTATCATCAGCGCCACGGCGGCGACCTGATCTGGGAGCTGGGCACCGCCTACTTCGGCTGCCGGACCCAGGAGGGCCGTTTCGACGCCGAGACCTTTCGCGAAAAGGCCCGCGAGGACCAGGTCAAGATGATCGAGCTCAAGCTGTCCCAGGGCGCCAAGCCCTCGCACGGCGGCCTGCTCCCCGCCGCCAAGGTCAACCGCGAGATCGCCGAGACGCGCCAGATCGCGGAGGGCGAGGACTGCCAGTCGCCGGCCTCGCACCCGGAATTCGACACGCCGATCGGCCTTCTGGAGTTCATCGAGCGGTTGCGCGAGCTCTCGGGCGGCAAGCCGGTGGGCATGAAGATGTGCCTGGGCAAGCGCAGCGAGTTCCTGAGCATCTGCAAGGCCATGCTCGAGACGGGCATCCGCCCCGACTTCATCACCATCGACGGCGCCGAAGGCGGCACCGGCGCCGCTCCCCAGGAGTTCTCCGACCGGCTGGGCAACTACATCAACGAGGCGCTGCCCTTCGTCCACCAGTGCCTGGTCGGCACCGGATTGCGCGACGACATGAAGCTGATCGCCAGCGGCAAGGTCGCCCTGGGCTTCGACATGGTGGTGAAGATGGCGCTGGGCGCCGACATGTGCAACGCCGCACGCCCCTTCATGTTCTCGGTGGGCTGCATCCAGGCACGGCGCTGTCACACCAACAAGTGCCCCACCGGTGTCACCACCCAGGACCCCCGGCGCAGCCGCGCCATCAACGTCGACGAGAAGGCCTGGCGGGTCGCCAACTACCACCACGGCACCCTCAAGGCGTTTCGCGAACTCGCCGGGGCCCTGGGGGTCGATCATCCCGACCGGCTCACGCCGGACATGATCTACCACCGCAACGACTACACGCCGGCCCACCCCTATCGGACCAGCATCGTCCCGCTCAGGCCGGGCCAGCTGCTCGAGGACGGCGAGATCCCCGAGGCCTATGCCCCGTACTGGGAAGCCGCCCGGGCCGAGCGCTTCTGACCCGGCACGATGCCGAACGGCTTCACGCACATCCAGAGGAGGGAAAGCATGTCAGACACGGTCAGCGACTTCATCGTCTCGCGTCTCAAGGAGTGGGGCGTCGGGCGCCTGTACGGCTATTCCGGCGACGGCATCAACGGCTTCATGGCCGCCCTGCGCCGCGCCGAGGACGGGCCGCGCCTGATCCAGCCGCGCCACGAGGAAGTCGCCGCCTTCATGGCCAGCGGCCATGCCAAGTTCAGCGACGAGGTGGGGGTGTGCGTGGCGACCTCGGGCCCGGGGGCGGTGCATCTGCTCAACGGCCTGTACGACGCGCGCAAGGACCACATGCCGGCGGTGGCGATCGTCGGTCAGCAGGCGCGCATGAGCCTGGGCACCGACTACCAGCAAGAGCTCGACCTGATCGCGCTCTACAAGGACGTCGCCGGCGACTATGTGCAGATGGTCACCGAGCCCGCCCAGGCCCGGCACGTCATCGACCAGGCGCTGCGCATCGCCATCGCCGAACGCACCGTGACCTGCGTGATCCTGCCCAACGACGTGCAGGACCTGCCCATGGCCGACCCGCCCGCCACTCACGGCGCGGTCTTCTCGGGGGTCGGCTACCGCCGCCCGCAACGCCTCCCCGAGCCGGCCGATCTCGACGCCGCGGCCGCCCTGCTCGACCAGGGCGAGAAGGTGGCGATCCTCGCCGGCGCCGGCGTCAAGCACGCCGTCGATGAACTGCTGACCCTCGCCGATCGTCTCGGCGCCGGTATCGCCAAGGCGATCCTGGCCAAGACCATGATCCCCGACGACGCGCCCGGGGTGACCGGCACCATCGGCCTGCTGGGTACCGAGGCCAGCGAGAAGATGATGGAGGAGTGCGACACCCTGCTGCTGGTCGGCACCCGCTTTCCCTATGCCGAGTTCCTGCCCAAGTCGGGCCAGGCGCGCGCCGTGCAGATCGATGTCGCCCCCGCGGCCCTGGGGCTGCGCTATCCCACCGAGATCAACCTGCATGGCGATGCCCGCGGCACCCTGGCCGCCCTGACCGAGCGGGTCGCCTACAAGGACGACCGGACATGGCACGGGCGCGTCCAGGAGTGGATCGACGACTGGTGGCGGATCACCGACGAGCGCGCCGCCACCGACGCCAGCCCCATCAACCCGCAGCGGCTGTTCCAGGCCCTCTCGCCGCGCCTGCCGGATGACGCGATGCTCGCCTGTGACGTGGGCAGCGCCACCAACTGGTACGCCCGCTACATCAAGGTCCGCCGCGGCATGCTCGGCTCGGTGTCCGGCGGTCTGGCCTCGATGGGCAATGGCATTCCCTACCTGCTGGCCGCCAAGTTCGCCCACCCGCAGCGCCCGGCGGTGGCCATGGTCGGCGACGGCGCCATGCAGATGCTCGGCAACCAGGCCCTGATCACCCTGGCCAAGTACTGGCGCGAGTGGGAGAACCCGCGCTGCATCGTGCTGGTGCTCAACAACCGCGACCTCAGCCAGGTGACCTGGGAGCAGCGGGTCATGGAGGGCGACCCGCGCTTCACCACCTCGCAGGACCTGCCCGACTTCGCCTTCGACGAGTACGCCCGCCTGCTGGGGCTGGAAGGGTTGCGCCTGGAACGCGCCGAGGAGATCGACCAGGTCTGGGATCAGGCCTTCGCCGCCGACCGGCCGGTGGTGATCAATGCCTACACCGATGGCGACGTGGCGCCGCTGCCGCCGCATATCAAGCTCGAGCAGGCCAGGCACTACCTGGCCTCGATGCTCAAGGGCGACGACTCGGCCACGCATCATGCCCGGCTCTCCGCCAAGCAGCTGGGCCGCACCCTGCTGGGTCGTCACAAGGACAAGGACTAGCCGGCAGAGCCCGAGCGAGGCGGCGGCCCCGCAGGGCCGCCGCCTCGACACCGGGTCATTTCAGTTCGAGCAGCCGCGCATTGAGCGCCTGGGCCTGATCGCGCAGGCGCGCCGCCTCCTCGAACTCGAGGTTCTGGGCCGCCTCGTGCATGGCGTCCTCGAGCCTGGCGATCTCGCGGGTCAGTTCGGGCACCGACAGCGTGCGCAGGGTTTCCAGGCCATACTCGCCGGCCGGCTCGGCCACCTTGCGCTCGCCCTTGCGGCGCGCGCCCTTCTTGCCCGGGGTCTGGGCGCCTTCCATGATGTCGGCGACCGACTTGGTGACGGTCCGCGGCACGATGCCATGTGTTTCGTTGTGGGCGATCTGCTTGGCGCGACGCCGCTCGGTCTCGTCGATCGCCCGGCGCATCGAGTCGGTGACCCGGTCGCCGTAGAGGATCGCCTTGCCGTTGGCGTTGCGGGCGGCACGGCCGATGGTCTGGATCAGCGAACGCTCGGCGCGCAGGAAGCCTTCCTTGTCGGCATCGAGAATCGCCACCAGCGACACCTCGGGAATGTCGAGCCCCTCGCGCAGCAGGTTGATCCCCACCAGCACGTCGAACTTGCCCAGCCGCAGGTCACGAATGATCTCCACCCGTTCGACGGTGTCGATATCCGAGTGCAGGTAGCGGACACGGACATCGTGCTCGTCGAGGTATTCGGTCAGGTCCTCGGCCATGCGCTTGGTCAGGGTGGTGACCAGCACCCGCTCGCCGACCTCGTTGCGCAAGCGGATCTCCGAGAGCAGGTCGTCGACCTGGGTGGAGGCCGGACGCACCTCGACCTCGGGGTCGAGCAGCCCGGTGGGACGCACCACCTGCTCGACCACCTGGCCGGCATGCTCGGCCTCGTAGGGGCCCGGCGTGGCCGAGACGAACACCGTCTGCGGGCAGATGCGCTCCCACTCCTCGAACGTCATCGGCCGGTTGTCCAGTGCCGAGGGCAGACGGAAGCCATATTCCACCAGCGTCTCCTTGCGCGAGCGGTCGCCCTTGTACATGCCGCCCACCTGGGGAACGCTGACGTGGGACTCGTCGATGAACAGGATGGCATCGTCGGGCAGGTAGTCGAAGAAGGTCGGCGGTGGCTCGCCCGGCGCCCGCCCGGACAGATAGCGCGAGTAGTTTTCGATGCCGTTGCAGTAGCCCAGCTCGAGCATCATCTCGATATCGTAGAGGGTGCGCTGCTCGAGACGCTGGGCCTCGACCAGCCGGTCGTTGCTGCGCAGCCACTCGAGACGCTCGGCGAGTTCCGCCTTGATATGCTCGGTTGCCTCGAGGATCGTCTCGCGCGGCGTCACGTAGTGGCTCTTGGGGTAGATGGTCATGCGCGGTACCTTGTCGCGCAGCTCGCCGGTCAGCGGATCGAACAGCCGGATCGACTCGATCTCGTCGTCGAACAGTTCGACGCGCACCGCCTCTTCCTCGGCATCCGCGGGGAAGATGTCGATCACGTCGCCACGCACCCGGTAGGTGCCGCGCCGGAAGTCCATGTCGTTGCGGGTGTACTGCAGCTCGGCGAGCCGCCGCAGGAAGGAGCGCTGGTCGATCAGCTCCCCGCGGTTGAAGTGCAGCCGCATCTTCAGGTACTGGTCCGGATCGCCGAGACCATAGATCGCCGACACCGAGGCAACGATCAGCGCATCACGGCGCTCGAGCAGCGCCTTGGTGGCCGACAGCCGCATCTGCTCGATATGGTCGTTGATCGAGGCATCCTTCTCGATGAAGGTGTCCGACGACGGCACATAGGCTTCCGGCTGATAGTAGTCGTAGTAGGAGACGAAATACTCCACGGCGTTGTCGGGAAGGAACGACTTGAACTCGCCGTAGAGCTGGGCGGCCAGGGTCTTGTTGGGCGCCAGCACGATGGTCGGGCGCTGCAGGCGTTCGACCACGTTGGCCATGGTGAAGGTCTTGCCCGAGCCGGTCACGCCCAGCAGGGTCTGGTAGGCCAGGCCGGCCTCGAGCCCCCTGACCAGGCCGTCGATGGCCGTCGGCTGGTCACCGGCCGGGCGATACTGCGACTGGATGCGGAATGGTTTGCTCATGACGGTGAGATGCAGGCGCCCGGGGACAACTTCAAGCGCCCGCGGCCTCCTCCAGCGTCGTGCGGATGGTGACCGTGGCGTCGGTCATGAGGCGATGGATCGGGCAGCGATCGCTGATCTCGGCGAGCCGCCGGCGCTGGTCGGCATCCAGCGGCCCCGTGAAGCTGAGCGCCACGTCGAGGTCGTAGCGGCCGTGGCGCTCCTCGCGATCGTTGCGGGTCACCTGCACCTCGACCGCCTCGAGCGGCCAGCCCTTGCGCCGCGCGTACATCCGCGCGGTGATCGCCTTGCAGGTGCCCAGCGCCAGGTCGAAATAGTCGTGGGGGTCCGGCGCCGTCTCGTCGCCACCGACCACCACGGGGGCGTCGGCGAACAGTTCCTCGAAGGAGTCGACCACGACACGCTGGCGCAGCCCCTGCGCATCGACACTGCTGACGGTAATGCTCATTGCCCTCTCCTCTCAGCGTGCCTCGACGCCCAGCTTGCGCACGGCACGCAGCAGCGCCTCGCGTGTCACCCGGCCCTCGACTTCCGCGCCGTGGCGGCCCACCTCGGCACTCTCGACCCCGTCGACCATCATCAGCGCCGTGGTCAGCCGGTTGACGGTGTCCGCATCATCGACATTGGTGAAGGTCAGTGAAATGCCCTGCGCCATGGGTTCTCTCCTCGTTGCTCGAGCCGCGCGTGGAACGCCCAGTCTAGCACGCCGCCCGCGGCATCGAGCGTCTTGCATTTTCGCGCGGCGCCCCCACATTGCAGTCAGTGAATCGACGGCCTGGCAAGGGAGAGAGAATGACCGACTGGAACGCTTACCTCGACGGCCTGGGCGCGCGTCGCGTCGACGACCGCCATCGCGATTTCGGCGATCCACACCAGGCACATCAGGCCCAGGAGGCGACGGCCCTGATGCCGCTCGTCCACCTCGGGGTACTGGAAGTCAGCGGCAGCGACGCCAGGCGCTTCCTGCAGGGCCAGACCAGCGCCCAGCTCGACCTGGCCGACGGCGACCTCGCCGCGCCCACGGCCTTCTGCACGCCCAAGGGGCGCATGCTGGCCAATGCGCAGCTGCTGCACCCTGCCCCGGACACCTACTGGCTGGTGATGACGGCCGGACTGGTCGAGCCGCTGCGCGCCCATCTGGGCAAGTTTGCCCCCTTCTATCAGGTCACGTTGCATGCCCGCGACGACCTGGCGCTGATCGGCCTTAGCGGCCGCGATGCCCCGGCGCTGCTAGAGACACGCCTGGACGTGCGCCCGCCGGCCGTCTGGCATCAGGCTCGGCTCGGCGAGGGGGTGGTGCTGCGTCATCCCGGCAGTCTGCCGCGCCTGCTGCTGTGCCTGCCCACGGCGGCGGCCCGCGAAGCCTGGGAGGCCCTCGCCCGCAATGCCGTGGCGATGGGCAACGCCGTCTGGCAATGGCAGGACGTCCAGGCCGGTCTGGCCTGGCTGGACGCCGGCCAGCAGGACGCCTATCTGCCGCAGATGTTCAACTGGGAGGCGCTCGGCGGGGTGAGCTTCAAGAAGGGCTGCTACACCGGCCAGGAGGTCGTCGCCCGCGCGCACTTTCGCGGTCAGGTCAAGAAGCGCCTGGTTCGTGCCCAGCTCGGCGGCGCCACGCTGCCGACAATCGGCGACGAGGTGACCGATGCCGACGGCAAGCCCCGGGGTGAGGTGGTCGCCGCGGCGCTGGACGCCCACGACAAGGCCGAGATTCTCGCCGTATTGACCACCCGCGAGGTACCCGAGCCGCTGAGCGTGGCGGGGCAGCCGCTGCAGCGGCTCAAGCTGCCCTATGCGCTGGAACGCCTCGACCCGGAAAGCCTGGCGGCGGACGCCGGCTGACTCCCCGGCCTTCAGCCTCGGACTCAGCCACCACCCAGACCGAAGAGGCGCCGCGCGGTGGCCGAACTCCGCGCGGCGATCTCCGCCACCTCCTGGCGGCGCAGCGATGCGACGCGCTCGGCCACCCGAGCGACCCGGGCCGGCTCGTTGCGTTGCCCCTGAAAGCCGCACAGCGGCATGTCGGGGCTGTCGGTTTCAAGCACATAGCCATCATCCGGCAATGCCGCGACCATGCGGGCCAGCCGCCGGGCACGCGGATAGGTCACCGCCCCGCCCAGCCCCACAACGAAGCCCAGATCGAGGAACGCCCGGGCCTGCTCGGGGCTGCCGGCAAAGGCATGGATCAGCCCGCCGGCCGGCGGTGCCAGCTGGCGCAGTCGCTTGGCGAGCTTGTCGTTGCACTGTACGCAGTGAATCACCAGCGGCAGGCGCCGATCCCTGGCCAGTCGCACCTGAGCATCGAACAGCCGCCACTGGGCGTCCAGGCTGTCCGTGAAACGCGCGTCGATGCCGCATTCACCCACCGCCACCACCTCGGGATGTGCGTCGAGAGCCTGCGCCAGCGCTTCGACATCCCCCTCGCCATGCCGCTCCGTGAAATAGGGGTGCAGGCCGAGGCAGACACTGACGTCCTCCCGGGTGCCGAGCGCCAACACGTCATCCCAGGCGGCACGCGTGGTGCCCGGGACAACGAAGTGACCAACGCCGGCCTCGCGGGCCCGCGTGAAGACGTCGTCGCGATCCTCGTCGAAGGCCGCGAAGTCGAGATGGCAATGGGCGTCGATCAGCATACGCTTTCAAGGGCTCCGGACGATGCCCGCTCAGTGCTCGCGGGTGGCGTTGAAGCGCACCTCCGGCCAGCGCTCCTGGGTCATCTGCAGGTTGACCCGGGTCGGCGCCAGATAGGTCAGGTAGCCGCCGCCGTCGAGCGCCAGGTTGGTGCTCGCCTTGCGCCGGAACTCGTCGAGTTTCTTGGCATCGTCGCAGTAGACCCAGCGCGCGGTCTGGACGTTGACCCCCTCGTAGATACAGTCGACCTTGTACTCCTCCTTGAGGCGATGAGCGACCACGTCGAACTGCAGCGCCCCGACCGCACCAACGATCAGGTCATTGTTGTCCAGCGGCATGAAGACCTGGGTCGCGCCCTCCTCCGAGAGCTGCTGCAGGCCCTTCTGCAGCGCCTTCATCTTCAACGGGTCCCGGAGCCGGACGCGCTTGAACAACTCCGGCGCGAAGTGCGGGATGCCGGTGAAGCGCATATCCTCGCCGAGCGTGAAGGTATCGCCGATCTGGATGGTGCCGTGATTGTGCAGCCCGATGATGTCACCCGGCCAGGCCTCCTCCACATGTTCGCGGTCCGAGGCCATGAAGGTCAGGGCATCGGCGATCTTGACGTCCTTGCCGATGCGCACATGACGCATCTTCATATTCTTCTCGTACTTGCCCGAACAGACGCGCAGGAAGGCCACCCGGTCGCGATGCTTGGGGTCCATGTTGGCCTGGATCTTGAAGACGAACCCGGTGAAGCGCTCGTCGCCCGCCGCCACCTCGCGGGTGTCGGTCTCGCGGGGCTGCGGCATGGGGGCGTACTCGACGAAGCCGTCGAGCATCTCGCGCACCCCGAAGTTGCCCATGGCGGTACCGAAGTAGACCGGCGTCAGCTCGCCACGCCGATAGGCCTCGAGATCGAAGGTGTGGGAAGCGCCGCGCACCAGCTCGACCTCCATGCGCAGTTCCTCGGCCTGGTCGGCGCCCAGCACCTCGTCGACCTCGGGGCTATCGAGCCCCTCGATGCGCACATCATCGGGGATGCGGTTGCCCTGGCCCTGCTTGTAGAGGTGGATGACGTCGTCGTAGAGATGGTAGACGCCCCTGAAGTGCCGGCCCATGCCGATCGGCCAGGTCATCGGGGCACACTGGATGTTGAGCACCGTCTCGACCTCGTCCATCACCTCGATGGGGTCGCGGATGTCGCGGTCCATCTTGTTGATGAAGGTGAGGATCGGCGTGGTACGCAGCCGGCACACCTCCATCAGCTTGATGGTGCGATCCTCGACACCCTTGGCGCCGTCGATCACCATCAGCGCCGAATCCACCGCGGTCAGCGTGCGGTAGGTGTCCTCGGAGAAGTCCTCGTGCCCGGGGGTGTCGAGCAGGTTGACGATGCGCCCCTTGTAGGGGAACTGCATCACCGAGGTGGTCACCGAGATGCCGCGCTCCTGCTCCATCTTCATCCAGTCGGAGGTGGCATGGCGGTCGTTGCGCTTGCTCTTCACCGAGCCGGCCAGCTGGATGGCATTGCCGAACAGCAGCAGCTTCTCGGTGATGGTGGTCTTCCCCGCGTCGGGGTGCGAGATTATCGCAAACGTGCGGCGCAGCTCGGCTTCACGCGCTATCTGGGTATCTGTCATGAATGAGGTATCGCTGATTGGTGCTCGGCCCGGTGCGCTTCGGTGGCGCACCCGGATGGCATGGCTTGCAGAATGGCCGCGATTGTAGCGTGACAGGCGCGGAATGTCGTCAGCACGCACGCGCTTGCTCAAGGGGACTGAGCCCGGTGCCGTCATCGGTTATCATGCGCATAGCCAGACAGCCGGAGTCACCATGCAACAACCCACCCCCCTGCCGTTGTCGACCCCCAACCGCAACCTGGTGCGGCTGACGTTCGTGCGCGGCATCACCTGGACCGGCTTCCTGGCGGCGATCATCTTCGGCATCGAGGTGCTCGGCTTCCAGCTGCGCGTGGTACCGGTCATCAGCGTGATCATCGCCATGGGCTTCATCAACATCGCCAGCTGGTGGCGACTGGGGCGCCCTCGCGCGGTTACCGATCTCGAATACCTTCTTCACCTGATGGCGGACATTACCGGGCTGAGCCTGCTGTTCTTCTACACCGGCGGCTCCACCAACCCCTTCATCACCTACTACCTGGTGCCGGTGACCATCGCCGCGGCCACCCTGCCCTGGCGCTACGCCTGGCTCGTCGCCAGCTCGGCAATGGCCGCCTACACCTTCCTGATGCTGTTCTACGACCCGGTGCCGCAGCTCAGCCATGGCATGATCGGCCCCGGCATCAGCCTGCATGTGCTGGGCATGTGGCTGAATTTCGGCCTCTCGGCGGGGCTGGTCACCTATTTCATCTTCAAGATGGCCCACGCCCTGCGGCGCCGCGACCTGGCCCTGTCGCGGACCCGCGAGGCGGCCCTGCGCAACGAGCAGGTGCTGGCGGTGGCCACCCAGGCGGCCGGTACCGCCCATGAACTGGGCACGCCGCTCTCCACCATGGCGGTGCTGCTCAAGGAAATGCGCGAGGATGCCGCCGGCCAGCCGACTCTCGAGGCCGACATCGACCTGCTGCGCCGCCAGGTCGATACCTGCAAGTCGCGGCTGCAGAACCTGGTCGCCAATGCCGACCGCCGGCGCCTGGCCCAGCCCGCCTCGCTGCCGGCCCAGGCCTGGCTCGAGGACGTCGTGCAGCGCTGGCTGGTGCTGCGCCCGGACGTCACTCACCATATCGAGATCCTCGGCAAGCGCGGCACCCCGGTGCTGGCGGTCGACACCACCCTGGAGCAGGCATTGATGAACCTGCTCAACAACGCCGCCGACGCCAATCCCGAGGATATTGTCATCAGCCTCGACTGGACCAAGGAGGAAGTGATCATCGACATCCGCGACCACGGCCCGGGCGTGGCGATGTCGATTGCCGACCAGCTCGGCGACACGTTCGTCTCCACCAAGAGCAAGGGGATGGGGATCGGCCTGTTCCTGACCCACGCCACCATCAACCGCTTCGGCGGCGGCGTGAGTCTTTACAATCACGAAGAGGGCGGCACCCTGACCGAGGTCAAGCTGCCCCGCCTGATTGCCGGCGAATGACGCCGGCATTGCCCTACGACACGGAACGCTGCTATGCAAACTGCCGAACGCCTGATGATCGTCGATGACGACGAGATGTTCTGCCATGTCATGGAACGTGCCTTCAGCCGGCGTGGCTTCGAGGTGCTGGTGGCCACGGATGAGGAGCAGGCGCTGGAGCTGGCCCGGCGCTCGCCGCCGCAGCTCGCCACCCTGGATCTCAAGCTCGAGCACGGCTCGGGGCTCAAGCTGCTGCCGGAGTTGCTGGCCGTGGCCCCGCAGTGCCGCGTGGTAGTGCTGACCGGCTACTCGAGCATCGCCACCGCCGTGGAAGCCATCAAGCTCGGCGCGGTGAACTACCTGTGCAAGCCCGTCGACGCCGACGAGGTGCTGACCGCCTTCAACCGCGAGACCGGCGACCCCGACATCGACATCGCCGACAATCCGCCGTCGATCAACCGCGTCACCTGGGAACACATCCAGAAGGTGCTGCAGGAACACGACGGCAACATCTCCGCCACGGCCCGGGCGCTGGGCATGCATCGCCGCACCCTGCAGCGCAAGCTGCAGAAGCGCCCGGTGCGACGCTGACGGCTTCCCGTATCGCCACCAACCCCAGGAGGTTTCATGCAGCTAGCCGAGCGGCTCGCCATCGCGACCGAGATCGCCGAAGGCGCCGGCCAGGAGATCCTGGCCGCTCGTGATAGCCAGCGCTTCTCACAGCGCTACAAGAAAGGCACGGAACTGGTCACCGACACCGATGTGGCGGTCGACGAGTGGATCAGCGAACGCCTGCAGCAGCACTTTCCCGACGACGCCCGGCTCAGCGAGGAAATCGCTCCCGACCGCGAAGCCCTGGGGCGCAAGGGGCCGCTGTGGGTCGTCGACCCGATCGACGGCACGGTGAACTTCGCCCGGGGATTTCCCCATGTCGCGGTGTCGATTGCCTGGGCGGTGGACGGCCGCGTGCAGATCGGCGTGGTACACGCGCCCTTCCTGGGCGAGACCTTCGTGGCCATCCGCGGCGAAGGCGCCTGGCGCAACCAGGCCCGCATCCGCACCAGCCTGGCCAGCCGGCTCGAGAGCAGCCTGATTGCCACCGGCTTTCCCTATCGCCGCGACGGCCGCCAGCCGCTGCTGCGCCGCTTCTCGGCGGTCATGCAGCACTGTCAGGACGTACGGCGCTGCGGCTCCGCCGCCCTCGACCTGTGCAACGTGGCCTGCGGACGGCTCGATGCCTACTATGAAAGCGTCTCGCCCTGGGATTTCGCCGCCGGGCTGCTGATCGCCCGTGAGGCCGGCGCCCGCACCGGCCATGTCTACCCGGCTCCCGAGGGCATCCCCGACGAGCTTTACGGCGAGCATATCGTCGCCGCGGCGCCGGATATCTATGTTGCCCTTCGCAATCTGCTGCAGCGTGCCGACGAAGGCCGCCTGTCGCCCGACGCGGAATGACCCGGCCCCATAAAGGCATGCAATAATCGGCGTAGCGAGACTCTATTGGTCCTCGCGCGCCGAATGCGAAACAATGCGCCCCAGATTCAATGATCCAACACCCAGGCTTCTCGTCATAAAGGAGATCCCATGCTGACAGTCATCTTCGGACGCGCCGGCTGCCCGTTCTGCGTACGCGCCAAGGAACTGGCCGAGCAACTTACCAACGCCCGCGATGATTTCAACTATCGCTACATCGACATCCATGAAGAAGGCATTACCAAGGCCGACATGGAGAAGACCATCGGCAAGCCGGTGGAGACCGTGCCGCAGATCTTCGTCGACCAGACCCACATCGGCGGCTTCACCGAGTTCGACCAGTACGTGCGCGACAATCAGCTGATGCCGGAAACCCCGGTCAACTGAGCTGCCGCCTGCCCTTCCTGCGCCGGCCTCGAGCCGGCGTTCTTGATTCGCGCCCCCTGCATGTGACCCAGGTCAACAGAGGCGCATCTGTGCTGGTCGGCGCGCCGATTCCCGCCTAGAGTCGTGGCATTCCCGGGCGACGCCCGGCATGACGGAGACTCGAGCATGGCGGATCAAGGCACACTGCCTCACGGCCCTGCCGTCGGTGATCGCCACCGGCAACTGATCGACGCGACCCGTGGCTACCCCCCCATCCGCACCGCCGTGGTGCACCCCTGCGATGCGCTCTCCCTGGGTGGCGCGCTGGCAGCCTGGCGCCAGGGGTTGATCGAGCCGCTGCTGGTCGGCCCCAGGGCACGCATTCTCGAGACCGCGCGGACCCTCGGCGAATCGCTGTCGAATCTGACCATCGTCGACACTCCCCACAGTCACGCCTCCGCCGACACCGGCGTGTCGCTCGCCGCCCGCAACGAGGTTCACGCCCTGATGAAAGGGGCGCTGCATACCGACGAGCTGATGAGCGCCGTCCTCGCCACCGAGGCCGGGCTGCGCACCGAACGCCAGATGAGCCACATCTACGCACTCGACGTCGCCAGCTATCCACGGCCGTTGCTGATCACCGACGGCGCCCTGCACATCCAGCCCGACCTCACCGCCAAGCGGGATATCATCCAGAATGCCATCGACCTCGCCCATGCCCTCGGGCTCGACTGCCCGCGGGTAGCGATCCTGTCCGCCGTGGAAACCGTCAATCCACGCATACCCTCGACCCTCGACGCCGCCGCCCTGTGCAAGATGAGCCAGCGCGGCCAGATCACCGGCGGCGATCTCGACGGCCCGCTGGCCATCGACAATGCGGTCTCCGAGCAGGCCGCCCGCACCAAGGGCCTGACCTCGGCGGTCGCCGGCCATGCCGACATCCTGATGTGCCCCGACCTCGAATCCGCCAACATGATCGCCAAGCTGCTCATCCACCTGGCCGGTGCCCAGGCGGCGGGGCTGGTCATGGGCGCGCGGGTACCGATCATGCTGACCAGCCGCAGCGACACCACTGCCAGCCGGCTGGCCTCCGCCGCGCTGGCCTGCCTGGTGGTGCATCGGGGGCGCACACCATGACCTCGCGCGCCGTTCTCGCCCTCAACGCCGGCTCGTCGTCGCTGAAGGTCGCGCTCTTCCATGACGAGCGCTGCCGGGTCCGCGGTACCATCGAGCGCATCAACGAGGCGCCGCATCTGGTGCTCGACGGCGCCACGACGCCCAGTGACGCCTTGCCCCGCCTGACGGGAACCGGGCACGCCGCCGTGATTGCGCCGCTGCTTGACTGGCTCGAGGCGCAGTTCGGCGACGTGCCGCTGAGCGCCGTGGGACATCGCGTCGTGCACGGCGGTCGCCACCACGCCGCGCCCTGCCTGCTGGAACCGGCCGTGGTCGACGAGCTGCGCGAACTGATCCCGCTGGCGCCCCTGCATCAGCCACCGGCGCTGGCGCTGATCGACGCCCTGCACGCTCACTGGCCCACCCTGCCGCAGGTGGCCTGCTTCGACACCGCCTTCCATCGCAGCCAGCCCTGGCTGAACCAGTGCTTCGCGCTGCCGCGCCGGCTGACCGAGGAGGGCATTCTGCGCTACGGTTTTCACGGACTGTCCTACGCCCACGCCGTGCGCCAGCTGCCCGAGCTGATCGGCGAGCGCCATCGGGGCCGCGTGATCATCGCCCACCTGGGTCACGGCTGCAGCCTGTGCGCCCTCGCGGATGGGCAAAGTCAGGCCACCACCATGGGCTTCACCGCGCTCGACGGGCTGATGATGGGGCGCCGGGCGGGCAACCTCGACCCCGGCGTGATTCTCTACCTGCTGCAGCAGAAGGGCTGGCGCGCCGACGAGATCGAGCACCTGCTCTACCATGACAGCGGGCTCTACGGGGTCTCGGGACTGTCCGATGACATGCGTGATCTGCTGGCCAGTGACGCCCCGGCCGCCGCGGAGGCGGTCGCGCTCTTCGTGCGTCGGGTGGTCCGGGAAATCGGCGGGCTGGTCGCCCTGCTCGGCGGCCTGGACGCCCTGATCTTCACCGCCGGCATCGGCGAGCATGCCGCGCCGATCCGCCAGGCCGTGTGCCACGACCTCGCCTGGCTGGGCATCAAGCTCGACGACGCGGCCAATGCGCGTCATGCGCCACGGCTGGACCGCGGCGGCGGGCCGGCCATCGGCATCGTCGCGGCCGACGAGGAAGCGGAAATTCGACGTTCAACGCTGGCCTGCCTGCCGGCCTCTCCCGCCGCCCCCGCCTGACGAGGCGGGGCGTTGAATGGCCCCCGGGCGGCACTGCCTATACTTCGGAGGCATCACAGGGAGACCTCCGATCATGCAACGCGAAGAGTTTCTGCAGCAGCTGTGGCTGGACTACGTTCACCTGAACCCGGACCTGGCCGCCCTGGACCTCTGGTCACGGGTACCGAGCGCCGAATACCTGGCGATCGTGACACTCAACCACGGCCCCTTCAGTTCCGAGGCATTGCTGCCCACGCTCGCGCATTTCGGCTACCGGCGGGCCGGCCAGTACGCCATGGCCGATCGCGGCGTGCTGGTCTCCTGCCTGACGCCGGACGACGACGGCGCCTGGCTGCTGCTGGTGGAGCTGCAGCCCGGCGCCCTGACCCGGGAGCCGCGCCGCCAGCTGGAAGCCCTGATCGGTGCCGCCCACCCCGCCGACTGCCGAGGCCAGAACCTGCTGTGCCGCGGCCGCCCCTGGCCGATGCCCGACTGGGCCACCTACCAGCAACTGCTCCGAGCCCATCCGCTGGCCGCCTGGATCGCGGCGCTCGGCCCACGCCTGCATCACGCCGGGCTCGACTGCGAACGGCTCGGCCAGCCGCTGGCGGGACTCGACCGGCAGCTGCGGCAGGCCGGCCTGCCGGGCAGCGACGACCGGCGCCACGGGCTCTTTCCGGTCTCGCCGCTGCTGGACTACCGCTACTATACCGCCGCCTCGCGACGCCTGGCCTTCGCCGAGGGTGACGAGCATCGAATCGTGCCTGGCGGCCTGGCACTGGTCCAGCGCAGCCTGCCGGGACACCAGGAAAGGGCCGCCGAACTGCTGCTGCCCGAGCATACCCGCTGCGAGATCGCCTGAGCCACGCTCGACGCGTCCCCGGTCACCCCGCCCGGGGTGCCGAAGGCGCCGCCGAGGCCGGCTCGTGTTCGTTCTCGTGCCACGACTCGCCGCGCTGCTGAATCGCCTCGTCGCCTTCCTCGTCCTCGTGGGCCGGCTCCTCGCCCATCGACTCGTCCTCCGACGTGCCGGTCTCGTCCGCCGCGTCAGCCGACTCGGCCTCGTCGGCTGACGCCGTGGTCTCCACCTCGGCGTCAGGCACATCCTCCAGCTCATACTCGTAGAACTCGAAGTCGAACTCGAGCTGCTGGGGGTCATAGCGGGTGTCGAGTTCGCTGTGATAGTGCGGCGTTTCCATCATCGGCATGGGCGCGTAGGGCTCCTGCTCGACCTCGGGCGCCTTGTCGGTCTGCGTGCCGTGCAGGCGCACCATGACGAACATCGCCAGCGCCAGCGCGGCCGAGCCGAGGAAGAGCCACAGCCCCTCGGGCCCCACGACCTGCATCACCAGCGACGCGCTGAACGGCCCGACAATCGACCCGACCCCGTACCAGATCATCAGCTTGGAGTTCGCGGCGATGATCTCGGACGGCTCCAGCCAGTCGTTGGTATGCGCCAGACTCAGCGAATAGAGCGTATGCAGCATGGCAGTGTGGAAGCAGGCCACCACCAGCAGGACGAGATAGCTGTGTCCTGCCGCCGCCGAGATGAAGGCCCCGGTGATGGCCATCACCCCGGCCATGCAGAGAATCACCTTGCGCCGGTCGAGCCGGTCGGAGACACGCCCCAGGAACCACTGGGCGAACAGCGCCACCAGCGTGGTGGTGGCCATGAACTGGGCCGTCTGCGCCGTGGACAGGCCGATCTCCTGGCCGAAATAGGGCGTCATGGCGAAGAAGGCCTGGACCATCAGCCCCGCGGTGAAGGCCCCCACCAGCCCCACCGGCGCGCGCCGGTAGAGCTCCTTGAAGCGAATCTTGTGGGCGGTGTCATGGCTCGAGTGCGTCGGCCCGTGAATACGGTGGATCGACAGCGGCACCAGCGACAGCGCGAACAGCATCCCCGAGACCGAGAAGAGCACCATCGTCGCCGGGTCGGCCAGGTTGAGCATCCACTGCCCGCCGGCCAGCGACAGCGTGGAGATCACCAGATACCAGCCCAGCACCTTGCCGCGGTTGTCGTTGGTCGACTCCCCGGAGACCCACGACTCCATCACCATCAACAGTCCCGCCGTGGAGGCCCCGCCCGCCACGCGCCAGACCAGCCACGCCCAGGGGTTGACCCACAGCCCGTGCAGCATGGCGGTGACCGCCAGCATGGCGGCACAGGCGGCGAAGACACGGATGTGCCCCACCGAGCGAATGCGCTTTTCCAGGAAGTAACTGCCCAGCACGAAGCCCAGCGAGAAGCTCGACATCAGCAGACCGGCCATCTGCGATGGAAAGCCTTCCAGGGACATCCGTACCCCGAGCAGGGTCATGATCAGACCATGGCCCAGCAGGAAGCTGATCTCGCACACGAAAAGTATCGGCAGGGTCGCCGGCAGACTGCGCAACGCCGTCTCCTCCATTCACTATCGGCAGGGCAAACAGGAAAACCGCCTGGCCGAATCTCGCGATTCGGCCAGGCGGTAATTCAACAGGCTTCAGGTGTGGCTAGATTCTAGTCGCTGGACGGCGCGACGACCAGCCGCATCCGTCCGCTTTCGCCGGCTCGGGTTATGCACAGAAACTGTGCATAACCCTGTGTGCGATGAGGGGACAGGCCGCGCCGGTGCCGCCAGGACGGCAATCGGCACGGCTGATCAGGATTTGTTCAACCCCCGGTTGCCAAGGCGATGGCGTAGGCCCCACCGAAGCCCAGACTGTAGGCTACCAGCAGGGCCGGCAGAAAACGCAGATATCCCGTGAACGATAGCACACGCACCTTGGCCAGGGCGATGATGCCGGCCGCCGAGCCGATCACCAGCAGCGAGCCGCCCACGCCGGCCGCGTAGGTCAGCGCCATCCAGTCCGGCCGCGCCATGACGATGCCCGACTTCAACAGCGCCGCGGTCAACGGCACGTTGTCGACCAGTGCCGACAGTAGCCCCATCACGTAGTTGGCGCCTTCCACCGGCAGCACCCGATACCCCTGGGTCAGCACATCGAGGACGCCGATCTCCTTGAGCATCCCCACCAGCAGCAGAATGCCGAGAAAGAACAGCAGGGTGTCGTACTCGATGACGCGAATGTAATCGAGCACGCGGCGCTCCTCGGCCTCGGAACGCCGCTCGACGAAATGGCCGATCAGAAACATGACCGACAGCCCGAACAGGAAGGTCAGCAGCGGCGGAATGCCGAACAGCACGTTGCCGCTGAGGGTGGCCAGGATGGTGACCAGAAAGATGGCCGCGATCAGGCGATCGGAACGCCGGGTTTGCCGCCGCTCCCGCGGGATCGTCACCGTGCCGCCCAGGCCGGGCATCAGCATCAGGGCCAGCGCCAGCACGGCGATGAGCGACGGCAGCGCCAGCAGCATCAGGTCGGGAATGGCGACCTTGTCACTGATGAAGATCATCAACGTGGTGACGTCGCCGGTGATCAGCGCCACCCCGCCGGAATTGACGGCAAAGACCGTCATCACCGCGAAGCGCCGTGTCTTTTCCGGTGGCAGCTGCAATGACAGCACCAGTGTCAGCGATACCAGGGAGGCCGTGATGTTGTCGGCCAGTGAGGAAAACACAAAGGCAAAGGCCGCGGTCAGCAGCAGCAGAGCCCGCTCGCCGATGCGTTGCGGCAGCACTCGATAGATCAGGTTGGCGATCATGCCCTTGGCATTGAGATAGGCGACGAAGGTCATCGCCGCCATCAGGAACAGCCACAGGGTGGCGATCTCGAGCAGATTTTCGTTGAGCGCCTCCAGGGTCAACCCGCTGTCGCGTCCGGAAAAGATGAACAACAGCAGCCAGCTCAGAGTCCCCAGAAGGAGCGTCGACTTGGCCTTGTTGAGATGAATGACGTCCTCGAGCGCCACGAGAAGAAAGGCCAGCAGGGCCAATGCCACCAGAACTACCGACAACCACGTCATCCAAAAGGCTCCTTGTTACCGGCCCGGGCCACCGCGACAATTCCCGGTACCGGTTTTGAATGCTATTGTTTTGCGCTGCACAAAGACAGCCGGACGCGCCGGGCCCGCGCCCCGGCAAAGCGGGATCGGCCACGGCCCGACCCCAAGGCGCGTCATCATAACCATCCCGGACAAGAAAAAGGAGGGGAGCATGTCCACGCCACTCTGGCAGCCTTCTCGAGCGGCCATCGAAGCGACGCAGATGCATGCCCTGATGCAGCGCATCAACCGCGAACACGGCCAGTCACTGGACGACTATGCCGATCTGCACACCTGGAGCGTCGATCACCTCGAGACCTTCTGGCCGATGGTCTGGGAACTCGGTGAGGTCATCGCCGAGCAGCGCGGCAATACCGTTCTGTCGCGCCCGGACGCCATGCCCGGGGCACGCTGGTTTCCCGAGGCACGGCTCAATTTCGCCGAGAATCTGCTGCGCCGCCGCGACGACAAGCCGGCCCTGGTCATGCGCGACGAGCGGGAACGCCGCCGTGTGCTGAGCTACGCCGAACTGTACGAGCAGGTTGCACGACTAGCCCATGCCCTGCGCGCCAGCGGTGTCACTCCCGGGGACCGGGTCGCCGGCTTCGTGCCCAACAGCGAACATGCGATCATCGGCATGCTCGCCGCGGCCAGTCTGGGGGCCGTCTGGTCCTCCTGCTCCCCCGACTTCGGCTTCAACGGCGTGCTCGACCGCTTCGGCCAGATCCAGCCCAAGGTACTGATCGCCACCGACGGCTACACGTGGAACGGCAAGCACATCGATACCCGTGAACGGGTCGGCGAGATCAGCCGGGCGATCGACTCCCTCAATCAAGTGGTGGTTTTCCCGTTCCTGAATGACACGCCGGACACCCGCGGCATCGACAAGGCCGTGACCTGGGAGAACTACCTCGACAACGAAGCATGCACCCTGGAGTTCGAGGCACTGCCCTTCGATCATCCGCTCTACATCCTGTTCTCCTCGGGCACCACCGGAGCGCCCAAGTGCATCGTCCACTCGGCCGGCGGCAGCCTGCTCCAGCACATCAAGGAACACCGGCTGCACACCGACCTGAGTCGTGATGACGTGCTCTTCTACTACACCACCTGCGGCTGGATGATGTGGAACTGGCTGGTGTCGGGACTGGCCTGCGAAGCCACCCTGGTACTCTACGACGGCTCGCCGTTCGCGCCGGACCCGCGCTCGCTGTGGCGCATGGCCGCCGAGGAGCGCGTCAGCGTGTTCGGCACCAGTGCCAAGTACATCGCCGCCTGCGAGAAGCACGACCTGATTCCCGGCCGGGAGCATGACCTCGGCGCTCTGCGGGCGATTCTCTCCACGGGCTCCGCGCTGGCCCACGAATCGTTCGACTATGTCTACCGCGACATCAAGAGCGATCTGCTGCTGGCCTCGATCTCGGGCGGCACCGACATCGTCTCCTGCTTCGCCCTGGGCTGCCCGATCCGGCCGGTCTATCGCGGCCAGCTGCAGTGCCGTGGTCTGGGCATGGCGGTCGACGTGTTCGATGACCAGGGCCATCCCGTGCGCGGCGAGAAGGGCGAGCTGGTCTGCACCCGGCCGTTCCCCTCGATGCCCATCGGCTTCTGGAACGATCCGGACGGCCAGCGCTACCATGAGGCCTATTTCGCGACCTTCCCGGGGATCTGGGCCCACGGCGACTATGCCGAGATCACGCCGGAAGACGGCCTGATCATCCACGGCCGCTCGGATGCGGTGCTCAACCCCGGCGGCGTGCGCATCGGCACGGCGGAGATCTACCGCCAGGTGGAAAAGGTCGACGGCGTGCTGGAGTCGCTGTGCATCGGCCAGGAATGGCAGGACGACATCCGCGTGGTGCTGTTCGTGCGCCTGCGCGACGGCCTGACGCTCGACGACGCCCTGCGCGACACCATCAAGCGCACGATTCGCGCCAACACCACGCCGCGCCATGTGCCCGCGCGGATCATCCAGGTCAGCGACATTCCGCGCACGCTGTCCGGCAAGATCGTCGAGCTGGCGGTGCGCAACGTGGTCCACGGCCGGCCGGTCAAGAACCAGGACGCCCTGGCCAACCCCGAGGCTCTCGAGCTCTACGAGAACCTGCCCGAACTGCAGCACTGATCCTCGCCCGCCCGGTGTCGCGGCGTGAGTCACCGGCGCTGGGCAGGCTTTCCCGGTTCCAGTAGCATGGTCGGCAAGTCATTGACGGAGAATGGCATGTCGACCCTCAAGGGACTCGTCAGCCTCTTGCTGCTCATCACCGGCACGCTCTTCTGGTGCGTGCCGCTCTATGCCCTGGCGCTGGTCAAGCTCGTCACCCCCTCGCGGCGTCTGCGGCGGCGCGTGCTGGGGGGATTGAACCGCATCGCCCTGGCCTGGATCGGCACCAACCTCTGGTGGATGCGTCGCTGGCTGCGCCCGTCCCTGGAGGTCCACCTGCCCGAGGGCCTGTCGCCCGATCAATGGTGGCTGGTCATCGCCAATCATCGCAGCTGGACGGACATCTTCCTGCTGCAGATGGCGCTGCATCGCCGCATCCCCATGCCACGCTTCTTCCTCAAGCGTGAACTGATCTGGGTACCGGTGATCGGCCTGGCCTGGTGGGCGCTCGAGTTCCCCTTCATGCGCCGTTATTCCCGTGACGCCCTCGCCCGCAACCCGGCGCTGGCGCGGCGGGATCGCGAGGCAACACAGCGGCTGTGCGAACAGGCCCGGCAGATGCCCATGGCGATCTACAACTTCGTCGAGGGCACCCGCTTCACGGCCAGGAAACAGCGTGCCCAGCAAAGCCCCTATGCCCATCTGCTGCGCCCCAAGGCCGGCGGCTGTGCCCAGGTGGTCAACCTGCTGGGCAACCGGCTCAGCGGGATTCTCGACGTGACCCTGGCCTACGCCCGGGAGCGTCCGACCTTCTGGGACTTCCTGTGCGGCCGCGAAGGGCCGGTCAGACTGGATGTCCAGCGTCGCTCCCTGCCCGACTGGATGCGCGAGGGAGACTACCATCAGGATCCGGAGTACAAGGAACGCTTCCAACGATGGCTGAATGCACTGTGGCAGGAAAAGGATCGTCGGCTGGAGCCGTCGGCACCACCGGCCTGCGCCACCTCGGCCCCCTGATACTGCTCCTGCTGCTGGCCGGCTGTGCCGGTTCGCCGTACGTCAGCAACGGCTACAGCAGGGTCATGGCCGGCAACTGGGTCACCATCCGCCCCGGCGACACGCTGGGGGCCATCGCCCGTCAGGCCGGCGTGCCGCTGGTACGCCTGGAGCGTTTCAATCCGGGGGTCCAGGCCCGCAACCTGCGCGTCGGCCAGCGCATCCTGGTACCCAGCCATCGCGAGCGCGCCCCCGGCGGCGGGCCCTACCGTTACCAGGTGCGCCCCGGGGATACCTATGTCGGTATCGCCCGCTACTTCGGCACCACCGCCGGCCGCATCGACGCCGCCAACCCCGGTCTTCACCCCAGCGATCTGCGTGTCGGCCAGGTCGTCAAGGTCCCCTTGAAAGGGAGCGCCCCTCGCCGGACGCCGCCTCGGGTCACCCACAAGAAATCGACTCCCGCTCGCTCGCTGCCTGATCCGGGACCAATCAAGCAGCGCCAGGCCTGGCCCTGGCCACTGGATGACTATCGTATCGTCCGCCGCTTCGGCCGCGACAAGCGCGGCACCCTGCAGCCCATGCTGCTGGCGGCGCGTCAGGGGGAAACCGCGCATGCGGTCGCCGACGGCGACGTGCGCTTCGCCAACAGCATGCGCCAGCTGGGCAAGGTAGTGATCGTCCACCACGCCGGCAATCTGCAGAGCGTCTACGCCCTGTGCGGCAAGCTGCGTGTCAAGGAAGGCCAGGCGGTCAAGCAGGGCTCCCCCATCTGCACCGTCAGCCACAACGACGTCACCGGCCGCTACGACCTGCTATTCGACGTGCGCCACGGCGGCAAGCCCATCAACCCTGACAAGGTGCTGCGCTGATTCATGTCTCCAGCAACGCCCGTCTGGCAGACCCTGCTCGCCTCGCCACCACTGTGGCGCCTCGATGAAGCACTGGAAGCGCCCCGCCGCGACAGCCTGCTCGACCAGCTCGATCGCGAGATTCCCTGGGAGACGCCGACGCTGACCCTGTACGGGCGTCGCCACCCGATCCCCCGCGCCCAGTGCTGGATGGGCGACGCCGAAGCCCGCTATCGCTATTCCGGCCGGCGTTTCTCTCCGGCCCCCTGGCACCCGGCCGTGCTGACCCTGCGCGATCACGTGGCGTCTCTGGTTTCCCGGCAGCTGCCCGGCGTCACCTTCAACAGCGTGCTGCTCAACCGCTATCGGGACGGCCGACAGCGCATGGGCTGGCACGCCGACGACGAGCCCGAACTGGGCCCGGACCCGGTGATTGCCGCCGTCAGCCTGGGTGCCGAACGCCCGCTGCGCTTTCGCTGGCGCGATGGAGCGCACGCGCCCTTCAATGTGGCGCTGCCCCACGGCAGCCTGCTGATGATGGGTGCCGGGCTCCAGTCCCGACTTCAGCACGCCCTGCTGCCACGCGCCATTCCCGGTCTTCGCATCAGCCTGACCTTCCGGCATGTGATGCTGAACGAGTCCTGAACACTCGACAGAAAAAGGCCGCTTCCAGGGAAGCGGCCTCGTATCTCACTGTCTTGTCGACAGACAAGATAACGGTATAATCCCGTTACCCCCGATAGTAGCCGGGCGTCACGAAAGGCATCTTGCTGACGGTCATCGGCAGACGCTTGCCACGCACCTCGGCATAGACCACATTGCCGACCTCCGCGGCCTCGATGGCGACATAGCCCATGGCCACGGGCTTGCCCACGCTGGGCCCGAAGCCGCCCGAGGTGACGTGGCCGAAGGAATGACCGGCCTCGTCGAACAGCTCGACGCCTTCGCGCACCGGGGCACGCCCTTCGCCCAGCAGGCCGACCCGCTTGCGGCGATGATCCCGTGCCTGGAGCTGGTGCAGGATGATATCGGCGCCAATGAAGCCGGCCTCGCGCTCCCCGCCCGTGCGGCGTGCCTTGCCGATCGCCCAGATCAGACCGGCCTCGATGGGCGTGGTGGTCTGGTCGATGTCGTGGCCGTACAGGCACAGCCCCGCCTCGAGACGCAGCGAGTCCCGGGCACCGAGACCGATGGGCTCGACCTCGGCTTCCGCCAGTAGCTGCCGCGCCAGGCGGTCGGCGTCCTCGGCGGCCACCGAGATCTCGAACCCATCCTCGCCGGTGTAACCGCTGCGGCTGACCCATACCGACATGCCGTCGATCTCGAAACGGCCATGCTGCATGAAGACCAGTTCGCAGGCGGCCGGGCACAGCCGCGCCATCACCGCCGCGGCCTTCGGCCCCTGCAGGGCCAGCAGGCCGCGGTCGAGCTCCTCGACGCTGTACTCGCCACCCAGTCCGGTACGCAGGTGCGCGATGTCCTGCGCCTTGCAGGCCGCGTTGACCACCAGATAGAGATGGTCGCCCGCGTTGACCACCATCAGGTCGTCGAGAATGCCGCCTTCGGTTCCGGTGAACAGGGCGTAGCGCTGTGCCCCCGCCTCGAGGCCGACGATATCGGCACACACCAGGCTTTCAAGAGCACGGGCCGGTTCCGGCCCACGCACCACGACCTGCCCCATGTGCGAGACATCGAACAAGCCGCACTCGGCACGGGTATGTTCGTGTTCCTTCTTCACCCCGAGCGGGTACTGAACGGGCATGTGATAGCCGGCGAATTCGACCATCTTGCCGCCCAGTTCGAGGTGCAGATCGTGCAAGGGGGTACGATTGAGTTCGGTCATGGGGTTGCTCCACCCTGAGTCATCGGAACGAAAGACATCAGCGATTCAGATCCTCACCCGGCAGCACCGTCTTGCCCTCGAAGTAGTCCTTGGTGAGCTTGAAGACCACCGGAGACAGCAGGGCCAGTGCAATCAGGTTGGGAATCGCCATCATGGCATTGAAGACGCTGGCCATCAGCCAGACGAAGTTGAGCGGCGCCACGGCACCCGCCAGGATGGCGAGGATATAGACGACGCGATACAGCTTGATCGAGCGCACGCCGAAAAGGTACTCGAAGCACTTCTCGCCGTAGAACGCCCAACCGAGAATGGTGGTGAAGGCGAACACCGCCAGGGCGAACGACACCACGTACTGACCCACGCCGGGCAGGGTGCTGTCGAAGGCCATGGAGGTCAGGGCCGCACCGGTTTCGCCGGATGTCCAGTCGTTGGTGGTGAGAATCGCCAGCGCGGTGATCGAGCACACCACGATGGTATCCAGGAAGGTGCCGAGCATCGCCACCAGGCCCTGGCGTACCGGGTTCTTGGTCTGCGCAGCGGCATGCGCGATCGGCGCGCTGCCCAGGCCGGCCTCGTTGGAGAAGACCCCGCGCGCGACACCGAACTGGATGGCCTTGGCCACGGCTGCACCGGCGAAGCCGCCCGCCGCGGATGCCGGCGAGAAGGCATGACCGAAGATCAGGCCGAGCGCCGAGCCGATCTGGTCGGCATTGATGATCAGCACCAGCACGCCGCAGGCGAAATAGGCGATCGCCATGATCGGCACCAGCTTGCCCGCCACCTTGGCGATACGCTTGATACCGCCGAGAATCACCGCGCCGGCCAGCACCATGATCACGATGCCGGTCAGCCAGTGCGGCATGTTGATCGATTCGCCCAGGCCGTCGGCCACCGAGTTGGACTGCACGGTGTTGCCGATGCCGAAGGCGGCCACGGCGCCGAAGAACGCGAACAGACCACCCAGCCAGGCCCACTTCTTGCCCAGGCCGTTGCGGATGTAATACATCGGACCACCGACGTGGTCACCGGCCTCATCGACTTCACGGTAGCGCACCGCCAGCACGGCCTCGGAAAACTTGGTGGCCATCCCGACCAGGGCAGTGATCCACATCCAGAAGACCGCGCCCGGGCCGCCCAGGAAGATCGCCGTGGCCACACCGGCGATGTTGCCCGTGCCGATGGTCGCCGACAGCGAGGTCATCAGGGCGTTGAACGGTGAAACCTCACCCTCGCTTTCCTCGCCCTTGGCCGTGCTGCGTCCCTGCCAGAGCAGCTTGAAGCCGGTACCCAGCTTGCGGATCGGCATTACCTTGAGGCCGGCCTGGAGATAGAGCCCCACGCCAAGCAACAGCACCAGCATCAGGGGCCCCCAGACGACCCCCTCGATTGCGCTCAATAGATTCGTCAACGTTTCCACGTCTTGTCTCCCACTTGCGGATTGTTGTTATGCACCCAGGTGCATGGATTCGTACCACCCGACTCTCGAACCGGACCACCGTCGGATGGCGTCGAACCGCGTACCTTAGCGGAACCCACCATGCCGGCTCCAGTAGACCTTAGGAAAAACTGCCCTCGAATCCGCTTGAACGAAAAAGCCGTGATATCGCGCCCGGGATCAGCATGGCATGCTGCCATGCCCGCGGAGAAACTTGTTTCTTTTACGAAACTCGCGCCACCATACCCAGACGACCGCCTCAACTCAAGCACGAGAGCACGTTCTCTGCGCCACTCAAGTGGCAGGATAGCCCGTAAAATCGCCGAAAGCCCGAGACCCGCTGCCGCCCGTCCCGCGCAGGATCGCGTTAGGGGCGCACGCGGACTGGACGGCGCCCGCGTTTCTGGCCACTCTGTTTCCACGGTCAGGCTGATGCGCGCCTCCTGTCTCACTGCGTTGACGCTCAAGGATGGCAAGACGGTCGTCATTGAGGCAGAATCGCGCTACGATTTCCCCGAGAGAAAACCTTTTTTCGTATAGGAAAAATCATGAGCAACATTCCCGCCAACCTGCGCTACACCAAGAGCCACGAATGGATCCTCGACAACGGTGACGGCACTGTCACCATCGGCATCACCGATCACGCCCAGGAAGCGCTCGGCGACGTGGTCTTCGTGGAACTGCCGGAAGTCGGTCGCGAGCTGGAAGCCGACGAGGAGTTCGGCGTGATCGAGTCGGTCAAGGCCGCCTCCGACCTGTATGCCCCGCTCGCCGGCGAAGTCCTGGCCGTCAACGAGGCCCTCGAGGACGCCCCGGAAACCGTCAACGAGTCCCCCTACGAGGACGGCTGGATCGCCAGGATCAAGCCCAGCGACGCCACCTCGCTCGAGTCGCTGCTGGACGCCGACGCCTACGCGGCCATCGCCGACGCCGAAGACTGAGCAGTACCGGCATGCCGGCGGCACGTGCCGCCGGCGCCACCGACCGATTCCACACGGGCCTGACCGCCCCGTCACTTCCAGGGTGTTCCATGTCTACAGACAATCGTCGCCTGGCCGAACTGGCCGGCCATGATGCGTTCGTCCATCGTCACAACGGCCCCGACGCCACCGACGTCGAAGCCATGCTGGCAACCCTCGGTGCCGACACCATGCAGGCGCTGATCGACAAGACCATTCCGGCCGGCATCCGCCTGGGACGCGAGCTCGACCTGGACCCGCCACGCGGCGAGGCCGAGGCACTCGATTACCTCAAGCGCCTGGCACGCCAGAACAAGGTCTTCAAGACCTACATCGGCCAGGGCTACTACAACACGCACACGCCGGCGGTCATCCTGCGCAATGTGCTCGAGAATCCGGGCTGGTACACCGCCTACACGCCCTATCAGCCCGAGATCGCCCAGGGTCGTCTGGAGGGGCTGCTGAACTTCCAGCAGATGGTCATGGACCTCACCGGCATGGCCCTGGCCAATGCGTCGCTGCTCGACGAGGCCACCGCCGCCGCGGAAGCCATGGCGCTGTGTCACCGCGCCAACAAGAAGGTCAAGAGCGATCGTTTCTTCGTCGCCGACGACGTCTTCCCGCAGACGCTCGACGTGCTGCGCACCCGCGCCGCCTATCTGGATATCGAGCTGGTGGTCGACGCCGCCGAACGTGTCGCCGACCATGACGTGTTCGGCGCCCTGTTCCAGTACCCGGGCAACACCGGTCGCGTTCACGACCTTGGCCGACTGATTGGCCAGGCGACCGAGCGGCGTGCCATGACCTGCGTGGCGGCGGACCTGATGAGCCTGGCCCTGCTCAAGGAGCCGGGTGCCCTGGGTGCCGACATCGTGCTCGGCAACTCCCAGCGTTTCGGGGTGCCGATGGGCTTCGGCGGACCGCACGCCGCCTTCTTCGCCACCACCGACAAGCTCAAGCGCTCGATTCCCGGCCGCATCATCGGTGTCTCCAAGGACAGCCGCGGCAACACGGCGCTGCGCATGGCGATGCAGACCCGCGAACAGCACATCCGCCGCGAGAAGGCGACCTCCAACATCTGCACCGCCCAGGCCCTGCTGGCCAACATCGCCGGCTTCTATGCGGTCTATCACGGCGCTGAGGGCATCCGCACCATCGCCACGCGGATTCACCGCCTGACCTCCATTCTGGCCGAGGGACTGCGTCGCAAGGGCGTCGCCCTGGAGAACACCAGCTGGTTCGACACCCTGACCCTGACCGGCGTCGATGCCGGCAAGATCCACGGCCGTGCCCTGACCCACGAGGTCAACCTGCGCTTCCATGCGGACGGCCGCGTGGGCGTCAGTCTCGACGAGACCACCACCCCGGCCGACGTGGCGGTACTGTTCGATGTCCTGCTGGGCGAAGAGCACGACCTGTCGGTCAGTGCACTGGATGATGCGGTCATCGCCGAAAACCTCGGCGGCATCCCCGAAGGCCAGACCCGCGAGTCGGCCTACCTGACGCACCCCAACTTCACGCGCTATCGCAGCGAAACCGAGATGCTTCGCTACCTCAAGCGCCTGGAGAATCGCGACCTGTCGCTGACCCACGCGATGATTCCGCTGGGCTCATGCACCATGAAGCTCAACGCGACCAGCGAGATGATCCCCATCACCTGGCCGGAGTTCGCGAACATTCACCCGTTCGCGCCGAGCGACCAGGCGGTCGGCTACAAGCAGATGATCGACGAGCTGAGCGCCTTTCTGGTCGAGATCACCGGCTATGACCATATCTCGATGCAGCCCAACTCCGGCGCCCAGGGCGAATATGCCGGCCTGGTGGCCATCCGCCGCTATCAGGCCGCCCAGGGCCAGGGGCATCGCGACATCTGCCTGATTCCCAGCTCGGCCCACGGTACCAATCCCGCCTCGGCGGCCATGGCCCACATGAAGGTCGTGGTGGTGGAGTGCGACGAGCGCGGCAACATCGACATCGACGACCTGCGCACCAAGGCCGAGCAGCACAGCGAGCAGCTGTCGGCGATCATGATCACCTACCCCTCCACCCACGGGGTCTTCGAGGAAACCGTGCGCGAGGTGTGCCGGATCGTTCATGATCACGGCGGCCAGGTGTACATCGACGGCGCCAACATGAACGCCCAGGTGGGCATCACCCGCCCCGGCGACTTCGGCGGCGACGTCTCGCACCTCAACCTGCACAAGACCTTCTGCATCCCCCACGGTGGCGGCGGTCCGGGCATGGGACCGATCGGCGTCAAGGCGCATCTGGCGCCCTTCGTGTCCAACCATGTGGTCACGCCGCTGCCGGGCGTGCGCGAGGACAGCGGTGCGGTCTCGGCGGCGGCCTTCGGCAGCGCCTCGATCCTGCCGATCTCCTGGGCCTACATCAAGATGATGGGCGCACGCGGCCTGCGCGAGGCAACCGAGCTGGCGATTCTCAATGCCAACTACATCGCCCGGCGCCTGGAGGCGCACTACCCGGTGCTGTACCGCGGCGTCAACGGCACCGTGGCCCACGAGTGCATCATCGACATCCGCCCGCTCAAGGCCGACTCCGGCATCAGCGAAGAGGATATCGCCAAGCGCCTGATGGACTACGGCTTTCACGCGCCGACCATGTCCTTCCCGGTGCCGGGCACCCTGATGATCGAGCCCACCGAGTCGGAGTCGCGCTTCGAGATCGACCGCTTCTGCGACGCCATGATCGCGATCCGCGAGGAAATTCGCCGCGTGGAAGCCGGCGAGTGGCCGCTGGACAACAACCCGCTGGTCAATGCACCGCACACCATGGCCGACCTGATGGACGCCGCCTGGGAGCGCCCCTACGATCGCGAAATGGGCGCCTTCCCCTCGGACGCCGTCAAGGCCGCCAAGGTCTGGCCGGCAGTCAACCGGGTGGACAACGTCTTCGGTGATCGCAACCTGATCTGCTCCTGCCCGAGCATCGATGCCTATCGTGACTGACCGGCATCGCGGGTGACGCCGCAGACGACAACGGCCCCGCTCATGGCGGGGCCGTTTCGTTCAGGGACCGACCGGAATCCGGACGGCCGGGCATTGCCCGAACCGCTCGCCACTCAGGTGTCGAAACCCGGCTCCTCGACCAGCCCGTAGAGCGTGTTGCGCCGCTCCTCGCGAAAGTCATCGAGCAGCTGCTGGTAGCGACGCGGCAGCTCGCTGCCCGACTGGGTGACGATATACAGCGACTCGTAGACCTGATTGGGCAGGGTCAGCGCCTTGACCTGGCGCTGCCAGGGCGAGGTCTCGAGCACCAGCCGCGAGACCACCGTGAAGCCCAGCCCGCGCGCCACGGCATCCAGCACCATGGCCACCTCGTTGGTGAATCCCTGACGGGGAAAATGGCTCATGGACCGGAACTCACCGGCAAAATTGGCACGCAGCAACTGTCCGGCGTTGTTCAGGCCGTCCGAGTAATTCATGAAGCCCAGCGCCATCAACTCCTGCAGGGACGTGCCGGCGAAGTCGGCCGGCACCACCAGACACAATGGCTCCTGATGCCAGGGTTCGTAACTCAGGTCCGGATGCTTGACCACATCCGTGACGACGCCCAGGTCGTAACGCCCGGCCAGCACGTCCTGCACGATCTCGTGATTGAAGGCGAAGCTGTAGTTGATCGTCAGGCCGGGATGCATCTGCTGATAGCCCAGCAGAAAGGGATAGAACATCAAGCCGACACTGCCCGGCGAGGCGACCCGGCATTCGCCGGAATGCAGGGATTCATTGTCCAGCGAATGGCGAAAATGCTCGTGTTCGGCGAACAGCCGAACCGCGTAGTCATAGGCTCGGCGGCCGGCTTCGGTGAGGGTGAAACGCCGACCATGACGGTTGAGCAACGGCTTGCCGAGATACTTCTCGAGCTTGCGGATATGCTGGCTGACCCCCGGTTGGGTCATGTCGAGCCGACGCGCCGTATGCGTGAAGCTGCCGGTCTCCACCAGCGTGATGAACGTGCGAAAGTACTGGGCATTGAACATGAAACGGCAGTCCACTCAGAGGGGATTCATGGGCCGGGTGGCGCGGCCTCGACGACGACGCCATCGTCACCTCCGGATTCGACCGGGATGTCGTCGACCGGGATGCCGGGAAAAGCTTACCAAAAATGCGCGCCTCCCGCAGCGCTGCGGGGAGTTCGGCGGCGTGTTAGCATCGAATTCAATGGCCGGCTGGACGAACACGGCCCGCAGGAGCCGCCGCCGCTCGGATGGTGCGGCCCGACGCTTGACGATGGCATGACAAGGACCCTTCAATGCCCGAAACAATCTCCACCACGATATCTCCCGAAGGCAGCCTCGAGGTCCTCTCGCAGCAGGAGGTCAACCGACTGCGCGACACCTCCGCCAACGGCCTGCACGACCTGCTCCGGCGCTGTGCCCTCGCGGTGCTCAATTGCGGCTCGGTCACCGATGACGGGCTGGCGGTCATGGAAGCCTTCCACGACTTCGATATCGAGGTGCTGCAGCAGGACCGCGGTATCCGTCTGCGGCTGATCAACGCCCCGGCCGACGCCTTCGTCGACGGGCGCATGATCCGCGGCATCCGCGAGCATCTCTCCGCAGTGCTGCGCGACATCGTCTACGTCTACAATGAGATTCAGCAGCAGCCGCGCTTCGACCTGTCCACCGGCGAAGGCACCACCAACGCCGTCTTTCATATCCTGCGTAACGCCGGCGCTCTCAAGTCATCGCGGGAACCCAGCCTGGTGGTCTGCTGGGGCGGGCACTCCATCTCGCGCGAAGAGTACGACTATACCAAGGACGTGGGCTACCACCTGGGCCTACGGGACCTAGACATCTGCACCGGCTGCGGCCCGGGGGCCATGAAGGGGCCGATGAAGGGTGCCAACGTGGCGCATGCCAAGCAGCGCCGTCGGCAGGGCCGTTACCTGGGCATCTCCGAGCCCGGCATCATCGCGGCCGAATCGCCCAACCCCATCGTCAACGAACTGGTGGTGATGCCCGACATCGAGAAACGCCTCGAGGCCTTCGTGCGGGTCGGGCACGGCATCATCGTATTCCCCGGCGGCGTGGGCACCGCCGAGGAGATTCTCTACCTGCTGGGCATCCTGCTGCACCCGGCCAACGCTGACACCCCCTTCCCGGTGATCCTGACCGGCCCCTCGAGCGCCGCCGACTATTTCAAGCGCATCGACGAGTTCCTGCGTTACACGCTGGGCGAGGCCGTCGGCCGGCGCTACCGCATCCTGATCGACGATCCGGTCGGCGTGGCCCGCGCCATGCGTGAAGGCATCGACGAAGTCACCGAGTTCCGCCGCGCCCACCACGACGCCTTCTACTTCAACTGGCGCCTGAACGTGCAGCCGGACTTCCAGCAACCCTTCGAGCCCACCCATGAAGCCATGGCCGGCCTGGCACTGCACCGCCAGCAGCCCGTCCACGAACTGGCCGCCAACCTGCGGCGCGCCTTCTCGGGCATCGTCGCCGGCAACGTCAAGGAACCCGGCATCCGGGCCATCGAGGCCCGCGGGCCGTTCCGCCTGCATGCTGAGGAAACACTGATGCAGCGTCTGGACGCCCTGCTGGGATCCTTCGTCGACCAGGGCCGCATGAAGCTGCCGGGTAGTGACTACGTCCCCTGCTACACCCTCACCTGACCGCAACCTGACGCCCCGTGAAAACGACAGCGCCCCGGCCGAACGGCCGGGGCGCTGCACTCACGAGCACACCTCGCGACTCAGGACCGCGCGCGGCGACGCCACCCCACGAGAATGGCGTACCCCAGCAAGCCCAGCGTGGTGCCATGTGACAGCCACAGCCAGCGCTCGATGCCACCCTGGCTCCACTGCAGCAGAGCCACCGCAACCAGCCCCACCGCCAGCGCCACTCCCAGCCGCCTGAACAGGCCCGGCAGGCGCTGACGCGCTGCGGCATCGAGCAGCCGCCACGACAGCAGCGCCACGATGGCCACCACCCCCAGTGCCACGCCCAGCAGCATGGCACGTTCCGACTGCCCCGGTGCCGTCAGATAACGCGGCAGATTGGCCAGCATCGCAACCACAACGCCGACCAGCACACTGACGCGCTCCGGCGTCATCACCCGTTGCTTCACGATTCGCTCCTCAAGCCTGACGCAGCGCCTGTTCGTCGATCCACCGCTCGGCCCAGGGCAGCGCCTCGTCATCGGCCATGAAGGTTTCCATGGCGTCAACCTCCAGGCGCTCGCCGAGACGGCGGGCGCCGTGGTCCTCGAGCAGAGCATCGAGCTGGCGGCCGCCGCCGCAGTAGGTGTCGCCGTAGGAACTGTCACCCAGCGCAATCAGGCCGTAGCGCAGCTCGGTCAGCACCGGGTGACGCTCCTGCAGCGCCCGGGCGAACGGCGTCAGGTTGCCGGGCAGATCGCCGCTACCGGTGGTGGATACACAGAACAGCGCCAGATCCGGCAGCGGGTCCACCAGGTCCTCCAGCGTCGGCTGCTCCAGCACGGTAACGCTGTAACCGGCGTCCTCGAAAAGGGGCTTGACCTGTTCGGCAACATCCAGGGCACCGCCGTACACGGTACCGACAAAGATCTTCAGCGTAGGCATGTCCGCGACTTGCTTGAGAAATTTGCTCGGATACTACCATGAAACCGGCATCGACGGCAGGGCGAACACCGCCGCCTGCGTGCCCCGGCATCGGGTTATACTGGCCTTTTGGCCACGGGAGAACAGGGCATGACACGTGTTTTCGAAGCCTGGGTCACCCCGGTAATGATCGGCGGCCTGATGCTGTTCATGGGCTTCATCATCTGGGACCTGGCTCGCCGTTCGCAGGCCGGCCGACTGGGGACCGTGATGCTGTTCGTGGTTCTGGGAGCCGGGATGGGCGCCTTTCTTGTCAAGACGGTGATAGCCGGATTGATCGAGGGCGCCGGCCCATAGCAAGCACCGCCGCCCTCCTGACGCCCGAGGAGCAGCTCAATCCGCGGGGTGCGCCTGATCAGCCTGACCGACGTCACGGGCGATCATCGCTTCGTGAACATCCTGCAGGCTCGCCGGATCGTCGATGGTCGAGGGCACGCCGTAGCGCTCGCCGTCGGCGATGTTGCGCAGCAGCTTGCGCAGGATCTTGCCGGAGCGGGTCTTGGGCAGCCGCGACACCACCAGCACCTGACGCAGACTGGCGATGGCCCCGATGCGCTCGCGCACCCGCTCGCCCAGGGCCGCTTCCAGCGCCTCGTCATCGCCATCGTAACCATCCTTGGGAATTACCAGTGCAATCGGCACCTGGCCCTTTATCGGGTCCTGGATGCCGATGACCGCGCATTCGGCCACTGCCGGATGCTCACCGACGACTTCCTCCATCTCGCCGGTGGACAGGCGATGGCCGGCGACATTGATGACGTCGTCGGTGCGCCCCATGATGAACAGATAGCCCTCTTCATCGAAGTAGCCGCCGTCCCCGGTCAGATAGCAGCCGGGGAAGGTGGACAGGTAGGCGCGCTGGAAGCGTTGCGGGTCCCGCCAGATACCCGCCAGGCAGCCGGGCGGCATCGGTTCGCGAATGACCACGCTGCCCTGCTCGCCGGGAGCCGCGGGCTCGCCGTGGGGGTCCAGCACCGCTACGGCATAGCCCGGCACCGGCATGGTGGCCGACCCCGCCTTGGTCGGCATGGGTTCGAGCCCCTGCAGGTTGGCGGCGATCGGCCAGCCGGTTTCGGTCTGCCACCAGTGGTCGATCACCGGCACATCGAGCAGCCCTTCCAGCCAGTAGAAGGTCGGCGGGTCGAGTCGCTCGCCGGCCAGAAACAGCGTCCGCAGGCTGCTGATGTCGTACTGTGGCAGGTGTCGTCCATCCGGGTCTTCCTTCTTGATCGCCCGGAAGGCCGTCGGCGCCGTGAAGAAGACGTTGACCCTGTAGGTTTCGATCAGCCGCCAGAAGGCGCCCGCGTCGGGGGTGCGCACCGGCTTGCCCTCGTAGACCAGCGTCGTGCAGCCGTAGATCAGCGGCGCATAGACGATGTAGGAATGCCCCACGACCCAGCCCACGTCAGAGGCGGAGAAGAACACCTCGCCGGGGGTCATGCCGTAGACACGTTTCATCGAGTAGTGCAGCGCCACGGCATGGCCGCCGTGATCGCGCACCACCCCCTTCGGCTTGCCCGTGGTCCCGGAGGTATACAGGATATAGAGTGGATCGGTCGCCGCCACGGGCACGCAGGGGGCCGGCTGCGCCTGCCCCACCACCTCCGCCCAGTCGTGATCGATCGCCCCCATCTCGGCCTTCAGCGACGGCCGCTGGAGAATCACGCAGGCATCCGGCCGGTGCGTGCTCTGCGCCAGGGCGGCATCGAGGATCGGCTTGTAGGGCACCACCCGTTCGAACTCGATACCGCAGGACGCGGCGATGACCACGCGCGGCTGTGCATCGTCAATGCGCACCGCCAGCTCATGGGGCGCGAAACCGCCGAAGACCACGGAGTGCACCGCCCCCAGCCGGGCACAAGCGTACATGGCGATCAGCGCCTCGGGCACCATGGGCATGTAGATCACCACCCGATCCCCCTTCTCGACCCCCAGATCACGCAGCGCCCCGGCACAGCGCGCAACCTCATCGCGCAGCTCACGGTAGCTCAGCGTCCGCCGCGACCGGCTGACCGGCGAATCCCAGTGGATCGCCGGCTGCTCGCCCCGCCCGCTCTCGACATGGTGGTCGATGGCCACATGACAGGTGTTGAGCACGCCGTCCCCATACCAGCGCGCATGCCCGTGCTCGTCGTATTCGAGAATGCGCTCGGGTGGCGTGAACCAGGGAATTCGCTGCGCCTGCTCCGCCCAGAAGGCTTCCGGTTGCTCGATCGATCGCTGGTATTCGGCCTGATACGCGCTCATGGAGTTCCTGCCGTGTCGAGAGAATTGTTGTCGGCCCGGCAGGCCACAAAGCCCGCCGATTGTTGACACTCTAGAACAGCCTCCAGCGTTTACCTTCATACCATCGGCTAAAAACCGCCTCGCTTACGGAAAGACAGGCCCTGGCACCGGTTTCGATGAAAACATTGTCGACACCCAGGCGGTCTGTTAATGCCGCCGAAACACTTTCCGATGATTTTTCGTTAAATCAATGACTGTCGGACATTTGCAGCGTGAATGACAATTCACTAAATCAGTAATGAAGGCAGACGCGCCACTGCCGGGCACAAGCGCACCGATGGTCCATCCCGCCGTCGAGCCTGCCATGGAACAATAATGCATCGCCCGGCAGACGCCGCCGACGACAACAACCATAAAACGCGGCCCGAACCACGCATCGAACGCGTGGCCCGTTATCCCAGGAGATCCCCAATGAGCACTCGTCAGTCAGCCGCCCGGCTGCTCGATCCCGACAGTCCGGCGATCGCCAACGCCACCAACCTGCTCAAGGCCATGGCCAACGAGAACCGGCTGCGCATCCTGTGCCTGCTCGACGACACGGAGCTGTCGGTCTCGGAACTCAACAAGCGCCTGTCCCTGAGCCAGTCTGCCCTGTCGCAGCACCTGGCCATCCTGCGTCGGGAAGGTCTGGTCAACACGCGACGCGCCTCCCAGACCATCTATTATTCGCTGCACGGCAATCACGCGCGAGCCCTGGTGGAAACCCTCGCCGGCCTGTTCACCGGCCGCTGACTCCACGCCGTCAGCGACGCTGCCAGCGGCTCGCCTCGAGCACTTCATAGAGCCGCTGGACCCCACGCTCGACGCCCTGCGACACGCCCATGCCCAGTCGCTCGGCCAGGCCGCGACGCTGCTCGAGAGCGATATGGAAGACCCGGGTCTCGCGCATGCGCTCGAGCAGATAGGCCTCGCTGGTGGTCACGGCATCGATCAGTCCGTTCTCCAGAGCCTGACGGCCGTACCAGATCTCGCCGGTGGCGATAGCCTCGATATCCAGGGCCGGACGCCGCTCGGCCACGAACGCCTTGAACAGCGCGTGGGTGTTTTCCAGATCTTCGACGAACTTCTCGCGCCCCTCCTCGGTATTCTCGCCGAACACCGTCAGGGTGCGCTTGTAACGGCCGGCCGTGAGCAGCTCGACATCGATATCGTGACGCTTGAGCAGGCGATGCAGGTTGGGCAGCTGGGCCACCACCCCGATCGACCCCAGTACGGCGAACGGAGCCGCCTGCAACCGGTCGGCGCAGCACGCCATCATGTAGCCGCCGCTCGCCGCCACCTTGTCGACACACACCGTGGTCCGCAACCCGGCGTCACGCAGGCGGTCCAGTTCGGCGGCGGCCAGTCCGTAGGCATGCACGAGACCACCGCCGGATTCCAGACGCACGACCACTTCATCGCCCTGCTCCGCGCTCTCGAGGAGCAACGACACTTCCTCGGCCAGCCGCCGGGTACCCGACGCCTTGATGTCGCCATGAAAATCGATGACCCAGACACGTCCGGCCGCGGCCGAATCCGCCGCCTCGGGACGCCGCTTGTCCTCGCGCTTGAACGCCTTGAGCGCCGCTCGCCGCGCTTTCTTGTCGAGGGCGGCCAGACGCAGCTTGCGCTGCCGTGAGCGGTAGCGCGCGTTCCATTCCTCGACCCGCAGCCGGGAGCGCTCCGAGTCACCGCCACGCCAACGGGACGCCACCGCCAGTACGGCCAGTACCGCAACCGCCAGCGTCGCTATCTTGGCCAGGAACAACCCATAGTGTGCAATCCACTCGTTCACGCTCGTCACCTCCTCGGGCAGCAGCGCCGTCGCGACATGTCTTCCGCAACGCCACGCTTGATTCAAACACTTGTTTTAAATACGCTACAGGGACGTCATTGCCCAGATCAGGAAGTCTTCATGAGCAACGCCTCCCGCGTCATCGACATGCTACGGTCCCGTTTCGACTCTCAGGCCGCCCAGGGCATGGACGAAACCTTTCAGTTCCACATCAGCGATGCCGACGATTATTATCTGACGGTTCAGGATGGCACGCTGGATATCCAGTCCGGTGAACACGACGATCCCTCCGTCACACTGAGCACTGACAGCGCAACGCTCAAGGATGTCATGAGCGGCGAGCTCAGCGGCATGCAGGCCTTCATGTCCGGTCGCCTCAAGGCTTCCGGCAACATCATGCTGGCCACCCGCCTTTCCCAGCTGTTTCCCTGAGCCCATTTCCGCTTTCGCTACGACAAGGGCCCCACCGTCAAGGTGGGGCCCTTTGCGTCTCGTCCGTCAGTTCGGCATGTGCTCAGTCATGGGGCCCGTCGTAGCTCTCGACTCGCGCCTTGAGCTTCTGCCCCGGGCGGAACGTGACCACACGGCGCGCCGAAATGGGAATCTCCTCGCCCGTCTTGGGATTGCGACCGGGACGCTCGCGCTTGTCGCGCAGATCAAAGTTGCCGAACCCCGACAGCTTGACCTGTTCGTTCTCGCGCAGACAGCCACGAATCTCCTCGAAGAACGCTTCCACCATCGACTTGGCTTCACGCTTGGACACGCCCAGCTCGGCATGCAGATGTTCGGCCAGTTCCGCCTTGGTCAACGCCCCCATGATCACTCCCTCGTGCAGGATGACGACATCAGCCGCGCAGCTCGGCACCGAAGCGATGCTTCGACTCGGCAACGATCGCCTCGACTAACTGATTGATTTCCTCATCATTCAGCGTGCGCGAAGGATGCTGCCAGGTCAAGCCCAGGGCCAGGCTCTTGTAGCCGTCGGCCACGCCCTTGCCCTGATAGACGTCGAACAGATGCAGGTCGGTCAGCCATTCGCCGGCCTGCTCGCGCAGCGTATCGAGCAACGCCTGGACCGGCACCGTCGCTTCCACCACCAGCGCCAGGTCGCGGCGCACCTCGGGGAAACGCGACAGCGGCGTGAAACGCGGCAGCCGGCCCTTGAGCAGCGCTGTCTGCTCGACCTCGAACACGAAGGTTTCGGTCTTGATGCCCAGTTCACGGCGGACGCCGGGGTGCAGCGCACCGATCCAGCCGACCGGATGGCCGTCATGCAGGATGCGCGCCGTCTGGCCCGGATGCAGCGCCGGATGCAGCGCCGGCTCGAAGCGCCAGTCGTGCTCGCTGCCGCTCAAGGCGAAAAGGCTTTCCAGATCCCCCTTGAGATCGAAGAAGTCCACCGCATCACGGCCCCCCGCCCAGCCTTCGGGACTGCGCGGACCGGCGACCAGCGCGCCCAGCATGGGCACCTGCTCGAGCGCATCGAGCTCGCCGCGGAAGACCAGCCCCGCCTCGAACAGCCGCACCCGGCTCTGCTGGCGGTTGAGATTGTGCATCAGCACCTTGACCAGTCCCGGGAACAGACTGGCCCGCATCACCGACATGTCGCTGGAGATGGGGTTGGCCAGACGCGGTGCCGTGACGTCGGGCGCCAGCAGAGCCTGCAGATCAGGGGCCACGAAGCTGTAGGTGATGGCTTCCTGAAAGTCGCGGGCCACCAGCTGACGCCGCAGCCGTGCCAGCGGCTGTCGTGCTTCATTGTCAGCGCTCAGCCCCAGGCGAACCGGCGGCCGTCGAGCCGGCAGACGATTGTAGCCATGAATGCGCGCCAGCTCCTCGATCAGGTCCTCCTCGATGGCCACATCAAAGCGCCAGCTGGGCACGCTGACCTGCCAGACACCCGGTGTTTCGACCACCGCCGGCATCCCCAGCCGGTCGAGGATCTCGACGACCTCCTCACCGGGCAGAGCCAGATTCAGGCACTGCTCGATTCGCTCGGCACGCAGCCGGACCCGGCGCTCGGTGGGCAGGTGATCGGGACTTGCCGTCTCGCTGACCGGCCCGGGCCGACCGCCGGCGATGCGGGTCAGCAGCTCGGTGGCGCGTTCGATCGCCTGCCAGGTCAGCGCCGGATCGACACCGCGTTCGAAGCGATGCGAGGAGTCGGTGTGCAGACCGTAGGAGCGCGCCTTGCCGGCTACCGCCAGGGGCGTGAAGAAGGCCGACTCGAGGAAGACGTCGCGGGTCGAATCGCTCACGCCGGAATGCTCACCGCCCATGATGCCGGCCATGGCCAGCGGCTTGTCGGCATCGGCGATCACCAGGGTGTCGGGGCGCAGCGCAATCTCCTGGCCGTCGAGCAGTACCAGGGTCTCTCCCTCGCGGGCGTAACGTACCTCGATCGTCCGTGACAGCTCGGCCAGATCGAAGGCGTGCATCGGCTGTCCCAGTTCGAGCATCACATAGTTGGTGATGTCGACGATGACACTGATCGAGCGCACCCCGCTGCGACGCAGTCGCTCGACCATCCACAGCGGCGTTTCCGCACCGACGGCGACGCCGCGCACCACCCGGCCGACATAGCGCGGACAGGCCTCGGGGGCGCTGACCGCCACCGGGAAGGTGTCCTCGCAGACGGCCGGCTGCTCGACGATCGCCGGCGAGTCGACGGCCATGCGATTGAGCACGCCGACCTCCCGCGCCACCCCCTTGAGACTCAGGCAGTCGCCCCGATTGGGCGTCAGGTCGATCTCGATGGTGTGGTCGTCGAGCGACAGCCACGCCCGAAAGTCCTCGCCGGTCGGCGCGGAAGTCGGCAGCTCGAGGATCCCCGGGGAGGTTTCCTCCTCCAGCCCCAGCTCGGAGGCCGAGCAGATCATCCCGCGCGACTCAACGCCCCGCAGCTTGGCCTTCTTGATCTTGAAGTCGCCCGGCAGCACCGCCCCCACACGGGCGAACGGCACCTTCTGGCCGGCGGCGACGTTGGGGGCACCGCAGACCACCTGCACCGGCTCGCCGGAACCATCATCGACACGGCAGACGTTCAGCTTGTCGGCATCGGGGTGCGGCTCGCGGCTGATCACTTCGGCAACCACAACTCCGTTGAAATCGCTCGCCACGCGCTCGACGGCATCCACCTCGAGGCCCGCCATGGTGATCTGGTCGGCCAGCGCCTGGGTCGACAGGGCCGGCGAAACCCACTCACGCAGCCATTGTTCGGAAAATTTCATCTTGAGATCCCGTCTCCTTGTGTCGCTCAGGCAAACTGGCGCAGAAAGCGCAGGTCATTCTCGAAGAACAGCCGCAGGTCGTTCACGCCGTAGCGCAACATGGCCAGGCGTTCGGCGCCCATGCCGAAGGCAAAGCCCTTGTAGCGTTCGCTGTCGATGCCGGAGTGCCGGAACACCTCGGGGTGCACCATGCCGCAGCCCATGACCTCGAGCCAGCCGCTGTGCGAACAGACCCGACACCCATCGCCGCTGCACATCACGCACTGGATATCCACTTCCGCGGAGGGTTCGGTGAACGGGAAGTACGACGGCCGGAAGCGCACCGACAGGTCGTCGCGCTCGAAGAAGGCGTGCAGGAAGTCCTCGATGGTGCCCTTGAGGTCCGCGAAGCTCACGTCCTCGTCCACCAGAAGCCCTTCGACCTGGTGGAACATCGGTGTGTGGGTCAGGTCGGAATCGCTGCGATAGACGCGCCCCGGGCACACGATGCGGATCGGCGGCGCCTGGCTCTCCATGGTCCGCACCTGCACCGGCGAGGTGTGGGTACGCAGCAGGCGGCTGGCGTCGAAGTAGAAGGTATCGGCCATGCCGCGCGCCGGATGGTGCGCCGGAATATTGAGTGCCTCGAAGTTGTGATAGTCGTCCTCGATCTCGGGACCGACGGCCACATCGAAGCCGATATGGGTAAACAGACCCTCGATGCGCTCCAGCGTGCGCGTCACCGGGTGCAGGCCGCCCGTCGCCGAACCACGGCCCGGCAGGGTGACATCGACACGCTCCTCGGCCAGGCGGGCTTCCAGCGCCGCCTGCTCGAGCGCCTGGCGGCGTGTCTCGAGGTCGGCACTGAGCGCCTGCTTGGCCTGGTTGATCTGTTCGCCGGCACGAGGACGCTCCTCGGCCGGCAGCTTGCCCAGGCCCTTGAGCAAGGCGGTGATCTCGCCCTTCTTGCCCAGATAACGTACCCGGACCTCATCCAGCGCTGCGACCGTCTCGGCAGCCTGGATGGCCTGGCGAGCCTCGTTGACCAGAGTGGATAGGTGCTCCATCCGTTACGCTCCGATTCTGAGTCAGGGATCCCGGAATGCGGGTCCAAAAAAACAGGGGAAGAGCGGCTGCTCTTCCCCTGTGACGTTCACGATGCATGACCGGCAACCGAACAGGCTACCGGTGGTCATCTCGCTTACTGGGCAGCCTTGGCCTTCTCGACGATAGCGGCAAAGGCAGCCTTTTCGTGAACGGCGAGATCGGCCAGGACCTTGCGGTCGATCTCGATGCCGGACTTCTTGAGGCCGGCGATGAAGCGGCTGTAGGACAGACCGTTCTGACGGGCCGCGGCATTGATCCGCGAGATCCACAGCGCACGGAACTGGCGCTTGCGCTGACGACGGTCGCGGTAGGCGTACTGGCCTGCCTTGATGACCGCCTGCTTGGCAACGCGGAACACGCGAGACCGGGCACCGTAGTAGCCCTTGGCCTGCTTCATGATTTTCTTGTGACGGCGGCGTGCTACAACGCCACGCTTGACGCGAGTCATGGCAATCTCCTGACGTTAATGAATTCGACCAAGGCGTTACAGATTGGGCAGCATGCGGCGGATCAGCGCCTTGTCGGCGTCGTGGATCTGCTTCATGCCGCGCAGCTGACGCTTACGCTTGGTGGACTTCTTGGTCAGGATGTGGCTACGAAACGACTGCTTGTGCTTGAAGCCGTTGGCCGTCTTCTTGAAGCGCTTGGCCGCGCCACTGTTGCTCTTGATCTTCGGCATGGAGAAAGTCTCCGCTCGGGTTCTTTAGAAAATCCGTGGCCGATGGCCGCGCTTGCCGCGCGACCACCCGTTCAACTGCCCTCGGATCACTTCTTCTTGGGGGCCAGAATCATGACCATCTGGCGGCCTTCCATCTTGGGGAAGGACTCCACACTGGCCAGTTCCTCGAGGTCGGCGGCGATCCGTTCCATCAGCTTGCGGCCGATGTCCTGGTGCGCCATCTCACGCCCCCGGAATCGCAGGGTGACCTTGCCCTTGTCACCCCCTTCGAGAAAGCGAGTCAGGTTCTTGAGCTTGACCTGATAATCGCCCTCGTCGGTACCAGGCCGGAACTTGACTTCCTTGACCTGGATCTGCTTGGTCTTTTTCTTCTGAGCCGACTTCTGCTTCTTCTGCTCGAAAAGAAATTTACCGTAATCCATGATTTTACAGACGATGGGGTCGGCATTGGAAATCTGCACGAGATCCATGCCAGCCTCTTCGGCGCGCTCGAGCGCTTCACGGGTCGGCACCACACCAACCTGCTCACCGTCACTATCGATCAACCGCACTTCGTCTTCACGGATGCGGTCGTTCATGGGAGGGCGCTTGTCCTGTGGACGCCCGCGCTGATTGTTCCGCTTGATCGTTACGTCTCCGTTCAGGTTAACGTTATCGTCAGCCCCGCTCTGCCTCGAGTCGGGCGATCAGGTCATCGACCCTGATGCTGCCCAGATCCTCACCACTACGGGTACGAACGGCGACTGAATCCGATTCAATTTCCTTGTCCCCCACGACCAGCAGGTAGGGAACCTTCTGCAGCGTATGCTCACGGATTTTAAAGCCGATCTTCTCGTTCCTCAAGTCCGCCTTGACGCGCAGACCGATTTTCTGCAGGCGCTGCTCCACGGCGAGCGCATAATCGCGCTGTGCATCCGTGATCGTCAACACAACGGCCTGCTGGGGGGCCAGCCACAACGGCATGGCACCGGCATAGTGCTCGATGAGAATCCCCAGAAAGCGCTCGAAGGATCCGAGGATGGCACGGTGGAGCATCACCGGCGTCTTGCGCGAGCCGTCCTCGTCGACGTACTGGGCGCCCAGGCGGCCGGGCAGGTTGAAATCGAGCTGCAGCGTGCCGCACTGCCAGACGCGGTTCAGGCAGTCGCGCAGGGAAAACTCGATCTTGGGGCCGTAGAAGGCGCCTTCGCCGGGCAGCAGCTCCCACTCGAGCCCGGAGGCGTCGAGCGCCTCGGCAAGCCCCTTCTCGGCCCGCTCCCAGTCCTCGATCTCGCCGACGAAGGACTCGGGACGCGTCGACAGCTTGAGCTCGACATCCTCGAAACCCAGATCCTTGTAGACCTTGAGCGTCAGCGCGATGAACGCCTCCGCCTCGGCCTGGATCTGCGACTCGGTACAGAAGATGTGGGCGTCGTCCTGGGTGAAGCCGCGCACTCGCATCAGGCCGTGCAGGGAGCCCGACGGCTCGTTGCGGTGACAGCTGCCGAACTCCGCCAGGCGCAGCGGCAGGTCCCGGTAGCTTTTCAGCCCCTGGTTGAAGACCTGCACGTGGCACGGGCAGTTCATCGGCTTGACCGCGTACTCGCGCTTCTCGGACTCGGTGGCGAACATCAGCTCCGAGTAGTGGCCCCAGTGGCCGGACTTCTTCCACAGTGACAGGTCCACCACCTGCGGCGTCCTGATCTCCTGGTAACCGTTCTCGATCTGCACGCGACGCATGTACTGCTCGAGAGCCTGATACATGGTCCAGCCGTTGGGATGCCAGAAGACCATGCCCGGCGCCTCTTCCTGCAGGTGGAAGAGGTCCATCTTCCGGGCGAGCTTGCGATGGTCGCGCTTCTCGGCTTCTTCCAGCCGCTTGAGATAGGCCTTGAGCTGCTTCTTGTCGGGCCAGGCCGTTCCGTAGATGCGCGTCAGCATCGGCTTGCTGGCGTCGCCACGCCAGTAGGCCCCGGCCAGCTTGGTCAGCTTGAAGGCCTTGAGATGCCGCGTGTTGGGCACGTGCGGGCCGCGACACATGTCCGTGTATTCTTCGTGGTGATAGAGCCGGATCGTCTCGCCTTCCGGAATTTCGCGCACGATCTCCTGCTTGTAGGGCTCATCGCGATGCAGGAAGGTCAGCATGGCCTGATCACGATCGACATACTCGCGGACCACGTCGTAGTCCCTGTCGATCAACTGCTTCATGCGCTTCTCGATCGCCTCGAGATCCTCGGGCGTCGCCGAACGTCCGAAGTCGATGTCGTAATAGAAGCCGTCGTCGATCACCGGGCCAATCGCCATCTTGGCATCCGGGTAAAGCTGCTTGACCGCATGACCGATCAGGTGGGCGCAGGAATGACGAATCACCTCCAGGCCTTCGGGATCCCGGGCGGTCAGAATCGCCACCTCGGCATCATGGTCGATCAGGTCGGCGGCATCGACCGGCACGCCGTCGATCTTGCCGGCCACACAGGCCTTGGCCAGCCCCGGACCGATCAATTCGGCGAGCTGCATGACGGTAAGGGGGGCATCGAACGAGCGTTGGCTGCCGTCCGGGAGAGTCACGATGGGCATCAGGCATCCTTGAGCGCAGTGGTGATCCATACCAGGGATCACATGTCGCGGAGTTGGTCAGTGTAAGTCGCGATACGTCGAGTCATCGCCACCGGCCATCATGGCCCCGGCGCCCTTGAGCGGCCCGACATGAGGACGGTGCCGGAAGCGACACTCGAAAGGGCAACGACATTAGCAGCCGGCGTACCGAGCGTCCACCCCGGCCGAGACGCTCATGCGCGCATGGCCCGTTTCCGGACGACGGCAAACAGGCCGCCGGGGATCGTCACAACAGAAAGGGGCGCCGAAGCGCCCCTTTCGTGTCGCACGCCCGCCGTGGCGGACGTGGTCGTTGCGAACCCGATCTGCTTACTGCTGGGTCCACTCGCCCAGCTCGACGCGACGGTTCTTGGCGCGCCCGGCCGGGGTCTCATTGGTGGCGATCGGCTGGGATTCACCATAACCGATGGCCTTCATGCGATCCGCCGCGATGCCCTGGGAAGCCAGGTAATCCTTGACGGAGTTCGCACGGCGCTGAGACAGGTCCTTGTTGTAGGCTTCGGTGCCGATGGCATCGGTATGGCCCTCGAGGCGCACTCGTACGCTGGGGTTGCTGGCCAGCTTCTCGGCCACGCCATCGAGGATCGACTCGGCCTGAGAGGTCAGGCGCGCGGAGTCGAACTCGAAGTTGACATCCTTCAGCACCACGTCGGCTTCACAGCCCAGCGCATTGACATCGGCACCCGCCGGGGTGTCGGGGCACTGATCCATGTAGTCGGGGACGCCGTCACCGTCGGAGTCCAGCGGACAACCGGATGCATCGACTTCGACACCGGCCGGGGTTCCCGGACACTCGTCCTTGTAATCCGGCACACCGTCACCGTCGGTATCAAGCGGGCAGCCGTCGGCATCCACGGCAACACCGGCCGGAGTGTTCGGGCACTGGTCACGCTCGTCGGGCACGCCGTCACCGTCACTGTCGGCCGCCTGACTGCCGTAATCGGCACACAGGAGCGCGCCGGCCGTGGCACCCGCCACGCTGCCGATGGCTGCACCATCTTCCTCGTCGGCGTCGCTGCTGGAGGCATAGCCGATACCGCCGCCGATCAAACCGCCGGCCAGGCCGCAGACGAACGGAGACTGATACCAGGCATCCTTTTGAGTGTCGCCACTCATGGACTGGGAGCCGGAGCTGGCACAGCCCGACAAACCAATCACGAGGGCGGAACCAAGCAGCAAGCCAGTCGTTGATTTCTTCATGTAAGACTCCTTCTTAACACAGCGCTCAGCGTAACGTGTCGTTACTTGGCGGGTTCCAAACATTGCGAACCCAAATCCGGGGACGCGCTGATTTGGTCGACGCATTCCCCTGAAAAGAAAGCACAGCACCGCAGAGTCGGCCAGCGCTTCCTCTTTCCCTTGCCGCTATCAACGACAAATTCCCAACAAGAATAGCAGGCATCATCGTGACGCAAGGCCAGGGACGATGCAAACCCCGGCCACTCAGTCCATCAGCCTAGATGATGACCCACGATGCCGGTGAACAGGGTGACAGCCTGATCAAGCAATGCATCAGGAAAATCATACGCCGGGTGATGCAAGGGAGGGCACTGCTCGCCGCTGCCCAGCGTAAACATGGCCCCTTCGCCGCTCGCCGCCAGCACGCCGAAGTCCTCCGACCAGCGATGCGCGACGTCAAGCTCGTCCAGCGGCATCGCCTGCTGCCGTGCCACCGTCTCGATCACCGACACGGCCGAAGGCGCATTGACGGTGGCGGCGAACACGTCACACCAGTCGATCTCGACCCCCAACTGGTCCTCCTCGGCCTCCGTCTGCACCAGGGAAACCGCCGCTTCAGCCAGCGCCCGCATCATGTCGTCGCTGGCGGTCCGCAGGGTGGCCATCACCTCCGCCTGCCCCGGCGAGGTGCCGAAAGCCACCTCGCCCAGGCGCGCATGAATCAGCGTGACCATGACCAGTCCATGATCGTCGGGCAGTTGCTGGGGCAGGCGCTTGAGCCCCTGCAGGATGCGACACATGGCCATCGCCGGACTCCGCCCCAGCTCGGGATGCGCCGCATGCGAGCACAGCCCGTTGAGCCGCACGACCAGCCCCCGAGACGCGCAACTGAATGCCCCGGACCGCACGGAAACCTCGCCGAGCGGCCGTCCGGGCAGGTTATGCATGGCATAGACATGATCCGGCCGAATCGCCTCGAAGGCCGCCGAGTCGACGATGCGCCCCGCTCCGTCGCCGGTTTCTTCCGACGGCTGAAACAGCAGCACCACCTCACCCCGCGCGGGCCGCCGTTTCGCCAGATGCTGAGCCACACCCAGCAGGGCGCTCATGTGACCATCATGGCCGCAGCTGTGTGCCACGGCCTCATGACACGAGCGCCAGGAGCGCTCCCCCTGCTCGCGAATCGGCAGCGCATCGAGTTCCGCACGCAGCATCACCCGCGGCCCGGGAGCGCGCCCCCGGAATACAGCCGCCACTCCGTGGCCCCCCAGGCGGCGCAGCACGGCATCCGCCCCGGCTTCCTCCAGCCAGAGGGCAACCTGCTCGGCGGTTCGCGCCTCATCGCCCGACAGTTCGGGATGAGCGTGCAGAGCGTGACGGATCTCGGTCAGCGGCGTATCCAGCAGTGACAGGGACATGTCGGGACTCCTGTATGAGGGGCAATCAGTGCAGGCTGGCCGGCCAGCGCTGCTTGAAATCCAGCACCGCCTGGGCAGCGGCAAGCACATCCTGGCGCAGCTCCGACTCCACCGTCAGCCGCTCGCGGTCCTCGTGCATGCGCTCGCGTGGCGAAAGGGCGCGGCGTGCCGAATGGGTGTGCAGGTGTGACGTGCGACGGTGGACTTCGCCAAAGGGCCGGAAGGCATCGCGCTCCAGCAACTGGGGATCGATGATCTCCAGCAGCACCTTGCAGCGCCAGCTACCCTCGGTCAGGTCCACCTGCTCGGCCAGCATGGCCCGGGCGATGGTGTCCAGACTTTCCAGACAGTTGCGGTTGGCTCGCTGCACCTCCTCCTCGCGAAAGCGTCGGCGGCGCCCCACTTCACGCCAGAGGGAAAAGGCGTAGCCCGCCAGCCCGGCAACCAGGGCCAGGCCGACCAGCAACAATATCCAGGCCGTGGTGACACTCATGCAATCCTCGCTGGCTCTTTCCTGCAAAATCCGCGCAGTATACGTTGCCCGCCCTGCCGACCCAACCGTCGTGACAGGCCAACAGGACGGCGAATCACAGCACCCCGGGCAACGGCCGGCTCCTCGGCCATGACCTCGGTCAGGGTTCGAGCGACGTCGTCGTATATACCGCCTTCATCGTCAGTCTCAGCATCTATACTCAAGCCCAATTCCGGTCACCCACAGGAGAGTTCGCCATGGCGGATTCAAGGACCCGCAAGCGCCCGGCGATGGCCGCCCTCGAGGACAATGCATCACTGACGACCTGGTGGCTGCAGCAATGGATGGAAACCTCGACCCCCCTCGCCCGGATGCAGCTGGCCTGGTTGCAGGCTCTCGGCGAGGCCATGCAGCACGAGGCGGAATTCCTCAAGGTAGTGGCCACTTCAGGCGAAAAAGTCTCGCGCTGCCTGTGCAATCAGGACACGCCGACTCCCGCCGAACTGTCCAGCTGCTATCAGGAGGCCGCCATGGACGTCGCGGACGCGGCCATGCAGCGCTTCCACAAGGTCAGCGAGCTTTCTCACGACCTGCGTGAACGCATCTGGGAAGAGCTGTAGTGGCAGCCCGACGCATCATAGCCCGAAGAGCCGAACAATCAGGGGCAGAATGAAGGCCGTCAACATCCCGGTCAGCCCCATCGCCAGCCCCGCAAAGGCACCCGCCATGGCACCCATCGAGGCGAAGCACTGCGCCGTGCCGAACCCGTGAGCCGCCAGCCCCATGGTAAACCCCTTGACGCTGGGGTCATCGATACGCAGCGTTTTCAGGATCCACGGCCCCAGGGCGCACCCCACGGAGCCGGTCAGCAGCACCAGCGCGGCGGCCAGCGACGGAATGCCGCCGATCTGCTCGGCAATCCCCATGGCGATCGGCGATGTCACCGAGCGTGGTGCCAGCGACAGCAGCACCGATTTCTGCGCGCCCAGCAGCAAGGCCAGTCCCAGCGTCGAACTCACGGCGGTGATGATGCCGGAGAGACAGGCGACCAGAATCGGCACCAGCATGCGACGCACCCGCTCGCGATGATCGAAAAGCGGAATCGCCAGTGCCACCGTGGCCGGCCCCAGCAGAAAATGGATGAACTGCGCCCCTTCGAAATAGGTCGCGTAATCGATGCCGGTGAGCAGAAGGAAGGCGATCAACAGCGCAATGGCTACCAGCACCGGGTGCGCGAAGGGCGAACGTCCCAGTAAACGGTTGATGTGTGTCGCCAGATAGAAGGCGACCAGCGTCGCCAGCAGCGAAACCAGCGGATTGCCGGAAAGGTAGACCCAGAGCTGATCGAGACCTGCCAGGCTCATGCCTCACCCCCGCCCGAACGGCGCCGAGTCAGGCGATCCAGCACCTTGGCGGTCACCGCAATCGTCAGTGCGGTGGACACCACCAGCGTCACCAGCAGCACCCAGATATCCGCCCCGATAAGGCCGAAGTGCACCATGATGCCGACCCCTGCCGGCACGAACAGTAACGTCAGGTAGCGCAGCAGCCCTTCCCCGGCCGACCGCAGGGCACTGGGCACCCGGCCATGGATCATCAGGCCGATCAGCAGCACCACCATGCCCATCACCGGCCCCGGGACCGGTACCGTCAAGGCTCTGACCAGCAACTCCCCGATGAACTGGCACCCCAGCAGGACACTCATCCCCACGATCAACGGCATGTCACGCTCCCCCTGTATCTTGTCGTATCGCGAAGGCCAATCATACTACGAAAGTCGTATTTCATGCCGCTTGCCCGACGGAATCGCGCAAGCCTCCAACCGACTGAATGCCAAGTGCAATTAGCACTTGCACCTCGCGGAAAAATCCGTAATATATGCCTCGTTCGCAGGCAAGGCACACAGGCTTTCGCCAATCGCGAAATATTATCGGAGCGTGGCGCAGCTTGGTAGCGCGCTGCAATGGGGTTGCAGAGGTCGCTGGTTCGAATCCAGTCGCTCCGACCAAAAAATCAAGAAAAGCCGCCACTCACGGGTCATGCCGGGTGGCGTTTTTTCGTTTTTCTACCGTCGCTCGTCACGCGGCTCATGCCGTGCTCCTCGCACGACCGGCGCCTTTGCTTGAACCCCGCCCGCCAACTGCTAAATTTGTAACATTGAATTACAAAGCGAACTGACCCATGTATAAACTCGCAGCCCTGAGCGTGACAGGGGGTATCCTCGCGATCATCGCCATCGTGGCCTACCACGCCTACCAGAGCTCGGCGCCTTCAAACGCCACCCTCCGCGAAAAACAGCAATACTGCGAACAAATCCAGGAGTGGCAAAAGCTGGGCGGCACTGAAGGACCTGACCCGGACCTTCTCGCCGCCGGCTCCGGCGATCCCGACACCTACGCCAGCTGGTGCAAACAGCACCGCTGACCGGAGATGCCGGCGCAGAGCCGCCCGACCAGGCCACGACCTCCGCCCCCCCCCCACCTGATGATGCACGTCATTGTCTTGAACGACGCCAGCCCCTTGCCGGCTTGCTCCCTGCGGAAGACCTGCTAGATTTTTTAACGCAACGTTACGCAGGGAAACATAAAATGCATAAAAGCATTGCATTCGGAACCACCGGGATGGTGCTGGCCGCCATGGGACTGGTAGCCCTGAAGCCCGCCTCCTCGAAACCGGCCTTCACTACGCCCAGCCAGCAGGAATACTGCGACACCGTCCACGAATGGCAGAATCGGGGGGATATTGACGGCGTCGACCCCGACCTGCTCACCGTGGGTTCGCCCGGTCCCGATGCCTATGACCGATGGTGCCAGCCATGATTTCGACCCGCCGGGCATGAAATCTTGAAACCTGTTGGATACAACAGGAAGCCAACCCCACCCATCGAATGCGGCAAAGGAGAGCCCCATGACCATGAACCCGTCTTCCACAGCGAGCAGCCTTCACGCATCGGCCGCTCGCGAGCCTCGCCCCGCGCCAACCGGCAGACGCCTGACCGTCGGCCTGGGCGACGAAGAAACGCCCACCATGACCGCGGCTCAGCGCGCCAACGCCCGGCGCGAGGCGGAATACACGGCGCGCCGCAAGGGGGTCAAGGCAGCACTGCTGCAACTCTGGAAGGATACACGCTGAAGTGACGGCAAATAAAAGACTGTACAAGAAGGGGCCGGTCCAGGAGGGAGCCGGCCCAAAGGTGCTCAAACGGGACAGCAGGGAGCGTTGAACACGCTCTCACCATAGACCAGGCCCAACCTTAGTACAAGCCTTGTACAGATAATTTTCGGCTCGATCGTTCAGGCAACACCACCCAGGATCGAGGCCAGATCAATGCGCGCCTCCTGGGGGCGCAGGTCGAGCAGCGCCTCCAGCTCACTCAGATGATCGTGCATGCGGCGACGAGCCGCTTCCGCCGGGCCGCTCTCGAGCAACGTCAGCAGATCGGCATGGTCGTGATCCAGGTAACAGGCTTCCATCCCCGGACGCTTGTACAAGGCAATGACAATCGAGGTGCGCAGGATCAGATCCGCCAGCATGGCGCCCAGCACCCGATTGGGTGACTGGTCGGCCAGGTAACGGTGAACGGCCAGCGAACACTCCACGCGCGACGCCTCGTCACCCCGCTCATGGGCTTCCTGCTCACGCTCGATCAGCGCGGCCAGTTCATGGCGTTGCTCGGTGCTCAGATTGCCGGCGAGCAGCCCCGCCACCTCACCCTCGATCAGACGACGCGCGGCGAAGATCTCGCGGGTTTCCTCGACGCTCGGCGCCGCCACGCGCGCCACCTGATTGGGCTGCTGCACGATCACGTGATCCGAGGCCAGCCGCGTCAGTGCCTTGCGCACCACCGAGCGACTGACCCCGAAGATCTCGCCCAGCGTCACCTCGGGCAATCGGGTCCCCGGCGGCAGACGCTGGGTCAGCACCGCCTGACGGATCATCTCGACGATCTGCGGGTCACTGATCCGCCCGCGCCCCGACACATCGGCCAGCACCGTCTCCTGCCAGGATGTGGTCATTGCCCTTCTCCTCGTTACACCGCACTGCGACCACCATCGCACGTTATGCGGCTCAAGACCATGTATACCCGATTGCGCTGTCCTGCCGCCGACCTCCCGGCACGGGCCACTCCCCGGCAGGGTTCGGCGCCACGGGGCAAACGGCTCAGGGCGTGCGGCCATGGCAATCTTCTACAGCCTGACCTGGGCGGCGGCAAGAGTCACCGCGTTTCGTCTCCCAGCACAGTGAATCCTTTCGAATTATCCATGAACACACCTGCACCCACAAAAAAAGTGCACAAATAATGCTATTTTTGTATACCGTTGTGACTCACAACAAAAACAAATATCGCATACAAAGAGGGAAGCATGATTCAGGCTTCAGCACCGAACCGCCTCGTCTCCGCCTGCACCGCCGGCCTGCTCCTGGTCAGCGTCACCGGTACCGCCCACGCCTGGACCCAGGCATCGCTGTCGCTGCTCAAGGGCTGGGACTACGCACTCGGCGACAGGCAGCGCAGCATCGCCACCTACGAGGTGGCCAACGGCTGGGAGTACGGCGACAACTACTTCTTCTTCGACTACACCAACCTCGAAGGCGACCGCGACGGCAAGACCCTGCCCAACATCTACGGGGAATATGCCCCGCGCCTGAGCCTGGGCAAGATCACCGGCAACGACCTGAGCGCCGGCCCCATCACCGACGTGCTGATCGCCGGCCAGCTCGAGATGGGCGAGAACATCAATCGCCGCCTCTACGGGCTGGGCTTCGATCTCGACGTGCCGGGCATGGACTATTTCCAGCTCAATACCTACGTGCGCGACGATACCGACCTGCCCGGCAATACCTGGCAGGTCACCCTAGTGTGGGGATCACACTTCGACCTCGGCAGCACGAAGTGGCTGTTCAAGGGCCATTTCGACTATGCCGGATCGGAAGGGCATGTCGGGCACAACATCAACAGCGCCCCGCAACTGCTGCTCGATGTGGGGGGATTTCTGGGGAGCCAGCGATCGTTTCTATGCCGGCGTCGAGTACCAGTACTGGAAGAACAAGTACGGTATCGAGGGTGCCGACGAGCACAACCCGCAGGCCATGGTGACCTGGAAGTTCTGAGCCGCCGTCGGCTCTCGTCGTGCCGATTCGCCGATCAGGATCGGCGCGACGTCACACCGCACCCCTTGAGAATGACCTGACAGAGAAAGTCGGTGACCGACTGGTAGTCCGCATCGTCGAGTCGCTCCCGATCGGTAATGCCCAGCACCTGGGCCTCGAAGTCGGCATAGTGCTGCGTCGCCGACCAGATCAGGAAGATCAGCCACACCGGATCGACCGGGTCCATCAGGCCGCGCTCGCTCCACTGCTCGAAGACGCGAGCACGCTGATGGACCCACTCACGCAGCTCGCCGCGCAGGTACTCCTGAAGGAAGGGGGCGCCCTGCAGCACTTCGGCGGCGAACAGCCGCGAGCCTTCAGGGTGCGTTCGCGTCAAGGTCATCTTGCTGCGAATGAACGCCTCGAGCACCTCGGCGGGGTCGTCCTCGACACTGATGTCATCGAGCATGGCGTTCCAGCGGCTCATCATGCGTTCGAGCAACGCCACGTAGAGCTTGCGCTTGCTGCCGACGTAGTACAGCACGTTGGACTTGGGCAGCCCGGCAGCCTCGGCAATGGCCTGCACACTGGCACCGCGATAACCGTGACGCGCGAAGACGTCCTCGGCGGCGTCGAGTATCTGCTGTTCATTGCGCACCCGCGTGCGCGTGACATCGGCTGGTGTCGGGGTCGTCATCGGCTCATCCTGCCGCTCAAAGCCGCCAGCTTGCCCCAGCTCGCCGGCAGACTCAACGCACCACCGGCGCCACACCGGCCTCTCCATGGATGGCTTGCATTCCCCGGGTGGATACGCCACGCTTCACAAACCTGACCATTTGGTCAAAATACTATGACACCCGATAGCAACAACAACGAGTCACCGTGATGATCGACTTCTATCTCAACGGGCAGCGCCGGCAGTGCCGCGACGTGCCGCCCGACACCAGCGTTCTCGAACTGCTGCGCGTGCACCTGAGCTACACCGGCACCAAGGAAGGCTGCGCCTCGGGGGACTGTGGCGCCTGCACCGTGGCCATCGGCACGCCGGACGACAGCGGCGAACTGACCTATCGGACGGCCAATGCCTGCATCATGCCCGCTCACCAACTCGACGGCTGCCACCTGGTCACCGTCGAGGGGCTCGCCCGCGGCGACGCCCTGCACCCCGTTCAGGCAGCGATGGTCGATTGTCACGGCAGTCAATGCGGTTTCTGCACGCCGGGGATCGTGATGTCGCTGTTCACACTGCATGACGCCCAGCGGCGCGCCCCCGCCCCGCTGACACCGCAACGCCTCGAGGCGGCACTCGGCGGCAACCTGTGCCGCTGCACCGGCTACCGGCCGATCCGCGAGGCGGCCCTGCGCATGAACGACTATCCGGACACCCATCCAACCTGGGCCGACGACCCGCAGTTGCCGGGCAACATCGCCGCCCTGGCCTACGACGCCACCCGGCAGCCCTCGGCATCGAGCGAGACGCCCGAGGCCTTCGCCCGCCCCCGCGATCTCGCCGAACTGCGCGACCTGCGTCGGCGCCTGCCCACGGCGCGCCTGGTCGCCGGCGCCACCGACCTGTGGCTGGAGAGCACCCAGCAGCTCAAGCCACTCGATGCGCTGATCGACCTCTCCCGGGTCGCCGAACTGCAGCACATCGACGAAACCGAGGACGGCTGGTGGATCGGCGCCGGCGTCACCTACCGCCGGCTCGAACCGCTGCTTGAAGACGCCTACCCGGCCTTCTCGCACCTGATGCACCGCTTCGCCTCGCAGCAGATCCGCAACCGCGCCACCATGGGCGGCAACGTCGCCAATGCCTCGCCGATCGGCGATACCCCGCCGGTGCTGCTCGCTCTCGATGCGACCCTGCGCCTCGATGGCCCCGACGGCGAACGCGAACTGCCCATCGGCGAGTTCTTCCTCGACTACAAGAAGACGGCGCTCAAGGACGGCGAATTCCTCAGCGCGATCTTCGTGCCCAGGCCGGCCAAAGGCCGCCAGCTCAAGGTGTGGAAGGTCTCCAAGCGCCGCGAGGACGACATCTCCGCGGTGCTCGCCGCCTTCGCCTGGCGTCTGGAGGATGGCGTGATGCGTGACGTGCATCTGGCCTTCGGCGGCATGGCCGGCATCCCCAGGCGCGCCGGCGCCACCGAAGCCGTGCTGGAAGGCCAGACGCCGAGCCTGGCGCTCTTCGCGACGGCCAGGGCCACCCTGCGCGGCGAATTCGACCCGCTCGACGACGTGCGCGGCTCCCGCGAGTATCGCCTGGTCACGGCGACCAATCTGCTGGAGCGGCTGCGCCTGACCCTCGATACTGACAACAACCCGGCCACGGAGGTGTGTCTCGATGCGTACGCTCACTAAGCTTTCCCGGACGGCGCCCGATACCGCCCCCGCCTCGGGCCAGCCGGCTCAGGTCGACGCCGAGTCGGCCCGCGCCCGGCAGGATCAGGACGGTCGCAACAAGGGCGACGGCCCCCTGGCACGCGAGGCCCGTGAAACCCGAGCCAATGGTGCGGGTAAGGCCCAGGCCCACGAGAGTGCCATCAAGCACGTCACCGGCCGCGCCGCCTATATCGACGACATCCCGGCGCCCGCCGATGCCCTGCACGTGGCGCTGGGCTTTTCGCCGGTGGCCCACGGGCGCCTGACCCGGCTCGATCTCGAGGCGGTCAAGCGCGCCCCGGGCGTGGTCGACGTCATTACCGTGGTCGACGTGCCGGGCCACACGGATATCGGCCCGGTCTTTCCCGGCGATCCGCTGTTCGTCGACGACGAGATCAGCTACCTCGGCCAGACGCTCTTCGCGGTCGCCGCCACCAGCTACAAGGCGGCGCGCCTGGCAGTCAGGGAAGCCGTCGTCGAGATCGACGAACAGCCGGCGAGCCTCGACCCGGTCGCCAGTGCCGAGCGCGGCGACGTGGTTCGCCCCACCCACGTTCAGGAGCGCGGCGACTGGCAGGCGGCCCTGGCGGGCGCCGCGTTCACGCTCGAGGGTGAACAGTTCGTCGGTGGGCAGGAGCACTTCTACCTGGAAGGCCAGGCGTGCCTGGTCACGCCGACCGAGGACGAAGGCGTCGTCGTCTACACCTCCAACCAGCATCCCAGCGAGACCCAGAAGCTGGTCGCCGAGGTGCTCGACATCCCCTTCCATGCGGTGACCGTGGAGACCCGGCGCATGGGCGGCGGTTTCGGCGGCAAGGAGACACAGGCCTCGCCCTGGGCGTGCATCGCCGCACTCGTCGCCCGGCGCACGGGACGCGCCGCCCGGCTGCGCCTACCGCGTGCCGAGGACATGCGCGCCACCGGCAAGCGCCATCCGTTCCACAACCGCTACCGGCTGGGCTTCGACGCCCGCGGCGTGCTCGCCGGCGGCGACATCACCGTGATCGGCGACTGCGGCTATTCACCGGATCTCTCCGAGGCGGTGGTCGACCGCGCCATGTTCCACGCCGACAACGCCTATTCGCTGGGTGACGCCCGCGTCACCGGCCATCGCGCCCGCACCCATACCGCCTCCAACACCGCCTTTCGCGGCTTCGGCGGCCCGCAGGGCATGATGATCATCGAGGCGGCGATGGACGACATCGCCCGCCACGTCGGCGAGGATCCGCTGGCGGTGCGCAAGCGCAACCTCTACCGCGCCGAGCGCGACGTGACCCATTATGGCCAGACCGTCGACCAGTATCCGCTGATGAGCGAGCTCATCGAACGCCTCGAGGCAAGCAGCGACTACTGGCAGCGCCGCGAGGCGATCACCGCGTTCAACGCCACGAGCCCCGTGGTCAGGAAGGGCCTGGCACTGACGCCGGTGAAGTTCGGCATTTCGTTCACCGCCAAGCACCTCAACCAGGCCGGTGCCCTGCTGCACGTCTATACCGACGGCAGCGTGATGATCAACCACGGCGGCACCGAGATGGGCCAGGGCCTGCACACCAAGGTCTGTCAGGTGGTGGCCCGCGAGCTGGGCCTCGATACCCGGCGCGTGCGCATCACCGCCACGCGCACCGACAAGGTGCCCAACACCTCGCCCACCGCGGCTTCGAGCGGCGCCGACCTCAACGGCATGGCGGCCCGCGACGCCGCCGGCCAGCTGCGCGAGCGGCTGTTCGACTTCGCCGCCGAGCACTACCAGATAGACCGCGAAGGCATGCGCCTGGAAGGCGGCGAGCTCGTCGCCTTCAACCGCCGCATCCCCTGGGGCGAGCTCGTGCAGGCCGCCTACCTGGGCCGCGTGTCGCTGTCGGCCAAGGGCTTCTACTCGACGCCGCTGATCCACTACGACCGCGAGACCGGCAAGGGCCGCCCCTTCTACTACTACGCCCACGGCGCGGCGGTCTCCGAGGTCGAGGTCGACACCCTCTCCGGCGAGTATCGCCTCACCCGGGTCGACATCCTTCACGACGTCGGCGACTCGCTGAACCCGGCCATCGACATCGGTCAGGTGGAGGGCGGCTTCATCCAGGGCATGGGCTGGCTGACCAGCGAGGAACTCAAGTGGAACACCCAGGGCCGGCTGATCTCCGACGGCCCGGCGACCTACAAGATTCCCGCCTTCGGCGACCAGCCGCCGGTGTTCAATGTCGAGCTGCTCGAGGGTCACCCCAACTCGCAGGCCAGCATCTACCGCTCCAAGGCGGTGGGCGAGCCGCCCTTCATGCTCGGCATGTCGGTGTGGTCGGCGCTGCGCGACGCCCTGGCCAGCCTCGCGGACTACCGCGTCTGCCCGCGGCTGGACACCCCGGCCACGCCCGAGCGGGTGCTGATGGCCGCCGAGGCCCTGCGCCGCGGCGGCGCGTCGACCACCGCGCAGGAGGCGCAGCATGATCTGGCATGAGGCGCTGCATCGCCTGCAGGACGCCGCCGAGCCCCACGTGCTGGCCAGCCTGGTGGGCACAGCGGGCTCCACCCCGCGCGAGCCGGGCGCCAAGATGGTGATCACCGCCGATGCCGTCCACGATACCCTGGGCGGCGGCAGCTTCGAGTTTCAGGTGATCGACGCCGCCCGGCAGGCACTGGCACATGAGCAACCGGGCACCCGGCTGGAAGCCTTTCCGCTGGGCGCGCGCTCCGGCCAGTGCTGCGGCGGCTATGTCCACGTCCTGCTCGAGGTGTTTCCCGGCGCGGCAATGACGGTGGCCCTGTTCGGCGCCGGTCATGTGGGCCAGGAGCTGGTCAGGCTGATGGCACCGCTGCCCTGGCGCGTACTGTGGCACGACAGCCGCCGCTCCGCGTTTCCCGACTGGGCGGCCGATCGCCCTCGCCTCGCATGCCACACGGCACCCCGGGCCGAGGCGGCCGTCGCCGCCCTGCCCGCGGGCTGCCACGCCCTGGTGATGACCCATGACCACGCCGAGGATCGCGCCCTGGTGGACGCCCTGCTCACGCGGGGAGACTGCGCCTCGATCGGCCTGATCGGTTCGGCCAGCAAGTGGGCAAGCTTCCGGCGCCGGCTGAGCGATGCCGGGCATACCGCCGACGCGCTGGGCCGCGTACGCTGTCCGATCGGCGTGCCGGGCGCCCACGGCAAGCTGCCCTACGAGATCGCCGTGGCCGTGGTGGCCGAGCTGCTCACCCTCAAGCCCCGCGAAGCGCGTGACGACGAGCGCGGCGTCGACCCCGGCACGCTGCGGGCCGCCTTTTCGCCATCGCCGTCGGCACGGCCGACACCCGCTACCGCTTCTGGAGACCCCACATGACCGATTCCCGCCTGCTGCGCGGCACGCTGGTCGGCTTTCTCAACGACCCCGGCGAGGGCGACACCCCGGAGCCGGGCAGCGTCCTGCACATCGAGGACGGCGCGCTGTGGCTGGTGGACGGCCGCATCCACGCCATCGGCGAGTACACCACGCTCGCCCCGCACCTGCCGGCCGGCCTCGAGGTCGTCGACTACCGTGGCAAGCTGATCCTGCCGGGGTTCATCGATACCCATGTGCATTACGTGCAGCTCGACATCATGGCCTCCTACGGCCGTCAGCTGCTCGACTGGCTCAACGAGTACACCTTCCCCGAGGAGTGCCGCTTCGCCGAGCGCGCCCACGCCGAGACCGTCGCCGAGGCCTTCCTCGACGAGACGCTACGCGTCGGTACCACCACCGCACAGGTGTTCTGCACTTCGCATCCCGTGTCGGTGGATACTTTCTTCACCGCCGCCCGGAAGCGCGGGCTGCGGATGCTCGCCGGCAAGGTGCTGATGGATCGCAACGCGCCCGAGGCGCTGACCGACACCGCCACGGGCGGCATCGCCGACAGCGAGCGGCTGATCGCCGACTGGCACGGTCGCGACCGGCTCGGCTATACCCTGACGCCACGCTTCGCGCCCACCTCGAGCCGCGAGCAGCTCGATGCCGTCGGCGGCGTACTGCGCAACGCACCGGACCTGCACCTGCAGAGTCACCTCTCGGAAAATCGCGGCGAGATCGACTGGGTGGCCGAGCTATTTCCCGAGGCCCGCGACTATCTGGCGGTCTACGAGCGCTACGGCCTGGTGGGGCCGCGCAGCACCTTCGCCCACGGCATTCATCTGTCGGACGGCGAGCGCAAGCGGCTCGCCCAGGCCGGCGCCAACATCGCCTTCTGCCCGACCTCCAATTTGTACCTGGGCAGCGGCCTTTTCGATCGTCGGGCATGCCGCGAGGCGGGTCTCAACATCTCGCTGGCCAGTGACGTGGGCGGCGGCACCGACCTGTCCGGCTTCGGCACCCTCAAGGCGGCCTATCAGGTGGGCCAGCTGCTCGGCCAGCCGCTTACCGCCTGGCAGGGCTTCTACCGCCTGACCCTGGGCAACGCCCGTGCCCTGCACCTGGATGCGCACATCGGCAGCCTGCGCGAGGGCGGCGAGGCGGACCTGGTGGTACTCGACCCGCGTGCCACACCGCTGCTGTCACGCCGCACGGCGCGCGCCCGGCGCCTCGACGAGCTGCTCTTCGCGCTGATGATTCTCGGTGACGATCGCACCGTTCTGGCCACCTGGGCCAACGGCCGCTGCGTGCACCAGCGCGACGCCGTACCGACGCACCGGGTGTCGCACGCACCCGGCCAGCCGGCCTGACCCTCTTCGCTCGACTTGCGCTGTTGGGCGGCTCGCTCCTCCAGACGCCGCCCCTTTTTCTTCGCTCCCCCGGTTTGCTGATTGCGCTACCCAGGCTCAGGCCGCGTCGATGCGCGCCAGCAGCGTCTCGCGCCGCGTCGGGGTCATGAACGCCGCCTCCACCGCATTGCGGGCCAGTCGCCGGAAGGTTTCCCGATCCCAGCCGAACGCCTGCCGACAGGCCAGGAAGTTCTCCAACATGCCGCCGCCGAAATAGGCCGGGTCGTCGGAATTGAGCGTCAGGTTCAGGCCGGCGTCGAGCATTGCCGGTAACGGATGCGCCTCCAGGGTGTCGACCACCTTCAGACGCAGGTTGGACAACGGGCAGACCGTCAGCGGTACTCGCGATTCGCGCAATCGCTCGACCAGCGCCGGATCCTCGAGCGAGCGTACACCATGATCGATCCGGCAGACATCGAGCACATCGAGGGCCTGACGGACGTAATCCGCGGGCCCCTCCTCGCCGGCATGGGCGACCCGGGGCAGACCCAGGTCACGCGCCCGAGCGAACACCGCAGCGAACTTCTCCGGCGGATTGCCCCGCTCGGCGCTGTCCAGCCCGACCGCATCGACCACAGCCAGGTAGTCGCCGGCCTGATCGAGTACCGCCATCGCCTCCTCGGCCGGCCGGTCACGCAGAAAGCTCAGGATCAACGCCGTCGACAGCCCCAGTTCGCGTTCGGCCTGACGCATCGCCCGCTGCAGCCCCTCGAACGGCACCGCCAGGGCCACTCCGCGTGCCAGATGTGCCTGAGGGTCGAACATCAGCTCGACGTGGACCACGCCCTCCGCACGGGCCCGGCGGAAGTAGGCCATCGCCAGGTCCCGGAAATCATCGGCGGTACGCAGCACCGCCATGCCCTGGTAGTAAAGATCGAGGAAGGACTGCAAGTCACGGAAATCATAGGCCCGGCGCACCGCCTCGATCGAATCGTAGGGCAGCGTGATGCCGTTGCGCCCGGCCAGCTCGAACATCAGCTCCGGCTCCAGGGTCCCCTCGATATGCAGGTGCAGTTCCGCCTTGGGCAGGGTTTTCAGCCAGTCACGCATCATGGGCCTCCGCAGTCGATGGAACCTCCATCTTGCCTGACCTGACCAATTGGGCAAAGTCGCTACCGTAGATGCCCCTCGCTCAGCGTCAACGCTCGTGTCACACCCGGCAGCCGTGAGGCGTCGTGAGCCAGATAAAGCACGCTGCACTCGGCCAGCCAGGTATCCAGGCGCGCCGCCACCCGAGCGGCCGTGGCCTCATCGAGTCCCGTGAAAGGCTCGTCGAGAATCACCACGTCCGCCGGACGCAGCAGCACCCGGGCCAACGCCAGCCGCCGCGCCTGACCGCCGGAGACGCGGCGACCCGACTCACCGACCCGGGTTTCCAGCCCCTCGGGCAGCGAACGCGCCCATTCGGCCAGATCCACCGCCTCGAGCACCCGCCACAGGGCGGCCTCGTCGGCCTCGGGGTCGGCCAGGCGCAGGTTGTCGGCCACCGAGGCCTGAAACAGCTCGCTGTGCTGGGTCAGGCAGGCGATGCGCTCGCGCAGGTCGTCAAGCGAGACCTGGCGCAGATCGGTGCCGTCGACGGTGACACGCCCGGTGCTCGGATCGATCTCGCGGGTCAGCAGCTGGCCGATCGATGACTTCCCGGCCCCCGACGCCCCGAGCAGCGCCAGCCGTTCACCGGGGTGCAGCGTCAGCGAGAGGTCGTCGAGCGCCGCGGTCAGGGCATCGGGATAGCGCAGCGTGACGCCCTCGAGTGCCAGCGCCGGCATCACCTCGCTCAACCGCCGTGCATCGCGTGGCGGGCGAATCCGCCCCGAGGTGGCGACCAGTGCGTTGAGCCGGCGGGCCGCGGCGCGGGTCCCCCCCAGCCGGGTGAAGGCCCCCGGCAAGGCGCCGAACACCTCGCCGAGCGCCAGCACCGCCAGCGGCAACATGACCAGGGTCGCGGCGCCGATCTGCCCGGCGGCGTGGGCCCGGGCGCCCAGCCACAGCGCCAGTACCGCCGCCGCGCTCACGCCGAAGCCGACCAGCGCCTGTGCGACGCCCTGACGCGACGCCAGCCGGCGCTGATCGGCATACAGCCGCCGGGATAGTGCCGCCAGCCCCTCGCGCCGTGGCGCCAGGGTGCCGTAGCCGCGCAGTTCCGCCAGCCCCTGCAGCAGCTCGATCATCCGGCTGCGCAGCCGGTCACGGGTCGCCACCTCGCGCTGCCCGGGCGCCATCCCCCAGGCCGGCTGGCCGATCACCAGCCAGCCCCACAGCGCCATCAGCACCAGGCCGGCTCCCCAAGCCACCGGGGGCGCCATGAGCCCCAGCAGCCCCACCACCGCCAGCATCGCCAACAGGGCGACCACCGGCGGCGCCAGCAGGCGCAGGTACAGGCCGTCAAGGGTATCGATATCGGCGGTCAGGCGGTTGAGCCACTCCGCAGCCCGCAGCCGCGACAACGCCTGGCCGTCCAGCCGCACCAGCACGGCGAACAGATCGGCCCGCAGGTCCGCCAGCACCCGCAGCACCGTGTCGTGGTTGTAGAGACGCTCGGTGTAGCGCGCCACGGTGCGGGTCACGGCGAAGGCACGAATGCCGCCGCCCGGCACGTAGACCTCGAGCGTCGCCGCTACGCCCGCCGCGATCAGGGCACCGGTGACCGCGGTCGCGGTGATGAACCAGCCGGAGAGTGCCAGCAGACCGATCCCCGCGGCCGCCGTCAGCAGCATCAGCGCCCCGCCCAGCCACAGGCGGCGACGGCGACGCCCCAGCCGGCCGAGCCAGGGGCGGAAGTCCGCGACCAGCGAATCGCGGCCTGAAGTGGATACCTTCCAACGCTCAGACATCCGCGGCCTCCCGGCTTGCATCCATCGAGGTCAGCTCGAGCACCCAATCGGCGGCCGCGCACAGGGCGGGTTGATGGGTGGCGATCACCACCGTCGCCCCGCGCCGCATCAGCCGTTGCAGCGCCTCGATCACCGCCGCCTCGGTGTCCGCATCGAGCCCCGCGGTGGGCTCGTCGAGCAGCAGCAGCAGCGCCTCGGCGAGGAACACCCGCGCCAGCGCCAGGCGCTGCGCCTGGCCGCCGGACAGTCCGACTCCGCGCTCGCCCAGCGGTGTGTCCAGCCCCGCCGGCAGCCCGGCCACCAGTCCATCGAGGCGCACCTCGCGCAACGCCTGCCACAGCGCCGCCTCGTCGGCCATCGGCGCGGCGAGGCGCAGGTTGTCGGCCAGGCTGCCCTGCACCAGCCAGGGGCGCTGGTCCATCCACGCAGCCGGCCCACGCGGCGTGATCGTCGCCTCGCCGCCCTCCGGCGCCAGGAAGCCGCCCAGCAGTTGCAGCAGCGACGACTTGCCGCTGCCGGACGGCCCCACCAGTGCCACGCACTCGCCCGGCGCCACGCTCAGGTCAAAAGGGCCCAGGCAGGCGTCGCGCCCGCGATGGCGCAGCGTCACGCCCCTCAGCGTTATACGCGGTGCCTCCCGGGAGCCCGTCGCCGTCTGGAACGGTGCCTCCCGGGAGCCCGTCGCCGTCTGGAACGGTGCCTCTGCCGGCTCCTTGAGCAGCGCGACGAGCCCGTCGGCCGCGCCCAGTGCCGCGGCCCGGTCGTGGTAATGCTGGGAGAGCGTGCGCAGCGGCTGGAAGAACTCCGGCGCCAGCAGCAGGATCAGCAGGCCACTGAACAGCGTCAGCGAATCGGCGGGCCCGAAGGCGATGTAACCCAGCAGGCCGAAGCCGATATAGATTGCCACCACGGCGATCGCCACCGAGGCAAAGAACTCCAGCACCGCCGAGGACAGGAAGGCCAGGCGCAACGTGCGCAGGCTGCGACGCCGATAGTCGTCGGCGGCGATATACACTTCCCGGGTGCTTTCTTGGGCGCGGTTGAACAGCTGCAGAGTGGCGATGCCGCGCACCCGGTCGAGGAAGTGACCGGCCAGCCGGGTCACCGACTCGAACTGCTCGCGATTGAGGCGTTCGGCGCCCATGCCCACCAGCGCCATGAACAGCGGAATCAGCGGCGCCGAGGCCAGCAGCAGCAGCGCCGCCAGCCAGTCGAGCCAGGCCACCACGGCCAGGATCACCAGCGGCAGCGCCATCACCAGCCCCAGCTGCGGCAGGAAGCGGGCGAAATAGCCGTCCAGCGCCTCGACCTGCTCGACCCACTGCTGGCCCAGCCCCGCCGTGTGGCGATCGCCGAGCCCGACCGGCCCCAGCGCCACCAGGTGATCGAGCAGCTGCTCTCGCACCCGTTCACGCACGCGGCGGCCGGCCTCGAAGCCCGCCCGCTCCTGCGCCCACTGGGCGACGGCCCTCAGCGCCAGCACGCCCAGCAGCAGGCCGAAGGCAGGGCTCAGCTCGGCGGGGTCGCGCGACCGGGTCACCAGCTGGTCCACCAGCCAGGCCAGCAGTCCCATCTGCGCCACGGTGCACAGCCCCGCCAGCAGCCCGGCGGCGCCGGTCAGCCACAGCCAGCCACGCACCCGGCCGGCCAGCTCGGCCAGCCAGGCACGCGGTGTCGTGTTCTCGGCCAGCATGTCAGTTCAGTGATACCCCTCGCCGGGGCGCACCTTGCCGCGGAAGACCCAGTAGGCCCAGCCGGTGTAGCCGAGAATGATGGGGATGACGAACAGCATCCCGACCAGCAGGAACAGCTGGGAGCCGGGCGCCGAGGCGGCATCCCACAACGTGTAGTCGGGCGGGATCACGTAGGGCCAGCGGCTGACCAGCAGCCCCAGGTAGGTGAAGACGAACATGCCCATGGTCGCCAGAAACGGCAGCTTCTCGCCCCCGCGGGCGGCACCGCGCCAGACCAGCAGCGCACAGCCCAGCGCCAGTACCGGCAGGATCCAGATCACTTCCAGGTGGCCGAACCAGCGCGCCCAGACATTGGGATCGATGAACGGCGTCCACAGGCTCACCACGACGAAGACGGCCAGCACCGCCAGCAGCAGCGGGCGTACCAGTCCGCGCGCCCATTGCTGGATATGACCCTCGGTCTTCATGGCGATCCAGGCGGCGCCCAGCAGCGCGTAGCCGGCCATCATGCCCAGCCCGGTCAGCACCGAAAACGGCGTCAGCCAGTCGAGCGCGCCGCCGGTGAACACCCGGTCCGCGGTCTCGAAGCCCTGGATGTAGGTCCCCACCACGGCGCCCTGGGCGAAGCTGGCCACCGCAGAGCCGCCGGCGAAGGCCACGTTCCACCAGCGCCGCGAGCGCCGCGCCTTGAAGCGAAACTCGAAGGCGATGCCGCGGAAGATCAGCCCGGCCAGCATCAGGAACACCCCGATGTAGAGCGCCGGCAGCAGGATCGAGTAGACCAGCGGGAAGGCGCCCAGCAGCCCCGCGCCACCCAGCACCAGCCAGGTCTCGTTGCCGTCCCAGATCGGCGCCACGGAGTTCATCATCACGTCGCGCGACTCCTCATCCGGCGCGAAGGGAAACAGGATCCCCACGCCCAGGTCGAAGCCGTCCATCAGCACGTACATGATGACACTGAAGGCGATGATCACCGCCCAGATCAGAGACAAGTCGATAGTCGCCATGGGTCAGCTCCTGGTGGTGTAGCCGTCGCGGAAGTCGTCGTCATAGGGCACGTGGGACGCGGACAGCGGGCGCATGGCCCGCTCAACGTCCTCGACCTCGCCCTCCTCGGTCATGCCCTGGCGAATCACCCGGGTGAGGTAGTAGACGCCGGCATAGAACACCACGGCGTAGACGGCCACATAGCCGATCAGCGTGAACAGCGCCATGCCGCCGGTCAGCGACGGCGTGACCGCCTCAGCCTGGGTCATCATGCCGTAGACCAGCCAGGGGGCACGCCCCGTCTCGGTGACGAACCAGCCCGCCAGCACCGCGATGAACGGCGCCACGCTCATCAGGCGCAGGCCCTGCAGGAAGGGCCGGCTGGTGTACAGGCGCCCGCCGCGACGCAGCAACAGACCGGCCACGGCGAAGACGATCATCAGCAGCCCCAGCCCGACCATGACGCGGAACGAGAAGAAGGTGATCCAGACCGGTGGCTGCTCGTCGGCCGGTGCCTCGCGCAGCCCGGGGACCTCGCCGTTCCATTCGTGGGTGAGGATCAGGCTCGCCAGATGCGGAATACCGATCTCGAAGTCGTTGCTCTGGGTGCTCTTGTCGGGCAGCGCGAACAGCAGCAGCGGCACGCCGGACTCGCGCTCCCAGTTGGCTTCCATGGCCGCCACCTTGGTGGGCTGATGCTCCAGGGTGTTGAGCCCGTGCATGTCGCCCACCACGGCCTGCACCGGCGCGGCGATCAGCAGCAGCCACAGCGACATCGACAGCGCCTTGCGGTTGGCCTCGACATCGTGACCGCGCAGCAGGTACCAGGCACTTACCCCGGCCACCACGAAACCGCCGGTCAGGAAGGAGGCGATGACCATGTGGGCCAGGCGATACGGGAACGACGGGTTGAAGATCGCCTCCAGCCAGGAGGTGACATGGAAGACGCCGTCCCGGTACTCGACGCCGGCCGGGGTCTGCATCCAGCTGTTGGTGGCCAGGATCCAGAACGCCGAGATCAGCGTGCCGATCGCCACCATGATCGCCGCGAACAGGTGGACCTTGGGCGACACCCGATGACGACCGAACAGCAGCACGCCGAGGAAACCGGCCTCGAGGAAGAACGCGGTGATCACCTCGTAGCTGAGCATCGGTCCCAGGAAGTTCGACGTGGCCTGGGCGAAGTTGCTCCAGTTGGTACCGAACTGAAACGACATGACGATGCCCGAGACCACCCCCATGCCGAAGACCACCGCGAACACCTTGGTCCAGAACTCGGCGAGGCGCTCCCAGGCAGGATTGCCGGTCTTGACGAACAGCCCGTAGAGCAGGGCCAGATAGGAGGCCAACCCGATGGTGAAGACCGGGAAGATGGCGTGGAAGGACACCACGAATGCGAATTGCAATCGCGACAGCAGGATCGGATCTAGTTCCATGACGATACCTCGATGAAGTCAGGGCCTGGATCATCGTCGCTGCGAAGCTGGTTGTCTCTCGGGCCGCTTGGCCGTCGCGCAGGCATTCACGATTCACCATTGCCTGTCAGCGTAGACGCTCCCGTCCCGCGAGCCAGGCAAGCTCGACCATCATCATACGCCCGCCGTGGCATGCCCTTAAGGCATGGAATGGGGCGCGTTGCCGCACCCGGATGGGGCATGTTGCCGCATGAGGCTCCCGGCCGGACCGGGAGCCATGGTGGGTATCGTGGGGAATGAGCGCTCCCCGCAAACGCTCAGATCGCGGTGACGAGGGTGTTGACCAGATAAGCGTTGTAGCCGAGGTAGGCCAGCAGCAGCGTGAGCGCCTCGAGCCGATTGATGCGCCCCTGCCCGCGCACGCCGATACCGAAGATCAGCAGGGCCAGCGTCAGCACCGCCATCACCGGCCAGTCGCGAACCAGCACCTCGGCATCGACGCCGATCGGCTTGATCACCGCCGCCAGGCCTACCACCGCCAGCAGGTTGAACAGGTTGGAGCCCACCACATTGCCCAGCACCAGGTCGTGCTCGTTCTTGCGCACGGCGGCGATCGACGAGGCCAGTTCCGGCAGCGAGGTGCCCAGCGCCACGATGGTGAGGCCGATGATCAGGTCGCTGACACCGAAGGCCTGGGCCACGTAGACCGCCCCCCACACCAGCAGCCGCGAACTGACGATCAACAGCAGCAGGCCAACCAGCGTCCAGACAATGCCGGCACGCAGCGACATGGGGTGTTCGGCCATGCTCTCCTGGGTGTTGGCGCCGAGCGCGTCCCGGCCCTGCCGGCGGGCACGAACCACGCTCAGTGTCATCACCCCGGCCAGCATGACCAGCAGCAGCACGCCATCCCACCGCGAAATCGTGCCGTTCAGCAGCAACGCACCGGCGATCAGGGTGGCCACGCCCAGCAGCGGCAATTCCTGGCGGATGACCTGGGAATGCACGGCCAGGGGGCTGACCAGGGCCACCACCCCCAGAATCAGGCCGATATTGGCAATGTTGGACCCGTAGGCGTTGCCCAGCGCCAGCCCGGGATTACCATCCAGCGCCGCCAGCGCCGAGACCATCATCTCCGGCGCCGAGGTGCCGAAACCGATGATCAGGATACCGATCAGCAACGAGGGCACGCCCAGGTGAGCGGCCGTGGCCGCCGCACCGTCGATGAAGCGATCGGCGCTCCAGACCAGCAGCACGAGACCGGCGAGAATGGCTGCGATTGCCAATAGCACGTGTAGACTCCCTTGATTCATGATCCATCGAAGCCGAAACGGCTTCGGCACGCCGCATGATGCCCAAGATCAACCGCGGCGGCCAGCCGCGGGGGCACGAAACGGTGTTCGACCCGTGACTTGAAAGGGTTACACTAGCCACATGTCCAATGCACCTCTTGCATGCCGGTGATGCCTCGGACGCCCTCGCCGGCCACCCCCCGCCTGCCGCTCGCGCCGCCACCGAGGACGCGGCGGCGCCTGCGCGTCTGCCACGAGTGCGACTGGCTGGTGGCGCTGCCGCCGCTGCGTCCGGGCGAGCGGGCCGACTGCCCGCGTTGTGGTCACACCCTGGTCACCCGCCACGCCCAGCCGGCCCAGCGCAGCCTGGCCCTGGCCATGGCCGCGCTGGTGGCGCTCGCCCTGGCGCTGGGCTTCCCTTTCATCAGCTTCGAGATCAGCGGCGTCGGCAATCGCATCGAGCTCTACGATACGGCCGCGAGCCTGGTGCACTTTCATCAGCCGCTGGTGGCGATCGCCGTCATGCTCACCATCGCCGTGCTGCCGGCGCTGTATCTGTGCAGCGTGATCTGGCTGCAGATCGGCCTGCTGCGCCGACACCCCCTGCCCCTGAGCCGCACCATCGCCCGCTCGCTGGAACACATGCACCCGTGGATGATGGCTGACGTGTTCATCGTCGGCGCGCTGGTCAGCCTGATCAAGGTCGCCAGCCTTGCCGCGATCAGCCTGGGGGTCGCTTTCTGGGCCTTCTGCGCCTTCGCGCTGCTGTTGCTGCTGACCACCCTGTCACTGGACCGCGATTGGATGTGGTTCTCGCTGACCGGCGAGCCGCTGGCTCCGGCCCACAGCCGTACCGGGGCCACGGCCGCCGAGCAGGGTCTGGCGGGCTGCCCCACCTGCGGGCTGGTCAATCGCCTCGATGAACAGGGGCGCGGCCGCTGCCAGCGTTGCGGGGAGCGCCTGCATGCCCGGCTGCCTCACAGCCTGCAGCGCACCTGGGCGCTGATCATCGCTGCATCGTTCATGTACCTGCCGGCCAATCTCTACCCGATCATGATCACCACGCACCTGGGCGAGGCCCACCCCTCGACCATCATCGGCGGCGTCGTGCAGCTCTGGCAGATGGGATCGTACCCCGTGGCGCTGGTGATCTTCGTCGCCAGCGTGCTGGTCCCGGTGGGCAAGCTGCTGGCCCTGGGCTGGCTGTGCTACGCGCTGCGCCATCGCGCCGGGCGCTTTCGCATGACACGCACCCGGCTGTATCGTCTCACCGAGCTGATCGGTCGCTGGTCGATGGTCGACGTCTTCGTGGTGGCGATCCTCGTCGCCCTGATCCGCGCCGGCGCCCTGATGTCGATCACCCCCGGGCCCGCCGCCCTGGCCTTCGCCGCCGTGGTCGTGCTGACCATGCTGGCCGCCATCAGCTTCGATCCGCGCCTGCTGTGGCAGGCACCCCGGCCCCCTGAGAAGGAAGCCTCTCATGCCTGAAGCGCACCGCGCCCGCCGCCACACCCAGTCCCGCATCTCGCCGATCTGGATCGTGCCTCTGGTCGCGCTGCTGCTGGGCTTGTGGCTGGTGTATGACAATGTCAGCCGCCGCGGTCCGCAGATCACCCTAGAGATGCCCAACGCCGAAGGTATCGAGGCCGGCAAGACCTTGATCAAGACCCGCAACGTCGAGGTCGGTCGCGTCGAGAGTGTGCGACTGTCGGATGACCTGACCCACACGGTGGTCACCGCGCGGATGAGCGAGGACGCCGAGCGCATGCTCAATGCGGGTACCCAGTTCTGGGTGGTCAAGCCGCGCATCGGGCGCGAGGGCATCAGTGGCCTCAATACCGTGCTATCGGGGGCCTACATCCAGCTGCAGCCGGGGCAAAGCGACGAATCCCGCTACCATTTCACGGTGCTGGAGCAGCCGCCGGTCGCCCCGCCTGGGGCCAAGGGCATCCGCATCAATCTGGTCAGCCAGCTGGGCAGTTCACTGCGCGTCGGCGACCCGGTCACCTACCAGGGCTTCACGGTGGGTCGGGTGGAGGACGCCACCTTCGATCCCGAGGATCGCGAAATGCACCACCGGCTGTTCATCGAATCCCCCTACGACGTGCTGATCACCGAGGCGACCCGCTTCTGGTCGGCGTCGGGAATCAACGTCAGTCTCGACTCCGAAGGCGTCAGCCTGAACGTGGAATCCCTCGAGGCGGTGGTCGGCGGCGGTGTGACCTTCGGCATCCCCGAGGACGTGGCGCCCGGCCCCAAGGCCGAGCCGGACAGCACCTATCAGCTCTTCCCCGACGAGGAAAGCGCCCTGCAGGGGACCTACAACCGCTATCTGGAATACGTGCTGCTGGTCGATGACACGGTACGCGGACTGTCCAAGGGCTCGCCGGTGGAATATCGCGGTGTACGCGTCGGCACCGTGGTCAGCGTGCCCTGGCGTTTCACCGCCCCCCAGCCCGACACCCGCCAGCGCTTCGCCATTCCCGTGCTGATCCGCATCGAGCCCCAGCGGCTGAATGCCGGCAGCGACGCGCCGATCGATCTCGAGGCCTGGCACGAACGCTTCACGCGCATGTTCGACTACGGGCTGCGCGCCTCGCTCAAGGCCGGCAACCTGCTGACCGGCGCGCTGTTCGTGGACCTCAACTTCGACAAGGAACTGCGCGGCGACTACCAGCCGGAAACCTTCGAGGGCAAGACGGTCTTCCCCACCACCGCCGGCGGCTTCGCGCAGATCGAGCAGAAGGTCTCCAACCTGCTCGACAAGCTCAACGCCCTGCAGGTGGAGCCGATTCTCCACAAGCTCGACCAGACCCTGGCCACCTCGCAGGCCACCCTGGAGGAGGTGCAGCACAGCGCCGAAGCGCTGCGCGACATGCTCGACGACCCGGCGACCCGCGAGATCCCCGGCAACCTCAACCGCACGCTTCAGAACCTGCGCACCACGCTCGACGGCCTGTCGCCGAACTCCGCGGCCTACCGCCAGCTCAACGATACCCTCAAGGGTATCGAACGCCTGGTCAGGGACCTGCAACCACTGGCGAAAACCCTCAAGGAGCAGCCCAACGCGCTGATCTTCGACCGCCGGCCGGCGAGCGACCCCATCCCGCAGGCCCCGAAGGCCGATCGTTGACAGGGAGACAAGGAATGCCAGTCACCAAGCCGCTTTGCCTGCTGCTGTTGAGCGCTCTGCTGGCCGGCTGCGCCACCGGCGGCGGGCCGACGACACAGCGCTACCTGCTGCCGTCCGGCGACAGCGACGCGGCAGCGGAAACGTCGTCAGGGCCGGTGGAGCACACCCTGGTCATCGATGACGTGCGCCTCGCCCGTTATCTCGATGACCCGGGCATCGTGCTGCAGACGGACCCTCTACGATTGCAGGCGGCCACTCAACACCAGTGGGCGGAACCGCTTGACCGACAGCTGGCACGGGCACTGCGCCGCCGGCTGAGCCGAAACCTGCCCGGAACCCGGGTGCTCGAGGGCGCCGGCCCCGAGACGGCCTGGCATCTCTCTGTGGAGGTCGATCAGTTTCAGGGACGCTACGACGGCCGGGCCGTCGCCGAAGGACTGTGGCAACTGCGGGACGGGGCGGGGGACATTCGCCGCCAGACGCCTTTCCAGACCGACGAAGTGCTGAAGGAGGATGGCTACCCGGCACTGGTCAAGGCCCTGGGAGACAGCTGGAACAACGTGGCCAAGCGGATCGCGGAAGAGATCCGACGCCAGTGGCAGCACCCGGGCGGAGCGCAGGAAACGAAAACGGCAGGAGAATCCGCCAAGACACACTGATCGCCTCGAGTTGACAGGCGACCAACAGACAGAAGATACGGCGGCCGATTCAGTACTCGTCCTCGGCATCCTCGGCGGCTCTGAGCCGGCTGCGCAGGCGTGCCACCGCCTGACTGTGAAGCTGGCAGACCCGGGACTCACTGACCCCGAGGACCGCGCCGATCTCCTTGAGGTTGAGTTCTTCCTGATAGTACAGGCCGAGCAGCAGCTTCTCGCGCTCGGGAAGCTGCTCGATCGCCGCGACCAGTCGCGCACGCTGCTGCGAATCGGCCAGCGCCTCGAAGGGCGACTGAGGCGCCCCGTCACCGGCCTCGGGCTCGCCGCCCTCCTCGATGATCTCGTCGAGCCCCATCAGGTGACCGCCGTTGGTATCGGCCAGACGCTGGCGATACTCATCGACCTCCAGCGCCAGAGCATCGGCAATTTCCCGCTCCTCGGCCTGGCGACCCAGCTGCTGCTCGAGCCGGCGGATGGTCTCGTCGATCTCGCGGGCGTTGCGCCGCACGCTGCGCGGCACCCAGTCACGACTACGCAACTCGTCGATCATCGCCCCGCGAATCCGCTGGCTGGCATAGGTCGCCAGGCTCGCGCCCTGGTCGGCGCTGTAGCGGCCCAGCGCATCGAGCAGCCCCACCATGCCGGCCTGGATGAGATCGTCCAGATCGACGCTGGCCGGCAGGCGGACCTGAAGCGCCAGCGCCTGTCGGCGTACGACGGGCAGGTACTGGTCCAGCAAGGCCCGTTGATCGATTTTACCTTGTGCCGTGTACATCCTTCGGTTCCCAGCCTGCAGCCAGTGGCGGCGCCGATCGGCCACCGATACCGGCATTATGTCGTTCTCGCAGGGGGCACCAAGCGGCGAATACCCGACCGGGCATCAGGCTATTTACCCTTTTGCGGCTCGCGGTAGTTGACGATCACCTGGAGCCCCGTGAGACGCACCGCTCCGGCATGGGCATTGCGCGGCAGGCGAAAATGCAGGGTCAGCGGCTCGCGCGCCGGCAGGCCGCGCAGCCCGTCGCTTCGCCCGCGCGCCGCCGTCAGCGGCAGGCAACGGCGTGGGTGGCACAGCCAGGCTTCCAGATCGGGGAGCCCCGGTGGCGCTCGGAAACGCCAGGACACGGACGTTATCAATCCGGGTCGCAACCCCGCCGGGGGCGTGATGGGCTCGGCGGCTGTCACACGCCCGGGCGTGCCCAAATTCACGGCCGGCGCCCGCCCGACCCAGCTTCCCGCGCCGAGGGCAGACCCGGCAAGCCCGAGGCCGACCAACAGCAGGCAGGCCGCCGTACGCCGCGCCCCGATCATGCACCGTGCCGCCGACGCCGGCGGACGGGCACGATCCACAACTCGAAGCCGAAAAAGCTCGCCGCCGCCTGCTGAAGATTGGCCAGCAGCCCGGCTCGCGAGGCCAGCGGCGGGTGCACCAGCAGCAGGCGACGCGGACCGCCTCGCTGTGCCAGGCGTTTCAGCAGCCGATAGGTGCGCCTAAAGGCATCGGCATCGTTGCCCACCCACAGCGCCCAGCGCGACTGCTCGTCGAGCAGTGCCGGCAGGTGGGGGCTGTCCACCGAAGTAGGCACGATGCGCCAGTCGTCCGCCTCGCCAACCCAGCGCTGCCCCTGCGCCTGCCAGCGCACCAATGCCTCGCTGACCGGCCGCGTATCCGCCTCATCACCGCCCGGCAGACCCAGCACCATCAGCAGCCGGCGGGGCGCGGGCGCCGTCTCGGCCGCCAGGGACGCAGATGCTGCCAGCTCAACCAGCGTCTCCGCAATCCAGGTCGGCGTCCCGGTTTCCTCCGCCATGGCAGGTGTTTCCGGCGCTGCCCCCTCTTCGCCATCGTCAGCCGCCGGCGCCATTTCGGCGGCCCAGCGTCGCAGCCCGGCGGCCTGATCGCCTTCACTCATGGTGCGTCGTCACCTCCCCCATCAGTGGTGCGGCCGCCAGCACGAAGGCGTCGCGGGCGGCCAGCAGGTGCCACAGGGCCTCGAGCAGGGCGGCGGCACTGCGCTTGCGTGTACCGCCCAGCAACGCCAGCAGATGACCGCGCACGTCCATCGCCCAGTCATCGCCTTCCTGATCGAGCCGCACCGCCACGGCCGCCAGGGCGGTGGCCAACCAGGCACGCAGCTCGGTATCGACACCCTCGCCGGCTTCCGGCGCCAGCCATTGCCAGGCACGGCCGGCCAGCGAGCTCCACTCCTCGGCAACCAGGTGCGCGGCCAGCAATGCCGGGCGCGAAGCCGCCTCCTTGTCCGCCGCCAGCCAGTAACGCGTCAGGCGCCGACGGCCGGTGTCGGGGTCATGCAATACCGCAAACCAGGCCTGTACCGGGGTGCCGTCGTTCAGCGATACCGGCAGCCAACCCGTCGCCAGGCGCCCGCTCCGCCCCCGATAGCGGCAGGCCACCTCGTGCCCGGCATCCGCCTGCTCGGCAAGGGCCTTGAGCGGCAGGCGCTCGCCTTCGAAGACCACCCGGGTGTTGGCCTGGGCCAGCGCCAGCCAGTCGCTGCCGGCGTCCAGCAGATGGCGACGGGCCGCCGCCGACGGACAGCGCGGCAGGAAATGGCGATCGGTACCCAGCCGCACTTCGGCGGCCGAGAGTTTTTCCGCCTCGCCCGCCGGCTGGCCGGGGCTCGGCCAGGGCGCTGCCAGCGGCAGGGCCCTGGCATTGAGACACAGGGCCGGCAGACGACACTGGCTGCCCCTGATCGGTACATGGCGGGGCCAGAGCATCATCGCCGCGTCCTCCTCGCGGGCCGCGGGCATCCCCCGCACCCGGTCGAGATGCAGCCGTTGCCGCGACAGCGGCATCGTCAGCAATGGCCAGGCGGCGTCGAGCGCGGTGAAGCCGCCGACCCGGGCCCGCAACTGTGCCATCACTACCGCCAGTGAGCGACCCTGACCCAGCAGGCTGCGGGACAGCCCCCGCCAACGCCGCGCCGAGGGGGTCGCCTGCCAGGCCAGCGGTTCGCCGACGAACGCCGAGTCGTCGGCGGTGGCCAGCGACTGCCCGACCAGTTCATGCGGGTCGACCAGACGCAGATCCTCCGGTACCTGCTGGCCCTGGGACACATAATGCAGCCGCAGATCGTGGCGGATGGCGATGTCCAGCACCGCGCCCAGGCGCGGCGCCTCGTCGACCTTGGTGAGAATCGCGCCGAAGAGCGGTGCCCCCGCGGCCAGCGAGGCTCGCTGGTAGGTCTCGACCACTTCCTCGAGGGTCTCGCCGTGACTCGCCGCATTGAGCAGCAACAACCGCCGCACGGGGCGTGCCCCCTGCCCCAGCATGGCCACCTGATCGACCAGCCGGCGATCACGCTGGCTCATGCCCACGGTGTCGATGATCACCAGGCGCTTGTCGGCGAGGCGTGCGAGCAGGTCGTCCAGCGGCGCCTCGGCATCCAGTGCATGCACCTCGGCCCCCATGAGCCGGGCATAGATACGCAACTGTTCGTGAGCGCCGATCCGGTAACTGTCGGTGGTCACCAGCGCGACCCCGTCCGCACCGTGGCGCATCACGTAGCGGGCGGCGAGCTTGGCGGTGGTGGTGGTCTTGCCGACGCCGGTCGGCCCCAGCAGCGCGAAGACGCCGCCCTCGTCGAGCAGTCGGGACTCGTCGTCCAGCACGGCCAGCCGCGACACCAGCTGCCGCTCCAGCCAGGCCAGCGCCTCGTCCGCCGGGGCGTGCACGAGCTCCAGCGGCAGGGCGTCGAGCAGCTCCCGCGCCAGGGCATTGCCGTAACCGGCGGCCTGCAGTTGTCGGTTGAGCGTCGCGCGATTGTCGTCCTCGGCCGTGCCCACGGGCGCACCGGCGTCCCGGCGGCCGACCAGCAGCGCGCGCAGGTCCTGCATCTCGCCGAGCAGCCGTTCGCTGAAGGCGGCGAACGGGTCGCCCGGATGCGGGTCGCCCGGATGCGGGTCGCCCGGATGCGGGTCCGCCGGCGTGGCGGGAGGCGCGCTCTCGGCAGGCGTTGACGGTTCCGGCCGAGGCTTCGGCGGTTCCGGGCGTGACGCTGCCGGCGGAGCGTCCGCCACCGGTGGCGGCTGGGTGCGGGAGGCCGCCCCGGCATGGGCGCCGCCCGGTCGATCCGGCGGCTCGTCGAGGGTGCGGGTGTCGTCGCCGGTCGGGCCCGGCTCGGCCGGGGGCACCATCTCCTCGGCCAGCGCCAGGATCTCGACGCCCTCGGCGACCCGGCGATTGGCCAGGATCAGGGCGTCATCCCCCAGCGCGGCCCGGACCCGGCGCATGGCCTCGCGACTGTTGGCACCGACGAAACGCTGGACACTCATTATTGACGGCCTCCGACCAGGGCGGTGACGCGGATGGTTCGATCATCGGGAATCTCGGCCTGCGACATGACCACCAGCTGGCGCAGCCGACGGCGCAGGAAGCGCGACAGCAGCGGACGCAGGCTGTGCGGCACCACCAGCACCGTGGGCTCGCCCAGGGCCTCCTGGCGGTTCACCGCCGCTTCGGTCTGCTGCATCAGGGTGTCGGCCAGCCCCGGCTCGATGGCGCCGCCGCCGTTCATCGCCTGGCTGAGCACCTGCTCGAGGTTGGCGTCCAGGCCGATGACGTGCAGCTCGCCCTGGCCGGGGAACCACTGCTGAGTGATCGCGCGGCCCAGCGCCACGCGCACCACGGCGGTCAGGTCCTGGGTGTCGCTCTGGGGCGTGGCATGCTCGGCCAGGGTATCGAGGATGGTCCGCAGGTCGCGAATCGACACCTCCTCCTCGAGCAGGTTCTGCAGCAGGCGCTGCAGGGTGGTCAGCGACACCAGCTTGGGCACCACGTCCTCGACCAGCGACTTGCTCTCCTCGCCCAGCTTGTCGAGCAGCTGCTGCGTCTCCTGGCGCCCCAGCATGTCGCCGGCGTGGCGGTGCAGCAGGTGATTGAGATGCGTCGCCACCACCGTGCTGGCATCCACCACCGTGTAGCCGTAGACCTGCGCATGCTCGCGCTGGCCGGCGTCGATCCACACGGCGGGCAGCCCGAAGGCCGGGTCCTGGGTCGGCGTGCCCTCCAGCTGCCCCGAGACCTGACCGGGATCGATGGCCAGCCACTTGCCGGGATGGGCCTCGGCGCGACCGATCTCCACGCCCTTCAGGGTCAGCACGTAGGTGTTGGGCCCCAGCTCGAGGTTGTCGCGGATGTGCACCACAGGCGGCAGGAAGCCGACCTCCTGGGCGAACTTCTTGCGCACGCTCTTGATGCGTCCCAGCAGTTCGCCGTCCTGGCGGTGGTCGACCAGCGGGATCAGGCGATGGCCGACTTCCAGCCCCAGGGTGTCGACCAGCTGGACGTCGTCCCAGCTGGCCTCGGGCACCTCGGGCGACGGCGGCGGCGCCTCCTGGATGGCCTGCTCGGCCAGCCTGTCGTCGCGCTGGCGGATCATCCACCAGGCCAGCGAGCCCAGCAGGGTACTGAACAGCAGGAACACCAGGTTGGGCATGCCCGGCACCAGCCCCAGCAGCCCCATCACGCAGGCGGCCAGCACCAGTACCTGGGGGTTGGCGAACAGCTGCGAGATCATCTGCTGGCCGACGTCCTGGTCGGTGTTGACCCGCGAGACGGTGACACCGGCGGCGGTGGAGATCACCAGCGCCGGAATCTGCGCCACCAGGCCGTCGCCGATGGTCAGCAGGGCATAGGTGCGCGCGGCGTCGGCCACCGCCATGTCGTGCTGGATCACGCCGATCAGCAGCCCGCCGATCAGATTGACCACCATGATGATCAGGCCCGCCACGGCGTCACCGCGCACGAACTTGCTGGCCCCGTCCATCGAGCCATAGAAGTCGGATTCCTGGGCGATCTCCGCGCGACGCTGCTTGGCGTCCTCCTCGCCGATCAGGCCGGCGTTGAGGTCGGCGTCGATGGCCATCTGCTTGCCGGGCATGGAGTCCAGGGTGAAGCGCGCGCCCACCTCGGCGATGCGCCCCGCCCCCTTGGTGATGACCATGAAGTTGATGATCACCAGGATCAGGAAGACCACCAGGCCCACGGCGAAGTTGCCGCCGATCAGGAATTCGCCGAACGCCTCGATCACCTTGCCGGCCGCGTCGCCGCCCTCGTCGCCGTTCATCAGCACCACGCGGGTCGAGGCCACGTTGAGCGACAGGCGCAGCAGCGTGGTGAACAGCAGCACCGCGGGAAACGCCGCGAAGTCCAGCGGCTTCTGCGTGAACATGCTGACCAGCAGCACCATCACCGACATGGCGATGTTGAAGGTGAAGAACATGTCGAGCGCGAACGGCGGCAGCGGCAGGATCATCATCGACAGGATCATGATGATCAGCAGCGGCCCGGCCAGCAGCTTCATTCGGGCATCGCCGAGCCAGCTCTGGCGGCCCAGCGTATCCATCAGATTCATGGCGTCTCCTCGCGGGACGATGCGGCGTCGTCATCCATGGCGGCCGGTATCGGCAGGTTGCCGGGCGGCTCGGGCGTCTCGCCGCCCTCGCGACGCACCTGATGCAGGCGGAAGGCCCAGGCCATGACCTCGGCGACCGCCGTGTAGAGGTCGACCGGGATCTCCTGATCCAGGTCGACGTGACGATACAGGGCCCGCGCCAGCGGCGGTGCCTCGAGCCGGGGTACATGGTGCTCGTCGCCGATCTCGCGAATCCGCGCGGCGACGGCGTCCGCGCCCTTGGCGACCACCCGCGGCGCGCCCATCTCGCCGTCACGGTAGCTCAGGGCCACGGCGTAGTGCGTCGGGTTGGTGACGATCACGTCGGCCTCGGGCACCTTGCTCATCATGCGTCCGCGCGCCATGGCCTGCTGCTGTTGACGAATCCGCCCCTTGATCTGCGGGTCACCCTCGGATTCCTTGTGCTCCTTCTTGATCTCGTCCTTGGTCATGCGCAGCTTCTTGTTGTGGCTCCACAGCTGGTAGGGCACGTCGATGAGAATCACCACCACCAGCGAAAGCACGATCAGCGCACAGCAAATCGCCGCCAGGCGCAGCGCATCGGCCAAGGCTTGCTCGAGCGGCTGGCTCATCAGACCGAGCAATTCACCGCGCTTGAACCACAGGAAGACCCCGGCCACGCTGCCGGTGAGCAGCGACTTGGCAATCGCCTTGGAGAGCTCGGCGAGAATCTGCGACGACACCAGGCGCTTGAGACCCTTGAGCGGGTTGAGCTTGGAGGGTTGCGGCTTGAGCGACTTGCCCGACAGCACCCAGCCTCCCAGCAGCGCCGGGGCGATGGCGGCCACCACAGTCAGCAGCAGGAACAGGGGCAGCACGGCGAGCAGGCTGTGTTCACCCAGGGTCCACAGCTTGGCCATCATCCGCGCGGTATCGAAGGCGATGCCACGGTCGAACAGGAAGGCCTGCTCCATCATCATGCCGAGCTGGTCGTAGAGCTGTGTACCGAGGCTCCACAGGCCGATCACGCCGGCCAGCAGCATCAGAAAGGTGGTCAGCTCCCGCGAACGAGCGATCTGCCCTTCTTCACGCGCCTTTTCAAGGCGTCGTGGCGTCGGGTCTTCTGTCTTGTCCTCGTCGCTGCTGTCCTCGGCCATCGCCTTTATGCCACACCCTGGCCCATTCGGAGTCGTGGCTTATTCTGCGTGGCAGGCCCGGCGGACGAACACGCAAAAAGCGCGACGAATCGAGCGTTAATCCTCGATTGCCGCGCCAGGGGATATCGTGAAAACGGCGCCGCGAGGCGCCGACCACACTCAGAAGCCCAGCGAGTCCAGCAGGTCGTCGACCTGGTCCTGGCTGCTGACCACGTCCTCGCCCTCCGGCTTGATCTGCGGGCCGTTGAGCAGCGACGTCTCGCGCTCGTTCTCGATCGAGCGTCGCAGCTCCTGACGATCTTCACTGTCGGGCACGTTGTCCAGCAGTACCTGAACCAGCTGATTCTCGATCTCGCGGATCATGTCCATCATCCGCTTGATCACCTGGCCGGTCAGGTCCTGAAAGTCCTGGGCCATCATGATCTCGAACAGTTCGGCATTGGTGGCCTTGGTCTGCGCCGGTACGTCGCTTAGATAAGTGCGCGTGTCCTGCACCAGCGCCTTGGCTTCATCGAGCTCCTTGGGTTCGGCAAACCACTCGGCCCAGCGGGCATCGAGTGACTTGGCCCGCTCCTCCAGCGACTCCTGCAGGGGCTGGGCCCGGTCGATGGCATTGAGCGCCCGCTCGGCGGCCTGCTCGGTCATCGAGGCGACGTAACTGAGCCGGTCCCGAGCATCGGGAATCGCTTCCGCCGCCTTCTCGATCTCCTTGTCCAGCCCCAGCTCACGCATGCTGTCACGCAGCATGCGGGTCAACTGGCCGATGCGCTGAATCAGGTCGTCGCTGGCCTGTGTTCCGTCGTGCTGCGCTTCAGCACTCATGGCTAACCCTCCTTCGCGGCGGCGCTCACTTGCCGAGTTTTTCGAAGATCTTGTTGAGCTTCTCTTCCAGGGTCGCGGCCGTGAAGGGCTTGACGACATAACCGTTGGCACCGGCCTGCGCCGCCGCGATGATGTTTTCCTTCTTGGCCTCGGCGGTCACCATCAGCACCGGCAGGGACTTGAGGGCATCATCGGCGCGAATCTGCTTGAGCATTTCCAGGCCGTCGAGATTCGGCATGTTCCAGTCGGATACGACGAACTCGAAGTTGCCGCCGCGCAGCTTGCCCAGCGCGTCCTGACCGTCCTCGGCCTCCTCGACGTTGTTGTAGCCCAGTTCCTTGAGCAAGCTGCGCACGATGCGGCGCATGGTGGGAAAGTCATCGACCACCAGAATGCTCATGTTCTTATCGGCCATCGTCGTTCCTCGTTCTCAATCGATGTGTTCAGGGGATTCAACAGACTCGCCGGCCGCCTGCAGCCGGCATCGTGATTATTCAGACACGCTGGGCACGTCCGGAGGCGGCGACCAGCTGCATGATGCGCGAGGCCACCTGGTCGAGATCGACCACATCGGCGGCCGCACCCAGCGCCACGGCTTCCCGCGGCATGCCGTATACCACGCAGGTTTCCTCGCTCTGCGCCAGGGTATGGGCGCCCGCCTGACGCATTTCGAGCAGTCCGGCGGCACCGTCGCGGCCCATGCCGGTCAGCAGCGCGCCGACCGCGTTGCGGCCGGCGTTGACCGCGGCGGAGTGAAACAGCACGTCCACCGAGGGGCGGTGCCGGTTGACCGGCTCGCCGTCATCGAGCTTGACCACATAGTTGGCACCGCTGCGCGCCAGCTTCAGGTGGCGGTCCCCGGGGGCGATGTAGGCATGGCCGGGCAGTACACGCTCGCCATCCTCGGCTTCCTTGACCTCGATTCGACACAGCCGGTCGAGCCGTTCCGCGAAGGATCGCGTGAAACCGCCTGGCATGTGCTGGGTGATCAGGATCGCCGGCGCGTTGGCGGGCAGCGGCTCCAGAACCTGACGAATGGCCTCGGTGCCGCCCGTCGATGCGCCGATGATGATCAGCTTTTCGCTCGAGATCAGCGGTGCCTTGACCGGGGCGGCGGCACGCGGCGCGTCCTTGCGGGGCGCGGCCCGCGGTCGCGAACGTGCGGCGGCCCGCAGCTTGTCGGCGATCATCTCGCTGTACTCGAGCATGCCGCTGCGAATGCCCAGCTGCGGCTTGGCGATGAAGTCCACCGCTCCCAGCTCGAGCGCCTTGAGCGTCACTTCCGAACCGGCCTGGGTGAGCGACGACACCATCAGCACGGGCATGGGACGCAGCCGCATCAACCGCTCGAGAAAGTCGATGCCGTCCATGCGCGGCATCTCCACGTCGAGGGTCAGGACGTCAGGATTGGTACGCTTGATCAGGTCACGTGCCACCAGCGGATCGGGTGCCGTCGCCACCACTTCCATGTCATCGTGCGAGTTGATGATTTCGCTCATCAGGTCGCGAATCAACGCCGAATCGTCGACGCACAACACCTTGATCTTCCGGGCACTCAAGAGAGGGTCTCCTATCCATTGCCCGGCCGCTCCTGTACGAGCCGCCGGGGCATTGTCTCTTCTTATCGGCGAACCGCCGCGCGACTTGAGGCTGAATCGGCCAGTTCATAGACCGTCTGTCCACGCAGGCGAAAGGCCTTGCTGATGTAGGAAAAGTTTTCCGAATGGCCGGCGAAGAGCAGGCCGTCCGGCTTGAGCAGCGGCACGAACCGGTCGAGGATCCGCGCCTGGGTTTCCTTGTCGAAGTAGATCATCACATTGCGACAGAAGATCGCATCGAAGCCCCCGTCCAGCGGCCAGGACGGCGCCAGCAGGTTGAGCGGGCGAAATTCGACCATCGACATCAGTTCGGGCCGGATACGCGCCAACCCGGAACGGGCGCCGCCGCCACGCAGGAAGAAGCGCTTGCGCCGCTCATCGGGCAACTTGAGGACCTGCTCCAGCGGGTAGACTGCCTCGCGGGCCCGTGCCAGAGCGTCGGTATCGATGTCCGTGGCCACCACCCTGGCCTCGCGGGCACGCGGGCCCAGCGCCTCGTTGAGCGTCATGGCGATCGAGTAGGGCTCTTCCCCGGTCGACGCCGCCGCGCACCAGATACGAATCGGCCCGCTGCGCTGCTGGACATGATCGGCCAGCAACGGGAAATGGTGCGCCTCGCGGAAGAAGGCCGTGAGATTGGTGGTCAGGGCGTTGGTGAAGGCCTCCCACTCGCGGGCATCCGGCTGCCGCTCCAGGCGCGCCAGGTAGTCCGCGAAGCGCGTCAGCTTGTACAGCCGCAGGCGGCGTGCCAGACGGCTGTAGACCATCTCGCGCTTGTGCTCGGCCAGCACGATGCCGGCCCGCTGGTAGATCAGCTGACGCACCCGATTGAAGTCGGCATCGGTCATGATCAGATCCCGATCCAGACCCGGCGTCGAGGCCGGTGCGCTATCGCCCGCCGGATCGCCGGGCCCCGTCCAGGTAGTCAAAAGGCCACCCATTCACTGTCCGCCGTGGTGCTGCGGGATGAACCGGCCTGCGACTTGCCGGCCTTTCCGTGGCTCAGCGCCGGAGTCTCCCTGCCGCCCTGCTTGCGGGCCTTGGCGGCCCGGAAGCGTGTCTCGCGGTCGACCTGCTCCCGGCCGCTGCCGCTCAGGCGCAGCACGCCCATCGCCTCGGCCAGGCGCACCACCTGCTCGTCGAGTTCCTGGGCGGCCCGCGCCGAGGTCTGTACCCGCTCGGCGTTCTGCTGGGTGACCTCGTCCATCTGCGCCACCGCCTGGTTGATCTGCTCGATCCCCCGGGTCTGCTCGTCCGAGGCCGA
>LSBP01000039.1 GCA_001577635.1 Halomonadaceae bacterium T82-2 | reverse complement strand
CGATCAACCACTGATCCAGGCGGCCTGACGCCTGATGACAACCCGGTCAGAGCTTAGCTCGCCTGTCAGGTGGTTCAGTGAATGGGGTCCACTTCACCCCGCGCCTGCGGGGATCGGGTGTGGCTGACCGGATTTGGGTTCTCGCCGGGCGGGTTATCCCCGCGCCTGCGGGGATCGGACCAGCTCCCACAGCAGCTCATCGCCAACGTGCGGGTTATCCCCGCGCCTGCGGGGATCGGGTGGCGGTGCACGACAGCCGGTAGGGGCAGGCCGGGTTATCCCCGCGCCTGCGGGGATCGGGCCACCTCGTTCAACGGCGCCGACATCGATGCCGGGTTATCCCCGCGCCTGCGGGGATCGGTACGGCCGGCCGCCGGAGTTGGGGACCGTCACCGGGTTATCCCCGCGCCTGCGGGGATCGGTCGGCCGCCGCCGCTGCCGCCAGCTATGACAGCGGGTTATCCCCGCGCCTGCGGGGATCGGTTCTGGAGGACGTCATGTCAGACCAGGAGATTCGGGTTATCCCCGCGCCTGCGGGGATCGGTCGTCGTTGTCGTCGGTGAGATCGGGTGGCCGCGGGTTATCCCCGCGCCTGCGGGGATCGGGCCAGCAGCAATGGCACCTCGCAGACCATCGACGGGTTATCCCCGCGCCTGCGGGGATCGGGGCATCACCTGGGTGGCGGCGGCGATGGTCTGCGGGTTATCCCCGCGCCTGCGGGGATCGGGCGGCGGACGGCGCGTAGCCGAACTGGCGGACCGGGTTATCCCCGCGCCTGCGGGGATCGGGGCCGCCGGGGGCTGCTCGCGGTGCATGTTGGCGGGTTATCCCCGCGCCTGCGGGGATCGGGACGCAAAGACCAACGTAGAGACCGAGATTTTCGGGTTATCCCCGCGCCTGCGGGGATCGGGCGCAATTCCCAGAACCCGGTTGCTGACCCGGCGGGTTATCCCCGCGCCTGCGGGGATCGGCTGATTGGCTCCAAGGGGTCATGCGGCACCCCCGGGTTATCCCCGCGCCTGCGGGGATCGGACGTCGGTCGCGGTGGTCAGCGAGGCATCCGTCGGGTTATCCCCGCGCCTGCGGGGATCGGCTTGAGTTCCTTGAGGCCCAAGGCAGCGATGTCGGGTTATCCCCGCGCCTGCGGGGATCGGTCCACGCCCTGGCTCGACAGGTCGGGGAAGTACGGGTTATCCCCGCGCCTGCGGGGATCGGCCGATGACCGGGATACGGCGGTCTTCGCAGTGCGGGTTATCCCCGCGCCTGCGGGGATCGGCGACGCTCAAAAGCGCGCTATCGACCGACTGACGGGTTATCCCCGCGCCTGCGGGGATCGGGCTGAATCCGTATCTCACACGTCGCGGCATCGCGGGTTATCCCCGCGCCTGCGGGGATCGGATGTCCCTCCACAGGAACTGACTCGACGCTTGCGGGTTATCCCCGCGCCTGCGGGGATCGGTCGGTGCGCTCCTGCTTCTGGCCGTTCTGGTCCGGGTTATCCCCGCGCCTGCGGGGATCGGTGAACGACACCACGGCTATCTGGTTTCACCAGCGGGTTATCCCCGCGCCTGCGGGGATCGGGGCGCAACGACACCACACCGATCGACCTGCGCCGGGTTATCCCCGCGCCTGCGGGGATCGGTTTGCAAACACGACGGCGGTGAGCGATAATGCCGGGTTATCCCCGCGCCTGCGGGGATCGGCCGGTCCAGCCGGCCAACGACAATCCGCGCGCCGGGTTATCCCCGCGCCTGCGGGGATCGGACGCCGTAGATACCCCGGTCCTCGCGGGCCAGCGGGTTATCCCCGCGCCTGCGGGGATCGGCCGACGAGGCCGACGAGGACGAGGCTCCCGGCCGGGTTATCCCCGCGCCTGCGGGGATCGGACTAATTGTAGCCACTTGTTTATAATGAAGAAAATCACCAGCGGGGTTTCCACCAGCGATTTTGATTACTTTTTGACCAGACTGCATTGTTAAAGAGCCTTAAAAATCAGCTAGTTGGCTCTGGCGGTAAAAAACGCACCAAGCGCAGGCCATCATGATCAACGGGTTCACGACGGTTGGTACCATAAGTCTGGAACTCGAAGCCGGACTCATGATTGCTCGCCCAGGCCATGGCGACATTGCCTTCCTCGCCCAGGGCTTCGATCTGCTCCCAGATCATTTCGCGAATCCGCTTGCTGACATCGCCCACGTAGACGCCGGCACGAATCTCTAGCAGCCAGACGGCCAGGCGCCCGCGCAGGCGTGGTGGAACCGCTTCGGTCACGACGACAACCATTGCCATATCACTTACTCCGATGCCCGCTATCGCCGATCGATTCCGGCTCGGGGATCGCCGGCGGTACCGCTTCCGGAGCGGGAGGCGGCGGCTCGATCTCGCCGGCTGCCAATACCTCCTCGATCATCGGTATCAGCCGCTGTAACAGCCGTGTCTGCTTGAAGGCATCTCGACAGGCGATTCGCACTTCCCTTTCCGGCATCGGCGGATTGCGTGCCGCGACACGGAAGGCCGCCGGAACCACGGTCTCGAACTTGACGATATCGGCGATATCGTAAACGAAACTCAACGGCTTGCCGGTATGCAGGAAACCGATCGCCGGTGCATAGCCCGCCGCCAGAACCGCCGCTTCGGTGATGCCATAGAGACAGGCCGTCGCGGCAGACAAGCACTGATTCGCGACGTCCGATGCATCCCATTGCGTCGGATCGTAGCGCCGCCCCTGCCACTTGAGTCCATATTGCTTGGCGAGTAGCTGGTAGGTCTTGCGAACCCGGGCGCCTTCCATGCCCCGAAGTTGCTCGACGCTGCGCCTCGAGGGAGGTGGTTCGCCGAACCGCAGCTCGAACATCTTGCGAACCACCTTCAGACGCAGCGTGTCATCCAGTGCCAACTGCGCCTGATAGAGCAGCTTGTCGGAGCGAGCCCCACCCGGCTGGCCGGCGCTGTAGAGCCGCACGCCGGCATCGCCGACCCAGATCAGCAATGTTCCCACCACCGAGGCCAGCTTCACGGCAGCGTGGGAGACCCGAGTACCGGGCTCGAGAAGCAGGCAGGCAACCGAACCGACGGGAATATGCATGCGCTCGCCGTTGACCTCGTCGATGACGACGAAAGCGCCATCGCGCACATCGATCTGCCCCATGCCGACGAAGATCATCGACATGCGATCCTTCTCGGGGATCGGCTTGAGCGGAATGAACCCCATCCTGCACTCCTTGTCCGCTATCGGTCAGGGACGACGCAACAGCATCAGGCCACAGCCAAAGGCCTTGGCTCGTCCGACACCCTGCGCCAGAGTCTCGATCAACCGGACGGAATCCGTGACCTCCAGCAGGCCTTCATAGTCGACGCTGGAAAACCGGATGGGGCGACCCTTGTCCTTCGATAACGCATGCTGGCGATAGGCCCCCACTTCAGGCGACATCGGTAAACGGAATCCCCAGGACTCGGCACGCTCTGTCAGCCACTCGCGAGCGGCCGCATCCATCGCCTCGACACAGGCCTGGCTTTTCCTCTGGCCGCCGGCCTCGAAGGGATACTTGGCGGCCATCAGCACGTCGGCACGCTGTCCCCGCTTGCCTGATACTGACTTGGCCACTGTAGGATTCGCCCGCAGGCGAAAGGCAAGCCGCTCCCCGGGTTCCAGCACCGGGAAAAACGGCTTGCACTGTGCCTCCAGCAGCCCGGCAATCGGCACCGGCTCTCGCTCGGAGAGCACATAGAACAGCGGCAACCCCCGCGGCGCGCCTCCGTCTTCGGATTCCTCCATTTCCTGACGAAACAGGAATGGCCGAGGTCCCTGATATTCAGGGAACAGTCGCCACAGCAATTGGTGGGCGGCATAGGCCCTGCCATCCATGATGTCGAACAAGGCCCCTCGGGACAGGCCGTTGAGGTCGACTCGCACTCGAGAAAGGTACATCAGTGCTCCTCCCGTGCCCGGACCACGCGGCGATATTCGGTACGCGGTCCGAACTGCCAGCGGCGGCGATTGAGCGGCATATCCCAGGACTCACTGGACTCCACACCCTGGCCATTGCCATCCAGGTCCCTGGCATCGCCTTCCCAGGCATAGAGCGCGTTATCCGGCAGCCTCAACGCGCGGCGCTCCTCTTCGGCGTTTCTCCCGCACAGCGGCGTAAAGTCGACATCCAGGGCATCGCGTAGCCGAGAAAACGCCTCGCGCCGCGGTGCGAGCGGTGCCCCCGGCGGACAGGCCTTGCGTCCCAGATAGAGCGGGAAGTGCGGCGCCTTGAGCGCCTGTTCCAACGCCTCGAGCGTCAACTCGGCCTGTGGTGTCAGCCAGACGGCGACGGTCCACAGCCCGTCGCAGCGATAGTCACGGCTGGAAAGAATGGTATTGATGACTTTCTTCGGGGCGCTCAACTCGTCTCGCCGCGTGCGATAGGTCACCCTGGACTGCGATGCCGGCACCTGCACGGTGTGGTAATCGCGCAGCAGGCTGCCCGGCGACCGCTGCTTGATGGCGATACCGACGCTATCGCGCAGCCGACGCTGCCCCTCGTCGTCGTCGCGGCGAACGCCCAGCGCCGCCCCCAGCAACCCGACGATGGCGCTACGCCCGGGGTAGGTGGCGGTGGGGCGTGACTCCCCCACCGCCGCCTCGCCCCAGCTGGCAAGCGGCGCATAGAGCCGAAAGACTAGATACTCCGTCATGACGACTCCTTCAGTGATTCCGATTGAGGAACTCGATCAGTTCGGCAAGGCTGCCCTTGAGCACGCCGCCGGAAAGCTGCGGCTCCCGGTAGTCGGGGTCAGCCGCCACGACGAAACGCTGATCGGCGCCGGCGCCATAGGCCTCATCAAAGGCCTGAGTCTGGCGCTCCAGTCGGGCGATGGCATCCAGCGTCTGATCCTGCCCCGCCACGGGGCGCAGGAAGGCCGGCGCCAGCGAACGCGGCTGCTGATCACCCTTTTCGGCGAGCACATAGCTGGCATGGGCCCGGGAACCGAAGCTGTTCTGCTTGCCCTTGGGCGAGGTCTTCACGGCGGCCTCGGCCAGGGCCGCGATGGCCCGGTCGGCCAGTTCCTCTTCGCCGCCCAGGTTTTCGATCAGCTGCCGGCGGTCGATGCACACGTAGCTGTAGAACAGGCCCGCACCGAAACCGGCCTCGCCGACATGCGCCGCCCCGCGATGCTCGTCGCCGGTGTTCAGATCATCCACCGCCGTGAAATAGTCGTCCTCGACCTCGGCGGCATGCACGGTAATGGCATGGGCGACCTGACAGGCAGCCTCGACATTGAAGGCCGGCGACGCCGCCAGCATGCGGCCGAACAGTGCGATATCCACGGCCGAGGGCTTGTGCCGCAGCAGATTCAGGTCTTCCTTCTCCGGCGCGCGGTTCTCCGCAGCCAGCGTCTCGACCAGGGCGTCGACCGCCACCTGCTCCTCGGGGCCGACATGGACCAGCTGACTGGTTTCCAGCTCGCCCTTGGCCACATCGCCGAAGACCTTGGCGATCTCTGTGGCCCAGGCGCGGGCATCCTTCTCTTTCACGTCTTTTTCCTGCAGGCGCTTGGCGGCCTGGACGCCCACCAGCTTGGTGCGCATGCCACGATGCTGGCCCACGGCCTCCTCGAACAGCGCCGAGGTCCGCCAGGTCCGCTTCAAGCTCTGCGACGAGACGCGCAGGCGCTTGGCACCGCCCATGATCGCGGTCTTGGGACGCCCCAGGTCGTCGCGGTTGAGGTTGGCCGGCGGATAGGCGGTCAGCAGATGCAGTTGGATGAAATGGCTCATGTGTCTTGGCTCCCTGTCATGGTTGACGAATCACTGGTTGTCTTGCCGATAGCCGGCCATGGCGCCGAAGTAGTCGTTGGCCCAGATAAAGCCCAGCCGCTCGGTCGGTTTTGGCGAAATACCGCCCTGGTACTCGCGCCACCACAGCACGATGTTGTCGGCCAGATGAACGACGCTGACGCCGCGTTTGTCGATCAGCGCCAGGGCGCGGCGCAGGCGCTGCACCAGCTCTTCCGGGGTTCGCGATGCCATCAGCTGCTGGAAACGCAACTCGCTCATGTACGGCTTGCCGGTTTCACGCTTCTGCTGACCCAGGGCTGCGCCCAGAGGCATCTTGGGCATATCTTCCCGCAGCTCGGCCGCCACCAGGGCGACACAGGACCAGGCCTGAAGCCGCTGGCTACGGCGCCACTCGGGCTCGTCTTCGTCGGCCGGCAGCCAGTGCCACAGGTGGCGAAAGGCCTCCGTCAGCATCGCCGCCTCGCCGGTATCGCAGCGGCGCAGCGTCGCCCGCATGCCCTTGGGCCAAGGCGGCGCATCGGTATGGGCCTTCAAGGCTTCGGTGGGCAGCGTCAGACGCTGCCACCAGCGGCGCACCGCATCGGCCTCGCGGCGCTCAATGGCGTAGAGATACTCAGGAACACGCGGCGGGGCCTCCGCCACGGATGCAGGCTCCGCTTCACTCATGACATGCCCTCTTCAGTAGTGGCCGGCCGGGCGGTTAACTCAAAACCGCCAGTCTCGGCAAAGTGACGAATGACCTTGCTGCCCTTGCTGCGCCCGGCCAGGAAGCCTTGCAGCTGGCGTCGCGCCGCGGTTGCGCGCTTCAGATCCGCCGCTTCCGGTGCCCCGCTGAGCGCCTGCTCCTCGAAGAGCGCCAGCCCTTCGCGCTTGAGGGTGCGATACCACCGCTCGGCCACTTCGGAAGGCAGTTGCGGCGAGGCCTCTGTGGCTTCCAGCGCATCCTGAAACTCCAACAGGGCACGGAAGAAGGCATGGCGAGTGGCGTCGTAGAAGGCAAGATCGAGATGGCTCATGTCGCCCTTGGCCTCACTGGGCCGATCGAACCAGGCATTCTTGACCTGAGTGCGTACCATCCAGGCGACCTGCCGAGCCAGGTCGGTGAACTGCTGAACCCAGGCGCGCAGCCGCTCCTGCTGGGCGGGAGGCACCGCAACCAGCGGCATCTCGACACTGTACCAACCCCGGGGTTTCATGTTGTCCATGTCATAGCCGAAGGCCCACAGTCGGACATGCTTGAACAGTGCGTCGACCTCTTCGCCGGCACGACGCTCTTCATCGACGGCTCGCACCTTCTGCGAGACGTAGTCCTGCACCGCCAGCGCGGGCAGCGCGCCGCTGCCGTCGGCATCGTGCAGTACCAGGTTCGACCAGTGCTGATAGCCCAGGCCACCCGGCTGCCCCTTGGTAGAAAGAGGCGGCTCGCTGGGTTTCTTGGGATCACGGCGATAGGGCGTCAGCGGGTGCAGCCAGGGGCCGTCGTAGTTGGCACCCTGTTTCTTGCCACGAATGCGGCGTACGCGGCGCTCGGTTTCTCGTCCACAGACATCGCAGCGACACGGTTCGTCCTCGATCAGCAGCCGGAAGCGGCGCGGCATCGACCAATAGGGATGCAGCGGATGCATGCTCTCGGGCAGCACCTCGGTTCCCTTCTTGTCGCTGACCCGGGTCGGCGCCATCCACAGGAACAGGCTGTCATCATCAACTCGCGGCGCCTGCCATGACTGACCGGAGCGAGTCAGCGCCCTGGGCGTCACGACGTTTAGCCACAGCCGAGACAACAGGCTGGCCTCGGCCGACTCGGGCAATGCCAGCGTGGTCAGCGGCCCACCGCCTCGCAGACCGACGCGAATGCCCGCCCCGCCGGCCGGGGCGTTGATCTGCATGGTGAAGAGGGCGAGTGCGGCGCAGTCCTCGCACATCACCTCGACGCGACCGCGCTTCACGAAGAAGTCGGTGTTGTTCTTGATGCCGTTCGCCCCAGGCGCGTCGATGAGCAGGCCGCTGACGGTGGCCTCCTTCACGTCATCCAGCGGATCGAGATCCTGCATGAAACGCGGCCCGTCGCCGTCCAGCTCGAAGGCATCGCTGAACGGCGCAAAGGCGGCCTCCAGATCGGCGACGCTGGGCGGCTCGAGAAAGCGGTCCAGCCAGTCGCCGTGATCCTGCGGCGGCAGCGCGGTCTGCAGCAGCCCGATCAGGAACTGGTAGGCGGCGCCCTGGAAGTCGGCTCGCGGCAGGGCGAGATCGACGACCTCGGGATCGGCCACCGCAGTGGGCGACCGGTAGTCGATGGCACCGTCCCTGGTGCGGAAGGGCAGCCAATCTGCTGTTAATAATTTCATCCTGGCCTCAATATGAATCTGCTCTCAAAGGTGCTGCCACGGCTTACGACTGCGGCAGCACCGACGTTAGAGTTACTTCTTAGGCTTCTTTTTCATACGCCGCCGGGGAGTGATCGGCCAAGCTTCATACCCGTACTCCCTGGCATCGAGCACCTTCCCGTTTTTAGTTCGCCGATAGCGCCGAAAAATCATGTTGGCCTCCTGAGGTAGGCAGCAGTCATACGATTTGAGGCGACGCCCGCTTGAACGGGAACACCAGAACGCTTAGCGTGTCGTTGCGAGCAACATGCATGGTTCGGTGATTCGTCGCCGCTCCATGCCTCTCGAATTATAAAAAGGTTCATAGCAAATTTATTTGCAATTCGAAAAGGCACAAACATTTCTAGCCCACCTAGAGGAACCTGTCAACTTGGGAGATAATGGTGTGGTGCGTTCACTGCCCGTGCGGTGATGAACCGGTTCATAGCAACTCTATGGCCCGTTCCCCGCGTCAGCGGGGATTTTCACCCTCCCTAGAAAACCTCACTCCCCACAGGGCGTCATAGGCACAGACGGGATCGGCCTCGACCAGCCAGGGCCGGGTAAAACGCAGTGCCTTGTAGTGCTCCTGAAGGGCTTCCCACTGGACCTGACGCTCTGCCGGCAGCTCCGCCAGCTTCTCCGCCTGGCTCTGGCGCAGCTTCGCCTGGCTGAGCATGGCGGCATGGCGCTCGCCCTCCGCCCACAGCACCAGCCCGCCATCGGCGTCATGCTTGAGCAGCACCACGTTGAGCGTCGGCTCGTCGACCAGCCGCGTGCCGATCTCCAGCTCTTCCTGCCACTGATCGATATCCAGCTGGCGAAGATAGCCCCGCTCGAGTGACAGGGCGTTGAAGTTAGCCATCGACGCGGCCATTCCCTGCAAGCCGCGCTGCTCCCATCTCGCCTCGTGCAGACCGTCGGGCACCCGGTCGGCGACGGTACCATAGACGGCTTCGATCAGCGCCCGCGCCTCATCGGGCATGCGGATCGCGCCCAGTTCGCGCAGCACGCGCTGGGTCAGCCATAGCAGGGAGGTGTCGCGATAGACCGCCTGAGTGCCCGGCAAGGCACGCTTGAGCCACTGGGCATCCGCTTCGGCATTCCACTCGGGAGCCAGCACGGACAGCAGCGGTGCACGACGCGGACCGCGCACATGGCGCTGAAGGCGACCGGCGCGCTGAACCAGCAGGTCAATGGGCGCCAGATCGCTGATCATGAGGTCCACATCGCAGTCGAGCGACTCCTGGAAGACCTGCGTGCTGATCAGCACCTGGCCGCGGCGCTGATCGGGGGTGGAGGCTTTGCCCAGCCGCTCGATGACATCCGACTCGATGCGCTGGCGATCCACCATCGCGAAACGGCTGTGGAACAGCAGGCAGCGTTCGGGATCGGGGTGACGCTCACAGAGTTGCTCATAGGCGCGGATGGCGTCGTCGACGGTATTGCGCACCCAGGCCACGCACTCCCCAGCCTCGACGGCCGCTATCACGGCATCGAGCGCCTGCTCCTCGGATGCCAGCCAGTCGATGCCGACCTCGCGCGAGACCTCGGGCCGGGTAGCCAGCGGAGTTTCGTTTTCCAGGTCGTACCCGACCTGCGTCAACAGCGGGAACGCCTCGCTCTGAAGCTCGGGCGGTTCCTGCGCGAGGCCCTGGCGCCAGGCCGCGGCCAGCGCCTCGCGCATGGCGCGCGGCATGGTGGCCGTCAGCAGGATGGCGCTGCCGCCCTGACGGGCATGGTGGGCCAGCAGCTGATGGAGCAGGGTCTGCATGTAGTGGTCGTAAGCATGTACCTCGTCGACGATCAGCACCTTGCGTGCCAGGCCATACAGGCGCAGCGACTGATGCCGAAACGGCAGCAGCCCCATCAGCGCCTGATCGACGGTACCGACGCCTACGTCGGCCAACAGCGACTTCTTGCGCGAATCAGCCAGCCAGCGGTTGCAGCGCGTGGTGGCCGTCATGTCATCAGCGGCGTAGTCCCTGTCTCCGGGCTGCTCGGCGGCCACGGCCTTCATAAAAGTATCGTTGAGCTCTCTGGCACCGTGTGCCAGCACACAGGACGGCTGAGACGCCTCGGTGTAGAAACGTCGATGCAGATGACCGAGACGTTCATACATAGCGTTGGAAGTCGCCATGGTCGGCAGCGCGAAATAGAGCCCTTCGCCGTGGCCTGCCGCCAGCAGACGCTGAGCGAGGATGCAGGCCGCCTCGGTCTTGCCGGCGCCGGTGACGTCTTCGAGGATGAATAGCTGAGGACCATCGCCGAGTGCCAGGCTCTCGGCCTCACCCTGAAGCGGAGTCGGCGTGACCGACCGGCCGCCGAACCAGCTGGCCAGCCCGGCATAAGGCACCGGCTCGGGCGGCTGTGCAAAGCCGCTCTCCTGCAACGCCTGCTCGGCGCGCTCGAGCGCGACGGGCCAGTACTCGGCCAGCGGCATCCGGTTCTGGCAGTAGGCGAAATGGTCGCGATTGGAGCCCAGCCAGTCGCTCAAGGTGGCCCAACCGGCAATCGTCCAGCTCACCGATAGAAAGGCTTCCCGCCACTGGGGAGTGACCAGCTTGTCGACCGGCCAATTGAACTCGATCAGGGCGGCCCAGTCGGCGACGAACTGTCGTGCGGCCTGAACGTCATCGGCGATATCGTCACTGCCGAAGAACTGGGAAAGATCCAGCCGACCAGCCTCCACCGGCTGGCCATGGTGGCCGAACATCGGCGCCAGCAAGGCACGCAGCGTGTCGGCCAGCTGGCGACGCTCGCGTCGCGGCGGCAGTTCTCTTGCTTCTCCCAAGGTGCCATCCCGCCACCACTCGATCCAGCACGACCGCCACAGCAGGGCACCCAGCCGATCATGCCGTTCGGTATAGGCCAGACGCTCGATAGGCGGCACCAGATCAACGCCTTCGGGCCGGGCCAACCCCTGGAAGGCACGAGCGAACTTGCCAAGGTCATGCAACCCGAGCAGGAAAATGAAAAGGCGACGCAAGATGTTGGGTGGGAGGTCCAGCTGGTGGGAAAGACGTTGAGCCAGTGGCTTCTCAGGAGCGAGCAGGTACCAACCAACGGCAGCCACATCAAGGCTGTGGTAGGGCAAGAGATGACACTGAGCTCCCTCCCTCTCCGGCTTTGCTTTCCCCCAATAAAGGTAATAAGACATCTGCTTTCATCCGAATTAAGATCAACTCAATAAAGCAGAATCGAATCTCTCATACCAGACGCTGGATATAAAACCAGCCTACTTTCCAGGCCGGTCTGATTTTTCCGACACGCCTGTAAGCTCAGGATTACATGTCATGTCAGCTATCGATTATGGAAACTGGAGTCAACAGCTTCGTTATCGACTGATCGAGATACTCGCGTTGTGGGAGGGTCGAGTCAGTGCGCCGCAAATCGCCACGGCATTCGGCATCGGGCGGGATCAGGCCCAGAAAGTGCTGCGGCATTATCGGGAGGAAGTGGCGTCAGGCAACCTGTCTTACGATGCCTCTCTAAAGGCCTTCGCGCCGGCTCCTGCCTTCACGCCCCGTGTGACTCGGGGCACGCTCGATGAATACCTGCACCTGCTGGGAAGTCACGAAAGTCTGGACACTCCCTTTGCCGGGCTGGGGCTGGAGATGGCTAGCGCCGAGGCGATCCCCATGCCGAGTCGTGCCGTTTCGCCCGCCGTGGTGAGAAGCCTGACCCGCGCCATACGCGACCATCAGCGCCTGGAAGTGGTCTATGCGTCCTTCAACCACCCCGATGGCGAGGAGCGCATTCTGGTGCCTCATTCACTCGTTCTGGCCGCCGGGCGCTGGCACGCCCGCGCCTATTGCGAGAAACATCGTGCGTTCCGCGACTTCGTCTTGACGCGCTTCTGTCGACTTCCCGAGCCGGCGGGGGACCGTCTCGATGACACGCACGGTGCCGCTCACGATCATGACTGGCAGACGATGGTAACCGTTCACCTGATTCCGGACCGGCGCCTGAGTGCCCCGGAACGGCGCATGCTGGAGATGGATTTCGGCATGCAACACGGGGAATTGACGCTGCACTGCCGTGGCCCATTGGTGCGTTATGCCCTGCGTCAGCTGGGGGTAAACCCCTACCATGTGGAGGCCGACCCGAGAGCCCAGCAATTGGAAATTGCCAATCGTCATGCGCTGCAACAATGGATCGATTGGTAGGCAGTAAAGTGATCCTGACGTCACGGTCTTTTGCCATAACCGGGCGCTTTCAAGGTGCCATCGCTGGCAATTTCCCCCTTCAGATACTGCTCCGTCGTCAGCAGAAAAAGCCGGCAGAACAGCTGATGAACGGCGCGTTCCCGCTCCATGGCCAGCAGGTCCGGATCGGTGGCTTCGCCGCCGGCAGGCTGGCGTGGGTATTCCCAGGCCAACCGCACGCTACCGGAGCTGGCGTCGAGGATTTCCAGGCAGGGGTTGGCACCGTGCAGGGTGCTGTGAATGCGATAGGTCATGGGGATTCTCCGCCAGCTTCTTTAATTGATAATGATTCTCATTAATTATTATAGAATCTAGGCGGCGCGCCATCCTCTGTCAAGGCGAAGCGCGGGCCGTGTTCCCCTATACTCCAGACATTTGCCGACGGCGGGACGTCCGCCGTGTTCCGGATGCACGCTGACAGGGAGCCCCCATGTCTCGCCTTGCTTGTTTCGCCCGGGTCGTCGCGCTCGGGGTGCTGGGGCTGTTCGCCGCCCCGGCGCTGGCCCAGCCGGCCCCGGCCGAATCCGAGTGGGATGCCTATCTCGACGCCCTCGGGGAAGGGGCGCAGCAGGCCACGCTGTGGCGCTACGGCTGGGGCGGGGTCTACGCCGCCAGCCTGGCCGACAACGCCTACCAGGCCAGCGAGGCTGACAGTGCCGATGATCGCTTCGACGCCCGGGTGGGCGGCATCAAGTCGGCGCTGGCGCTGGCCGGGGTGATCACCGACCCGCAGCCCCACCCGGCTGCCTACCGGCGCCTGCAGACGCTGGCCGAGCACCGCGACGCGGCCCACCTCGCCGAGGCCCGCGAGCTGATGCGCGCCACCGCCGCCGAGGAACGCCGGCGCCGCGCCTGGCGGGCGCGGCTGAGCTCGCTGGTCATCAATACCCTGGGCGGGCTGGCGATCGGCGTCGGCGACGACCGCCCGCGCGACGGCGCGGTCAGCTTCGCCACCGGCATGCTGGTCGGCGAGATTCAGCTGAGAACCCAGCCGGGTCAGGCCGGTGTGGCGCTCAACCGCTTTCAGCCGGCCCGGCTGACGCTGGGTGGCGTGAATCTCGAGTACCAGTATGCCTGGACGCTCGCTCCCGACCGGATGGGAGTACAGATCCGCTACTGATCCTGTCTGCGGGCGATGGAATGCGATTGGCCGCGCCTTTTTGTTATGTTATAACCTTTTCCCAATTTCCCGAGGCCGAGTCCCGCCATGTCACGTCGACACCGCCACCGCCCCGACGGGCCCTGCCACTTTTCGTTGATGTCGCTGTCGGCCCGACGCCGGCTGCTGATGGCCCTGGTGCCGCTGGCGGTGCTGTGGCTGGCGGCAGCCTGGGCCGGGGGGCTGCTGGGCTGATGGCACGACTGGCACTTCACGATCTGGCGCTGGCCCAGGGCGGGCGCACGGTGATCGAGCATCTCGAAGGCGCCTTCCCGGACGGCGCCATCACCGCGCTGATCGGCGCCAACGGCGCCGGCAAGAGCACGTTGATCCAGGCGATCATGGGCATGCTCCCGCCCACCACCGGCCGCGTCGAATGCACCATCTCCCGTGAACGCCGCGCCTGGCTGCCCCAGCAGCTGGCGCTGGACCTGTCGTTCCCGATGAGTGTCGAGGAGCTGGTGATGACCGGCAGCTGGCCGACCCGCGGCGCGCTCAAGGGCTACCGGCCGGACCAGTACCGCCAGGCCCGCGAGGTCATGCAGCGCCTGGGCATCTCGCAGCTGGCCCACCGGCCGCTGGGCGAACTCTCCGGTGGCCAGCGCCAGCGCGCGCTGCTGGGGCGCACGCTGATGCAGGAGGCCGAACTGCTGCTGCTCGACGAGCCCTTCGCCAATGTCGATGTCGACACCGTCGCCGTGCTCACCGAGGTGCTGCGCGACATGGCCCGGGCCGGCACCACCATCGTGGTGGTCCTCCACGACCGCGACCAGCTCGCCGCGCTGGCCGACCGCGTGCTGCTGCTGGCCGACGGCCGGGGCCACTGGCACGACCCGCAGGAGCTGCTGCAATCCGGCGGCATGACGGCCTCCCCCGCCCCCCTGCCCCTGCACCTCGCCCGCGGAGTGACGCGATGATCGATACCCTGCACGCCCTGCTGCTGGCCCCGCTGACCGACTACGGCTTCATGAAGCGGGCGCTGGTCGCCGGCCTGGCCCTGTCGCTGGCCGCCCCGCCGCTGGGCGTGTTCCTGATGCTGCGCGGCATGAGCCTGCTCGGCGACGCCATGGCCCACGCCATCCTGCCCGGCGTGGCGCTGGGCTTTCTGCTGGCCGGCTTCTCGCTGCCGGCGATGAGCCTTGGCGGCATCCTCTCCGGGCTGCTGGTGGCGGGGCTGGCGGGCAGCGTGTCGCAGCTCACCGGCCACCGCGAGGACGCGGCGATGGCCAGCTTCTACCTGATCTCGCTGGCTGCCGGGGTGATGCTGGTATCGCTGGGCGGCAGCAGCGTCGATCTCACCCATGTGCTGTTCGGCTCGATCCTGGCCGTGAATACCACGGCGCTGTGGCTGATCGCCGGGGTCGCCAGCGTGACCGTGCTGGTCATGGCGGTGGCCTTCCGCGCGCTGGTGGTGGAGTGCCTGGACCCGCTGTTCCTGCGCGGTCAGGGCGTCAAAAGCGGCCTCATCCAGGGGCTGTTCCTGGGGCTGGTGGTACTCAACCTGACCGCCGGCTTCCAGACCCTGGGCACACTGATGGCGGTGGGGCTGATGATGCTGCCGGCCACCGCCGCCCGCTTCTGGTCGAAGCGCCTGGAAGGGCTGATGGCCGTGGCCGTGGTGATCGCGCTGTTCGCCAGCACCGGCGGGCTGCTGCTGTCGTATCACCTGGGCCTGCCCTCGGGCCCCAGCATCATCCTGCTGGCCGGCGGGGTGTACCTGCTGTCGACCCTGCTGGGCCGCTACCACAGCCTGCGGGCACGCTGGTGTCGGCGCGCCGACGCCCGGGAGACGCCGGAGCCGGCCTGAGCGTCAGGGCATGCCGCGGGCGGGCAGCGACTCGGCGCGCCAGGCGGCGCGGAACTCGGCCGCGCTGATCTCGCCGTGCAGGTAGGCGATGAGCAGCGCATCGTCGCCGGCGTGGCGGGCCTCGCCGTCGCGGCGGCGGCGCATGATCAGGCAGGCCCGGTAGTAGTTGAACACGCCGCCGAGGAAGAACAGCGCGCTGCCGACCAGGTACTGCCAGGCGAAGAAGGTGAACAGCCGTTGCGCGTCGTGGGAGGTATCGAAGGTCCACAGGTAGGGAATCGACGCGACCACGAACAGCACCGAGCCGACGACGAAGGTCACCGCGGTGAGGTTGGTCATCTGCAGCGACAGCAGCGACGGCGCCTGGACCACCTGCAGCACGTTGACGCAGGCGCCGAGCACGAACAGCGCCGAGCCGATGATGAAGCACCAGGCACCGGCGAGGAACCAGCCCCACCAGCTGAGGAAGAATAGGCTGCCGGCGGTGAACAGCAGGGTGCCGCCCAGGTAGCTGGAGGCGGCGATCATCTCGAGCCGCTTGCCCGGGGCGTGATGACGACTGCCGTGCCAGAACTTGCGCACCTCGAGCATGTCGTGGCCGGTCACCACCAGGTAGAGCAGCGAGCCGACGAAGAAGATCCAGGCGCCGACGTCCTCGTAGGGATGGAAGCGCGGAAAGAAGAACACGCTGCCGACGATGAACAGCAGCCCGCCCAGCTTGTAGAGCATGGCGTTCACGGTCTCCCAGCGAAAGTCGGCGCGCCATTCGGGCCGGTCGCGGTTGAGGGCGGAACGCTTGGGTCGATTGGTGAACAGATGCGGCACGGCGAGACGTCCTTCCGAGGGGCGCCCGCCATCCTAACAAACCCGCCGCCCATCCCGTAGCCGGCGATGCCGGCGGCACCCCCACGAAGGAGCGCCCCATGCGCCATGCATTGCTGGCCGGCCTGATCGTCGGCCTCTCCGGATTTCCCGCCGCCAGCCAGGCCGCCGAGCCGCTCGATGTGGTCGCCAGCTTCAGCGTGCTGGCCGACATGGCCGAGCAGGTGGGCGGCGAATACGTCGAGGTGACCAGCCTGGTCGGCCCCGACAGCGACAGCCACGTCTATACGCCCAGCCCGGTGGACGTGCGCCGCATCGCCGGCGCCGACCTGGTGATCTTCAACGGCCTGCAGCTGGAAGGCTGGATGAACCGGCTGCTCGACGCCAGCGGCTACCGGGGCGTCAAGGTCGTCGCCACCGACGGCATCGCTGCGCTGCACTTCACCGGCGCCGATCACGGCGAGCCCCCCGCCGAGGGCGACGGCCATGCCGAGCATGCCGAACACGCCGCCCATGACCACGGCGATCTGGACCCCCACGCCTGGCTCGACGTGAGCCGCGCCGAACACTACGTGGCCAACATCCGCGACGGCCTGATCGAAGCCGACCCGGCCCACGCCGACGCCTACCGCCGACGCGCCGACGCCTACCTGGCGCGCCTCGACACCCTGGACGCCGAGATCCACCGGCTGATCGACGCCATTCCCGCCGCCCGGCGGGTGGTGGTCAGCGGCCACGACGCCTTCGACTACTTCGCCGATGCCTACGGTGTGCGCTTTTTGTCCCCGGTGGGGCTCAACACCGCCGCCGAGCCCGCCGCCGCCGACATGGCCAGCCTGATCGACTTCCTCGAACACAACCGCATCCCGGCGCTGTTCTACGAGAACATCACCAGCCCCGCGCTGATCCGCCAGCTCGCCGAGGAAACCGGCATTCCCGTGGCCGGCACCCTCTACTCCGGCGCCCTGGCCGCCGAGGGCGAGGCCAGCACCTACGAGGGCATGATGCGCCACAACGCCAGGATCATGCATGACGGCCTCGCCGGAGCGAAGTAGGGGGACTTTCACAATGAGGTTTCCTGTGGGAGGGGATTCATCCCCGACAGCGGCGGCCCGGTGGCCCCTGCATCGCGACTGAAGTCGCTCCCACGGCCAGGTTGCGGATGAACTACCTTTCACAATGAGGCCTACTGTGGGAGGGGATTCATCCCCGACAGCGGCGCCCCGGTGGCCCCTGCATCGCGACTGAAGTCGCTCCCACGGCCAGCTTCCGGATAAACAACCTTTCACAATGAGGCTTCCTGTGGGAGGGGATTCATCCCCGACAGCGGCGGCCCGGTGGCCCCTTCATCGCGACTGAAGTCGCTCCCACGGCCAGATTGCGGATGAACAACCTTTCACAATGAGGCTTCCTGTGGGAGGGGATTCATCCCCGACAGCGGCGGCCCGGTGGCCCCTGCATCGCGACTGAAGTCGCTTGTATGTTGGAAATGACCCAACACGGGCAGTATGGAGAAGACTTGCCGGGGTGGAGGGACGAAGATCGCATCTGGCCC